>NZ_BDBX01000135.1 GCF_001613205.1 Nocardia sienata NBRC 100364 | reverse complement strand
CCCCGCGCCACCCCGGCACCGGCCAGATACAACTCCCCGGCCACTCCCACCGGCACCGGCCGCAGCCGGGCATCGAGCACGACCTCGTGCACCCCCCGGACCGGGCCTCCCACGGTCACCGGGGTATCCGGGACCAGCCGATCACTGATATTGGACATGATCGTGGCCTCGGTCGGCCCGTACCCGTCATACAATCGACGCCCCACCGCCCAGCGGGCGACCAACTCCGGCGGGCAGGCCTCACCCCCGACGACCACCTCGGCGAACCCGTCCAGACCCGCAGGGTCGAGCGTGGCCAGCACCGTCGGTGTGACGAACCCGTGCGTGACATGCTCGGTACACAACAACTCACCCAGCTCGCCACCACCCCGAATCGCCGGGCCCGCGATCACCAACCCCGCCCCGGCACCGAACGCCATCAGATACTCCAGCACCGAGGCGTCGAAACTCGGCGAGGAGAAATGCAACACCCGCGAATCCGGTGACGTCGCATACCGGCTGGATTGTTCGACCGCGAAATTCTCCAAA
>NZ_BDBX01000134.1 GCF_001613205.1 Nocardia sienata NBRC 100364 | reverse complement strand
GGATCGGTACCTCCAACTCCAACACTGTCCGGATCCGGCTCACGAGCTGGGTCGCGGTCAATGAATGCCCACCCAGGTCGAAGAAGTTGTCGTCGGCCCCGACCCGCGCTATACCGAGCACCTCCGCGAACACCGCCGCTACAGCCTCTTCCATCGGTGTCGACGGCGCCCGATACACCGTGGTGGTGAAGTCCGGCGCCGGTAACGCCCGCCGATCCAGCTTCCCGGACGGGGTAAGTGGGACCTCGTCGAGCACCGTGACGGCCGCCGGCACCATGTAGCTGGGTAAGTTCTGGCCGAGAAGGGTTTTCAGTTCGGATACGTCGACCGGTCCACCATTGCTCGGGTGCACATACGACACCAGTACACCGTCACCGGACAGGCCGGTACGCGCCAACGTGACGGCGAAACCGACCGTCGGATCGGAGGTCAGGACGGCGTCTATCTCGCCGAGTTCGATGCGGAAGCCACGTACTTTCACCTGGGAATCGTTACGGCCCAGATACTCCAGCTGCCTGTCCGCGGTCCACCGCACCACGTCCCCGGTCCGATACATCCGCCTGCCCGCCCC
>NZ_BDBX01000133.1 GCF_001613205.1 Nocardia sienata NBRC 100364 | reverse complement strand
GCTGTCCCTGGACAATATCGCCTACCTGATCTACACCTCCGGCTCCACCGGCATCCCGAAAGGCGTGGCGGTCACCCACCTAGGGTTGGCCGATCTGGCTGTCACGGAACAGCGACACCTCGCTGTCACCGATGATGCCCGTATTTCGCATTTGGCTTCACCGAGTTTCGACGCCTCGATCTACGAGATGATCATGGCTTTCGGTGTCGGCGCGAGGCTGGTTATTGTCCCATCGACGGTCTATGGCGGCGCCGAACTGGCTCGCCTCCTACGCAGTGAACACGTAACCCACGCCTTCCTCACTCCTACCGCACTTGCTTCCGTCGATCCGACCGGCCTCGAGACGCTGCATACCCTCGCTGTCGCCGGCGAAGCTCTTTCCCCCGAAGTGGCGGCCCGGTGGGCCCGCGGTCATAACGTGTTCAATGCCTACGGACCCACCGAGGCCACCATCCAAGCCACCATCAGCCCTGCTCTGCAGCCCGGCGGAATCGTCACTATCGGCACCCCCACCATCGGATTCGGTGTCACAGTCCTCGATGCCCGGCTGCGGCCGGTGCCGGTGGGAGTGGCCGGGGAGTTGTATCTGGCCGGTGCGGGGGTGGCGCGGGG
>NZ_BDBX01000132.1 GCF_001613205.1 Nocardia sienata NBRC 100364 | reverse complement strand
GCCGTAGGGGTCCGCGGTGAACCGTGCCGCGGTCAGCCCGGCACGACCGTGATAACCCCGCGCCACCCCGGCACCGGCCAGATACAACTCCCCGGCCACTCCCACCGGCACCGGCCGCAGCCGGGCATCGAGCACGACCTCGTGCACCCCCCGGACCGGGCCTCCCACGGTCACCGGGGTATCCGGGACCAGCCGATCACTGATATTGGACATGATCGTGGCCTCGGTCGGCCCGTACGCGTCATAGAGTCGCCGTCCCACCGCCCAGCGGGTGACCAGCTCCGGTGGGCAGGCCTCACCCCCGGTGACCACCTCGGTGAACCCGTCCAGACCGGTCGGGTCGAGCGTGGCCAGCACCGTCGGTGTGACGAACCCGTGCGTGACATGTTCGGTGCGCAACAGTTCGGCCAGTTCGCTTCCACCACGGATCGCCGGGGCCGCGATCACCAACTCCGCCCCGGCACCGAACGCCATCAGATACTCCAGCACCGAGGCGTCGAAACTCGGTGAGGAGAAATGCAACACCCGCGAGTCCGGCGTGACCGTGCAGCGATCGTGTAACTCGGTCGCGAAATCGGCCACCCCGCGGTGGGTGACCGCCACTCCTTTCGGGATGCCGGTGGAGCCGGAGGTGTAGATCAGGTAGGCGATATTGTCCAGGGACAGT
>NZ_BDBX01000131.1 GCF_001613205.1 Nocardia sienata NBRC 100364 | reverse complement strand
CGGGGAGAGCCCGTGTCCGGGGGTGCGATGGTGGACCGCCGCGCGGAGCGCCGCCCACGGATCGAGAGCGGTCACCGGCGCATCCGAGCCGATGGCCAGCGAGACACCGGCCGCGGCCATGGCAGCGAACGGGTTCAGGGCCGCGGCGCGGGTGGCGCCGAGCCGTTCGGCGTACATCCCGTCGGGTCCGCCCCAGGCCAGGTCGAACGCGGGTTGCACACTGGCGATCACTCCCCACGTGGCGAGGGCTTCGATCTGCGCGGCGTCGAGCAGTTCCGCGTGCTCCACCCGGTGGCCGCGCGCGGCCACGGCCGGCCCGCCGAGTTCGGCGACCACCTGCCCGAACCCGGCCACGACTGCCTCGAGCGCCCCGTCACCGATGGCATGGAAACCCGCTTGGACACCCGCTTCGGTACAGGCCCGCACATGCGCGGCGATATCCCCGGCGTCCAGGTAGGAGACCCCGGTCCCGGGGTCGTCGGCGTACGGGTCGCGCAACCAGGCGGTATGCGAGCCGATGGACCCGTCGACGAACAGATCTCCCGCGAGCCCGTGCGCTCCGAGATCGGACAGCAGGGTGCGCGCCTCGTCCGCGGTGCGCACCGCCTGACCCCAGTAGGCCCGCACCTGCACGCCGTGTTCGAAGGCGAGCAGTTCGCGCAGATCGG
>NZ_BDBX01000130.1 GCF_001613205.1 Nocardia sienata NBRC 100364 | reverse complement strand
CTCCGACGAGGTGTTGGCCGATCTCGACGAGCGCGGCATCGTGCGGATCGGTGCCGAGGTGCGTGATGGTGACATCCTGGTCGGCAAGGTCACTCCGAAGGGTGAAACCGAGCTGACCCCCGAGGAGCGGTTGCTGCGGGCGATCTTCGGTGAGAAGGCGCGTGAGGTGCGTGATACCTCGCTGAAGGTGCCCCACGGTGAATCCGGCAAGGTGATCGGTATCCGGGTGTTCTCGCGTGAGGACGACGATGATCTGCCTCCCGGTGTGAACGAACTGGTCCGGGTGTATGTGGCGCAGAAGCGCAAGATCCAGGACGGTGACAAGCTCGCCGGTCGGCACGGTAACAAGGGTGTGATCGGCAAGATCCTGCCGACCGAGGATATGCCGTTCATGCCGGACGGCACGCCGGTGGACATCATCTTGAACACCCATGGTGTGCCGCGTCGTATGAATATCGGGCAGATCCTGGAAACCCACCTCGGCTGGATCGGTAAAGCCGGCTGGGAGGTGGAGGGCAACCCCGACTGGGCCAAGAATCTGCCGGAGGAGATGTGGAGCGCCCCCGCGGACTCCAATATCGCCACCCCGGTGTTCGACGGCGCCCAGGAGGAGGAGCTCAGCGGTCTGCTCGCTTCGACCCTGCCCAACCGTGACGGTGAGCGGATGGTGAACTCCGACGGTAAGG
>NZ_BDBX01000129.1 GCF_001613205.1 Nocardia sienata NBRC 100364 | reverse complement strand
TTCCGACGAGGTCCTCGCCGATCTCGACGAGCGGGGCATCGTGCGGATCGGTGCCGAGGTGCGTGATGGTGACATCCTGGTCGGCAAGGTCACGCCGAAGGGTGAAACCGAGCTGACCCCCGAGGAGCGGTTGCTGCGGGCGATTTTCGGTGAGAAGGCGCGTGAGGTGCGTGATACCTCGCTGAAGGTGCCTCATGGTGAGTCGGGCAAGGTGATCGGTATCCGGGTGTTCTCGCGTGAGGACGACGATGATCTGCCTCCCGGTGTGAACGAGCTGGTCCGGGTGTATGTGGCGCAGAAGCGCAAGATCCAGGACGGTGACAAGCTCGCGGGCCGGCACGGTAACAAGGGTGTGATCGGCAAGATCCTCCCCACCGAGGATATGCCGTTCATGCCGGACGGCACGCCGGTGGACATCATCTTGAACACCCATGGTGTGCCGCGTCGTATGAACATCGGGCAGATCCTGGAAACCCACCTCGGCTGGATCGGCAAGACCGGCTGGGAGGTTCGGCTCACCGACGGCACGCGCCCGGAGTGGGCGCAACGCCTGCCCGACGAGTTGCTCTCGGCGGCAGCGGATACGAATCTCGCGACACCCGTATTCGACGGGGCACGCGAGGAAGAACTCGCCGGATTATTGGCCTGCACGCGGCCGAATCGGGACGGAGAGGTCATGGTCGGGGCCGACGGTAAAA
>NZ_BDBX01000128.1 GCF_001613205.1 Nocardia sienata NBRC 100364 | reverse complement strand
CGCAGCCAGCCGCTGCGGGCGGCGCAGGCTCGGATCGAGTCGATTACGAGACGACCCGAGGGGCGGAAGGGGCAGCGTGGGGGTTGGATCCAGCGGCGGAAGAGTTCGCCGCGGTCGGTGGGGGAGGGGAGGGCGATGGTGGCGCCGGTGCGGACGACGGAGATGTCGAGCCGAACATTTCGGCGAACAGGGCGGTGTCGTCGGGTAGGTCGGGGCGGATGAGGAAGCTCCACCGGCCGGACCGGATATGGGAGATGATGGGTCCCGCGCCGGTGCCGGCGTTGTGGTCGTGGCCGCGCTGCAGGTCTTTTTTGACGGCGAAGCCGAGGGCCGAGGGCATCATGAGGGCCCAGGTGTGTCCGGCGGGCATGACGATGCGGCCGAGTTCGGGTGGGTCGATACGGGCGGGGAGGTCGCAGACCTGGCGGTAGTAGCGGCAGCGGGTGAGCGGTGTGTCGCCGAGGAAGACGTGACCCATTGCAAGCCTTCGGGGTTGTAGTGGATGTTCGGGGATGCGCTTGCTGTGCTGTCAGGAGTTGTGAGTGCGGTATGACCGCTGGTGATCTGTTGCCCGGCGAGCGATGGTGGTGGCTGATTCCGGTCTTCCGGCAGCGTGACCGCGAGTACCAGCACGATGAGCGGCAGGCCGATTGCGACGGCGAACCCCAGGGTGGTCACTGTTCGCGCCTGGGAGGCGTTGTGAGCTCGG
>NZ_BDBX01000127.1 GCF_001613205.1 Nocardia sienata NBRC 100364 | reverse complement strand
CTCCCGATGATCGACTGCGCCGCAGCATGATCACCCTCCGCCAGAAAATCCAGCAACTCACCATGCGAACTCATCACCCGCGCAATAGCCCGCTCCACATCCTCCACCCGATTACCCTGCGCCACCTGCAGATACACCGGCTCCAGCAAATGCCGGATCGACTGGAACAAACTGGTCAACACCCGATTCCCCGACGCCTCCACCAACTCCTCGTGCAACCGGATCACCCGAGGCACGAACGCCGCGATCCGCGCAGTCGACGCCTCCGCCATCTCCCGCCGGAACACCGCCAAACCCTCCCGCAAACCATCGATCCGATCCGCGGAAATACTCCCCGACGCCATACTGCTCGCCGCCATACCGATCGAGGCATTCTCGATCGCCACCTGCGCATCCAACAACTCCTGCGGCCGCACCCCCATCAACGCGAACTGCACCGCCAACATATCCGACAACTTCTGCGTATTCGGCTGCCCCACATACACCCCACCCCGCGGCCCCACCCGCACATCCACAGCCCCCAACGCCTCCAACCCCCGCACCGCATCCCGCGCAGCCATCCGGCTCACACCGAACTCATCAGCAATCGTCTTCTCCGTACCCAACCGCTGACCAGGCTGCAAAGTCCCCGCAAAAATCGCCGACTTCACCTGAGAAATAATCCGCGACGCCATCGTGCTCCCCGACACCACATCCCACCCCGGAGTCCGCAACGCCGCAACCTCGTT
>NZ_BDBX01000126.1 GCF_001613205.1 Nocardia sienata NBRC 100364 | reverse complement strand
GCGCTGCTGCGCCACCCGCAGCAACCCGGCATGCACCTCCGGGGTGATCACGAGTTCGACCCGGCCGCCCGCGAAGGACTGCACCGCCGGACGCGGCCGGTCGGTCGGCAGGTCCAGCTGATCCGGCACCCCGGCCAGCATCGATCGCCAGTACCCGACCTGTTTCGCGGCCAGTGATTCCGGATCCGCTTCGTCACCGAGCAGCGCGCGCTGCCAGATGCTGTAATCGGCGTACTGCACCGGTAAGGCCGCCCAGCCCGGCGCCTCACCGGCCGACCTGGCCGCGTAGGCGGTCATCAGGTCCCGGGTCAACGGAGCGACCGACGCACCGTCGGCCGCAATATGGTGTACCACCATAGCCAATACGAATTCGCCGGTGGCGCCGGATACGCCGGCCGTATCGTCCACCCGCAACAGCGCCACCCGCAACGGCACCTCGGCCGTCACATCGAAACCGGCCGACGCCAACTCCGCGACCGCGGACACGACATCCCCGGTGGCAACCGACCGAACCCGCAACCGCGGCGCGGCCGCACCGGCCGGCAACACCACCTGCACCGGACCGGACTCGGTCTCCGGGTACACCGTCCGCAGCACCTCGTGCCGGGCAACGAGATCCGATACCGCCGCCCGCAAGGCCTCCACATCCAGCGCACCGGACAACCGGATGGCCAGTGGGATGTTGTAGGCCGCCGAGGCCCGGTCGAAGCGGTTGAGGAACCACATCCGCTGCTGGGCCAGCGACAGCGGCACCGCGTCCACGACTTCACCGGAAGCCGACACCCGCGTCGGCCGAGGCTGCGGAACCAACGCAGCCCGGCCGCCGGTCCCGGCGTGCTGTTCGACCCGCACCGCCAGACCGGCCACCGTGGAAGCTTCGAACAGCGCGCGCACCGGTACCTGCGTATCCAGGGCCTTACCCAGTCGCGCCG
>NZ_BDBX01000125.1 GCF_001613205.1 Nocardia sienata NBRC 100364 | reverse complement strand
CCGTCCGACGGGTCCACCACTCCGCTGGTGGCATAGACCGTGGTCTCGGTCGGCCCATATGCGTCGATCATCCGAACCCCTGGCATCGCGGACTGCACCCGCTCGACCATCCACGCCGATAACGCTTCACCCGCAAACACGATGGTGCCTGCCGCGATCGCCCCCGCCGCGATTTGATCGAGCATCGCCACGAATACCGATGGCACCGTACTGATCACATCCCCAGTCCAACCATCCTGCTCGCCGAGCACCAGGACATCCCGGACCACCTCGATGCTCCCGCCCGTACACAGCGGCGTGAATATCTCGAACACCGACACATCGAATGTCGCCGACGTACTGGCCAGCACCCGGGGAGCTCCCTCATCGAGGGTGGAACTCATTCGGGACACGCAGTTGACCACGTTGCGGTGGCTGATGGCGACACCTTTGGGGGTGCCGGTGGATCCGGAGGTGTAGATCACATATGCCAGGTGTTCCGGCCGCAGCGGGCCGATCCGGTCGGTATCGGTGGGGTCGGTCTCGCCGCGGCCCCCGCTGAAGCTCTCCATCTCCCCGCTGTCGACGGCAACACCGGGATCAGGAGCGGCCTCGGGGCCGGAGGTATCGAGGTACACGTGCTCGAAACCGGTGGGTGGTAGCACCGCCGCGGTGCCGGTATCGGTCAACACCAGCGCGGGGTGGGCGTCGGTGAGGATGAATCGGGTGCGTTCGCTGGGGTAGTTCGGGTCGATCGGCAGGTAGGCCCCACCGGTTTTGAGGATCGCCAGTAACGCGATCACCAGTTCCGGTGAACGCCCCACCGCGACGGCGACCACCGATTCCGGGCCCACGCCGCGGCCGATCAACCTCCGCGCCAACCGGTTCGCCCGCGCGTTGACCTGCCGGTACGATATCTGCTGGTCCTCGAAGACGATGGCCACCGCGTCCGGTGCGGCGGCAGCCTGATTCTCGAACAGCCCTGGCACTGTCGCTGCTGGTACC
>NZ_BDBX01000124.1 GCF_001613205.1 Nocardia sienata NBRC 100364 | reverse complement strand
CCCGAAGGGTGTGGCGGTGTCGCATGCGGCGGTGGTCAATCAGATCGCGTGGATCGTCGGTCAGTACGGGTTCGATCGTGACGATGTGGTGTTGTTCAAGACGCCGGCGACCTTCGATGTGTCGGTGTGGGAGTTGTTCGCCCCGTTGACCGTGGGTGCGCGGATGGTGGTCGCGGAAGCCGACGGTCATCGTGATCCGGCGTATCTGGCGTCGGTGATCGCCGATCGGGGGGTGACGGCGACGTCGTTCGTGCCGTCGATGTTGTCGGTGTTCGCCGAGAGTGTGGTCGGTGATCCGGAGGCGTTGGCGTCGTTGCGGTTGTTGTTCGTGGCCGGTGAGGCGTTCACCGGTGACGTGGTGGCCGCGGTGCGGCGGGTCAGCGATGTGGCCCTGTACAACTTGTACGGTCCGACCGAGTTCACGGTGCATGCCACCCACGCTCCCGTTCCCGACGGTGTGACGGGTGCGGTGCCGATCGGTGGACCGGTGTGGAACGCGCGGGTTTATGTGCTGGATTCGCGGTTGCGTCCGGTACCGGTGGGTGTGACGGGTGAGTTGTACCTGGCGGGTGCGCAGTTGGCGCGTGGTTACGCGGGCCGGGCGGATCTGAGCGCGGATCGTTTCGTGGCGAACCCGTTCGGTACCGGTGAGCGGATGTATCGCACCGGTGATGTGGTGCGCTGGAATGCCGCCGGTGAACTGGTGTATGTGGGTCGGTCGGATTTCCAGGTGAAGGTGCGTGGTCAGCGCATCGAGCTGGGTGAGATCGAGTCGGCGTTGACCGAGCACGGGTCGGTGGCGCGTGCGGTGGTGACCGCGAAGTCGGACGCGCAGACCGGTGATCGGTTGGTGGGTTATGTGGTTCCCGCGCAGACCGCGGTTGTGGATACCGACGAACTGCGCGGTCATCTGACCGAGCGGCTGCCGGCCTATATGGTCCCCGCCGTCCTGATGGTGTTGGACGAGTTCCCGCTCAACGCTTCCGGGAAGCTGGACCGGAAAGCGCTGCCGGAACCGGTGTTCGAGGCGCAGGAGTTCCGGGCGCCGTCGACCCCGATCGAGGAGATCGTGGCCGGTGTGTACGCCGAGGTCCTGGGTGTGGAGCGGGTGGGTGCCGACGACGATTTCTTCACCCTCGGCGGTAACTCGCTGATCGCGACCCAGGTCG
>NZ_BDBX01000123.1 GCF_001613205.1 Nocardia sienata NBRC 100364 | reverse complement strand
CCGGGGTCAACCGGCCGAGCCGGGTTTGGCGGCGACGGCGGTGGTAGGTGCGTTCGATCCAGGTCACGATCGCGATCCGTAACTGTTCGCGGGTGTCCCACCGCTGCCGGTCCAAGACGTTGCGTTGCAGCAGGCTGAAGAAGCTTTCCATAGCCGCGTTGTCCCCGGCCGCACCGACCCGGCCCATCGAGCCGGCCATCCGGTGCCGGTTCAACGCGTGAACGAAACGCCGGGATCGAAATTGAGAACCTCGGTCGGTGTGCAGAATGCAACCGGCGACCTCGCCGCGGCGGGCTACCGCGTTGTTCAATGCCGCGACCGCGAGTCTCGACTTCATGCGCGAGTCGATCGAGTAGCCCACGATCCGGCCGGAGAACACGTCCTTGACCGCGCAGAGGTAGAGCTTGCCTTCACCGGTGTGATGTTCGGTGATATCGCTGAGCCACAAGTGGTTTCGTGCTTGCGCGGTGAAGTCTCGTTTCACGAGGTCGTCGTGCACCGGCGGGCCCGGTCGACCGTTCTTGCCGCGCCGGCGTTTGCCGAACGCACTCCACCACCGATTGGCCGAGCAGATCCGCCAGGCGGTGCGCCCGGTCATCGGTTCACCGGATTCGGCGGCTTCGTCGGCCAGGAACCGGTAACCGAACTCCGGGTCGTCGCGGTGGGCGTCGAACAGGGCGTTCGCGCGGTAGGCCTCGGTGAGTTCGGTGTCGGTGACCGGCGCGGCCAGCCACCGGTAATAGGGTTGGCGAGCAAGGTTCAGTACCCGGCAGGTGACCGCGACGGGGATCCCGTCGGCGGCGAGCTCGCTCACGAGCGGGTAGAGCCTTTTCCCGGGAGATTGGCCTGGGACAGATATGCTGCAGCCCGGCGCAGCACCTCGTTCTCCTGCTCGAGCAAACGGTTGCGGCGCCGCAATTCCCGCAGCTCATCGGACTCGCTTCTGGTCGTTCCGGGCTTGGTGCCCTCGTCGATATCAGCTTGACGCATCCACTTCGTCAAGGTCATCGGGTGGATCCCGAAATCGGCGGCGACCTGGTCGACAGTCACACCTTCTTCACGGTTTCGGGCGACCCGGACCACATCGTCACGGAACTCCTGCGGGTAGGGCTTGGGCACGATGACATCCTTCCAGGCTCGCCTGTCGGCCAGCCAGATCGATGTCACCTATTCGTGCAGCAGCCCCC
>NZ_BDBX01000122.1 GCF_001613205.1 Nocardia sienata NBRC 100364 | reverse complement strand
GGTCCGCCTTCGGGCACCGAATGGCAGTTCGCCGGCACCGATACCGAACGGCTGGCGCCGTTGACTCCCGGCGGCTGCCAATCCGATCTCGATCTGGTGGTCGAGGACGACGACCACACCATCGAGGGATTCCTGGTCTGCGCACGGGACGTGATCGACGGTGCGCGGGCGAGCGAATGGATGAATTCTTTCGCGAACCTGCTCGATTCGGTCGTGGCTCATCCGGATCAGCCGCTGTTCGAAAAAACCCTCACCGCTGCGCGACCCCGCGCTCGCAGCGAAACGTTCGTCGAGGGCCGCGCCGATCCCCGTGGTGAGCTGGAAGCGTTCGTCGCAGAGTTCTGGACACAGCTGCTCGGACCGGACGCGGCCGGATCACACGACAACTTCTTCGACTGCGGTGGCGATTCGCTTCTGGCCATTCGTTTGCTGAGCCGGATCGAGTCGAGCACGGGTCGACATATCGCGCTGGGCGTCTTCCTCGCGGAACCCACGATAGCCGGTCTCGCCGCGGCACTCGGCACCAGCGATGCGGCCGCGACCGATATACCGCCGCTCGTGCGCCGGGGCCGACCTGCTCGGGCCTCGTTCGGTCAGCACCGACTGTGGTTCATGCAGCAGCTGGAACCCGACAGCCCCACCTATACCGTGCCGTTCGCGGTCCGCGTGCGCGGCACGTTGGATCTGGAGGCACTGGCACAGGCATTCGAAACGGTGACGGCTCGGCACGAGGTCCTGCGCACTCATCTGACCGGCGGCGAGGTGATTCCGGAGCAGGTTGTTTCCGCCGATCACCCCACGATCGTCGAGGTCGTCGAATGTGATTCGGAAGGGGCGATCTCGGAGTGTGTCGACCGGGTGGTGTCGGAGCCGTTCGATCTGACCCGTCTGCCGCTGGTGCGGATCACTGCCGTTCGCGGCGACTCCGACGATCACGTGGTTGTCGTCACGATGCACCATTCCGTCACCGACGCGTGGTCGTATCGGGTGCTGGCTCGCGAATTGTCCCGGTGTTACAACGCTTTCGTCACCGGGGTGGATCCGGATCTGCCGGAGTTGGAAGTGCAGTACGGTGATTTCGCCGAGTGGCAACGCGACACGCTCGCCGCTGGTTGCTGGCGTGATCAGGCCGAGTTCTGGCGTGCGGAGTTGGCCGGCTGGCCGACGGAACTGGAACTGCCCACCGATAGACCTCGGCCACCGGTGCGGTCCTCCCGCGGTGCATCGACGAGTTTCCAGATCCCGCCCGGCATCACCACGAATATCCGTCGGACCGCCCGTGAGTTCGGT
>NZ_BDBX01000121.1 GCF_001613205.1 Nocardia sienata NBRC 100364 | reverse complement strand
GAGGTTCTGTCCCGGACCGGTGGTGCGGCGGTGCCGGCTTCGACGTTGCCGGAGTTGCTGGCGGCGGCGGTGGCGGTGGATCCGTCGGCGCCGGCGGTGGTGTTCGAGGATCAGCGGCTGTCCTATGGCGAGTTGGACGAGCGGTCGAACCGGTTGGCGCAGGTGTTGATCGAGCGTTGCCTGGGTGCCGAGGATCTGGTGGCGGTGGCGGTGCCGCGGTCGGCGGATTCGGTGCTGGCGGAATGGGCGGTCACCAAGTCGGGTGCGGCGTTCCTGCCGATCGACCCGACCTATCCGGCGGATCGTATCGCGCATATGCTCACCGATTCCGGTGCGCCGGTGGGTATCACCGTGTCGTCGGTGCGGGCGGAGTTGCCCGACTCGGTGGACTGGCTGGTGCTCGACGAGTTGGCTTTGGACACGTATCCGGCCGATCCGATCACCGATGCCGACCGGGTGTGGCCGTTGACTCCGGCGAACACGGCCTATGTCATCTACACCTCCGGTTCCACGGGTCTGCCCAAGGGCGTTGTCGTGACCCATGCCGGTTTGGCGAATTTCAGTGCCGAACAGGTCGAGCGGTACAGGTTGACCCCGGATACTCGGGCGTTGGCGTTCGCCTCCCCGTCGTTCGACGCCTCGATTCTGGAGTTGTTGCTGGCGGTCGGTTCGGCCGGTGCGCTGGTGGTGGTGCCGACCGGTACCTACGGTGGTGCCGAGCTGGGTGAGTTGATCTCCCGTGAGGGTGTGACGGTTGGTTTGATCACGCCGTCGGTGCTGGGGTCGTTGGATCCGGCGGATCTGGCGGGGATGGAAGTGATCATCGCCGGTGGTGAGGCGATTTCGGCGGATCTGATGGCGAAGTGGTCGACCACGCCCGAAGGTGGGGTCGAGCGCAGGTTCCACAATGCCTATGGTCCGACCGAGGCGACGGTCGCCACGAATATCAGTGGTGTGCTGCGTGCCGGTGATCGGGTGACGATCGGTGGTCCGGTGCGGGGTATGCGCACCCTGGTGCTCGACGACCGTTTGAATCCGGTGCCCGAGGGTGTGGCCGGTGAGTTGTATGTCGGTGGTATCCAGCTGGCACGTGGCTACCACGCGCGGCCCGGTTTGACTGCCGAGCGGTTCGTCGCCGATCCGTTCGGTGAACCCGGTTCGCGGCTCTACCGCACGGGCGATGTGGTGCGGTGGCGTCGTGACGCCGCGGGTGACCCGGCCGTGGAGTATGTGGGCCGTAATGACTTCCAGGTCAAGGTTCGTGGTTTCCGTATCGAGCTCGGTGAGATCGACGCGGCGCTGACCGCGCACGAAACCGTCGATTTCGCCGTCACCACCGGATACAAGAATGCCGCGGGCGCGGTGTCTCTGGTGTCCTACGTGGTGGCGGC
>NZ_BDBX01000120.1 GCF_001613205.1 Nocardia sienata NBRC 100364 | reverse complement strand
AGGGGTGAGGATGTCGATATCGCCTACCGCGATCGTGGCATCGGTGCTCACCGTTTCGGCGATGCGCAGGAACCGGTCGGCGAAGGTGTGGACCGTGGCGGTGTCGAAAAGGTCGGTCGCGAAGGTGAATTCCGCTCTCATACCGGCAGGGGTGTGGTCTTGGGTGAATTCTTCGGTCACGCTCAGCTGCAGGTCGAACTTCGCCACTGCGGTATCGATGCTCTCGGTGTGCACTGCCAACCCCGGTAACTCCAGTTCGACCGGGGTGGGGTCCTGCAACTGCAACACCACTTGGAACAATGGTGCATGTGCTGCCGATCGGGTCGGGGCCAACTCGTCGACCACCCGCTCGAAGGGGACCTCCGCGTGACCGAACGCCCCCAGGTCCGCGGTGCGTGTGTGTTCGAGCAACTCCGAAAAACTCTGATCGCTTTCGACCCGGGTGCGTAATACCAGTGTGTTGACGAACATCCCGACCACATCGTCGAGGACCGCCTCGCCCCGGCCGGCGGTCGCGGTGCCCACGGTGATGTCATCACTGCCGGACAACCGGGCCAGCAGCACCGACAGCACCGCGTGCATCGTCATGAACAACGACGCCCGGTGCCGGCGGGCCAGGCGAACCAGTCCCTGATGACACGACGCGCCGATATCGAATTCCACCACCGCGCCACGCAGGGATCGTTGCGGCGGCCGGGGCCGGTCGGTCGGTAACGCCAGCAGTTGCGGTACCGCGGTCAGCGCCTGCCGCCAATACCGGAGTTGGTGTGCTGCCGCACTGTCGGGATCGGTTTCCGAGCCCAGCCATTCACGCTGCCACAGCGTGTAGTCGGCGTACTGCACCGCCAGCGGCGCCCATCCCGGAGCCGCCCCGGCGGACCGGGCCGTATAAGCAATACCCAGATCCCGCGCCAACGGCGCCATCGATACCCCGTCCGCGGCGATGTGATGCACCACCAACGCCAGCACATGCACCTGCGGGGCCAGCCGCAGCAACCGGGCCCGTATCGGGACCTCGGTCGTGACATCGAACCCGGTCGACGCCACCTCGGCCAGCAGTTCCGGCAACCCTGACGGGTCGGCCACCTGCACCGGGGTCAGATCCGGTACCGCCTGCCCGGCCGCCACGACCACCTGGACCGGGCCGTCCCCGGGATCGGGGAACACCGTACGCAGCGCCTCGTGCCGTGCCAGCACATCAGCCAACGCCGCACCCAAAGCCGCCACATCCAACTCACCGGTCAACCGGATCGCTGCCGGTATGTTGTAGGCCGCCGACCCCGTATCGAACTGGTTGATGAACCACATCCGCTGCTGCGCCCACGACAACGGCACCCGCTCGGGACGTTCCCGCGCCACCAGCACCGGCCGCCGCCAACCACCCACACCACCCCCAACGATCCAACCCGCCAACCCCGCCACCGTCGGCGACTCGAACACCGCC
>NZ_BDBX01000119.1 GCF_001613205.1 Nocardia sienata NBRC 100364 | reverse complement strand
GTCGGCGCTGGCCGGTGTGGACGAGGTCGGGCAGGCCGTGGTGGTCATGCGTGGCGACGCGCGCACCGGTGACCAGCTCGTCGGCTATGTGGTGCCGGCCGCCGGCGCCACGGTCGAGAGCGACTCACTGCGCGCGGCCCTGTCGGGCCGGTTGCCGTCGTACATGGTGCCCGCCGCGTTCGTGGTGCTCGACGCCTTCCCGCTGAACGCCAGCGGCAAGCTCGATCGCCGGGCGCTGCCCGAACCGGTTTTCGCGGCCCGGGCGTTCCGGGCGCCGTCCACCCCGATCGAGGAGATCGTGGCGACGACCTTCGCCGACGTACTGGACGTGGAGCGGGTCGGCGCGGACGACGACTTCTTCGAGCTGGGCGGTAACTCCCTGGTCGGTATGCAGGTCGCGGCCCGCATCGGCGCGGCGCTCGGTACCCAGGTAGCGGTGCGCACACTCTTCGAGGCGCCGACCGTGGCCGCGCTCGCCCTCCGGGTGGAAGAGTCGGGCGGCCGATCCCGGCCGGAACTGGTGGCCGGGCCGCGGCCGGAACAGGTGCCGCTGTCCTACGCGCAGCAGCGGATGTGGTTCCTGAACCAGTACGACACCTCGTCGGCGGCCTACAACCTGCCGATGGCGATCCGCCTCACCGGTGATCTCGATGTGGCGGCGCTGCGCGCGGCGCTGGGCGATGTGGTGGCCCGGCACGAATCGCTGCGGACCCGGTACCCGGAGCAGGGTGGCCGGCCGGTCCAGCTGATCCTGCCGGCCGACCGGGCCGTGCCGGCCCTGGAACCGGAGCAGGTGGCCGCGGACGAGGTGGCAACCGAGATCGAAGAGTTCGCGATGGCCGGTTTCGACGTGGCCGCCGCCGTGCCGATGCGGATCCGCCTCTTCGCCATCTCGCCCAGGGAATTCGTGCTGGTCGTGGTGCTGCACCACATTGCCGGTGACGGCTTCTCGCTGGCACCGCTGGCCCGTGACGTGATGACCGCGTACGCGGCGCGCGCCCAGGGCGAGTTGCCGGGCTGGGCGCCGTTGCCGGTCCAGTACGCCGACTACACGCTGTGGCAGCGGCAGGTACTGGGCGCCGAGGACGATGCGGATACCCCGATGGCCCGCCAGATAGCGTTCTGGCAGGAGACTCTCGCGGACCTGCCCGACGAGCTGGTGCTGCCCACCGACCGCCCGCGTCCCCCGGTGGCGTCGCTGCGCGGTGCCAGGGTGCACGGCGAGCTGGACCCCGACCTGGTGCGGAGTCTGAACGCCCTGGCCCGTGCCCGGGGTGCGTCGATGTTCATGGTGCTGCACGCCGGATTGGCGGCCTTGCTGGCGCGACTGTCCGGTAGCGAGGACATCGCGATCGGTACGCCGATCGCGGGTCGCGGTGAGCAGGCACTCGACGATCTGGTCGGCATGTTCGTCAACACGCTGGTGCTGCGGACCGCGGTCGGATCGGGCGAGACCTTCGCCGATCTGGTGGATCGGGCCCGCCGGGCGGACCTGGACGCGTTCGGCAATGCCGATGTGCCGTTCGAGCGGCTGGTGGATCTGCTGGCGCCGGAGCGCTCGCAGGCCCGCAACCCGTTGTTCCAGGTGGCGCTGTCGTTCCAGAACCAGGAGGCCCCGGCACTCGACCTGGCCGGGCTGACCGTCGCCGGGGTGGAGATCGCCGACGATGTGGCGCGCTTCGACCTCCAGTTCTCGCTGGGCGAAAACGGTTCGGGCGGAATGGATCTGGTGTTGAACTACGCCACCGAACTGTTCGACGAAGCCACCGCGTCCATGATGATCACCAGGTTCCGGCGGTTGCTGGCGGCGGTCGTCGCCGACCCCGACGCGGTGCTGGGTGATCTCGAACTGCTCGATCCGAGCGAACGTCAC
>NZ_BDBX01000118.1 GCF_001613205.1 Nocardia sienata NBRC 100364 | reverse complement strand
TCGCGCTGCCGCGACAACAGCTCCGCGAACGACTCGCCCCGATCCAACTGCGTCCGGAACACCAGCGTGTTCACGAACATACCGACCAGGTCATCGAGCGCCCGCTCACCACGACCCGCCACCGGCGTACCGATGGTGATGTCGTCGCTACCCGACAGCCGCGACAACAGCACCGCCAGCGCCGAATGCACCACCATGAACAGCGTGGCGCCCTGCTGCTGCGCCACTCGCTGCAAACCGGCATGGGTTTCCGCATCGATCGCGAACTGCACGCGACCGCCGGCGAATGTCTGCACCGCCGGACGCGGGCGGTCCGCCGGGAGATCCAATTGATCCGGCACCCCGGCCAGCGCCGACTGCCAGTAACCGACCTGCTGCGCCGCGATCGATTCCGGATCGGCTTCGTCACCGAGCAGCTCCCGCTGCCAGATGCTGTAATCCGCGTACTGCACCGGCAACGGAGCCCAACCCGGGGCCTCACCGGACACCCGCGCCGAATAGGCCGTCATCAGATCCCGCGTCAACGGGCCCACCGAGGAACCGTCGGCAGCGATGTGGTGCACCACCATCGCCAGCACCCATTCGCCGGGACCGGTGGTCAGCAACAGCACCCGTACCGGCGCCTGCTCGGTGACGTCGAACCCGACCGACATCAGCTCGGCGACTCTGGCCACCGGATCGTCCGCGGCGGCGATCTCCATCCTGCCGATCACCTGTGCGGTCGGCAGAACTTCCTGATAAGGCAGTTGTCCGGCACCCAGCGGATACCGGGTCCGCAAGGATTCGTGCCGCTCCAGCACGTCCGCGACCGCCGCACGCAATGCCTCGACATCGAGTGCACCCGTCAACCGGATCGCCACCGGCAGGTTGTAGGCCGCGGACCGTTCGTCGAATCGGTTCAGGAACCACATCCGCTGCTGCGCCAGCGACAACGGCACTCGCGCCGGACGTTCGCGCGGCGCGAGGACGGGGAGGTTTCCGCGACGCGCAGCGGTTTCCGCCGCGGCGGCAAGCGCCGCCACGGTGGATGCCTCGAACAGCATCCGCACCGGCACCTGCGTACCCAGCGCCGCGCCCAACCGCGCCGCGACCTGCGTCGCGATCAGCGAGTTACCACCGAGGGCGAAGAAATCATCATCCACACCGACCCGCTCGACACCGAGAACCTCGGCGAACACACCCGCGACGATCTCCTCGATCGGGGTCGACGGCGCACGGAACTCCCGCGTCTCGAACACCGGCGCCGGCAGCGCCTTACGATCCAACTTGCCGGAGGTGTTCAGCGGGAAGGCGTCGAGCTGCATGACCACGGCCGGCACCATGTAGACCGGCAGCACCTCACGTAACGCATCCAGCAGCGCAGCCGGAACGATTCGTTCGCCGGGCGCGGGCACCACGTAGGCGGCCAGCTGCTCACCGAGATCGGAGGCCGCGACTGTGACCACGGCCTGGCTGACCACGGGCCGGGCCAGCAACGCCGACTCGATCTCCCCGAGCTCGATGCGCTGACCACGGAACTTCACCTGGAAATCGGTACGGCCCAGATACTCCAGCACCGGCAACGACTCGATGCGGCCTTCCACCGAAGTCTCGACCCGACTCCACCGCACAAGGTCACCCGTGCGATACATCCGCTGACCGGCATCGAACGGACTCGCCACAAAACGAT
>NZ_BDBX01000117.1 GCF_001613205.1 Nocardia sienata NBRC 100364 | reverse complement strand
CACCCGCTGCTCGGCAATAACCCGCGCCAGATACTCGGTATCCCGGTGTCCATCCGGAGTCGCCACCACCAGGTGAGCACCGGCAGCCAAGGGCAGGATGTAACCCCACAACGACACATCGAAGGTCGTTGCGGTCTTCTGCAGATACACATCGTCGGCGTCGAGCGGGTATTGCGCCAGCATCCACGCGACCTGATTGCTGATCGCCGAATGCGGAACCGCCACACCCTTCGGACGACCCGTCGAACCCGACGTGAAGATCACATACGCCGTATTCGACGGCCGCACCGGCGCACGCCGATCCGCGTCGACGACCTCGGCCGCGGCGTATCCCGAGACATCCAGGGTGTCCAGTGCGAGCACCGGAACCTCCGGGGCCACACCGGCAACACCGCCGGCGGCGACCGCGGCCGCGTCGGCGGTGGTGGTCAGCACACACAGCGGCGAGGCCGTGTCCAGGATGTAGCCGATACGTTCCGCCGGATGCGCGGGATCCAGCGGCACATACGCACCACCCGCGGCCACGACGGCATACATACCCACGACCAGGTCCAGCGACCGGGAAACCAGCAACCCGACAAGGGTTTCCGGCCCGACACCCTGGGCGATCAGGTGACGCGCGAGCCGGTTCACCCGGCCCGCGAACTCGCCATAGGACAGGCTCGTCCCCTCGAACGAGACCGCCACCCGATCCGGATGCGCCGCCGCCGCGGCATTGAATCCATCCAGCAACAACCCTGCCGGCAACGGATGCTCGGTGGCATTCCACTCCGCCAGCACCCGATCACGCTCGACCGGGGCCAGGATCTCCAGATCACCGACGGCGGTGTCCGGCGCGGCCACGATCTCACGCAGCAGGCGCGCGAACCGGTCGGCGAAGCCGGCGACGGTGGACTCGTCGAACAGCGCGGTGGCATAGGTCAGATAACCCGTGACCCCCTGTGGGGCACCTGTTTCGTCGTAGGTGTCGCCGAGAATCAGGTTCAGGTCGAACTGGGAGATCTCGGTGTCGAATTCCACGCCCGACACCGTCAGGCCGGGCAGTTCCAGTACGGACGCGGCCAGGTTCTGGAAGGTCAACCCCACCTGGAACAACGGGTGCCGCGACTGCGAACGCGCCGGGTTCAGTACCTCCACCAGCCGCTCGAACGGCACATCCGCGTGCGCGAAGGCCGCGATATCGATCTCCCGCTGCCGGCGGAGCAGATCGGTGAACGCTTCCCCGCGATCGAGTTCGGTCCGGAACACCAGCGTGTTGACGAACATACCGATCAGGTCGTCCAGTGCGGCCTCACCGCGACCGGCGACCGGGGTGCCGACGGTGATGTCGTCGCTGCTCGACAGCCGCGACAGCAGTACCGCCAGGGCGGAGTGCACGACCATGAACAGGGTGGCGTTGTGCTGCTGGGCGACCCGCACCAATCCGGCATGGGTTTCGGCGTCGACAGCAACCCGCACCCGGCTGCCCGCGAAGGACTGTACGGCCGGACGCGGCCGGTCCGTCGGCAGCTCCAGCTGATCCGGCGCACCCGCCAGCGCGGACTGCCAGTATCCGACCTGCTTCGCCGCCACCGACTCCGGATCGGATTCGTCACCGAGCACGGCACGCTGCCAGATGCTGTAATCCGCGTACTGTACGGGCAGCGCCGCCCAGCCCGGCGCGTCGCCGGCGGTACGGGCCGC
This sequence comes from Nocardia sienata NBRC 100364, assembly GCF_001613205.1. GTDB lineage: Bacteria > Actinomycetota > Actinomycetes > Mycobacteriales > Mycobacteriaceae > Nocardia > Nocardia sienata. The sequence goes on along the minus strand of NZ_BDBX01000117.1, from coordinate 600 downwards.
GTACGCGGTCATCAGATCCCGGGTCAGCGGCCCCACCGACGAACCGTCGCCGGCGATGTGATGGATCACCAGCGCCAGGACGAACTCACCGGCCGAACCGCCGGTATCCGGTACTCCGTCGGCCGTGCCGTCGACCTGGAACAACGCCACCCGCAACGGCACCTCGGCCGTCACATCGAAACCGGCCGACGCCAACTCCGCCACCGCCGCCACCACATCACCGGCAGCAACCGACCGCACCCGCAACCGCGGCGCGGCCGCACCGACCGGCAACACCACCTGCACCGGACCGGACTCGGTCTCCGGGTACACCGTCCGCAACACCTCATGCCGGGCAACGAGATCCAACACCGCCGCCCGCAAGGCGTCCACATCCAGGGCACCGGACAACCGGATCGCCATCGGCAGGTTGTAGGCCGCCGACACTGGATCGAAGCGGTTGAGGAACCACATCCGCTGCTGGGCCAGCGACAACGGCACCGCGTCCACGACCTCGCCGGAAGCCGACACCCGCGTCGGCCGAGGCTGCGGAACCAAGGCAGCCCGGCCACCCGAACCCGCCTGCTCCTGAATCCGAGCAGCCAACGCCGACACGGTCGC
>NZ_BDBX01000116.1 GCF_001613205.1 Nocardia sienata NBRC 100364 | reverse complement strand
GACGTGAAGATCACATACGCCGTATTCGACGCACGCAACGGCGCCACCCGCTCCGCATCCGTCACCGCGACATCGGCATACCCCGAGAGATCGATCTCGTCGACGACCACCACCGGGCGATCCGCGGTGGTGAATCCGTCGGCCGAACTCGTCAGCACACAGACCGGGTCCGCAGTGGCCAGGATGTACTCGGTGCGTTCGGCCGGCTGCTCCGGATCCAGCGGCACGTAGGCACCGCCGGCGGTGACCACCGCGTACATCGCCACAACCAGATCCATCGAGCGGCGCATACCCAGCGCCACCGCAACATCCGGTCCGACACCGAGCGAGACCAGATGCCGCGCCAGGCGGTTCACCCGGCCGGCGAACTCGGCATAGGACAGACCTGTCCCCTCGAACGTCACCGCGGGCGCTTCCGGAGTACGCACTGCCCGGTCGGCGAACAGACCGGCCAGGGTCGCGGCCGGATCGACGGCACGCTCCGGACCGTATCCGCCGCGCAGTACCTCCGAGGCCTCCAACGCGTCGAGCAACGGGAGATCACCGAGCGGACGCTCCGGCGTCTTGACGACGGCCTTGAGCAACCGGACGAATCGCTGGGCGAACCGCGCGACCGTCGCCCGGTCGAACAGATCGGTCGCATAGGTGAAGACCGCGTCGATCCCCGCCGCTGCCGTCCGCTCGCTCAGATCCAGCTGCAGATCGAATTTCGCCGTTTCCAGGGGCATCTCGACCGCGCCGATAACCAGCCCGGACAGCTCCGTGCGCGCCGACGGCGTGTTCTGCAGCGCCAGCATCACCTGGAACAGCGGGTGCCGGGCCTGCGACCGGACCGGGTTGAGGATCTCCACCAAACGTTCGAACGGCAGATCGGCGTGCCCGAACGCGGCGATATCGGTACTGCGGACCGAACCCAGCAGCTCGGTGAACCCGGCCCCGGAATCGACCGGCGTCCGCAGCACCAGGGTGTTGACGAACATACCGATCAAATCGTCGAGCGCGCGTTCACCGCGGCCCGCGATCGGAGTGCCGATCGCGATATCGGTCTCCCCGGACAACCGTGACAACAACACCGCGAACGCCGCGTGCACGGCCATGAACAGGGTCGCGCCTTCGGCCCGCGCCAGTTCGACAAGGCCCGCGTGGGTTTCGGCGTCGATCTCGAACGCATGCGTCGCGCCCCGGCCCGAGGAGATCGCGGGCCGCGCCCGGTCCGCCGGGAGATCCAGTTGATCCGGCAGTCCGGCCAGTTCCTGCGACCAGTACGAGATCTGCTGGTTGATCACCGATTCGGGATCGTCCTCCGCACCCAGCACCTGCCGCTGCCACAGCGCGAAATCGGCGTACTGCACCTCCAGCGGCGCCCAGCCGGGGGCGTCACCGGCGGTACGTGCGACGTAGGCGGTCACCACATCGCGCAGCAGCGGCGCCATCGAGAAACCGTCACCGGAGATGTGATGGACGACCAGGCCGAGCACATGTTCGGACGCGTCGAGCCGGAAGAGCCGGACCCGCAGCGGCACGCCGGAAGTCACATCGAAGCCCTCCGCCACCAGCTCCGTGAGACGGGCGGGCAGCTCGGCCGCCGTAACCTCGATCGGTGCCAGCTCCGGCATCACCTCGGCCGCCGGCAGCACCTGCTGGTACGGAGTCCCGTCGACCTCCGGGTAGAAGGTCCGCAGCGATTCGTGCCGCGCCAGCACATCGCCGACGGCAGCCGCCAGGGCGGCCGTATCGAGATCGCCGGACAGCCGGACCGCGACCGGGATGTTGTCCACGAACGAATCCGGATCGAACCGGTTCAGGAACCACATCCGCTGCTGCGCCAGCGACAGCGGCACCCGCTCCACGACCTCGCCCGTCCCCAGGACCTGGGTCGGACGCGGCTGCGGCACCAGTGCCGCCCGCCCACCGGCCTCGGACCGCAGTTCCGCACGTGCGGCCAGGGCGGCCACTGTGGGCGCTTCGAACAGGACGCGCACCGGGACGTCGACATCCAGCGCCCGGCCGAGGCGAGCCACGACCTGGGTCGCGATCAGCGAGTTTCCGCCCAGCGCGAAGAAGTCGTCGTCGGCGCCGATCCGCTCCGCACCGAGAACATCGGCATAGACACCGGCCACGATCTCCTCGATCGGGGTCGACGGCGCCCGGAATTCCCGCGCCTCGAATTGCGGCTGCGGCAGAGCTCTGCGGTCCAGCTTGCCGGACGGGTTCAGCGGGAACTCGTCCAGCACCATCACGGTCGCCGGCACCATATAGGCCGGCAGGACCCCACGTATAGCGTCGAGCAATTCCGTGGATTCGATCCACGCGCCCGCGGCAGGCACCACATAGGCGACCAGTTGCTCGCCCAGCGGCGACGCCGCGACCGTCACCACGGCCTGACCCACCTGCGGTTGTGCCAGCAGGGCGGA
>NZ_BDBX01000115.1 GCF_001613205.1 Nocardia sienata NBRC 100364 | reverse complement strand
CGGCCGGTCGAACCAGAGGTGAAGATCGCGTACGCCGTGTTGTCCGCGCGCAGCGGCCGCACCCGATCGGCATCGGTGACCGGCGCGGCGTCGTAACCGCTGGTGTCCAGTTCGTCCAACGCCAGGACCGGGGCCGCCGTATCGGCGGGCACCGCCGTCGCATCGGCGGTGGTGGTGAGCACACACAGCGGTACCGCGGTATCGAGGATATGCCGGATCCGTTCGGCCGGATGCGCGGGATCCAACGGCACGTAGGCGCCACCCGCGGCCACGACCGCGTACATGGCGACCACCAGATCCAGCGACCGCGACACCAGCAACCCGACCAGTGTCTCCGGTCCCACACCCTGCGCGATCAGATGCCGGGCCAACCGGTTGACCCGCGCGTCCAGCTCCGCGTAGGTGACCTCGGCGCCGTCGAAGACCACCGCCACCCGATCCGGGTACTCCACCACCGCCCGGGCGAATCCGTCCAGCAGCAGACCCGCCGGCAACGCACGCTCGGTCGCGTTCCACTCGGTCAACACCCGAGTGCGCTCCGCCGGAGCCAGCAGCTCCAGATCACCCACCGCGACCGACGGATCGGCGACCACCGCGGCCAGCAATCGGGTGAATCGGTCCGCGAAGCCGCGCACCGTGGCCTCGTCGAACAGATCCGTGGCGTAGATGAACTTGGCCGTCATACCGTGCGCCCCGGAACCCGTCGGGCCGACCCGCTCCCCGAGTTCGAGTTGCAGATCGAACTTGGCTGTTTCGATGGGCGATTCGAGGCCGCTGATCACCAGACCGGGCAGCTCGCCGCGAACCTGCGGATCGTTGTTCTGCAGCGACAGCATCACCTGGAACAGCGGGTGCCGGGCCTGCGATCGCGCCGGGTTCAGGACCTCGACCAGCCGCTCGAACGGCAGGTCGGCGTGTCCGAACGCCGCCACATCACTGGTGCGCACCGTCTCCAGCAGTTCGGCGAAACCGGCCCCGGAGTCGATCGGCGTCCGCAGCGCGAGCGTGTTGACGAACATACCGATCAGATCGTCGAGCGCCCGATCACCGCGTCCGGCCACCGGGGTGCCCACGACGATATCGGTCTCACCCGACAGCCGGGACAGCATCACCGCGAAGGCCGCATGCACGACCATGAAGAAGGTCACGCCGTGGGCGCGGGCCAGCTCCACCAGTTCGGCGTGCGCGGCAGCATCGATCTCGAAGGTGTAGGCGGCACCCTGCCCGGAGGCCACCGCGGGCCGCGGCCGGTCGGCCGGGAGATCCAACTGCTCCGGGATACCGGCCAGTGTCTCCGACCAGTAGGCGAGCTGCGAGGCGATCACCGATTCCGGATCGTCCTCCGCACCCAGCACCTCACGCTGCCACAGCGTGTAGTCGGCGTACTGCACCTCGAGCGGCTGCCAGCCCGGTTCGCCGCCGTCGATCCGGGCACTGTAGGCCGTGATCACATCGCGGGCCAGCGGTCCCATGGAGAAACCGTCCGACGAAATATGGTGCACGACCAAGACCAGCACATGCTCGGTCGGATTCGCCTCGTACAGCCGGACCCGGAAGGGCACACCGGCGGTCACATCGAAACCGGTACCGACGAACTCGGCCACCCGCGCGGGCAGCTCCGCCTCGGTCACCTCCACCGGAGTCAGATCCGGGATCACCGTCGAGGTCGGCACGACCTGCTGGAACGGTGTCCCGTCCACCTCCGGGTAGAAGGTGCGCAGCGATTCGTGCCGCGCCAACACATCCGCGATCGCGATCTGCATGGCCTGCCGGTCCAGCAGACCCGACAACCGCACCGCGATCGGCAGGTTGTCGGCGGCCGAGGCGGGATCGAACCGGTTCAGGAACCACATCCGCTGCTGTGCCAGCGACAGCGGCACCCGCTCCACGACCTCGCCCGTCTCCAGGACCTGGGTCGGACGCGGCTGCGGCACCAGCGCCACCCGGCCACCCGCACCGGCATGGGTCTCCGCGCGGGCGGCCAGTGCCGCCACAGTGGAGGCCTCGAACAGTTCCCGGACCGGAATTTCGGTGTCCAGTGCCGCCGACAACCGCGCCGCCACCCGGGTGGCGCTGAGCGAGTTACCGCCCAGTTCGAAGAAGTCGTCGTCGACACCGACCCGCTCGGCACCCAGTATCTCGGCGAAGGTCGCGGCCACGATCTCCTCGACCGGCGTCGAGGGCGCCCGGAACACCCGCGCCTGGAACACCGGCGCCGGCAGTGCCTTGCGATCGAGCTTCCCGGACGCGTTCAGCGGGAACTCGTCGAGTATCACGAACGCGGCGGGAACCATGTAAGACGGCAGCAGTTCCGTCAGGTCCTCACGCAGCACCTCGATGTCCAGCAGCGCGCCCGGGGCAGGCACCAGATAGGCGACGAGCTGGTCACCGGTGCGCGCGTCGCCACGCATGACCACCACGGCCTGCCCGACCTCGTCCACACCGGCCAGCGCCGACTCGATCTCGCCGAGTTCGATACGCAGACCACGCAACTTCACCTGGAAATCGGTACGACCCAGGTATTCGAGTTCACCATCCGCGGTCCACCGCACCAGGTCACCCGTGCGATACATCCGCTCCGCAACATCGAACGGATCGGCCACGAACCGATCCGCCGACAGATCCGGACGCGCCACATACCCACGCGCCAACTGCGCACCCGCGAGATACAACTCACCCGCAACACCCACCGGAACCGGCCGCAACCGGCCATCCAACACATACACCCGCGTGTTGAACACCGGCGCACCGATCGGCACCGACACCGTGTCCGCTT
>NZ_BDBX01000114.1 GCF_001613205.1 Nocardia sienata NBRC 100364 | reverse complement strand
TCGTGCGTGTCAGGGTGTCGGCATCGATCCCGGCCGGTAGCGACAGCAGCATCGTCTGGGAGAACCGGTCCACCCCGGTGTCGTGATCGAGCAGCCAGGCCACGATCGGTGTCACCGCGATTTCACCGATCCCGCCGCCGGGCAGTTCCGCAAGCCCCGGCCCCGCCCCACCGCTGATGTCCGCGACCTCCGCCAGCCCTGCCACGGTCTTCCGCTCGAAGACATCGCGGGCCGAGATCATCACTCCCGCGGCCTTGGCCCGCGCTACCAGCTGGATCGACATGATGCTGTCGCCACCGAGCCCGAAGAACGAGTCCTGGGCCGCCACCGAGTCCACTCCCAGCACCTGTGCGAACAACTCCGCGAGCACCACTTCCACCGGAGTCGCCGGTGCCCGGCCCGACCCGGCCGCCACCCCGTAGTCGGGGGCCGGTAACGCTGTGCGGTCCAGTTTCCCGTTCACCGTCAACGGCAACCGGTCCAGCACCACCACCGCCGCGGGCACCATGTACTCCGGCAACCGCTCGGCGGCGAAACCCCGCAGTTCCGCGGCCCGGCCGGCGGCGGCGGGATCGTTGACGTATCCGGTCAGGGAATCGACCGGGCCGTCGGGGAGGTACACGTGTGTGAACGCTTCGGGCACTGCGGCACCGGTGTGGGTGTTGGTGTCGGTGTAGATCGCGTCCATCAGGCCGGGGGTCGGGGACCAGGTCACCGCCGCGGTGTATCCCAGTTCTCGAGCGAGTCGGTGGCAGTCCTGTGGTGTGACCGCGTCGGTTGCGGGGCCGTTGTCCTCGCGGAGGTCGGCGACGGGGGTGTGGTCCGCGGCGTGGTCGAGGGCGTGGACCGTGGTGATGTCGGGTGTCAGTCCGGCGTGGGGGATTCCGCTGATCCGTATCTGGTGTGGGTGTCGGGTGTGGAGATATTCCCGTACTCGCGTCAGGTCCTCGAACTGCTGCCACGGCCGTACCGGTGCGGTGGCCAGCGATCGTGCCGCGACCGGTGCTTTACGCAGCACGACCTCGTAGCGGTACCGGCCCAGTTCGTCGGCCACCTGCGGGTCGTGCAGCGGCATGTTCTTGAGTTGTATGTCGACCGCCGCGATGTCGGGGAGGTGCTGGGGCAGGGCGGTGAAGAATTCCGGCGCCAGTAACAATTCCCGCTCGGCGAGCATTTCCCGCCGTACTCGTTGCCGTACCGTGGCCGTAGTGGTGGTGTCCTCGGCGCGGGCGCATTGCACTCCGGTGGTGAATTCCCGCAACAACGCCTGGTTGCGTACATCGCCGATGAACACCGCGCCTGCGGGGGTCAGCAACCGTAGCGCTTTGTCGAGGACATCGAGCAGATACGCCGCGTTCGGGAAGTACTGCACCACCGAGTTCAACACCACCGTGTCGAAGTGGCCTTGCGGCAACCCCTCGACCACATCGGCCGGCTGCACCCGCAACCGCACCCGCCCGGCCCAGGGCCGGCCCCGCAGCCCGGTATGCAATCCTTCGATCGAGGTGGCCGAGAAATCGGTGGCCCAGTATTGTTCGCATTCGGGTGCCAGCCGTGACAGCAACAATCCCGACCCGGCGCCGATCTCGAGTACCCGCCGCGGCCGTAGACCACGGATCCGTTCCACCGTCGCCGCCCGCCACGCCCGCATCTGTTCGAGCGGGATCGGCTGACCGGTGTAGCTGGAATTCCAGCCCGAGAAGTCTTCCCCGAACCCCACCGCACCCGCATCCGCATCCGCCTCAGGGCCGGTACCGTCCGTGCCGGTATCGTCCCGGATATAGCCCTGCTGCCCGGAATACAGTTCGTCGTAGACCCGCTGCCACTGCTCCACCAGTTCCGCTTCCCGGGTGTGCTCCCGCTTCAGGCTCACGTCCCG
>NZ_BDBX01000113.1 GCF_001613205.1 Nocardia sienata NBRC 100364 | reverse complement strand
GTCGAGTACCACATACCCCACCAACTGCTTACCCACCGCCCCGTCGGCACTGTCGGTTCTGTCGGTTGCGAGGTCGCGTGCGACGACCACCGCCTGCGAGACCTGGGGATGGGAGACCAGTACCGACTCGACCTCTTTCGGCTCGACCCGGAACCCCCGTACCTTCACCTGCTCGTCGGCGCGTCCGACGAACTCCAACCGGCCACCACCATCCCAGCGCACCACATCCCCCGACCGATACATCCGCTGCCCCACACCACCGAACGGGCACGCCACGAACCGCTGCGCGGTCAACCCCGGCCGGCCCCGATACCCCCGCCCCACCCCGGAACCAGCGATATACAACTCCCCCACCACCCCCACCGGAACCGGCATCAACCCCGCATCCAACACGAACACCCGCGCATTACCGATCGGCGACCCGATCGACACCGACACCCCACCCAACTCATCGGACTCGGCAACCGAATACCGGGTGGCGCAGACCGTGGTCTCGGTCGGCCCGTACGCATTGACCACCCCGACCTCGGGACAAGCGCGCCGGAACCGGTCCACCGCGACCGGGGAGAGCACATCCGCTGCGGTGACGACCTGTTCCACTCCGGCCCACATCTGCGCACGCTCACCGGACCGGGCCGCCAGCAGATGGAACATCGGGGTCGCCGCGAACAGCGACGTCACCCGATGCTCGCCCACCAGCCGTTCGATCAACGCCGGGTCCGCCGGCCCGGGCGGGGCGATCACCAACTCACTACCGGACAGCAAAGCTGTCCACATCTCATACGCCGACGCGTCGAAACCCACCGACGAGGACATCAACACCCGCTCACGGCCACCCGCCGGCCACCCGTGGAACACCAGATTGATCACGTTGCGGTGGCTGATGGCGACGCCTTTGGGGACTCCGGTCGACCCCGACGTATACATCACATACGCCAGATGCTCCGGTCCCAACCCGCGCACCCGCTCCGCGTCGGTGACCGTACCGGCATCGATACCACCGTCGGTATCGAGCGTGTCCAGGTACAGCATTTCCGGTTCGGTGGGCGGCAACACCGCCGCGGTACCGGTGTCGGTCAACACCAACACCGGGTGGGCGTCGGTGAGAATGAACCCGGTCCGCTCACTCGGATAACCCGGGTCGATCGGCAAATACGCCCCACCGGTTTTGAGGACCGCCAGTAACGCGATCACCAGTTCCGGTGAACGCCCCACCGCGACGGCGACCACCGATTCCGGGCCCACGCCGCGGCCGATCAACCTCCGCGCCAACCGATTCGCCCGCGCGTCGACCTCCCGGTATGTCCACCGTTCCGCCCCACTGCTCAGCGCCACCGCATCCGGCGAAGCGGCCACCTGCCGCTCGAACAACTCCGG
>NZ_BDBX01000112.1 GCF_001613205.1 Nocardia sienata NBRC 100364 | reverse complement strand
GGGCGTTGGTGCTCGAGGGTTGGAATGAGGGCGGGGTCGAGGCCGAGTCGGTGACTTTGCCGCAGATGTTCACGCGCACGGTCGAGCACTACCGCGAGGCGACCGCTGTGGTGTTCGGAGACTCGGCGCTTTCATACGGTGAGTTGGCTGCGCGGGTGAATCGGCTTGCGCGGTATCTGATTGCCAGGGGGGTGGGCCCGGAATCGTTGGTGGCAGTGGCCGTACCCCGCTCGACGGAGCTGATCGTTGCTTTGCTGGCGGTCCTCGAGGCCGGTGGCGGGTACCTACCGGTCGATGTGTCCTATCCGGCGGAGCGACTGGCGTTCTTGTTCACCGACGCGGATCCGGTGTGCGTACTGACCACCGTCGCGGAGGTGGGGGCGCTGCCGGCCGGTGAGCGGCCGGTGGTGCTCCTCGACGATCCCATGACGCTCGCCACGCTTGCGGATCTCTCGCCGTCGCCGGTGACCGACGCGGACCGGCAGGCACCTGTCGATCCCGACGCGGTGGCGTATCTGATCTATACGTCGGGTTCGACCGGCACCCCGAAAGGTGTGCTCGTCTCTCACCGCAACGTGCTGACCCTGTTCGCGAATACGCGAGACGCGTTCGGGTTCGACGAGTCGGACGTGTGGACGATGTTCCATTCGTACGCGTTCGATTTCTCGGTATGGGAGTTGTGGGGTGCGCTGCTGTACGGCGGCACGCTCGTGATCGTCGACTACTTCACGGCGCGGTCGCCCGAAAAATTCCTCGAGTTGCTGCGGCGGGAGCGGGTGACCGTGCTCAGCCAAACACCGACCGCGTTCTACCAGCTGGCCGAGGCCGAATTGGTCGAGACGGACAGCGAGAGCGAGCGGGAACTGTCGCTGCGATATGTGATCTTCGGTGGAGAGGCTCTCGATCTCGGCCGACTGCAGCGTTGGTACGCGCGATTCGACGAAACCGGTCCGATGCTGGTCAACATGTACGGCATCACCGAGTCCACTGTGCATGTGACCTGTTTGCCACTGGATCGGGAACTGGCTTCCTCGGCCTCGGCGAGTGTGATCGGCCGGGGCATTGCCGGGCTGCGTGTAGTGGTACTCGATGCCTTTTTGCGTCCAGTGCCGCCGGGGGTCGAGGGCGAGATGTACGTCTCGGGCGCGCAACTGACTCGCGGCTATCTGGGTCGGGCGGGGTTGACGGCCACCCGGTTCGTCGCGGATCCCTACGGTGCCGCGGGTGAGCGGATGTACCGTACCGGCGACAGAGCTCGGTGGCAGGTGGACGGGCAGTTGGAGTACCTGGGGCGCAGCGATTTCCAGGTGAAGGTGCGAGGATTCCGGGTCGAGCTCGGTGAGATCGAGTCGGTGCTGGTGTTGCATCCGGCGGTGGCGCAGGCGGTAGTGATCACCCGAGATATCGCCGCGGCCGAGCCCGATGAACTGGCATCCAGTAGACAGTTGGTGGGATATGTGGTGCTCGACACCGATACCAGCATCGATGGGGAATCCGGTGATGTCGATGTGGCGGCGGAACTGCGGGGTTTCGCTGCCGAGCGGTTGCCGGAGTACATGGTGCCCGCGGCGGTGGTGGTGCTGGACCGGTTGCCGTTGACGGTGAACGGGAAACTGGACCGCACAGCGTTACCGGCCCCCGACTACAGCGGTGGGGCGTATCGGGCACCGTCGACACCGACCGAAGAAGCGGTAGCGGCGGTGTTCGCCGAGGTCCTCGAGGTCACCCGGGTGGGGGCCGACGACGACTTCTTCGATCGGGGTGGTGATTCGCTGACCGCGACGCGGTTGGTGAGCCGGATCCGGTCGGTGTTGGGGGTGGAGGTACCGATCCGGGTGGTCTTCGAGTCCCCGACGGTGGCGGGGCTGGCGCCGCGCCTGTGGGAGCAGGGTGTGGTGCGGGCGCCGTTGGTGGTGCGGGAGCGTCCGCAGCGGTTGCCGCTGTCGTATGCGCAGCGTCGGTTGTGGTTCATTCACCGGTACGAGGGCGCGTCGGCGACATACAACATTCCGTTGGCGGTGCGGTTGCGTGGTGTGTTGGATGTGGCTGCGTTGCGGGCGGCGATCGTGGATGTGGTGGCCCGGCACGAGAGCCTGCGCACGATCTTCGTCGAGGACGAGGGGGTGCCGTTCCAGCAGGTCCTGCCGGTCGAGGCGGTGCCGGTCGATGAGCTGGTCGGCGAGGTGGTCGCGGTGACCGAGTCGGAGCGGGCAGCGGCGGTGGCGGCGGTGGCGGGCTATCGGTTCGACCTGTCGGCCCAGGCCCCGGTACGGGCCCGGATTTTGCGGTGTGCTGCTGAAGAGCATGTCCTGGTGCTGGTGATCCACCATATCGCCGGGGACGGGGCGTCGATAGCGCCGTTGGCGCGGGACGTGGCGTGCGCGTACGCGGCACGGTCGGCCGGGACGGAGCCGGGGTGGACGCCGTTGCCGGTGCAATACGCCGATTACACCCTGTGGCAGCGGGAGTGGCTGGGGTCGGAAGAGGATCCCGACAGTGTGCTGGCTGCCCAGTTCGGGTATTGGCGTCAGGAGTTGGACGGGGCGCCGGAACAACTACGGTTGCCGACCGATCGCCGACGGCCGGCGGTGGCCAGTTACCGCGGTGCGGAGGTGGCGTTCACTCTCACACCGCGTGTGCTGGTGGGGGCGGAGCAACTCGCACGTGAACTCGGGGCGACGGTGTCGATGGTGTTGCAGTCGGCGTTGGCGGTGTTGTTGCACAAGCTCGGCGCCGGCGACGATATCCCGATCGGGGGCCCGATCGCGGGCCGCACCGACGAGGCGTTGACGGATCTGGTCGGGTTCTTCGTCAACACGTGGGTGTTGCGGGTCGATACGTCGCAGAATCCACGTTTCGGCGAGGTCGTCGCCCGGGTGCGGGAGAAGGCGTTGGCGGCGTATGAGAATCAGGATGCGCCGTTCGAACGGTTGGTGGAGTTGCTCAACCCCACTCGCTCGACCGCCTACCAGCCACTGTTCCAAGTGATGTTCGCGTTGCAGAACAATCCTTTCCCGGACGTGGACTTCCCCGGACTGCAACTGAGCCCCGAACCCGCCGCGACAGGCACGGCGAAGTTCGATCTGTTCTTCAGCCTGACCGAGCTACCTACCCTCCACGGTGAGCCACAAGGCGTGCAGGGATCGATCGAGTACGCCAGCGATCTGTTCGACCCCGGCACGGTCGAACAGATCGCGGCCCGGTACGTGCGGCTGCTCGAAACAGTAGTAGCCGACCCGGAACTACGTATCGATCGGTTCGACATCCTGGTCCCCGGCGAGCGGGAACAACTCCTACAGACCTGGAACGACACCACGACACC
>NZ_BDBX01000111.1 GCF_001613205.1 Nocardia sienata NBRC 100364 | reverse complement strand
GGGACGGGCAGGCGGATGTATCGGACCGGGGACGTGGTGCGGTGGACCGCGGACAGGCAGCTGGAGTATCTGGGCCGTAACGATTCCCAGGTGAAAGTACGTGGCTTCCGCATCGAACTCGGCGAGATCGAGTCGGTGCTGCTGCGGTACGAGTCGATCGCGCAGGCGGTGGTGGTTCGTGATGCTAGCGGGGGGCGGCGGTTGGTCGGGTATGTGGTGCCGACGGCGGGGATGGAGCTCGATACCGCGACGGTGTTGGGGTTCGCCGCTGAGGCGGTTGCCGGAGTACATGGTGCCCGCGGCGGTGGTGGTGCTGGACCGGTTGCCGTTGACGGTGAACGGGAAACTGGACCGCACAGCGTTACCGGCCCCGGACTACGGGGTGGCGGCCGGGTCGGGCCGGGCACCGGCGACCCCGGTGGAAGTGGTGCTCGCGGAGTTGTTCGCACAGGTGCTGGGAGTGGACTCGGTGGGAGCCCAGGACTCGTTCTTCGGGCTCGGTGGCGACAGCATCATGTCGATCCAGCTGGTAGCGCGGGCCAAGGCCGCCGGAGTGATGATCTCTCCACGGGATGTCTTCGAACGCAAAACCGTGGCGGGCCTGGCGGAGGTCGCGGTCACCAGCGGCGGGGCGGGGACCGGCCTGGCGGAACTGCCCGGCGGCGGGACCGGTGAAATCGCGGTGACACCGATCGTGGCCTGGCTACTCGATCACGACACCGGTATCGACCGGCTCTCGCAGACGATGCTGCTGTCGTTACCGGCCGGGATCGACGAGCACACCCTGACACGCACGG
>NZ_BDBX01000110.1 GCF_001613205.1 Nocardia sienata NBRC 100364 | reverse complement strand
TGGTGGTGTTGGTGGTGGTGTGGGGTCGGGTGGGTGGAGGTTGGTGGCCGGTCCGGTGGGGTCGGTGCCGGTGGCGGGGTTGATCCGGCGGGTGCCGGTGGCGGGGGTGGACGGACCGGAGTTCGCGGCGGTACTGGCCGCGGAGTCCGAGGCCGCGGTGGGCCGGTTGGATCCGGTGGCGGGGGTGGTGTTGCAGCTGGTGTGGTTCGACCCCGGTACCGGGGTGGCCGGCCGGTTGCTGGTGGTGGCGCATCATGTGGCGATCGATGGAGTGTCGTGGCGGATACTGCTGCCGGACCTGGCCGCGGTGTGGGCGGGGATCGCCACCGGTACCGAGCCGCCGCCGGCGGTGGTGGGTACGTCGATGCGGCGGTGGGCATCCGGGTTGGTCCAGGCCGCGCGCACCCGCGAACGGGTGGGGGAACTGCCGTTGTGGCAGGCCATGCTGGCCGGGCCCGACCCGGTGCTGGGGACACGGCGGGCCGACCCACGAATCGATGCCGGCACGACGGTCGACACGGTCGTGATACAGGTACCGGCCGGGATCACCGAGACACTGCTGACCACGGTGCCACACAGGTTCCACGGCAGTGTCGAGGACGGGTTGCTGACCGCGCTGGCGCTCGCGGTCACCCGATGGCACCACCACGA
>NZ_BDBX01000109.1 GCF_001613205.1 Nocardia sienata NBRC 100364 | reverse complement strand
GGCCGGGACCTGGCCGCGGACGTGGCCGTGGATATCAATGCCGTGGTCACCGACACCGCCGACGGGCCGATACTGCGGGCGGGGTTGTCGTTCCCCACGGCGGTGTTGACCCCCGGACAGGTCGAAGACCTGGCCCGGTGGTGGACCACGGCATTGACCGCGCTGGCCACACACGCCACCACTCCCGGCGCCGGGGGATTGACCCCCTCGGACCTGGCACTGCTCGAGCTGAGCCAAACCGGTATCGAAACACTCGAACACCGGTTCCCCACCGTGACCGAGGTATGGCCACTGGCACCGTTACAGACCGGGTTGCTGTTCCATGCGTTACTGGCCGAGGAATCGGTGGACGCCTACCTGGTCCAACTGGTCCTGCACCTGCGAGGGGTAGTACAACCCGACCGGCTACGAACCGCCGCCACCGCGCTACTGCAACGCCACCCCAACCTCGGGACAGCATTCCTCCCGAACCCCGACCCGGCGGCAGGGTTCGGCCGGGACCCGGACCCGGGAGCAGGGTTCGGCCGGAACCCGGGCTCGGGGAAGGGATCCGGCCGGGACACCGACGTCATGTTTGTGCAGGTCGTGACCGGTGGGGTGGAGGTTCCGGTCCGGGTGGTGGATCTGAGCGGGGTCGAGGAACCCGCCCGGGGGGCAGCGGTGGAGCGACTGCTGCGTGCCGATCGGGCGGCCTCCTTCGATATGGCCGATCCGCCGTTGCTGCGGTTGATGCTGATCATGCTGGGTGCCCAGGACTACCGGCTGGTGTTGACCAACCACCACATCCTGCTCGACGGCTGGTCGACCCCGCTACTGATCCGGGAACTGCTGCTGTTGTACGCCACCACCGGTGAGACCGCCGGTGGTGGGACCGCCGGTGAGACCGCCGGTGAGACCGCCGGTGGGACCGGGGGTGGGACCGGTGGTGGCGGTGACGGGGTGGTGTTGCCGCGGGTGTTTTCCTACCGGCGGTATCTGGCCTGGCTGGCCGCCCAGGATGTGGAAACCTCCCGGCGGGTGTGGGCACAGGCGCTGGCCGGGACCGAGGAACCGACCCTGCTGGCCCGGGCGGGGCGGGGCCGGCAACTGTCGGGGTTCCCGCACGAGACGGCGATGGATCTGAGCGAGGACCACACCCGCGGGCTGGCCCGGGTGGCCCGCGAGCTCGGGGTGACGGTGAACACGATGATCCAGGTCGCCTGGGGTGTGGTGGTCGCGATGTGGACCGGCCGGGAGGATGTGGTGTTCGGGGGTGTCGTTTCCGGGCGGCCGGCCCAAGTCCACGGGATCGAGGACATGATCGGGTTGTTCATCAACACCGTGCCGGTGCGGGTCACCCTCGATCACCGCGAAACCCTCACCCGATTACTGACCCGGGTCCAGGCCGAGCAGGCCGGGCTGCTGGACCACCACTACCTCGGATTGACCGACATCCAGCAGGCCGCCGGGCCCGGCGCCCGCTTCGACACGTTGACGGTGTTCGAGTCCTACCCCGTCGAACACGCCGCCGTGACCGAGGCCGGGGACCGGGCCGGTATCGAGGTCACCGGCCTCGACGGCCACGACGCCACCCACTACCCCCTGACCCTGGCCGCTTCCGGGCACACCCGGTTGCACCTGGCGTTGAAATACCTTCCCGACCTGTTCGACCCCACCCTCATCGACTCCCTGCTGACCCGCCTCACCCACATCCTGCACACCCTCACCACCGATATCGACCTGCCGCTCGCGCGGCTGGAACTACTCACCCCC
>NZ_BDBX01000108.1 GCF_001613205.1 Nocardia sienata NBRC 100364 | reverse complement strand
CGCGCGCGACGATCGGCATCGGTCAGCGGCGTATCCGTGTACGCGCTCAGATCCAACCGGTCGATCCGCACCTGAGCGGTATCGATCGGCAGATCGTCGCCGGAGGTGAGCACGCAGATCGGATCGGCGGTGGCCAGGATGTACTCGGTGCGCTCGGCCGGATGATCCGGGTCCAGCGGTACATAGGCGCCACCGGCCACGGTGACCGCGTACATACCGACCACCAGATCGATCGAACGCCGCATACCCAGGGCCACATACGACTCCGGACCCACCCCACGGTCGATCAGCCACCGCGCGAGCAGATTCACCCGTGCCGCGAAATCGGCGTAGGAGAGGGTCTCCGTGCCGAAGGTCAGGGCGGGTGCGTCCGGGGTGCGGACACTCTGCGCGTAGAACATCGAGGCCAGCGTCGCGGCGGTATCGACGGTGTGCGCGGTGTCGTTCCACACGCGCAGCACCCGGTCGCGTTCGCCGGTGTCCAGCAGTTCGATTTCACCGATCGGCCGGTCGGGGGCGTCGGTGAGGGCGGCGAGCACCCGCACCAGCCGGTCGGCGATCCGGCGCACATCGGCTTCGTCGAACATGTCCTGCTGATAGCCGGCCCGGATCCGCAGCGTGCTGCCCAGCGAGGCGATCAGGCTCAGCGGATAGTGGGTGGCGTCGACCGCGCTCAATCCGGTCACCGCCATTCCGTCGATATCGGTGGCCTGCGCCTGGATACCCTCGGCGTCCACCGGATACGACTCGAACACCAGCAGGGTGTCGAACAACGTCGCCAGTCCGGCCGCGCCCTGGATATCCGCCAGACCCACATAGTGGTGATCCAGCAGATCGGCCTGCTCGCCCTGGGTCCGGGTGAGCAGTTCGCGCGCGGCTTCGTCCTGATCGAACCGCACCCGCACCGGGACGGTGTTGATGAACAACCCGACCATGGTCTCCACCCCGGACAGCTGCGGTGGGCGACCGGAGACGGTGGCGCCGAACAGCACATCGTCGCGACCGGTGATCCGGCCCAGCACTACCGCCCACGCCACCTGCAGCACCGTGTTGGCGGTGATACCGAGTTCGGCGGCCAGCGCGGTGATCCGCGCCGTCGCCGCGGTGTCCAGCTCGAACGTGTATTCGCCGGACAGGGCCTCGATCTCGTGCGCGGAATCGCCGCCCCCGGTTTCCGGCCGGCTGAGCAGGGTCGGCTCGCCGACCCCCGCCAGCGCTTCGGCCCACACCGCCAGCGACGCCGGGTGATCCTGCCGGCCGACCCAGTCCAGGAAGTGCCGGTAGGAGCGGGCCGCGGGCAGTGCGGTGCCGTCGGCCCGTACCGCGTACAGCGTGAGCAGATCCTGCATGAGCAGCGGCATGGACCAGCCGTCGAGCACGATGTGGTGGTTGGACACCACGAACTGCCAGGTGTCGGCTCCGGTCTTGATCAGGGTGAACCTGATCAGCCGTGGTTCGGCGAGATCGAAGCGCCGCAGCCGGTCGGCGTCGACGAGGTCGGCGGCCGTGCCGGTAGCGCTGCGGTCGTGCTCGGTCCAGTCGACCGGCACCTCGTCGAGGACGACCTGCACCGAGTTGCCCGCACGGTCGGTGACGAACACCGTGCGCAGGTTCTCGTAGCGGTCCACCAGGGCCTGTGCGGCAGCCCGGAGCCGTTCGGCGTCCACCCGGCCGGTGAGAGTGAGCACTGCCTGCGCGGTATACACATCCACCGAAGTGGCGGCGAGCTGCGCGTGGAACAGCATGCCGGCCTGCAACGAGGACAGCGGCCACATATCGGCGACCTGGCCCGGGAACCGTTGCTCGATCCCCTCGATAGCCGGCTGCGATACCTCGACCAGCGGGAAGTCCGACGGCGTATGGCCGCCCGCGTCCGCGGAATCGGCATGGCGCGCCACGGCTTCCAGCGCCCGCACCCACAGATCCCCGAATTCGCGGGCCTCGTCCGGCGACAGCAGTGTGGACGGATAGCCGATGCGCGCGGTCAGGGTGTCGCCGACCACGACAGCGTTGATGTCCAGCAGCGCCATGGCCGGCATATCCGCGTCGTAACCGACGTCCACGGCCAGATCGGCCGCCGGGAGCCAGCCGAAGCCGTGCATCTCTTCGCCGATCTCGCCGGCGCCGACGCGGCCCAGATAGTTGAAGTTCACCTGGCCCGGCATATCCCGCGGGAACTCGGCGGCGGTATCGGAGTTCATGTACCGCAGCAGGCCGTAACCGACGCCCTTGTCCGGGACCGCGAGCAATTGCTCCTTGACGCGCTTGAGCGCGGTGCCCAGTTCCGGTTCACCGGCCAGGGCGGCCTCGATATCGATACCGGCCGGCTCGAACCGGACCGGGAAGAGCGCGGTGAACCAGCCCACCGTGCGGGACAGATCGGCCCCGGGCACGATCTCTTCCTCACGGCCGTGACCCTCGAGCCGGATCAGCAGCGGGTCGTCCGGCGCCACCCCGGGCACCCGCCGCGTCCGCCAGGCGGCGGTCGCCAGGACGAGCGCGGTGAGTAGACCGTCGTTCACACCGCCGTGGAACAGCGCCGGCACGGTGGTGAGCAGGGTCTGGGTGACCTCCGGCGATACCTGCACCGCGTGAACCGCGACGACTCCGGCGGTATCCACCGTGGGATCCATCCGGCGCTCGGTGAGCAGCGGATCGGCGGTACCGGCCACGGTCCGCCAGTACTCGAGTTCCGCGAGCCGCTCGGCGCTGTGGGCGTTCTGCTCGAGCGCATGCGCCCAGGTCCGCATGGAGGTGACCGGCGCGGGCAGTTCGGGGAGCCGGCCGGCGCTGCGCGCAACGGCGGACAACACGAGGTCGGGCACCAGGACACGCCACGACACGCCGTCGACCGCGAGGTGGTGCACGATGACCACCAGGTGGCCGGGCCGCTCGGCGGTATCGGGTTCCAGCCAGACGAAGCGGACCACCGCACCGCGCGCGGGGTCGAGCCGGTCCAGCGCGGCATCGGTTGCGGCCGTGGCGATCTCGGACAGTTCGGCACCGGTGACGGTGGCGTCGAACACGGTGTGGTCGATCAGCGCGTCCACGTCGACACTGCCCGGCTCGCCGGTTTCCACGATCCAGTCGCCGTCGGCGGAGTACAGCCGCGACCGCAACATATCGTGCCGGTCGATCACCGGGCCCACCACGGCGGCAATGGTTTCCCGGTCGATACCGATCGGGAGGTCCAGGGTGATGAGTTGGTGGAAACGCCCGAAGGAACCGGGCCGTTCGGCCATGAACCGCACGATCGGCGTCAGCGGCATGGTGCCGACACCACCGCCCGGCATTTCGACGAGCGTACGCGTCACATTGTCGGCGTCCGCGGCCTCGGCGACAGCGGCCAGCCCGGCCACTGTTCGCTGTTCGAAGACGTGCCGCGGGCTGAAGACCACGCCGCGGGACTTGGCGCGCGACACCAACTGGATGGACACGATGCTGTCGCCGCCCAGAGCGAAGAACGAATCGTCCACACCCACCCGGTCCACGCCCAAGACCTCGGCGAAGACCTCGGCGATGATCTGCTCGACCGGTGTGCGCGGCCCGCGGAAAGCGGTCCGTGCCTGGAACACCGGTTCGGGCAGCGCCTTGCGGTCCAGCTTCCCGGCGGGGGTCAGCGGGATCCGGTCGATGACCATGACGGCCGCCGGCACCATGTAGTCGGGCAGCCGCTCGGCGACGTACCCGGTCAGCGCCGTGACATCCACGGCGGCGCCGGAG
>NZ_BDBX01000107.1 GCF_001613205.1 Nocardia sienata NBRC 100364 | reverse complement strand
GTCCACTGTGGCGGCGTTGGCCGCTGCGGCGGAATCCGCTGGTGGCCGGGACAACTTGCCGGTGTTGTCGCCGCGGGAACGTCCGGAGCGGGTGCCGTTGTCGTTGGCGCAGCAGCGGATGTGGTTCCTGAACCGGTTCGATCAGGCGTCGGCGGCCTACAACTGCCGATGGCGATTCGGTTGTCGGGCGATCTCGATGTCGCCGCGTTGGGCGCGGCTGTTGCCGATGTGGTGGGCCGGCACGAGGTTTTGCGGACGGTGTATCCGGAGACCGAGTCGGGTCCGGTGCAGGTGGTGCTGCCGGCCGCGGACGCGACGCCGCGACTCCAGTTGCGCGCGGTGGCCGCCGGTGACGTGGTGGCGGCGGTGACGGAGCTGGCGTCGGCCACCTTCGATGTCACGGCCGATGTGCCGTTGCGGATGGCGTTGTTCGAGGTGGGCGGGACCGGCGATGCCGGGGCGCCGGCCACGGGTGAGGCTGTCTCCGGTGAGTTCGTCCTGGCGATGGTGGTCCACCACATCGCCGGCGACGGTTCGTCGGCGGGGCCCTTGACCCGGGACCTGATGACCGCTTACGCCGCTCGGGTCGCGGGTGAGGTGCCCCGGTGGGCGCCGTTGCCCGTGCAATACGCCGACTACAGCATCTGGCAGCGCGAACTGCTCGGTGACGAAAGCGATCCGGAGTCGCTGGCGGCACAGCAGGTCGGGTACTGGCAGTCGACGCTGGCCGGGATCCCCGACCAGTTGGATCTTCCGTCGGATCGGCCGCGTCCGGCCGCGCAGTCGTTCACCGGTGGCCGGGTCGAGGTCGCCATCGACGCCGAGATCCATGCCGGTTTGCAGCGGGTCGCCCGGCAGCAGAACGCGACCCTGTTCATGGTCGTGCACTCCGCACTGGCGGTGCTGCTGTCGCGGCTGTCCGGAACAGACGACATCACCATCGGTACCCCGGTGGCGGGTCGGGGTGAGCAGGCCCTCGACGATCTGATCGGTATGTTCGTGAACACGCTGGTGTTCCGGACGCAGCTGGATCGGAGTGAGTCGTTCGCGGATCTTTTGTCGCGGCAGCGTGAGG
>NZ_BDBX01000106.1 GCF_001613205.1 Nocardia sienata NBRC 100364 | reverse complement strand
CAACCCGGCGCGGTCCACGGCACGGCACCCGTTGTTCCAGGTCGGTTTCTCGTTCCAGAACCTGGCCCAGTCCGTGCTGGAACTGCCGGGCCTGTCGGTCGCGGGGATGGATGTCGACACCGGGATCTCCCAGTTCGACCTGCATCTGATTGTCGCGGACGAGTACGACCGCGAGGGTGCGCCGAAGGGTGTACGAGGCCACCTGACCTACGCCACCGATCTGTTCGACCACGCCACCGCACAGGAATTCGCCGACCGGTTCGCCCGCTTGCTGGGTGAGATCGTCGCCGCACCGGATACCGCGGTCGGACAGCTGGAGATCCTGGCCCCGGCCGAACGCGCGGCGCTGGCGGCGCGTAACGACACCGATCGGGAGCTGGATCCGGCATCGACCCTGGCGTCGCTTCTGGATGCGACGGTCGCGGCCACGCCCGACGCGGTCGCGCTGGTGGCCGCCGACGGTTCACCGGTCACGTATGCGGAGTTGGCTGCCCGGGTCAACCGGCTGGCCCGGTACCTGATTTCTGCCGGTGTGGGACCCGAGGATCGGGTCGTGCTGGGGTTGCGACGCTCGGTGGATCTGGTGGTCGCGATGTACGCGGTCGCCGCTGCCGGTGGCGCGTATGTCCCGGTGGATCCGGACCAGCCCGCCGAGCGAACCGGTTACATCCTCGACACCGCGGCACCGGTGTGTGTGCTGACCGGCAGCGCCGATGGCGATAGCCGTATCGGTGGCGCCGGTGTTCGGTCGCTGGCCGTGGACACCCTCGATCTCGATGCTTTCGACGCGTCGCCGGTGACCGATGCCGAACGCCTGGCGCCGCTGCGGTCGTCGAATACGGCGTATGTGATCTTCACGTCCGGTTCGACCGGCCGCCCGAAGGGTGTGGCGGTTCCGCATGTGGCGGTCGTGAACCAGTTGCGTTACATCACCGCCGAATTCGGCTTGACCGCCACGGACGCGGTGTTGTTGAAAACCGCGGCGACCTTCGATGCGTCGGTGTGGGAGTTCTGGCTGGCGGCGGTGTCCGGTGGCCGGATGGTGATCGCCGAAGCCGGTGGGCATCGGGATCCGTCGTACCTGAACGAGCTGATGGCCCGTGCACAGGTGACCACTTTGACAGTCGTCCCGTCGATGCTGGACGCGTTGCTGAACACCGGCACCGGGTTGCCGGAGTCGGTGCGGCAGGTGCTCGCCATCGGTGAGGCGCTGCCGGTGACGACCGCACGGAAGATGGTCACCCGTTCTTCGGGCGCCGAGTTGTTCAACCTGTACGGTCCGACCGAGGCGGCCGTATCGATCACCACGCATCGGGTGACCGAGGCCGATCAGGCTTCGGTGCCGATCGGTGTGCCGCAATGGAATTCGCGCGTGTACGTGCTGGATTCGCGTTTGCAGCCGGTGCCCGACGGTGTCGCGGGCGAGTTGTATCTCGCCGGTGTCCAGTTGGCTGTCGGGTATTTCGGACGCCCGGATCTGAGTGCGGACCGGTTCGTAGCGGATCCGTTCGTCGCGGGGCAGCGGATGTACCGGACCGGCGACGTGGCTCGCTGGACGGCGGCCGGTGAGCTGGATTACCTGGGCCGCTCCGATTTCCAGGTCAAGATCCGCGGTTTCCGGATCGAGCTCGGCGAGATCGAGGCGGCGCTGCTGGCGCTGGACGAGGTGGCGCAGGCCGCGGCGCTGGTCTCCTCGGATCCGCGGACCGGAGACCGGCTGGTCGGGTATGTGGTGCCCAGTGGCGATTCCGGTGTGGATACGGCGCGTATTCAGTCCGAACTCGGGCAGCGGTTGCCGTCGTACATGGTGCCGTCGGTGTTCGTGGAACTCGATGCACTGCCGTTGAACGTCAACGGGAAAATCGATCGCAAAGCGCTGCCGGAGCCGGTGCTGGAGACGCGGGAGTTCCGGGCGCCGTCGACCCCGATCGAGGAGATCGTGGCCGGTGTCTACGCCGGGGTACTCGGTGTGGACCGGGTGGGCGCGGACGACGATTTCTTCGCCCTCGGCGGTAACTCACTGGTCGCGACACAGGTCGCCGCGCGCCTGGGTAAGGCGCTGAACACCACGGTGCCGGTGCGGGCCCTGTTCGAGGCGTCCACGGTGGCCGGTCTGGCTGTACGGGTGGAGCAGCACGCGGGATCGGGTGGGCGTAGCGCTCTGGTGGCCCGGTCGCGCCCGGAGCTCGTGCCGTTGTCGCTGGCTCAGCAGCGGATGTGGTTCCTGAACCGGTTCGACCAGGAGTCGGTGGCCTACAATTTCCCGCTGGCTATCCGGCTGTCCGGTGCGCTGGATGTGGACGCGCTGCGGCAGGCGGTCACCGATCTGCTGGAACGGCACGAGACCTTGCGGACCCGCTACCCGGCGGGCCCGGACGGGGTGCCGTATCAGGAGGTCCTGCCGGCCGCGGAGGCTATCGCCGGGGGTCTCGCTGTCTCGTCCACCGATGATGTGGTGGCTCGGGTCGGCGAGCTGATGTCGGCCGGTTTCGATGTGACGGCCGAGGTGCCGTTGCGGGTGGCGCTGTTCCAGGTCGACGGCACGGCCGACGAGTTCGTGCTGGCGATGGTGATCCATCACATCGCCGGTGACGGTTCGTCGGTGGGCCCGCTGACCCGGGACCTGATGACCGCCTATGCGGCGCGGGTGTCCGGTGAGGCCCCGGGTTGGGCTCCGTTGCCGGTGCAGTACGCGGATTACAGCATCTGGCAGCGGGAGTTGCTCGGTGACGAAGCCGATCCGGGATCGATCGCGGCGCAGCAGGTCGGTTACTGGCGGTCGGCGCTGGCGGGTGTGCCGGATCAGCTGGATCTGCCGATGGACCGGCCGCGTCCGGCGGTGCAGTCGTTCGCGGGTAGCCGGGTCGAGGTCGCCATCGATGCCGAGATCCATGCCGGTTTGCAGCGGGTCGCCCAGCAGCAG
>NZ_BDBX01000105.1 GCF_001613205.1 Nocardia sienata NBRC 100364 | reverse complement strand
CGGGCCGCGGCCCGGAAGGCCGCCCGCAAACAAGAGGGCGGCCGCCGTCGGCTGATCTGGGTGGCCGCCGGGGTCCTGTTGGTGCTGATCGTCGGGGCGGGGGTGTACAAGCTGGTCAATCGCTACACCCCGGCCGAGGATTTCGCCGGTCCCGCCGGTGCGCCGGTGGTGGTTCAAGTGAAATCCGGCGATACCGCCACCGAGATCGCCTCGACGATGGCGGAGGCGGGAATCGTCGCCAGTTCCGCCGCTTTCTACGAGGCCGCCGTGCAGGACGAGGGAATGAACTCGGTACAGCCCGGCTACTACGCGATCCCGGTGCACAGTCCGGCCGCGGACGCGGTCGCGGCGCTTGTCGCGCCCGGATCGCGAGTCGGCAATGTCGTTGTCTCCGAAGGCCGGCAGCTGCACGATCAGCACGACGTCAACACCGGCGCGCGCAAGGAGGGCATCTACACCAAGATCGCCGCCGCCAGCTGCGTGGGTGCCGAACCCGAACGTCGCTGTGTCACCTACGAAGAACTGGAACAGGCCGGCGCCACCACGGATCTGGCCGCGCTCGGCGTCCCGGAATGGGCCGTGGAGTCGGTCCGGACGGTGCCCGACCGCGCCCGCCAGCTCGAGGGCCTGATCGCCGCCGGTAGCTGGGATTTCGATCCGAGCGGCTCCGCGCAGGACATTCTGCGGCAACTGGTGACCGAGAGCGCCCGCAGCTACGAGTCCACCGGCTTGCTGGAATCCGGCCGGATCAACGGGCTCAGTCCGTACGAAACCCTGATCGGTGCCTCCCTCGTGGAACGTGAAGCGCTGCCGCAGGATATGAGCAAGGTGGCCCGGGTGATCGTGAACCGGCTGGAGATCGACCAGCCGCTGCAGTTCGATTCCACCGTCAACTACGCGCTCGACAAAACCGAGGTGGCGACGACCGACGCCGACCGCGGGCAGACCACCCCGTGGAACACCTACGCCATGGCCGGGTTGCCCGCGACCCCGATCTCCTCACCGTCGATCGCGGCGTTGGAGGCCATGGAGGAACCCGAGCCCGGGACCTGGCTGTACTTCGTGACGGTAGACAAACAGGGCACGACGCTGTTCACCGAGAGCTATTCCGAACATCTGCAGAACATCGAATTGGCGCTGGAGAGCGGGATCCTGGACAGTGGGCGCTGAACCGGCGGGCCCGCGCCGTGCCGCTGTGCTCGGCAGCCCCATCACCCATTCGAAGTCTCCGCAGCTGCACCTGGCGGCCTACCGTGCGCTGGGCCTGGACTGGACCTATGAGCGGATCGAATGCACCGCCGACCGGCTGCCCGGCCTGGTCGACGGGCTCGGCCCGGAATGGGCCGGACTGTCGGTGACCATGCCGGGCAAGGAAGCGGCCCTCGCGTACGCGCAGGTGCGCACCGAACGCGCGGTACTCGTCGGTTCGGCCAACACCCTGGTGCGGACGGCGACCGGCTGGCGCGCCGATTGCACCGATGTGGACGGGGTACTGGGCGCACTGCGGGGCGGCGGGGTCCGGCAGCTGTCCGAGGCGGTGGTGCTCGGGGCCGGCGGCACCGCCCGTCCCGCGCTGCTGGCGCTGGCCGAACTCGGGGCCGCGACCATCACCATCGTCGCCCGCGACGCGGGCCGCGCGGCGAGTGCGCGCGAACTCGCCGAGCGGCTCGGCGCGGCCGTCCGGGTGATCGGATTCGACGCGCCGGAGCTGACCGGCGTCTGCGGCAGGGCAGGCGCCGTGGTGAGCACTGTGCCGTACACGGCGGCCGCGGCGGTCGCCGGATCGGTTGCCGCGGCTCCCGTGGTGCTCGACGCGCTGTACAACCCGTGGCCGACACCGCTGGCCGAAGCGGTCACCGCCGCCGGGCACACGGTGATCGGCGGTCTGCAGATGCTGCTCGAACAGGCCTACGGTCAGGTCGAACAGTTCACCGGCCGCCCGGCGCCCCGGGAGGCGATGGCCGCCGCGCTCGCCGACCTCGGGTGACGGTGCCGGTAGCGCACCGGATCCCGGCGAATATCTGTAACGGGTTCTAGTCCGGTGCGCGGGGGCGTTATGGTGATCGGCATGACTGCGTGGTTGTTGCGGGCAGTGGCGCTCGGTGGACTGGCCGTCGTCCTGCGGGTGCTTCTCGGGTTCGCGATGGGCTACATACCGACCTACGGGGTGTGGTTGCGGCTGCTGTGCCTGGTGGTGCTGATCGGTGCCGCGGTGGCCTGGGGCGTGCGCGACGGCCGGGCCGACCGTCATGAGCACCCGAATCCCGAGCAGGGCACGGATCTGACGATCCGGTGGCTGCAGACCGCGGTGGTCGCCGGTGTGGGCAGCGGGCTGGTTTCCTGGCTGCTGGATTTCCTGCCGAAGGTCGACCTCGGCGACGGCGGCCTGCTGTTCGAGGCCACCGCCGCGTCGGCGTTCATCGTTCTGCTGGTCTTCGTGCCCGGTCTCGTCGGGGTGGCTGTCGGACGGCGGCTGGGCAGCCGCGACAACGAACGGTCGGCGGGTGGTGTCACACCCGCGCTCGGTTCACCCGCCTGACGGTCCGACGAGCCCGGTCCGGCCGGAAATGCTGTCGGCCGCCAGCCCGCAACGAATATGACGGGCTCGGACCGGCGCAATCGCCGGGCACCGGGCGAGCTCCGGAAAGAGCGTGGGTACCGGGTTCGCGAACATAGCGTTCGCGGCCCGCTCCCGCTTCGTCTCACCGTCGGTCGGCCGGTTTCACAACAGGATCGCGCTGCCTCCGGTGGACCCGGAGCCGGCGACCGCCGAATAGGCGGCGGCGAGCAGGGCGGGGTCGGGGCCTTCCAACCGCCCGGGTTTGGCCAGTCCGTCGAGTACCACGAACCGCAATACGCCGGAGCGGGTCTTCTTGTCGGTCTGCATACTCTCCAGCAGTTGTGGCAGGGCGTCGGGATCGTAGGTGGTGGGCAGTCCGACGCTCTCCAGGATGCTGCGGTGCCGGTCGGCGGTGGCGTCGTCGAGCCGGCCGGCCAGCCGGCCCAGTTCCGCGGCGAAGACCAGACCCACCGCTACCGCCGCGCCGTGCCGCCAGCGATAGCGCTCCCGGCGTTCGATCGCATGGCCCAGCGTATGACCGTAATTGAGGATTTCGCGCAGTGCGGATTCCTTGAGGTCGGCCGCGACCACCTCCGCTTTGACGGCCACCGCCCGGCCGATGAGCTCCGGCAGCACCTCACCGGTCGGGTCCAGCGCGGCCTGTGGGTCCTGTTCGATCAGGTCGAGGATCACCGGGTCGGCGATGAACCCGGCCTTGATGATCTCCGCCATACCCGCCACGATCTCGTTGCGCGGCACCGTTTCCAGGGTCACCAGGTCGACCAGCACCGCGGACGGTTCGTGGAAGCAGCCCACGAGGTTCTTCCCGGCTTCGGTGTTGATACCGGTCTTACCGCCCACCGCGGCGTCCACCATGGCCAACAGCGTGGTGGGTACGTGCACGATCTTCACCCCGCGCATCCAGGTCGCGGCGACGAACCCGGCGAGATCGGTGGCCGCGCCACCACCGAGGCTCACCACCACGTCGTTGCGGGTGAGGCCGATCCGGCCCAGCACCTCCCAGCAGAAACCGGCCACGGCGAGCTCCTTGCCCGCCTCGGCGTCCGGGATCTCGATGCGGTGGGCATCGAGGCCGGCCTCGGCCAGCGTGGTACGCACCACCTCGGCGGTCTCGACCAGCGACGGCTGATGGAACAGGGCGACGGTCCGTACACCGCCCGCCCCGGTGACCACCTCGACAAGGTCTCCGAGCAGACCGCGGCCGATGATCACCGGATAGGGCTGTGCGGTGCGGACCTCGATACGCGTCGGTTCTGTCACGTGTGCTGCTCCGATCCTGTCTGTGTCTGCTCGGCCTGTTCTCGTTGCTGACGTCGGGCCCGGGCCCGTCTGGCGCGCGCCCGCCGGGACCGGCCCGGGGTGCGCAGGCCGTTGTCGGCGGCCTGTCCGGGTTCGGCGGCGGGTGCTTTCCCGGCGTCGCCGCCCGCAATGCTCGATGCCGCGGTATCGCTTCCGGTCGCGGACC
>NZ_BDBX01000104.1 GCF_001613205.1 Nocardia sienata NBRC 100364 | reverse complement strand
GCGACCACCGCATACATACCGACCACGAGATCCAGCGACCGGGAAACCAGCAACCCGACAAGGGTTTCCGGCCCGACACCCTGGGCGATCAGGTGACGCGCGAGCCGGTTCACCCGGCCCGCGAACTCGCCATAGGACAGACTCGTCCCCTCGAACGAGATCGCCACTCGATCCGGGTGCGCGGCAGCAGCCGCGTTGAACCGGTCCAGCAACAGTCCGGCCGGCAGCGCATGCGCGGTCGCGTTCCACTCCGCCAACACCCGGGTGCGCTCGACCGGCGCCAAAATCTCCAGATCACCGACAGCGGTCCCCGGCGCCTCGACGACCTCGCGCAGCAACCGCGCGAACCGATCCGCGAAGCCTTCCACCGTCGCGTGATCGAACAGATCTCGGGAGTACGAAAGCTCGGCGAGCATACCGGCGTCGGAATCTTCGCCCATGCCACGGAGATTGAGCGAGAGATCGAACTTTTCCAGGCCTGTCTCGAAATCGACCGGAGCCACCCGAAGGTCCGGCAATTCGAAGTGGCGGTCCGGCAGGTTCTCGAAGGACAACGCGACCTGGAAGATCGGATGCCGCGCCTGCGAACGTGCCGGATTCAGCACCTCCACCAGACGTTCGAAGGGCACATCCGCGTGCGCGAACGCCTGCAGATCGGTATTGCGGACCTCGGCCAGCAGTTCGGCGAAAGTCATCCCGCTGCGGATCCGGGTTCGCAGCACCAGGGTGTTGACGAACATGCCGACCAGGTTCTCCAGCGCGGCGTCACCACGGCCTGCCACCGGGGTACCGACAGCGATATCGGATTCCCCGGTCATTCTCGCCAGCAAGACGGCCAGCGCGCTGTGCACGACCATGAACGGCGAAGCATTGTGCCGACGGCCCAGTTCTACCACCCGGCGCCGGAGCTCCGGGCCGATCACGAAGGAATGGACGCCACCCTGGAAGGAGGACACCGCCGGTCGCGGCCGGTCGGCGGGCAATACCAGTTCGTCGGGCAGCCCGGCCAGTTCCTGTTTCCAGTACCGGACCTGACCGGAGATCAGCGAATCCGGATCGTCCTCCGAACCCAGCACTTCGCGCTGCCACAACGCGTAGTCCGCATATTGCACCGGAAGGTTCACCCACGCCGGGGGCTCCCAGCTGATGCGGGCCGCGTAAGCGGCCATCACGTCTCGGGCCAACGGCCCCATCGACCATCCATCGGCGGAGATGTGGTGGACCACCATACCGAGGACGTATTCGGTCTCGTCGATCTCGAAGAGCCGGGCGTGCAGCGGCACCTCGACGGTGACGTCGAAGGCCATCGTCGCCAGATCGATCAGATGATCGATCAGCTTGTCCTCGCGGATCCGGAACGGAGTCAGATCCGGAACCACCTGGGCGGCGTCCAGGATCACCTGGACGGGTGCGCGGCCGGTATCCGGGAACACGGTCCGCAGGGATTCGTGCCGGTCGATCACGTCGATGAAGGCCACCTGCAGGGCGGCCACGTCGAGGTCACCGGACATCCGGATCGCGATCGGGATGTTGTTGACCGCCGATTCGGTGTCGTACCGGTTGAGGAACCACATCCGCTGCTGCGCCAGCGACAGCGGAATCTCCTCCTGCCGACTGCGCGCCACCAGCGCCTGACGCGCCCCCTCACCGACATGCGACTCGATCCGCGTGGCCAGCGCCATGACCGTCGAGGCCTCGAACAGGGTACGCACCGGGACACGGGTATCGAGCGCGGCGCCGAGCCGCGCGGCGACCTGGGTCGCGATCAGCGAGTTACCGCCCAGCTCGAAGAAATCGTCGTCGATACCGACCCGTTCGACGCCGAGCACCTCGGCGAAGATCCCGGCCACGATCTCCTCGATAGGGGTGACCGGGGCCCGGAAGGTATGCGACTGGAACTGCGGCGCCGGCAGCGCCCGGCGATCCAGTTTCCCGGCCGGGGTCAGCGGGATCTCGTCGAGCACCATGATCGACGAGGGCACCATGTAGGCGGGTAGCCGCTCCTGGACGTGCGCCGCCAGCTCGGAGGTATCGACCGACTCTCCGGGTGCGGCGACGACATAGGACACCAGCGACATCGCGCCGGAGACATTCTCGTGCCCGACCGTGACCGCGAAGTCGACGGTGTCGTACGAGGTGAGCGCGGAATCGATCTCACCGAGCTCGATCCGGAACCCGCGCACCTTCACCTGGAAGTCATTGCGGCCCACGTATTCCACGACCAGCGAGCCGGCCCGGTCACGCCGCCAGCGCACCACGTCGCCGGTGCGGTACAGCCGGGCGCCGGGCTCGCCGTACGGGTCGGCGACGAATCGACCGGCGGTCAGCGCGGGCCGGGCGTGGTAGCCACGGGCCAGCTGGATACCGCCGACATACAGTTCTCCGGTGACACCCTCCGGGACCGGGTTCAACCGTCCGTCCAGCACCAACGCCCGCATACCGCGCACCGGACCACCGATGGTGACCGGGTCGCCGGGGCGCAGGCGTTCACTGATGTTGGTGGCGACGGTGGCCTCGGTGGGGCCGTAGGCATTGAACAGGGAGCGGTCCGAGGTCGCCGCCCAGCGGGCGGCCAGTTCCGGCTGGACCGCCTCGCCGCCGGTGATGACGACACGTACGTCCGACATCGCGTCGAGATCGAGTGAGGCGAGCACCGACGGGGTCAGGAAGGCGTGGGTGACCCCCGTGGTCTCGATGAGGTCGGCCAGTTCCGCACCGCCGAACATCATCTGCGGCACGATGACCAGGGCGCCGCCGGCGCCGACGGCCAGCAGCAGTTCGAGTATCGAGGCGTCGAACGACGGGGAGGCGAAGGCCAGTGCCCGGGTGGACGAGTCCAGGCCGAAACGCTGTACCTGTTCGGTGCTGAAGTTGTGCAGACCCGCGTGGGTGACCGCGACGCCCTTCGGTACACCGGTCGATCCCGAGGTGTAGATCATGTACGCCGTATTCGCGGTACGCAGCGGTGCGCGCCGATCGGCGTCGGTGATCGGCGCCGCCGAACTGGCCATGATCTCGGCGGCGAATTCCGGATCGTCCAGGTCGATCCAGCCGCCGGCCAACTCGGGCAGATCGGGAAGTTCGGCTTCTTCGGTAATACCCAGGGCCACGCCGGAATCGGTGACCATATGGGTGATCCGGTCGGCCGGATAGGTGGGGTCGATGGGTACCAGGACGGCACCGGATTTGGCGATGGCCCACAGGACCAGCTGGTAACGCCACGAGCGGCTCAGCGCCAGGGCGATCGTGAGCTCCGGACCGGCGCCCCGCTCGATGAGGACCCGGGCCAGCTGGTTGGACGCGGTGTCGAGTTCGGCGTAGGTGTGGGACTCGTAGTCGGCGATCACCGCGATCCCGTCGGGATCGGTGTGCGCCGCGGCACTCAGTAGCTCCGGCAGTGTCCGAGGTGTCTCGGCCGGGCCGCCGCTGCGGGTGGTGAGCTCGGCACGCTCGGCATCATCCATGATCTCGATCCGCTCGAGCCGGGTCTGCGGCTCGGTGACGATCACGGACAGCAGGCGCTGCCAGCGCGTCACGAACGATCGGACGGTGGACTCGTCGAACAGATCGGTGGCATAGGAGAGCACCAGATCCATACCGGTCGGCTCACCGTGGGTACCGCGCTTCTCGGTGACTGTCCAGACCAGGTCGAATTTGGCGATATCGAGTTCGATCTCGGCCGCGCTGACCGAGAGTCCGGGGATCTCCAGGGCAGCGTGCGAGAGCTCCTGGAACGAGAGCATCACCTGCACCAGCGGATGCGCGGCCTGTGAACGCGACGGGTTCACCAGTTCCGCGATCCGTTCGAACGGCACATCCGCGTTGGCGAACGCCGCGAGGTCCCGTTTACGGGTATCGGCCAGCAACTCGGTGAACGTCTGTGCGCCGTCCACCTCAGAGCGCAACACGAGGGTGTTGACGAACATACCGATCAGGTCGTCGAGGGCGGCCTCACCGCGACCGGCGACCGGTGTGCCCACACCGATATCGGTGCTGCCCGACAGCCGGGCCAGCAGCACCGCCAGCGACGCGTGCAACACCATGAACAGGGTGGCGCCCTGTTCCCGGGCCAGGGCGTCCAGCCGAGCGTGCATCCCGGCATCGATATCGAGCGAAACCCGAGCGCCGCGGAAACTCTGCATCGGGGGCCGCGGCCGGTCGGTGGGCAGTCCCAACTGGTCGGGCAGGCCCGCCAGCTGTTCCCGGTGAAAGGCGATCTGGCGGGCGGCGATGGATTCGGGATCCGATTCCGCACCGAGCATCTCGCGCTGCCAGATGCTGTAGTCCAGGTACTGCACCGGAAGGGGTGGCAGTTCCGGGACCGAGCCTGCCGCCCGCGCCAGATACGCGGCCGCGAATTCGCGCGACAACGGTCCCATCGACCAGCCGTCGGCGGCGATATGGTGCAGCACGAAGGCGACGGCGTACTCCGGGTTGCCGTTGGCGCGACCACCCGAAACCTCGTAAACCCGCCAGCGGAACGGCAGTTCGTGGGTCACATCGAAACCGATGGCCGCGAATTCGGCCAGCGCGGCCGGCAGATCCTGCACATCGATCGACTCGACCGGAGTGTCCGTATCGAGCTCCTCGATCGGCAACACCAGCTGGTAGCCGCCGTCCTCGGATTCGGGGTAGATGGTCCGCAGCGACTGCTGGCGTGCCATGACATCGTGTAGAGCGGCCCGCAGCGCCGTCAGGTCCACACGGCCGTGCATACGGATCACGAACGGCACGTTGTAGGCCGGGATCGTGGGATCGAACTGGTTGATGTACCAGAGGCGTTGCTGGGCAAGCGAAAGCGGCACCCGCTCCACGACCTCACCCGTCGGCAGCACCTGCCTGGGCCGCGGTTGCGGTTCCAGCGGCAGCCGGGTGGCCTCCTCATGATGGGCATCGACGCGCACCGCCAATGCCGCCACCGTCGGTGCCTCGAACAGCATCCGCACCGGCACAGTCGTGTTGAGCATCTT
>NZ_BDBX01000103.1 GCF_001613205.1 Nocardia sienata NBRC 100364 | reverse complement strand
ACAGCGCCTTGGCGAGCAAGTCCACCCCCACCTTGGCAACCAAGCTCACCTCGCATGATGAGCGGGCAGCCGGTGCGGGCTCCTCGGGCTACGCCCGGACGCGGTGTCGGGGGTGGGCGGTACCGTCGCAGGCATGAGTGAGGGTCTGTTCGATATGCCCGGGGTGGGGGCGGGCGCACCGGATATCGCCTTCGCGGGCGAGGCCGCAGGGGGTGGTGGGGCGCGTGCTCCGCTCGCGGTGCGGATGCGGCCCGCCTCGCTCGACGAGGTCGTCGGGCAGCGGCATCTGCTGGGGCCCGGTTCGCCGCTGCGGCGGCTGGTGGAGGGGTCGGGTGCGGCCTCGGTGCTGCTGTACGGGCCGCCCGGTACCGGGAAGACGACGCTCGCATCGCTCATCTCGCAGGCCACCGGCCGCCGGTTCGAGGCACTGTCGGCCCTGTCCGCCGGGGTCAAGGAGGTGCGGGCGGTCATCGATATCTCGCGCCGGCGGCTCACCGCGGGCGAGCAGACCGTGCTGTTCATCGACGAGGTACACCGCTTCTCCAAGACCCAGCAGGACGCCCTGCTCGCCGCGGTGGAGAACCGCATCGTGCTACTGGTCGGCGCGACCACGGAGAATCCGTCGTTCTCGGTGGTGGCGCCGCTGCTGTCGCGGTCGCTGGTGCTGCAGCTGCACTCTCTCGGGGCCGAGGATATCCGGGCCGTCCTCGCCCGTGCCCTCACCGATCCGCGCGGTCTGGACGGGCAGTACACGGTGACCGACGAGGCACTCGACCACATCGTGCGGATCGCCGGAGGTGATGCCCGGCGAGCGCTCACCGCGCTGGAGGCCTCGGCGGAATCCGCGCTGGACGGCACGGTCGACCTCGACCTGGTGGCCGCGAGTATCGACAAGGCGGCCGTCCGGTACGACCGAGCCGGTGACCAGCACTACGACGTGATCAGCGCGTTCATCAAATCCATCCGCGGGTCCGACGTGGACGCGGCGCTGCACTACCTGGCCCGCATGCTCACCGCGGGGGAGGACCCGCGCTTCATCGCCCGCCGCCTGATGATCCACGCCAGCGAGGACATCGGCATGGCCGACCCGACCGCGCTGCAGACGGCGACCGCTGCGGCCCAGGTGGTGCAGCTGGTCGGGTTGCCCGAGGCGCGGCTGGCGCTGGCACAGGCCACCATCCATCTGGCCACCGCGCCGAAATCGGGCGCGGTGATCGCGGCCCTCGGCGCGGCCATGGCCGATGTGGCGGCCGGGAAGGCGGGCTCGGTGCCGCCGCATCTGCGGGACGGTCACTACGCGGGCGCCCAGCGGCTCGGCAATGCCCAGGGCTACCGCTACCCACACGACGACCCGGACGGGGTCCTCGCCCAGCAGTACCCGCCGGACGAACTCGTCGGGGTGGACTACTACCACCCCACCGACCACGGTCACGAGCGGGCGGTCGGGCCCCGGGTGAGCACCCTGCGCCGGATCGTGCGCGGTCTGCGCCCTGGAAACCCGGCTCGGTGATAATTCGGGTGCGCGGCACCGGTAGGCTGGATATTCGTGCAGACCCACGAGATCAGACGGCGGTTCCTGGACCATTTCGTTAGTGCCGGGCATACAGAGGTGCCCAGTGCATCGCTGATTCTCGACGACCCGAACCTGCTGTTCGTGAACGCGGGCATGGTGCAGTTCAAGCCGTATTTCCTCGGTCAGCAGACGCCGCCGTTCCCGCGCGCGACCAGCGTGCAGAAATGCGTGCGCACCGGTGATATCGAGGAAGTCGGCGTCACCACTCGGCACAATACGTTCTTCCAGATGGCGGGTAATTTCTCGTTCGGCGACTACTTCAAGGAAGGCGCCATCCGCTTCGCCTGGGAGCTGATCACCAATTCGCAGGAGGACGGCGGGTACGGCTTCGATCCGGAGCGGATCTGGGTCACCGCCTACCAGGACGATCCCGAGGCCGCCGAGATCTGGCGCCGGGTGGCCGGTATCCCCGAGGAGCGGATCCAGTTCCGCGACGGTAAGGACAACTACTGGGATATGGGCGTGCCCGGTCCCGGCGGGCCCTGTTCGGAGATCTACTACGACCGTGGGCCCGAGTACGGCCGCGACGGTGGCCCCGTCGCCGATGAGGACCGCTACCTGGAGATCTGGAACCTGGTCTTCATGCAGGATATCCGCGGCGAGGACAGCCCGAAGCTGGGCTTTCCGCCGGTGGGCGTGCTGCCGAAGAAGAACATCGATACCGGTATGGGCGTCGAGCGCATCGCGCTGCTGCTGCAGGGTGTCGACAATGTCTACGAAACCGATCTGCTGCGCCCCATCATCGACAAGGCCGAGGAGCTGACCGGTCGCTCCTACGGTGTCGAACACGCCGACGATGTCCGGTTCCGGGTGATCGCCGACCACGCGCGCACCTCGGCCATGTTGATCGCCGACGGTGTCAACCCCGGCAATGACGGCCGCGGCTACGTGCTGCGCCGGTTGCTGCGCCGGATCGTGCGCTCGGCCCGGCTGCTCGGCGCCGAACAGCCGGTGATGAGCGAGTTCATGCGGGTTGTGAGCGAGCTCATGGCACCCTCGTATCCCGAGCTGTCCACCGACTACGCGCGGATCGAAACCGTCGCGGTCGGCGAGGAGACGGCCTTCCGCAAGACCTTGAGCACGGGTTCGAAACTGTTCGACGAAACGGCGGAGCAGGTAAAGGCGTCGGCCTCGCGCGGCGGTACCGGCACCATCTCCGGCGCCGACGCCTTCACCTTGCACGACACCTACGGCTTCCCGATCGACCTCACCCTGGAGATGGCCGCGGAAGCCGGTCTGTCGGTGGATGAGGACGGGTTCCGTACGCTCATGGCCGAACAGCGGCGGCGGGCGAAGGAGGACGCCCACGCCCGCAAGCACGCGCATGCCGACCTGTCGGTGTACAAGGAACTGGTCGACCGCGGCGATACGGAGTTCACGGGTTTCGACGAGCTGACCTCCGAGGCCCATGTACTGGCCCTGATCTCCGAGGGAGTCCGGGTGCCGACCGCGCCGGCGGGCACCGATATCGAGGTGATCCTGGACCGCAGCCCGCTCTACGCCGAATCCGGTGGTCAGATCGCCGACCGCGGCACGATCACCGCGGCAGGGACGAAACTCGTCGTCAACGATGTCCAGAAGATCGCCAAGAAGCTGTGGGTGCATCGGTGCACCGTCGAACAGGGGCAGATCACCGAGGGCGATGTGGTGCTGGCCCAGGTCGATCCGGGCTGGCGGCGCGGCGCCACCCAGGGGCATTCCGGCACCCATATGGTGCACGCGGCACTGCGTCAGGTGCTGGGACCCAACGCGGTCCAGGCCGGTTCGCTCAACAAGCCGGGCTACCTGCGTTTCGACTTCAACTGGCAGGGTCAGCTCAGCGAACAGCAGAAGGCCGATATCGAGGCGGTGTCCAACGACGGCGTCGGCGCGGACTTCCCGGTGAACACCTTCGTCACCGACCTGCCCAAGGCCAAGGAGATGGGCGCGCTGGCGCTGTTCGGGGAGAACTACGGCGACCGGGTCCGCGTGGTCGAGATCGGCGGACCGTTCTCCATGGAGCTCTGCGGTGGTACCCATGTGGGTCACTCCTCGCAGATCGGCCCGATCACCCTGCTCGGTGAGTCGTCGGTGGGTTCGGGCGTGCGCCGGGTGGAGGCGTTCGTCGGGCTGGACTCCTATCAATATCTGGCCAAGGAACGCGCGTTGCTGGCCGGGGTCGCCTCGATGCTGAAGGTGCCCTCCGACGAGGTGCCGGGGCGGGTCGAGCAGCTGGTGGACCGGCTGCGCGTCGCCGAGAAAGAGCTCGAACGGACCAAGATCGCGGCGGTGTTGTCGTCGGCGGGTTCCTATGCCGAGGCCGCCGAACGGTTCGGGGATGTGCTGCTGGTCGCGGCCGCCGCGCCCGAGGGCGTCTCCGCGGGTGATCTGCGTACCCTGGCCACCGATATCCGGGGCCGGCTGGGTTCCACCCCCGCCGTCGTGGTGTTGCTCGGAAATAGCGAGGGTAAGGTGCCGTTCGTGGTGACGGTGAACAAGCCCGCCCAGGCGCTGGGCTTCGCCGCCGGTGATCTGGTGGCCGTCTTCGGGCCGCGGATCTCCGGCCGCGGCGGCGGCAAACCCGAGATGGCGCAGGGCGCGGGTTCGGACCCGTCGGGTATCGACGCCGGTCTCGCGGCGGTACGCGATCACATCGGCGCGCACGCCGGCTGATGACGGTGGGCTCGCTGGACGACCCGCCCGTCGACCGGCCCGATCCCGCCACGGATCCGGGCCGGGGCAGGCGGTTGGGCATCGATGTGGGCAGTGTGCGGATCGGGGTCGCCGCGAGTGATCCCGACGGGATTCTCGCCACTCCGGTGGAGACCGTGCCCCGCGACACCGGCTCCCGGCGCGCCGGGCGGCCACCGCGGGGCGTGCACAGCGGTGGTCGCACGCCCGGATCCGGCGCGGATATCGCGCGGATCGCGGCGATCGCGGACGAGTACGAGGCGGTGGAGATCATCGTGGGGCTGCCTCGTACGCTCCGCGGCGAAAAAGGAACCTCGGCGCGCATGGCGACGGAGTTCGCCGGAAGATTGCGCGACTCGCTGCCCGACGTCCCGATCCGGCTTTCCGACGAACGTTTGACTACGGTGTCTGCTGCACGCGCTCTGCGGGACAGCGGTGTTCGAGCGCGCGGACAGCGGCAGGTGATCGACCAGGCGGCTGCTGTATCGATCCTGCAGAGCTGGTTGGACGAACGGAGTTCTGTGATGAGGTCGGCCGAGGACGCGGCACGTACCGCGTTGTCCGGAGACGATGAATGACGGATCGATGGGCGCAGGCGGAGGCGCGATTCCGGCAGCGTGAGGCCGAGCGGAAGTATCGCCGCGACGACCAGGCATGGGAGCGATCCCGCCGGGCCTCCACCACACCGGTAGCCGACGAGCCGGAATGGGACGACGAGCCCGAGGACGGCTGGGATCCCTACGAGGACGACGACACCGCCGTCATCCCCCGCTATGTCGACGAAGACGAAGACGAATACGACGACGAGCCCGAACCCGAGCCGCGATCGCGCCCCCGCCGCCGTGCCGGTGCGCGGACCGCGCCCGCCCGCGGGG
>NZ_BDBX01000102.1 GCF_001613205.1 Nocardia sienata NBRC 100364 | reverse complement strand
TATGTTCCGGCGGTGTCCTACTCTCCCACACCCTGTCGAGTGCAGTACCATCGGCGCTGGCAGGCTTAGCTTCCGGGTTCGGAATGGGACCGGGCGTTTCCCTGCCGCTATAACCGCCGTAACTCTATGAAACTATCCACAGAGAGCCACCCATACTCCCCTCGGTATTCCTGGGGTTTGTGTGGTGTCTTCTGTATCTGTGTGTTGTTTCAGATACTGCACAGTGGACGCGTAGCAACCTTTGTTTGTAAGCCCTCGGCCTATTAGTACCGGTCACCTCCACACGTTACCGTGCTTCCAGTTCCGGCCTATCAACCCCATGGTCTGTAGGGGGCCTTAACCACTCTAGGTGGTGGGAAACCTCATCTTGGAACAGGCTTCCCGCTTAGATGCTTTCAGCGGTTATCCCTTCCGAACGTAGCCAACCAGCCGTGCCCCTGGCGGGACAACTGGCACACCAGAGGTTCGTCCGTCCCGGTCCTCTCGTACTAGGGACAGCCTTCCTCAAGTTTCCAACGCGCGCGGCGGATAGAGACCGAACTGTCTCACGACGTTCTAAACCCAGCTCGCGTGCCGCTTTAATGGGCGAACAGCCCAACCCTTGGGACCTACTCCAGCCCCAGGATGCGACGAGCCGACATCGAGGTGCCAAACCATCCCGTCGATATGGACTCTTGGGGAAGATCAGCCTGTTATCCCCGGGGTACCTTTTATCCGTTGAGCGACACCGCTTCCACTTGCCGGTGCCGGATCACTAGTCCCGACTTTCGTCCCTGCTCGACATGTCTGTCTCACAGTCAAGCTCCCTTGTGCACTTGCACTCGACACCTGATTGCCAACCAGGCTGAGGGAACCTTTGGGCGCCTCCGTTACATTTTGGGAGGCAACCGCCCCAGTTAAACTACCCACCAGGCACTGTCCCTGAACCAGATCATGGTCCGAGGTTAGAGGTCCAATACGATCAGAGTGGTATTTCAACGACGACTCACCGAGCACTGGCGTGCCCGTTTCACAGTCTCCCACCTATCCTACACAAACCGTACCGAACACCAATACCAAGCTATAGTGAAGGTCCCGGGGTCTTTTCGTCCTGCCGCGCGTAACGAGCATCTTTACTCGTAATGCAATTTCGCCGAGTCTGTGGTCGAGACAGCAGAGAAGTCGTTACGCCATTCGTGCAGGTCGGAACTTACCCGACAAGGAATTTCGCTACCTTAGGATGGTTATAGTTACCACCGCCGTTTACCGGGGCTTAAATTCTCAGCTTCGCGCCGAAGCGCTAACCGGTCCTCTTAACCTTCCGGCACCGGGCAGGCGTCAGTCCGTATACATCGTCTTACGACTTCGCACGGACCTGTGTTTTTAGTAAACAGTCGCTTCTCTCTGGTCTCTGCGGCCCAAACCAGCTCACGGCGTAAAGCCGGTCACCAGCTCGGGCCCCCCTTCTCCCGAAGTTACGGGGGCATTTTGCCGAGTTCCTTGACCACAGTTCTCTCGATCGCCTTAGTATTCTCTACCTGACCACCTGTGTCGGTTTGGGGTACGGGCCGTGTACCAACTCACTAGAGGCTTTTCTCGGCAGCATAGGATCACTGAATTCGCCTCAATCGGCTACGCATCACCTCTCAGGCTCATGCAACACGGATTTGCCTATGTTGCGCCCTACAGGCTTACACCAGTACAACCACTGACTGGCCCAGCTACCTTCCTGCGTCACCCCATCGCTTGACTACTACACCCAGGGTCGCGCGCAGCCCCATCCGGCCTCCCGAAGGAGGTCCATCAGGTTTTGGGCGCTTAGCACAGATGATTCGCCATTGGGCGCGGATACACGGGTACGGGAATATCAACCCGTTGTCCATCGACTACGCCTGTCGGCCTCGCCTTAGGTCCCGACTCACCCTGGGCGGATTAACCTGGCCCAGGAACCCTTGGTCATTCGGCGGACGAGTTTCTCACTCGTCTTTCGCTACTCATGCCTGCATTCTCACTCGCGCAGCCTCCACAACTAGGTCACCCCGCTGCTTCCCTGGCTACACGACGCTCCCCTACCCAGCCGCACCACTGCACACGATCCCGTAGGAAAGTGTGGATGTATTGTGCGACTGCCGCGGCTTCGGCGGTGTACTTGAGCCCCGCTACATTGTCGGCGCAGGATCACTCGACCAGTGAGCTATTACGCACTCTTTCAAGGGTGGCTGCTTCTAAGCCAACCTCCTGGCTGTCTGCGCAATCCCACATCCTTTTCCACTTAGTACACGCTTAGGGGCCTTAGCCGGCGATCTGGGCTGTTTCCCTCTCGACTACGAAGCTTATCCCCCGCAGTCTCACTGCCGCGCTCTCACTCACCGGCATTCGGAGTTTGGCTGATTTCGGTAAGCTTGTGGGCCCCCTAGACCATCCAGTAGCTCTACCTCCGGTGAGAAACACGCGACGCTGCACCTAAATGCATTTCGGGGAGAACCAGCTATCACGGAGTTTGATTGGCCTTTCACCCCTACCCACAGCTCATCCCCTCAGTTTTCAACCTAAGTGGGTTCGGGCCTCCACGACGTCTTACCGTCGCTTCACCCTGGCCATGGGTAGATCACTCCGCTTCGGGTCTAGAACACGCGACTCAAACGCCCTATTCGGACTCGCTTTCGCTACGGCTACCCCACACGGGTTAACCTCGCCACATGCCACTAACTCGCAGGCTCATTCTTCAAAAGGCACGCCATCACCCCCAGCAGCAAGCTGCTCGAAGGCCCTGACGGATTGTAAGCGCACGGTTTCAGGTACTATTTCACTCCCCTCCCGGGGTACTTTTCACCTTTCCCTCACGGTACTAGTCCGCTATCGGTCACCAGGGAGTATTCAGGCTTACCGGGTGGTCCCGGCAGATTCACAGCAGATTTCACGGGCCCGCTGCTACTCGGGCACTCACTACAACAGAGAACATGTTTTCGCCTACCGGACTCTCACCGTCTACGGTTGGCCGTCCCAGACCAATTCGACTAACACGAACTTTTCTGACTGTTGCTCGCCACGGCAGTGACAAGAAAGTGAGCCCCACGACCCCACACGTGCAACGCCTGCCGGCTATCACACACGCATGGTTTAGCCTCATCCGCTTTCGCTCGCCACTACTCACGGAATCACATGTTGTTTTCTCTTCCTGTGGGTACTGAGATGTTTCACTTCCCCACGTTCCCTCCACACACCCTATATATTCAGGTGCGGGTAACACGACATCACTCGTGCTGGGTTTCCCCATTCGGACACCCTCGGATCACAGCTCGGTTGACAGCTCCCCGAGGCTTATCGCAGCCTCCTACGTCCTTCATCGGCTCCTGGTGCCAAGGCATCCACCGTACGCTCTAAAACACTTACAAAACAAAGATGCTCGCGTCCACTGTGCAGTTCTCAAACAACACACCCACTCGAATCGAACATCAGGACTTACCGGCCGAAGCCGACAGTATCTCAGAAAATCCGAGCGGATCGTATTTTTTGCCTGGAAAGAACGTCTGTTCTTTCAGGACCCAACAGTGTGTTGATATATCCACCAGCACCACAGACTCGGCTGCAGCCGTACGTGATGGAGATTGTCAGCGTTCCACCCATGAGCAACCACCGAACCACATTCGAGTTCGTAATGGCCTCTGCCACAACCGGTACTCGACTCTTCGAGCCGGCATGGAGAATGCTCCTTAGAAAGGAGGTGATCCAGCCGCACCTTCCGGTACGGCTACCTTGTTACGACTTCGTCCCAATCGCCGATCCCACCTTCGACGGCTCCCTCCACAAGGGTTAGGCCACCGGCTTCGGGTGTTACCGACTTTCATGACGTGACGGGCGGTGTGTACAAGGCCCGGGAACGTATTCACCGCAGCGTTGCTGATCTGCGATTACTAGCGACTCCAACTTCACGGGGTCGAGTTGCAGACCCCGATCCGAACTGAGACCGGCTTTAAGGGATTCGCTCCACCTCGCGGTATCGCAGCCCTCTGTACCGGCCATTGTAGCATGTGTGAAGCCCTGGACATAAGGGGCATGATGACTTGACGTCGTCCCCACCTTCCTCCGAGTTGACCCCGGCAGTCTCTCACGAGTCCCCGCCATTACGCGCTGGCAACATAAGATAAGGGTTGCGCTCGTTGCGGGACTTAACCCAACATCTCACGACACGAGCTGACGACAGCCATGCACCACCTGTACACCGACCACAAGGGGGCCTACATCTCTGCAGGTTTCCGGTGTATGTCAAACCCAGGTAAGGTTCTTCGCGTTGCATCGAATTAATCCACATGCTCCGCCGCTTGTGCGGGCCCCCGTCAATTCCTTTGAGTTTTAGCCTTGCGGCCGTACTCCCCAGGCGGGGTACTTAATGCGTTAGCTACGGCACGGATCCCGTGGAAGGAAACCCACACCTAGTACCCACCGTTTACGGCGTGGACTACCAGGGTATCTAATCCTGTTCGCTACCCACGCTTTCGCTTCTCAGCGTCAGTTACTTCCCAGAGACCCGCCTTCGCCACCGGTGTTCCTCCTGATATCTGCGCATTTCACCGCTACACCAGGAATTCCAGTCTCCCCTGAAGTACTCAAGCCTGCCCGTATCGACCGCAAGCT
Source organism: Nocardia sienata NBRC 100364 (assembly GCF_001613205.1). GTDB lineage: Bacteria > Actinomycetota > Actinomycetes > Mycobacteriales > Mycobacteriaceae > Nocardia > Nocardia sienata. The sequence continues at coordinate 800 of NZ_BDBX01000102.1, read as the reverse complement.
CGGGGTTGAGCCCCGAGTTTTCACGATCGACGCGACAAGCCGCCTACAAGCTCTTTACGCCCAGTAATTCCGGACAACGCTCGCACCCTACGTATTACCGCGGCTGCTGGCACGTAGTTGGCCGGTGCTTCTTATACTCCTACCGTCACTTTCGCTTCGTCGGAGTCGAAAGAGGTTTACAACCCGAAGGCCGTCATCCCTCACGCGGCGTCGCTGCATCAGGCTTCCGCCCATTGTGCAATATTCCCCACTGCTGCCTCCCGTAGGAGTCTGGGCCGTGTCTCAGTCCCAGTGTGGCCGGTCGCCCTCTCAGGCCGGCTACCCGTCGTCGCCTTGGTAGGCCATTACCCCACCAACAAGCTGATAGGCCGCGGGCTCATCTTGCACCGATAAATCTTTCCACCATCGACCAGGAAGCCGAAGGTCATATCCGGTATTAGACCCAGTTTCCCAGGCTTATCCCAGAGTGCAAGGCAGATCACCCACGTGTTACTCACCCGTTCGCCGCTCGTGTACCCCGAAGGGCCTTACCGCTCGACTTGCATGTGTTAAGCACGCCGCCAGCGTTCGTCCTGAGCCAGGATCAAACTCTCCGTTGAAGACTCACAATCACACCCGAAGGCGCAATCAAAAGTACAAACTAGAGTCCGAAAACCTAGCAAAACAATCGCCAGCTGGAATTTAGCTGACTTAAATGTTCGGCCCTCCACACGGGGGGTATGAAGAACCGAAACCAAATTAAATATTTGGCACTGACATTCATCAACACACTATTGAGTTCTCAAAGAACACACGCACAC
>NZ_BDBX01000101.1 GCF_001613205.1 Nocardia sienata NBRC 100364 | reverse complement strand
TTGCGCAGATTCCAAGGCCCGGATCTGCCACTCGCCGGCTGGATCTACAAGTACACCGGCACACCGCTGACCGGCTGGAAGACCCTCGACAACAACCCGGCAACAGCACAGATCGCCGCCTCCGGCGGCCATCTGTACCAGCGCCACGACACGGGCCGGATATACCGGCACACCGCGTAGTGTGCGCAGATGTGGCGACCGTCGGTCGATGAGATTTGGTGACCAGCGGACGCCCGCGGAACCGGCTGCATGACTGCGAAAGCCCCTGGTTCTGGCCGGCAGAAGCCTGAGATGTTGCACGAAACGAGAACCGGCCGGCTGCTATCCGGCCGGTTCTCGCGTTTCAGGGTCGCACACAGAGCCGTGAGAGAGGCGTACGCCGCCACGAGCGCATCATCCTGGGGTCGCTTATCGGTGGTCAGATCCGTCTCTGAGTCGGCGTGACCGGGCCGCTCGGGCCTTAGGTGAGCAACCGCAGCGAAGACGCCCCCACGGTGCAGAGCCTCGAAGACGTACTCGGCGCGATGCAGTTCGCCATCGACCTGACCGACGAGGAATATGGCGCGATCTGCACCCGGGCCCGCGCCGACCTGGCCGGCCGCTACCCCGACCCCACTGCCGGGTAGTGGGTGCGTCATGGCAAGGCTGATGTCGGTGGCCCTGACCGAACCGCAGGTCAGGGCCCGCAGCAAGACCGTCACCCGCCGGATGGGCTGGCACGTACTGAAACCGCGAGACCGGCTGACTTTGTGCCGCAAGGTGATGGGCCGGCGCCGTGGGGAGCTGCTGGTGCGCATCGTCGACGTGCCGGAGTGTGCACGCACCGAGCACCCGATCGACTGGCCCGGCCTGATCACCACGATTCCGAATCAGCTGACCTGGAACCAGAGAATGCTGGACGTGAACCTGGGCGGCACCGGTGCCAGCGTCGCCGTCGCCTACCGGCTGCTGGGCGAGCACGGTCTCCACCCCCACATGGATGTCTGCCTCTGGCTCGAACCCGACGGACGGTTCTCCGTCGAACCTTTGGCCATGTGGTCGCAGATAGGCCCCCGCGAACTCAGCCGCCAGGCCGACGAGATCCTGGTGGCCGGCGGGCGCCCACGCGACCGGCTCCGCGACGACGAAGCCTCCTGGGCCTGGATGCTGGAGGCCTGGAACCTCGACACGAAGAGAGAACCGGCCGGCTGCTACCCGGCCGGTTCTCGCAATTCGGGGTCGCACACCCCGGATCAGCCCTGAGTCGCGTCGTACCAGCGTGGTGCAATACCGCATGACGGTCATCCAGCTCGCCGACGAATGGACAGTGACAGGTGCTATCGGCGAGCCGACGAAACTGAGCGAAGTCCTCGAAGTCGACTGCAAGGGGCGGCGGGCGGTAATCGAGATCGTTCAGAACAGCGACTCGTCCCGCCGCCCGCGCCGTCTCCGTGGCGCCGGTGATCATCGGCGGTGCTGATCGCTTGTTCGCAGTCCCGCCCCGACCGCGATCGGGACGGGTCATGATGTCGATCCCGCCGGTAACGCCTCGGAGTACTCCGATGACCGGTCGAGAGCGGGCAGCAGCAGTGGAGTCGCCAACAGCAGCGCTCCGGCCGATGTGACGGCCGCCCGAGTTCCGATCCATGCGGCGAGCAGACCCCACAGCCCGGTGACCACCGCGATCGTCAGCTTCTTGCTCACCGACCAGGCCGCCAGCGCGCGCGTCGCCCGATCCGGCGGTAGCTGCTCCAGCCGGTAGGTGGCGAAGACCGGATTGAATACCGCCATACAGACGATCACGGCCGTCTGTACCACCAGGACGAGCATCAACCCGCCGGCGCCGGCGGTGACCGCACCCAGCGCGACCGGCCAGCACACCCGCGCGACCCCGGAAACCCGCAGTACGCGCCCGCGCCCGTACCGGTCGACGAGCCGGGTCGCGAGCCGCGCCCCGAGCAGTCCGCCCAGGCAGGGCAGCGCGAACGCCAGTCCGAATTCCCAAGGGGCGAAGCCGAGCTGTCCGAGCATGAGTACCGCCATCAGCGGCTGGGTGGCCATGATCAGCGCGCCGACGAGGGCGTCGTTGCAGAGCAGGGGGCGCAGCCCGGGATGGCCGAGTACGTAACGCCAGCCCTCGAACTGCGCGCCCGAGCGCGGCGGGTGGGGGCGGGCCGGGCGCGGTTCCCGGTCGCCGATCGCGCCCAGGCACACGGCCGAGGCCAGATAGCTCAGGCCGTCCGCTACCAGGATGGCCATCGGGCCCAGGAGCCCCACCGCGGCGCCGCCCAACGGCGGCCCGAGCACGGTGGCGGTCCAGTTCGTGGATTCGAATCGGGCATTGGCCACGAGCAGGTCATCCGGCGCCACCAGCGATTTCAGGTAGGCGCCGGACGCGGCGGTGAAACCGATATCGGCGGTCGCGGCGACAATCGCGACCACGAGCAGCTGCGTGAACCCGAGTGCGCCGAACGCGAAAGCGATCGGAATGCTCAGCAGCGCCGCGCACCGGATCGAATCCATGGCGATCAGGACCGGCCGCTTGCGGCGGAACTCCACCCACGGGCCCAACGGAACCGCCACCAGGGCACCGACCGCGAGGCCGGCCGCCGCCAGTATCGAGACCTCGGCGGGTCCGGCGTGCAGGACGAGGACGGCGACCAGGCCGAACGCGTTGAACGCCAGCGCTGTACCGAAACGGCTCACCGAGTAGGCGGCCCACAGCCAACCGAACTGCCGTCCCAGGGACCGCCCATCCGCCATTCCGGCGTACCTCTCGCTCGATATTCACGCAGTGATCTGCGCGAGCAAAGCAGAAAGCGCGGGCCGCGATCAAACAACCGCGGCGGTACCCGGACACAACCGTTCGTTGTATTCCGTGAGTGCTCACCGGCGAAGGTCGACCCCGGTGTGTGCCGTGATCATCCGGGGCGATATATTCGAGTGGGCAGGCCGGAAATTACTTCCGGTGGACGGCCGCGGTGCCGATTCAAGTCTTATTTCCTCGGTCCCGCCTGTTTTCGCCCCGTATCCGGTCGTGTGCTGAAAACTCGGGGAAATTCTGGATGTCAGGCCCGGTGAATGCCCCTGGCGCCGACCGTGACCGGGGCGCCTGCTCGGCCCGATGATCCGGCGCAGCGTCGGGTTGTACCTATGCCCGCCCTGCCGCGGACCTCCCGCACCCGAACCTGCTACGGCCGATTCCGCGGTTTTTCGCCATTCGGCTTGACGCCATGCGGATCGAGATGTCACTATCGAAATAGAAAAGCATCGGAAAACGGATGCTTTATTTTTCATGTATCTCGACATTCGTCGATCTCGTGTGTAATTTAGGACTTCGCGCCGGGGCGCATGCTGTCCGACTCTCGAAATACGAAATCACCGTGGAAGCGGCGCGTTCTGCCTATCGCTGCCACGGGTTGTTGTCGAGTCATGTCCGGACGGCTTCCGCCCGCGGTACGCGATCCGAATAACGCCCACTGGACAAGCAGAAACATGCCGCCCGTACCGAGAAAGGTAGGGGTGGCGTGCGGTGCTGGAAGGACGCATCTTGGCACTCTCCGACAAGACCGAGGCCGCTGCCGGGACATCTGTCGCGAGCCGAATTCCCGGGGGCCCCGAACGCCTCTCCTTCGCCAGAGTCCGTGAGCCCCTGGAGGTGCCGGGGTTGCTGGAGATCCAGACCGACTCGTTCGGCTGGTTGATCGGCGCCCCCGCCCAGCGGGCACGGGCGGCCGCCCGCGGCGATTCGTTCACGGGCGGGCTGGCGGAGGTACTCGCGGAGGTCGGCCCGATCGAGGATTTCGCGGCGACCATGTCGCTGACCCTGTCCGAGCCCCGCTTCGAGGAGATCAAGGCTTCGATCGCCGAATGCAAGGACAAGGACATGACCTACGCGGCGCCGCTGTTCGTCACCGCGGAATTCGTCAACAACAACACCGGCGAGATCAAGAGCCAGACGGTCTTCATGGGCGATTTCCCGATGATGACCGACCGCGGCACCTTCATCATCAACGGCACCGAGCGAGTGGTCATCTCGCAATTGGTGCGCTCCCCTGGCGTCTACTTCGATCATTCCGTCGACAAGAGCACCGAGAAGGATCTGCACAGCGCGCGCGTCATCCCGTCCCGTGGCGCGTGGCTGGAATTCGATATCGACAAGCGTGACACCGTCGGTGTGCGTATCGACCGCAAACGCCGTCAGCCGGTGACCGTTCTGCTCAAGGCCCTCGGCTGGACCGCCGAACAGATCACCGAGCGGTTCGGTTTCTCCGGAGTGCTGATGTCGTCGCTGGACAAGGACAACACCGCGGGTACCGATGAGGCGCTGCTCGATATCCACCGCAAGCTCCGGCCCGGCGAACCGCCCACCAAGGAGTCGGCACAGTCGCTGCTGCAGAACCTCTTTTTCTCCGACAAGCGCTACGACCTCGCGGGTGTAGGGCGCTACAAGCTGGACAAGAAGTTCGGTGTCCGGCGGGACGCGCCCGGCGGGCCCCGGGTACTCACCGAACAGGACCTGGTCACCATTATCGAATACCTGCTGCGGCTGCATGCGGGGGAGCCGACGATGACCGGGCCCGGCGGTGTCGAGGTGCCGGTCGAGGTGGACGATATCGACCATTTCGGTAATCGCCGTGTGCGCACCGTGGGGGAGCTGATCCAGAACCAGTTCCGGGTGGGGCTGTCCCGGATGGAGCGTGTGGTCCGCGAGCGGATGACCACCCAGGACGTCGAGGCCATCACCCCGCAGTCGCTGATGAACATCCGTCCCGTCGTGGCCGCGATCAAGGAGTTCTTCGGAACCTCCCAGTTCTCCCAGTTCATGGACGAACGCAACCCGCTCGCCAGTCTCACCAACAAACGCCGCCTGTCCGCGCTCGGGCCGGGCGGCCTGTCCCGGGACCGCGCGGGCCTCGAGGTGCGCGATGTGCACTACAGCCACTACGGGCGCATGTGCCCGATCGAGACGCCGGAGGGCCCGAATATCGGGCTGATGGGCTACCTGTCGGTGTATGCGCGGGTGAATCCGTTCGGGTTCCTCGAAACGCCGTATCGGAAGGTGGTCGACGGCAGGGTGACCGACGAGATCGTCTACCTGACCGCCGACGAGGAGGACCGGCACGTCGTCGCGCAGGCGAACGAACCGCTCGATGCCCAGGGGCGCTTTGTCGAATCGCGGATCCCGGTCCGGCGCAGGTATTCCGAGGTCGAGTTCGTCGATACCGGCCGGGTCGATTACATGGACGTGTCGCCGCGGCAGATGGTGTCCGTCGCGACGGCGATGATTCCGTTCCTGGAGCATGATGACGCCAACCGTGCCCTGATGGGTGCGAACATGCAGCGTCAGGCGGTGCCGTTGATCCGTTCCGAGGCCCCTGTGGTGGGTACCGGTATGGAGTTGCGGGCCGCGGTGGATGCGGGCGATGTCGTGGTCAACGACAAGGCCGGTGTGGTCGAGGAGGTTTCCGCGGACTATGTGACGGTCATGGCCGATGACGGCACCCGCAAGTCGTATCGGATGCGGAAGTTCGCCCGCTCGAACCAGGGCACGTGTGCCAACCAGCGGCCGATCGTGGACGA
>NZ_BDBX01000100.1 GCF_001613205.1 Nocardia sienata NBRC 100364 | reverse complement strand
GGCCTCGACCGTTTCAGGGCCTCGCTGAACTCGGCACCGAGGGGGTCGGATGTTCGTGAAGGTGGGCATATGCGAGGTTCTGCCGCAGCTGCGGGAGGCGGGGATCTTGCGGGAACGGTCGTGAGGCCCTTCACCGGCAGCGACAGACACCGGCGGCGACCGCGCAAGTGAGCCATGCCTTACCCTCTCGGGCCGGCCAGTGCTCGACCCCGCGAACCCGCTCTCACCGGCACCCCTAGACTTCACACCATGAGCGGTATCGAGCGTCCGCGGCGCCTGCGGCGTACGCCGGCGTTGCGGCGGCTGGTGGCCGAGACCAGTTTGGAGCCCCGGCATCTGGTGTTGCCGATGTTCGTGGCGGACGGGTTGTCCGATCCCCGCGAGATCAGTTCGATGCCCGGGGTGTTCCAGCATTCGCTGGATTCCCTGCGCAAAGCCGCCACCGAGGCCGTCGCGGCCGGTGTGGGCGGGCTGATGTTGTTCGGGGTGCCCAAGCCGGAGGACAAGGACCCGCTGGGCAGCGGCGCGACCGATCCGGAGGGCATCTTGAACCGGGGGTTGCGGGCGCTGGCCGCCGAGGTAGGGGACTCCACCGTCGTCATGGCCGATACCTGCCTCGACGAGTTCACCGATCACGGCCATTGCGGAGTGCTGGACGGCTCGGGCGCGGTCGACAACGACGCCACGGTGCAGCGGTACGTGGAGATGGCGCTGGCGCAGGCCGAGGCGGGCGCCGATCTGCTCGGCACGAGCGGGATGATGGACGGTCAGGTCGGTGCGATCCGCGACGGGCTCGACGAGGCGGGCCGGACCGATACCGCGATTCTCGCCTACGCGGCCAAGTACGCGTCGGCGTTCTACGGTCCCTTCCGGGAGGCGGTGGCCTCGTCGTTGCAGGGCGACCGCCGGACCTATCAGCAGGACGCGGCCAACCGCCGGGAGTCGATCCGGGAACTGGAACTGGACTTGGAGCAGGGCGCCGATATCGTCATGGTGAAACCGGCCATGTCATATCTGGATATTCTGCGCGAGGTGGCCGATCGTTCGCCGGTTCCCGTTGCCGCGTATCAGATTTCCGGGGAGTACTCGATGATCACGGCGGCAGCCGAACGCGGTTGGATCGATCGCCGGGCCGCCGTGCTGGAATCGCTGACCGGTATCCGGCGCGCGGGCGCGGATATCGTGCTCACCTATTGGGCGACGGAGGCGGCGCTCTGGCTGTCATGACTCCGCCGGTGGATATTGTCACCGCGCGGCAACTGTGGTGGGGCGTAATCGGCCTGGGCGTGGGCCGGTTGTTCATATCCCTGGCCGATACGCTGACCAACCGCGAGCGGTTCAGCGCGGAGTTCCGGGACCGGATGCAGGCGGCGGATCCGCAGATCACCCCGGCGATGGTCGACCTGCTGGTCACGGTCGGGGCGGTCCTGGGCGTGATCCTCGGACTGGCGGTCGCCGCGCTGGCGGTGCTGGTCGTCCATCAGCTCGGCAAGGGAAAGCTGTGGGCGCGGACCCTGCTGACCTTCGCCGGGGTCTGGTTGGTGATCTCCGGGGTGATCGCGCTGTTCTCCATCGGAGTCGTGGATGGAGCCGGGCCGGTGCTCTCCGGGGCGGCGTCCATCGTGCAGGCGGTACTGGCCGGTGGGGCGATCTACCTCTGCCAGCGCCCGGAGGCAGCGAAATGGTTTCTGCCACCGCGCGGCCCTGGCGCACCCGGAGTCCGCTGAGAGCCGGTACGCGACTCGCTGACCTGGGCATTGTTGCCTGCAGCGAGTCAGTGGCCGATTCGGATAACGAACGCGGAGTTTGTTCCAGGTATTCCGCCATGTATGGTGAGGGCTGTCACAGAGGACATGCCAACCGGCGGCCTCGGGTACCCGGTCAGTAGGACGGAGACCTGACCGTCCGGGGATCGGAGGCAATGATGCGAGTGGTGATCCAGCAGCCACAGAGTATTCGGCGGGACATGCTCGTACTGACTCTTCTGGTTCTGTTCGGGGTTCTCACCGTCGCGGTTCTGCTGATCCCCGGCGTCGTCGGCTGATACGAGTTGGCCCTCGTTTCCCCGGCCGGTCCACCCCATGCCTGACCGAGCGGACACAGTCCCCGAGGCCGGGGAGATCCTCTTCTTCGAGCCCGGAGCCCGCTGGCGAGCGGTCGCCTACGGCCCCCTGGTCTGTGCCCTGCTGCTGGCCGTGGAGGTCGCGGCGGGTGTCACACCGCACTGGTTCGCCCTGATCTTCTGCGCCGTATTGATCAGTGGGTTCGCGGTATTGCAGGTGTATGCCGCACGCACCCATGTGAGCGTCGAACTCACCGGCGACTTCCTGCGCAACGGCGCCGAGACGACACCGGTCCGGTCCATCGCGGCGGTGCTACCGGTGGATGCCGATGAACCCTGGGAGAGCGGCCGGGCACTCGGCGAATTGACCGGGGTACCGCGGCGGCGTACCGCGATCGGGCTGCGCCGCACCGACGGCGAGCTGGTGCGTACCTGGGCCAAGGACCATCGTGCGCTGCGGCGGGCCCTGATCCGGGTGGTGCCGGTCGAAAAAGATCGCGCACCGGATCCCGGTCGCGACGATTGATTATCGCCGCGCGCGCGGGCACGATCGGGTGATCGCATCCGAGCCGCCGACCCGAGGAGACCTGTGAACCGTTCGCTCGTCCTACCGGCTGCCGATATCGCGCTGGCGGTTCTCGCGCTGGCTCTGGCCGTGCTCTGCTGGAACCTGGGCGTCCAGAACACCGATTTCCCGGCGACCGGAGACGTACCCGCCTACAGCGCGACCCGTTATGCGGGGCCGTGGCTTTTCCTGGTGATGTTGCTGGTGGCGGGTGCCGGTACCGCCGTCATCGATGCCGTCGCCCGGTTGGTGCGGGCGCCTCGGCGAAGCTGACCGGCCGGTCAGCGCCACTGCTGGTAGATATCGAACACCCGGCCGTGCGGGGCGCCGGGGACGTGGAAGAACACCAGCACCGAACCGCCGTTGTCGGCCGATTCCAGGATGACCTGGCGCAGGGAGGCGTGGACACCGCCGTTCTCGTCGCGATAGAGACGGGTGTCGCTGTCGAGACCGGCGCCGATCTGGGAGGGCGGGACCACATGGTCGACCAGGGCCGGGATCGGGCCCGCGGCCAGCGCCGCGGTTTCGGGCTGGTTCAAGCGGAATCCGGCGCGCGCGTTGTCGGGGTCCACGACCGGTTCGACGGCTGCCGCCGTACCGGCGCCGAGGCCGGTGGCCAGCGCTCCGAAGGCGACCGAGACCAGAGAAAGCGCCGCAGTACTCCTGGCAATCCGCAAAACGACCTCCCCGGCCGGTGATCCACTGTTTGTTCCGATGCAGACAGAGACTACGCACTCGGGTCCTGACCCGGCTGTATTTGGCTTCGCCGGTGTCGCCGTCGCGGCGTAGGTCACGTATGCGCACCCTGTCGTCGACGTTGCGGGAGGAGGCTGCCAAACTGGAGGCCGTGAGTTCTCTGCGCGTGGCCGGTACGGCGGTGCCGGCCTCCAGTCAGCTTTTCCAGCGAGCCGAAGCGGTTGTTCCCGGTGGTGTCAATTCCCCGGTGCGTGCCTTCGGCTCGGTGGGCGGCACGCCGAGGTTCATCACATCCGCCCGGGGCTGTCGGCTCACCGACGCCGACGGTAACGATTACGTCGATCTGGTGTGCTCCTGGGGGCCGATGATCCTCGGACACGCCCATCCGGCGGTGGTCGAGGCGGTTCGCGAGGTCGCGGGTTCGGGCTTGTCCTTCGGGGCGCCGACGCCCGGTGAGGTGGAACTGGCCGAACTCATCGTCGAGCGGGTCGCTCCGGTGCAGAAGGTGCGGCTGGTGAATTCCGGTACCGAGGCGACCATGAGCGCGGTCCGGCTGGCGCGCGGGTACACCGGGCGCACCAAGATCATCAAATTCGCCGGTTGTTATCACGGCCACGTCGACGCGTTGCTGGCCGAAGCCGGTTCCGGGGTGGCGACTTTCGCGCTCCCGACCTCACCCGGTGTCACCGGGGCGCAGGCCGCCGACACCATCGTGGTGCCCTACAACGATCTGGATGCCGTGCGGGCCGCTTTCGAGGCGAACCCGGGAGAGATCGCCGCGGTGATCACCGAGGCCGCCGCCGGGAACATGGGCGCGGTGGCGCCGCTGCCCGATTTCAATGCGGGGCTGCGCCGGCTCACCTCCGATCACGGGGCGTTGCTCATCATGGACGAGGTGATGACCGGTTTCCGGGTGAGCGCGGCCGGCTGGTACGGACTCGATCCGGTGGCCGCGGACCTCTACACCTTCGGCAAGGTGATGAGCGGCGGGCTGCCCGCGGCCGCGTTCGGCGGCCGGGCCGAGGTGATGGACCGGCTGGCCCCGCTGGGCCCGGTCTACCAAGCGGGGACCCTGTCCGGGAATCCGGTGGCCGTGGCGGCCGGACTCGCGACCCTGCGCGCCGCCGACGACACGGTGTACGCCGCGCTGGACCGCAACAGCGAACGGCTCGGGATTCTGCTCACCGACGCCCTCACCGGCGCGGGGGTCCCGCACCGGGTGCAGTTCGCGGGCAATATGGTCAGCGTGTTCTTCGCCGATGAACCGGTACTCGACTACGCCGCCGCCAAGGCGAGCGCGACGTGGCGCTACCCGGGCTTCTTCCACGCGCTGCTCGACGGCGGGGTGTACGCGCCGCCCAGCGCGTTCGAGGCCTGGTTCGTCTCGGCCGCACTCGACGACGCCGCCTTCGACCGAATCGCCACAGCCCTGCCCGCCGCCGCCGAAGCGGCCGCGAGCGCCACACCCGAAGGAAATCGCGCGTGAGCAAGCCCGACCCCGAGCGCGTATCCGCCGCCCCGGCCGACCGGGACGATCCGATATCCACCACCGGGCCCGCCGTCCCCGCAGCGGAGACCGGCACCGATCTCGGCACGCCGGGTGAGGTGGCCGCGGCCGCGCCGTCGACCGGTACCTCCGATCCCGAATCGGTCGAAACCATCGTGCACGTGCTGCGGCACGGCGAAGTGCACAATCCGCGCGGGATCCTCTACGGCAGGCTGCCCGGTTTCGGTTTGTCCGTGACCGGACGGGCGCAGGCCGGCGCGGTCGCGCGGGCACTGGCCGATCACGATATCGCCCTGGTCATCGCGTCGCCGCTGCAGCGCGCGCAGGAGACAGCCGAACCCATCGCGGGCCGGCACGGGCTGATCGTGCGCACCGACGAGAACCTCATCGAGGCCGGTAACACCTTCGAGGGGCTGCGGGTATCGGTCGGTGACGGCGCACTGCGCAAACCCCGGCACTGGTGGAAACTGCGCGACCCGTTCACCCCGTCCTGGGGTGAGCCCTACCTCCAGATCGCGCACCGCATGCTGGCCGCGGTGAACAAGGCCCGGGTGGAGTCGGCCGGTCGCGAGGCGGTACTGGTCTCCCATCAGCTGCCGGTGTGGACGCTGCGCCGGTTCCTGCAGGGCCAGCGCCTCTGGCACGATCCGCGCACCCGGCAGTGCGGTCTGGCCTCGCTCACCTCGCTGGTGTACCGGGGCGACACACTCGTCGATATCGTCTACTCCGAGCCCGCGGGCGGTTCGGACCCGACGGTGCATGGCGCATGAACGGTCAGCGCCCGGAGGCGGTAGCGCAGCGTGACCACGCAGGGCGTCCGTTCAT
>NZ_BDBX01000099.1 GCF_001613205.1 Nocardia sienata NBRC 100364 | reverse complement strand
GGGGGGGGCCGGACTCGTCGCTCCGTGGGTTCTCGGCGCGATCGCGGACGACGTTGCAGCCGGTCGGAACGCCATTGTGTTTTCCGCGTTGTTCATCGCTGCCGCCGCCGTGATAGGCGCTGTATTCGGCGGGGTCGCCATGGTCATGCTGGCGCGGGTGGGCGAGCCGCTCTAGGCGAGCTGCGGGAGCGAGTGCTGGGCCGGGCCCTGCAGCTGCCCGCCGAGCGGATCGAACGTACCTCGACCGGTGACCTGGTCTCTCGGCTCTCCGACGATGTCCGGACGGTTTCCGACGGCCTCAAAGGCGTCGTGCCGGTGATCGCGAACGCAGCCGTCGCAGTCGTGTTCGCCTCCGCCGGAGTGCTGACGCTCGACTGGCGACTCGGCCTCGCCATGCTGTGCGCGGCACCGGTGTACATCGTGACTCTGCGCTGGTACCTGCCGCGCTCACGGCCGCTCTACCGTGAACAGCGGGTCGCCCAAGGCGAACGCGCCGAAGACCTGCTTACCGGCGTCAACGGCGCCTCCACGGCACGGGCGTTCGGCATCGGGCCAACCCTGCTGGGACGGATCGACGAGAGTTCCCGGCGGTCGGCGGACGTGTCCGTGACCGTCTACCGGCTTATGCTGCGGTTCCTGAACCACAACAACCTGGCCGAGCTCATCGGCCTGGCCTTGGTGCTCTGCGCGGGGTTCGCGCTCATGCGCGACGACGCGACGACGGTCGGCGCCGTCACCGCCGCCGCGCTCTACTTCCTCAGGTTGTTCGGCCCGATCGGCAGTCTGCTGTTCACCTTCGACCGCTTTCAGTCGATGGGTGCAGCGATGTCCAGGCTGATCGGCATCGCCGAGTTGCCCTCGGCAACCGAACCGGCCCTGGACACCGTCGGGGGGTCGGGTGCAGTGGATCTGGTCGGAGTCGGCCACGCGTACGTGCCCGGTAAGCCGATCCTGCATGACGTCGATCTGCGAATCGCCGTCGGCGAGCGGGTCGCGTTGGTCGGCGCCACCGGTGCCGGCAAGACGACACTCGGCGCGATCGCCGCCGGGAGACTCAGGCCGACCGAAGGTACGGTGCTGGTCGACGGCAGGCCCCTCGACCCTGAGCTGTCCGCGACGTACTCCCGGATGTTCCTGGTCGACCAGGAAGCCTATGCCTTCGCCGGGACCGTGCGGGACTTCTTGACGCTGGTACGGCCTGAGGCCGACGACGACGAGATCCGGCGGGCACTGGCCGGGACCTTCGCGGATCGCTGGGTCGCCACGCTGCCCGACGGACTGGACACGGTCATCGGCGACGCAGGTCACCAGCTGACCCCCGATCAGGTGCAGCATCTCGCTCTGTCCCGGATCGTGCTCGGCGAACCATGGTTCGTCGTGATGGACGAGGCCACGGCAGAGGTCGGCTCGGCGGGGGCGCGCGTCCTCGAGCGGGCCGCCGAGGCGGCGATGCGGGGCCGCACCGTCCTCGTGGTAGCCCACCGGCTGACCCAGGCCACGCTGGCCGACCGGATCCTCGTCATGGATCAGGGCAACGTTGTCGAAGAGGGAACCCATCACCGACTGCTGGCTCTGGACGGCCGCTATGCCGAGCTTTGGCGGGCATGGACGGGGAGCCCGGACGATTCGACCTACCCGGCGGTCCCGCCGTCACGAACGGTTCTGAGATAAGTCCCCAACACAGGGACGCGATACGCAGGAGAGATGGTGTCGTCGGTAAAACCCGAGCACTTGTCAAAGCTCGACAGCGTCATATCGACGCTGGGCCCCAGCGGAACGGACTCCGCCCACGAGGCGAGGAAGCACTGCTCGAACGTCTTGCTGTTCCCCTCGTTCGTCGCCTGGCGATCAATCGCGAACGGGTTGCGGATCGCGACGCAATCCGATCGATCGCGCTGCACCCGGCCACGGCCGTCTTCGCGCGGCAGGCCTGCGCCGAGGCCGAGATCAACTTCTTCAGTTCGAAGCCGCTGGCCGTCCAAGCGGCCGCAAGCGGCCGGGTCGATCGGTGGTCGGTCGTTTGGCGGACATCGCCGCCGCGCAAGGCTGCTCTTTGTTCATGGCCGCACTCGCCTCGTTCCAAATCGTGCTGTCTCGCTGGAGCGGCCAAGATGACGTTGCGGTCGGCTCGCCAATCGCTGGCCGCAACCGGACCGAAGCGGAAGACGTCATCGGCTTTTTCGTCAATACCCTCGTTCTGCGAACGGATTTGTCCGGCGTGCCCACCTTCATGGAGCTCCTGGATAGGATCCGCGGGACCGCCCTGGACGCCTACAGCCACCAGGATCTACCCTTCGAACGCCTCGTCGAAGAGCTGTCCCCCGAGCGCGATCTCTCCCGCAACCCGCTCTTTCAGATCAGTTTCCTACTGCAGGGATTCCAGTAAATCAGCTGGCAGCTTCGCGGAGTCACCGTGGCCGCCTTGAACGTGAAGAGTGAGCACTCGAAGTTCGACCTCCTACTCGCTATGGACGAGCTGCCGAACGGCGAACTCGGCGGGGAAATTACATTTTCGACAGTACTCTTCGAAGAGGTCACTGCTCGACGGTTGGCTGCACACTACCTCCGCGTACTGGACCAGGTGACAGCGGATCCCCGTCAGAGGATCGGGCAGATCGAACTGCTGACGGAGGGTGAGCGCAGGCAGCTTCTATCCGACTGGAATGACACCGGCGCACCGAGCATCGGCCACACTTTCCCAGAACTATTCGCTGCTCGAGTCGCCTCGACACCGGACGCGACAGCACTGCGGCTCGAAGACGAGACCTTGTCCTACGCCGAGCTCGACCGCGTCGCGGTTCGTGGCGGTTCCGTTCGCGCCGGTGCCGGGGGGTCGGCTGTATCGGACCGGGGATCTGGTGCGGTGGAATGCCGAGGGGCAGCTGTTGTTCGTCGGTCGTGGGCCGATGATCAGGTGAAGGTGCGGGGGTTCCGGATCGATCCGGGGGAGGTCGAAACGGTTTTGGCTGCGCATGATTCGGTTGCGCAGGCGGTGGTCGTGGCTCGTGATGGTGAGGTGGGTAAGCGGCTGGTCGGGTATGTCACTCCGGTTGGTGGGCGGTCGGTGGTCGGGGTGGATCCGATGGTGTTGCGGGATTTCGTGGCGAAGCGGTTGCCGGAGTACATGGTGCCGTCGGTGGTGATGGTGCTGGGGGAGTTGCCGCTGAATCCCAACGGCAAGATCGACCGGAAGGCACTGCCGCAACCGCAGTTCGTGTCCTGGACCGGGTACCAGCCGCCGCGGACCCCCCGGGAAGAACTGCTGTGCACGGTTTTCGCCGAGGTGCTGGGTGTCGAACGGGTCGGTATCGATGATTCGTTTTTCGACCTGGGTGGACACTCGCTGCTGGCGGTGCGGCTGGTAGCACGAGCGCGGGCGGCCGGGGTGGTGTTCGGGCCGCAGGAGGTGTTCCGGTATCGCACGGTCGAAGCGTTGGCCTCGGTGGCCGGGGATGCTGGGATCGTGGTGTCCGAAGTGCCGGGCGCGGCTATCGGTGTGCTGCCGGTGGCACCGGTGATGAGGGCGGCGGTAGGGCGTGGCGGCCAGTTGCGGGGGTTTTATCGGTCGATGGGGGTGCTGCCACTGCCGGTGGGTGCGGCTGAGCAGCATCTGCGGGCCGGTTTGCAGGCGGTGCTGATCATCATGACGCGTTGCGGATGCAGGCGATACCGTCGGATGGGGTAGCGGTGGCCGGTTCGGGCAAGTTGGAGGTGCTGCCGGTCGGGGCGGTGCGGGCGGACACGGTGTTGCATCGCATCGATGTGTCGGGGCTGTCCGATGAGCAGATCGTGTCGGCGGTATCCGAGCAGATGGGTCCGGCGCAGCAGCGGTTGGCACCGGAGTCTGCGGTCCTGGTGCAGGCCTTGTGGTTGGATGCCGGTCCGGCGGTGGCGGGAGATTCGCCGCGTCCAGCCGAGGGGGCCGTATCACCTTTTGGGTTGGTCGTTCGGCGGGCTGATCGCCCATGCCGTCGCCGCCCGGTTGGAGCGATCCGGTGCGGCGGTAGGTGCGGTCGCGCTGCTCGATACCAGGTCTGCCGAGATCGACGGCGAAAGCATCGAAAGACTCAGCGCGGGTGGATATGTCAACGCCTTTGGTGCCGCATTCGGCATCCATGATGTGCGCGAAACCGCCACCGCGCGGCAAGCGGCCGAGGCGATCCGCGAGCGGAATGGCGGTGTATCGATCGTTGATGCCGGCACTCTGGAGCAAATGGCCGCCTCATTCAACAGTTCGGTCCGCAACCTCGTTGGATACAGACCCCCGGTATTCCGCGGCGATCTGCTGTATTTCAGTGCGACTGTGGACACCACGGACGCCCGCGGCCCGTCGGGATGGCGACAGCACGTCACCGGCGCGATTACCAACTACGATATCGAGGTCACCCACAACGAGTTGACGACACCACATGCTTTGTCGATCATCGCCCAAGTACTCGACGAGCATCTGCAGGACTGGCAATGAGCCAAGAGCGAAGTGTCGCCCGGGTCGTCGCGGTGGGCGTCGAATAGGGCGTTCGCGCGATAGACCTCGACGAGTTCGGCCTCGGTGACCGGCGCGGCCAGCCACCGGTAATAGGGTTGGCGAGCAAGGGCTGACCACGACGGGAATCCCGTCGTCGGCGAGCTCGCTCACGAGCGGGTCGAGCCTTTTCCCGGGAATCGGCCTGCGGCAGATATGCTGCAGCACGGCGCAGCACTTCGTTCCGATTGCGGCGCCTCAGTTCCCGCAGCTCATCGGACTCGTTACGGGTCGTTCCGGGCTTGTTGCCCTCGTCGATATCGGCTCGACGCGTCCACTTCGTCAAGGTCATCGGGTGGGCGCGCGGTCGTTAGACCGGCACCAGCGGAGCCGTCCACCCAGCCCGGGTTCCGGAGGCGCGCGAGGTTAGGAACTGCGGACCTCGGGCGCGGCCACCGTTGCGGCATCGATTCGTCATTGCTGCATGGCCAGTCACTGAGCCTGGCGATCCAGCGATTTCCCGGCTAGTGCCTTCGGATCTGGTGGCAATGGCAGGGCGAGTGCAAGGCAGGACGCGAACTCCTGCCTGTGTTGGTTGCATGTTCCTTACCAATCCGGTGCCGACGGGTAAACGCTCGTCCGTGATGGCCAACAGCTCTGATGACCGCGCGTTTGGATCTAACGGATTCAACCCGGCGCCAGCGCCCGGCTCGGTGGGTATACGGTTTTGCTCGCGCCTGCCGAGAGAATCGCATTCCCGATTTCGGAGGTCAGGGATTTCCGTCGGATAGGCGCTGACTGATCAGGGGAAGTCGGATTTTCGGGGGACACGACGGCGATCCCGTCTTTACCGTGATCCGGGTTCATTGTCGTGCCAGCAGAACCCGAGTGGAGTGACTTGACGGAACTGAAGCCGCGGGTCGTCCCGCCTTACAATTGGGCAACTTTTCGCCGAGGCGCGCGCACCGGATGCCGACGGTCGCTGCATGGAACAGGTTCCATGCAGCGACCGAGGTGGACGCCATGGTTGATTGCGAGGCGACGACCTGTTCCCAAGCCGGTCCTCGGATGCAATAATGCAAGAAGGCAGGCTGCCAATCCAAGGAATGCAGAACAGTACCTCCAAGGGTGGTGTGGCGTAACACACCTCTCGTAATTCGAGAGTGCAATTATGACTGCATCGAATTCGTTTCAGCTTTCTTCTGCGCAGAAGGCGCTGTGGTTGGCGCAGAAGATGGTGCCAAGCTTGTCGAACAACATTTCCGGATACTTGGATGTTTCCGGACCGATTGATCCTCCGATGATGGATGCGGCGTTGCGGCGGGCGTATGGTGAGGCACGCACCTTGCAGGTGAATATCGTGGAAGGCGCCGGAGGCCCCCGGCAGGTGATGCGTGATTGCAGCCGGTGGAAACCGTTCTTCATTGATGTCAGTGGCAACGCAGACCCCGAATCCGCGGCACGGGAATCAATGGCCGATTTGGTCGGCCAACCGTTCGACCTCGAGCGGGACACGTTGTATCGGTCGGGACTCATCAAGCTGGGTGAGTCCCGATTCTTCGTTCTGTTGGTGTTTCACCATATTGTGGTGGATGGGTTCGGCGCCTACATGATCGCGCGCCGGATCGGAGAGGTCTTCACCGCGCTGAAAAAGGGTATCCCGATCAAGGATGCTGGATTCGGCGGGCCGGAGTTGATCAATAGCGAAGACGATGACTACCGAAATTCCGTTCTTTTCCTCCACGACCGGGAGTTCTGGCGTGACTACATGTCCGCATTGCCGGAGCCTATTCAATTGTCAGCGAACCGAGGTTCGTCTGTTCCGCTGACGCTGCACCACGGTATCAGCATTTCGGGCGAAGACACCGCCGCATTGTTGGCAGTGTCGAATAGCTTGGGAGTGCCGGTTCCTGGTTTCCTCACGGCAGTGGTGGCTTGTTTCTTCAATCGTATGTCGGGTGCCCCAGAGTTTACTCTACGTTTTGCGGTGGCAAACCGGGCAGGTGCCGCAAGTAGTACGCCGGGCCTGGTGTCGAACGCGGTGCCGCTGCGTGTGAATGTCGGTCCGGGGTCGCGATTCGCTGAAATTGCCGACCAGGTGCGTAGTGAGATTCGATCCATCTTGCCGCATGCCCGATATCAGGGTTCCGATATAAGGCGTGATATCGGATTTTCCGGCACCGGCAGGAATCCATTGGGCCCGGTTCTGAATATCATTCCATTCTTCGGGTCGATAGATTTCTCCGGGAGTCCCGCTTTCATTCGTGGAGTTTCGTTCGGGGCGAATGATGATCTATCCATTTCAATTTACTATATCGGTAGCAGCGGTAATGGTTTACATATCGAAATAGATGGAAACGGCCTCCTGTACAGCAGTGAGGATTTGAAGCTTTATTCCGAACAATTGATAAGATTTTTTCGGGCAATAGTAGCGGATCCGGAGGGCCGGGTCGATCGACTGTCTCTCCTCGACGAGTCCGAGCGTCGGCGAGTGTTGGATCAGTGGAATGAAACGGCGGCACCGGTTCCGGCTGTGACAGTG
>NZ_BDBX01000098.1 GCF_001613205.1 Nocardia sienata NBRC 100364 | reverse complement strand
CACCGGGTCGTTCGGTCGACGCGGGTGCAGTGCGCGACTTCATCGGGCAGCGGTTGCCGTCGTACATGGTTCCGGCGGCGGTCATGGTGCTCGGCGAGGTCCCGCTCACCCCGGCCGGCAAGCTGGATCGCAAGGCGTTGCCGGAGCCCACTTTCGAAGCACGTGAATTCCGCGCTCCCTCGACACCCGTCGAGGTGATCGTGGCAGGTGTGCTCGCCGACCTTCTCGATGTGGAGCGGGTCGGCGTGGACGACGACTTCTTCGCGCTGGGCGGTAACTCCCTGATCGCGACCCAGGTCGTGGCGCGGCTGGGTGTCGCGCTGAATACCCAGGTGCCGGTCCGGGAACTGTTCGAGGCATCCGTCGTCGGCACACTGGCTGCCCGGCTCCAAGAGCAGGTCGGTTCGGGCGGACGTCCGGCGCTGGTGCCGCAACCGCGACCCACCCGGGTGCTGCCGTCGGGGGAGGTCGTGGAGCGGATCCCGCTGTCCCTGGCGCAGCAGCGGATGTGGTTCCTGAACTGGTTCGATTCCGGTTCGAAGGCCTACAACATCCCGATGGTCATCCGCTTGTCCGGGCAGCTGGACATTCCGGCGATGCGGCAGGCGGTCGGCGATCTGGTCGTGCGGCACGAGGTGCTGCGGACTGTGTACCCGGAGACCGAATCCGGTCCGGTGCAGGTGATCCTGCCGGTGTCGGGCGCGGTGCCGGAGCTGGACGTGCGGACGGTGGCCGCGGACGCGGTCGAGGCGACCGTATTCGACCTGATGTCGAAGTCCTTCGATGTCGCCGAGCGGGTGCCGTTGCAGATCACTCTGCTGCGGATCGAGGGTGCCGAAGACGAATACATCCTTGCGGCGGTCGTGCACCATATCGCCGGCGACGGTTTGTCGGTCAAGCCGTTGACCCGGGATCTGATGACCGCGTACGTCGCGCGGGCAGCCGGCACCGCCCCGGATTGGGCGCCGTTGCCGGTCCAGTACGCCGACTACTCGATCTGGCAGCGGGCGCTGCTGGGAGATGAGAACAACCCGGCGTCCCTGGCGGCCGCGCAGATCGATTACTGGCGGTCGGCGCTGGCCGATATTCCGGATCAGCTGGACCTGCCGGCGGATCATCCGCGCCCGGAGAAGCAGTCGTACGCCGGTGGCCGCGTGGCAGTCGGTATCGATTCCGAGATCCACGCCGGTTTGCGGCGGTTGGCGCAGGAACACGGCGCAACCATGTTCATGGTGGTGCATTCCGCTTGGGCGGTGCTGTTGTCGCGGCTGTCGGGCACCGACGACATCACGATCGGTACGCCGGTGGCCGGTCGTGGTGAGCAGGCGCTCGACGATTTGATCGGTATGTTCGTCAACACGCTGGTATTGCGGACCCAGGTGGATCGTGGTGCGGCGTTCGCGGATCTGCTGGCACGGCAGCGGCAGGTGGATATCGAGGCGTTCGCGCATGCCGATGTGCCGTTCGAGCGTTTGGTGGAGGCACTCGACCCGGAACGGTCGACCGCTCGGCATCCGCTGTTCCAGGTCGGGTTCACGTTCCAGAACATGGCGGAGTCGAGCCTGGAATTGCCGGGGCTGACGATCTCGGGTGTGGATGCCGATATCGCGGTCTCGCAGTTCGATCTGAACCTCACCCTGGGCGAGATCCACGACGCCTCGGGCATTGCCGAGGGGATGAGCGGCTATCTGACGTTCGCCACGGATCTGTTCGAGGCCGAGACCGTCCAGACTTTCGCCGATCGGTTCGTGCGGATCCTGCGCGCGGTCGCCGACGATCCGCGAATCCCGGTCGGCGATATCGATGTGCTCGGTGATATCGAGCGGTCGAATGTGCTGCGTCACTGGGTGAGTGCGCGTGCCGAGGCCGGTACCGGAGTGTTCACCGGTGCCGCGGATCCGGTCGGCGAAGCGGAAACGGCCACTCTGGCAAGCCTTTTCGATGCGGTTGCCGCCGTGCACGCGCAGCGGACCGCGGTGAAATTCGAATCCGATCGACTCACCTACGCCGAGCTGGATCGGCGGGCGAATACCCTGGCGCGGCGATTGATCGCCGTGGGGGCCGGGCCCGAATCGCTGGTGGCGGTATTGCT
This sequence comes from Nocardia sienata NBRC 100364, assembly GCF_001613205.1. Classification (GTDB taxonomy): domain Bacteria; phylum Actinomycetota; class Actinomycetes; order Mycobacteriales; family Mycobacteriaceae; genus Nocardia; species Nocardia sienata. The sequence continues at coordinate 4,968 of NZ_BDBX01000098.1, read as the reverse complement.
GCCCCGTTCGCTGGATCTGGTGGTGGCACTGCTGGCGGTGATCAAGTCGGGCGCCGGTTATCTGCCCGTGGATCCCGACTCTCCGGCCGAGCGGATCGCGTACGTGCTCGCCGATGCCCGTCCACAGGCGGTGGTCCGGGATGCCTCGGTGACGGTGGATCTGCCGACGGATCTACCGCAGGTGATGGTGGACGGTTCCGGTGGTGATTTCAGCGACGCACCGGTCACCGATGATGACCGGCTCGCGCCGCTGCGCCCGGACAACACCGCCTATGTCATCTACACCTCCGGCTCGACCGGCCGCCCGAAGGGCGTGGCGGTGGCGCATCGCAATGTGGTGCGGTTGTTCGCCAACACCGATCGCGAGTTCGGTTTCGGGCCCGACGATGTGTGGACCCTGTTCCACTCCTACGCGTTCGATTTCTCGGTGTGGGAGCTGTGGGGCCCACTGCTGTTCGGCGGAACCTCGGTGGTGGTGGACTACTACACGACACGTTCACCGGAGCAGTTCCTGGAATTGCTGCGTACCGAGCGGGTGACGGTACTGAACCAGACACCGTCGGCGTTCTATCAGCTGGCCGAGGCCGATCGGGCCGCGGCCGCCGATGCCGCCGCGCTCGCGCTGCGTTATGTGATCTTCGGTGGCGAGGCGCTCGAGTTGCGCCGCCTCGCCGACTGGGTCGCCCGGCACGGCGACGGTACGACCGGCCGGACCCGGATGGTCGACGGCCGGGAGACCGCGTCGCCGGTCCTGGTGAACATGTACGGGATCACCGAAACCACCGTGCATGTGTCCTACCGTGCTCTGGACGCCGCTGCTGTCGCCGAGGCGGCCGGTAGCGTCGTCGGCCGGGCGCTGGCGGGGCTGAAAACCTATGTGCTGGACAACCGGTTGCAGCCGGTTCCGGTCGGTGTGCCGGGTGAGTTGTATGTGTCCGGTGGGCAGCTCTCGCGTGGTTATCTGGGCCGGCCGGAGCTTTCGGCGGCGCGTTTCGTGGCAGACCCGTTCGGTGCGCCCGGCGAACGCCTGTACCGCTCCGGTGACGTCGCGCGCTGGAATCGTTCCGGCGAGCTGGAGTATCTGGGACGTTCGGACGACCAGGTGAAGATCCGTGGCTTCCGGATCGAGCTGGGTGAGATCGAGGACGCTGTACTCGCCCTGCCCGGTATCGCGCAGGCCGCCGTGATCGTCCGGGAAGACCGCCCCGGTGACCAGCGGATCGTCGCCTACGTGGTGCCCGAGTCCGGTACCGAGTTCGATCAGGACGCGGTGCGTGACGGCACGGCGGTACGGCTGCCCTCGTACATGGTTCCCACCGCGGTGGTGGCGCTGGACCGGATTCCGTTGACCATCAACGGAAAACTGGACCGCAAGGCATTGCCGGAACCGGTATTCGCCACCGGAGCGGCGTTCCGTGGGCCGCGTAATCCCATGGAGCAAATCCTCGCCGAGGTGTTCGCCGAGGTGCTGGGTGTGGATCGCGTCGGGGTGGACGATTCGTTCTTCGCCCTCGGCGGCGACAGCATCGTCTCCATTCAGCTCGTGTCCCGGGCGAAAGCGCGCGGGGTGGTGTTCACGCCGCGTCAGGTGTTCGAACAGCGCACGGTGGCCGGTCTGGCGTCTGTCGCCGAGGTCGGGGAAGCCGCCGAAGGCGTGCTCTCGTTGCCCGAGTTGCCCGGCGGCGGGGTCGGCCGGCTGCCGCTCACGGCGATCGTGCGATTCATGGTGGAACGGTCCGGTTCCCACGGCCGGTATCACCAGTTGACGACCTTGAGTCTGCCGGTCGGCGTCACCCGGGCGACCATCGCCGCAGTGCTGGCGCCGGTGCTGGACCGGCACGACATGTTGCGGGCGCGGCTGATCGCCGAGGACGGCGAATGGTTCGTCGAAACGGCCGAGCCGGGGTCGGTCGATGTGGACGCGCTGATCGATCACACAGTGTTCGATGCCACCGCCGACGAGCAGCGGTTGCTCGAAACGGCCGAGGCCGCTGTCAGTGCCACCCTGGATCTGCTCGATCCCGAGCGCGGTGTGGTGGTCCGGTTCGTGTGGCTGGAACCGGATACCGCCGACCGGCCCGGGTACCTGGTCGTCGTCGCTCATCACTTGGTGGTCGACGGTGTCTCGTGGCGCATTCTGGCACCCGATTTCCTGTTGTCCGCCGGTGCGCACAGTGCCGGGCAGCAGCCGGAGCTGTCGGCGCCCAGTACCTCGATGCGGACCTGGGCCCACGCGCTCGAGGAGCATGCGTACAGCCCGGAGCGGGTCGCGGAACTGGAGTACTGGCAGACCGTGGCCGGTACCGCCGATCCGCTGCTGACCAGCCGCGCGATGGATCCGATGGTCGATACCGCCGGGACGGTCGATATCCATTCGGTGGAGGTGTCGCCGGAAGTCACCAGGGCATTGCTCACCACTGTGCCGAAGTTGTTCCACGGCGGAGTGAACGACGGCCTGCTCACCGCACTTGTGCTCGCCACCGCCACGTGGCGGGCCCGCCGGGTACCCGGCGTGGCGGTCGACGATCCGCTGCTGGTCCGGCTGGAGGGCCACGGTCGTGAGGAGGAGGTCGTACCCGGAGCCGATCTGTCCCGCACGGTCGGCTGGTTCACCACGATCTACCCGGTGCGGTTCGCGCCGGCCGGCGATATCGAGGACGCGATCGCCGGGGGCCCGGCGCTGGGCGCGGTACTCAAGTCGGTGAAGGAACAGCTGCTCGCGGTGCCGGACAAGGGCATCGGCTACGGCCTGCTGCGCTATATGAACCGCGAGACGGCGGATCGGCTGCCGGTCACACTGCCGGGGCAGCTGAGCTTCAACTATCTGGGCCGATTCGGCGCGGGCGAGACCTCCGCGGAAATGCGTGAGTTCGGCTGGTGGCAGACGAACGATCTGGTGGTCGTGGGGGCATTCGATACCGATATGCCGGCGATGGCGCCACTGGATATCAATGCCGCCGTGATCGGCGACAAACTGACCGCGCGGATCGGGTATCCCTCGACGCTGCTGACGGCCGATGAGGTCCGCGAGTTCGGTGCGCTGTGGGCGCAGGCGCTGGAAGCGATCGCCCGTCAGGTCGATTCGGCGGAGGCCGGTGGGCACACCCCGTCCGATTTCGGTCTGGTCGCCCTGTCGCAGGCCGATATCGAGGGAATCGAGCGGCGATTCCCGATGCCGGTCGCCGATATGTGGCCGCTGTCCTCGATGCAGGCCGGCATGTGGTTCCACGCGCAGCTGGCCGCGGAGTCCGTGGACGTCTACACCGCGCAGGTAGTGCTGACCCTGACCGGCCGGGTGGACGCCGCCCGACTGCGCGCGGCGGCCCAGGCCCTGATCGACCGGTACGAGAACCTGCGTACCGCCTTCGTCACCGACCACGAGGGCAACCCGGTCCAAGTGGTCCTCGACGATGTGCCGGTCGACTGGACCGAGTACGACCGCAGCAGCACCCGGACAGCCGCCGACCTCATCGAGGCCGACCGGTTGCGCCGCTTCGATCTCACCGAGCCGCCGCTGCTCCGGTTCACCTTGATCGAGACCGGGGCGGATACCTGGCAATTCGTGGTGTCCAACCACCACATCCTGCTCGACGGCTGGTCCATGCCGCTGCTCATGCGGGATCTGCTCACGTTGTACGCGGTCCGGGCCGATACCAGTGCGCTGCCGATGGCCCATTCGTATCGGGCCTTCCTGGCATGGGTGGGCCGGCAGGATCGCCGGCTCTCGCTGGAGGCCTGGCGGGCGGCGCTGGCGGAGGTCGAGGAACCGACGCTGCTCGTCCGCCCGGAAGACGGCGGCTCCGCACAAGAGATCACCGCGCTGTCGGCCGAGTACGAGTTCGAGCTGGACCCCGCGGCCACCGCCCGATTGACCGCGCTGGCCACCGAGGTCGGCGTAACGGCGAACACCGTGCTGCAGGTGGCGTGGGCGGTGCTGCTGGGCCGCCTGACCGGCCGTGACGATGTGCTGTTCGGCGCCACCGTCTCCGGTCGCCCGCCGGAACTGCCCGGGGTGGAGACCATGGTCGGGTTGTTCATCAACACGATCCCGGTGCGGGTGCGGTTCGATCAGAACGAAGCCGTGCGGACACTGTTGGCCCGAGTACAGGGTGAGCAGGCCGATCTGCTGGATCACCACTATGTGGGTCTGGCGGATATCCAGGGCGCGGCCGGACTGGCGACGTTGTTCGACACCCTGCTGGTGTTCGAGTCGTATCCGGTGGACGCCGAGGGTATCCAGGCGCAGGCCGCCGATATCGACGGCATGACCGTGGCCGGGCTCGACGGTATCGACGCCACGCACTATCCGCTCACCCTGGTCGCCGCACTCGGCAATACGTTGCGGATCCGGGCCGGGTACCGGCAGGACCTGTTCGGTGAGGCCGAGGTGCGGCGGATCGCGGACCGGTTGATCAGGATGCTGGACGGGATCGTCGCAGACCCGGCCGCGGCCGTCGGTGATATCGATCTGCTGGACGCGGCCGAACGCGAACTGGTGCTGCACCGCTGGAACGCGACCGAACGCACGGTCGAGTCCCGGTTGCTCCTGGACGAGTTCGCCGGGGCGGTCGCCGCGTATCCGGATCGGATCGCGGTGTCGTTCGAGGGCGCCGAACTGACTTACGCGGAGTTCGCCGGCCGGGTAAACCGTCTGGCGCGGCATCTGATCGCCGAGGGTGTGGGGCCGGAATCACTGGTGGGTCTGGCGCTGCGGCGCTCGGTGGATCTGGTGGTGGCCATGTACGCGGTCGTCACCGCCGGCGGTGCCTATGTGCCGGTGGATCCCGAGCATCCGGCGGAGCGGACCGCCTATGTGCTCGAGACCGCGCAACCGGTCTGTGTGCTGACCTCGACGTCCGATGCCGGTGCTGTGCCCGAGGGGACAGGTGTGCCGGTACAGGCCGTGGACACACTGGAACTGTCGGGCTACGCCGATGCCCCGGTGACGGATGCGGAGCGGGTGGCGCC
>NZ_BDBX01000097.1 GCF_001613205.1 Nocardia sienata NBRC 100364 | reverse complement strand
GGCATCCGATCCGGACTTCGACTGCCGACGTAACCCGTATGCGTCGAGTGTTGCGAGACACCTCAAAGGGTTGAGGCCCGTCTCGCCGTTTCGGCCTCGAAGCGCATGCGCGAAGCGCGAGTCTCGAGGCCGAAACGGCGAGACCAAGGGGGCCTCAACCCCGCGCGCGCCAGCGCGCCAAAAACACAGCACCTTCGCGTGCGAGCCCGCTTCCTCACCTTCGCGAATCGAGGCCGCCCCGTGGAGCGCGCCTCCTCGATTCGGTCGGTGCCGGAAGCCGAGGGCCCCGACCTCTGGAGGCCGGCATCGGTGCCGACTCAGTGGCCGCCCGCCGAGCCCGTGGTGCTCTTGGAGAGTTCCGATTCGTGGCGAGGCGTTTCTACACCGGCGTCGACCGGCACCTGGACCAGGACGTTCCCGTTGTTCTTGAAGTTGAAGGTGACGTCGTAGGTGAGGCCGGGGGTGATGTTCTGGGTGAGGCCGGTGATCTCGATGCGGGCCGTGGTGGTCTCGCCGCCTTCGGTCTTGATCGTTTCGCCGCCGGTGCGGGTTTCCGCCCCGGCCTGCGGGGTGGAGACCACCACCGTCTCGGAGGGGGCGATCTCGAGCTTGTCGCCTTCGGCCGGGGTGATCTCGACCTTCCCGAGGTCGGTGGTGACGCCGGTGAGTTCGTCGGCACCCACCGCGCCGGTGTTCACGATCGACAGCGCGAGCGCGGCCTTCCCGCCCGCGGTGTGGGTGGCGGTGCCGTTACCGGGGAACACGATATGTACGTTGCGCAGGGCGATATCACCGGCGTTGGCCGTGTTGCCGTTGATGGCGGCGACCTGTTCGGAGGTCTGCGAGATCTGGCCGGCACCGCAGCCGGACAGGATGAGCGCCGCGCCGGCGGCGAGCGCGGCGGCCGCCACCATGCGGCGCCGCCGGGTCGGGACCGGGCCAGCGGCAGTCACAGCAGTCAGGGCAGTCACGGGTTGTCCTCCATGTCCGAGTGGGCGCACTCCAACTAGGCACTGTAGTAGTTGGGTTCGAGACCCTGCCGCACCGGGCGGTGTCAGGGGGGATTACTTGCCGCGCGGTGTGTGATTTGTCGCACGACACGGCGTGTCCGATGGGCTGGTGCTCGTAGGCTCGGCGACGCCCTGATTTGCGTCGCGGAACGGCTCGCCGACCGGGTGTTGCGTATATCGCGGGACGTCGCGCTGACCGGTAACGATCGGGCCCGGGCGACTCGCTTGCGCGGTCGCGCGGAGTGGGTTTTCATATCCCCTGGAAGGAGTCGTGTCCGACACCCGTTCGGGCACAACGTGATGCACACCAAACCCCTCCTGTCAAGCCCTTGTGCCTGGTCGTTGTGGCCCTGACCTGCGCAGTTGATCGCGCCGTTATCGAGTCGCGTGTTAAACTGTGAACATCGAAAGGGGCACGGGACACATGATTTTTAAGGTCGGAGATACCGTCGTTTATCCCCATCATGGGGCGGCTTTGATCGAAGCTATCGAGACCCGCACCATCAAGGGTGAGCAGAAAGAGTATCTGGTCCTGAAGGTCGCACAGGGTGACCTCACTGTTCGGGTTCCCGCGGAAAACGCGGAATATGTCGGCGTCCGCGATGTAGTGGGCCAGGAAGGTCTGGATCGGGTCTTCCAGGTGCTGCGTGCACCACATACGGAAGAGCCCACCAACTGGTCCCGTCGTTACAAGGCCAACCTCGAGAAACTCGCCTCCGGCGATGTGAACAAGGTGGCCGAGGTCGTGCGCGACCTGTGGCGCCGGGAACAGGATCGTGGCCTGTCCGCGGGCGAGAAGCGGATGCTGGCCAAGGCTCGGCAGATCCTCGTCGGGGAGCTCGCGCTCGCCGAGGGCACCGATGACGGCAAGGCCGAGACGCTTCTCGACGAGGTCCTCGCCGCGGCTTCCTGATCGTGTACAAAACAGGCGGTCCCGGCCGCGGCGCCGGTCCCGTCATCGCATTGGTTCCTGCCGCCGGTCGTGGCGTGCGCTTGGGTGCAGATGAACCCAAGGCGTTCGTCCCGATCGGCGGCACACCTATGCTCACACTGGCTGTGAACGGGCTGGTGGCTGCCGCGGTCGTCGACGAGATCATTGTGATGGTGCCCGCCGAACACGTCGACCGGACTGCAGCTGTCCTACCCCCCGATGCTCCGGTGCGGATCGTGGTCGGCGGCGCCGAACGCACCGATTCGGTACGCGCCGGCCTCGCCGCTGCCGGTGATGCGGCGTTCTTCCTGGTGCATGACGCGGCCCGCGCGCTCACTCCGCCGGCGCTGATCGCCCGGGTGGTCGACGAGCTGCGCGCCGGTCACCCCGCGGTCGTGCCCGCGCTACCGGTGGTGGATACCGTGAAAGCCGTCGACTCCGCGGGGATGGTCACCGGTACGCCGGATCGTGGCGCGTTACGAGCCATCCAGACTCCCCAGGGGTTCGCCGCGGGAGCATTGCGGGCCGCGTACGCCGACGCGGGTACGGCGACCGACGACGCCGGTCTGGTGGAGCGGCTGGGCATCGCGGTGCGTACCGTCACCGGCGACCCGCTGGCCTTCAAGATCACCACACCGCTCGATCTGCGCCTGGCCGAATCCTTGCTCACCTCGCGTCCGGCGGTGGCACCGTGCTGAACATGCGGGTGGGAATCGGCACCGATGTACATCCGATCGAACCGGGTCGTCCCTGCTGGATGGCCGGGTTGTTGTTCGACGGTGAGGACGGTTGCGCGGGACATTCCGACGGTGACGTCGCCGCGCACGCCCTCTGCGACGCTCTGTTGTCCGCGGCGGGCCTGGGGGACGTGGGCTCGGTCTTCGGCACAGGGCGGCCGGAATGGGCCGGGGTCTCCGGAGCCGCCATGCTGAAGGAAGTGCGGCGGCTGCTCGACGACGCCGGATACGAGGTCGTCAACGCCGCTGTCCAGGTGATCGGTAACCGGCCGCGGATCGGTCCGCGCCGCGCCGAGGCCCAGCAGGTGCTGGGCGATCTACTGGCCGCGCCCGTATCGGTCTCCGGTACGACCAGCGACGGCCTGGGCCTCACCGGGCGCGGTGAGGGGATCGCGGCGGTGGCCACCGCGCTGCTGCACTGTCCCGGGCGGCCGAGTGAACAGCCCGGGGACGGTGGCGAGGTGCGACCGGCATAGGGTTTGCGAGGCCGCCTGCTCAGTCCTGTGGCCCGCGCCGGGCCCCGGATCGCCGATCGCCGGTGGCGCGATTCGGGCCGGTGGGCCCGCTCTCCGCGCCAACTCGAGCGTGTGCACGCGGCGACGGAATGCCGAAGTTGCCACGCGCGGCCGAGCCGACTGCTCGTGTACCCGGCCGCACCGCTACCCTGCCCATATCCCCCTTGCACCGAATTCGAGTGCAATCCATACACGAAACTAGGATCGACTGCCGTGACGCTGCGCCTGTTCGACACCGAGAAACGGACCCTGCGTGATTTCACGCCGCTGGTACCCGGCCACGCCTCGGTGTACCTGTGTGGGGCGACCGTGCAGGGGCTACCCCATATCGGTCATGTGCGCAGCGGCGTCGCCTTCGATATTCTGCGCCGCTGGCTGGCGGCCAACGGCTCGGACGTGGCGTTCATCCGTAATGTCACCGATATCGAGGACAAGATCCTCACCAAGGCGGCTGCGGCCGGCCGGCCCTGGTGGGAATGGGCGGCAACGCACGAACGCGCCTTCGACCAGGCCTATCGGCAACTCGGTGTGCTGCCGCCGTCCGCCGAACCACGCGCGACCGGCCATATCACCCAGATGGTCGAATTGATGCAGCGCCTGATCGACCGTGGACACGCCTACGCCTCCGAGGGCAATGTGTATTTCGATGTCCGGAGCTACCCGGATTACGGGCATCTGTCCGGCCATCGGCTCGAAGACGTGCATCAGGGTGAAAGCGCCGGACTCGGCAAACGAGATCCCCGTGATTTCACGCTGTGGAAAGCCGCCAAACCGGGGGAGCCGACCTGGCCATCGCCCTGGGGGCCCGGGCGGCCCGGTTGGCATCTGGAATGCTCGGCCATGGCCGAGTTCTATCTGGGGCCGGAATTCGATATTCATTGCGGTGGAATGGACTTGGTCTTCCCGCACCACGAGAACGAAATCGCCCAGTCCAAGGCGGCCGGGGACGGTTTCGCCCGGTACTGGTTGCACAACGGCTGGGTCACCATGGGCGGCGAGAAGATGTCGAAATCGCTCGGCAATGTGCTGTCCATTCCGAATGTGCTGAAATCGGTGCGCGCGGTGGAATTGCGCTTCTACCTGGGCAGTGCGCACTACCGGTCGATGCTGGAATATTCGGACAAGGCGCTGCACGATGCCGCCCAGTCCTATCAGCGGATCGAGGCGTTCGTGCAGCGGGTGGCCGAACGCGGCGGGGATATTCCGATGGGCAAATGGACCGACGGATTCGCCGCCGCGCTCGACGACGATCTCGGGGTGCCCAAGGCGCTCGCCGAGATCCATCACGGCGTGCACGAGGGTAACCGCGCCCTCGACGCGGGCGTGCTCGACACCGCCCGGGAGCACGCCGGGCAGATCCGGGCCATGCTCGATGTCCTGGGCGTGGACCCCCTCGACCCGCACTGGCACGGCACCGCCGACCATTCGGCCGCCGACGCAGCGCTGGACGTGCTGGTGGGAGCCGAACTGGAACGGCGGCAGCAGGCCCGGGCCGCTAAGGACTGGGCGACCGCCGACGCGGTCCGCGATCGGCTGCAGGCGGCCGGAATCGAAGTAACCGATACACCCAACGGTGCCGAATGGTCGCTGGGCGCACCTACCCCTGGAAAGGCGGGCTGATGGCCGGCAATTCACAACGTCGCGGCGCGATTCGTAAAGGGGGCACCAAGAAGGGGGCCGTGGTCGGGTCCGGCGGCCAGCGGCGCCGCGGGCTGGAGGGCCGCGGCCCGACGCCACCGGCCGAACAGCGCACCAAACATCCGGCGGCGCGTCGATCGGCGGCGAAAGCCAAAGCCGCGCAGAACAATCCACCCGGTCGCGGGCGTCCGGCCGGTAGGCGTAGCGAGGACGGCCCCGAGCTGGTGCTGGGCCGCAACCCCGTGGTGGAGTGTCTGCGGGCCGGGGTTCCGGCCAGCGCACTGTACGTGGCGGTGGGGACGGAGAACGACGAGCGGCTCACCGAGAGCGTCCGCCTCGCCGCCGATACCGGGATCTCCATTCTCGAGGTGCCGCGCACCGATCTGGACCGGATGAGCTCCAACGGCCTGCATCAGGGGCTGGCGCTGCAGGTGCCGCCCTACCGGTACGCCCACCCCGACGATCTGCTGGCCCGGGCCAAGCAATCCGTCGAGCCGGCACTGCTGGTGGCGCTGGACAATATCTCCGATCCGCGTAACCTCGGCGCCGTCGTACGCTCGGTCGCCGCCTTCGGTGGTCACGGTGTGGTCATCCCGCAGCGCCGCAGCGCCAGCGTGACCGCGGTCGCGTGGCGCACCAGTGCCGGTGCCGCGGCCCGGCTTCCGGTAGCCCGCGCCACCAATCTCACCCGCACCATGAAGGATTGGGCCGCCACCGGTGTCCAGATCGTGGGCCTGGATGCGGGAGGCGATCTGTCCCTGGACGATTTCGATGGCACCGCGCCCACGGTGATCGTCGTCGGATCGGAGGGCAAGGGGCTGTCGCGACTGGTCCGCGAGACCTGTGATTCGGTCCTTAGTATCCCGATGGCGGGCCCGGTGGAATCGCTGAACGCCTCCGTCGCCGCAGGCGTGGTGCTGGCCGAAACCGCCCGGCAACGCCGCGCCTGAACACCTGATCGACGGCCCGTGGACGGGTCGGCGGCCGCTGCCGCGGCGCGGTGATCGGGCGTGTCGGGGTCGCGGTCAGCGGGCGGTTCGGAAGTGAATCCGCCGCGCCCGGACCGCAAATCCGGGACGGCACCGTAGAATTCGTCATGTGGTGATACCCAACGCGCCCATCGGTAAGCCGGTAGAGCACCCGCATGCGACAGCGGTGCTGTTCCTCGGTGCGCTCAGCGTGCTGTGTTGCGGGCTGACCGGGCCGGTGGCCTGGGCGCTGGGTAAACGCGCACTCGATCAGATCGAGGAGTCCGGCGGCGCGTACGGTGGCCACACGCAGGTCGTCGTCGGATTCATCCTGGGCGTGATCGGCACGATCCTCATGGTCGTGATGGCCCTGTTGTTCCTGGTGGTGCTGCTCGGCGGCGGTTGAGCGGCGTCAGTCCAGGCTCTGCTGTCCGGACCATTTCGCCGGTGTCCAGCTCGGCCATTCGTCATTGATCGAGCCGGACCACGAGGGCTGACGGCGCTCCCGGAAGGCCGCCATCGCCTCTCCGGCATCCCGGCCGTCGGCGATGTGCTCGTTCAGATCGGCTTCCAGCCGCGCGACGACGTCGGGCTGCAGACCGACACCCTCCCACAGCAGCCGTTTGGACAGTGCGGCGCTCAACGGTGCCGACCCGCCCGCGATATCGTGGGCCACCGCCATCGCGGTCGGCACCACCTCCGCCGCGGGCAGACAGGCATTGGCCAGGCCCATTGCCCGGGCTTCCGCCCCGTCGAAGGTACGGCCGGTGAGCAGGATATCGGCGGCATTGGCCAGCCCGGCCAGCCGCGGCAACGTCCAGTGCACATAGCCGTCGGCAAGGACGCCACGCCGGACCTGGCTCAGCGCGTAGACGGCGTCGTCGGCCATGTAGCGCAGATCGCACTGCAGTGCCAGCGCCAGCCCGGCGCCCACCGCGTGCCCGTTGACCGCCGCGATCACCGGCTTGCGCACCCGGAACGGCGGCGGATCGATACTCGCGCTCACCTCACCCACCCGGTCCGAGAGATCGGCGCCCGCGCAGAAAGCGGGCGGCGTACCGGTGATCACCACGACCCGGATGGCGTCCTCGGCGTCACACCGCTTCAGCGCGGCCCCCAGGGCCTCGGTCATCGCAGGATTGAAGGCGTTCTGTTTCGCCGGCCTGTTCAAAGTGAGGACGGCGATGCCCGCTGAGACATCGACGAGCAATTCCGAACTCATGGCTCGGATGGTAGCTGGGTTTATGGCGCCCCGGCGCGCGCGGGGTTGAGGATGCGGGCTGGTTGGCGAAGGTGGGGATGTGGGTTTGCCGGCGGATGTGCTGTGTTTTGGCGCGCCGGTTGAGGCTGTGGACTGATTCGCGAAGGTGGAGGACGTGGGCCTGCTCGTGAAGGTGCTGTGTTTTTGGCGCCGCCT
>NZ_BDBX01000096.1 GCF_001613205.1 Nocardia sienata NBRC 100364 | reverse complement strand
AGCGTGTTCGCCGACGTTCTCGGTGTCGAGCGGATCGGTGCCGATGACGATTTCTTCGCCCTCGGTGGAAACTCGCTGATCGCGACCCAAGCCGCCGCCCGCCTCGGTGCGGCGCTGGACGCGCAGGTGCCGGTGCGGATGCTGTTCGAGGCGTCCACCGTGACGGCGTTGGCCGCCGCGGCCGAGACTGCCACCGGTCGTGGTGGGTCGCCGGTCCTGGCGCCGCGCGAACGTCCGGAGCGGGTGCCGTTGTCGCTGGCGCAGCAGCGGATGTGGTTCCTGAACCGGTTCGACGACCGGTCCGCGGCCTACAACATCCCGTTGGCGGTGCGGTTGTCCGGTGAACTGGACGTGGACGCGTTGCGCGCGGCCGTCTCGGATCTGGTGGCGCGGCACGAGGTGCTGCGGACCGTGTATCCGGAGGTGGACGGTATCGGCCACCAGCAGGTGCTGCCGGTGGGTGAGGTGGATATCGCGCTCGATCCCGAGCCGGTCTCCCAGGCGGAACTGCCCGCCCGCATCCTCGAGCTGGCCGGGGTGCTCTTCGATGTCATGGCCGAGCTTCCGTTCCGGGTGTCGCTGCTGCGCCTGGACCAGCATGATCACGTGCTCGTCTTCGTCGCACATCACATCAGTGCCGACGGCTTCTCGCCGCGTCCGCTGCTGAGGGATCTCGTCGTCGCCTACAGTGACCGCAGCCGCGGTGTGGTCCCCGGCTGGGAACCCCTGGCGGTGCAGTACGCCGATTACACGCTGTGGCAGCGTGAGGTGCTGGGTTCGGAGGACGACCCCGAATCGGTGGCCGCCGAGCAGATCGCCTACTGGAGCGAACAGTTGCGGGATATGCCCGATCAACTGGACCTGCCGGCCGACCGGCCGCGACCGGAGATCGCGTCCAATTCCGGTGCCGCCCACGATTTCTCGGTCGACGTGGAATTGCGTACCGCGCTCGAAGGTCTGGCCCGCTCGCACGGCACAACTCTGTTCATGGTGGTGCATGCCGCGCTCGCCGCGTGGGCGAGCCGGTTGTCCAACAGTTCCGATATCAGCATCGGCACCCCGATCGCGGGACGCGGCGAGCAGGCGCTCGACGATCTGGTCGGCATGTTCGTCAACACTCTGGTCCTGCGGACCGAAGTGACCCCGGATACGCCGTTCGCCGAACTGCTGGCCGAGGTGCGCCGCACCGACCTCGCGGCCTTCGCGAACGCCGATATCCCGTTCGAGCGGCTGGTCGATATCCTCAACCCGCGCCGTTCCCAGGCGCATCACCCGTTGTTCCAGGTCGTGCTGACCTTCGAGGCCGCCTCGGTGGCGGATATGACGGCGGTGTCGCTGCCCGGGCTCGACCTCGATGTCGTCGACTTCGAAACCGGTCAGTCGAAGTTCGACCTCCAGCTGACGGTGGGCACCGAGGGTGCCGCCGACGGTGGCCTGCGGATGCAGTGGGCATACGCCACCGATCTGTTCGATCCGGAGACCGTGGCCGATTTCGCCGATCGTTTCCTGCGTATCCTGCGCGCCATCGTCCAGGAGCCGGCGACGGCGGTCGGCGATATCGACCTGCTCGGTGACTCCGAACGCCTGGACGTGGCGCAGCGCTGGGTGGAATCCCGAGCCGACGCCGGTCCCGGTGTGTTCACCGTCGACGGCGTGCCGGTCGATTTCCCGGAGACGGCCACCCTGGCCGGTCTGTTCGAAGCGGCCGCCGGGGAGCATCCGCACCGGACCGCCGCGAAGTACGGGAGCGACCAGCTCACCTACGCCGAGTTGGAGCGCCGGGCGAATGTGCTGGCGCGCCGGTTGATCTCCGAGGGCGCCGGGCCCGAGGCCCTGGTCGCGGTGCTGCTGCCACGCTCGCTGGATCTGGTGGTCGCCCTGCTCGCGGTGATCAAGTCCGGCGCCGGGTACGTGCCCGTGGACCCGGACTCCCCCGCCGACCGGATCGCCTACATACTCCAGGACGCGCGTCCCGCGACCGTGGTACTGGACTCCTCGGTGCGGGTGGAGCTCCCCGGCGGTATCTCCCGGGTCGTGGTGGACGGCTACGCCGTCGAGGCCGGCGATATCGAGGACGCCGACGACGGCCCGATCACCGACGCCGATCGCCTGGCGCCGCTGCGTCCGGACAACACCGCCTATGTCATCTACACCTCCGGGTCCACCGGTCGTCCCAAGGGCGTCGCGGTGGCGCACCGGACCGTGGTGCGGCTGTTCGCCAATACCGAGCCCGAGTTCGGGTTCGGCCCCGAGGACGTGTGGACCCTGTTCCACTCCTACGCCTTCGACTTCTCGGTCTGGGAACTGTGGGGACCGCTGCTCTTCGGCGGCACGCTGGTAGTTGTCGACTACTACACCTCGCGTTCGCCGCAGCAGTTCCTGGAACTGCTGCGCACCGAGCGGGTCACCGTGCTGAACCAGACGCCTTCGGCGTTCTATCAGCTGGCCGAGGCCGATCGCGCCGCGGACGCCGAACGTCCGCTGGCCCTGCGCTACGTCGTATTCGGTGGTGAGGCGCTGGAACTGCGCCGGCTCTCCGATTGGATCGCCCGGCACGGTGACGGTACGACCGGACGCACCGTTCGGATCGGCGACCGGGAGACCGCCTCGCCGGTGCTGGTGAACATGTACGGCATCACCGAGACCACCGTGCACGTGGCCTACCGCGCGCTGGACGCGGAGACCATCGCCGGGGCCACCGGTAGCGTGATCGGCCGGGCGATCGCCGGGCTGAAAATCTACGTACTGGACAGCCGGCTGCAGCCGGTGCCGGTCGGGGTGACAGGCGAGTTGTACATCGCGGGTGGGCAGCTCGCCCGCGGTTACCTGGATCGCCCGGAGCTGACAGCGGCCCGTTTCGTGGCGAACCCGCTGGACGATTCCGGCACGCGGCTCTACCGCTCCGGTGACCTGGCGCGCTGGAACCGCTTCGGCGAACTGGAATACCTCGGCCGCGCCGACGATCAGGTCAAGGTGCGCGGGTTCCGGATCGAGCTCGGTGAGATCGAGGCGGCGGTGCTCGCGCAGCCGGGTGTCGCGCAGGCCGCGGTCATCGTCCGCGAGGACAACCCGGGCGATCACCGGATCGTCGCGTATGTGGTGCCGGAGACCGCGGTCGAGCCCGGTACCGAGGCGATCCGCGAGGGTGTCGCCCAGCAGGTGCCGTCCTACATGGTGCCGTCGGCAGTGGTCGTGCTCGACCGGATCCCGTTGACCATCAACGGCAAACTGGATCGCCGCGCCCTGCCCGCGCCGGTGTTCGAATCGGCCGGTTCCCGGGCGGCGTCGACCCCGATCGAGGAGATCGTGGCCGGGGTCTTCGCCGAGGTCCTCGGCACCGAACGGGTCGGTGCCGACGACGATTTCTTCGCTCTCGGTGGCAACTCACTGATCGCGACCCAGGTCGCGGCCCGGATCGGCGCCGCACTCGATACCCAGGTCCCGGTGCGGATGCTGTTCGAGGATTCGACGGTGGCCGCGCTCGCGGCCCGGGTGGAACAGCAGGCCGGTGCCGGTGGGCGTCCGGTGCTCGCCGCGCGTCCCCGGCCCGAACGCCCGCCGCTGTCGCAGGCACAGCAGCGGATCTGGTTCCTCAACCGGTTCGAACCGGAGTCCGCGGTCGACAATATTCCGATCGTGTTGCGGCTCACCGGCACGGTCGATATGGCGATGCTGTTGCAGGCGGTGGGCGATGTGATCGCCCGCCACGAATCCCTGCGCACCATCTACCCCTCCCACGAGGGCGTCGGCTACCAGCAGGTGCTGCCACCGGACCGCGCTGTTCCGGAGGTGGAGGTCCTCGAATCGCATCGGGCCGCGGTGTCGGGCGCCGAGCTCAGTGCCGAACTCCTGGCTTCCATCGCCGACTTCGTCGTCCGCGGCTTCGATCTGACCACCGAACTGCCGGTTCGGCTGCGGGTCTATCGCCTGACCGAGAACGACCACGTGCTGGCCGGTGTGGTGCACCATATCGCCGCCGACGGCTTCTCGATGCGACCGCTGAGCCGTGACCTGATGATCGCGTACGCGGCGCGGTTGGCCGGCTCGGCCCCGGAGTGGGAACCGATGGCCGTGCAGTACATCGACTACGCGATGTGGCAGCGCGATGTTCTCGGCTCCGACGACGATCCGGCGTCGCTGGTCTCCCAGCAGCTGGACTTCTGGCGGGCCGAACTGGACGAACTGCCCGACGAGCTGCGGTTGTCCAGCCGACCCCGGCCGGCGGTCGCCAGCGAACGTGCGGCGACGCACCGGTTCGTGGTGCCCGGTGAGGTGATCGACGAGTTGAACCGGGTCGCCCAGGCGCAGGGCGTCACATTGTTCATGCTCGTGCACAGCACGTTCGCCACTTTGCTGGCCCGCCTCAGCGGTACCGACGATATCGCCATCGGTATCCCGGTCGCCGGTCGCGGCGAGCGAGTGCTCGACGAATTGATCGGCATGTTCGTCAACACGCTGGTGTTGCGGACCCGAGTCGATATCGGCGCGCCCTTCACCGAGCTGCTCGCCCATGTGCGCGATCGTGATCTGGCCGCGTTCGCGCATGCCGACGTGCCGTTCGAGCGGCTGGTCGAAGCCCTCAATCCGGTCCGTTCCCAGTCGCGACAGCCGCTGTTCCAGGTGATGCTCGCGTTCCAGAACCTGGGCGACACCCGGCTGGAACTGCCGGGTCTGACGATGACCGGGCTCGGTGTCGATCTGCCGACCACCAAATACGATATGTCGCTCACCATGAGCGACGCGGTCGACGGCGGATCGGGCATGGATGCCGAGATCCTGTACGCCACAGATCTGTTCGACGAGGACTTCGTTTCCGAGTTCGGCCGGCGTTTCGTGCGGGTGCTGCGCGCGGTGATCGCGGACGCGACGGTACCGGTCGGGGATATCGAGCTCATGGCTCCGGCCGAACGAGCCCTGGTGCTCGATCGCTGGAATGCGACGGATTTCCCGGTGGAGACCGCGCTCACCGAGACTCCCGGCAATGCCACCGCCACCCTGGTTTCGCTGTTCGAGGCGCAGGTCGCCCGGACACCGGACGAGATCGCGCTGACCTTCGAGGGGACGAATCTGTCCTACGCCGAGTTCGCGGGCCGGGTACATCGGCTGGCCCGCCGGCTCGTGGAGATGGGCGTCGGGCCCGAGGTGTATGTGGCGCTGGGTATGCAGCGTTCCTTCGACCTCGTCGTCGGTATGTACGCGGTCGTCGTGGCCGGCGGCGCCTACATACCGCTGGATCCGGATCAGCCGGTGGAACGGCTCGGACACATCCTCGACACGGCGCATCCGGTATGCGTGCTCACCTCCGGTGCGGACCTGGACCCGGTGATCGAGCGGCAGCTGCGGATCGATCGGCTGGACCTGTCCGAGTTCTCGGACGCCCCGCTCACCGATGCGGACCGGCTGCGGCCCCTGCGCTCGGGCAACACCGCGTACGTGATCTTCACCTCCGGCTCCACCGGTCGCCCCAAGGGTGTCGCGGTGGCGCACAAGGCGATCGTGAACTACCTGGTGGCCGCACACGCGCGCTACGGGATGGGCGCGGCCGATGTCATGCTGCAGCGCGGTACGGTCACCTTCGACGCGTCGGTCCCCGAATTCTTCCTGCCGTTGCAGGTGGGCGCCCGGCTCGTCATCGCCCGCCCGGACGGACACCGCGACCCCGCCTATCTCGCCGGGATCATCGCCTCAGAAGGGGTGACGACGGTGCAGTTCGTACCGTCGATGTTGTCGGTGATCATGGCCGATACCGGCCCCGAGGCATGGTCGAGCGTGCGCCATATCGTGGTCGGTGGTGAGGCGCTGCCCGTCGACCTTCCGCGACGGTTGCGGCAGCTGACCAATGCCCGGCTGGACAACTTGTACGGGCCCACCGAGGCCACGGTCGACCTCATCTTCCACGAGGTGACCGAAGCCGATACGGTCTCGGTGCCGATCGGCGTTCCGGCGTTCAACACCCAGGCCTACGTGCTGGACGGCCGGTTGCGCCCGGTCCCGCCGGGTGTACCGGGCGAACTCTATGTGGCCGGCGCGCAGCTGGCGCGGGGGTACGTGGATCGCCCCGACCTGACCTTCGACCGCTTCGTGGCGAACCCGTTCGGCACGAGCGTACGGATGTACCGGACCGGCGACCTGGCGCGCTGGAATTTCGACGGCGAACTCGAATATCTGGGCCGCACCGACTTCCAGGTGAAGCTGCGCGGTCTGCGGATCGAGCTCGGCGAGATCGAGTCGGCGTTGATCGGTGTGGACGAGATCGCCCAGGCCGTCGTTGTCATGCGCGCCGACGAGCACACAGGTGACCAGCTGGTGGCCTATCTCGTTCCGGAAACCGGCCGGGCGATCGATGTCGAGGCGGTGAAGTCCGCACTGCGCGCCGAACTGCCGGCCTATATGGTGCCCGCCGCCTTCATGGTGCTCGACGCGTTCCCGATGAACGCTGCCGGGAAGCTGGACCGCAAACTGCTGCCGGCGCCGGTATTCGAGGCGCGGGTGTTCCGGGCGCCGTCCACCCCGATCGAGGAGGTCGTGGCATCGACGTTCGCCGAGGTGCTCGGTCTCGAGCGGGTCGGTACGGACGATGATTTCTTCGAGTTGGGTGGCAACTCGCTGGTCGCGACCCAGGTCGCGGCCCGGATCGGAGCCGCGCTCGGTACCCAGGTGACGGTGCGCGCGCTGTTCGAGGCGCCGACGGTGGCGGCGTTGGCCGTGCGGGTGGAGCAGGCCGGTGAGAAGGCGCGGCCGGCGCTGGCGGCCGGTACCCGGCCCGAGCTGGTGCCGTTGTCGTACGCGCAGCAGCGGATGTGGTTCCTGAACCAGTACGACACCTCGTCGGTGGCCTACAACCTGCCGATGGCGATCCGGCTCTCGGGCGAACTGGATGTGGCGGCGCTGCGGGCGGCCCTGGGCGATGTGTTGCGGCGTCACGAATCGCTGCGCACCTACTTCCCGGAGCGCTCCGGGGTACCGGTGCAGCTGGTCGTGCCCGCCGAGCAGGTCGATCTCCGGCTGGAAACGGTCGCGGTCACCGCGGACGAGCTGTCCGCCGCGGTAGCGGAGTTCGTGGGTGTCGGTTTCGACGTGTCCGTGGCGCCGCCGTTGCGGGCTCGGTTGCTCGAGCTGACGCCGCGGGAATTCGTGCTGGTGGTCGTCGTGCACCACATTTCCGGTGACGGTTTCTCGATGGCGCCGCTGGCCCGGGACGTGATGACCGCGTACGCGGCGCGGGCCCGGGATCTCGAACCGGGCTGGGCGCCGCTGCCGGTCCAGTACGCCGACTACACGCTGTGGCAGCGGCAGGTGCTGGGCGCCGAGGAAGATCCGACGTCGCCGCTGGCACGCCAGATCGCGTTCTGGCAGCGCACCCTCGACGGTGTCCCCGATGAGCTGGCGCTGCCCCTGGACCGGCCGCGTCCGGCGGTGGCCTCGATGCGCGGCGCGACGGTCAGCGGTGAGCTGTCCGCTGAATTGATGCGGGGCCTGGACGGTCTGGCGCGCGGCCGGGGCGCGTCGATGTTCATGGTGCTGCACGCGGCGTTGGCGGCGCTGCTGGCGCGGTTGTCGGGTTCGGACGATATCGCGGTGGGTACGCCGATCGCGGGTCGTGGTGAGCGTGCCCTGGACGATCTGGTCGGCATGTTCGTGAACACGCTGGTGCTGCGGACGAGTGTCGGTTCCGGTGAGTCGTTCGCCGATCTGGTGGATCGGGCGCGGCAGGTCGATCTGGACGCGTTCGGTCATGCCGATGTGCCGTTCGAGCGGCTGGTGGATCTGCTGGCGCCGGAGCGTTCACAGGCCCGCAATCCGTTGTTCCAGGTGGCGCTGTCGCTGCAGAACAATGAGCAGCCGGTGCTGGAGCTGGCCGGTCTGGAGGTCTCCGGGCTGGAGCTCGTGGAAGACGTGGCCCGGTTCGATCTGCAGTTCACACTGGCCGAGAACGGGTCCGGCGGGATGACGCTGTTCCTGAACTACGCCACCGAACTGTTCGACGAGGCGACCGTCCGGACGATGATCACCCGGTTCCGGCGGTTGCTCACCGCGGTGGCCGCGGATCCGGATATCGCGCTGGGGTCGATCGAGATCCTGGACGAGGCCGAGCGTGCC
>NZ_BDBX01000095.1 GCF_001613205.1 Nocardia sienata NBRC 100364 | reverse complement strand
CCACAGCGGGTACTCCTGTGATCCGGTGATCAGGTCGGCCGCTGACGTGACCACCCGCCACGGTGTATCGGGTTCGAGTACGCCGAGGTGCGGGATTATCACCGCGACGGCGAGGTGTTCGAGTGCGTGCTGGACGGCGATGAGTGCGGCCAATACGGCAGGGGCATCCGTGTGTACCGTGTAGACGATTTTCAGCTGGTGTTTCTGCGTCAGTGCTTCATATGCAGCCGGGTCGTGATCGCTGTGCAGGAGGGCAACCGCCCGCCTCGACTTGTCTTGATCCGCCACCGTGTAACCCCTCCTGAAGTTCGTGTGAGGCGCCCGGGACCGACAGGCACTGCCCTCACTCGAACCACGAGCACTGACAGACGCTGGACGGGAGTCGCATTGGAACTCGGAGTGTCTTCCCGCCGAGCACACACCAAGTTGACCACCGGCTACGGCCGTGGGGAATGTTCCTGAGCGAGTTTTCGCGAATAGGAGGTCAAAGTTCCTCAGCGGCGGCAGAATTGGTTCCAGTACGAACCCGAATCGTCACCGCAACCCACCTCGGAGTACCCCGATGACCGTGAGTTCGACCATGGCCAACTCCACGCTTCCGCGCCGCATCCTCGCGCGTCTTCTCCGCGAGAAGCGTGAGGCAGCCGGCATCTCAGTGGAGGCCGCTCGCCGAGCGATCGGCGTATCCAAACAAACGTTCTGGCGGATGGAGACCGGACAGCCCACCCGCATCAACCCGCTGTTCATCAGCCACTTGGCCCAGATGTACCGAGTGGACGATGAGGAAACTGAAGTGCTGCTCGGCCTCACCGCCGAGACGCAGTCGAAAGGTTGGTGGCATGCTTTCGGCGATGCGATACCAAAGCACTTCGACCTCTACATCGGGTTGGAGCATGCGGCGAAGCGGTTCAGCTCGTATCACACAATGCTGCTGCCGGGCCTACTCCAGACCGTCGACTATCGACGCGAGGTGATCTGGGCTGAGTTCCCGGGGATGTCGACCGACGAGGTAGAGCTCCGGCTCGAATTACATCAGCGACGGCTCGAGCGGCTGCACAGTGAAACCAATTCGTTGGAACTGAACGTCATGGTGGACGAATCCGTTCTGCGTCGCCGGATCGGCTCGTCAGAGATCATGGCCGAGCAGTTGATCCACTTGATTGCCACTGACGAGCTGTCCAACGTCTCGGTGCGGGTGGTTCCGCTTGATGTACGCAGGCACAAGGGTGTCGTAACCGGGCACTTCGTCATCCTCGAATTCCCGAATCATCCGACAGCGAACCTCACAGACCCGCCGGTGGTGTACATCCAAGGCTTCACAGGCGCCCTCTACCTGGATAAGCAGGACGAGTTCGAGCACTACCGGGACGCGTATGCTGATCTTCGGCGTGTCGCGTTGGATGGTGCCGGTAGTCGGCAGCGCATCCGAGAGATTGCAAAGGAGTGGGCTCGTTGAGTGGCGATTTATCGGGGGCGCGTTGGTTCAAGAGCAGCCACAGCTCGGGGAGCCAAGAATGTGTCGAGGTAGCGCATCTGGAAGCCGGCATGGTCGGAGTGCGCGATTCGAAGAATCCCGCTGGTTCGACACTCGTCTACCCGGCAGCGACTTGGCACGACTTCACCGCGGCGCTGCGGAGTGGGCTCTTCACGGTGGACTGATTCAGCGGCTGGCCAGTGAGAGGGGCTGCTGCATACTTGGGTTAGTAGGTTATCCCCGCGCAGCAGCCGGAGTGAGGTAGATCGAAGTTGCGATCGGGCAGCGTGATTTACAGTTCGGCGAGCTTGTAGGCATGTTGTAAACGCCGGAGCTGCCCAAACTCCAGGAAGAAGTCAACCTCGATTGTCGAATCTAACTCCGAATCATGACCCACGAGCCGGACCGAGGCTGACCGAGTTGGGCTTCGACCTTGCGCGACACATCGACCGGGTCGGGACGGCCTCCGGCTCAGCCCTGGCCGAGCTAAAGCCTGACGTTGACAGACGTCGGCGAGGAACTGCCGCCGTTGAGGGCCGGGATGCTTTGCTTGCGGGTAGTCGGTCGCGTGATCATTGAGGAAGTCCGCCCCTCAAGACGTGCACGTAATTCGTCGAGGAGGATTCGGGTGCCTTGATGCGGCGAGCTTTTCTTTTGGTCTTGCCCTTGCAGTGTGGGCACACACCCGGACCTCGCCTGGGTAGCACTGTAATTTGGCATCTTGAGCAGATTTTTCCGGCGCTCATCTCAGTAATTCTATCGGAATGGACACGAGGCAAGGAAGCGAATTCTAAAGCTTAACAGAGGCTGCGTAAGGGGCCGCTCGGTTGCACATGGCCCACGGTCGCGGAAGTGTTGGATCTTCGTGTGTAGTGCAGTGTCGTTCGTGGAGACAGGGGTTCTCATTCCGCGGGATCGGTGTCGTCCTCGGCAGCCGACCGCAGATTGTGGAGGGCCTCGATGGTCAGCCGTTGAGACGCATGCGCACGCGCCCCGGTTGTGAATCGGATGCCCTCCTGCTCGAGGATCTGCCGCGGATCATCGGTCCGGCCGGGTTCGACCCAGCGGAACGCCGACGAGATCTCGCCCTGCGCGGTGAGCACGCGGTGGGCATTCGGGGCAGGCACGGTCGCCAACCGGTTGCCCAGGGGTTGAGCGGCGGTGCCCAGTACCTTGGCGAGGTCACCGTAGGTGGTCCAGTGCCCGGTCGGCAGCAGCGCCAGCAGTCGGTGCATCGATTGCCACAGGGGGTTGTCGTCTCGGTAGGGCCCAGATGTCACAAGCGGGCCCGGCCACGCGGCGACGATGCGCTGGGCCAGGTCACGGCCGCGTTGTTCGATCTGTTTGGGTCCCCAGGACGAATGGGCCGCGATCTCCTGGTTCATGCGGATACTGCTGGCACGCAGAAGTTCTCGTTTGCGATCGAACTCGTGGTTGCCGAGATCCTCGTTGTAGCCGGTCACCGTGAGGTTTCCGAGGGTGTGCACCATGCTGTCGTGCAGGTCGTCGACATTTTCGGCTCCGTAGACCGCGCCGAGTTCCGCACGCCATCGAGGTGACAACGTCTGCGGCATCACATGCTCGATCGTCAGTGACTCCGGCGCCACCTGTTCCTTGGCGGCGAACAGCCGCTCTATCCATGTGAGCATGGTTTTCCGCTGGGCAGCGCGACCCGTGGTGTAAAGGGGCGAGGTCAGGATGGCCTCGGTGAGCTTTTCGTCGGTGGCGTAGTGCTTCCGGCCGCCGGACAAATACCGGTGCAATGCTTCGTCGACCGGCAGCGCGGTATCGAGTTCCTGAACAGCGGCCGCGAACAAGCGGTTCAGGCTCTGGGTGGATTGCCCGATCAGGAATCGCCGCACCAGCAACGACTCGGTGTAGAGGAGCGCGCGGGCGACCTGTTCCGAGGATGCGCTGCCACGAGCTCGGAGCACCAGCAGATGCAGAACCAGGGGCGCCGGGGTTGTGGACCCCCATTCGCCGAGGCGGACGAGTCGCTCGCGCACGTCGGAATCGGACTCCTGGTCCGGCTGGAGCATCAACCGGTAGAGGTGTCCCAGCTCGGCGATCCGCATCACCTCGGCGACGATTTTCTCTTCGTTCGTGAGCCTGTCCAGACGAGCCTGCTGGCCGGCGAAGGTCTGTGACTGTTTGACCTGCGGTTTGGCGTGCAACAGATCCAACCAGAACAAGGTTTCGAGACGCTCGTTGTCGACCAGTGCCTCCTGCAGCGGCCGCCAGTACGTGCGGTACACGATCTCGCCCTGAGTGGGCAGCCGCATGAACAGGTAGTTGCGCAGCAGGTCGCCCTGAGTCAGCTTCAGGCCGGTGTTGTTCAGGGATTGAAAGATCCGATGCACATTGTCGCCGGGGTGAGTGCTGATGGAGACCACCGACAGACCGGACGTCACGGCGTGCGCGATCTGGACGGCGTCATAGGACACATCCGGGTCCACCGGCTCGGCCAGCCGCGCCCGGAAGAACCGGTAGGCCGCGCCGATATTGTCGTCACCACCTGCCGTGGGCAGGGCGTCGATCACCGCTGCGAAGGATTCCCGGTCCGACTGTGTGGGCAGTAGCTTCAGCCGGTAGGGGTCGTCCTCGTACTGGTTGGTCAGCAGCTGGTTGTGGATACGGTCGGTGTCGCGGCGTGTGGTGTCGTCGATCGCCCGCAGGTGGTCCCGGATCGCGGCCAGCAGCAGGATCAGTGTCGTGAACCGCTGCTGCCCGTCGACCACCAGGTACTGGGTGACGGTGCCCGCCACCCCGGCGGGTACGGGCGCGAGAACGACCGAGCCGATGAAATGAGTGGTGTCGATTTCGGTGATTCGGTCCTCCGCCAGCTGGGTGATATCGCGCCAGAGCTCTTTGAAGTTGTCCGGGCCCCACTGGTAGGGCCGTTGGTAGAGCGGCACCAGATACTGGCAGGTGCCTTCGAGAATCTTCTGGAGACTGGTTTCCTGGGCGGCTACCACGGCGTGTTCCCCTCGATGAAGACGGCCGAGACGGTGCCGGCCGGACGGTAGTGATGAGGATCCCTACGTGGGCCTCGACTTGAGCGCTTATCGGCGTTGCGCTTCACTGTGTTTCAGCCTGCGGAGAGGTGTGCGCCCGGGCCCACCGGCAGGCCGCTGTGCCGGCGGGGGAGAGCCTGCCGAGCCGGGTTCCGGTCACTTTCGCGAGCGCTGCCAGATCGTGGCGCCGAACCGGTCGGCAATGGCGAGGGCGATATCGGCGGCCGCGGGGGCGTCGGCTCCGGCCTGGTCAGGGGTGGCCAGGCTGTTTAGGGTGGTGCGGGATGGTGCGACTACGTCGAGTCGCGTACCTGTGCTGATGGTGGAGGAACGACTATGCCTCGTACGACGCAGTTACGGACCTACACGATCCGGGAAGGTCTGCTCGAGGAGTGGGCAGTGAAGTGGCGGGAACTGGTGGTTCCGCTGCGGCGTGAGCTCGGTTTCGAGATCGGGGGTGCCTGGCTCGATCACGAACGCAGTCAGTTCGTCTGGTTGATCTCCTACGAGGGTGAGGACACGTTCGAGGAAGCCAATGAACGCTACTGGGCTTCGCCGAAACGGGATGCTCTCGGGCTCGACCCCGCGCAGTATCTTGTCGGCCGCGAGGTCCGGGTGGTGGATCCGGTTCAGTGAGCCGGGAGCAGATGCGCGGACCGCTCCTCCGGTGTCAGTGATCTGTATGCTCGCGCCCTGGCTCTGGTGCGCAGGTCGTCG
The DNA here is from genome assembly GCF_001613205.1 of Nocardia sienata NBRC 100364. Taxonomy (GTDB): domain Bacteria; phylum Actinomycetota; class Actinomycetes; order Mycobacteriales; family Mycobacteriaceae; genus Nocardia; species Nocardia sienata. Next base: position 3,552 of record NZ_BDBX01000095.1, on the reverse strand, counting down.
AGGTCGATGTCGACCGGCCAGATGCGGGCCGTGCCGTCGAAGGATGCCGTGAGCACGTGATCGCTGGCGGGCATCCACTCGATATCGGTGATCCGGTCGCGGTGCAGGCCGATGACGCCGACCTCGTTGTGGGTATGCGCGTCCCAAGCGCGCAGGGTGCGGTCATAGGAACCTGTTGCTATGCGGGTTCCGTCGGGTGACCATGCGACAGCTTTGACGCGGGCGGTGTGACCGTGCAGGACCGCGATCGATTCTCCCGTTGTGCTGTCCCATAGCCGTGCGGTGTGATCGGCTCCGCCGGTGACCAGCTGCGACTCGTCGGGCGACCAGGCGACGGAGTCTACCCAGTTTCCGTGCCCGACGAGGGTTGTCACGAGTTCGGCGTGCGGGCCTTCGGGTGTGGCGGTCACACGCCAGATCGCGCCGGTGCGGTCGTCGGAAACCGTGGCCAGGTAGCGACTCGTCGGTGACCAGGCGAGGGCGGTGATCCAGTCGGTGTGGTGGTTCACCCGGACAGCAACGGGCGAAGGGGTCGAGAAGGCGATATAGAGAGAGCGGTCGTGCCCCGCATAGGCGATGTACCGGCCGTCGGGGGACAGCTGGGCGGCTTCACAGATCATTTCGGTGTCGATGGTGGCGAGGCGTGTCCAGTCGGCGCCGATTCGCCAGAGCGCGACGGTGGAATCCTTGGCGCACGTGGTCGCGTAGGACCGTGTGGCCGAGACGTCGAGGACGGGCTCCAGATGCTGTGCCACTGTCCGCGCCGGCCGGTTCTGCAACGGGTCCGATTCGCGGATAATCGCGTCGGCGCCGACCGTGATGACCGTGTCGCCGTTCGGCACCGCGCGCTGCACCGTACCGCGATGGCCCGTGAACTGATGGCTTTCGGCGCCCCTCGGGGAGTATGCCCATACCCGTGCGGTGCCATCGGCCCCGCCGGTAACCAGGTGGGAACCGTCGGGAGACCAGTGGATCGCCCACACGTCGCCAACATGTCCGCGCAGCACGAATTTCTCTTCGGCGTTGACGGGGTTCCAGACGCGGGCGGTCGCATCGACACCGCAGGTAGCCAGCATCGAGCCGTCCGGTGACCACGCGCAATTCCATGCCCTGTCCTGGTGGCACCGGATCAGCATCGACTGGGTTGCGGTGGTGGTGTCCCAGATTCGCACGGTCGCGTCCCCGCCCGCCGATGCCAGCCGCGTGCCGTCGGGCGACCAGGCCACACCTTCGACCAGGTCTTCATGCCCTTCGAGGATGACGGCGGTGTTGTTTGCCAGATCCCAGATGCGGACGGTGCGGTCGTGGCAGCCGCTGGCCAGTCGCAAGCTATCCGGGCTGAAGGACAACCCGAGAATATTGTCGGTGTGTCCGGTGAGTTCCGCGCGAAGGGTGTAGGACTCGGTCTCCCACAGACGAATCACGCGGTCCCGGGAACCCGTTGCGATCAACGTGCCATCGGCAGACCAGGCTACGGCGCGGGATACATCACTTCCGGCCGCGAGCTCCGCCAGGACCTGGCCCGTCGCGGCGTCCCACACCCGGGCGGTTCGGTCTCGGGACACCGTCGCTACTCTCGCCGAATCAGGTGCCCAGGCGACCATTTCGACCATGTCCTGATGTCCATCGAGCGTTCGGGCGCATTGTCGTGAATCCGCCGACCACAGGCGTGCCGTGCCGTCTCGCGATGCTGTCGCGATCAACCGGCCGTCCGGCGACCAGGCAAGATTGCGCACAGCGTCGGTGTGCTGGTCGAGCACACCGATGAGCCGGTGGTGCGCCAGCACCGCCATCAGCGCTCGAGTGGCGACCGGAGTGGGCGGGCATTCGGCCAGTGCGGCCAGACACAGTAGGACGGACAGATCGGGATAGTCCTCGACGTGGGTGAGCACGTATTCGCCGATACCCTCCGACACCCGCCGCAGGAACGCGGCGTCCCGGCGCGCTGACTCGTCGACGAAGACCGTGACCGCCACAGTGGCCAATTCCGGATGGTCCCGGATCCACTGTCGCGCCGATTCCAGGCGTTCGCCGGTGAGTAGGTAGTCGGGGTTGCGTCCGGCCTGCTCCCAGTCGCCGGCCCACCGCTCCAGCTCGGCGCGGCGGCGGAGTTGGTCGGCGCGAGCTTCAACCTCTTGGCGCAATGGCACCCACTGGCGGAACAACGCTTCGTGCGCCGCCTGCGCGATCGGCCTGCCGTCGAGGGTTCCGGTGACCAGTAGACGCGCATCGACGAAGGCATCGATGACTTCCCGTTCGTCCGTCCCTGGATCTGGGAGCGGTACTCGGCGTCGATATGCCTGCTCACCGTCGATAGTGACGAATCCCAGCAGTATCCGCAGTATTCGCGGTGCCGCGTCCTGTCCACCGAGTCTGTCGACGGCCTCGGCAGCCTGGCGCGACAGCGAACCTGCCACGCCGCCGAGGCGTTGATAGTGTTCGAACGTCGCGTGGCGGGACGGTCCAGCGGCGAGATACAGCTCCTGCAGAAGGTAGGCGAGCAGCGGCAGCGCATCGGCGGTCGCGGTGTCGGCGAGGATTCTGTCGACGAGTCCGGGAGCGAATTCGAGACCTACCAGGTCGGCCGGTCCGGTGACGACCGACCGCAGTTCCGCATCGGTCAGTGCGCCGAGCGCGAGCGGGCGTCGGAACAGTCCGGAATACGGGGTGTCGAGGAAGTCGCCGAGATGTTCCACCCGCACCGTCAGGATCACCCATAACCGGTGGTCGTCGCGCAGAGCGGTATCGACGCAGCGCAGGAACCGGGCGCGTTCCTGCTCGCCGGCCAGGGTGAACAACTCCTCACCCTGATCAACGAGCAAGACAGTGTTCGACCTCGGGCGCCCTGCCCCCTGCCGTGCCCGGGTGACCATGCCCGCGAAGGTCTCGTTGTCACGACGTAGCTGCTCGACATCACCGCCCGCGGCGCGCGCCAGGGCTGCGACCGGGTCACTACCGGGAGTGAGGGCTGGCAGCACTGTCCAGCGGCGTTCGGCCAGCCGCGGCACAACCCCCGCCTGCACCAGCGAGGACTTGCCGCTGCCGGATGCGCCCACGACGACCACGAATCGGCCCCGGCCCGCGCCGAGCATACGAGCCACCAGCTCCTCGGTCTCTTCTTCCCGCCCGAAGAACACTGCCGCTTCCTCGGCGGAATAGGAGTCGAGGCCCGGGTACGGGGCGCGAGACGGATCCCATCGGCGGGACAGGCGACGCGGCTGTTGTGTTCGCACAGTCAGAACTGTGGCGGCGATCAGCACGAGCAGGAGGACGATCATCGCAGGCCCGGCGTACTGCTGGACCAGGCGCAATACGACCGGTGGTGAGGGTTGGTTCGTGGCGTAGTTGGTCGCGATCCCGAGCAGGGCCGTCGCAAGGACCAACAGCACCTGCAAGCTACCTGCGAGCCGTGGCCGCCCCATATTCCACGTTCCTCCCCACCACACCGGAGACTCGGCAACTCTATCGTGGAGCGAGCGAAATGTGCTGGGAGTGAGTGAGTTCTGTTGTTCACGAGGACGGATGGGTGATCAGGTGTGCCCGGCCGGGGTG
>NZ_BDBX01000094.1 GCF_001613205.1 Nocardia sienata NBRC 100364 | reverse complement strand
CTGACTCGCTCATGCCGAGCAGCCTACTCGGACGTCCGCGCCCACCTGCCGGGGCAGGCGGGCGCGGGCGGGGTGGGCCGAGCCGGTGGGATCAGTACCGGTAGTGCTCGGGTTTGAACGGGCCCTCGACATCGACATTGATGTACTCGGCCTGCTCCTTGGTGAGCTTGGTCAGCGTGCCGCCGAGCGCTTCCACGTGGATCCGGGCGACCTTCTCGTCGAGCACCTTGGGCAGGCGGTAGACCTCGTTGTCGTACTCCTCCGGCTTGGTCCACAGTTCGATCTGCGCGATCACCTGGTTGGAGAAGCTGTTGCTCATCACGAAAGAGGGGTGGCCGGTGGCGTTGCCGAGGTTGAGCAGACGCCCCTCCGACAGCACGATGATGGACTTACCGGTTTCCCCGAACGTCCACAGGTCGACCTGGGGTTTGATATTCAACTTCGTCGCGCCGGAACGTTCCAGGCCCGCCATATCGATTTCGTTGTCGAAATGGCCGATATTGCCGAGAATGGCCTGGTCCTTCATCGCCTTCATATGCTCGAGGGTGATGATGTCCTTGTTGCCGGTGGAGGTGACGACGATATCGGCGTCGGCGATGGCCTGTTCCACGGTGACCACGTCGAAGCCGTCCATCAATGCCTGCAGGGCGTTGATGGGGTCGATCTCGGTGACCTGGACGCGGGCGCCCTGGCCGGCCAGCGATTCCGCGCAGCCCTTGCCCACATCGCCGTAACCGCAGATCAGCACCTTCTTACCGCCGATGAGGACATCGGTGCCGCGGTTGATGCCGTCGATCAGCGAATGCCGGGTGCCGTACTTGTTGTCGAACTTCGACTTGGTGACCGAATCGTTGACGTTGATCGCCGGGAAGCTCAGTTCGCCGGCGGCGGCGAACTGGTAGAGCCGCAGCACGCCGGTGGTGGTCTCCTCGGTGACGCCCTTGACGCTCTCGGCGATCGCGCTCCACTTGCCCTTGTCGCTTTCGAACCTCTCACGCAGCAGGTTCAAGAAAACGGTGTACTCGGCGGAATGCTCCTCGTCGGCCGGCGGAACCACACCGGCTTTTTCGAACTGGGCGCCACGCAGGACGAGCATGGTGGCGTCGCCGCCGTCGTCGAGGATCATATTGGCCGGCTCGCCGGGCCAGGTGAGCATCTGCTCGGCCGCCCACCAGTACTCCTCCAGCGTTTCGCCCTTCCAGGCGAAAACGGGAGTACCCTGCGGCGCGTCGACCGTGCCGTGCGGGCCCACCACCACGGCAGCAGCCGCGTGGTCCTGGGTGGAGAAGATATTGCAGGAGGCCCACCGCACCTGCGCGCCCAGCGCGGTGAGGGTCTCGATCAGCACAGCCGTCTGCACAGTCATATGCAGCGAACCGGAGATCCGGGCGCCCTTCAGCGGGGCGACATCGGCGTACTCACGGCGCAGGGCCATCAATCCGGGCATCTCGTGCTCGGCCAGCCGGATCTCCTTGCGGCCGAAATCGGCCAGCGCCAGATCCGCGACCTTGTATTCGACACCGTTGCGGGTATCGGTGCTCAGCGAGGTTCGAGGCAGTTCGGAGGTCGTCATCAGCGTGGATCAGCCTTCTCTCGGTATCGGTCTCGACCGCTAGGCTAGCCGGTTGTCCCGCCCTGCGGCGCGGGTGTGCCGGTCGGCGCGATAGCCGGTCGGTAACGCTTCGGCGGGCCCGGTGATCAGGCCGCGACAGTCCCCTGGGCAGGTGTCGGCAGCCGGCGCCGTTTGGCGGGAGAGAGATGGGCCCGGGTGATATCGCCGTCGTAGTGGGCGAGGACCCGTTTGTCCATCACTGCCCGCCACAGCGGTGGCACGACGGCCAGCACCACCATCGCCGCGTAGCCGGCGGGCAGTTGCGGGGCCTCGTTTGAACTGCGCAGGGTCTGGTACCGGCGTCCCGGGTTGGCGTGATGGTCGCTGTGCCGCTGGAGGTGGAACAGGAAGATATTGGTGACCAGCCGATCGCTGTTCCAGCTGTCGCGCGGGGTGCACCGACGATAGCGGCCGCCCGGCCGGCGTTCCCGGAGCAGCCCGTAGTGCTCGATGTAGTTCACCGTTTCCAGCAGCCCGGCGCCGAGCGCCGCCTGCAACAGCAGGTACGGCAGGATCTCCCAGCCGAAGACCAGCATCAGGGCCCCGAAGAGCGCCACGGTCATCGACCAGGCCTGCAGGATGTGGTTGCGAGGGCTCCACCAGCCGCTACCGGTCCGCCGCAGCCGTTCCCGCTCGAGGACGATCGCGGAGCGGAAGCCGCCGAGCACACTGCGCGGCAGGAAAGTCCACAGACTCTCGCCGAGCCGGGCACTGGCCGGGTCCTCGGGGGTCGCGACCCGGGCATGGTGGCCTCGGTTGTGTTCGACGAAGAAGTGCCCGTACCCCGATTGCGCCAGCGCGATCTTGGCCAGCCAGCGTTCCAGGCGTTCCACCCGGTGCCCGAGTTCGTGTGCGGCGTTGATACCGATCCCCGAGACCAGTCCCAAAGTGGTGGCGAGTCCGATCTTGTCGACGATGCTCAGCTCGGAACCGGCCCACAGGTAACCGGCCAGGGTGAGGCCGATCAGCTGAATGGGCAGGAAGAGGTAGGTGCACCACCGGTAGAAGCGATCGTTGGAAAGAGTTTCGTAATCCTCGTCGCGCGGGTTGGTGCCGTCGTCGCCGACGAGCACATCGAGTAGCGGAATGATCACCAGCACAACGATCGGTCCGAGCCACCAGAACACCTCGAGCCCGGTGTGCAGCACCAGCTGCGACGGCAGCAGCGCACACGCCGGGGCGATCAGTCCCAGAACCCACAGATGGCGTTTGGGATCGGCCGACCCAGCCGACTTACCAACCAATTGCACTTTTGCCCCGCTATCGAGAACCCGGTACCTACCTACAGCGGCCTATATATTGACAGAACCCGCGTCACTGATGCGTCCTTGTTCGCCCGGAGCGTGGGAGCTGTTACACGCGGGCACCGTAGCGACCGTCGGACGACCACACATCCGGCACTTCCAGCGAATCCTCCGCTACCCGCCCAGGGGCAGCAGAACCCGTTGATTGTTCAGTGCGAGCCCTGGAGCGAATTCACCGCAACCCCTGTTCGGCGAGAACAGCGGCGACATAGGGGCTGAAAACTCGTCCGAGTTCGGCCGGCGCATCGTGGCCGGGTGGCGGCGGGGTGGGGATATAGCTGATCGCCAGGCGCACCAGCGCATGGGCGAAGGTGCGGGCCTGAGCCTGCGTCAGCGCGATCCAGCTGCGCTGCATCACCGTCGACAGCCGCTCGGTGGCATGGGCGATCAGCGTGCCGGCATCGAGGGTGATGAGGCGGAGCAGGTCGAGTTTCACCTCACCCAGCAGCAGCGACTGCACGAGCGGATCCTGTGCCGAGTCGTGGAAATAGCTCGCCAGACCGTCCCGGATGGACGCCTGGGCATCGCCCACATTGGCGGCCAGCGCCGTTTCCACGTGGTCCACGAGGTGATCGGCGAGCCGGACGGCGTAGGCCTCGGCGAGCCCACCGCGCGAACCGAATTCGTTGTAGAGGGTCTGCCGGCTCACTCCGGCGCCGGCTGCCACATCGGTGAGGGTGATCTTGGACCAGTCACGCTGCACCAGCAGGTCTCGCATCGCGTCGAGAACGGTTGTGCGCAGCAGCTCACGCGCAGACTCCTGGGCGGCATTCCGGGCTCCGGTGCTCGGCATATCAGCGACACTTGCACGACTCACCGTGTGAGTCAAAGTTTCAAGTTCGCTCGATTTCGATCATGAAGAAATCCGATTTGGCCGCACCGCAGTCGGGGCACGTCCAGTCCTCGGGGATATCGTCCCAGCGGGTACCGGCCGCGATCCCGTCTTCCGGCCACCCCAGCGCCTCGTCGTACTCGAAGCCGCACTGGGCGCACTGATACAGCTTGTAATCGGTCATGGAGCTCACCGGCCTTTCGGTCGATCGGGCTACCGCCGGCCTCCGGGGCGGGCGGGCAACGGCTCGAAATCGATTTTCTCCCGGACCGCGCAGTCCGGGCAGCACCAGTCGTCGGGCACCTCCGACCAGGGCGTACCCGGCGGGAAACCCTCGCGCGGGGCACCCGCGTGCTCATCGTAGACGTAGTCGCACACCGGGCAGCGGTATTCGCTCATTCCGGCGCCTCCACCGCGGCCGCGCCGTAGTGCGCGAGTACCCGGTCCCGCACCGGAGGATGGATATCGGCACGGGTGATATCACCGCCATAATGCGCGAGCACCCGCCTGTCCATCACGCGCCGCCACAGCGGCGGCAGGTAGGCGAGCGTGATCATTCCCGCGTATCCGGCGGGCAGCGCCAGGGCCTGCTGCCAGGTGCGCAGCGTCTGGTATCGCCGCGTCGGGAACGCGTGGTGATCGCTGTGCCGCTGCAGGTGGTACAGGCCAGGATTCGGGCGGAGTGGATCCGTAGGCTCGGCGGACATCTCCGTCTCATTTCTGATAGGGCTCGGCAGGGCCTGCTGTCCGACTTCCGCACGCGAGCGCACCGGGGTGTGCGCGCCACACCCACTTCTGACACGGTAAGCGCGAAGAAGGCTCGAAGCGGAGACGTTTATGAGTTCGGTAGAGAACAGCTCCGAGGTTCACTCGTAGGTTATGTGTAGTGACTCGAGCCCGCGGACGTCTGCCTGCGAAACCGCTGCTCGGCCGTGACCGGCCGAGCAGCGGACACCTCACCGGATCAGCACGTCCGCGTCCGCGGGCAGCCCGTCGACGGGCCACCACCGCAGATCGGTGGATTCCGCGCTGCGCACCGGGACCGCTCCCGGCGGTGCGGTGATCCGGAACAACAGATCCAGATGCCGGGTCGGGGCGCCGAGCGAACACGTGATCGGATGCGCCTGAGCGCCGTAGAGCTCGGGATCCAGCCGCAGCCCGCGGATCCCTGATTCCTCGGTAGCCTCGCGTAACGCGGCAGCGGCCACAGTGTCGTCGCCGGGCTCGCAGTGCCCGCCGAGCTGGATCCAGCGCCCGACCCGCGGATGCAGGGTCAGCAGTACCTCGCGGCCGTCTGCGGAGAAAACCACGGCCGAGGCGGTGATATGCCCGGGTGCGTGCTCACGCAGGCAACCGCGCGGGGCCGAGCCGAGGAAGGCCAGTATCGCCTCCCGCAGCGAGGCCTCGGCGCCCGAGTCCGGCCGCCAGGCGGTCAGGAGTTCGGTCGCCGACGCGTGCAGCGATTCGACGGTCACAGTTCCACCAGACCGTCGGCTGGGTCACGCGGAGGACGGGCGAGGAGTTCCTCGGTGGGATGCCCGACCGCGATGGCACCCAGCGGCAACCATTCGCCGTCCAGGCCGAGCACCTCCCGGGTCGTCTCCGGGGCGAAGATGGTCGACCCTATCCAGCAACTGCCCAGCCCCTCCGTCGCCAGCGCGACCAGCAGCCCCTGGACGGCGGCTCCGACCGCGACGGTGAACATGGTGCGTTCGGCATCGCGCCGGCGGTCGTCCGGATAGTCGTGGGCGCCGTCGGGGACACAGAACGGGATGATCACCTCGGGGGCATCGAACAGGATGCGGCCGCGGTTCACCCGCCGTTCGATCCGCTCGGGATCCAGACCGTCCGATGTGAGATCGGCCCGCCACTTGCCGGCCATCGCCTCGAGCAGCTGTTGCCGCCGGTCCCGGTCGCGCAACCAGACGAAACGCACCGGGCGGGTGTGATGCGGCGCCGGCGCGGTGAGCGCCACCGCGACTGCGGCGCGAATCTGTTCGGGGTCCACGGGGTCGGGTGCGAAGCTGCGGACCGAGCGGCGCATCAGCACCGCTTCCCCGCGTCCGCGCGCGATCGCCTCGGCGGTGCCGAGCCAGAACAGGTCGTCGGTACCGGACCGCACCAGATCCGCTGCGCTGGAACCGTTGTCGGCCACGGACAGACCACGCACCACCGCGATCGGGACCCCGCCGAGCTTGCCCTTGACCAGATCGGCGGCGGCGGCCAGTTCGTCGGCGATCGCCACCTGGGTCACCTGTAGTTCGTTGCCCTGTCCGTCGACGGCCCCCGCGTAGTCGTGCAGCACGGGCAGGCCCGCGGAACCGATTGCGACATCGGTCTGCCCGTTACGCCAGGCGCGGCCCATGGTGTCGGTGACCACCACCGCGACATCCACACCGAGCCGTGCGCCCAGCGCCGAACGCAATCCTTTCGCGCTGCCGTCCGGGTCGGCGGGCAACAGCACCAATTCGCCCTGCTCCACGTTGGATCCGTCCACACCGGACGCGGCCTGCACGATGCCGAGCCGGTTTTCGGTGATCAGAGTCCGGCCGCGGCGTGCCACCACCCGCACCGCCTCCTGTTCGACCAGCCGCCGCCGCGCGGTATCGCGCTCCTGCGGATCGTGCGGTGCCGGCACGATCCGCCCCTCGGCCTTGGCAACGATCTTGCTGGTGACCACGAGGACATCACCGTCGATCAGCCACGGCGCCCGGGCGGCGATATGTTCGGCGAGATCGTCACCGGGCCGGAATTCCGGCAATCCGGTGATCGGCAGAATCTGCAATTGTGCGGCGGCATGGTCCGCGGCCACTGTCTCGGCCGACGGGTTCGTGGTGGTCACGGCTTCACTCCTGCCAGATCGAGGGCCTCACGCACCATCTCGGCAGTGGTGGGCGGATCGGTCATCAAAAGCGGGACACTGCGAACCTGCACATCCGGGATCTCGGCGGTATCGGTCGTGTGGATCAGCCAGCCGTCGAGAATCCCTGTGGCCGAACGAGATCCGTAGTGACGACCGACCGCCTCCGCCGTGGTCTCCACCCCGATCACCGACAGGCACTCGTCGGCCATACCGCGCAACGGTTTGCCGTCGATCACCGGCGAGACCCCGATGACGGGAGCCTTCGTGGTGCGCAGCGCGCCCCGGATCCCGGGCACCGCGAGGATCGATCCGACGCTCACCACAGGGTTCGAGGGAGCGAGTAATACAACATCGGCATCAGCTATGAGTTCGGTCACATTCGGCGCCGGTTTGGCGTCATCCGCCCCGATTGTGGCGAATCCGTGGGTTTCGACGGCCGCCCGGTGGCGAACCCACCACTCCTGGAAATGGATCGCGCGGCGTTCGCCAGGGCTCTCCGGATCGCTGATAACAACATGCGTTTCACAGCGGTCGTCGGTTGCCGGGACGAGTTTCACACCCGGTTGCCATCGATTGCAGAGGGCCTCGGTAACCGCCGAGAGCGGATACCCGGCGCGCAACATTTCGGTCCGAACCAGGTGAGTCGCGATATCCCGGTCCCCCAGTCCGAACCAGTCGGGCTGGGCATGATATTTCGCGAGCTCATCCTTGGCATGCCACGTTTCTCCCAGCCGGCCCCAGCCGCGCTCCGGGTCGATTCCGCCACCGAGCGTATACATGCAGGTATCGAGGTCGGGGCAGATTCTCAGCCCGTGCATCCAGACATCGTCGCCCACATTGACGATGGCGGAAACCTCCGCCTCGGGCAGCAGCTCCCGAACGCCCAGCAGGAACCGCGCGCCACCGACTCCGCCGACCAGGACGACGATACGGGGACCATTGGCGGGTGCGCTGTCCGCTTGTTGTGAAGTCACATCTGTACACACTATGCCGCGCGGAAAATGGTGCGTCTTCCGCCATATTTGCCGCTCATTTGCTATTCGGGTCACAAGATCGACTCGGAATGCCGCGCGGGATAGTAACGGAATAGTGACGGTGGCTTGACCATCACTACGGGCGGCGTGTCTAATCACAGACATGTCATTCCGGGTCGCGCGGGAAGTGCAAGGCGCGTACGGAAACTCGAACGGATGTTCGAATTGGAATGACAGGTTCGGGGAAGTCCGCGAGACAACGTCGCGGAGTTTGGCCGTCGGTATGCGCGTTGATCGACGGAAATGAATTCTTCTGCGCTAACACACAGTGAGGAGGCGGAGCGATGGCCGATGATCTGGCCCCGGCCGGCATTCCGGTGGGTGTATCGCGAACCGATTTCACAGCAGGCGCAGCACGAGGCGTCGCTGCTGACAACGGCTGGTCCGGGCTCGATCGGAGCGAGGGTGAAACGACTCCCCGGCTCAGCCTGATCGTGACCGGTTTCGACGAGATGTTCGGCTCCATCGAAGAACAGTGGCAAGAACGCGCGCTCTGCGCGGAGACAGACCCGGAGGCCTTCTTCCCGGAGAAGGGTGGCTCCACCCGCGAGGCCAAACGCATCTGCATGGGATGCGAGGTCCGTGACGAATGCCTGGAATACGCGCTCGCGCACGATGAGCGTTTCGGAATCTGGGGCGGCCTGTCGGAGCGGGAGCGCCGGCGCCTCAAGCGCGGTATCGGCTGACGACACCGCTCGCGTCGGTGCGCCCCGGAGCATGTGGCCGGGGCGGGCCGTCGCGGTCGGCGATCACTGACTAACGTTGGCGGTCATGGCACGATCCCGCAACCGCAGACCCCCGACCGCCCGGTCGGTCAGCCGTCGCGGCCGCGGTGTCCGCGGACCGATGCTGCCGCCGACCGTCCCGGCGTGGCGCACCCGGGGCCAGAAATTCGACCGGCTGGTCCTGGAAGCCTTCGCTCCGCTGGACACCCGCTGGCACGATCGGCTCACCAAACTCGACATCGCGGTCGACGATGTACCCAAAATCCGCCCGCTGCACCCGGATTCGGTGACCTGGCCGGACGAGGTCGTCGCCGACGGCCCGGTCCCGCTGTCTCGGCTCATCCCCGCCGGCGTCGACCGGCACGGCACCCCCATCCGCGCCCGGGTCGTGCTGTTCCGCAAACCCCTCGAACTCCGCGCCGGCGACCCCGACGATCTGGTAGAGCTCCTCCGCGAAGTACTGGTCCAGCAGATCGCGACCTACCTCGGCGTCGACCCCGACGTCATAGACCCGGAATAGCTGTGTTTTTTGGCGG
>NZ_BDBX01000093.1 GCF_001613205.1 Nocardia sienata NBRC 100364 | reverse complement strand
CGACCGGTCGAACCCGACGTGAAGATCACGTAGGCGGCATTGCCCGGCCGCAGCGGCGCCACCCGATCGGCATCGGTGACCGGTGCCGCGTCGTCACCGCCGGTATCGAGAGTGTCCAGTGCGAGAAGCGGCACGTCCCCGGCCACTCCGTCACCCACCGCCGCGATATCGCGGCTGGTGGACAGCACGCACACCGGTGCCGCCGTGTCGAGAATGTGCCGGATCCGTTCGGCCGGATGCGCCGGGTCCAGCGGTACGTACGCACCACCGGCCGTGAGGACGGCGTACATGCCGACCACGAAATCCAGCGAGCGCGAGACCAGCAACCCGACCAGGGCTTCCGGGCCGACGCCCTGCGCGATCAGGTACCGCGCCAACCGGTTGACCCGCGCGTCCAGCTCCGCGTAGGTGACCTCGGCGCCGTCGAAGACCACCGCCACCCGATCCGGGTACTCCACCACCGCCCGGGCGAATCCGTCCAGCAGCAGACCCGCCGGCAACGCACGCTCGGTCGCGTTCCACTCGGTCAACACCCGAGTGCGCTCCGCCGGAGCCAGCAGCTCCAGATCACCCACCGCGACCGACGGATCGGCGACCACCGCGGCCAGCAGCCGCACGAACCGGTCCGCGAAGCCCTGCACCGTGGCACGGTCGAACATATCGGTCGCGTAGGTCAGGTAACCGCCCACGCCGGCCGGTGCGCCGGCGGCGTCGTAGTGGTCACCGACCATCAGGTGCAGGTCGTATTGGGAGGTCTCGGTGTCGATATCGACACCGGAGACCGTCAGGCCCGGCAGTTCCAGGTTCGACTGGGCGAGGTTCTGGAAGGTCAGCCCTACCTGGAACAGCGGGTGCCGCGACTGCGAACGCGCCGGGTTGAGCACCTCCACCAGCCGCTCGAACGGCACATCCGCGTGCGCGAAGGCCGCGATATCGATCTCGCGCTGCCGCGAGAGCAGGTCCGCGAACGACTCACCGCGATCCAGCTGCGTCCGGAACACCAACGTGTTCACGAACATACCGATCAGATCGTCGAGCGCGGCCTCACCGCGACCCGCGACCGGCGTACCGATGGTGATGTCGTCGGTACCGGACAGCCGGGAGAGCAGCACCGCGAGCGCCGAATGCACCACCATGAACAAGGTCGCGCCCTGCTGCTGTGCCACGCGCTGCAGACCGGCGTGGATTTCGGCGTCCACCGCGATCTCGATCCGGCCACCGACGAAGGATTGCACCGCCGGACGCGGCCGATCGGACGGGAGATCCAGCTGATCGGGCACTCCGGCCAGCGCCGACTGCCAGTACCCGACCTGCCGCGCCGCCAGCGACTCCGGATCGGCTTCGTCACCGAGCAGTTCCCGCTGCCAGATGCTGTAATCCGCGTACTGGACCGGCAACGGCGCCCACCCGGGCGCCTCGCCGGCCGCACGCGCGATATAGGCGGTCATCAGATCCCGCGTCAGCGGTCCCGCCGACGAACCGTCCCCGGCGATGTGATGGATCACCATCGCCAGCACGTATTCGCCGGTGGCTGCGGGACCGCCGGCCGGCTCGCTCGCCTGGTCCACCTGGAACAGCGCCACCCGCAGTGGCACCTGCGCGGTGACATCGAAACCGGCCGATACCAGCTCCGACAGGGCCGAGACCACCTCGTCGGCGGCCACCGACCGCACCTCGAGTCGCGGTGCCGCGTCCCCGGCCGGCAATACCACCTGCACCGGGCCGGATTCGGTCTCGGGGTACACCGTGCGCAACACCTCGTGCCGCGCCACCAGATCCCCGACCGCCGCCCGCAGCGCTTCCACATCCAGCGCTCCGGACAGCCGGATCGCCAGCGGAATGTTGTAGGCCACCGACTCCTGGTCGAACCGGTTCAGGAACCACATCCGCTGCTGCGCCAGCGACAACGGCACCCGCGCCGGCCGCGACTGCGCTACCAGCGCCTTACGCCCGCCCGACCCGGCGTGCTGCTCGACGCGCACCGCCAGACCGGCCACCGTCGAAGCCTCGAACAGGGCCCGTACCGGCACCGTCGTATCCAGCGCCTTGCCCAGCCGCGCCGCGACCTGCGTCGCGACCAGCGAATTACCGCCGAGGGCGAAGAAATCGTCATCGGCGCCCACCCGGCCCACACCGAGGACCTCGGCGAAAACGCCCGCCACGATCTCCTCGATCGGGGTGGCCGGCGCGCGGAACTCCTGCGCTTCGAATACCGGCTCCGGCAGAGCTTTACGATCCAGCTTTCCGTTGACATTCAACGGCAGAGCCTCGAGCTCGACGAACACCGACGGCACCATGTACGACGGCAGCCGCTGCCCGAGTTCGTCCCGGATACGCGCTGTGTCCAGACCGGAATCGCCACTGGGCACCACATACCCGACCAGCCGATCCCCGGTCCGCGGATCCGCGGACGCCAGCACCGCGGTCTGCGCGACCTCGTCCAGCGCCAGCAGCGCCGCCTCGATCTCCCCGAGCTCGATCCGGAAACCACGGATCTTGACCTGGAAATCGGACCGGCCCACGTACTCCAGCTCACCGGCCGCCGTCCAACGCACCACGTCGCCGGTGCGATACATCCGCCCCCCGGCACCGACTGTGGAACCCACGGCGAACGGATCGGCCACGAACCGGTCGGCTGTCAGGTCCGGACGGCCGAAATATCCGGTCGCCAGCTGCGCACCCGCGAGATAGAGCTCGCCCGCGACACCGTCCGGTACCGGACGCAACCTGGCGTCCAGCACATATACGCGCGAATTCCACTGCGGCACACCGATCGGTACCGAGATCCGGTCCGCGGCGGTCACCCGATGCGTGGTGATCGACACCGCCGCCTCGGTCGGACCGTAGAGGTTGAACAGCTCGACAGCCGGGAACTCGGCCAACGTCTTCTGTGCCGTCGCCGTCGGCAGGGCTTCACCGATCGCCAGCACCCGCCGCAACGAACCCGCGAGCCCCGTGCCCAACAGCGCGTCCAGCATCGACGGGACGACCGTCAACGTGGTCACCCGTTCCCGGGCCATCAGCTCGTTCAGATACGCGGGGTCCCGATGTCCTTCGACCTCGGCGATCACCATCCGGCCGCCGCATACCGCGGCAGCCCAGAACTCCCACACCGACAGGTCGAAGGTCGCCGCGGTCTTCAACAGGAACGCGTCGGAGGCGTCCAGTCCGAATTCCGCCGTGAGGTAGCGCAACTGGTTCACGATCGCCGCGTGTGGCACCGCCACACCCTTCGGGCGACCCGTCGAGCCCGAGGTGAAGATCACGTACGCCGTATTCGACGCACGCAACGGCGCCACCCGCTCGGTATCGGTCACCGGAGCATCGTCATAACCGCCGAGATCGACGACATCCAGGGCCACCACGGACGCGGTAGCGATACCGGAATCGGCGCCGATCCCGCTATCACCGGTGGTCAGCACACACACCGGCGCCGCGGTTTCCAGGATGTAGCCGGTACGCTCGGCGGCCTGGTCGGGATCCACCGGCACGTACACACCACCGGCGGTGGCGACCGCGTACATCGCGACCACCAGGTCCACCGACCGCCGCAACCCGAGTACGACCCGGTCCTGCGGGCCCACCCCACGCTCGATGAGATACCTGGCCAGCCGATTGACCCGGGCCCCCAACTGCGCATAAGTGACCTGCGAGCCGTCCGCGGCCACCAACGCCACCGCGTCCGGTGCCGCCGCGACGGTCGCATCCAGCAGTGAGACCAATGTCGCCGCGGTATCCAGCCGATGACCGGTGGCATTGCGGTGCGCGAGGATCGCCGTCCGCTCCGCGGGGGCCAGGACCTCCACGTCCCCGACCGGTACCGCGGGATCGGTCACCAGCGCGGCCAGCATCCGGGTCAGCCGGTCGGCGAAACCCTGCACTGTGGCGTGGTCGAACAGCGCGGTGGCATAGGTGAAATGCCCCGCGATGCCCTGCGGCGCGCCCGCCTCGTCGTAGCTGTCGCCCACGATCAGATGCAGATCGAACTGGGAGACCTCGATCTCGAAGCCCACCCCCGAGACCGTCAGCCCGGGCAGTTCCAGGCTCGACTGCGCCAGGTTCTGGAACGAGAAACCCACCTGGAACAGCGGATGCCGCGCGGTGGAGCGGACCGGGTTGATCACCTCCACCAGGCGTTCGAACGGCACATCGGCGTAGGCGAACGCCGCGATATCGATCTCACGCTGCCGCGACAGCAACTCGGCGAACGATTCACCGCGATCCACCAGCGTGCGCAGCACCAGGGTGTTGACGAACATGCCGACCAGATCGTCCAGCGCCTGCTCGCCGCGACCGGCCACCGGTGTGCCCACCGCGATATCGTCGGTGCCGGACAGCCGCGACAGCAGCACCGCCAGCGCGGAATGCACGACCATGAACAGTGTCGCGTTGTGCTGCTGGGCGATCCGCAGCAGTCCGGCATGGGTCTCGGCATCGATCCGCACGTCCACCCGGCCGCCGACGACCGACTGCACGGCCGGACGGGGCCGGTCCGCGGGCAGATCCAGCTGGTCGGGCAGATCCTCCAGCGCCGCCTGCCAGTACCCGATCTGTTCGGCGGCCAGCGAATCCGGATCGCTCTCGTCGCCGAGCAGTTCACGCTGCCAGAGGCTGTAGTCGGCGTACTGCACGGGCAGCGGTTCCCACCCGGGCGCCGCACCGGCCGCGCGCGCGGCGTAAGCGGTCATCAGATCCCGCGTCAGCGGGCCCACCGACGCACCGTCGGCGGAGATGTGGTGCACCACCATCGCGAGCACGAACTCGTCGGCGGCGTCCTCCAGCCGTAGCAGCGCGGCCCGCAACGGCACCTCGGCCGTCACATCGAATCCGGTCGACACCAATTCCGAGACGACCGCGACCACGTCCCCGGAGGCCACGGAGCGCACCTGCAATCGCGGCGCGGACTCCCCGACCGGCAATATCACCTGTACCGGGCCGAACTCGGTCTCCGGATACACGGTCCGCAGCACCTCGTGCCGCGCCACCAGATCCGCCACCGCGGCCTGCAGTGCTTGCACATCGAGCCGGCCGGACAACCGGATCGCCAGCGGAATGTGGTACGCCGCCGACGCTCCGTCGAAGCGGTTCAGGAACCACATCCGCTGCTGTGCCAGCGACAACGGCACCCGATCCGGACGCGAGCGGGCTATCAACGGCGCACGGCCGCCGGATCCGCTCAGTTCGCCGAGCTTCGCGGCGAACTCGGCCACGGTGGAGGCCTCGAACAACACGCGGGCCGGAATCCGGGCATCGACGGTGGCGCCCAGCCGGCCCGCCACCTGAGCGGCGATGAGCGAGTTACCACCGAGCTCGAAGAAGTCGTCGTCCGCGCCGACCGGATCGGCGGGGTTCAGCAGATCGGCGAAAACCGCCGCGACCTGCTTCTCCAACGGGCTTTCCGGCGCCCGATACTCTTTGGTGCGCAACTGCGGTGCGGGCAGCGCCCGGCGGTCGACCTTGCCGCCGGGGGTCAGCGGGATGGTGTCCAGCACGGTGATACTCGCCGGAACCATATACGCGGGAAGCCGGTTCGCGGCCAGGGCGAGCAATTCGTCGGTATCGACGAAGGCCCCGTCGGCCGGGTGCACGTAACTGGCCAGTACGGTCGCGCCGCTGGGCGGCTCGTAACCGACGGTGACCGCGAAGTCCACCGACTCGTGCCCGCCCAGGACGGCGTCGATCTCCCCGAGCTCGATCCGGAAGCCGCGGATCTTGACCTGGAAATCGTTGCGGCCAAGGTATTCCAGCGATCCGTCGGCCAGCCAGCGCACCAGGTCGCCGGTGCGGTAGAGCCGGGAGCCGTCGTCGGTGAACGGATGCGCCACGAAACGTTGCGCGGTCGTCCCCGGCAGGTTGCGGTAACCGCGCGCCAACTGGGCGCCGCTGACATAGAGTTCACCGGTCACCCCGGTGGGCAGCGGCGCCAACCGCTCGTCCAGAACGTATTCGGTGACCCCGCGGACCGGGGCGCCGATGACGACCGGCGCGTCCGGTTGCATGGGATCGCTGATATTCACCGCGACCGTGGCCTCGGTCGGCCCGTACGCGTTGAAGAATTCCCGCGGGTTCCCGTCCGCCGAGGTGCCGGCCCAGCGCCGCACCAGATCCGGCGGGCACGCCTCGCCGCCGGTGATCACCACCCGCAATTCGTCCAGGCCCGCCGGGTCGATGGAGGCCAGTGCGGCGGGGGTGACGAAGGCATGGGTCACCCCTTCACTGCGCAGCAGTCCCGCCAATTCGTCGCCGCCGTACACGGTGGGTGCGGCCACCACCATGGTCGCCGCGCCACCGATCGCCAGCAGCAACTCCAGCACCGAGGCATCGAACGAGGGTGAGGCGAAGTGCAGGGTCCGCGCGGTCGTCTCGACCCGGTACCGCTCCTTCTGCTCCGCGCAGAACCCGGCCAGGCCCGCCTGGGTGACCACGACACCCTTGGGTGTACCCGTCGAACCCGAGGTGTAGATGACATAGGCCGGGTGCTCGACGCGCAGCGGACGCAGCCGCTCGTCGAAGGAGACCGGTTCACCCGGGTACTGTTCGAGCGCGGCGGCGGTCTCCGCTGTGTCGATGGCCAGCCATTCCACCTGTTCGGGCAGCCCGGCGGCCGATTCCGCGACGGTCAGGCCGAAGACGGCGCCGGAATCGGTGACCATATGTGTGACGCGGTCCACCGGATAGGTCGGGTCGACCGGGACATAGCCGGCTCCGGTCTTGGCCACCGACCAGATCGCGACCACCGAGTCGATCGAGCGGGTGATCCCGACCGCGACCAGATCCTCCGGGCCGATACCGCGGGCGATGAGCAGCCGGGCCAGCCGGTTGGAGCGTTCGTCGAGTTCGGCGTAGGTGAGCCGGCCGAGATTGCCGGTGGCGTCTGCGTAACTGACCGCGATACCCGACGGGTTGGTCTCGACCGCCGTCGCCAGGAGCTGAGGCAGGGTGGTACCCCTGGGCCGCCGGGTTCGGGTGGGTCGGGTGCGCGCCGTTCGGGTCATGCCTGCATCACTTCCTGGTGGTGGTCACACTGCTCACCGACAACCGAACCCATCAACCTGCCTTGCCTGCCTCGTCGCTTCCAACGGCGGTGCACCCGCCGGCGGCACACCGCTACCGACCCGCTGGGCAGTACCTCGCACAGGGCACGATCGATCGCCGCCGGACTCGCCGTCGTCCATCATTACATGGGCCGGAAGGGCCCGGCTGTTACCACCGACGATGCCATCACCCGGGGACCCGGGCCTTCGCCCGCCGTCACCGACAGCGGGCGAAGACGGTCCGGGACCGTTACGCCGGTCCCGGACCGGTCAGTCCAGCAGCGCGCTCAGATCCAGCACCTGCTCCACCTCGGCCCACGCACCGTCCGGCTGCCCCTTCTCCTCCAGGACGAGCGCGGACAGATCCTCCAGGGCGCCGGGATCCAGCGCGTCCAGGCCCGCCCGGTCGATCCACAGGTGGGTGACCCATTCGTCACCGAGCGCCTCGCTCGTCACCTCGGTGACCAGCACCACCGCCGCGCCGACCGCGCCGGCGGCCACGATCTCCACCACCGCGGCCGGGCCGTCGGCGCGGCCGTACCGGAAGGTGCGGGATTCGTAGGTGAGCTCGGTGCCGGAATGCACCTCGGCCACCACGGCCGCCAGTTCGTCGTAGGAGAGGATACGACCGCCGCCGGTGACACTCGCCGGATCGCCGCCCTGCAGTGGCCGCACCCGGTCGGCGTAGGTCACCGGCCGCGACGACTGCGCCGCGATCTCCGCCGCCGTCTCCGCCTCGTCGAGAACCAGCCAGGCGAGCCGCGGCGCTTCCGGCGGCGAACCCGCCGTGATCCCGGCCACCACCGGCAGGCCGGCGGCCACATCCACCGCCTCGGCCGGCACCAGCGCGGCACCCGACTTGAGCACCGCCCAGGTGGCGACCGCCGCGTCGACCCCGCGGTCGAGCCGCAGCACCACACCGGTACCCGGCCCGTACCCGCGTGCGATCAGCGCCCGAGCCAGCCGCGACGAACGCGCGTCCAGTTCCTGATAGGTGATCTCCTCCTCGCCCCACACCACCGCGGGAGCTTCCGGATCGTCCTCCACCGAGGCACGCAGCGTCTGCGGCAGCGCGGTACCGGTGGTGGCCGTGGGCGCCATCTGCTGGGCGGGGGCGGCCATCCGCTCACGTTCGGCGGCATCGAGGATATCGATATCGCCCACCCGGATCTGCGGGTCGGCGGCCACCGCGGCGAGGATCCGTTCGAACCGGCGCCCGAAGGACCGCACGGTCGCTTCGTCGAACAGATCAGTGGCGTAGCCGAATACCGACCACAGCTCCCCGAATCCGCCGTTCGCGTCGCGCTGCGGATCGATACCGATCTGCAGATCGAACTTCGCGGCCAGCGCCTGCTCGCCCAGTGCCTGCACGGTCAATCCGGGCAGATCCAGGGTCGGCTGCTCGGTGTTCTGGAAGGCCAGCACCACGCTCAGCAGCGGGTTGTGCGCGGTCGCCCGGCCCGGCAGCACCGATTCCACCACCCGCTCGAACGGGATATCGGCATTGGCGAAGGCCGACAGATCCGTTTCGCGGGCCTGCTCCAGCAGATCGGCGAAGGTCATCGTCGGCTCCACCCGGGTACGCAGCGCCAAGGTGTTGACGAACATACCGACCAGATCGTCGAGTTCCCGCTCGCCGCGTCCGGCGATCGGGGTGCCGACCACGATGTCGCCGGCGTTGGTGAGCCGGGACAGCAGCACGGCAACCGCGGCGTGCATCACCATGAACAAGGTCACGCCACGTGCCCGCGCGGTCTCGTCCAGCAATCGATGCACGTCGGCGTCCACCGCGAAGCTGGTCAGCCCACCGCGCAGGGACGGCAGCGGCGGACGCGGCCGGTCCAGCGGGAGTTCGACATCCCCGGTGACGCCGTCGAGCTGCTTCTGCCAGTACGCCAGCTGGCCGGCGGCCACCGAGGTCGGATCGGTTTCGTCGCCGACCACCGAACGCTGCCAGAGCGCGAAGTCCGCGTACTGCACCGGCAACGGCGACCAGCCCGGCGCATCGCCGCCCACGCGGGCGAGATAGGCCGTCACCAGATCTCGCGCCAGCGGCGCCATGGACGCGCCGTCGGCCGCGATATGGTGCGCGACGAACGCGAGCACGTGCTCGTCGGGTCCGGTCTCGAGCAGCAGGGCCCGGACCGGAACCTGCTGAGTGACATTGAATCCGGCCGACATCAGCTCCCCGATCCGGGTGAGCGGGTCGGCGGCCGACGCGGTGATCAGCCCGCCGCGCAGTACCTCCGCGACCGGCAGGATCTCCTGGTACGGGAGGCCGTCGGCATCCGCCGGGTACCGGGTGCGCAGCGATTCGTGCCGTTCCAGCACATCCGAGACCGCCGCGCGCATGGCCGCGACATCGAGGGCACCCGACAGGCGGATCGCCAGCGGAATGTTGTAGGCGGCCGAACTCGGATCGAACTGGTTGATCAGCCACATCCGCTGCTGGGCCAGCGACAGCGGGAGCCGCTCCGGCCGCGGCCCGACCTCGAGAGGCCGGCGGCCGCCGGTTCCGGCGTGCTGTTCGACCCGCACGGCGAGCCCGGCCACAGTCGGTGCCTCGAACAGCGCCCGCACCGGAACCGTGGTGTCGAGTGCGGC
>NZ_BDBX01000092.1 GCF_001613205.1 Nocardia sienata NBRC 100364 | reverse complement strand
CGCCGCAAATAAACACAGCTACATCGAGGCGATCAGGCGATCCACTCGCTCGTCCACCGAGCGGAAGGGGTCCTTGCACAGTACGGTGCGCTGGGCCTGGTCGTTCAACTTGAGGTGGACCCAGTCGACCGTGAAGTCCCGGCCGGCCGCCTGGGCGGCGGTGATGAAATCACCGCGCAGTTTCGCCCGGGTGGTCTGCGGTGGGGTGTCGACGGCGGCATCGACCGCCTCGTCCTCGGTGATCCGCTTGGCCAGACCCTTGCGCTGCAGCAGGTCGAAGACGCCGCGGCCGCGTTTGATGTCGTGGTAGGCCAGGTCGAGCTGGGCGATCTTGGGATCGGACAGCTCCATGTTGTAGCGGTCCTGGTAGCGCTGGAACAGTTTGCGCTTGATCACCCAGTCGATCTCGGTGTCGACCTTGGCGAAATCCTGCGACTCCACCGCGTCCAGGGTGCGGCCCCACAGATCGACCACCTGATCGACCTGCGGATCACGATCCCGGTTACGCAGATGCTCCACGGCGCGGGCGTAGTACTCGCGCTGGATATCCAGGGCGCTGGCCTGCCGGCCACCCGCCAGCCGCACCGGACGACGGCCGGTGAGATCGTGGCTGACCTCCCGGATGGCCCGGATGGGATTGTCCAGCGCGAAATCGCGGAACGACACCCCGGCCTCGATCATCTCCAGGACCAGGGCGGCGGTGCCGACCTTGAGCATGGTGGTGGTCTCGGCCATATTGGAATCGCCCACGATCACGTGCAGGCGCCGGTACTTCTCGGCGTCGGCGTGCGGCTCGTCGCGGGTGTTGATGATCGGACGCGAGCGGGTGGTCGCCGAGGAGACGCCCTCCCAGATGTGCTCGGCCCGCTGCGACAGGCAGAACGTGGCCGCCTTCGGCGTCTGCAGCACCTTGCCGGCCCCACAGATCAACTGCCGGGTCACCAGGAACGGCAGCAGCACGTCGGAGATCCGGGAGAACTCGCCGGCCCGTACCACCAGGAAGTTCTCGTGACAGCCGTAGGAGTTGCCCGCCGAATCGGTGTTGTTCTTGAACAGGTAGATGTCCCCGCCGATACCCTCCTCCGCGAGGCGCTGCTCGGCGTCGATGAGCAGCTCCTCCAGTACTCGCTCCCCGGCCCGGTCATGAGTGACCAGCTGGACCAGGCTGTCGCATTCGGCGGTGGCGTACTCCGGATGCGAACCGACGTCGAGGTAGAGCCGGGCGCCGTTTCGCAGGAACACATTGGAGCTGCGCCCCCAGGAAACCACCCGGCGGAACAGATACCGGGCCACCTCGTCGGGACTGAGCCGGCGGTGTCCGTGAAAGGTGCACGTCACACCGAATTCGGTCTCGATCCCCATAATTCGTCGCTGCACACTATCGAGGTTACAGCGCGGAATGATTCCTGCGGGTCAGTGCGGAAAACCCGATGTATACGGCTTGGCAACGATTAGGTGGGCGATCGTTCTGCGCCCATTTGCCCCGCCGCCGCGAGGTGGGTCGGGAGCCGCTCCGAATATGGATTCCGATCATCCCGAGAAGACCCAAGGTGCGCGCACACGTGCGCCTTGACCGACCTGGGGAGGCTCACAGCAATGAAAGTGCTCAATGGTCGCCAATCCATGGACGGCCGACTGCACACGCCCAGTCGCTGCGCTCCTTCGCTCTGTCAGTCCAGAATCGGGGGCGGGCCCGACCACGAACGCCGACCATCCGGAAAAGACAGAAGGTGCATGCTGTCGTGCACCTGGACCGGCCCGAGGAGGCTCACAGCACTGTGAGTGCTCAAAGGTCACCGATCCATGGACGGCCAACCGCACACGCACGGCACGAAAGCGGGTCGCGCACCGTTGTCGGTGCGCGACCCGTGGATTCTCGTCCGGCGCGGAGCCGGCCTGTTCAGTCCGGCTTGCCGCCGGTTTCCGGCTCCGCCGAGCCGGCCTCACCCGCCGAGCCCAGCAGCTCTTCGAGGGCGGTGCGGCCGATCCGGCGGAAGGCCCGCCGCGGTCGCGCCTGCTCGAGGGTGGCGACCTCCAGCGAACCGACGCCGAGGGTCCGCTTGTCCTTGTCCGCGCCTTCGCTGGACTGCAACGCTTCCACCGCGACCCGGATCGCTCCGGCCAGGTCCAGGCCCGGCCGGTAGGACTCCTTCAGCGCGCTGACGATGGGTTCGGTGGTACCGCCCATCACCACGTATTCACGCTCGTCGACGATCGATCCGTCGAAGGTGATCCGGTAGAGGACCGATTCGGGCTCCTGCTCCGGATAGCTCACCTCGGCGACGCAGATCTCCACCTCGTAGGGTTTGAGCTGATCGGTGAAGATGGAGCCGAGCGCCTGGGCGTAGGCATTGGCCAGCGCCCGGCCGGTGACGTCGCGGCGATCGTACTGGTAGCCGCGCAGATCGGCCTGCAGGATGCCGCCCCGGCGCAGGTTCTCGAATTCGTTGTACTTGCCGACGGCGGCGAAACCGGTCCGGTCGTAGAGTTCGCTGACCTTGTGCAGGGTCGCCGACGGATTTTCCGCCACGAACACCACGCCCTTGTCGTAGGCGAGCACCACGACACTGCGGCCCCGGGCGATACCTTTACGCGCGAGCTCGGTCTTGTCGCGCATGATCTGCTCGGCGGACGCATACAGCGGCAGGGTCATGCCCGGGCGCTCCCTTCCTCTGCGGCCTGACGGTCGGCGGCGATACCGCGCGCGATCTCCTCGAGCCGGGATTCGGCCACCTCCACGGCGCCCTCCTCATCGATCAGGATCGCGGTCGGGTAGATCCCGCGCAGCAGATCCGGCCCGCCGGTGGCGGTGTCGTCGTCGGAGGCGTCCACCAGGGCCTCGACCGCGATACGCAGGGCGCGGTCGGCGTCGATCCCCTTGGAGTACAGCTTCTTCAGCGAGGTCCGCGCGAACATCGAGCCGGAGCCGACGGCGGTGAATCCGAACCGTTCCTCGCTGCGCCCGCCCACCACGTCGTAGGAGACGATGCGCCCCGCCCGGTCCGGATCGGTGGCCTGCCGGTCGTAGCCGACCAGCAGCGGCACCACCGCCAGGCCCTGCAGGGCGGCCGGCAGGTTGTCACGCACCATCTTCGACAGTTTGTTGGCCTTGCCGTCGAAGGTGAGGGAGACGCCTTCGATCTTCTCGTAGTGCTCGAGTTCCACCGCGAACAGGCGGACCAGTTCGATGGCCATGCCCACGGTCCCGGCGATACCGGTCGCCGAGTAGGTATCGGTGATATGAACCTTCTCCACATCGCGGCCCGCCAGCAGGTTGCCCTGGGTGGAGCGCCGGTCACCGGCGATCAGCACACCGCCGCGATAGGACACCGCGACCACGGTGGTGCCGTGCGGTGCGATATCACCCGCGGCACCGCCGCCGGGATTTCCGGCGGCGGTGGGCTGGCTCAGGGCGTCGAATCCGCTACCCGGCAGGAGATCCGGTGCGTGTTGACGCAGATGTTCGGAAAAGGACGAGAGGGCGTACCCCAGATGGAGACGCAAGGGGTCACCTGCGGTCACTGGCCACCTTTCTGCACGTAGGCACGAACGAAGTCTTCGGCGTTCTCTTCGAGCACATCGTCGATCTCGTCGAGCAGGTCGTCGGTGTCCTCCGCCAGCTTCTCGCGCCGCTCCTGACCCGCGGCGTCTACGCCGTCGACGCCTTCGTCATCGTCGCCGCCCCCGGCGCGTTTGGTCTGCTCTTGTGCCATCGCAGCCGACCTCCTCTGTTTCCACCGACCGGCCGCGCTCGCGTACCGGACGAATCGTGAGCACCTCTGTGCTCGTTCTTCAACACTACCCAGCCGGGACGACACGTAGTCGGATTACGTCCCACCCCGGTGGCCGCGACCTGCCGGGGTATGTGCGGTGAACACTCAGGTGGTGAGCTGTTGCACCAGGTCAGCGGCGGTATCGACACCGTCGAGCAGTTTCCCGACATGGGCTTTCGTGCCACGGCGGGGCTCCAGGGTGGGGATACGGACCAGCGAATCGCCGCCCAGGTCGAAGATCACCGAGTCCCAGCTCGCGGCGGCGATATCGGCGCCGAACCGGCGCAGGCATTCTCCACGGAAATAGGCCCGGGTATCGGTGGGTGGTTTGGTCATGGCGTCGAGCACCTGCTGTTCGGTGACGAGCCGTTTCATGGACCCGCGCGCCACCAGCCGGTTGTACAGGCCCTTGTCCAGCCGCACATCCGAATACTGCAGGTCCATCAGATGCAGTTTCGGCGCCGCCCAGCCCAGGCCCTCGCGGCTGCGCATCCCCTCGAGCAGGCGCAGTTTGGCCGGCCAGTCCAGCAGGTCGGCGCATTCCATCGGATCGCGTTCCAGCAGATCCAGCACCATCGACCAGTTGTCGAGCACATCGCGCACCCGCTCGTCGTCGTTGCCCTGCTCCTCGACGAATTTCGCGACCCGTTCGTGGTAGAGCCGCTGGATCGCCAGCCCGGTGAGTTCCCGGCCGTCGGCCAGGGCGACCGTGGCGCGGAGGGTGGGATCGTGGCTGATGGTGTGGACCGCGGTGACCGGCCGGGCCAATTGCAGATCGGACAGATCGGCGCCGGATTCGATCAGGTCCAGCACCAGCGCGGTGGTGCCGACCTTCAGATAGGTCGACATCTCGGCCAGATTGGCGTCCCCGATGATGACGTGTAGCCGGCGATATTTATCGGCGTCGGCGTGCGGCTCGTCGCGGGTGTTGATGATGCCGCGTTTGAGCGTGGTCTCCAGCCCCACCTCGACCTCGATGTAGTCCGAACGCTGCGAGAGCTGATAGCCCGCGTTGTCGCCGGACTGCCCGATACCGACCCGGCCGGACCCGCAGATCACCTGCCGTGAGACGAAGAACGGGGTGAGCCCGAGAATCACCGCGTTGAACGGGGTCTCGCGGCTCATCAGATAGTTCTCGTGGGTGCCGTAGGAGGCGCCCTTGCCGTCGACATTGTTCTTGTACAGCTGCATCCGGGGTGCGCCGGGAACGCTGGAGGCGTGCCGGGCGGCCGCCTCCATCACCCGTTCTCCGGCCTTGTCCCAGATCACCGCGTCGAGCGGATCGGTGACCTCGGGCGCGGAATACTCCGGATGCGCGTGGTCGACGTAGAGGCGTGCGCCGTTGGTGAGGATCATATTCGCCGCGCCGACCTCGTCGGCATCGATCACCGGCGCCGGACCGTTCATCCGGCTCAGATCGAAACCGCGGGCATCGCGCAGTGGCGACTCGACCTCGTAGTCCCATCGGGTGCGCTTGGCGCGCGGCACCCCCTCGGCCGCGGCGTATGCCAGAACCGCCTGGGTAGAGGTGAGGATCGGGTTGGCCGACGGCTCGGTGGGCGTGGAGATCCCGTATTCGACCTCGATACCGATGATGCGCTGCATGGGTTCGAGCGTAGGCGACGGATGGCGAATCATCCGTCGAGTGGTACTTCCGGCCGATGCCGTGGCGGAGGCCGCGACCACATGCTCTGACCATGACCCGCACCGTCGCCGACCCCCTCTCCCCCGGCCGGCAGCCGCCGCGCCCGCCCCGGCTCGCGGCACTGGATGTGCTGCGTGGAATCGCCATTCTGGGCACGCTGGGCACGAATGTCTGGATCCTGACCGACCCCGAGGGCCTGAGCGGATATCTGCACCGGATCTCGATCTCCCCTGCCGACGGCTGGATGTGGGCCGAGAAGGTGCTGCAGCAACTGGCCCAGGGCAAGTTCCTGGGTCTGCTCACGGTGCTGTTCGGTATCGGCCTGGCCATCCAGCAGACCTCGGCCCGCCGGGCCGGACGCCCCTGGCCGGGAGGGTATCCCTGGCGCGCCGCACTGCTGTTCCTCGACGGCCTGCTCAATTTTCTCCTGATCGCCGAATTCGACGTGCTCATGGGGTACGCCGTGACGGCGGCGATCGTCGCGTTCCTGCTCACACGCAGCGGGCGGGCCCAGGGCCGGTGGCTCTACGCGATGCTCGGCGTGCATCTCACCCTGATCGCGCTCTACGTCGTCTCGCTGGTCCTGGTGGCACCTTCCGCGCCACGGGAGCGGGCGCCGCTGTCCCCGAACCCGTACGCCGACGGTTCGTTCTGGGATCTGGTGCTGTTCCGGGCCGAGCACGCACTGGCGTTCCGGGCCGAAACGATCGTCATCGCGCCGCTGTCGATCGTGCTGTTCCTGGTGGGCGCTCGGCTGTTCCACGCCGGTGTGTTCCTGCCCGAGGGCGCGCGCCTGCGGCGCCGGCTCCTGCTCGTGGGTTTCGGCGTGGCCGCGCCGATCGATCTGCTGGCCGGTCTGGCCGGCGGCGGCGATCTGGTGCTGATCACCCGCTATGTGGTGGCGCCGGTGGTCTCGCTGGGCATCCTGGCGCTGGTCGCCGAGTTCTCTGTGCGCCGCTCCCGCACCGGTTTCGCCGGACGCCGGCTCAGCGAGATCGGCCGGGCCGCGTTGAGCTGCTACATCCTGCAGAACCTGGTGGCCTCGATCCTCTGTTACGGCTGGGGGTTCGGGCTGGCCGCGCGGTTCGCCCCGGAGGCCCGGGTGCCTTTCACCGTCGCTGTCTACGTGGCCGTGTGCGCGGTGATCGCACTGTTCGCCCACTGCTGGCTGCGCCGGTTCGAACGCGGTCCGGTGGAA
Organism: Nocardia sienata NBRC 100364; assembly: GCF_001613205.1. GTDB lineage: Bacteria > Actinomycetota > Actinomycetes > Mycobacteriales > Mycobacteriaceae > Nocardia > Nocardia sienata. Next base: position 3,169 of record NZ_BDBX01000092.1, on the reverse strand, counting down.
TGGTTGTGGCATTCGAGCTACCGGCTCCTGAATCGGGCATAGCCATCGCGCTGCGCTGATACGCCTGCCACAGTGAGCAGACACACCCGGTCGCGGTACTGCTACCGGCCCGGGTAGCTGCCACCATTGACCCGGCCGTAACGGCAGACGACCGGCCCGTTCCCGGGCCGGAACCGCAGCTTCGACGGAGGACACGATGGGTACCGACAGCACCGGCGACGAACCCGGCGCACACGCCGTACGGAACGAGGAGGGCGATAGCGGCGCCCGCGCCCGGGTCCGGCGTCGTCTCCGTATCTGGGCAGGTCCGATCGTGGTGGTCACGCTGCTGATGGCCCTGCTGTCGACGATGTATCTGGGCTATGTCGTCAACCCGGAGAAGAATCTGCACGATTTCCCGATCGCGCTGGTGAACCAGGACGACGGCGATATCCGCGACGGACAGCGGATAGATATCGGTGACCAGATCACCTCGGCGCTCACCGAGCGCGTCCCCGCGGACAAGGTGGACCTGCGGGTCACCGGGATCGGCGAGGCCCAGCGCCTGCTCGACAACGGCGAGGTCTACGGCGCGATCATCCTGCCCAGCGACCTGTCCAAACGACTGTCGATCCTGGGCGCGGGCAGTGTGGTGCCCGGCGATATCCAGCAGCCGGTGATCACCGTGGTGACCAATCCACGCACCGGTACCTTCGCCACGCAGATCACCCAGATCATCGCCCGGCAGGCGCTCACCCAGGTCAACGCCGAGGTCGGCAAACAACTCACCGCTTCGGTCGACAGCGAACTGAGCGCCGGCCCCGGTGGCGCCACCCAGGTCTCCGGCGCGGCGCGGCTGATGCTGGCCGAACCGATCGATGTGCTCATCGAGCAGTACCGGCCGCTGCCGGACGGGACCGGGCAGGGCCTGTCCGCGTTCTTCTACACCCTGCTGGTGGTGCTGGCCGGTTTCACCGGCGCCATGATCGTGCACACCATGGTGGATTCGGCGCTGGGTTTCGTTCCCACCGAGTACGGGCCGTGGTTCGTGCACCATCCAACCTCCCCGCATTCCCGGGTCCGCACCCTGCTGCTGAAGTGGGGGGTGATGGCCGTGGTGGCACCGATAGCCTCCGGCTTGTTCGTGGGTATCGCCACCCTGCTGGACGTACCGCTCGAACACGGCCTGGCGCTGTTCCTCTTCGGCGCCCTGGCGATCCTCGCGGTGGGGGTGACAGCGCTGTCCGTGCTCGCGGTGTTCGGGTCGGCGGGACTGCTGATCAACCTGATCCTGTTCATCGTCCTCGGGCTGCCCTCGGCCGGCGCCACCATCCCGTTGGAGGCCACCCCGGACTACATGGCCTGGCTGGCCGCCTTCGAACCGATGCACCAGATCTACCTGGGTATCCGCGCCATCCTGTACTTCGACGCCCACGGCAACCCCGGACTGGCACGCGGAGTCTGGATGAGCCTGGCCGGGCTGGGTATCGGCCTGATCCTCGGCCTCGTCTTCACCATCCTCTACGACCGCAAGGGCCTGGAGCGCCGCAGCAACCGCTGAGCCTCGACACGTACCCGGCCGGCGGCAGGGGCCGGACTGCGCAAGATCGGTCAAGCGCACCGGATGGCCGACCCGCCAGACTCGACGGGTGAGCAATCGACGGGACCGACTGCGGGAACTGCTGGACGCCGTTCTCGATGAAGACAACACCACGCTCGGGCAGATGGCTGCCGGCGCGTACGCCTCCCGGTACCACTTCGCCCGGCAGTTCAGTCGGGGAACCGGCGAGTCGCCGGTGGGCCTGCGCCGACGGGTGCTGCTCGAGCGCGCGTGCTGGCAGCTGGGTAGCGGCGCGGCGGTCACCGAGGTGGCCTTCGCCGCGGGCTACGACACCCTGGAGGGGTTCAGCAGGGCGTTCACCCGTGCGTTCGGCCACCCGCCGAGCGCGACCCCGCCGCTGACGGGCCGGACACCGCGCTGGCTGCCCGCGACGAACGGAATCCACTTCCATCCGCCCATGTCACTGTGGGTCGAGGGGGAACCGAGAGGACGATCCGATATGGACCCGACCGCGCTGCTGCTGCACCACGACCTCGAGGACACCGCCCTCCTGGTGAAGGCGGCCACCGGGTTGACCGAGGAGCAGTACCGGCGGGCCCGGGGCAGCACTGGGACCGTTCTGCCCTGGGACGGTCCCGAGGACTCGGTAGCCGCGGTACTGCACCATCTGATCCGCAGCAAGGAGTGCTGGCTGGCCTCCATCGAGGGAGCCGACACCCCCGCGGCCGGCGACGACGACCCGCCCGCGCTCATGGCCCGCCTCGACGAGGTGGGCCCCCGGTGGCTGGATACGGTCCGCGAGATCGACCGGCGCGGCGGCTGGGGCGACACCCTGATCGATGCCCTGTGCGAGCCGCCGGAGAGTTTCGTCCTCGGCAGCGTGATCGCGCATGTGCTCACCTACTCCGCGTATCGCCGCCAGCTGGCGCGGTACTGGATACGCGGCACATCACCCGATGATTCCGTCGGCTGGGGCGACCCGATCGACTGGCTGCGAAGGAGATAGCGAATGACCACCCCGGCGACCGGACCCCGGACCGTCTACTACACGGCGTGCAGCCTCGACGGCTTCATCGCCACCCCCGACCACTCCCTGGACTGGCTGCTGTCCCGGGAGGCCGACAACGACAACGGCCCCATGGGGATGACCGAGTTCATGGCCGGTGTCGGCGCGATCGTCATGGGCGCCAACACCTACCAGTGGCTGCTCGACAACGAGAGTGCGCAACCCTGGCCCTACGAGGTCGCGACCTGGGTCTGCACCCATCGCGAATTCCCCCCGCGCACCGACGGCGATGTGCGCTTCACCCAGGACCCGATCGAACTCGTCCACAAGTCGATGACCGAGGTGGCGGCCGGTAGGAACCTGTGGATCGTCGGCGGCGGCGAACTCGCGGGACAGTTCGCCGATCGCGGCCTGCTCGACGAGGTGATCGTCTCGATCGCCCCGGTGACCCTGGGCGCGGGCGCACCGCTGCTGCCGCGTCGGCTGGAGCTGCGGGTCGACGAGGTGGCGGGCAATGGGGAATTCGCCTGCGCGCGCTATACGGTCGTCGCACCGAACGGATGATCGGCGAGGTGCGGTCGGGCGGGGGCACCGCACCGCCCGGCGGGCGCGGGCGGGACGGC
>NZ_BDBX01000091.1 GCF_001613205.1 Nocardia sienata NBRC 100364 | reverse complement strand
GCCCCCGACGCCGAGGTAGATGCGCACCGGGTGCCCGGCTTCACCGATCTTGTAGGCCTCGTCGGCCTTCAGCCGATGTGGAGAGTTTGCGATCCTCGTACGGGAACTGCCACTGTCGCCGCGCCCAGCTCGTAAGCGGCGCAGAACGCGCGGATCGCTATCTCGCCCCGCTTGGCGACGAGAACCTTCGAGGACATCGGACATCCCTTCGAGATGAGGTGCAGAAATCGGGTGGACAGCCGTAGCGGCATCAGCTGTTACGGAGTCCGTCCCGCGGCCTGGAATCGGGCGAAGTAGTGCAGGGCTTCGACGTTGTCGACGGTGTCGGAGCCGATGATGCGGTTCACGTCCGCGCCCTGCACGATGCGTTTGACCGGGATCTCGACCTTCTTCCCGGTCCGCGTATGCGGGATAGCGGGAACAGCGATGATGTCGTCGGGCACATGCCGCGGTGACGCCTTCGTACGGATCAGGTCGTTGATCCGACCACGCAGAACCTCATCGAGTGTCTCACCAGCGGCGAGCACCACGAACAGCGGCATCCAATACCCACCCCCGCCGAGCTCGGCACCGACCACCAGCGCCTCGTCGACCTCGGGCATGCTCTCCACGACCTCATAGATATCGGCGCTGCCCAACCGCACACCCTGCCTGTTCAGCGTCGCATCCGAACGCCCCGAGATCACCACCGAGCCACGCTCGGTCACCGTGACCCAGTCACCGTGGCGCCACACCCCCGGATACACCCCGAAATACGCCTCCCGATACCGGGACCCATCCGGATCGTTCCAGAAGAACACCGGCATCGACGGCATCGGCCGGGTCACCACCAACTCCCCCACCTCACCCACCACCGGCTCACCATCACCATCCCACGCCTGCAACGCCACCCCCAGCAGCGGCGCGGAGATCTCCCCCGCCCACACCGGCGTACTCGGAGCACTACCCGCGAAACCACTGACCACATCGGTACCCCCGGTCACCGACGCCACCTGCACACCGGCACCGACATGATCCCGCACCCAGAAATAGGACTGCTCCGGCAACGGCGCACCGGTCGACCCCACGATCCGCAACCCACCCAGATCGAGATCACGGCCCGGCTCGAGCCCGGCTTTGGCGCAGCCGAGCAGATAGCCGGGACTCACGCCCAAAACTCCGACCCGATACTTCGCGGCGATCTCCCACAACCGCCCCGGCCCCGGGAAACCCGGGCTCCCGTCGTAACAGACGATCGTCGCACCGAGCAGAAGCCCCGACACGACCATATTCCACATCATCCAATTGGTCGTGGTGTACCAGAAGAAACGATCACCGGCCCGCACATCGTTGTGCAACCCCAGCAACTTGTGATGATCGAGCACCACACCACCATGACCGTGCACGATCCCCTTCGGCACACCCGTGGTCCCCGACGAATACAACACCCACAACGGATCATCGAACTCCACGCGAGTGAACTCGAGCACCGCCTCCCCCGCCACGACATCGTCCCACGCATACGCATCACTCACACCCGCACCGGCTCCCAGAATCGGGACACCCACAACAGCCCGCACCGTCGGCAACGACTCACGCAACGCCGAGACCTCGCCGCCACGATCGTGGGACTTGCCGTTCCACGAATACCCGTCCGCGGCGAAGAGCACGACGGGATCGAGCTGCGCGAACCGCGCGGCCGCACCCGCGGCCCCGTAATCCTGACCACACGCCGACCACACCGCGCCGATACTCGCCGTCGCGAGAAACGCGACCACCGTGTGCGCGGTATTCGGCAGGTAACCCACCACGCGATCACCACGCCCCACCCCCTGGGCACGCAACCATCGCGCGACCGCCCCCACCTGACGACGCAACTCGTCCCACCCGAGCTCGGTCTCGGTCCCGTCCTCACCCACAGCGACGACCGCCGGACCCGGACCGGAATGCCGCAGGGCGTGCTCGGCATAATTCAACCGGGCACCGGGAAACCAGCGCGCGCCCGGCATCACCTCACCGACGACCGGCCGTTCGGGCTCCCCCTCAGCGATGATGTCGAAGAAATCCCACACCGCAGCCCAGAACTCGCCGAGGTGCTCGATCGAATAGCGCCACAGATCCTGATAGCCGGCGAAACCGACCCCACTGCGCTCACGGACGAATTCACCGAACTCACCGATACGAGAACCGGCGACATCATCCGGCCGCGGAACCCACACCGGTTCCCGGGAAGAGTCGTGGCCCGAGGCCGAAGTAGTCATTGTCTAGTGTTCCTCACCTGGCAAACGAGTTGTGCGAGGGCGCCATGCGCCCACTGCTCGGCCGGACGGAATCACTTCACCCCGTTGCCCGCGTCGATCGGCAGGGTGACGCCGGTCACGTACCTGGCCTCGTCGGAGGCGAGCCAGACGATGGCGTCCGTGACGTCGGCGGGCTCCACCCAGGGGATGCCGAGCAGCGTCGTGGACCGCAGGATGGGCTCCACGTCCTCGACCGTGGGGGACTCGAGATCCGGCCGGAATGCCCGGTAGAGGTCGTCCGTGAAGATCATGTCGGTACCGACCGAGGTCGGGTGCACCGAGTTCACCCGGATCCCCTGCGCCCCCAGCTCCAACGCGAGGGTGCGCATGAGGCCGACCATGCCCGCTTTGGCGGCGACGTAGCCCACCAATCCGGGAACGGCCTTCAGCCCGATCGCCGAACTCGTCAGGACGATCGAACCGCCACGTCCGCCTGCCAGCATCGCCGGGATCGCGGCCTTGGTGGTCCGCCAGACTCCGCCGAGATCGATGTCGATTGTCGCCTGCCAGTCGGCTTCCGTCCACTGCCAGGACGGCACGATCGACGGCATGATGCCCGCGTTCGCGCAGACGATATCCAGGAAGCCGAAGGTGTCGACGCCCTCGGCGACGGCGGCGTCGAGCGCCGCCTGATCCCGGACGTCCGCCTGCTTGGCAATGATCTTGCCGCCGGCCTTCTCGACCAGCGCGACGGTCTCGGCCAGGTCCTCCTTGGTCGCCATCGAGTACGGGGCCACGTCGACATCGGTCAGGCTGTCGACGCCGATGATGGAGGCGCCCTCCTCGGCCATCCGGACGGCGTGAGACCGTCCCTGACCCCGGGCGACACCCGTGATGAACGCTACTTTGCCTGCCAGGCGGCTCATTCGAACTCCGTTCCACATCGGTAATATAATAATGTTTGTGGTGGTGGTCACTGAATGATCAGGGCAATCAGGGGACCTGTCAAGCCCTCGCGAAGGTTTCTCCCGCCGCCGCTGCCCATCCGCCGCCAGAAGGAGCCGCTCGGCGACCGAACCGGCGAAGGCGACCGCCGGCCGGCGTTCCGGCCGGCCTACGCGATCGGCTCGCGCCGGGCCGCTTCGCGCAATTCGCCCATCAACCAGTCGACGGCAGGATCCGTACGCCGAAGCGGACTCCGGACCATATCGATGCCGAAACCGGGCAGCGGCATCGGCGGCGCCACGATCCGCAGCCCGTTCCCGGCGGCCAGCCGACGGGCGATCGTGGTCTGCACACAACCGACCAGCGGCGTACCCGCGATGAGGTGGAACAGTGACCAGAAGTCATCGCCGACGACCGACGATCGGGACGGACCGCCGATCGACGCGAGCGCGAGTTCGGCGTGAGTGCGCAGCCCGTCGGAGGCGTACACGACGCGGGGAAACTCGGCCAGTTCGTCGATGGAGACCCGGTCGCCGACGAGCCGGTTGTCCGCGCTGACGACCAGCGACCAGGTCTCGTCGTAGAGACGCTCGCGGGCATGCTCGGTGGGGACCACTTCCGGCAGGAGCACCAGATCCACATCCGGGCGGTCCAGAATCGAGTCGACATCGCGGATGAGATTCACGATCGCGAACGAAACGTGGAGCCGCGCCGCGACCGCGCGCGCGATCACGGGTCGCACCGCGGCATAGACCGTCGCACCCGACGCGCCGATGACGAACCGGCGCGCACTCGATGCCGGATCGAAGCGCCGGCTCCGGAGAATTTCCACGTCGATGATGCGGAGGACGTCGTCGATCGTCTCCCGGACCATCTCGGCCCGGGGTGTGAGCGTGTACCCGGACTTCGACCGCGTCAGCAACTCGTCGCCGAGTGCGTGCCGCGCGCGCCGCAGCGCGTTGCTCATCGCCGGCTGGGTGATGCCGACCTGCGCGGCCGCCCGCGTGACGTGCCGTTCCCGGAGCAGCGCCTGCAGCGGAACCAGCAGATTCAGATCGAGATTGGCGAGCCGACTGTCCACGATTCCCATCATACATTCCGTGAATATCTGAACATCTCGATTATCTTTTGGACTACTGACGAGGGTGTCGGGTTGCATGTGATCGACAACACTTTCCTTCCACCCATGGAGATTCCGTGTCTTCCCACGTCCCTTTCAAGAATCTGTTCATCACCCCCGTCCTCCCCTTCGGGCCCGACGGAGCGCCGGACTGGGAGGATTACCGCAGGCTGCTCCGCGTCTTCCTGACCCCGGCGAACATCGAGGCGGGGGTGGCGATCATCGCCAACCCCGAAGCCGGGGAGCTCTACACGCTCGACCGCGAGGAACGGAACGAGGTCGTCCGGGTCGTTCTCGACGAGGTGGCGGGGCGCACCCCGGTCCTGGCAGGCGTCGTGCACGTGACCACCGCGGGCTACGTCGAATGCGCGGCGGACGCAGCCGAACTCGGCGTCGACGGCCTGTTCGTCTTTCCACCGATCGGGGCCGGTGACATCACCCTGGCGTGGAATCCCGACGCCTACCCGGAGGTGTTCATCGACATTCTCAAGGCCATCGCCGCGGAGGTCGATCTACCACAGGTCCTGCATCCTGTCGGGCGCGTGACCCAGCAGTTCGGCCCCGGGCTCGGGGCCGGCATCACCCGCCGGATCATCGAAGAGGTCCCGCAGGTGGTGGGCTGGAAGATGACCTACAACTACGACGGGTACCGAGCTATCACCCGCGTCATCCGCGCCGCGGACCGCGAGGTCGGGATCTACTCGGCGCTGGCCGTGTACATGCACGAGAATCTCGCCGACGGTGCGTTCGACGGAACCAGTTCCGGCGCCTTCAACTACGCCATCGAGCCGATGATCCAGCACATCGAGGCCTGGCGCGCCGGAGACGTCGTGCGCGCCACCGAGATCTGGCACTCCGGCCTCTCCGCGCTGCACGAGTACATCTTCGCCGACTACGGCCGCCTGCACATCCGCTACAAGGTCGCCACCTGGCTGCGGGGATTCATCGAGAACCCGCTCATGCGGGCTCCGATGCCCCGCCCCCACAAGTTCGAGATCCGTGAGATCCGCCGGCTCCTGGCGGACACCGGTCTCTCGGTTCGATCCGATGCCGAGATCGCCGAAGCCCTGGCCCGCAATATCACCGCAGGCTGAACCAGGTCGTGCCCCGGACGCTCGGCGCCGGGGCACTCGCAGGAGAGTGGAAATGGACGTGCATCATTCGCACTGGCGTTTCGCGGTGGCATGGACGTGGTGGTTCACCGTGCGGGCCCTCGAGGAGATCGGCCGGACCACCATCGCCTGCCTGGCGATCGTGCCCGACGACGTTCCCGACGGCCGACGGCCCGTCTGGTGGCGCGAAGAGTGCGCCGATATCGCCGACATCGAGGCCTACGCCAATCAGTGAGTGCACGGCGGGCCGCACCGGCCCGCCGTGCAGGGCTCCTGCCCGGTCCCCCTGCGGACCGGGCAGGAGCCCTGCGCGTCAACATCGAATTCGTACAGTTCGCAGCCGCTGACGGATGTGCCCGGGCCGCACACAGGCGCCCCGGGCACACGCGCGTCAGACCAGTGCCGGTCCGGCGTAGCGGGGACCGACGAACTTCGACCGGATGGATCCCACGCCCTCGATCCAGCTGACCAGCTCGTCGCCGACCTCGAGAAAGCGCGGTGGGGTACGGGTCGCACCGACGCCGGAAGGGGTACCGGTGAAGATCAGGTCGCCCGGGTAGAGCGGTACGATCTGCGACAGCCAGGAGACCAGGGCGGCTACCCCGAACACCATCCCCCCCGTCCGATCCTGCTGCACGACCTCGCCGTTGATCGAGCAGCCGATGGCCAGGTCATTCGGGTCCGGCAGCTCGTCGGGGGTCACCAGCACCGGGCCGGTCGGCCCGAAGCCGGGGAAGGACTTCCCGAGGCCGAACTGCGGCGCGGGGCCGGAGTGCTGGAGGGTCCGCTCGGACAGATCCTGTCCCACGGTCAGGCCGGCCACGACAGCCCATGCCTGGTCCTCGTCGATTCGGTAGGCGTGGCTTCCGATGACGACGGCGAGTTCGACCTCCCAGTCCACCCCGCCGCGCGGAAGCTCGGTGGTCTGATCGCCGCCGACGATGCACGACGCGTACTTGGTGAACACGAGCGGCTGCCCGGGCAGATCCATCCCGGCCTCCGCGATGTGCCCGCGGTAGTTGAGGCCGACGGCGAACACCTGCCTGGGGCGGGGGCTCGGCGCACCCAGCTCCGAGACGGTGCCCAGCCACGCCGCCTGATCGGCTTCGCTCATACTCCCGGTGCCCGCGTGTTCGGCGTCCACCCAGGCACGGAACTCCGCCCAGCGTTCGAGCACGGCGACCGGACCGGGCCCGAACTCGCCGGCGCTCGCCTCGTTGACATCGATCGGGCCGGACTTCGTCAGCAGCACTGCGCGTCCGTTGTTATTGGCAATTCTCATGCCGAACCTGACTTTCCTCGGTGGGATGGGTAACGCGGATCGCCCGCCCGGGCCCCGCGGGCGCGGACGGCGCTCTAGATCGACGCCGGATGTTCCGCGGTCGCGCGATCCTCGTGGTGGTGAACCCGTGCGGAGAACTCGTCCAGGAGCACGGCGAGCTGACCCCGGTCGCCGGCGGATCCGAACACGTAGCGATCGGGGCGTACCAGGACCGCGACACAGTTCCGTTCCCGGAACCACGCCTCGTAGATCCCGTCGATATCCGCCACGGGTGTGACACCGTCGGTCCGGGGCCCGGTCGCGGTCGCGGGAGACAGGATCGGAACCCCGGCACCCGCCCAGTCCGCGGCCGTTGCCCCCGCGAGCACCGACGGATCGGTGACGATCAGCACGAATCCGGGGCCTGCCAGGTCGTCCAGACGCTGCCGAGCTCCGTCTTCCGAGCGAACGACCGCCTGCGGGAACAGCTCTCCGCGCGCGGCGTCCGCACCCCTCGAACTCAGGAAGCCGTTCTCATAGGCGGGAGAGACGAACGCCGCGGGGCGGACGTTCATCGAGTCACCACTCAACAGCTCCGCATCGCGCGCCGCCGCCGCCGCCACATCCCGAATGGTCTGGATTCGACCGAGCTCGACGGCCTTGAGCGTGATCCCCCGGACGTGCGGGGCGCGTTCGGGCTGATACGTCGACAGCAGGGACTCGTCACTTCGACCGGACAGGACCAGGTCGAGCTTCCACGCGAGGTTGTGCGCGTCGCGGATACCCGAGCACATCCCCTGCCCCAGGAACGGGGGCATCTGGTGCGCCGCGTCCCCCGCCAGGAAGATGCGGCCCCGGCCCCAGGTCACGGCCACGCGCGAGTCGAAGACGTAGGGGGCGATCCGAATGAGTTCCGCGTCATCGGGACCGATCCAGCGCGAAACCTTGCGCCAGACCTCCTCCGCGGAGACCTCCCCCGCGGCCTTGGGATCGTCGATCATGAACGAGAAGCGGTGGTGATCGAGGCCGATGGACACGATGGAGGTCGGCTGCTCGGGGTCGCCCAGCTGCTGGGCATTCGGCAGGTCGACGGCGCGCTTCAGTTCGAAGTCGCAGACCAGCCACGGCTGCCGGAATCCGAGATCGTCGAGCGCGATGCCGAGCAGCTCGCGCACCGTGCTGTTGCCACCGTCACAGGCGATGACATACGGCGCCGAGAAGGCGCGGCTGTTCCCGGCGGCGGTCACCGCGGTGACCGTGGCCTGCCGCTCGTCCTGCTCGACCCCGGTGACCCGGTGGCCACCGAGCACTCGAATGCGGCCGGTGCCCCGGCACAGGCGGTCCAGGCACTCCTCGAGTCGCGGCTGGAACATCATCAGGCCCTGCGGCCATCCCGAAACCCCGCGCTCGGCGAAGAGATGCCGGATGAGCACCCGGCCCTCGGCATTGCACCAGTCGTACTCGACCTGGACCCTCGTGCCCCGCATGACCTCGTCGGCGATGCCGAGCTTCTGGAACAACCGCATCGTCTCGTCGTCGAACGTGGCCGCCCTCGGCAGATTGAACAGCCCGTCGAAGCGTTCCAGCACCACCACGTCGTGGCCGCTCTGCGCCAGCAGCGCCGAGAGCGCCATTCCGGTCGGACCGTAGCCGATCACGATCACATCGGGACGGGAACTCATCGGCCGTCCGCCGTCAGGATCGGGGCAGGCATGGCCTCCGGGACCAGCGGACGCTCGGTCAGCGGCGGCGATGCCCACACGGCGACGGGGAGCCCCTCGCTCTCCGGCACCGGATCCCAGAAGGACGGCGAGTCGGCCAGCTCGTCCATTTCCGAGTAGTAGTACTCCGCGAACGCCCCCGCGGGGTCTTTGAGATACCAGAAGTAGTTGGCCGATGCCGCGTGCCTGCCCAGGCCCCAGGCATGCCGCTCCGGGTGGTTCTCGATCATCTGCGAGCCGCCGTAGCCGATCTCGTCGATACCGCGAACCTTCCACGCCGTGTGGTGCAGCAGGGTCATCGGCGCAGGCACGAGCACCAGGTTGTGGTGGTCGGTCTCGAACCGCATGAACGGGCCGCCGGTGACGTAGTCGCTCAGCCGCATGCCGATGCCGTCGAGGAAGAACCCCTTGGCCGCCTCGACATCCGTGCAACCGAGCACGACATGCCCCAGACGCAGCGGACGCACCGCTTCGCGCGGCACCAGGTCGGCCCGGTCCGCAGTCGTTCTCGGCGCGATGACCGGATCGGGCTCCAGCCGGTTGGCCACCAGGAACTCGAAGCGCAGGTTCGTGATCGGCTCGACCGCCGAGATCGCCGCGCCCTCGACGTCCACGGTGACACCACGCGATTCGAGCCGGGCCCGGATGCCGTGGATGTCGTCCTCGGAGTCGACTCCGAGGACGATCGCGTCGATGGCGGGCCGGGGACCTTCTCGCAAGAAGAGCTGATCGCCGCCGAGCACCGACGCGAATACTCCGGGAGCGGTCTCCTCGAGCCCGAACTGCCGGTAGAAGCGGCGCGCCGCCTCCAGATCCGGGACCTGCCTGCTCAGGCGAACCACGCGGTGCGCTACCACGGCAGCACTCCGCTCGTCCGCTGCACCGGGCAGCTGCCACCGGTTTTCACCATCACCATGTTCTTCCTCCACATCGCCGCGGTGCGAACGGATGAGTCGTGCGACGTCACGCGAGACGTGCTGCCAGGGCCGGGAACAGCGACAGCGTGGTATCGCGCATCGCCGCGAGCTGCTTGTCCGTCAGTACGCCGCCGGTGCGCAGGGCGTGCATGGTGCTATCGATCACGCCCGGGCTCGCCGGCGGGAAATCGGTCCCGAACACCACCTGGTCGGCTCCGGCGACCTCGAGCACGGGCAGGATGGACTCCGGGCCGCCTGCGATGGCGGTGTCGTAGTAGAGGCGCCGGATCTGCGCGCGGATGGATTCGGCCGTGACCGATTCGTCGTGCCGGACGAACGGCATCGTTCCGGCCGACGCGACACGCCCCGCCACGGTGGGCAGCGCACCGCCGCCGTGGGAAAGGATGACCCGCATGTCCGGGTACCGCTGGAACACTCCGGCGAAGATCGCATCGACGATCGTGCGCGCGGTGTCGAAGGTGAATTCCAGGACCGGGCCGGGGCGCCCGCACGCGACAGCGCGAAATCCCGCGGGATGAACGGGATGCACGAACACCGTGGCACGGCGGCGGTTCAGCTCCGCGAACGCGGCATCGAAGGAAGAATCGCCGAGGTAGCGCCCGTCGTAGTTCGTCGCGATCACGAAACCATCCGCCGACAATTCGGTGGCGGCATACTCGATCTCGGCCAGAGCGGCCGCGGAGTCCTGCATCGGCACGTTCGCCAGGAGGCCGAACCGCTGCGGATACTGCTGGACGACATCCGCGGCGAACTCGTTGTCGAAGCGGGCTTGCTCGGGCGGAAGAACGCTCGCCGACGAAAGCAGCTGCGTGGCGATTCCGCGATCGTCCATGAAGCGGAGCGCGTCCTCGACGCTCCATGACGAGGCGGGCGGCGCCACGAACAGGCTGGCCTCGAAGGAGTTCGGATCCACCTGGAGCGGCCCGCCGCCCGAGGAGAAGTGTCCGTGCACGTCGATGGAGCCCATCAGCGCGTTACTCATATCGCTTCCTTAATCGTGATGATCGACACACTGGGTGACCCAGGCCGTGCCAGCTATTGATATTACAATAATGCCGTTACATCACAACTTCAAGGGCCAGCGCAGTCTGGATCGCTTGATCAATGCTCAATTGGAAAGCGAGACACGATG
>NZ_BDBX01000090.1 GCF_001613205.1 Nocardia sienata NBRC 100364 | reverse complement strand
GCCGAACTCACGGGCGAGGGTGCGCAGGCCGGCAGCGGTCGCCGTCGAAAGCCGGAACGGAACCGATACGCTGCCCGATGTCCGCACCGGAGGTCGCGGTTTATCGGTGGGCAGTTCCAGTTCCGTCGGCCAGCCGGCCAACTCCGCACGCCAGAACTCGGCCTGATCACGCCAGCGACCGGCGGCGAGCGTGTCGCGTTGCCACTCGGCGAAATCACCGTACTGCACTTCCAACTCCGGCAGATCCGGATCCACCCCCGCGACGAAAGCGTCGTAACACCGAGACAATTCGCGTCCCAGCACCCGGTTGGACCACGCGTCGGTGATGGTGTGGTGGAGGGTGAGGATCAGGGCATGGTCGTCCGGCGCGAGGCGAATCAGCACAATCCTGGTCAGCGGCGGCGCCGTCACATCGATCGGCTCGGCAACGACGCGGTCGGCGAGCGCCGAGAGCTCGGATTCGGCGGCGCAGTCCTGGACATCGAGCACGATTCGGCAGGTATCGGAGACAACCTGCTCGAGAACTCCGTCCGAATCCACAAAGTAGGTACGCAGGATCTCGTGTCGGGCCGTCACCGCGTCGACAGCGCGCTGAAGCGTGTCGGCGACCAATGCCCCGCGGATGCGAAACCCCATCGGAACGTGATAGGTCGAAGTCACAGCTTCCAGCTGCTGGGCGAACCAGAACCGGGATTGACCGAACGAGGCCGCATAGACTGCGCCCATCGGCCGAGCCGGATCGCTGATCGTCTCGCTGTCGTCTTCCATGGCCGATATCTCCGGTTTCATGTCATGGCCACCAAAATCCGGCGCTGCCCGCGATAAGGTGTTCGGCTGTGCGCCATCTGCATGTTGTCGACCATCAATAGGTCTCCCGGCTGCCAGCGCAGGGTCAATGCACTGTCCTGATAGGCCTGTTCGATCGCCGCGAGATCGCCGGGACGCAACGGGCTGCCGTCGGCGTGGTACGCGTTGCGTGGGAGGTCCTGCTCGTCGAATGCGAGCAGCAGGGCATCACGGACATCCGGTTCGAGAGTCGACACATGGAACAGGTGAGCCTGGTTGAACCAGACCGATCGGCCGGAGTGCGGATCATCGCGCCAGGCCGGTCTGTGCGTCCTCGTCCGCAGTACGGCACCGTCCCATTCGAAGTAGTGACCGTGCTTGCGGCAGAAATACTCGACTTCCGCCCGGGACGTGGTTTGGAATGTCTCCTGCCAGCTCAAGCCCAGGCCCTCCCGAAAGGTTCTGGTGTACACGACACCGTCGCAGAACCTGGACCGGATCTCCGGGGCGATCCGCTCGAAGACCGACCGACTGTCCGCGATCGGCGTCTCCCCACCGTGCTCGGCGCGTGTGACACACAGAAAGAACAGGTAGGTCGGCCAAGTGTCGGCGTAGGAGTTCTCGTTGTGCATCGGGATGCGTTGATCGGCCGGGTATTCGGTCGAGGTATAGATGTGACCACCCACCTGTGTCCGCGGCGTGGACCGTTCGTGGTAAGCCAGCGGATCTCCCCCGATTCCCGCCACGATGTCCTGAAAACTCTCCAGGGTCGTGGGGAGATTCCGGAACACCACCGCACCGTGCCGGGCCACTGTCGCCCGGATCGAGTCGCGGTGCTGCACCATCCACTCCAGCGGATCGGCGACCTCATCTGTCAATGAGTAGACAACCGCCGAGGTCGTGCCGTTGCTTTCCAGGTGGCCGGCGATCGGAGGCAGTGCGGCGCAATCGGTCGATCGAGTCATGACCTTCTCCCTTCAGCGCAGCACAGGGGTCGGTGATGCGTCGAGCAACCGCCGCACTGTCCGCTTGCTGAGCACATCGGTGAGCGAGAACTCGATCCCCAACCGGCGAGCTGCGGTGACCAGCCGGGCGGCTGCCAGACTGGTCCCGCCCAGGCCGAAGAAGTCGTCGTTCACACCGACGGTGTCAATCCCGATCAATTCCGCGATCAACTCGCAGACCCGCTGCTCGTCCGGGGTGGCCGATACTCGGTGCCCCGGCTGCCCGGATGGACTCGGGAGGGCCGCGTAGTCGACCTTTCCGTTCGCGGTCAACGGCAGATCGTCCAGCACGACGATTGCCGCGGGCACCGCATACCACGGCAACCGATCCGCCAGATACGTGCTGAGTGCCGCACTGTCGCGAACACCCTCGACGCCCGGCGTGATGTAGGCGACCAACCGCGCTTCGCCCCCGATTTCCCGGCCGGTGACCACCGCATCGGACACCGCCCCGGATCGGACCAGCACTTCGACCACTTCCGCGGGCTCGACGCGATGGCCGCTGATCGACAGCTGACGATCTACCCGGCCGCGGTAACGGAGCAGGCCGTCGTCGCCGCACTGCACCCGGTCGCCGCTGCGGTACATCCTCGATCCGGGTGGGCCGAACGGATTCGCCACGAAAGCCGCTGCGGTCGGGCCGGCCATACCGAGGTAGCCGTGGGCGAGTTGCTCGCCGGCGATATACAGTTCTCCCGAATCCGAAGCGCGCAGACGATCGTCGAGAACGTGCAGTTCGTCGGTGGAAGCGCGGCCGATGGGTACCGGGCCCGGATCGAGGTGATCTCCCGGCGCTATCCGATGCAGACCACAACCGACGGTGGCTTCGGTCGGACCGTACTCGTTGACCACGGTGACCCCGGGGTGATCCCGGCGCCAGTCATCGAGCATCGTCGCGCTCAACGCGTCGCCGCCGACCACCAGGTCCGCGGTCGGCGCACGATGTGGATGCCGGGTACGGATCAGCGGGATATGCGCCGGAGTGATCTTCAGGAAGGAGGGTGGGGCACCCGGGTCTTCGAGCGCCGCGATCTCGAGCTCCCCGCCTGCGATCAGTGGCCCGAACAGGCTGGTCACCGCCAGATCGAAGGACGGCACGGAATGCACCAGCGCTCGACCCGCCAGGCCTGGATAGGCGGCGACAGCCCGACGGAGATACGCGGCGAGGGCGCGGTGTTCCACTACAACGCCTTTGGGCCTACCGGTGGAACCGGAGGTGTAGATCACGTAGGCGATATCGCGTGGCGCCGGGCCGTGATCGTGGTGTGCGAGTTCTTCCGCCGTATCATCCTCCGCATCGAGGTGCCCATCCGAACCCATCCGGAAGACGCGAGGTACGTCGAGTGTGTCCGCGTCGGGGCCGGTGGCCAGGACGATATCCACGTGCGCGTCGTGCAGTATCGACTCGATTCGGGGCCGAGGATCGCCGGTGTTCATCGGCACATAGGCGGCACCGGCCTTCAGCACCCCCAATAGTGCGACGACCAGTCCGACGGAGTTGTCCAGCAGTACCCCGACCATGCTGCCCGGTCCGATACCCGACCACCGCAGCCGTCGTGCCAGGGCCGTGGAGCGGTCATCGAGTTGCCGATAGTCGAGTCTGGTCGTCCCCTGAATCACTGCGGTGGCCTCCGGGGTGTCTGCCACTTGCTCCCGGAACAGGTCCACCAGCGTCGCCGGCTTTTCTGCGGACATCCGCTCTGTGGACATCGTCATCGTCTCCTTCTGCGATCAGATCGAAAACCCGGTCTGCCACGAACCGGTCACGGAGGAGATCACGCCGGCCGACCGTAGTCCGGATCGAGCGGTCACCGAAGCCGGGCGCCTCGTCGGCCTCCGTCGAGAGCACCACTGTGGCGGCCGACCAACTCGGGCCGGGTGGAATGACCAGCGCCGAGCGCAAATAGTCTGTGTACGACTGGAATACATCGATAAGTTCTTCTCCGACATCGGATGCCACACCCACTCTGTCGAAGGCATCCAGACCCGCCCGTCGATAGAGCTTCACCAATCGTTCGATCACGCTGCCGAGGTCGGTGCCGCCGGCGTCGAGAAGTCTCTGCGCTTCCCGTACCACGACCGATTTCTCGGGCGCCGACAGCGGTGTCAACGACGCGATGACCGAGCGGAAGTCTCGGCCGATCGACTTCCGGTTCGGCCATCCCGGATCGAAGAGAACGGTCACGGGGCGGTGGCCGCGGCGTCGCGCGATCTCATCGGCGAGGGCCGAGGCGAAGACGCTGCCGGCACAGAATCCCATGACAGCATTGATCTTTCGGGACGAGCGGTCGAGTACATCGCTCCACCAGGGCAGGTAGCCATCCGAGGTTGCGGTGGATCGCCCGGGGTGTCGTGGCGGCTGGACCGTGTGCCATAGAGTCAACGATTCGGGAGCCAGTGTGGCGAAGTCACGAAACCCCGCCTCTCCCCGACTGGTCAGGTCGAAGTCACAGACCAGCACGAGGGAGTCATCGCCGCCTCCGACGAGCTCACTCCAACCCGTGGGCACAGCTCCGCGCGACGGCCCGATTCCTGAAAGGTCCTGTCGCACAAGGCCCTCCATCCAACGTAGGTCGGCTCAGGCTAGCGGACCCGGCTGGTGCGATCCACCTTCCCAAGCTTGGGGGCAAGCGCCCGCCCTACCGCGACGGTGATGTGCACGCAAGCCACCAGCGGATCGCCGCCACCGTCGCCCGGGTCGGCGACGAGGCCGACAACGCCCTTCTCAATCGCCTGCTCGAAGTTGATTTGCCCTCCTCGAGATTCCCCCAAGCAACCGCTGCGGCAAGAAGCCCCCCTGCGGCATACTTCTTCTGCCGGAGCATTTCGGTACCCGCTTCGCCGCGCCAGTCCATCACCGAGGCGCAGTTCGGCGTCAGGGTGCTGTGGCCGGCCCTCGCCGGAGTTTTCGCTCCGGCGCTGGTCCAGGCCCGGCCACAGCATCCCTGTGGTCAACGTCGGTTCGAGATTCTCGCCGGAGCTCGCGTTCCGGCGCTGGACGCGGGATCTGCACTCCTACCGTCCGCGGCAAGGGGCTCCGCTTGGTGTCGGTCCGGTCGGTTATGGTGACCTGGTTGATCATGTCGTCGTCACACCACGGGCCCGAAAGCGACCTATCCGGTGCGACCAGTTCACGGAGGGCCACAGTCGCGCCGATGCAGGTCGAGGATGATGCGTCCGACTCCAGTGGTCCACAGTCTCGGTTCCTCTGGCTGAAGACCTCCGACCCCGACTTCGTCGTACCCGGCTACCCGCCTGGCACCGAAGTCCGGGTGCTACTGCCGGTCGGCGACCGTTTCGGACCTCTGCGAAACCGTCTCACCGCACAGCGCATTCCGTTCCGGGAGGTCGGATACCTGCTGGAACACGAGATCATCTGCAACCTCACGGCGGATGGCAGGCTTCACGTTGCCGTCGGCGCGCACGGGTCGCCGTCCCGGCAACCGCGACCGCTGGCGGGCGCCGCCGCCGAGGCCGCCCGGGACGGGTTCGAACTCATGTGGCACGATCACGTCACCATTCGAGAAGTCCCGGCCCAACCAGTGCCCGTCGACCGACTGGTTCCCGCCGACTGGGTCCGGTTCCTGCCCCACCAGGTAATGAACCCGGCTCAGGCCGAGGCCGTTCCGCATATCATCGGCAGTGACGACCACCTGATCGTCACTGCGCCGACCGGAGCCGGGAAAACCGTGATCGGGATGGTCGCCGCCCTCCGCACCGTCCTGGAACACGGTAAGAAAGCCGCCTGGCTCGTCCCGCAGCGTTCGCTCACCGACGAGTTGAACAACGAACTGGACAGCTGGCGCCGGCGCGGGCTGGCAGTCGAACGACTCTCCGGTGAATACCGTGTCGATGCCCAACGCATCCGGGCCGCCGACCTCTGGGTGACGACGACAGAGAAGTTCGAGGCAATTTCCCGGACCTCCTCGTTGCGTGAGGCTCTCACCGAAGTCGGCTGCCTCGTGGTAGACGAGATCCATCTGCTCGGCGACCCCGGGCGCGGATCAGTCCTGGAAGCGATTCTCGCACGCGTGCGCGCGGGTGACGCACCGACCCGGATCGTCGGCCTCTCCGCCACCGTCGCCAACGCGGACCAGATCGCGGCGTGGCTGCGCGCCCGCACCGTCCGGGTGGCATGGCGCCCCACCCGCCTGACCTGGCAGCTGCCGATGGTCGCGAACAGCAGTGACTGGAGTCTGGTGGAGGGGGCGAAGGCGCGCCTGACCGCGAATATCGTCAACATGGTGACCAGCGACAACGGCAGTGTGCTCGTCTTCTGCGGGAGCAAGCGCAATGTCCGCCGTACCGCGCTGATCATCGCGGCGAACCGCGGCGCGAACATTTTCGACGTCGACCCCGACGACGCCGACGCGGTGCACCGGACATGCCAAGCCGTCGGCGTGGGCCTGCACTACAAGGGGTGGGAGCACAAGCGAACAGCCGAAAAAGCCTTTCGGGCCCGCGAATTGGATGTTCTCGTCGCCACCTCGACCGTAGCCGCAGGTGTGAACATGCCGGCGCGGGCCGTCGTCGTCCAAGACACCGAGGTGGGTCTCAAAGGTATCGATGTCGCCACAGTCCAGCAGATGTTCGGGCGCGCGGGCCGCGTCGGCGCGGGCGAGCACCACGGTTGGGCCTTCCTGCTCGTCGACGAGTCGGAACGCTCCGTGTGGCAGCGCCGACTCCTGGCCGGTTTCCGGGTCAATTCCCAGATTCACGCGAACCTGCCCGAACACGTACTCGCGGAGGCAACACAGCAGCGCATCCGCTCGTTGAGCGACGCCGAACGCTGGTACGAGAACACACTGTCCTATCACCAGGGTAATCGCGAGAACACGCCGCTACGCCGGTCGATAGCCGACCTGGACAACAGCGACTTCCTGAAAACTCGCCGAACGAACCCCGACACAGTCGAACTGACCACCACCGAACTCGGACTGCTGACGGCGCGACTCATGGTTTCGCCCGTGGTCTGCAGTGAGTTGCGCGCCGCGCTCTCCGATTCCGCGATCCCCATATCGCCCGATGATGCCGAGCGGCTGCTGATCGAGACGCTGGCCACCCGGGTTCCGAGGCTATCCCAGGCTGCCATCAGCGAGGACGTCAAGCCACGCGCGATCGAGTTGAAGATGTCCCGGGGATTCGTGGGCGACGCTGCCGGAGCACCAGAGGCACCGGCCGCGCCGTCCCATCCTGTCTACGCGCCCGGTGACCTGGCGTGTGCGGCGTTGTTCACCGCCGCGAACTCTCCGTACGCATTCAACCGCGCCGCCCGCACCATCGGCGGAATCCCCTACGCCACCATGTATCCCATACTCGAGGAGGCTCCTCGGTACCTGCATTGGCTCGCGTCCCAGGGTTTCCTCGGCACGGTTCATCCCTGGATCGCGATTGTTGCCGCCGACTTGAGCCGGCGTATCCGGTGGCGGCGCTGCAATCCCGTGCGCGGCGCGGGGCGACTGCTGTGGATGTGCGAGCAGATGGCCACGTCCGCGCACGCGGAGGACGTCGTACCCGTGCTCTGGCGGGCCGCCACCACCCGCGGCATCACCGATCCCGACTGGACCGAGACCGGGCGCCCACAGGATTGCCGGTTGAATCCGTCCGACTACGCGATCCTGCTGCGGGATCGCGCCACCGACGCGATCGTGACTTTAGATGCCAATCGGGCGGACCTGGTGTGCTCGACGACGGCGACGCTCGCAGTCTGGGTCGGCGAAAGCTATCTGACTACACCGGCATCCCAGGGACGTGCGCACACCGCTCTGCCCGTGAACAGTTCCGGCCCCCGCGGCTCGGCGGTTTTCACCCGGCGAGGCGACTATCGCGCCATCGGCTGGCTCGACCGCTACAACGGGTTCAGCCGGGAACTACATCCGGTAGCAGCGCCCGCCTGATCTGCGGTTCGGAAAAAGAGTGGCTCCGTATTCACATCGGCGCGGTCACGGCCGACCACTTTTCTTCGACCATCGGCTACCGGCTTTGCCTTCGCGCTGAAGCGTCTTGACCCAGTCTTGCGCAATACGGTGCGGAACGTCGTAGTGTTTAGCTACCTTCGGGACGCTGCCCAGACGCCAGAAGTTCACGGGAAAATCCGACGGCATTCCGTTCTTCTCGAGTCGCTCACCATGAGCCGGTTTCGCGGTCGCCCCGGTGCCGGTCTGCTCCACACTCTCGCTCGGAGGCGCGGTCGCCGGGGCGATTTCTCCGTCTGCCTTCGACGGCGTCTCGGGCGCAGCCGAGAAGACCGCCGCGGCTCGCACCAGCAAGGAAAAGTCGATTTCGCCCAATTCGGAGGGAACGGGAGAATCGCCCTCGCCGCTCCGCACCTCGACAATCCGGGCACGATTCCCCTCGAGCTCGACCGTAGCGGTCACGATATCGGGCGAGTCCGCTTCCGCGATACTGATCCTGTACAGCTTTCTCATGGTCTACTCCGCCGCCCGGGCGGTCGCCTCACCGAGCTTCCGAAGCCTGCCGATCCAGCCCTGCGCGGTGTGCCGGGGCACATCGTAGTATTTTGCCAACCCGGTGACGGTGCCGATCCTCGCGTAGTTCGCCCGCAACTCATCCGGGTCGGGCATCTTGCGGTAAGCCCTGCCCGCCGACGTGTCGACAACATTCCCCTGCCGCGACCGGGCCTGCTCCGCTCGGCTCGTTTCGGCCCCTTCGGACGACGGGCCCGGCACAGCGGCCGCGGCACCGCCATCGAATAACGCGAGCTCGGATGGCTCACCGCCACCGAAGACTCTGGACGCCAATGCCCGAACGACCGCGGCGAGATCGATATCGGGGAAATTGGCCGACGTCAGGCCTTCGGGCGCCTCCGATGTCACGGACACACCGGTCACGCGCGGCCCCGGATGACCGGTATCTATGCGCAGCGTCATCCGAGTCCGTGTCGCGGTGTCCTGTGAATCGCCCGGCACGATCACGACGGTGTACATGGTCATCCTCGGTCCGGTCCTCGATTACGTCATGGGGCGGCTGTACATTGCCACCAAGATACCGGGCAGGTAGGACACGCATGGCACTGATCCCGGGTTCAGCGTCGGCCACCACCAGAAGTGCACCGGAGCCCTAGATCGGACACTCTCGCTCCGGCATATCCGACCGCCCCACAGTTCCCGCGAGCCCGAACGGTGCGGCAGGTCACCACAGTCACCTCATGGCGCAGCAGCCTCACTTCGATGTGCTCACTACGCTATGTCGCACCGTCTCCTCGTGCGGCATCGTCGAGATAACTGTCGAGAACAGGGCCTATGACGGCCAATGCTTCAGGTGTCGCCATTTCTATATGCGCGCAGTCCACCACGTGCTCGCATATGGACCCGGTGACAGCCGGCCGCCAGACCTCGGCCGAGAGCCGCTTGCCGGCTGCGTCGACCGACATCGCCGCGCTGAAGAACAGCAAGTCTCCATCGAAGACTCCGGCCTCGAATTCCCTCAGGATTCGTTTCCGATTCTCGATCCACGCACCGAGGCGTTCCAGGCGCGTGGCCGTGAGACCGGTATCCAGACCGAACGACCTGTTCAGGATCAGAGCGGCATCCTCGAATGACAGCTCACCATCAGTGTGACCGGCAGCGAGTTCCGAGCCTGTGGTGTGAAGTAAGCCATCGGTGTGGATGTGCGCCAACTCCACACCCATTGCGCGGACCAACTTCTCGGCGGTGACATCCCCCGCGAACAGCTCATCCTCATCGGCGTGATCTTCCCCGTTGACCACGGCGGTGTCCATGACTGCCAGTGTGGCAACAGCGTCACCGGCGTCGCGCAATTCGACGGCCATAGCGTGCGCAATCACGCCGCCCAGGGACCATCCCAGCAGGTGGTACGGG
Source organism: Nocardia sienata NBRC 100364 (assembly GCF_001613205.1). GTDB lineage: Bacteria > Actinomycetota > Actinomycetes > Mycobacteriales > Mycobacteriaceae > Nocardia > Nocardia sienata. The sequence continues at coordinate 876 of NZ_BDBX01000090.1, read as the reverse complement.
CCGTGCGGCTGGATGGTGCGGATCTTCTCGACATAACGATGGGCCAACTGCTCGATCGATCCGAAGCCCGGCTCACCGCCGAGCACCGGCGATTGCAGCCCGTACACGGGACGGTCGTTCGAAAGGTGCTGAACCAACCCCGAGTACGCCCACGCGAGTCCACTTCCCGGATGCACACAGAAGAGCGCAGGCCGGCTACCCGTGGAACGCAGCGGCAGTACCACTCCGAAAGCATCGTCGGCCGAGGTTCCGTGCAAGCTCAGTGGACTGCCGATACGCCGGGCAAGCCCTGCCGGCGTCGGCTCTAGGAACAGAAGACCGACGGGAATATCAACGCCGAGTTCGGCCCGCAGTTCGGTCACGACTCTGGTCGCGATCAGTGAGTTGCCGCCGATGTCGAAGAAGTTGTCGTCGGCTCCGACCCGGGACAGGTCGAGGACTTCGGTGAATGCTGCGGCTATGGCTTCTTCGGTCGGTGTCGACGGTGCCCGATACCCCTCGCCGGTGTAGTCGGGGGCCGGTAACGCTGTGCGGTCCAGTTTCCCGTTCACCGTCAACGGCAACCGGTCCAGCACCACCACCGCCGCGGGCACCATGTACTCCGGCAACCGCCCGGCAGCGAACTCCCGCAGTCCCGCCACGATCCCGGCCCGGGCGGACCCCGCACCGGTGACGGTGTCGCCGCTGTTGGTGACGGTGTCGTTGGTGGTGTTGGTGACGGTGTCGTTGGTGGTGTTGGTGTTGGTGTCGGTTTCGTTGTCGGTTTCGGTGGTGGTGTTGGTTTCGTTGTCGAGTACCACATACCCCACCAGCTGGCGGTGGGTGGCCGTGTCACCGGACCCGGCCACAGCGGTGGTGGTGGTGTTGTTGTTGTTT
>NZ_BDBX01000089.1 GCF_001613205.1 Nocardia sienata NBRC 100364 | reverse complement strand
GAGGCGGGGACACCAACCAGGAGGGACAGCAGGCCAGCTGCAATCGCGCTACTCATGGATTCGACACTGAGGTCATCCCGTCCGGCAGGCAAGCCGCTCCTCGTTCGGAGTGGAAAATGGGGTGTATTGGCGTAGAGAGCCTGGTCAGCCTAGCTGAATATACAGATTGTGTTTCCGATCACTGAATGGCTATTCGTGCCGGAGTGGGTTGGCTGTGCTCGGTGTACATGACAGTTGCCGCCCGCTGATGTACGTGGCAAGGCTGAAGTATCGCTACGCGCGTCGAATGTGTCTGCTCGGACATCCCTCTGCCGTCACCGCGAGGCCAGCGGCTTGGCTGGTAGAACTCGGGCTGAGCTGTGGTCGTGATTCTGTCGCACTCTTTGGGGTCTGTCGCGCTACATCGCAGTGGCTGGTGCACGATAGGAACCTATGGGAGTCCCTGACACTGCCGCCGACTGCGACGTCGCCGAACGGATCCTTGTCAGCATCGGCTACGAGGGGAAAACCGTCGACGATCTCGTCGCCCAGCTCGTCGAACAGGGCGTCCAGGTGCTCGTCGATGTACGCCTGACTCCGCTGAGCCGCAAACCTGGGTTGTCGAAGACGAAGCTCGCCGAGGCTCTTGCCGCGGTGGGCATCGGTTACGTCCACCACCGTGCACTCGGCAATCCGAAGAGCAATCGGGATGGTTTCCGCGCCGGTGAGCCGGAATCCCGCGCCCGTTATCACGACGTACTCGATAGTGCCGCTGCGACCGATGCTCTTGCGCACGTGTGCGAGCTTCTCGATGGTGGTGTGGTGGCGCTGCTGTGCTTCGAGCACGACCATGCCGAGTGCCATCGTGACATGGTGGTGCATCGACTGCTCAAGGCCCGCCCCAACGCGGCGGTGGTACACGTCTAGAACAAGGCGAGTTCGGTCTTGGGGTACCAGACGCCGAGGACTGAGAAGGACCGGCGGTGCTGGTTCTGGTTGCCGACGTAGAAGTGGACATCGCGGTCAGGTGAGAGCATTGTGTCGCGCCACTTCCCGAGGAGCATCTCTTGCGCTCGGAGGGCACCGTGGGACTTCAGCCAGCGTCGGCCGGCTTGTCCTGCCTCCCAGTCGAGCACTTTCTGGTCGTGGCCGCGGCACTTCGACGACTCGCAGCGGTATTTATATCGCACAGCGAATGGTGCCGGTTCCAGCGGCCTGAGCGAGGTACCGAACAGATCCGGAGCCGACGACTTGTCGATCTTCGCCCGCTCCGCTGCGGACCAGGGTTCTCCGGCGACGACGCTGGCCTCGACGTCTGTCGGTTTGATGAGTCCGAGCGACGGTGACGGAGTGCCCATGCCGCCAATAGGGTTTTTAGCGAGGAGCCCGCACATGGTGGTGGCGCCGATGAGGCCGTCGAGGTTCATCCGGCGCCGCTGCCAATTGCTGCTCGTATCCAACAGCTCTATGTGTTCCAGCTCGTCCTGGCGCGGGCGGAACGACTCAGGGCGGTTGTCGTTGGGTTGTCTGTACGTGCCGTTGAGGCGCAGGACCTCGTACTTCTTGAACTGTTTGTCGAAGTCCTCGTTGCGGAACTTCACCGGGTACAGACGGATCCACTCGGGACGCTCCCGATCGAGCCTGACGCCCGCCACACAGACGGTCTCGCCGTATGTGTCGCTCGGGTTCGGGTAGGTCTTGACGGTGATCATGACCTTTACGGTCTCGTCCCCTGCACGAGGTTGCCTGAACCCCTTCGCATCTGTGGCGCGCGATAATTCGTTATCCCCCATTAAGAGGGCGTCTTACGTGGGTGTAATTCGTTGTCCGGCATGATGTGACCCGTGGTCGACAGGCTTGCTCAGAGACTTGTCCCGGATGCGTTGTGGGACATCGTGAAACCGCTGCTACCCGAGTTCATTCCCAGACCGCAGGGCGGAGGCACCGCTCCCGTCGATGAACGTGCGGTCTTCACCGCAGTGGTGTTCGTGTTGACCAGCGGATGCGCGTGGCGGCATCTGCCGCCGTCGTTCGGAGTGAGCGTTCCGACCGCGCATCGACGGTTCATGGTGTGGGCCGACACCGGAGTATTCGACGCACTGCATCGAGAGATCCTCGACCGGCTCGGGGCCGCCGGCGAGCTCGACTGGAGCGCGGCGATCCTGGACGCGGCGAGCGTGCGGGCGAAAAAAGGGGATCACTGACCGGCCGCAGCCCGGTCGACCGCGGCAAGAAAGGATCCAAGATCCACATCATCTCGGATGCGAACGGGATACCGCTGGTCACCGGTGTTTCCGCCGCGAACACTCACGATTCGGTGATGCTGCAACCGATGGTCGAGTCGATCCCGCGGATTCGGTCGGTCCGTGGCCCGCGTCGTGGCAAACCCGCCAAACTGCGTGCCGACAAGGGCTACGACTATGACGCCCGTCGCCGCTGGCTGCGTGCTCGCGGGATAGTGCCTCGTGCCTCGTATCGCCCGTCGTGGGATCGAGGACCCCAAGAGATTGGGTCGTCATCGGTGGAAGATCGAACGCACCATCGCGTGGTTTACCGGATATCGGCGATTGACAATCCGCTACGAACGCCACGGCCGCCTCTTCGCAGCATTTCTACAACTCGCCGCAGCTCTCACCTGCTACAAGAAACTATCCACGTAAGACGCCCTCTAATACTCCAGCCGCACTTAGTTATGTTGTGCGGTATGATCTTTCGTCGTGTCGATGGGCGAGGACCTGGCCGCGTGGGTGGCTGGGTTGGATGATCTGTTTGGGCTGGTTGCGGGGCGTTTCTATCGTGCGGAGCCGCGGTTGCGGGCGCGGATGTATGTGCGCGGGTTGTTGGCGCCGTTGGCGGGGAAGAATGGCTGGACACTTGCGGAAGCAGCCGGTGACCTGACGCCGGATGGGATGCAGCGTCTGTTGAACAAGGCCGCGTGGGACGTCGACGGGGTGCGCGATGATGTGTGCGGCTACGCGGTAGAGCATCTCGGTGATCCCGATGGCGTGTTGATCGTCGATGAAACCGGGTTCCTCAAGAAGGGAGTGAAATCTGCTGGGGTGCAACGACAATACTCGGGTACGGCAGGGCGGATAGAGAACTGTCAGCTGGGTGTCTTCTGTGCTTATGCCACTGGCAAAGGTCGCACGCTGATCGATCGGGAGTTGTATCTGCCGAAGTCGTGGACCGACGACCGTGACCGCTGCCGGGAGGCGAACGTCCCCGATAGCGTGGAATTCGCCACCAAGGCCACACTCGCCAAGAAGATGCTCGCCCGAGCACTGGATGGCGGGGTCCCGGCCCGATGGGTGACCGCGGACGAGGCCTACGGCGGCGACTATAAGTTCCGGACCTGGCTCGAAACCCGCTACATCGGATACGTGGTAGCGGTGCCGCGCAGCCAGACCATCCCGATCACCGCCGGTTGCACCCGCGCCGACCACCTCGTCGCGCAAGCACCGCCGGAGGCGTGGAAGCGCCTAAGCTGCGGCGACGGAGCGAAGGGGCCGCGCATGTTCGACTGGGCGGTAGCCTCGCTGCCGGTCTACGAGTGGACCACCTCCGCAGGCTGGAGCCGCTGGCTACTCGCTCGCCGGGCGCTGACTCCGAACAGCAAAGGCGAGTTCGAGATCGCCTACTACATGTGCTTCGCACCCACCGGCACCAGCGACGACACCCTCATCCGGGTCGCCGGCACCCGCTGGGCCATCGAGGACTGCTTCCAAACCGCGAAAACCGAAATCGGCCTCGACCACTACCAGGTCCGCCGCTACGACGCCTGGTACCGCCACATCACCCTCGCCATGCTCGCCCACACCTACCTCGCCGTCACCGCCGCAATCTCCCCAAAAGCATTGGCAGCGAACTCATCTCGCTCACCCTCGGCGAGATCCGCCGTCTTCTGGCACACGTGATCGCCTACCGACCCGGCCACACCGCCATCTGGCAGTGGTCAACCTGGCGGCGTCGGCACCAATACCGGGCCAGAAAAGCCCACTACCAGCGCAGACGCCGATTACATAACCAAGTGCGGCTGGAGTACTAAGCCAGCGTAACTGGGAACTCGGCTCGGAACGGCCCAAACCGCGCCCGAACGCGCTCTCGCCAGCCGGGTTTCTGTCGACAGCCCCCGCCCATCATCTCGCAGAGGTTGGTCACTCCGGTCGTGCACTCGCCCCGAGAATTATTTCTTCGGGCCGCGCCGAGGATAACGCCGCGCCGGCCGAAGATTCGCGGCGCCGGGCCGCTGTGGAAGCCGGTGCCGATATCGCCGAATCGGTGGCGGTTCGCTGCCGTTGTCGCGAAAAGACTTGTGACCAGTTTGTTTTCGAGGTTTGCGGCGTTGCCGGTTTCTGTCGGTGGGTGGTGGTAGTTGTCCCTGCGCGCTCGGCGGTCCGGTAGGCCAGCGCTGTTCCACTTCCCGACCCATGAGGGGTCGAGGTCGCATCGGTGTTCAGGAAGAAAGGTTTCGACTTGATCGGCATTGGTGTGTTCGTCGTGATGGTGATCGTGGTGGCAGGCCTCGCTGGAGGCATTGGATTCATGGCCGGGCGCGGCCGCGCGGCCATCGCCGAAGAACAGGCGCGGCGCGAGCGTGAGGCGACCGAGCAGATGCGGCGCGAACGTGACGCCGCAGGTGAGACGGCACGCGAAGAACGTGGCGCCGCTATCGCAGCGGTGCGGGCGGAACGCGAGGCCGAGATCGAGCAGGTGCGGACTGAGCGGGACGTGGCGGTCAATCAGGCGCGGATCGAACGCGACACGGCGATCGAGCAGGTCCGGGCCGAACGTGACGCAGCCGTCGAACAGGCGCGACAAGATCGTGACGCTGCGGTCCAGCGGGCGGATGCGCTGCAAAACCAGTTCAATAAGGAAGCCGCCGCGCGGGCCGGGCTTGAGTCGGAGCTGCTGTCAGCACGGGAGCGATTCACCGAGCAGGTCGAATTGCTGAGCAGCCAGCAGGACCGTATCAAGCACATGGCCGGGCAGATGCTGGAGGAGACCGGGGCCCAGTTGGTGAAACAGTTCACCGAACTGGCTGATCAGCGGGCCCAGGCCACCGGCCAGGAGCTGGAGCAGCGCCGAGCCGCGGTCGACGAGCTGATCAAACCGTTGTCCACGCAGGTGGAGACCCTCACCGAATATGTGCGCGGGGTCGAGAAGGACCGCGCCGGATCCTTCGCCTCCCTCAGCGAGCAGCTGCAGCAGATGCGCACCACCAACGAGCAGCTCCGGATGAGCAACGAGGCGGTGCAGAAGGAGACCGAGCGGCTGGTGAACGCGTTGCGTCGGCCCAACACCCGCGGGAAATGGGGAGAACGTCAACTGCGCAACGTCGTGGAGGCGGCCGGAATGCTGAGCCAGGTCGACTTCTTCGAACAGCCCAGCCTCACCAACCGCGAGGGCGTGATGCTGCGCCCGGACATGGTGGTGCGGATCGGTGGGGGGATGTCGATCGTGGTCGACGCCAAATCCCCGTTCAACGCGTTTCTCGAGGCTCATGACGCTCGCGACGAGGCCGAACGCAAAGAGAAGCTGGCCTCACACGCCAAGAATATGCGCCGGCACATCGACCAGCTCACCGAAAAGGAGTACTGGACGCTGCCGGAGTACTCGCCGGAGTTCGTGGTGATGTTCGTTCCTTCGGAGGTGTTCTTGTACGCGGCGTGGGAGCAGGACCCGGAGCTGTGGGAGTACGCGGCGGGTCGCAACGTCATTTTGGCCACTCCGACCAGCCTGCTGGTGCTGCTGCGGTCGGTGGCGGTGGTCCTGCGACAGGAAGCAGCTGTCGAGAACATCAAACGCACGGTCGACACCTGCAAGGAAATGACCAAGCGGATTCGCGATGTTATCGGTCATATCAACAAGGTCGGCGCTAGGATCGCTGCCACGGTGGAAGCATTCAATGTCATGGCCGGTTCCGTAGAGCGGCGACTCTTGCCGCAAGCCCGCAGAGTTGATGAGCTGCAGGGTACCGACAACCCGATACCCGAACCCGCCGCCATCGACCTCACTACCCGGGTTCTCGCCCTTCCCGAGGCCGATACCGAGTGGTCGGCACCAGCGGTTGCTTCGGTCGCCGACTCGGTCTCATACATCGGTGGGGCCCGAGTAAACGCGCAACGGGCGGAGCGCTCCGCCGAGGTAGGGGAGATAGAAGACGCGGTGACAGTCGGGGCCGATATAGACACCGACGATTCGGTGACAGGCTGACAAAAGCCGAGAAACCAAGCCTATGTCGTGGCCAGCGGGAGTACCCCCGGTCCTGCCGCTGACCACGGCGTATCGGCCGCGAGTAGGTCTCCGGTGCCAACGTGCTGGCCTGCTCCCGCCGGGCAGCTGCCCGGCGCCGCTCCTCCGGGGTAGCGCTGATCAGCTACGGCGCGCCGGACCGCGCGGACATCGTCGATCCGGGTGCGGCGCAACGCTGCGCGGAGGAAGCGGAGGCCGCTATCGGCAGCTCCTCAACACTGGAGCCTTGGTTGTCTGCAGGATCTCCGATCGACACGATTCAGGCCGGATTGAGGGTTCCTAGAGGTTCACGGATGCTCCACCTGCGTGTCGAACTCCGGTCCCGGCTACCCTATCCAGGCGGTATTCGGCGAGCGAAGGGCAGTTGCGTGACCGGTCGACTCACACTGTCTTGGGTCAATAAGGACCAAGCGTTGGTCTCTGACGGTGCCGGGGGTTACGAGTGGGTCGCCCGCGACGACTCCCGCGTCACCGAGGTGCGGTTACTGCACCCCATCGGTAACGTTGCAGCCTCGGCAGGTGGCACCGATGACAACTTACTCATTCAGGGTGACAGCTACGACGCTCTGCATGCGCTTGTACGTACACCGGAGTACGCAAAGCAGTACCGAGGCAAAGTCAAATTGGTCTACATCGACCCGCCGTTCAATACCGGCCAAGCGTTCGAGCACTATCACGATGCACTGGAACACTCGATCTGGCTCGGAATGATGCGCGAACGCCTCCTACTTGTTCGCGAACTATTGGCAGCTGACGGTTCGGTCTGGGTCCACCTCGACGACGCTGAAATGGCGTACTGCAAAGTCCTGTTGGATGAGATATTTGGGCGTCCTAATTTCGTAACAAGCATCGTCTGGGAGAAGTCGGACACCCTGAAAATGGACGCTAATCTATTCTCTTCGCGACATGATATCATTCTCGTCTATAGAAAGTCCGACGCTTTTTCCGTCAACAGGACTAAGCGTCAGGAACTCCCCTCCCATTACAATAAGGTAGACGGCGAGGGGCGCCACTACTGCACTATTCCATTCAAGGCGACCGGGCCGGACTCAACCAGAGAAGCTCGGCCCACCATGTACTACCCGATGACGGCGCCTGACGGCACCGAGGTATACCCCAAGCTCGACGGAGGAAGAGATGGCCGCTGGGTCTGGAAGCGCGAGAAGGTGGAGGCCGAGATCCATCGCATTGAGTGGGTCCGGGGCAAGTCTGGATGGAATCCTTACTACCGGATCTATGCTGACACGGGCATCGGGAGCCCCCCGGACACCTGGTGGAGGAATGCTGACGTAGGGAGTAATAGAACCAGCAAGCGGGAAATTAAAGCGCTATTCCCCAATGGCGCCCCCTTTGCAACACCCAAACCGGAGCGCCTAATCCAGCGCGTCATTCAAATCGCCAGCAATGCTGGCGAAATTGTCCTCGATTGCTTTGCTGGATCTGGAACGACTGCCGCCGTCGCACACAAGATGGGCCGCCGATGGGTGACGGTAGAGCTCTCGGCAAAAACCGTTTCGAACTTCACTCGACCGAGAATTGAGAAGGTCATCGCTGGATTAGATCCCGGCGGCATCACGGCAGAATCTGGATGGAGTTCAGGCGGCAGCTTCACCAACCTGGAGGTTGGTCCCTCGCTCTACGAATCCGCCGAAGGTCGGCTACTCGTCGCTGACTGGGCGAAAGGTGATGAGTTCGCGCAGGCAGTGGCAGCCCAGCTGGGGTTCACGTTCAGTGTGCAGCCACCGTTCCATGGAGTGAAGGGCCGTACTCGGCTCGCGGTCGTTGATGGCGTGGTCGATGAGATCCTCGTTCGTGCGATCGTGGCGCGATTGGGTGAGGACGAGCGGGCCACTATCGTCGCGAAAGCTGTTGCACCTGGCACTGTCCAGGTGCTCAAGGACATCAGTCCAGGATCTCGGGTACTGAAGGCGCCGCGTGATTTGGTGTCGCGGGGGAGGATCGTCCGATGACATGGTTGCCGTATGACGTTGCTGTGGTCGAGGAGATCACGGCGCGCATGGATCTCCGCAGACCGAACGCCACCGGCTTGGCTAAGGTCGCTACAGCGATCCAGGACGGTGACGGGCGTGAGGTGGTATGCGACCTCGCGACCGGAGTTGGGAAAACCTATCTCGCTGCCGCTCTAGTCGACTATCTCGCTGCGCAAGGGGTACGTAACGTCTTGATCGTCACCCCTGGGAGCACCATCCAGGCAAAGACGGTCGATAACTTCACTCCTGGCCATCGGAAGTTCGTTGCGGGCGCGGAGTATCCCCCGTTACTGATCACCGCCGACAACTTTTCGCGAGGCCAGGTCGGTGACGCGTTGCACGACCCGAACGCGTTGAAGCTGTTCATCTTCAACGTCCAGCAGCTCACCAAACCAACGGTGAAAACGTCGCGGAAGACCCGCGAGGTAGACGAGTTCATCGGACAAGGACTCTACGATCACCTCCGCCAGGTCGATGACCTCGTCATCATAGCTGATGAACACCACGTCTACCGCGAGAAGGCGAAGGCGTTCGGTGCCGCAATCCGCGACCTCTCTCCGCGTGCTTTGGTGGGGTTGACCGCGACACCAGACGATGCGGACCGCGACAAGATCGTCTACCAGTACAGCCTCGCGCAGGCGATAGCTGACGGCTTGGTGAAGATCCCGGTGATCGTCTACCGCGAAGACGGCCAGAAGGACATCGAAACCCAGCTCGCTGACGCTTGCCAACTCCGGCAGCGCAAGGAGATTGTGTGGCAGAGTTGGGCTGGCCACAATGGATACCCGCCGATCAGTCCTGTGTTGTTCGTCGTGTGCCAAGACATCAAGGACGCTGAGTACGTCGCTGAGATCCTTACGCAGGGAGATAAACTCCCCGGCCACGGCGAAGTTCTCCTGATCACCAGCCAATCCAGTGACAAAGCGCTAGCTGAACTTGCCGCCGTCGAGTCACCAGAGTCGCCGGTGCGAGCTGTCGTCAGCGTGAACATGCTGAAAGAGGGTTGGGACGTCAAAAGTATCGGGGTGATCGTCGGCTATCGGGCGCTCGCGTCATCGACGTTGACGGAGCAGGTATTGGGGCGCGGGTTGCGGTTGCCCTTCGGCACACGTGTAGGCATCCCCGCCATCGACCAGGTCGACTTGGTCGCGCATGACTCCTACCGATCACTGCTAGCCAACAAGGACGCGCTGCTGGAACGTTTGGTGCCATCGGCACCGGCTTCCTTGGCGCCAGACATCGGGGAGCCCGCTGCCGAACCAGTTCCGCATGGGCAAGCACCGCTGCCGCTCAGTAACCCACAACCCGACCATCGTGAGATTTTCGAGAATGGCGAGCTGCATCTAGTGGGGCCCGCACGTGTCAAGGACGGTGAAGTTGTCGATGGAGCGGAGTTCCTGGTCTTCGCCTCAGTGGACGCGGTCGATCAGCAACTAGATAAGGACGCTGCGGCAGCCATGCAGGTGCTGTACAAGGTCGAGGATGCGCCGACGATCGTGTTCCCGCGGCGTGAACGGGAAATGGCCCCGGTCGATTTTTCGCTTAGCTATGTGGAGAACTCCGCAGTACAAGCTGTGGGGGCGAGCTTTGTGCACGAGTTCCCAGTCCATCTCAAACGGCAAGCCATCGTCGGACAGCGGGATCTCGACGGCAATGTTTCGCTGCGGACTCAGCAGGTTGCCGATGAGGATGCCACCCAGAAGTGGGTACCAGTCGCCAAGGTTCGCAACGAGTTAGCGGACCGGATCTGGAACCTGGGGCTTGTCCCCAGCGAAACTCCTGAACTCAATGCGACCCATCGCATTACCCGCGAGTTCTTGCTCGGTGCTGGTGTGACCGACGACGAGGAGGATGCGTTGTGGAGCCAACGTCGCACCGACCAAGCGGTGAGAGCGATCGACGAGTTGATCCGCGGCAGCTACGACAACCGGAAGCTGCACCCGAAATGGACGTACACGCGCGTTGAGGTGCCGGTGCGGCGACCGATGCCGAGCAATACGGCAAGCATTTGGGATGATTTCAACAAGGAGAAGTGGTACGGGCAGTGGAACCGCTCGATTCAGCCGTTCGCAAACTTCGATGCCAAGTCGACCGAATTTAAACTCGCACACATGTTTGATAGTTCGCGGCAGGTGCAGTGGTGGCTACGAATTTATGAGCCGGGCGAGGTGTGGATCGAACGCAATAACAGTAAGAAGTACTATCCCGACTTCGTTGTGCTGGATGTTGATGGCGTGTTTTGGGTGGTGGAAGGAAAGTCCGACAACGCTGCACGCGATGTCGAGGTGCTAGACAAGAAGCATGCGGCCCAGGAGTGGGCGCGGTTTGTCCGCGATGACGGCAGGTTCGGTACCTGGAGGTATGTGTTCGCGACGGAAACGCATGTGCGGCAGGCGAAGACGTGGGAGGAACTAATCGTCAAGACGAAACCGGAGCTCTGACTCCAATCACACGCTTCCCACGGCCACGCGAGTGCTGAGTGGGTCGGTTCCGCCGCCACCTTGTGGTTTTACCAGGATCATCTGGAAAGTACTGACTTGTTCGCCGGGGTGTCCTTGCCGCGGTTGGCTGGCAGACGTCTTGTGATGCAGAGCTCTCGCCGGTGTGATGGCCACTCCGCGACGATCTCGGAGTAACCGGCGTTATTGAGTTGGACTTGCCATGGGGCCCGCGGTTTCGAACTGGAAGTCGTCAGCGATACCGGCATGCAGGTGGGCGACCTGAATCCATTCCAGGGTAGCGAGTTTCGCTATCACGATACTCGCCGCCAGCTTGAACTGGGCGCCGAAGCCGATGTCATATCGTCTCGGGTGTTGGTCGTGGCGCTTCGACTGGTGCGGCACCCGGCTGGGGCAAGCAGCAAATCCGTGGTCGGGATGCCCGGTCATTGGATTCGGTGTTTCGGGTGTTCAGCGTGGGGATGAGCCGCCGCTTCGGGGTTACGCAGGGACTGTCTTCACCGGTGTGCGGCAGGCGCGGGGGTTGGCGCCGACCACCGAGGTTTTGGTCACGCTGCGGGTGGGTTTCTCCTTTGCTGACGACCAGCTCGACGCCCACGGCCGGTTTGTCGATACCGATTTGCTCGACGAGGTTCACGACGAGTACGCGGCCCGTTTGTCGGCGACCGTTTGGACCGAGTTATTCGAAGACAAACCGACTTTCGAGCGCGTTGCCCAGATCCTGTATGGGGAGTTGGTACAGCGGATACCGCAACT
>NZ_BDBX01000088.1 GCF_001613205.1 Nocardia sienata NBRC 100364 | reverse complement strand
GCCAAGGCAATCCCGGTCAGCCCGGAAGTTCGTGCCGCACTGCAATTGCCGGCCGGCGTCACCCGTCTCTCGCCGCCGGAGATGATCCGCGCGGTCCTCGAGGCCCCGGTCGATCTCCTGTGGAACGGCGGCATCGGTACCTATATCAAGGCGAGTTCGGAAACGAATGCCGATGTGGGTGACAAGTCCAATGACGCGGTGCGCGTGAATGCCGACCGGCTCCGGGTGAAGGTGATCGGTGAGGGGGGTAATCTCGGTGCCACTGCGCTGGGGCGTATCGAGTTCTGCCGCAACGGCGGGAAGATGAACACCGACGCGCTGGACAATTCCGCGGGTGTGGACTGCTCCGATCACGAGGTGAACATCAAGGTTCTGCTCGACGCGGTGGTGTCGGCGGGTGAGCTCGATATCGCCGACCGTAATCCGCTGCTCGCGGAAATGACCGACGAGGTCGCCGAACTGGTATTGCGCGACAATATCTCGCAGAACTTCCGGATCGGCCTGTCCCGGTCGGGTGCCGGGCGGCGCGGTGCGGTGCACCGGCGGCTGCTCACCGAGCTGGAGACCCGGCGCGGCGTGGATCGCCGGCTCGAGGCGTTGCCGGGCGACGCCGAGATGGAACGCCGGATCGCCGGCGGAACGGGGCTGACCTCTCCGGAACTGGCCACGATGATCGCCCATGTGAAGCTCGCGCTGAAGGCCGACCTGCTCGCCGGGGACCTGCCGGACAGCCCCACCTTCGCGGCGGTGCTGCCGGACTACTTCCCGACACCGTTGCGGGAGCGGTTCGCCGGCGCGATCACCAGGCATCCGCTGCGCCGCGAGATCGTGGCCACCGTGGTGGTCAACGAGATGGTCGATTTCGGCGGTGCGACATTCGCGTTCCGGTTGTCCGAGGAGATCGGCGCCACCACCGACGACGCGGTGCGCGCGTTCACCGCGGCGGTGGAGATATTCGGGCTGCGGGAGCTGTGGCAGCGCATCCGCTCCGAGCAGATGCCGACCTCGGTACGCGATCAGCTCGAACTGGAGACCAACCGCACGCTGGAACGTGCCGCGCGCTGGCTGCTGCTGAACCGGCCGCAGCCGATCGCGATCGGAGCCGATATCGCCCGCTATCGCGAGGGGGTGCGCGCGCTGGCGGATCGGGTGCCCGGCTGGCTGCCGAAACCACTGGCCGAGCGGGTCGCCGCCCACGCCACCGAGGCGACCGAACACGGCGCCCCGCAGGATCTGGCCGCCGCGGTCTACCGCCTTATCCATCTCTTCCCGCTGCTGGACGTGCTGGATATCGCCGATATCGCCGAACGTGACGCACGGGAGATCGCCGAACTCTATTTCGCGCTCAACGCGCATCTGGAGATCACCCGGCTGATCAGCGCGGTCGGCGATCTCGACCACGATCAGCGGTGGGCCGGCCTCGCGCGGCTGGCGCTGCGCGACGACCTGTACGAGTCGTTGCGGCTGCTGACACTGGATATCGCCACTGCTACCGACCCGGAGGATCCGGTGACGGAAAAGCTGGACTACTGGGAGCAGACCAACCGGTCACGGCTGACCCGGGCCCGCGCCGCGCTCACCGAAATTTTCGGGGTGAGCCGGCACGATCTGGCGACCCTGTCGGTGGCGGCGCGGCAGGTGCGGAGTCTGGCGGGTAGTTCGGAGTCCGGCATCGTCGGCTGATCACGCGGGATTCGCGGGTGGCCGTCCGGCTCGGGCCGGGCGGCCACCCGTCGTTTCCACTGCCGCGCCGGAACCGGCCGGCCGGCTCCGGTGTTCGTGCCCTGCTCGCGCCGTGTGATCCGGGCGGTCGATCTGTCCGCCGGTTGGGGCCGGTGGCGGAGCAACCGGCCGTGATTCGCCCGGCGGCGGGTCGGATCCCGGTTTCAGTCCGGGCGGCGGGTCCCGCAGGAGGCGCAGAACCTGGCCGTGGGCAGCAGTTCGGCATCGCATTCGCGGCATCGGGCCGGTTCGGCCGGGGCGAAGCGAGTACCGCATTCCACACAGAACTTGGCGCCCGGCGGATTGGCCGTGGCGCAGGCGGTGCAGATCGGTTTCGCCGGAGGATCGAGTGCGACGGGTTTCGCGGTGGGGGGCAGCGCCGTCGCGCTCTGCTCCTCGCGGACCTGCTGGTGCTGTTGCCAGGGCGAACTCGGCGGAGGCGGGGTATTACCCGCGGCCGCGAAACCCGGTTGCTGCAGAGCATTGATGCCCAGCGCGGCGCCGATGAACCCGCCGTCGTGGCCGTGCCCGGAGGCCAGTCCCTGGCCCGCGCCCAGGGCCATCTCCCCGGCGGCGTACTGCCGGAAATCTCCGGCGAGCCGGATGTAGGTGACATCCTTGGCGAGGCGTTTGAGCCGGTCGGCGTCCTCGGGAGCCAGGGTGATGTCGAAATTGCCGAGCCGTGGTATCCGTAACCCGTACTCGTAGAGCGCGGTGTTGGTCTGCCGGACGACCGCCTGCTCGATCTCGGGCAGCAGCCCGGACAGGCCGAGGACCGGCCACTCGCCCTGGGAAACCCCCTGTGTCACAGCGACCTTCATCGCCTTGAGCAGCAGGTCGGCACTCCAGGATTCGATTCCGGCCGGATCGTGCAGATCGGTGCTGCCGGCCAGCGAGGTGATCAGTTGCCGGGCGTCGCGGACCGATAGCGCGAACTCACCGAAGACCCGCAGGGTGACGATCTGCTCGCTGACCGGGTCGGCGATATCGGCGAGGCGGCCGCCGAACTTGATACCGGCGAATTCCCGGCTGGAGACGAAGTAGAGCTCGGCGCGGTAGAAGTTGCCGCCGGTCAGCGTATCCACCAGTGCGCCGAGAACCGGGAGTTCGTCCGCGTCGATCCGATGCCGGCCCGGTCCCAGCGCACCCAGGACCTGACCGGACTTGACGAACAGCGCGGTCTGATCGGCGTTGACGATGGCGCGGGAGTATCGCCGGATGTTCACATCCGGCCACTTGTAGACGAGTTGTTTCTTGCCGGTCTCGGGGACGGCGATGAACTCGCGTTCGAACCAGGCCATCTGGGTGCTCCCTACACATTTGACGTATCCAGCGTATCGACGTTCAGCGGCTCGATCAATGGCTCTTACAGTGCGGCCGACCTCGGGTTTTCGCCAAAGTGCCTGGTTTCCACTGAGTTACACATGACGGCCCCCTATTGATCGTGCCGCTAACTAGCGGTACATTGCTCGCAGACATGATCTGCGCCACTCGAAAGGCAACATGATGACAACAGTTCAAGAGCCTCCGGGTCAGGCGGCGCCGGCGGACGGTCTGCACGCCGAAGATGCGGGCTATCACAAGTCGCTGCGCCCCCGGCAGCTCCAGATGATCGCCATCGGTGGCGCCATCGGAACGGGCCTGTTCCTCGGCGCCGGTAGCCGGTTGCACGAGGCCGGCCCCGGTCTGTTCCTGGTATACGCCGTCTGCGGCGTCTTCGTATTCTTCATTCTGCGGGCCCTGGGCGAGCTGGTCCTGCACCGCCCGTCCTCCGGGTCCTTCGTGTCCTACGCCCGTGAGTTCTACGGCGAGAAGCTGGCCTTCGCGGTCGGCTGGATGTATTTCTTCCACTGGTGCATGACCGGCATCGTGGATATCACCGCGATCGCCACCTACGTTCACTTCTGGGGCGCGTTCGAGGTGATACCGCAATGGACCATCGCGCTGATCGCCCTGGCCATCGTGGTCGCGATCAACCTGATCTCGGTGAAGTGGTTCGGTGAGCTCGAGTTCTGGGCCGCGCTGATCAAGGTGGTCGCGCTGGTGGCCTTCCTGATCATCGGCACCATCTTCCTGGCCGGTCGCTTCGACATCGAGGGCCAGCCGACCGGTCTCTCCGTCCTCTCCGACAACGGCGGCCTGTTCCCGACCGGATTCCTGCCGCTGATCGTCGTCACCACCGGTGTCGTCTTCGCCTACGCCGCGGTGGAACTCGTCGGTACCGCCGCCGGTGAGGCCGAGAATCCCGAGAAGATCATGCCGCGCGCCATCAACTCGGTGATCGCCCGGATCGCGCTGTTCTACGTCGGTTCGCTGGTGCTGCTCGGCCTGCTGCTGCCCTACACCGTCTTCAAGTCCGGTGAAAGCCCGTTCGTCACCTTCTTCTCCAAGATCGGTGTCGACGGTGCCGGTTCGGTCATGAACCTGGTGGTGCTGACCGCGGCGTTCTCCAGTCTGAACGCCGGCCTGTACTCGACCGGACGCATCCTGCGCTCCATGTCGATGAACGGCAGTGCGCCGACCGTCGCCAGCCGCATGTCCAAGAACGGCGTCCCGTACGTGGGCATCCTTGCCACCGGTGTGATCGCGCTGGCGGGTGTCGGCCTGAACGCGGTGGTTCCGGATCAGGCCTTCGAGATCGTGCTGAACGTCTCGGCGCTGGGCACCATCTTCTCGTGGACCGCGATCGTGCTGTGCCAGCTCCAGCTGTGGAAGTGGGCACGCGACGGCAAGGTGACCCGCCCGAAGTTCCGTCTCCCCGGTACCCCGTACACCAGCTACGCCACCCTGGTGTTCCTGGTCGGCGTGGTGTTGCTGATGCTGTTCAGCGACGAGGTCGAACAGCGGTTCGCGGTGATCGCCATGCTGGTGATCGGGGTTCCGGCCCTGGTCGGTGGCTGGTTCCTGGCGCGGAAGCGGGTGGGCGAGCTCACCACCGCACGTGCCGCGGTAGTCGCCGGCCCGGCTCCGGCCGAGGAACCCGGCAGCACCGTCCGTATTCTCGACGAACCCGAGGATCGGCCGTAACGCCGGACTGCGTTGGAATACCCCGGATAGCAGGTCCGGGGTATTTCGCATTCCCAGGAAAGGGAACGATCGGCCCCATACGCCCGTGGACCGGGATCACAATAGACTCTCTCTGTTCTTCCGCGGGTTTGAGAGGTCGTGCATGCCAGAGCAGCCCAGCTCGTCGCAGCCCAGCTCCGAGCGTCCGCTCCCGCCGCCCTGGTCCAAGCGGCGGACCCGCGGTCCGGAAATGCCCCGCCGCGGCGCGCACACCTGGTCGACGCTGCGCACCAACAGCAGCGACAGTGTCCGGCGCGCTTCCGAGTCGGATCTGACCCGGGCCGCCGAGGAACTACTCGCCGAATCCGGCAGTGCCGAGCCGCGCAGTGCCACCGACGCCGCCTCGATCCCCAGTGGATCGGGTGTCTTCGTACCGGTGACAGTGGGTGCGGTACCCCCGGTCGCCGCGCCCGCACAATCGGACAGTCCGCCCGAGACACCGGAGCTGTCGGACTTCGACCGGGCCATCGCCGCGTTGACCGGCGACGATATCGCTCGGCTCAACAGTCTGGCCGGCCCGGACGACGATCTCGACGAGTTGCTGCTCGGCGACGACGACGAGGATTTCGGCGATCCCGACCCCTTCGCCGGATTCGAGGACGAAATGCCCTCCGGGCGCAATGCCCGTTCCCGGCCGAGTGTCCGTCGCCTCGGCGCCGGACTGGTGGCGCTGCCGCGGGTGGACCCGGTCGATCCCGCCACCGCGGTGCTCGCCGATCCGGTGGTGCCCGAGCACAAGCGGTTCTGCTGGAAATGTCAGGCGCCCACCGGGCGGTCGGGCCCGGACGGGCCCGGCGCGGTGGCCGGGGAGTGCGCACGCTGCGGGTCGGCCTACAACTTCCTGCCCGCCCTCTCCGCCGGCGAGGTCGTGGCCGAACAGTACGTGGTCAAAGGTTGCCTGGCGCACGGCGGTCTGGGCTGGATCTATCTGGCGGTCGATACGAATGTCAGTGACCGGTGGGTGGTCCTGAAGGGATTGCAGAACCCGCAGGACTTCGAGGCACACGTAGTGGCACTGGCCGAACGTCAGTTCCTCTCCGAGATAACCCATCCCGGCGTGGTCAAGATCTACAACTTCGTCAAGCACCGCTCGCACCGCGAGGTGGCCGACGGCTACATCGTCATGGAGTACGTCGGCGGGCGCTCGTTGAAGAGAATGCTGGATGAGGCCGGGCCGGAACGTCTTCCGGTGGCCGAGACCATCGCGTACATGATGGAGGTCCTGCCCGCGCTCGACTATCTGCACTCGTTCGGACTGGCCTACAACGACCTCAAACCGGACAACATCATGGTCACCGACGACGAGGTCAAACTCATCGACCTCGGTGCGGTCGCGGCGATGGAATCCTACGGCAGTATCTACGGTACTCCGGGCTACCAGGCGCCGGAGATCATCGAGACCGGACCCACGGTGGCCACCGACGTGTACGCGGCCGGTCGCACCCTGGCCGCGCTGATCCTGGACCTGCACAAGGATTCGCACGGCAACTACCGCACCGAGATGCCGACACCGGAGGAGTACCCGCTGCTGCGGCGCTATCCGTGCCTGTATCGGTTGCTGGTACGCGCGACGCATGCGGACCCGAGCCGGCGCTTCCCCTCCACCTACGCCATGTACTGCCAGTTGGCCGGGGTGCTGCGGATGGTGCTGGCCGCCGATTCCGGGCGCGAGCACCCGCAGGCGTCGGTGGAGTTCGGTTCGTTACGTGGCGATTTCGGTATCGACACCTTGATCGGCCAGACCGATGGAATGGTCGACGGTGGGCACCGCAGCCTCGGGCTGGACGCCGCGGCGGTGGTGGCCACCCTGCCGATTCCGCTGATCGACGCCGACGATCCCAGTGTCCAGCTGCTGAGCCCGCTGCTGCACAGTGACGCCCGCCAAACTCTGGACTCGTTGCGCCAGACCTCCGAGCGTATCGCGGCCGGCACCATCGACGCGCCGGAGACCTTCGAGGTGGAGGGCGCGCTCGCGGCCGTCCGCGCCCATCTCGACCTGGGGGAGCTCGGTCCGGCGCTCGCCCTGCTCGAAGAGTTGCGCCCCCGCGCGGTGACCGACTGGCGGGTCGAATGGTTCAGCGGTGTCATCGATCTGCTGGACGGACGCTACGAGCTCGCCTATCTGCATTTCGACCAGGTGCACACCATGTTGCCCGGCGAACTGGCCCCGCCGCTGGCCCTGGCCGCCACGGCCGAACTCGCCCTGCAGACGCTGAGCGATCCCGGTGATTCCGACCGCTGGCATACCGCCGCGTCCGAGTTCTACCGGTTGGTCTGGCAGACCAATCACGCGGTGGTCAGCGCCGCGTTCGGATTGGCTCGCCGGTTGGCCGCCGACGGTGAACTGTTGCAGGCGGTGCAGATCCTGGACGAGGTGCCCAATACTTCCCGTCATCACGGCACCGCTCGGATGACCGGCAGCCTGCTGCTGGTGTCGCGGCCACATCGGGAGATCACCGAGATCGATCTGCGCGAGGCGGCCTCGCGGCTGGAGCTCGTCGACGAGCCGCGGGCGCTGCAGATGCAGGTCGTGGTGGTCGGCGCGGCACTGGAGTGGTTGAAATCCCGGATGCGGCCCGCGTCCGCCGACGCCCGGCTGCTCGGCTATCCGCTCACCGTCGCCGGTCTGCGTAGCGGGCTGGAGTCACGGCTGCGCGCCCTGGCCCGAACCGCGCCCGGCCGGTTGCACCGGTACCGGCTCGTCGATCTGGCCAATAGTGTGCGACCGCATACCCGCTGGTGAGGGACTCAGGATCGCCCGGCGATCCGGCGCCGCCGGGCCACCGCCGGCAGCAGCGGTGCCGAGACCAGGACGATCACCAGCAGCAGCAGCCACAGCCAACCGCCGTACACCAGCGCGAGAATCAGCGCGAAGACGGCCGATCCGCCGGCCAGCGCCGCGAAACCGATCGCGGGATCGCCGGTTTGGTTCGAGCCGGGCGTCGCCGGCGGTGCGGGGAGATCGGTGAACAGGGCCGCGAGTTCCGGGGTGGTGCGCGCGGCGGTCACGGCGGCTGCGCGTTCTTCGTATTCGGTGAGAGTGAGCAGGCCGGTACCGAGATGTTCGGCGAGCTCCCGCAGCGCGCGATCGCGTTGCTCCACGGTGATGCGCGCGCCTGGTAGCTCACTCATACTCGCAGCATAGGACGGTTTCCGCGGGTCGGCTCCACCCGGTGGTCGCCACTGCCGGGAAGCCTTCGGGCGGCCCCGCGGCGGCGATTCCCACATCTGGGGAGTAATTACGCTGGCTTCACAGAATTGCGGGCAGAGGAGTTGTGTATGTCCACCGTGATCCAGTCTCGGCGCCCGGCGGCCGAGGCATGGGACTGGCAATTGAACGGGTCCTGCCGCGGCCTGGAATCCACCGTGTTCTTCCATCCCGAAGGGGAGCGGGGCCGGGCGCGCGCCGCGCGGGTGCGGCGTGCCAAACAGATCTGCGATACCTGCCCGGTACTCGACCGGTGCCGCAGTTATGCGCTGGCGGTCGGCGAGCCGTACGGAGTGTGGGGCGGTATGTCGGAGGACGAGCGCCGCACACATACCCAACGGGCCGTTACTTCGAGGTCGACGAACTAGCGAACCTCAGCCCCACATGGATTGAATCGGACGTATCGGTCGTGTCCGGCGCAAGTCGTCGTGGCGCCTTTGTGGTTTCCTTGTTATATGGCTGCTGGTGTGGAGTACACGATCGATGAACTGGCGCGGGCTGCCGGCACGACCGTGCGCAGCCTGCGGGTTTACCACGAACGGGGGGTTCTGCCTCCACCGCAGGTCAAGGGGCGGACGGGTTATTACAGTCCAGATCACCTCAATCGGGTGCGCACTATCAGCAGGCTGCTCGATCGCGGCATCAAGCTGAACGGGATCAAGGAGCTGCTCAAGGCCTGGGACCGGGGGGACGATCTCGGGGACATCCTGGGCGTCGGGCCGCTGCTCGGCGGTATGGAACCCGGCGAGCCGTCCGCGGCGGAGTCCGCCGCTCCCGCCGATGCCGTCCCGGCCACCGAACTGCAGGAACGTTACGGCTCCGTACCGAACGGCCTGGCCAGGATCGTCGCGCTCGGGCTCTACGAGCCGGTGGATGCCGCCACCTATCGGCCCGCCGACCGGCAGCTCATCCGGATCGCGGAACAGCTGGCGGCCGCCGGCGTTCCCGATGCCGAGGTCCTCGGTGAGCTCGAGCGGATCCGTGCCGACTGTGACCGGATGGCCCGCCGATTCGTCGACCTGTTCCATCGCACGGCCTGGCAGAAGTACCAGGACTCCGGGCAGGAAGCCGCAGACCTGGCGGAGTTGACCGGGCAGTTGCAGCTCGCCCGCACTTTGCCCGGTAAGGCGGCGGCGGAGCTGGTGAACAAGTTCGTCGCGCACTACATCGACAGCGACAGCGAACTCGCCGACCTGCCCGCGGAGAACTGACGCGGCTTCCCGGACCTGGGAAACAGGTCGGGGAAGCGTTGCGCTGAACGACGGTACATTCGACGGTGGCTCTTCCGTCGGCCGGGACGATTCCCGGCGAACGACTACTTAGGTAACTTTCCGGTCTTCTACGGATGCGCGCGGCCCTGGGCGGGTGCAGAATCTGCTTCTTGGCACCTGACGCGGTAGATGAGGCATGGAATGGGAAGCGTGACACTGTGGATGCAGATATCACTCGACGGGTTCGCGGAGGGACCCGATGAGGCGGTCCACTGGCCGGTCGTGGACGAGGAACTCTGTACCGAATACCTGGATGAACTCCGCAGAGCCGACCTGCTGCTGTACGGGCGCAGAACCTACGAGATCCTGGCGGCCTTCTGGCCGACCGCCGATCTGGCCCCGGTCTCGCCGTTCTACGTCGACTTCGCCCGCTTCTGGCGCGCCGCGCCGAAACTGGTGGTCTCCCGCACCCTGCGCGACCCCTCGTGGAACACCCGGGTCACCGGCCCGGATCCGATCGAGGAGGTGCGGCAACGCCGGGCCGCGGGTGAGCACATGGTGCTCTTCGGCGGGGCGGAGACCGCGCGGTCGTTCATGGCACACGATCTGATCGACGAATTCCGGCTCTTCGTGCACCCTCTGCTGCTGGGCGGCGGGGTTCCCCTGTTCCGGTCGCCGGTGGATACCAGCGGATTGCAACTGGTGGATGTGCTGACCTTCGACAGCGCGGTGGTCCAGATGCACTACCGCCAGCAGGCGTGCGTGATGTGCTGAGCATTCCGCGGGCGGGTGTTGTGTGAAATGCACGGGTTTGTCGGACGATCCGATGTGACGTGCACTAACTTACGGTCCCATGGCGGTGATCTACCCGGCAGGTGCGGCACCGGCCGCGCCCGCCACCGAGTTCTTCGGCCGAACGCGGGAACTCACACGTCTGCAGGATCTGCTACGTTCCTCCTCGGCACGACTGATCACCCTGATAGGGCCTGGCGGTATCGGTAAGACCCGACTGGCCGCCGAAGCGATGCGCCGGGTCCACCGCGCCGAACCGGACCGGCCGGTGTACTGGGCGCGCCTGGCCGAACTCGACCGCGACCGCGGCGAGTGTGCCGCGAATGTGCTGCGCTCGGTGGTGCGGACCGATATCAGCGACCCCGGCGCCCTGGATGTCGCGGTGGGTTCGCCTGCGGGCGCGATCGCCGAGCACGCCATTCTGGTGCTGGACAATTGCGAACACGTGCTTGCGGCAGCGGGCCGGGCGGTTATCGACCTGCTCGCCGTCACCCCAGGTCTCACCCTCCTGGCCACCAGCCGCGAGCCCATCGGCTGGGCCGACGAGTACATCCTCCAGGTGCCGCCGCTGTCGGCCTTCGAATCGCTGCAGCTGTTCCGGCAGCGCGCCGAGCTCACCGGATGCCCCGTGTCCGACGATCCGGATCAGCTCGCGCTCGTCCGCCGGATCTGCCGCCGCGTCGAGCACAACCCGTTGTTCCTCCGGCTCGCCGCCGCCCGGCTGCGCCACCGGCCGGCCGCCATGGTGCTGGCCGAGCTCAGCGGCGATGCCGCCGATCAGCGCATGCGCTGGTCGCAGAGCGCGCGAGCGGGTACCGAACGGCGGCATCGCGGGGTATACGACGTGATCGCCTGGTCGTTCGATCTGTGCACGGCCGAGGAACAGCTGCTGTTGCGGCGCATGGCCGTATTCGCGGCCGGATACGAAACCGACGGGGTCGTGCCGCAGCGCAACGGAGTCGAACTGTCCGCTGTAGAAGCGGTCTGCGCGGACGAGATACTACCTGCCGAGCGGGTGGCTCCGGTGCTGGAGCGGCTGGCCGAACGCTCCCTGGTCTCGACTTTTCGGACCGAGACGAATGTGCGCTGGTACCTGGTGGAGAGCGTGCGACTGTTCGCCGGCGACCGATTGCGCCGGGAACCGGCCGAGGCGGCCCGGATGGCCGCCCGGCATCGCCGCTACCACCGCGACCGGGTGATAGAGGCCCGGTCGCTGTGGTACGGGCCGGGCGATCGGTCGTGGTTCGAGTGGGCGCGCAGCTCCTGGGACGACATCCTGGTCGGTATCGAAACCGGCCTGACCGATCCCGGTGAGGCGCTGGTCGGCCTGGAGACGGCGTCGGTACTGCTGTCGGTATGGGTGCCGTTCGTCAAGGGCGGCAGCCGGGCGCTGACCAGGCTCACCGCCCAAGCGCTCGACGTCACCCGGGGCGAGGGGGCCACCGAACACCACATCAGGGCCACCGCGCTGCTCGGCTGGTACTACCTGTGGCAGGGCGAAGCCGCTCGGGCCGCGACTCTGCTGGACGAGTGTGTCGCCGGCCCTGCCGCGGCCGGTGTGGGCCCTTGTCGGTGGCGTGATACGCCGGGTACCGATACCGGCCTGCCCGCTTCGGTCGAATGGATCCGGGGTCTGGAACTGATGTTGTTCCGGTTGGACCCGCACGCAGTGACGGTGCTGGAACGGGCCGGTCACAAGTTCACCGCGCAGGGTGACCGGGTGGGGGTGGAACGCGGTCAGATCTTCGCGGCGCTCGCGGCCTCCATGCTGAGTGATCCGGAGCGGGCCGACCGGATCACCCGGCGGCACCTGGAACGGTCGGTGACCTCGGGGTCTTCGCTGGCCACCCAGTGGGCCCGAGTGGCGCGGACCCTGGCACTCGCACGTTCGGCCCGGCCCGCGGCCGCCCTGGAGCCGGCCCATATCGTGGTGTCCTGGATGGCTGGGGGCCGCAACACCTGGATGACCTCATGGTCGGTGGCGGTGTGCATGTTCGTGCTGGCCCAGGTGCTCGCGGGGGATCCCGCCGCGTTGGGTGCCGCGGCGGCCATCCGCATCCGTGCCACCGAACTGGCCTGGCTGGTCGGGGTTTTCCGGGCCTGCCACCGCTCGATGGGGGTCTGTATCGAGCGGGTGCCGATGGTGGTGCTCGGTGTGCGCCGGGCGACCGAGGTCGCCACGGCGGTCATCGGACCGGCGGATTTCGCCGTCGCCGAGCAACGGGGCGGGCAGTTCCGCCCCGGCGGCGAAGCGGTACGGGAGTACCTGCGTCGCCGTTGGCCGGTGCGTCCGGTCGTGGTGGACACACCGGTCGATCATGGGGAATCGGCCGATTCACGCTGGGCAAGCCTGTCGGCGGCCGAACGCGAGGTCGCGGTGCTGGCCGCCGCGGGCTGGCCGAACAGTGCCATCGCCGAGCGGCGGGGCAGTTCGGTGCGAACGGTGGACACCCAGGTCGCCAGCATCCGGCGCAAACTCGTGATCGGCTCCCGGCGCCAGATACCGGATCATATTCCGGCTCACCTCGCCGGGGCGGTGGACGCCGAACGTGCTACCGCCGCCGCCCGTACCCGGAACCGGCGGCGTACGCCGCGCCTGCCCGGCAGGCAGTGATCGCGCGGCGCCGCGG
>NZ_BDBX01000087.1 GCF_001613205.1 Nocardia sienata NBRC 100364 | reverse complement strand
TTCATCAACGATCGGCCGCTGGTTGGCACACGTGCCCTGATTCGAGCGGGCGAACTTCCGCATCCGATACGACTTGCGGGTGCCGTCATCGGCCATGACCGTCACGTAGTCCGCGGAAACCTCCTCGACCACACCGGCCTTGTCGTTGACCACGACATCGCCCGCGTCGACCGCGGCGCGGAGTTCCATACCGGTACCCACCACGGGGGCCTCGGAACGGATCAACGGCACGGCCTGACGCTGCATGTTCGCACCCATCAGGGCACGGTTGGCGTCATCGTGCTCGAGGAAGGGAATCATCGCCGTCGCGACGGACACCATCTGGCGCGGAGAGACGTCCATGTAATCGACCTCGGTGGCCGGGACGAATTCCATTTCCTCGTTACCGCGGCGGCACAGCACCCGGTCCTCGACGAAATTGCCGTCGGAGTCGACCGCGGAGTTGGCCTGGGCCCGGACGTGCCGGTCCTCCTCGTCGGCGGTCAGGTAGACGACCTCATCGGTGACGCGGCCGTTCTCCACCTTGCGGTACGGGGTCTCGATGAATCCGAACGGATTCACCCGCGCGTACACCGACAGCGAACCGATCAGGCCGATGTTCGGGCCTTCCGGGGTCTCGATCGGACACATGCGGCCGTAGTGCGAGGGGTGGACGTCGCGGACCTCGAGGCCCGCGCGCTCACGCGACAGACCACCGGGGCCCAGCGCCGAGAGGCGACGCTTGTGGGTCAGACCCGACAGCGGGTTGTTCTGGTCCATGAACTGCGAGAGCTGGGAGGTTCCGAAGAACTCCTTGATCGCGGCCACGACGGGACGGATGTTGATCAGGGTCTGCGGCGTGATGGCCTCGACGTCCTGGGTGGTCATCCGCTCGCGGACCACACGCTCCATCCGGGACAGGCCGACCCGGATCTGGTTCTGGATGAGCTCGCCGACGGTACGCAGGCGACGGTTACCGAAATGGTCGATATCGTCCACCTCGACCGGCACCTCGACGCCGCCGGGGGCGGTCATCGTGCGGTCGCCGGAGTGCAGGCGCACCAGGTACTCGATGGTCGAGACGATGTCCTCGCGGGTCAGCACGGACCCGTCGATCGCCTCACCCGGGTGCAGCCCGAGCTTCTTGTTGATCTTGTAGCGACCGACGCGCGCGAGGTCGTAGCGCTTCTCCTTGAAGAACAGGTTCTCCAGCAGGGTCTGCGCGGACTCCTTGGTGGGCGGTTCGCCCGGGCGTAGCTTGCGGTAGATATCGAGCAGTGCCTCGTCCTGGCCGGCCGTATTGTCCTTCTCCAGGGTGGACATCATGATCTCGGAGAATCCGAAGCGCTCGGTGATCTCCTCGCTGGTCCAGCCGAGGGCCTTGAGCAGCACGGTCACCGGCTGACGCCGCTTACGGTCGATACGCACACCCACGGTGTCGCGCTTGTCGACGTCGAATTCCAGCCACGCGCCACGGCTCGGGATGACCCGCACGCTGTGCAGATCCTTCTCGGTGCTCTTGTCGACGGAGTGATCGAAGTACACACCCGGCGAACGCACCAGCTGGGAGACCACGACACGCTCGGTGCCGTTGATGATGAAGGTGCCCTTATCGGTCATCATCGGGAAATCACCCATGAAGACCGTCTGGCTCTTGATCTCGCCGGTGTTGTTGTTGATGAACTCCGCGGTGACGAACAGCGGCGCCGCGTAGGTCATGTCCTTGTCTTTGCACTCGTCGATCGAGGCCTTGACCTCTTCGAACCGAGGATCGGAGAAGGACAGGGACATGGAGCCGGAGAAGTCCTCGATCGGCGAGAGCTCCTCGAGCACCTCCTCGAGCCCGCCGACCAGCCCGCCGTCACCGCGAGCGGCGGCCCGCTCACGCCAATCCGGCGTGCCGACCAACCAGGCGAAAGATTCCGTTTGTAGATCGAGAAGTCCGGGCACCTCCAGCGGCTCCCGGATCTTCGCGAAAGACACCCGCAACGGAGCCCCGGGGATACCCCCGGAAACTCCCAGCTTCGTATTGGCGCTTGTCTGGGTGGAGACTGCCAAGATGCGTCCTTCCAGCACCTCACGCGCGTCGCGTGGTGGTCCGCGACCGTCGCTTGTCTGCTACATTTTGGGATTCTCGCTGGTCACAACCCGAACGAGACTCGAACAGCAAACAACGGAAGCAACACCGGAAGGGTGGGACTTTCGTAGTGCGATCAAGGAATGGACAGGAGGCAGCCAGCGCAACGTCCAAACCTACACCTACCTATACGGAGGTGTCAAAGTACCACCCCGGCGAAGCGTTGCGTGGCTGACGCGCCGGGCCGGTTCCGCTGGCTGCGTTCCGGTCCACGGGCGGAGCCTCCGACAACGAATTCGGCGCTGGCGGTCGTCCACTACCGACGGCGGCCGAAGCCGCCACCAATAGCGTGACTGGTCCGGCGAAACTCGTCAAGTGGCCGTGCCGACCTGGCGTCCTTCGGAACGCCGACCGCACTACAAGATCACCAACGCCCCGCCGTATCGGCCCTGTTCCGGCCGGATACGGCGGCCACAGCGGCCCGGGAACAACCCACCCCGGACACGAAACAGCGCGCCGGGTACGAACCCGACGCGCTGCTTTCGGAAACAAGCTTTTTTACACCTTGGGGTACTGCGCGGTGTCGTAATCCGACCCGGGGAAATCGTTACCGCGGTCACCGGAGCGCTGTCCCGAGTTGTAGGACATGACCATCGTCTCGTCGCTCTGATCGAGCGACTCGCGGATGGCCACCTGGGCGGCGTGCGGCAGGGTGTGCATGATCTCACGCACCCGGTTCTTGCGGCGTTCCACCGCCTGGCGCACCGGCATCCCCGGCTGGGCCTTCATCTGCGGGATGATGCCCTCGACCTCTTCGGCACCACCGTGGTGATGGCCGGCGTCCACCATCGCCTGCTCGCGCGCCATCTGGGCCTCGTCCTTTTCCTCGGACATACCGATGGGGCCGATCATGCGCCCGTTGAGGAACTGCTTGACCACTGGCTCCTCACTGGTCAGCAGCACCTCGCGCGGGCCGAACATGACCAGCTGCCGGCGGAACAGCATGCCGATATTGTCCGGCACGGTACGGGCCAGGTTGATGTTGTGGGTCACGATGAGGATCGTGGCGTCGATCTGGGCGTTGATATCGATGAGCAGTTGGCTCAGATACGAGGTACGCACCGGATCCAGACCGGAGTCGGGCTCGTCGACCAGGATGATCTGCGGATCGAGCACGAGCGCCCGGGCCAGCCCGGCCCGTTTACGCATACCACCGGAGATCTCGCCGGGCAGTTTGCCCTCGGCACCGAGCAGACCGGTGAGCTCGAGCTTCTCCATGACGATCTTGCGGATCTCGGACTCGGATTTCTTCGTGTGCTCACGCAGCGGGAACGCGACATTGTCGAAGAGATTCATCGAACCGAACAGCGCGCCGTCCTGGAACAGCACGCCGAAGAGCTTCCGGATCTCGTAGAGCTCCTTGTTGGAACAGGTGGTGATATCGGTACCACCGATGAAGATGGAGCCGCGCTCGGGCCGGAGCAGGCCGATCAGCGACTTCAGGAATACGGACTTACCGGTACCCGACGGGCCCAGCAGCGCGCTGACCTCACCGGCAGGCAGGGTAATAGAAACGTCCTGCCAAATCCGCTGTGAACCGAACGACTTGGTTACACTCTCGGTCCTGACCTCGACGCCCACGCCAACCTCCACATTTCTCAGCGAGCTACCCGCTTTGCACCACAGACCCGGAAGCGGTGCGTCACGTCACAGCGAGTCCGGTCACTGTAACCCATGGCACGCCCATAGCACACCCGACCTGACCGAAGAGTAACCATGGTTGCCGAGTTCGAGACCGTAGAACCGCCGTTAACCAGCGCATGAGAAAACCGGTCGTAATACGAAGAAAACGGGCGGTCCCCCGTGGGAACCGCCCGTTTCCGGCAGTGCCGGTCGGTATTACTTGACCGAGACCTTGGCGCCGGCGCCTTCCAGCTTCTCCTTGGCGGCCTCGGCGGCTTCCTTGGCGACCTTCTCCAGGATCGGCTTCGGCGCGCCCTCGACGAGGTCCTTGGCCTCCTTCAGGCCCAGGCCGGAGACGATCTCGCGGACCACCTTGATGACCTGGATCTTCTTGTCGCCGGCACCCTCGAGGATGACGTCGAACTCGTCCTGCTCCTCGGCGGCCTCGGCGGCGGCCGGGGCGGCACCGGCGGCGGCGACGGCGACCGGAGCAGCAGCGGTGACCTCGAACTTCTCCTCGAACTTCTTCACGAAGTCGGAGAGCTCCAGCAGGGTCATGTTGCCGAAGGTTTCGAGCAGCTCATCAACGTTGGCCATTGATATTTCCTTTCGATAGTGAATGTCTGCGCGGGCGAGCCGGAGTCGACCGTTCCGCGAATGGTGACGCGGGTCTTACTCCGCGGCGGCTTCGCCGCCTTCGGCCTGCTTCTTCTCCTGCAGCGCGGCGGCCAGGCGGGCCACCTGCGAGGCGGGAGCGTTGAACAGACCGGCGGCCTTGGCCAGGTTGCCCTTCATGGCACCGGCCAGCTTGGCCAGCAGGACCTCGCGGGACTCCAGATCGGCGATCCGCTCGACCTCGGACACGGACAGCGGAGCGCCGTCCATGTAGCCGCCCTTGATGACGAGCGCCTTGTGGTCCTTGGCGAAGGTCTTCAGCGCCTTGGCGGCGTCGACCGGCTCACCGGAGATGAACGCGATCGCGGTGGGTCCGACGAACAGATCGTCCAGACCCTCCACGCCGGCCTCGGCCGCAGCGCGCTTCACCAGGGTGTTCTTGGCGACGGAGTACGTGGCGTCGGCACCGAGCGCACGACGCAGTTCGGTGAGCGCACCGACGGACAGGCCACGGTATTCCGTGACGACTGCGGCCGTCGAGCCCTTGAACTGCTCGGCGATCTCCGCGACCGCGGCTACCTTTTCGGGTTTCGCCATACTTCGCCTCCTCTCTGATGTCGGTATGGATATGCCCTACCGAATCAGGGGCCGGCAAAAGAACAAGCGCCCCGAACGCAGAGCGTTCCGGGGCGCGAAAGAAATATCGACACGCTTGCGCGTGTACATTTTCCAGCCTCGGCTCTCCCTGCGTGGGCCGCCGGCACTCTCGCCGGACCTTCGACCGATTCCATACGAAATCGGCGACCAACGGTCTTCGGTAGAACGGATTGGTGGTGTCGAACTGGTCGACAACCTGATCGAGCATAGCCGGACACTGCCTCATCTGGCAAAACGGTCACGATAGCCGGGTTGACCGGACTCGCCGGCGCCCGCGCGCCTAGTGGATACCGGCGCTCGGCCGGCCGGCGGTACCTCGCCGATTCGCGACCAGCCGGCGCAACACCTCCCCCGCATCGGCCCGGAATGCCGGTGCGACGACGAGCCCGTCTTCCCCGATATCCGTCCGCGACAGGGGCAGGCGAGCGCAGCTCGCCTCGTCTACTTCGGCACCGACGTATCCGAGCACACTCGCCAGCGTCGCCGCGGCTCCATCCCCCCGGCCGGGTGGCGCGACGGTGAGCCATGCGGCCGGCTTCTCGTAGAGATCGCCCGTACCCACGGTCCAGTCCAGGAGGTTCTTCAAGCTGCCCGGCAGCGTACCCGCGTATTCGGGGGTGCAGAACAGCACCGCGTCGGCGGCCGACAATTGCTCGCGTAACCGCAGCACAGCGGGAGGGGCGGGCTCGGGGGCTTCTGGCACGAACGCGGGCAACTCGGCCAGTCCGCCGTACCAGCGCGCCTCGATCCCACTCGGCGCCACGGCCTGCACTGTGCGCAGCGCGGCCGTATTGGTCGACCCGGCGCGCGTACTCCCGGAGATCAGCAAGACCACAGTCACACAGTGCGGCAACCGCCGGCCGCCGGAAAATAGTCCTCGTCGGCGACCGGGTAGCCGCGGCCGGCGCCGGGCGCCCAGGCGCCGACCAGGCGGCCGGGCCCCTCGGCTGCCGGCAGCAACCGCGCCCGGGACACCCGGACACGCGAAACGGCGGGAGCGTCATCCGACGCTCCCGCCGTTTCGCGGTTCTGTGTTCCGGTAGCGCTTACGCGTCCTCGTCCAGGAGGTTGCGGGTGCGGTTCGGGTCCACCGGGATGCCCGGTCCGGTGTTCGTCGAGACCGTCACCTTCTTGACGTAGCGCCCCTTGGCGGTCGACGGCTTGGCCCGCAGGATCTCGTCCAGCGCGGCACCGTAGTTCTCCACCAGCTTGCTGTCGTCGAACGAGGCCTTACCGATGACGATGTGCAGGTTGGCCTGCTTGTCGACCCGGAAGTTGATCTTGCCGCCCTTGATGTCGTTGACCGCTTTGGTCACATCGGTGGTGACCGTGCCGGTCTTCGGGTTCGGCATCAGACCGCGCGGGCCCAGGACACGCGCGATACGGCCGACCTTGGCCATCTGGTCGGGGGTGGCGATCGCGGCGTCGAAATCCAGCCAGCCGCCCTGGATCCGCTCGATCAGGTCCTCGGCGCCCACGGCGTCGGCACCCGCGGCTTCCGCCTCGGCCGCCTTCTCACCGGCCGCGAACACGATGACGCGGGCGGTCTTACCGGTGCCGTGCGGCAGGTTCACGGTGCCGCGGACCATCTGATCGGCCTTACGGGGATCGACGCCGAGCCGGATGGCGACCTCGACGGTCGCGTCCGTCTTGGTGGTGGAGGTCTCCTTGGCCAGCCGCGCCGCGGCCAGCGGCGAGTAGAGCTTGCTGCGGTCGACCTTCTCGGCGGCGGCGAGGTACGCCTTGCTTCGTTTTGCCATGTTTCTCTGTCCTGTTTCTATTGGCGGCGTTCCCGGGGCGCTTCGTGGTTACGCAGGCTACCCGCCTACGCACCCGGCGCTCACGCCGCAATGTCGTGGTTCAGCTGTGGTTATCGGGCCTGGCCGGCCCTCCCACCCGGAGCGGGATCGCGATAGCGAGGCTGCCCTGCGCCTTCTGCGGCCGAGTCGATGTGACCACGGGGCCGCGGCGAAGGCGAAGGAATCGCACCTCAGCCTTCGACGGTGATACCCATCGAGCGCGCGGTCCCGGCGATGATCTTGGCCGCCTGATCGATATCGTTGGCGTTCAGATCTTCCTGCTTGGTCTTCGCGATCTCGCGCACCTGGTCCATGGTCACCGTGGCGACCTTGTTGCGATGCGGCTCGGGCGAACCCTTCTGCACACCGGCGGCCTTCAGCAGCAGCTTCGCGGCCGGCGGGGTCTTCAGCTTGAAGTCGAAGGACCGGTCCTCGTACACCGAGATCTCGACCGGGATGACGTTGCCACGCTGCGACTCGGTCGCGGCGTTGTACGCCTTGCAGAACTCCATGATGTTGACGCCGTGCTGACCGAGCGCCGGACCCACCGGCGGAGCCGGGTTCGCGGCGCCGGCCTGGATCTGAAGCTTGATGATCCCGGCGAGCTTCTTCTTCTTGGGGGGCATCTTTCTTTCCTAGGGTGTGGTGTTCCTTGCTCTCTGCAAGCTCCGACCCGGGGCCACGGCCCCGGGAAACACAGGCGCCGCCTAGATCTTGGCGACCTTGGTGAATTCCAGCTCGACCGGGGTCTCGCGTCCGAAGATGGAGACGAGCACCTTGAGCTTCTGCTGTTCGGCGTTGACCTCGGAGATGGTGGCGGGCAGGGTCGCGAACGGACCGTCCATCACCGTCACCGATTCGCCGACCTCGAAATCGACCTCGATGGTGGGCTTGGCCTTGGTCTCGCCGACGGCCTCGGTGCCGGACGCGGCAGCGGCCGGCGTGGGCGCCTTTTTCTGCTGCGAGGCCGGAACCAGGAATTTCACCACTTCGTTGATGGTCAGCGGCGAGGGGCGCGAGGTCGCGCCCACGAACCCGGTGACGCCCGGCGTATTGCGGACCGCACCCCAGGACTCGTCGTTCAGATCCATCCGGACCAGGATGTAGCCCGGCAGCACCTTGCGGTTGACGCTCTTGCGCTGGCCGTTCTTGATCTCGGTGACCTCTTCGGTGGGCACCTCCACCTGGAAGATGTAATCCTCCAGGTCCAGGTTCTGCACACGGGTCTCGAGATTGGTCTTCACCTTGTTCTCGTAACCGGCGTAGGAGTGGATGACATACCAGTCACCGGGAGCGCGGCGCAGCACGGCCTTCATCTGCTCGACCGGGTCCGGCTCCTCCGCATCGGCGGTTGCGGGTGCGGCCTCGTCGGCAGCCTCGGGCTCGGCGTCGGACGCCGGCTCCTCGACGGATACGGCGGCCTCCTCGGCCGTCTGATCGTCGACCGGGAACTCGTCGGTGGTGTCGTTCTCCGGGGTGCTCACTGGGCACTCGCTTCCTGTGTCGTCACGTGCATCCTCTGCGTGCCGGGTTCGGGCGCGGCGTAGGACTTGCGTCCGGCCCGCGGCGCGGATCGGTTCACGGCGCCGGTGTCACCTGGCTAACCGAACAACCAGTCGACACCCTTGATGAACGCCAGATCCAACCCGCTGATGAACGCGACCATGAAGATCACGAACACCAGAACAACGGTCGTATAGGTGACCATCTGCTTCCGGTTGGGCCAGATAACCTTCCGCAGTTCCGCGATCACCTCACGCAGGAACTTGAACAAACGCACGAACGGATTGCGTGACCGTTCGCGTTCACCGCGGCCGGACTTCGCCTCACCCTTGCGGGCAGGCCGATCCAAGGTCGCGAGCGAACCGGTATCGGATGCGGAGGACGAGACGGATCGACTACGGCGAGCGGAACGCTTTCCGCTCGGCCGCTGCACGGCGGCGGTGTCATCGCCGTCGTCGGCGCCATATCCGCCGCGGCGAGTGTCCCGCTCGTCGGTCACGTCGATCCTCTCTCGTCGCCGTTATCCAGGGCAGGGGCGACAGGACTTGAACCTGCAACCTGCGGTTTTGGAGACCGCTGCTCTGCCATTTGAGCTACGCCCCTTCGGCTGAACCGGACTGTCGTGGTCCAGCCACATGCGATATTCAGTTATCGGTGCTGGTGTCACACAACACGCGCGCCGCCCCGGCAGGTGCCGGCCCCGTCGGCGGGGCCGGTACAACCGGTCGGTCCGAGCCTACTCAGCCGGTACGGCCACTGGTCGGAAACCCCGCCTGGAACCAGCCTTGCAGAGCAGCGCGCATCGGCTGGTGACCCCAGAAACCCGAGTGTACGGCACGGTCGGCGGCAGAAGCCAATCAGGGTCGCTCGGCCAGGTCAGGACAACTGGACGGTTGCCGTTGCCCGACCGAAAATCTTGCGGCCCCCGGATTTCGCCACGATGGCGATCACGGCGGTCTTCGTTTCCGCGTCCATGGACTTGACCTTGCCGGTGTACTCGACTTCGGCCGGCTCGGTGGCGCTCACGAACACCGGGCTGGTGAACCGGACGTTGTACTCCTTCACCGCGCCGGGATCGCCCAGCCACGATGTGACGAAACCGCCGCCCAGGCCCATGGTGAGCATGCCGTGCGCCACGCAGGCGTCGAGGTCCACCAGTTTGACGACCTCGTCGCTCCAGTGGATCGGGTTCGCGTCGCCGGAGACACCGGCGTAGTTCACCAGATCACCACGGGTCAGCTGGACAGTACGGGCGGGCAGTTCATCACCGACGGAGACCTCGTCGAACGGCCGGGCGAACCGGGTCGGCGGCACCACGTCGCCGGCAGCCGGTGCCGGAACGACGTGCCGGGTACGCGGGGTGTGATCGGGCAGGGCCGCGTCCATCCCGTGCATGAGCACCTTGCGGACAGCCTGATTGAGGTTGGGGTCGATATCGCCACCACTGCGGCCGACCAGGGTCGTGTACGTCGTGAGTACGAGCTCGTCGTGCTGATCGGTGACGATGTTCTTTGTGACGATGATGTCGCCGCCGAACGCCTGCCGGAAGGAGTGCAGGTGTACATCGCAGATCAACTGGTCGCCGACCACGATGGGCCGGTGGAACTCCAGGATCTGGTCGGTCTGCATGATCTGACTCAGGTCGTAACCGGTGACGACCGTTTCGAACAGCTTGCGCTGGGCAAGGATGCCGATGAGAGAGACGAAGGTCAGCGGGGCGACCAGGCCGTCATAGCCGAATTCCTGGGCGACGTCTTCGTCCCAGTGCGCCGGATGGCCGTCCTGCACGGCACGCGCGTATTCGCGCACCTTCTCACGGCCGACCTCGTAGTAGTCGTCGACACGGTAGTGGTGGCCGACCATGGCGGCCGCATGGGCGGCGGGATCGAAATCCGTATCCGTCGCTACCGCTTCGTCTGTAC
Source organism: Nocardia sienata NBRC 100364 (assembly GCF_001613205.1). Lineage (GTDB taxonomy): Bacteria > Actinomycetota > Actinomycetes > Mycobacteriales > Mycobacteriaceae > Nocardia > Nocardia sienata. The sequence continues at coordinate 2,885 of NZ_BDBX01000087.1, read as the reverse complement.
CGGTGTTGATTGTCACGGGAGGACTGTACCTATCTGACCCCGCAGCACGGAGTCTGCACGGCGGCTGGGCGTCGGGCCCGTAGATAGAAGTCGGCGTGACCGAAAGGGCCGAGCAGCCGCCTGATCATGACCACGGCCGGCGATCGGCCGCAGTGTCGGTGGTTCGAGGACCAGGACGCTGCCGTCGAGCAGGAATACGAACCCCGCAGCACCCCGCTCGCCGGACCGGGATCCGGCGAGAACCTATCACCGTGGTGCTGTGAACATCCGCCACGCCGAAATCGCGCGGACGCTCGGGACCCGCTGCTACCGCAGCGGCGTCACGCGAGGCTCAGCGAGATTCGCGATGCGCCCGGTGCGTACCGCAGTTCGGGCAGAACTTCTTCAGCTCCAGCCGGTCCGGGTCGTTGCGCCGGTTCTTCTTGGTGATGTAGTTGCGATGCTTGCACTGCTCGCAGGCCAAGGTGATCTTTGGCCGGACATCGGTGGACTTCGCGGCCACGATATGCCTTCTTTCCGGTCAACCAGAGGGTCAATCAGTATGGGTAGCGATGGCCGGACTCGAACCGGCGACACAACGATTATGAGTCGTTTGCTCTACCGCCTGAGCTACACCGCCTTATACGCCATCTGCGACGGCGACGCCGCGGCTTGGAGTGCCGAGTCGGGACACCACCGGCAATCCGGCGAGCCCCCTAACGGAATCGAACCGTTGACCTTTTCCTTACCATGGAAACGCTCTGCCGACTGAGCTAAGGGGGCACGACCTCTCGGCAGCGGGAACCGACGAAGTCCTACCCGTTGCCTCGAAGACTTGAACGAGAGTACACACTGACCACCGAGAGCACCAAACCGAGTGGTCAGAGCCTATTTTCTGGCGAACCGACGGGCTTTGCCGGCACCCGCGGCGACCTCGAACGAAAGAAAACCCCCGCCGGTGTTCACCGGCGGGGGTTTCCTGGTGGCAGGTGTAGGATTCGAACCTACGTAGGCTTTCACCGACAGATTTACAGTCTGCTCCCATTGGCCGCTCGGGCAACCTGCCTCGTACCGCACTCTCGATCTCTACGATCACTTTCCCAGTGCGCTGAGCAGGATACAACGAACCCGCACCCCGAATGCAAACCGGCTGGCCAGATGCTCAGAACTGCCGTCGATCACCATGGCCGCACAGCGTCGCCGCACCGACCAGGTAGCTTGCGTAAGCACCCAGGGTGATCCAACAGTGAACAGGAGCGCAGTGTGGCCGATTCATCATTCGACATCGTCAGCAAGGTCGAGCGGCAGGAGGTCGACAACGCCCTGCACCAGGCCGAGAAGGAACTGAACACCCGCTACGACTTCCGGGGCACGGGCGCGGGGATCGAATGGTCCGGCGAGGACAAGGTGGTACTCACCGCGGAATCCGAGGAGCGGGTGAAAGCCGCGCTCGAGGTGTTCAAGGAAAAACTCATTCGCCGCGATATCTCGCTCAAGGCTTTCGACGCCGGCGAACCGGTCGCTTCCGGCAAGACCTACAAGATCACCGGGACCCTGGTCCAGGGTATCGATTCCGAGCACGCCAAGAAGATCTCCAAGAAAATCCGCGACGAAGGCCCCAAAGGCGTAAAAGCGCAAATCCAGGGCGATGAGTTACGCGTCACCAGCAAGAAACGAGACGACCTGCAAGCCGTCATCGCACTGCTCAAAGGCGACGATTTCGGGATCGCCCTGCAGTTCGTGAACTACCGGTAGCGGCTGTACCGATTTCGCATGAGCGAGGGCCCTCCGTGGTCACACTCCGCTACCGCCTGCGGGCCCGACTCGCTCATGCTGTATCGACCGCGCATGAGCGAGGGCCCTCCGTGGTCACACTCCTTTACCGCCTGCGGGCCCGACTCGCTCATGCGGAGCGCCGACCCGGGCCTCTCAGCGACCGGCCATCTGCTCCAGTCGCGCGATCCGATCCGCCATCGGCGGATGCGTCGAGAACATCCGAGCCATCCGATCACCGGCGCGGAACGGATTGGCGATCATCAGATGCGACTGCGCGGTGAGCCGGGGTTCGGGCGGCAACGGCGCCGCCTGCACCCCGCGCTCCAATTTGCGCAACGCCGACGCCAGCGCCAGCGGATCTCCGGTCAGCTCGGCACCCGACTCGTCGGCCTGGTATTCCCGCGAACGCGACACCGCCATTTTGATGAGCCCCGCGGCGATCGGACCCAGCAGAGATACCAGCAGTACACCGACGATATTCGGCCCGGAACCACCCCGGTTCCCACCGAACGCCGCCGCGAAATACGCAAAATTCGCCAGTCCGGAAATCACCGCGGCCATGGCCCCCGCAACCGAAGAGATCAAGATATCCCGGTTGTAGACATGGGAAAGTTCGTGACCCAGCACGGCCCGTAATTCGCGCTCGTCCAGGATTTGCAGAATACCGCTGGTGCAGCACACCACCGCATGCCGCGGATTACGCCCGGTGGCGAACGCGTTCGGGGCGTTCGTGGGACTTATGTACAGCCGGGGCATGGGTTGCCGAGCGGTCGTAGCCAGCTCACGGACGATCCCGTAGATGGCCGGCGCCTCGATCTCGCTCACCGGCTGCGCCCGCATGGCCTTCAGCGCGAGCTTATCGCTGTTGAAATAGGCATAACCGTTCATCGCCACGGCGAGAAGAACCGCGACGACCAGAATGGTCGTGTTCCGGAACGCTGCCCCCGCCAGGACTATCAGCGCGGAGAGCCCGACCATGAGCCCGAACGTTTTCATCCCATTCGCAAACCCGTGCCCGTGCATAGCACTCCTGTATACGTGGCGCGCGACCGGACGCGCGAGTTTCGGCCAGAACCGCTACAGGAGGACAACGAGCCCCAATCGCGCGAAGTTCCGTGTTTTTGGCGGCG
>NZ_BDBX01000086.1 GCF_001613205.1 Nocardia sienata NBRC 100364 | reverse complement strand
AGTCCGCCGCGCCCGCCGAGCCGGAGGCTCCCGCGGATTACGGTCTCGCGCCCGGACCCGGCGATTTCGGCCGGTCGCCCGTCCCGGACTTCGGCGGACCGGCCGCCGGCCCGCCCTGGCCGGGTCAGGGCTTCGACGGTCCGCCCCGGTTGGGTCCGCCCGGTGCCGCCCCGCCGACCGAGGCATGGCAGTCGCCCGGCACCTCGGCCGATGATCCGCGGCCCAAGCTCGAGCGCCGCCGCCGCGGTTCGCGGCCACTGCCGGAGCCCGCTTCCCATCCGGAATCGTCCGACCAGCCGAACGGGGACCAGACCACCGTCGTGTGGTCGCCGGCCGAGCAGGGTATGCGGTTGCGCGCCGGACTGCAGGGGCTGGAGGCACCGCCGCCCGATGCCCCCGACTTCGGTGGCCACCGGCCCGCGGGACCTATGCCGCCGCCCGTCCCGGATTTCGGGCCGGGCCAGGGGTTCGGCTCCGGTCAGCGCTTCGGCGCCGATCAGGGTTACGCCCCTGATCCGGATTACGGTCCCGATCAGGGTTACGGTCCCGATCAGGGTTACGGTCCCGACCCCCAGTTCGGTCCGGACCCGGGCTTCGCGAAAACGGATATCTTCGAGACCCCCGACGTGCACGGCCCCATGCGGCCGTTTCCCGGTCGCACCGCCTCAGGTGAACAATACGAAACCGGTGAATTCGAACCGGAATTCGAGCCGGACGCCGACGACTACGACGACCCCGAGGACACCGCGGGCGGGGATGACCGGCTGGGACGTGCCCGTTCGGCGCTGAGCGGGAAATTCGGCGCCGCCGGCGACAAATTCGCCGCGGCCAAGGCCAGATTCGGGACAGGTGCGCGCGGTACCGACCGCGACACGACCGAGGATCCGCGCAAACAGTGGATCGTGCTCGGCGCGCAGAGTGTGGGCGCGGCGATCGCCGGGATGCTGGCGTTCAAGGGTTTCGAGATGCTCTGGGAGGGGCAGCCGCTGGCCGCGCTCGCGCTGGCGGTCGTGGTGATCCTGGGGCTGGTCGCGCTGGTGCGGATCCTGCGGCGCGGCGACGATATGTTCAGTACCGTGATCGCTGTGGTCGTCGGTGTGTTCGTCACACTGGGTCCGCTGGCATTTCTACTCAGTACGGGCTGAGCGAGGCAGCAATGGCACGCAATTCTCCCGCGGCCGGCCCGCGGGACGACGGGCAGCGCCGCGGTATCAAGGTGGGGCTGTCGACGGCTTCGGTCTATCCGCAGAACACCGAGGCCGCCTTCCGCTATGCGGCCGAACTGGGTTACGACGGTGTCGAATTGATGGTCTGGGCCGAGCCGGCCAGTCAGAGCATCACCACCGTGCGCGGTTACGCGCGCAAGTACTCGGTGCCGGTACTCGCGGTGCACGCGCCCTGCCTGCTCATCTCCCAGCGTGTCTGGGGCGCCGACCCGGTGGCGAAACTGGAACGCAGTGTGCGCACGGCCGAGGCCCTGGGCGCCGATACCGTGGTGGTGCATCCCCCGTTCCGCTGGCAGCGCCGCTATTCCGAGGGCTTCGCCGATCAGGTGAGCGAGCTCGAAGAGGGCAGTTCGGTGGCCGTCGCGGTCGAGAACATGTTCCCCATGCGGGCCGACCGGCTCTTCGCCCGCCGGGCCCGCGATATCCAGCGCCTGGAACGCCGCGGCGGCCCCGGTCTCTCGCTCACCGCGTTCAGCCCCGGCTACGACCCCACCGATATCGGATTCCGGCACTACACCCTCGACCTGTCCCATACCGCCACCGCCGGAGCCGATGCGCTGGCGTTGGTCACGCGGATGGGCCGGGGCCTGAGCCACCTGCATCTGGCCGACGGCCGCGGCGCCGCCCACGACGAACATCTGGTTCCCGGCGCGGGAACCCAGCCGTGCGCGGCGGTGTGCGCCATGCTGGTCCGCAACGGGTTCACCGGTCACGCCGTCGCCGAGATCAACACCCAGGACGCCCGCACCACCGCGGCCCGCGCGGACATGCTGGACCGCACCCTCGCGTTCGCGCGGACCCACCTGAACCCGGCGAACAGCTCCCAGCCCGACCCCAGCGCGATCGAGACCCGTTGATCCGTGTTCATGACGCCACCTCCGGCACGCTCGTGACCCCGGCCACGAGCGCAGACCATCCGGAGAAGACGGAAGGTGTATGGGGGCGTGCACCTCGACCGGCCCGGGTAGGTTCACGGCGCTGTGAGTGCTCGACGGTCGCCGGTCTCCGGACGGCCGGTTCCCACCCCTGTCCACCGGTCCGGCTGTACGCGGGTGAGCTCGCTGTACCAAGATCGACCGGCAGTACGCACCCGCGGAACGGTTACCGGGCCGAGGAGAAGGAGTACCCATGACGACGGAGACGGAACTGCACGCCGAGCTGGGTTCGGCGTCCACCGACGCCCCGTTCCGCCGGGTGTGTTCCCTGACCGAGCTCGCCGCCGACGAACCGGGTGACGGGCGTTATCGCGGTGTCATCGACGATATCTGGACGATCGGCCCGAAGGTGCACGGCGGGACCATGGTCGCCGGTTCGGCGGCCGCCGCGAGCCGCTGGCTGCGCACGGTGGAGCCGGAACGCGCGACCATGGCTCCGCTGTCGGGGAGTACCGATTTCCTCGGCGCCCCGGAGCCGGGTGAGGTGCTCTACGACGTGACGGTCCGCAAGGTGGGCCGCCAGATCTGCCTCGTGGACGTGACGCTGGTGCAGCGCGGCCGGCCGCTGGTCCGTACCGCGTTCACCTTCGGTCACCTGGATGGTCCGGAGCGGCCGCCTCTCTACACCCCGGAGCACACCGATCTGCCGGTGGAACCGACCGCCGATGCCATCGGCTACGAACCGGGGTCGTCGATGGGCCGGATCGTGCACGTGGCCCGGGGCATGGACGCCTTCCTGGACCGCGAATGGGCGCCGTTCATCGACAACGCCCACGGCGAACCCCGGCTGCGGATGTGGCTGCGTCCGCGCCCGGCCGATCAGGCCGATCCCGAGATCGCGTCCTATATCGCGATGATGGCGGCCGATATGTGCCCGCCGGTCCCCACCAATCTCGGCTATTTCGGTTGGTCCCCGACCGTGCAGATGACCACCTATCTCCGGCGGCGGCCCGCGCCCGGCTGGTTGCGCGTCGTCGCCACCACGCATGAGGTCGGCGGTGGGATGTTCGATTCCGACCAGATCGTCGTCGACTCCACAGGTGCCCTGGTCGCCCAGAGCCGCCAGCTGGCCCTGCTGCCCTCCCCGAAGAGGTGATTACGGGCCCCGGGCCCCGCTGCCGAGAGTGTGCCAAGAACAATGGCGCCCATGACACGAATTGCGGTGATCGGTGGCGGCCGGATCGGGGAGGCCCTCATTGCCGGCCTGCTGGAGGCCGGAGGGGCCGTCAAAGACTTGGTGGTGGTCGAAACGCACGCCGACCGGGCAGAACTGCTCGCGACCCGGTTCGGGGTGCGGGTGACCGACGCGGTCGACGATGCCGCGGTGGGTGCCGACCTTCTGGTGGTCGCGGTGAAACCGGGTGATGTGGATGCCGTGCTCACCGAACTCGGTAAGGCCGATCTGGGCGGCGACCGTGATCAAATTCTGGTTTCGCTGGCGGCCGGGGTGCCGACGGCGCGACTGGAGGCCAAACTACCCGCGGGATTCCCCGTGGTGCGGGTCATGCCGAATACGCCCATGCTGGTCGGCGCGGGCATGAGCGTGCTGGCCGCCGGCCGCTACGCCAAGGCCGAGCAGCTGGAGTTGGTCACCGAGCTGCTGAGTTCGGTGGGGCAGGTGTGCGTGGTCGCCGAATCACAGATGGACGCGGTGACCGCGGTATCGGGTTCGGGACCGGCGTATTTCTTCCTGGTGGTCGAGGCGATGGTCGAGGCGGGTGTCGGGCTGGGCCTCACCCGCGATGTGTCGGCGCAACTGGTCACCCAGACCATGCTCGGTTCGGCGGCCATGCTCGCGGAGTCGGGTCAGAGCGCGGTCGATCTGCGCGCGGCGGTCACCTCCCCGGCCGGAACCACCGCGGCGGCGGTGCGCGAACTCGAGCGCGCGGGTCTGCGGTCGGCGTTCCTGGAGGCATTGCACGCGGCCAAACAGCGTTCCGCCGAACAGGGCGCGACCACGGAATGACCTCCTGACCCCCAGCGTATGAACCTGATTTCTCACTCCCGTCGCAGTAATCCCACTGGTCCCGCTAAGCTTCAAGGAGCACGTGCGTGTCTGTTCCGCTGGTGGGGAAGCCGGCGGCGCGGACGTGCCGGAGGTCAGTGGTGCGATGATGTCTTCGAACAAGATGTCCGCTAACAGCGGCGGTGGTTCGTCGCCAGGACAATCAATACTCGGTGGTGGTACGCAATTCCTCACCGTCGCCGAGGTGGCGAATTTGATGAGAGTTTCCAAGATGACGGTGTACCGGCTGGTGCACTCGGGAGAGCTACCGGCGGTTCGTGTCGGGAGATCATTCCGGGTACACGCCAAGGCGGTGCACGATTATCTGGAAACGTCCTATTTCGATGCCGGGTGAAGGCGGTTACCGGCTCGCGGGAGCGGGCCGGTAACATCAACGCTCGCTGTGTTGGATCGGCGGCGCGCTGCCTCTCTTTGTGGCCGCGCGGGGCCGCCGCCTCCAGGGCTGAGATTCAGCCGCGAGCAACCGGGCATACGACCGGACAGTTGACGTAAGCGAGCGCGAGACGCGCCGAGGAGAGAACGCGAGGACACCCTATGGGTTCTGTGATCAAGAAGCGCCGCAAGCGCATGTCGAAGAAGAAGCACCGCAAGCTGCTTCGTCGTACCCGCGTGCAGCGGCGCAAACTCGGCAAGTAAGCGCAACCGCGCAACGTCTCCGGCGGAACCCGCTACCATTCGGTAGCGGGTTTCGTCGCGTTTCCTCCAACTGAAATCGGGGTTAGGTCCCCGTTAAGAAGCCGGTGGTGACTACGCCGGTCGTTAGGCTGGTAGTCGGAACTATTGAGCGGGGGCTCGATGCTCGAGGTGGGACGGTCCGGTGCAGGTGGACACTGAAGCGAACGGCAGCTACAAGCCCAAGGTCGTACTGGTGACCGGCGCCAGTCGATACTTCGGTGGCAATGTCGTGTGCCGGCTCGTTTCCGACCCCGAGATCGAGCGGGTCGTCGCGGTCGACGTACTCACCCCCGCGCCGCCGCTGCGCCGCCGGATGGGGCGCGCCGAATTCGTACGTGCCGATATCCGGAACCCGCTGATCCGCAAGATTTTCGAGCGTTACCAGGTCGATACCGTGGTGCACACCGCGGTGCTGTCGCAGCCGCCCTCGGGCGGCGGGCGCGCCGCGATGAAGGATATGAACGTCCTCGGGGCGATGCAGCTGTTCGCCGTCTGCCAGAAATCGCCGACCGTGCGCCGGGTGGTGTCACGTTCCAGTTCCGGGGTATACGGGGGAAGTGCCAAGGACCCCGCGCAATTCACGGAGGAGATGAGCGCTCGCAGGCCGCCATCGGGCTGGTTCGCCCGGGACATGATCGAGATCGAGGGCTTCGCCCGCGGTCTGGCCCGGCGCCGTCCCGATATCACCGTGCTCACCCTGCGCCTGGCGCCCATGGTCGGACCCGGCCTGGGCGCCCGGGCGGGGCAACTGCTGCGTTCGCCGATCACCCCGACCGTGCTCGGCCGGGACGCGCGTATGCAGTTTCTCCACGAGGAAGACGCGGTCGCCGCCTTGGTCCACGCCGTCCGGTTCGGCCCGGGCGGCACTTTCAATGTGGCCGGTGACGGCGCCCTCACACTTTCCCAGGCGGTCCGTCGTTCCGGTCGGGTCGCAATGCCGGTACCCTGGTCGGTGTTCCGCACCGTCGGCCGGACCCTGATGAGTCCGGTGATGCGTGATTTCAGCTCCGAACAGCTCGATTACTTTCTCTTCGGTTGTGGTCTGGACACGACGCGTATGCGCGGCGAACTCGGGTTCGAACCGCGCTGGACGACGGTACAGGCGTTCGACGACTTCACCGGGGGCGCAGCGTCGCGGCCCGTGGTCGATCCAGCGTGGATCGACGCCGCAGAAAACAAACTGCTCGGCCTCATCAAGGCCGGTACGGGAGCACATACATGAACGACGTCGCCAAAGTCATCAGACTGCAGGACCTCGCTACCGTGCCGCGGCCACGGCCCGCGACACGTAACTGGACCGGTTCTGCCGACCGGTCGGTGACCTCGCTGACCGACCGTCTCACCCCGCCCACCCCCGCCGCACCGCGCTCGCTCACCGAGCTGATGCGCGACGCCCTCGGTCGGCAGATCGGGCGTACCGCCGAATTCGCCCGGCGCCGGCTCACCGGCGACTACCAGGTCGACGAATTCGGATTCGACGAGCATCTGCTCGAATCGGTACTGCTACCGGCCCTGCGCCCGCTGGCAGACAACTGGTTCCGGGTGCAGACCAGTGGGATGGAGAACGTACCCGAGGTCGGGGGTGCCCTGATCGTGGCCAACCACGCCGGCACGGTCCCGCTCGACGGGCTCATGCTGCAACTGGCGGTGCACGACCATCACCCCAAACAACGCGCCCTGCGCCTGCTGGCCGCCGATCTGGTCTTCGAGATGCCGATGGTGGGCAGCCTGGCCCGTAAAGCCGGCCACACCCTGGCCTGCCGCCCCGACGCCGAACGGCTGCTGAGCGCCGGGGAACTCACCGGTGTTTTCCCCGAAGGGTTCAAGGGTGTCGGCAAGAAGTACGCCGACCGGTACAAACTGCAGCGATTCGGGCGTGGCGGGTTCGTCGCCGCGGCGGTGCGCGCCGGAGTGCCGATCATCCCGTGCTCGATCGTGGGGTCCGAGGAGATCTACCCGAAGATCGCCGATATCAAGCCGTTGGCCCGGCTCCTCGGCCTGCCCTACTTCCCGGTGACCCCCACGTTTCCGCATCTGGGCCCGCTGGGCGCGCTCCCGCTGCCCTCGAAGTGGTACATCGAATTCGGTACCCCGGTCAGCACCGCCGAGTATCAGGCCGAGGATGCCGACGACCCGATGCTCATGTTCGAGGTGACCGACCAGGTCCGCGAAACCATCCAGCAGACCCTGTACAAACTTCTGGTCAAACGCCGCAACGTCTTCATGGGGTGAGTGGCCCGGCCGCCGGGCCGGGTTCCCCGCAGATCAGTGGACACCTTTGCGGCGGGTTACCGCGGCGGCGACCGCTCCGCCCGCGGCGCCCAGGGCCAGTGCCGTGGGCACGCCGATCTTGGCGGCTTTGCGGCCGGTGCGGAAATCGCGGATCTCCCAGCCGCGGGCCTTGGCGACCTCGCGCAGATCGGAATCCGGGTTGATCGCGACCGCGGTGCCGGTCAGTGACAGCATGGGCACATCGTTGTGGCTGTCGGAGTAGGCGGTGCAGCGTTTGAGATTGAGGCCCTCGCGGATGGCCAGGGCGCGGACGGCGTGCGCCTTACCGAGGCCGTGCAGAATATCGCCGACCAGACGGCCGGTGAATTTTCCGTCGACGCTTTCGGCCACGGTGCCCAGGGCTCCGGTGAGACCGAGGCGTTTGGCGATCACCTGCGCGAGTTCGACGGGAGTGGCGGTCACCAGCCACACCTGCTGGCCGGCGTCGAGGTGCATCTGCGCCAGCGCCCGGGTGCCGGGCCAGATCTTGTCGGCGATGATCTCGTCGTAGATCTCCTCGCCGAGCGCGGCGAGTTCGGCGGTGGAGCGCCCGGCGATGAATTCCAGCGCCTTCTCTTTACCGGTGGCCATATCGGTGCTGCTCTCTTTGCCGGTGATCCGGAACTTCACCTGCTTCCACGCGATATCGACCAGGTCGGCGCTGCGAAAATATTTGCGCGCGGCCAGGCCCCGGGCGAAATGCACGATCGACGCGCCCTGCACCATGGTGTTGTCCACGTCGAAAAAAGCCGCAGCGGTGAGGTCACGCGGAACCTCCGGCGGGGCGCCGACGGCCGCCCGCTCGGCGTCCTGCAGGGCCAGTGCGGCATCCGCGCTGGCCTCACCGGCGACATTGGCGCGGACCTCCTCTTCACTGGGTCCGAACGGACTGCGCGAAATACGCGCCAGCTGCTCGGACAGGCCCTGTCCGAGCGGGCCCAGATTCCATCTGACCGGAAGTTCCCCGAACCGGCCCGCGATGAATCCGGATTTCCCCACCTTCGATCGTTCCGGCACCAGTACCTCCGCCTGTTCGCGCGAATCACGTCCACACTAATGGGTACTGTCGACCGGAGCCCATCCACAGGCCGGGCACGGCCGGAGCGAATGTGGCGGCATGCCCGGGGCGGCCGCCGGCCCCGGGACGCGCGACAGCCCGCCGCGTCCGGCCGGCGGGCGGGTTGAATAAAGGTCATGACGAACTCCACGAAGCACGAGGTGACCCTGCTGACCCGCGCGGGCTGCGGTATGTGCGAGCGGGCTCTGGAACAGCTGCGGGTGATCTGCGCGGAATTCGGTATCGAGGTCGGCAGCGTCGATGTGGACGCGGTCGCGGGCAGCGACCCCGGGCTGCGCGCCGAATACGGTGACCGGCTGCCGGTGGTGCTGCTCGACGGCCGGGAACACAGCTATTTCGATGTGGACGAGACCCGCTTGCGGGCCGATCTGAATCGTTGACGGTGTCCGAATTCCGGCCGGGGATCGTACAAGGTCGGGTCGCGGCACAAAATGAGGCGAATTTCACCGACTTTGTGCATGGGTTCACAAGCAGTTACGGTGGTGGCACGCGAACCGCAGGCCGGGGCGAGTATCCGGCCGCCGGTAGCAGGTGAATCAACCCATATCCGACCCCGTCATCGGCGCATGGACCGCAACGGAGGTCGCCGAGCACCCGGGCCGCTTCGGTCGGGGACGAGGAGCCAGGACGTGACAGAGCACCATGAGACGCGCGACGTCTCCGGCGATGCTCCCAACGTCACCACCCGCACACTGCAGAAGGGCATCCCCCAGGCTACGGTGGCGCGGCTGGCCACCTACCTCCGGGTGCTCGCTTTGCTGACCGATGACGGTGTGGCCATCGTATCCAGTGAGGAACTGGCTGTCGCGGCGGGTGTCAATTCCGCGAAATTGCGCAAGGACCTGTCGTTCCTGGGCCCCAACGGCGTTCGCGGTGTGGGCTACGACGTGGCGCGGCTGCGGGCCCGGATCGAAGATGTGCTCGGGCTGTCCGGTGGGCATCGGGTGGTCCTGGTCGGCGCCGGCAATCTCGGGCGCGCGCTGGTCGGCTATCGCGGGTTCCGGCGACGCGGCTTCGCGGTGGTGGGGGTCTTCGACAACGACCCCGAGGTGATCGGCCGCGATGTCGAGGGCCTGCGGGTACGCGACGCGGCCGGGCTCACCGACGGTATCGCGGTACTGCGCCCGACCATCGCGGTGATCGCGGTACCCGACGACGCCGCCCAGCAGGTATGCGACGAACTCGTCGCCGCCGGGGTGCAGTCCATTCTGAGTTTCGCGCTCTGCCCGCTGACCGCACCGCCGGGTGTGGAGTTACGCCGGGTGGATCTGGCGGTGGAGATGCAGATGCTGTCGTTCGAGCGGGTGCGCAACGCCGACCCGGAGGAGCCCGGCACCGGACGGGGCGACGGCGTGAGCACCGCGGATGTGGTGGAGAACGCGTCCGAAGCGGAAAACGATCCCACCGCGGGCGGCGTTGTAACCGGTAATGCCGTGCCGTCCGCCCATCCATTGAACGGCTCCGGCCGGATCGCTCGCCGGATGCCCGCGCATTCGACGCCGGGCTCCGCCGGGCTGTCCCACTGTGCGGCGCAGGCCGCCCAGACGACCTCGCATACGGCAACGGAGCCAACCAGCAAGGGATCGGTGGTCACACCATGAGCGTTCTTCTCGTCGGGATCTCACATCGCAGCGCGCCGGTCGCGATGTTGGAGAAGGTGGCGATCACCGATGCCGATCGGCCCAAGCTGATCGACCGCATGCTGGCCTCCAGCCATATCTCCGAAGCCATGATCGTCTCCACCTGCAACCGGGTGGAGATCTACGCGGTGGTCGACGCGTTCCACGGTGGGCTCGCCGATGTCGGTGAGTTGCTGACCGACCATTCCGGGCTGCCGATGCCGGAACTGACCCGCCACGCCTATGTGCGCTACAGCGAGGCTGCCGCCGAGCATCTGTTCGCGGTGGCCAGCGGACTGGATTCGATGGTGGTCGGCGAGCAGCAGGTGCTCAGCCAGATCCGCAGCGCCTACACCACCGCCGACGCTCAGCAGGCCGTCGGCCGGACGCTGCACGAACTCTCCCAGCAGGCGCTGCGAGTCGGTAAGCGGGTGCATTCGGAAACCGGGATCGACCGGGCCGGCGCCTCGGTGGTGTCGGTGGCGCTGGATCGGGCGACCACGGTCCTGGGGCCGCTGGCCGGCCGCACGGCCGCGGTGATCGGCGCCGGCGCCATGGGCGGGCTGTCGGTCGCGCATCTGGCCCGCGCCGGGATCGGGCGGATCCTGGTGGTCAACCGCACCATCGAACGTGCCCAGCGGCTCGCCGCGACCGCGGAGTCGCACGGAGTGGCGGCACAGGCCCATGAACTGTCCCGGCTCGCCGACGCGCTGTCGGTGGCCGATGTGGTGGTCACCTGCACCGGCGCGGTGGGGTCGGTGGTCACGCTGGCCGATGCGCACAACGCGCTGTCGGACCCCGATCGTGGGGCGGGCCGCCCGATGGTGTTCTGCGATCTGGGCCTACCCCGGGATGTGGACCACGCGGTGGCGGGACTGCCCGGCGTCACGGTGATCGATATCGAGACCCTGCAGCACGACCCGGCCGCCGGTGCCGCGGCCGGGGATACCGCCGCCGCCCGCGCCATCGTCGCCGAGGAACTGGCCAAGTACCTGGCCGGACAGCGTATGGCCGAGGTCACGCCGACCGTCGCCGCACTGCGCCAGCGCGCCGCCGAGGTGGTGGAGGCCGAACTGCTGCGACTGGATTCGCGGCTGCCGCGGCTGGCCGACCCCGAACGCGACGAGGTCGCACGCACCGTGCGGCGGGTGGTGGACAAACTGCTGCACGCGCCGACAGTTCGGGTCAAACAACTGGCCAGCACCCCCGGCGGCGACAGCTACGCCGAAGCGCTGCGCGAACTGTTCGAACTGACACCCGGATCGGCCCAGGCGGTCGCTGCGCCCATGGAGATCAGCCGAGCCGAACACAACGGCGCCGGCTGGATGGGCCTGGACGGCGAAGTAGCGCTGGCCGACGATTTCACACCCGGCGGCCACGACGAGGAACAGGAGCAGTCGACATGACCATCCTGCAGGGCTCGGACGCGGCAGCGGCCGCGGGCGCCGGGGGGCCCGGCGCGGGCCGGCGCCCGTGGCGGATCGGCACCCGCGGCAGCCTGCTCGCGCGTACCCAGGCCGGGAATGTGCGGGACGCGCTGATCGCGACCGGGCAGCCGGCGGAACTGGTGATCGTGGAAACGCCCGGCGATCTGTCCGCCGACCCGGTCGCCGAGATCGGGGTGGGCGTGTTCACCAGTGCGCTGCGCGCCGAACTCGCCGCCGCGAACATCGATATCGCGGTGCACTCGTACAAGGACCTACCCACCGCCGGCGACGACCGTTTCGCGCTCGCCGCGGTGCCGCCGCGCCAGGACCCGCGCGACGCGCTCGTCGCCCGTGACGGCCTGGTGCTCGGTGAGCTACCGCCGGGCGCGGTGGTCGGCACCTCCGCGCCGCGCCGGGTGGCGCAGCTGCTGGCCCTGGGCCTGGGCCTGGAGATCCGGCCGCTGCGCGGCAATCTCGACACCCGGCTGCGTCAGGTCGCCGAAGGCGAACTGGACGCCGTCGTGGTCGCCCGCGCCGGGTTGGCCCGGATCGGCCGGCTGGATGCCGTCACCGAAGCGCTGGAACCCGTGCAGATGCTGCCGGCGCCCGCGCAGGGTGCGCTGGCGGTCGAATGCCGCGCCGACGACACCGACCTGATCGAGCTGCTCACCGTCCTCGACGACGCCGCCAGCAGAACGGCCGTCACCGCGGAACGGGCGCTGCTCGCCGAACTCGAGGCGGGCTGCACCGCACCCGTCGGAGCGATCGCCGAAATCGTCGAATCTCTGGACGACGACGGGCGCATCGTCGAGGAACTGTCGCTGCGCGGCTGTGTCGCCGCGTTCGACGGTTCCGATGTGATACGGGCCTCGACGGTGGGTGCACCGGCCGAGGCCGCCGAACTCGGCCGCGCACTGGCCCGCGAACTGCTGGAGCTGGGTGCCCGCGAGCTACTCGCCGCCGAACCCGGCACCGCGCAACCGGCTCTCGAGAGAGCCGGAGACAACACCACCCCGGTGGGAACGAGCACCGCCGCAGCGCGATCAGGCGGCACCGCCGCCACGGAACCGAGCGCCGCTGCCGCGGGAACGAGCACCGACACGGACTTCACCGAACCCAGTCCAATGGAGAACAACCGATGAGTCGAGCCAGCAAGAAGCATCCGGGGCGGATCCTGTTCGTCGGATCGGGCCCGGGGGACCCGGCATTGCTGACCACCCGATCGCGCGAAGTGCTGTGCCGGGCCACCCTCGCGTTCACCGATCCCGATGTGGACGCCGGGGTGCTCGCCCTGATCGGCACCGAGGTCGAACCGGAAGCCGACGGGGAGCGCTCGGTCGATGTCCGGCCCGCCCTCGGTGAACCCGCCGAGGTCGCCAAAACGCTGATCGCCGAGGCCAAGGCCGGCCACGACGTGGTGCGGGTGGTCTCCGGTGACCCGCTCACCACCGACGCGGTGATCGCCGAGGTCACCACGGTCACCCGTTCGCATATCGTCTTCGAGGTGCTGCCCGGGCTGCCGTCGGGCTCGGCGGTGCCCAGCTACGCCGGTATCGCGCTGGGCTCCGGTCACACCGAGGCCGACGTCCGGGGCGAGGTGGACTGGCCCGCCCTGGCCGCCGCGCCCGGGCCGCTGGTGTTGCACGCCACCTCCGGCCATCTGGCCGAAACCGCGAGCGCGCTGGTGGAACACGGCATGGCCCCGCAGACCCCGGTCGCGGTCACCGTCCGCGGCACCACCCGCCAGCAGCGCACCATCGAAGCCACCCTGGCCACCCTGAACAACGCCGCCTCCGAGCTGGTCGGCCCGCTGGTGGTCACCATCGGCAAGGCGGTCGCGCAGCGGTCGAAGATGTCGTGGTGGGAGTCGCGGGCGCTGTACGGCTGGACCGTGCTCGTACCGCGGACCAAGGACCAGGCCGGCGAGATGAGCGAACGGCTGGTCACCCACGGCGCCATCCCCAAGGAAGTGCCGACCATCGCGGTGGAACCGCCGCGCAGCCCCGCGCAGATGGAACGCGCGGTCAAGGGTTTGGTGGACGGTCGCTACCAGTGGGTGGTTTTCACCTCCACCAACGCTGTGCGCGCGGTCTGGGAGAAGTTCGCCGAATTCGGTCTCGACGCCCGCGCGTTCTCCGGTGTGAAGATCGCCTGCGTCGGCGAGGCCACCGCCGAGAAGGTGCGTTCTTTCGGTATCAACCCGGAACTGCTGCCCAGCGGGGAGCAGTCCTCACTCGGCCTGCTCGCCGACTTCCCCCCGTACGACGACGTGTTCGATCCGGTGAACCGGGTCCTGTTGCCGCGCGCGGATATCGCTACCGAGACCCTGGCCGAAGGACTGCGCGAACGCGGCTGGGAGATCGACGATGTCACCGCCTACCGCACCGTGCGGGCCTCTCCGCCGCCCGCGGAAACCCGCGAGATGATCAAGACCGGCGGCTTCGACGCCGTGCTGTTCACCTCGAGCTCCACGGTCCGCAACCTGGTCGGTATCGCCGGTAAACCGCACGCCCGCACAATCGTGGCCTGCATCGGCCCGAAAACCGCCGAGACCGCGGTGGAGTTCGGCCTGCGCGTCGATGTGCAGCCGGAGGTCGCCCAGGTGGGCGCGCTGGTGGAGGCGCTGGCCGAACACGCCGCCCGACTCCGGGCGGAAGGGCTTTTGCCGCCGCCGCGTAAGAAGAGCCGCCGCAGCCGTTAGGCTCCGGACCGCCGTCGTACCGCCGACCGGTCGTGAACCGGTCGGCGGCCGATATTCTCACGCGCCCACAGC
>NZ_BDBX01000085.1 GCF_001613205.1 Nocardia sienata NBRC 100364 | reverse complement strand
ACCATCTAGTGGCTTTAAGCCATTCGATCGGTGAGGCAACTTCTCAAGCTTAGCTCATCCGTTTTCCCGATTGCAAATCGGCGTCCCGGTCGAGCCAGTGTGATCGCCAGGCGCTCCTCGTCCTACCTCGTTTCCCTGGTCCCTCCGGCTCGGCGTTTCCGCCTCGCTCCGGGCCCCGGGTCGGTGTCCGTGTCGCTCTGACTTGGATAAAGTTACGTGGCATCTAATTCAATGTCAAATCGCCTGGTCAAAGCGACTTTTCAGCGACTGTTTCCGAGACCGTATTCGGGCCCGGGCCGCCGGGAACGGTCAGGTTCCCACTCCTACCCGTTCGACGCCGGCTCCGAGCGCCTGGAGTTTCTCGACGAAGTCCGGATAACCGCGGTCGATGTGGAAAACGTCGTGCACTTCGGTCACTCCGTCGGCGACGAGGCCCGCGAGGACGAGCCCGGCACCGGCGCGGATATCGGAGGACCACACCGGTGCGCTGGAGAGCCGGGGGATACCGCGAACCACCGCATGATGACCATCGGTCCGGGCATCGGCGCCGAGCCTGATCATCTCCTCGACGAACCGGAAGCGTGCTTCGAAGACGTTCTCGGTGATCATCGAGGTGCCGTCCGCGATCGCCGCCAGGCCGATGGCCATCGGCTGCAGATCGGTGGGGAAGCCGGGGAACGGCAGGGTGGAGAAGTTGACCGCGCGCGGGCGGTCGGGCTGTACGACCCGGAAACCCTCGGGTTCGAACGAGATCCGCGCTCCGGCCGACCGCAGTTTGTCCAGGACCAATGCCAGGTGCTGGGGATTGACCCCGGTCACCCGCACATCGCCCATCGTCATGGCGGCGGCGATACCCCAGGTGGCCGCGACGATCCGGTCGCCGATCACCCGGTGCGTGATCGGCGACAGCCGTTTCACTCCGTGGATGGTGAGCACCGAGGTACCCGCACCGCGGATGCGTGCGCCCATCTGGGTGAGCATGGTGCACAGGTCGACGATGTCGGGTTCGCGCGCGGCGTTGTCGATGACCGTCTCTCCCTGTGCCAGCACCGCGGCCATGAGGATGTTCTCGGTGGCGCCGACCGACGGGAAGTCCAGCCGGATGCGCGCGCCCTGCAGCTCGTCGGCCCGGGCGACCACGCACCCGTGCTCGATCTCGCTGGTGGCCCCGAGCAGCCGCAGCCCGGCCTGGTGCATATCGAGGGGCCGGGAACCGATGGCGTCGCCACCGGGCAGCGCCACCACGGCGCGTTTACAGCGGGCCATCAGCGGGCCGAGGACACAGACCGAGGCACGGAACTGGGTCACCGCCGGGAAATCCGCGTGGTACTTGGGTTCGGCCGGCGTGTCGATCGTCACCACATCGCCGGAGATCTCGACATCACAGCCGAGACCGCGCAGTACCTCGGCCATCAGGGGCACGTCGAGGATGTCCGGACAGTTCGTGATGGTGGTCTTGCCTTCGGTGAGCAGAGCAGCGGCCATAAGTTTCAGGACGCTGTTCTTGGCGCCTCCCACCGAGACCTCACCGACCAGCCGGTTGCCGCCAGTTACCAAAAACCGTTCCATGCCGCCTCTCCGAGTATTCGGCGCACCAGTGAGTGCAAGGATAGAGCGCCAACGATCACATCACGCTGCCGGTCGAGACAACGCCGAACCCTCGCGCGCGGCGACTCGGCAACCCGATCGCCAGCAGCAGTCTCCACCGTTACGACGGAATCCGTCAGCTTTCGGGGGCAGTACCCGCGCCCGCTTCGTCCGCAGTCGCCGCCCCGCCCTCGTTCGTCCGGCCACCACCGGGCCGCCAGAGCACATCACCGCCGGGATTGGTGTAGCGGCTGAGGATGAACAGCAGATCGGACAGCCGGTTGAGATATTTGGCCGGCAGGACGCTCGTGTCGCCGGGATGTGCTTCCACAGCCGCCCACGCCGAACGTTCGGCGCGCCGGACGACCGTGCGTGCGGTGTGCAGCAGCGCGGCGAGCGGGGTCCCGCCGGGCAGGATGAACGAGTCGAGCGGAGCCAGCTCGGCATTGAACCGGTCACACCACTGTTCCAGGCGTTCGATATAGCGCGCGGTGATACGCAGCGGCGGATACTTCGGGTGCTCCACCACCGGAGTGGACAGATCGGCGCCCGCGTCGAAGAGGTCGTTCTGGACCCCGCGCAGGACCGCTGCCAGTTCCGGATCCGGACCGCCGAGAGCTATGGCGACCCCGAGGGCGGCATTGGCCTCGTCGCAGTCGGCGTAGGCGACCAGGCGCGGATCGGTTTTCGGCACCCGGGAGAAATCACTGAGACCGGTGGTCCCGTCGTCGCCGGTGCGGGTGTAGATCCGCGTCAGGTGCACGCTCACAGAACCCACCCTAACGTCCGTCCGGACGAGGAGGGGGTTGCGGCGGATGCGCATTTGCGCCGCCGCCGACAGGAGGCCGGGCACACAACCGGCCGCCGGGCTTCAGTGACCGCGCAACCGGCGGGCCCGCTCCGAGGGCCTGGACTCGACCCAGGACAGGAAAGCGGTCAGCGCCGCGCGGTCCAGCGCCAGCTCATAGTCGCCGTTGCGATCGGATACCCCGATCACCGCGATTTCCTCGGTCATGATGTCGTGCTCGTCACCCTGCGGGCGGCGGCGTTCACCGATCTCGATACCGCGGCGACGGATCACCGAATCGGCGCCGAGTTTGAGGCTCGTGAGTTTGAAGAAGACGAGGTGATCCTCGTCGTAGCGGATGACGCCGTGGCGCCAGCGTTCCCCGCCGCGAGCCGGGAGTACGCGCAGAATGGCCGCGGTGCCGCCGCGCCGCAACATGGCCAGCCGATAAGTAGAAACCAGAGCCAATGCGACCAGCACGAGCACCAGAATGATCAGAAGCACCATCCCGGTCTGCAATGCTGCACATCCCTTCGCTCATCCGAGGCGATCGCCGAATCGGACCGGCAGATGCACCCGCGGCCATTCAACCATGAACCAGTTTACAAATGGCACGGGGATGTCTCGGATAATGCGATGTCATCGATCCCGGAGGCGCCCGCGGGCAACGCCGGTATGAACCGGGGCACCGGCGAAACGGCTCCGGCCGGCGACGAATCCTCGTCGCCGGCCGGAGCCGAGATCATTCTGTTGTGCTCCCGCAGGAGATCAGGACGCCGCGCCGGCCTGTTCCACCGCGCGGACCCGGCCCTGTGCAGCCAGCTGGGCCTGCGCGGACGCCGATCCGTCGGACAGCACCTGACGTGCGGCCGCGACATCGACCTCGGTGGAGAACTCGGCGGACTCCGCCAAGACCCGCACCGTATCGGCGGTGACCGAGAAGAAGCCGCCGTGGACCGCGGCCACGATCCGGGTGCCGTCGGTATCGACGATGGTCACTGTGCCGCCCTCGACCAGCTGGCCGAGGAGCGGTTCGTGACCGGGCATGATGCCGATCTGTCCCTCGGTGGTCTGGGCGCTGACGAAAGTCGCCCGGCCCGACCAGAGCCGCCGCTCGACGGCGACGAGATCAACTGACATATCCGCCATGAAGGACTACTTTCCGGCGATCTTCTTCGCGGCCGCCTCGACATCGTCGAGACCACCGCAGCTGTTGAACGCCTGCTCCGGGAAGTGGTCGAATTCGCCCTTGCAGACCCGGTCGAAGTCGTCGATGGTCTGCTCCAGCGGCACGACCGAACCCGGCTGGCCGGTGAACTTCTCGGCCACGATGAAGTTCTGGCCGAGGAACTTCTCCAGCCGGCGGGCACGGCCGACGAGGACCTTGTCCTCTTCGGAGAGCTCGTCCATACCGAGGATGGCGATGATGTCCTGCAGTTCCTTGTACTTCTGCAGGATCCGCTTCACCTCGTTGGCCACCGCGAAGTGCCGGTCGCCGACGATCGAGGCCTCGAGGATACGAGAGGTCGAGGTCAGCGGGTCGACGGCGGGGTAGATACCCTTCTGCGAAATCGGGCGGGAGAGCTCGGTGGTCGCGTCCAGGTGGGCGAAGGTGGTCGCCGGGGCGGGGTCGGTGTAGTCGTCGGCGGGCACGTAGATGGCCTGCAGCGAGGTGATCGACCGGCCGCGGGTCGAGGTGATCCGCTCCTGCAGCTCACCCATCTCGTCGGCCAGGGTCGGCTGGTAACCGACCGCCGAGGGCATGCGGCCCAGCAGGGTCGAGACCTCGGAACCGGCCTGGGTGAACCGGAAGATGTTGTCGATGAACAGCAGCACGTCCTGGTGCTGCACATCGCGGAAGTACTCCGCCATGGTCAGCGCGGACAGGGCCACCCGCATACGGGTGCCCGGCGGCTCGTCCATCTGGCCGAAGACGAGGGCGGTGTCCTGCAGGACGCCCATCTCTTCCATTTCCAGGTGCAGGTCGGTGCCCTCACGGGTGCGCTCACCGACACCGGCGAACACCGAGGTACCGGAGAACTCCCGCGCGATACGGGTGATCATCTCCTGGATCAGCACGGTCTTGCCGACACCGGCACCACCGAACAGACCGATCTTGCCGCCCTTCACGTACGGGGTCAGCAGGTCGATGACCTTGATACCGGTTTCCAGCAGTTCGGTCTTGCCCTCGAGTTGGTCGAAGCTCGGCGGCTTGCGGTGGATACCCCACTGCTCGCCGTCGCGGCCCAGGCCGGGGGTGTCGAGGCAGTCACCGAGGGCGTTGAACACGTGGCCCTTGACGACGTCACCGACGGGCACCGAGATCGGCTTGCCGGAGTCACGGACCTCGGCGCCGCGGACCAGGCCGTCGGTGGGCTGCATCGAGATGGTGCGCACGATGTTGTCACCGAGGTGCTGGGCGACCTCGAGGGTCAGCGTCTTGGCGACCGACTTCAGGGCGATATCGGCGGCCAGGGCGTTGAACAGTTCTGGGATGGAGCCCCGCGGGAATTCGACGTCCACGACGGGGCCGATGACGCGGACCACGCGGCCCGTGGCGGCGCCGGTCCGGCTCGAGTCTTCTCGAGTAACAGCTGCGGTCATTTCTGGTTTCTCTTCCTGCGTCTCAGTCGCGTTCCGAGCTGGCCGCCAGGGCGTTCACGCCGCCGACGATTTCGCTGATTTCCTGCGTGATGTTGGCCTGACGCACCGAGTTGGCCTGCCGGGACAGGGAACTCGCCAATTCGTTGGCGTTATCGGTGGCCGCCTTCATTGCGGTGCGCCGAGCCGCCGACTCGGATGCCGCTGCCTCGAGCAACGACGCGTAGATCCGCGTGTTGATGTACTTGGGCAGCAGGGCCGCCAGCAGCACATCGGCGTCGGGCTCGAATTCGTACTGGGCGTGCACCTCGGCCGTGGGCGAATCGGACAGCATATCCGCGCCCAGGTCGAAGTTCTCGTCGACGAAGGAGACCTGGATAGGCGCCATCCGGCGCACCTCCGGGGTCTGCGTCAGCATGCTCACGAATCGGGTGTAGACGATGTGGACCTCGTCCACGCCCGCGATGTCACCGGTGCCGTCCGGCGCCGCAACCTGCCCCGCGGACCCGGCCATGAAGCTCTCGACCAGATGGTTGCAGGCCGCCGAGGCATCGGGGTACTTCGGCTGCTGCGAGAACCCGGTCCAGGACGCGACCGGCCGGCGGTTGCGGAAGGTGTAGTACGTCAGGCCCTTGTTGCCCATGACGTAGAGCACCGGTTCCTTGCCCTCGTCGCGCAGGGTGGTCATCAGCTCCTCGGCCCGCTTGAGCACATTGGAGTTGTAACCACCGCACATGCCGCTGTCGCTGGTGATCACCAGCACCGCGGAACGCTTCGGGTCCGGGCGTTCGGTGAGCAGCGGATGCGACAGATTCTTCGACGCACTCGCCAGCTCCGCGACCACCTTGGTGATCTCTTCCGAGTACGGCTTGGCGGCCGCCACCCGGGCCTGGGCCTTGGAGATGCGCGAGGTCGCGATCAGCTCCTGGGCCTTGGTGATCTTCTTGATCGAGTTGATACCACGAATACGGGAGCGCAGCTCGCGCAAGTTGGCCATCGGCGGTTCACACTCCCTTCGTTCGCGGCGTTACAGGAAAACAGCGCATGGTTCGCCCGGTCTACTTCTCGACGTGCTTGCGGGTGACCGACAGCGATTCGACCTCTTCGTGCCCGAGTTCGTCGGCGCCCGGTTCGTTCACCACGCGGGTGCCGTCGGAGGCCAGGAAGCCCTGCTTGAAGTTGTCGGTCGCGGTCTTGATCTGCTCGGCGGCGTCGCCCTCGAGCACCTTGCCACCCGCGATGCTCTTGAAGGCATCGGCGGCGTTGCTGTGCAGATCCTCGAGCAGCTCGGTGTTGAACCGGCGGATGTCACCGACGGGCACCGAGTCGTAGTAGCCGCCGTCGACCAGGTAGATCGAAACGATCTGGTCCTCGACCGCCACCGGCGAGTACTGGTCCTGCTTGAGCAGCTCCACCCAGCGGGCACCGCGCTCGAGCTGGGCCAGCGAGGCGGCGTCCAGATCGGAGGCGAACGCGGAGAAGGCTTCCAGCTCGCGGTACTGCGCCATTTCCAGACGCAGCGAACCGGCGACCTTCTTCATACCCTTGGTCTGGGCGGCGCCACCGACACGGGAGACCGAGGTACCGACGTTGATCGCCGGACGGACACCCTTGTTGAACAGGTCGGATTCCAGGAAGACCTGACCGTCGGTGATGGAGATGACGTTGGTCGGGATGAACGCCGAGATGTCGTTGGCCTTGGTCTCGATGATCGGCAGACCGGTCATCGAACCGCCGCCCATCTCGTCGGAGAGCTTGGCGCAACGCTCCAGCAGACGCGAGTGCAGGTAGAAGACGTCACCCGGGTAGGCCTCGCGGCCCGGCGGGCGGCGCAGCAGCAGCGAGATGGCGCGGTAGGCCTCGGCCTGCTTGGTCAGGTCGTCGAACACGATCAGGACGTGCTTGCCCTGGTACATCCAGTGCTGGCCGATGGCCGAACCGGTGTAGGGGGCCAGCCACTTGAAGCCGGCGGAATCGGAGGCCGGGGCCGCCACGATCGTGGTGTAATCCAGCGCGCCGTGCTCCTCGAGGGCGGCCTTGACACCCGCGATGGTGGAACCCTTCTGACCGATCGCCACGTAGATGCAGCGCACCTGCTTGGTCGGGTCGCCGGACTCCCAATTGGCCTTCTGGTTCAGGATGGCGTCGATGCAGACCGCGGTCTTACCGGTCTTGCGGTCGCCGATGACCAGCTGGCGCTGCCCGCGGCCGATGGCGGTCAGGGCGTCGATGGCCGTGATACCGGTGGCCAGCGGCTCCTCGACCGGCTGACGCTCCAGCACGGTGGCGGCCTGCAGTTCGAGGACCCGACGGTCGTCGGCCTCGATCTCGCCCAGACCGTCGATCGGCTGACCGAGCGGATTCACGACGCGGCCGAGGAATTTGTCGCCGACCGGGACCGAGAGCACATCGCCGGTGCGCCGCACCTGCTGGCCCTCTTCGATCTCGGCGAACTCGCCGAGGACGACGGCACCGATTTCACGGTCCTCGAGGTTCAGCGCGACGCCGAGCACACCGCCCGGGAATTCGAGCAGCTCGTTGGCCATGGCCGAAGGCAGGCCGCTGACGTGCGCGATGCCGTCACTGGTATCGGTGACGACACCGACTTCCTCGATGGAGGTTTCCGGGGTGTAGCTCTGGGTGTAGCTTTCGATCGCGCTACGGATCTCGTCGGAGGAGATCGTCAGCTCCGCCATGTTCTTCCTGCTCTCGGTCTCTGGTCTGGAATGTCGGGGGTGTTGAGCGGTTCACGCCGGACCGCGCCCGGCGCCCCGCCGCTAGGTCAGCGAGCGGCGCAACCGGTCCAGTCGGCCGATCGCGCTGCCGTCGATCACATCGTCGCCGATGCGCACGACGAGCCCGCTCAACAGTTCGGGATCGACCTCGACATGCACGGTGACAGCCTTGTTGTAGATACGCGCCAGGGCGCCGCCCAGCCGTTCACGCTGGGAGTCGGTCAGCTCGATCGCCGACCGGACGTGCGCCACGATCTGTTCGCGCCGGGCCGCGGCCAGGTCGGACAGTTCGTCGAAGGCCACACCGATCCCGGCGTTCTGCCTGGTCACCACCTGTTCGGCGAGAGCCCGGGTGATGGGCTCGGCCTTACCGGACAGCAGGCGCTCGAGCAGTTCCCGTTTGGCCGCCGCCGAGGCGGCGCGGTCGGACAGGGCCTGTTCCAGCTCCGGGTTGTCGGCGATGATCCGGCCGAAGCGGAACAGTTCGTCCTCTACGGCGGTCAGCCGGCCCTGTTCGGAGGCCGATTCCAGGTATGCCAGCTGACCGAGCAGCACCAGGGTGTCGACCAGGTCCCGGGCACGCGACCAGTCCTGGGCGACCGCAGTGGTCAGCACCGCCTGAGTGGCAGCGCTGACCTGGCTCCCGAAGATCCGCTCGCTCAGTTCGGCGCGGGCCGAACCGGGCACCGATACGTCCGCGAGCGCCACACGCAGCGGACGCTGGTCGTCCAGTACGTCGACAACGGCGAACAGTTCGGACCCCGTCGTGGCCGCAACACCGTTGCTTCCGGTCAGCGCGGCCCGAAGCGCCTCCTTGGACCGGGAGCTGGCCTCACGGCTCGCTGCGTACATGGTTTTCACTCCTCCGTCGTTACCTTCCGACCCCGATACCGGCGTCCGAACGGTCGATCTCGTCGAGGAATCGCTCGATCGTCGCGGCCTGTTTGGCCTCGTCCGATACCGACTGCCCGATGATCTTCTCGGCCAGGTCCACCGCGGTGCGGCCGACCTCGGCACGCAGCTCGGTCAGGATCTGCTGGCGCTGGGCTTCCAGCTGGGTGTGCCCGGCCGCGACGATACGGTCGCTCTCGGCCTGGGCGTCGGCCTTCATCTGGGCGAGGATCTGCTGGCCCTGGGTGCGGGCGTCTTCGCGGATCTTCGCGGCTTCGAGGCGGGCGTCGGCCAGCTGCTTCTGGTACTGCTGCAGCGTCTCCTGGGCTTCGGCCTGCGCGGCCTCGGCCCGATCGATGCCACCCTCGATCTTGTCGGCGCGCTCGTCCAGCACCTTCATCAGGCGCGGAACGGCGTATTTGTAGACCACGAAGGCGATAATCGCCACGCAGACCGCCGACCAGACGATGTCGTACGTCGCGGGGATGAGAGGATTCACATCCTCTCCCTCAGCCGCTGCGAGCAGAATGAACTCGTTCATCGGAATCAGAAGATGAAGCCGGCGACGAGACCGATCAGCGCCAGGGCTTCGGTGAACGCGATGCCGAGGAACATGTTGGTCCGGATGGTGCCGGAGAGTTCGGGCTGACGGGCAATGCCCTCGATCGCCTTACCGACGACGATACCGACGCCGATGCCCGGGCCGATGGCGGCCAGGCCGTAGCCGACAGCGCCGAGGCCCTTCAGCGTGGATTCGTTGGTGGCAGCTTCCTGGGCCAGGTACGAGAGGCTCATGAGTCTTCCATTCCCTTTCTGTTGCTCACCCGCCGGACGGCGTGGTGCAGCAGGTCCTTATCGGTTGTTCCGGTCGTCGGTCAGTGCTCGTCGGCGTGCTGGGCAAGGCTGATGTACACGGCGGTCAGCAACGCGAACACATAGGCCTGCAGGAAAATGACCAGCAGTTCGAACAGCGTGAATGCGAGCCCGCCCAGCAACGAGAAGGGCGAGAACACCTTCATCCAGGCGTCCGCGTCGAAGAGGAAGAACTGGGTCGCGCTGAAGAACAGCACCAACATGATGTGACCGGCGAGCATATTGGCCATGAGACGGACGGTCAGCGTGAAGGGCCGCAGCACGAAGGTCGAAATGAACTCGATCGGAATGAGCAGGACGTGCATGGCCGGCGGAACATTCGGAACGACGATGCTGCTGCGCATATAGGTGAAGAAGCCGTACTTCTTGATGCCCACGTAGTTGAACGCGATATACGCGATCACGGCCAGTACCAGCGGCATGCCGATACGCGCGTTCGACGAGATGTTCAGACCGGGGATCACACCCGAGAAGTTCAGGAACAGGACGGTGAAGAAGATCGTCGCGATGAGCGGGAAGAACTTGCGGCCGTTTTCCTTGCCGAGGATCTCGTCACAGATCTGCTCCTTGACGAAGACCAGGCCCATTTCGCCGACGTTCTGCAGCCGTTTCGGCACGATTCGCGGGGTCCGGAAAGCCAGGAACAAGAATGCGATCAGGACGGCGGTCATCACGAGCCGGACCAGCATCAGCCGATCGAGTTCGAAGGGGGTCCCTTCGAACAGCACCGCCGGAGGGAAGAAGTCGGTTAGCGACGGCGCGTGAAACTCCGCGGCCAAGGTAGTGACGCTCAGCGTTCTCTCCCGTGTTCGGGCCGCGGGAAGTTTTCGCTCCCGCGGTTCGATCGGACATTGACGATCAATGTGGGTCGACTGAGGTCGGCTCGAGGTCGTCAGCAGCTGTAGCGGCGATCCGCGCTGGCGTCTGTACGTGTGTCGGCGACATCGTCGACATGCAGAACCGAACCCTTTTACGAGCACGGCACGGCAGTAGCATAGCGGTAGCTGGTCGGGCCGGGTCGGCGCCCCTGGCATAGTCGCTTGCTTACCAATACTTTACCAAGAGAACTACGACAACGTGTAGCGGGGGCGATGTAATCTACGACAAATTGTCGTAGAGGCTGGTCAGCCCTGGTCGGAGTCCTCTTTTCCACCCTGTTCAGTGATGGTTACATAGGGAGTCTTCTGTCGCAATACACCGTAAGTTTCGGCTCCCAGAACAATGACCAGGGCCCCCACGACGGTCAGAAACAGCGCCACCCGGTCGTAGAAGTCGAATCGCTGCAGAATCGCGACCACGATCAGCGCCACCAGCAGCTTTCCGACCCAGCTGACCAGCATGATCAGCCCGGCGGTGGACGGCGGGAGTTTCGCGCCGAGCAGCACGACCACCGCTGTGGTCAGGATGAATCCCCCACCGATCGCGGCGCCCAGCAGGGCACCCCACAGCCCGGCGGCGCCGGCCAGCGCTGTGGCGATCGCCGCCGCCAGCACCGTCAAAACGACCAGACCGATCAGTCCGTAGCGCAGCGCCGCACGAAGCGGGGCATCGGCGCTGTCGGAGGTGCTGGGACTGGCGGGACTCGTCGACACGGTCCGAACTCTACCCGGACTCCGAGACCGAGCCCGCCGCATCCCGGCGCGCCTGCCGCCGCCACAACCCCGGAACAGCCGTCACGACCAGCGCGAACAGCAGGCCGGCGGCCATCATCAGCACCACGACCCGGCGGTCCATCACCGAGGTGCCGACCGCTCCGAACGCGAGGATGCCGACCCACAGATAGATCACCAGCACCACCCGGCGCTGCGAATGCCCGATCTGCAACAGTCGGTGGTGCAGATGCATCTTGTCGGGCGTGGAGAAACTGACCCCGGCCCGCACCCGGCGCACGATCGCCAGCAGCAGATCCAGCACCGGAATGAACATCACCGCGCCGACCAGCAGCAGCGGCGAGAGCAGGCCGACGATATCGCGCGGGCCGTAACCCTGCAGCGGGATCCGGCCGGACGCACTGGTCGACACCGCGGCCAGTACCAACCCGATCAGCATGGATCCCGAATCACCCATGAAGATCCGGGCCGGCGAGAAATTGTGCGGCAGGAATCCGAGGCAGGCCCCGGCCATGGCGGCGGCCAGCAGCGCGGGTGGATAGCTGTCCACCGAACCACCTTGCTCGGTGAGCAGGCCGACCGCGAACGCGAACACCGCGAAGGAAGCGATCAGCCCCAGGCCGGCAGCCAATCCGTCCAGTCCGTCCACGAAATTCATGGCGTTGATCAAGGTCACCGCGACCGCGACGGTGACCAGGCCGCCCTGTAATCCGTCGAGGACGACGGTGCTGTTGTTGAACGGGTCGTAGATCAGGTACCAGCCCAGGCCCATCACCGCCATCACCCCGGCGGCGGTGACCTGACCGGCGAATTTGGTGAGCGCGTCCAAACCCCAGCGATCATCCACAATGCCCACCCCGACGATGATCGTCGCCGCGACCAGCACGGCGGCGATATCGGGCCGGTAATCGAAGCCGCGGCGCAGCGCCGGCAACTGATGAGCGAACAAAACGGCCGCCACCACGCCGATGTACATGCCCACCCCGCCCATTCGCGGAATCGGTTTGACGTGCACATCGCGGTCCCGCGGAATGGCCACCGCGCCGAACCCGATCGCCAGCGTCCGGATCCCCCCGGTGGCCAGAAATGTCACCACCGCCGAGATCAGCAACACCAGTAGGAGCTCGCGTAGCGGGACGACCGCACCGTAACCGGTCATTGCGCCGACCACCGCCCCGCGACCGGGGATACCGCCGGTACCTGCATCGAAACCGGTACGTTCACCGCGCGACGGACCCGATCAACGTCTCGGTGTTGACCCCCAGTACTTCGGCGACCGCCTCGGTCGACACCGCGCCCACGCGCAGGATCCGCGGCTGATCGGCGGTGAGATCGACAATGGTGGACGGCTTCGCGTGCTGAGCGGGACCGCCGTCCAGGAATACACCCACCTGGGTGCCGAGCTGTTCCCGCGCCTGCGACACATTCTCGGCCGGGGGCCTGCCGGAGATATTGGCACTGGACACCGCCAGCGGACCGACCTCCTGCAACAACTCCAGCGCCACCGGATGCAACGGCATGCGCAACATCACCGTGCCGCGCGCCTCGCCGAGATCCCAGGACAGCGAAGGAGCCTGCTGCACAACGATACTGAGGCCGCCGGGCCAGAATGCCCGGATCAGCTCACGCGCCTGCGGCCGCACCGAGAACACCAGCCCGTCAATGGTGTTCCACGAACCCACCAACACCGGAACCGGCATATCCCGTCCCCGGCCCTTGGCCGCCAGCAACGACGCGACAGCAGCGGAATCGAACGCGTCGGCAGCCAGACCGTAAACCGTATCGGTGGGCACTACGACCAACCGCCCCGATCTCAGAGCACTGGTAGCCGCGGCCAGGCCGGCGGCGCGCGAGTCGGGATCGGCGCAGTCGTAGACGGTACTCACGCGCACAATAGTATGGCCCCGCCTCCGGCGGGGCGGGGTTGAGGCCCCCTTGGTCTCGCCGTTCACGCCTCGAGACTCGCGGCTTCGCCGCATGCGCTTCGAGGCCGAAACGGTGAGACGGGCCTCAACCCTTCGAGGTGTCTCGCAAAACTCGACCCATGGGTTTGCGTCGACGTGCTGAGTCCGGGCCGGCGTCTCTCGGCAGGGCCGCGTCCGCTGTGCGGGGCGCACGGCCAGGGGGAGCCCACGTGTCCAGGGAACCGTCAATTCAGTCGTACAGCGGTGACGAACCGCGGTTTCCCGGCCAGGTCCGGATGCTCGACGATCCCGGTGAACCGCCCGTCCGCCGCCAGTAGGCGCGCGAGTTCCCCGCCGTTGCTGTCGTCGTGCTCGATCGCCGCTCCCCCACCCGGCCGGAGCAGGCGGCCGATGAGCGGCACCAGGGGGCGGATCACGTCCAGACCGTCCGGGCCGCCGAACAGGGCGCGGTGCGGATCATGCTCGGCCACCTCGGGCGACAGTTCGGCACCGTCCGGAATGTAAGGAGGGTTGGCGACGACGAGATCGACATAACCGTCGAGTTCGGTGAGCAAGTGCGGGTCGGTCACGTCGTCGTGGTGCAGGGTGACCGGGGTATCGCCGTCGGCGGCGCGCTGGTCGGCATTGCGGCGGGCCCAGCCCAGCGCCCCGGGGTCCGATTCCACCGCGTGCACATCGGCATCGGGCCGGGCGTGCGCCACCGCGAGAGCGAGCGCGCCCGAACCCGTGCACAGGTCCACGACCACCGGCGT
This sequence comes from Nocardia sienata NBRC 100364, assembly GCF_001613205.1. GTDB lineage: Bacteria > Actinomycetota > Actinomycetes > Mycobacteriales > Mycobacteriaceae > Nocardia > Nocardia sienata. Next base: position 390 of record NZ_BDBX01000085.1, on the reverse strand, counting down.
GTGATCGTGGCGGACCGCCTCCAGGTGGGCGAGCGCCCAGGCGAAGAGCAGCTCGGTCTCCGGACGGGGTACGAAAACGCCGGGCCCCACCTCGAGATCTACCTCACCCATGAACGAGCGCCCGGTCAGATGCTGCAGCGGCACCCGCTGCGCCCGGCGGGCAACCAGCGCCCGATAGTCGGCGAGCTGCTCCGCCCCGATCAGCGGGTTCAACAGCAACCGGGAGCGCTCCACACCCAGCATATGCGCTGCCAGCTGCTCGGCGTCGACGCGCGGACTGGGCACTCCGGCCGCATCGAGAACTTCCGTCGCTTCGGTGAGCACAGGGCGGAGCTGAACGCGGGTCACCGTGACATTCTGGCCGGTCGGCGGGCGCGGGGTAGAGGACGG
>NZ_BDBX01000084.1 GCF_001613205.1 Nocardia sienata NBRC 100364 | reverse complement strand
TCGGCTGGCCGAGATCCGCGACGCGATCGGCCGGCCGATTCGATGATTGTTGCCGGGCCGGCGGCCGCCACGTCGGCGGCCGCCACCGGTGATCACCGCTGACCGCCTCCACGGTTCAGCCTTCCGCGTTCGTCGGCTGCTTGCCTCCCAAGGTCTGGGCATGTCCCCAGGTGGATTGATAGTCGCGCTGGCGCTCCGCCGGGACGAACCGCTGCTCCAGCTCGCGAACTCGCTCGGTGTTGGTCAGCTGCATGAAACTCGCGGTCCCGTACGGCGAATCGGCCATCCGCGCGACCCATTCGTCGAGTGCGGGCTGGCCGCGGTGCCGGAAATCGTGCAGGAGAAACCACGCGGAGTCCATCCCGACCGTGGCGGCGATCGTGGGGTACAGGGCAACCCGGACACCGAGGGACTGCAGTTCCTCCGGTGTCGGGGCGGGGCTCGCACCTCCCCAGATGGTGGCGACCGGAACCGGGATGCGGGCGCAGGCGCGCTCCAGGTCGCTCCGGTTCTGGACCGAATTGAGCCACACCATGTCGACGCCGCCCTCCTCGGCGTAGGCGACGCACCGATCCAGGGCGTCCTGAAAGGTCTCGCCCTCGGCGCCGAGGGCATCGCATCGTCCGACCACCACGAAGTCCGGGTCGATCTCGTCGCGTGCCGCGACAGCGGCCCGGTACTTTCCGACCGCCTCCACACGAGGAATGCAGCGCCGTCCCGACGTGGTTCCCGACTTCTTCGGCGCCTCCTGATCCTCGATCTGGAGCGCCGCGACGTTGCTGCGGACGGCCTCCTGGACCGAGTACCAGACATTGACGGCGTTGCCGAACCCGGTGTCGAAGTCGATCATGATCGGAATCGTGGTGCGCGCGGCGATATGCCGGGCGTGGTCGACGACATCGCGCAGTCCTACGATGCCGGTGTCCGGGTAGCCGTACAGGAACGCCGAGAGCTGGGAGCCTGCGAGAAAGTAGCTCTCGAAACCGGCCAGCTCCGCCGTACGGGCCAGCAGCGGACTGAAACCCCCCGGCATGACGACGATGTCGTCACCGTTCAAGAGCTGCCGGAACTTCCGTCGTTTCGCGTTCGCCTCGCTCACATCCGCGTTCACGCCCGCTCACCTCCTACTGTTGTCGTTGACTCCGGGATCGCGCGGACAGCTGCCGAGAGTTCGGCCGCGCGTTGGTCGTAGAGCTGTGTCCAGGTCGCGCTGTCGTCGACGACCGCGGAGAAGGCCACCACCTCGTGGCTCGGTTCCTGTGCCCCCGGGGGAGCCGAGCGCCCATCGGCGACCGCCCTGATCGCGCTCACCATGAGGTCACGGACGCGGACTACGGCTCGGTCCTGGGCGCCGAGCTGCTCGCCGACCCGCTGCCCGCGCGGCCAGGTCTGCTCCAGGACACAGCCGTCGTGGTCCGGCGGGAACGCGCCCATCCCGGCGTACCAGTCGCGCATCTGGTCGCGATCCTGCTGGTACCTGTTGTCGCCACGCCGGTGCAGGCGGCCGTCCGGATCCTGCATCGCTTCCCAGAGGCAGGTCCAGCGCTCCTGGTCGAAGGCATTGCGCCGATCCAGGCTGATGTCGAACCGCCAGTGCGACTCGTTGTCCCGGGGGACGATGAATTGCATCGTGTAGCCGTCCTCGAAGACCGGCGCGGTACAGATGTTGGGATAGAGGTACTCCATGACCCGCACGAACGACCGGCCGGGCCCGGCCCGCCGTATCGCGGCGACCCGGAGGCCGTAGTCCACGTCCTGCACCTCGATCGTCGGCGCGGGATCACGCCCGTAGAGGGTGTTCGCCGAGGTGTCGGCGCCGGTGATCCCCAGGGAGCCGCTCGGTCCGTAGCGACCGCTCTGCTCGGACTCCGGGAACTGGAGATGCAGGAAGGACACGTGCCCGGGGTCGAGCGAGTGATCGAGGTCGGCGGCGTAGTTGCCCATGTACAGCAACCGCGCCGCGACCACGTGGCCGGGGTCGGCGGTGAAAATGTCGTACCCCGGCAGCTCCGGGGGCTCTCCGTCGCCGAGGTAGGCGAACACGCAGCCGGCGACCACCCGGCACGGGTATCCGGTGTGGCCGACCGCGGCGCTGTACTCCGCCTCCGGAGCTTCACCCGGTTGTTCCAGGCAGCGCCCGTCACGGCCGATCAACCACCCGTGGTAGAGACACCGGATGCCCTCGTTCTCGACACGGGAATAGCTCAGGTCGACGCCCCGATGCGGGCACCACCGGCCGACGAGGCCGTATCGGCCGTCGGCGTCGCAGAAGAGCACCAGCTCCTCCCCCATGACCACCATCGGAACCGGAGATCCACCCGGCGCGATATCGCTCGCCAACGCGACCGGCTGCCAGTACCGGCGGAAGAAGTCGCCGCCCGGCGTTCCTTTGTCCGTGTCGGTGAGGAGTTCGTTCTCTTCCGCGGTGAGGGCGGGGAACCGCACCGGCGGGGCCTCCGATCCCGGCGCCGCGGCGTTACTCGACACCGGCAACCTGCCGGGAAAGGGTGACCTCGCGGCGCTCCCTGGACGAGGTCATGATCGCCTCGAGCACCTCGACGGTCGCCTCGCCCCAGCGACCGCTTCGTAGCACGGGCGCTCCCGCGTACAGGACGTCGTACATGTTCTGGAAGGCGCCGCTGCTGGCATCGAGATCGGGCTCGACCAGGACCGTTCGGATCTCATTGTCGCCGTAGACGACGAGCCCGTCCGGCGACTGCCTGATGTCACCGCGCTCGCAACTCACGATGGTCAGGCCGAAGTTCGCCAGCGCGGGCTCCCCGATCGGCGGCCGGGTGTCACTCCCGTAGCGCCAGCCTTCCTTCGCACCGCTCTCGCTGTCGGGTCCGGTGAGCTGTGCGAGCCGTTCGCGCGCCTTCAGGTTAGTCTCCGGGCCACGCGGTCCTTCGCCGCGCCATCCGGTCAGCTCCGCGGTGTCGAAGTGGGCGTACGAGTTGTAGACCAGCGTCGCGACGGTGCCGTCCTCGAAATCGAGGTAGGCGGAGTAGGCGCCGGCGGCGGGGCGTGCCTGGTCCCAGACCCCGGTGGTGGCACGCACGCTGCGAACTCGTCCGCCACCGAGTACCCGGACGATGTCGATCTGGTGCGCGCCCTGGTTGTACACGAGGTTGCCGCCGCCGAGCGGATCGAGTTCCCAGCTCGCCCGCGGCCGGTACATCCACTCGTTGAAGTGCCAGGTGTTGATCATGCGCACCCGCCCCAGCTCACCGCTGGAGATGATGCGGCGCATCGCCCGCACCGCGGGCCCGTAACTGTGCGTGTGGCCGCACAGCAGCACCACCCCCGCGGCCTCGGCGGCATCGTTCATGACCGCGCAGTCCTCGGCCGTGAGCGCCATCGGTTTGTCGACGATGACATGCTTCCCGTGGGCGATGGCGGTGAGCACCTGCTCGCGGTGGAACTTGTTCGGTGTCGCGACGTAGACGACGTCCACCTGATCGCCGGCGCACATGGCGGCCAGATCCTCGTAGACCTCGCCGCCGAACTCGTCGTGGAAGGTCTTCAGGGCCGCCGGACGGAGATCACAGGCTGCGGTGAACCGCACGTGCGACCACCCCGACACCCGCGCCGCGACGAAGTTGAACGCGACGCCGAGCCCGACCACGCCGACCCGAAGCTCCGCGGGCCGCGGTTCCTCGCCGCGGTTGGGTGTCGATGACCCCGTCATTCTGCCTCCTATGTGTGAAACGGCGTAGCCACCGCGTGCGTGCTTCGGCCAAGCCTCGATACGTACAGATCACCGCCGCTCCCCCCGGTGCGGCGGTGCGCGCTAACGGAGCCCGTAGATGTCCAGCGTCGAAGCACCCTGCTCGAGGCGGCCGAAAACGGCCGATTCGGCCCGGTCGCGCTCCATCGACCTGGCGCGAACCTCGTCGGCTCGATCTCGCGGTATGCGGAGCACCCCGGCGGCGTCACCGATGATCAGATCGCCGAGTTCGATGTCGACGCCGCCGATGCGGATCGGTTCGCCGAGGTCTCCGTCGCCGGCCGGGTCCTTCACCGTTCCCCGCAGACAGACCCGCTCGGCGAAGACCGGCCACCCGCGCTCGGCGAGGGCGGCCGAGTCACGGACGCCGCCGTGGATGACGAGCCCCGCCAACCCGCGCGCTACCGCGGCACGGGCGAGCACCTCGCCCCAGTACCCGTATTCGAACCCTTCGCCGACGTCGACGACCAGAACCTCACCGGGCTTCGCGGCGTAGACCGCCCGGTGCAACCACAGGTTGTCGCCTGCCGGGGAGCGCACCGGAAAGGCCGGTCCCGCAACGTACATGGCCGCGGCGATCGGTTTGATCACCGAGGGCAGCGCCCCCACCGTTCCCGCGGCCTCGTGTGCCGTGGCGGAACCGATCCGCGCGACACTCTCCTCGATCGCCGTCATTTCACATCCTCGCGGGAATCATCGACATGGTGGAATCCAATTGCCCGCGCGCCTGCGCCGCGGGGCCGGTCTCGCGGCGGCTCCCGACGGCCGCCGCGGCGGAGCGTGCTGCTCAGAACAGCACGCTGACATTCATGCTCGGGATGACGGACAGGTCGAGCGTGACGTCGCGAGCGGCCAGCTTGAAACTGTCACCATCGATGAGCAGCCGGTCCCGCCGGATCGCCGAGTACAGGTGCTGATTGCCGTCCACCGAGTGACTGCGGAAGAGCAGCGTGTTGCTCGTGACGGACAGCTCGGACGGATCCCCGTCTCGTTCCACGATGACGTTCGAGATGAATCGACGGGTGATCGAATGCGGGTTCTCCGAGTACGTCAGCTTGGCATTCGAGATCTGCTGGACGCGAATACGCAGCTCACCGGCGTGGTTGTCGACGATCGGGTATCCCTCGGCCGGCTGGTCGGAGGCGCGGACGGTGCGGGCGCTCACCCGGTAGTGGACGGTGGGCGTCAACAGGGCCAGCCAGTCCTCGTAGCGATCGGCGTCCAACAGCGCCGACTCCCGATAGAGGAACTGGCTCACCTCGAAGTGGAGCTGCTGGGTGACCGCCACCGGTGCCGACGGCGAGATTCGTTCGGTGGTCTCGGTCATGACACGCTCTCCGTCATCAGCTTGTTCCAGTGCTGCAGGAATTTGAACTGGGTGATCTCCGCGACGAACGGCTGGTACGCACTGCCCGGGCCGGCGTGGCCGGGCACCGGGTGATCCAGGAACGGGACGGCGGTGCTGAACACGAACGGGTGTTCCCGCGCCGCCGGTGTCGTCGTGGTCGATCCGACCGAGGACCACAGCTCGACGTCCTCCTGCTCGAAGATCCCCCCGACGCCGAAATCGTTCACGGCGCGGACATGGACCGCCCGCTTGTAGTCCGCACTCGCCTCGACCTCCGCGAACTGCCAGCTGAGCACCTCGATCTGCCCTGGAGCGATCGGGTGCCACTGCCGGAGCAGCAGCCCCTTCATGTAGACACCCGGCTCGACCTCGGTCGGGGTGTTCTCGATGAAGGACAGATTCGGGAATACCGTCGAGACTCCGATCGCGAGCGACGCCAGTACGTCGGCCTGCTCGGGTTCGAGCGCCGCGTCGTAGAGGTCGTGCAGCTCCTTCGGGTAGTGCGCGTACCGCTCGCCGGGCAGGCTGACCAGGGAGACGCTGTGTCCGTTACCGGTGCTGACCTGGACGGCGTCGCCGAGCGCCGCCATCAGTTCGGGTGGCGAGAACGGGGTCGGGCTGAGCGTCATGGGACCGATGTGGGTCGTGATCACATGGGTGTTGTCGGTTCCGAAGTTGATCGCTGCGGTCTTCCAGTCAGCGTTGACGACGAACCGCTGCGGCGGGCCGAGCACCTGAGCCCCGCCCGGCGTCCGGGCGAAGAACAGATCGAGGTACCAGCGGAAGTCACCCAGATACTCGTCCAGCGACTCCCCCTCCTCGCTCCAGTTGCCGAAGATCATTCCCTTGTAGCTGTCCAGGCGCGTCACGGGAATGAGCCCCATCGTGGAGAAGTCGGTGCCCTCCGGGTACAGCGCGTCGAAGTTGGTGCTGATCAAGGCGCCATCGGTGCCGTAGCTCCAGCCGTGGTACGGACACACGAAACGGCGGGTGTTGCCCTTGTCCACCCGGCAGACCTTCACGCCGCGGTGCGCGCAGCTGTTGAGGTAGGCACCGATCGTGCCGTCCTCGCGGCGGACCACGATGACGGGATCGCCCGCCATCGTCCGGGTGACCACGTCCCCCGAGTTCGGGATCTCGGTCTCGTGGCCCAGGTAGAGCCAGGACTTCCGGAAGATCCTGTCCTTCTCGAGTTCGTGCACGGCGGGACTGCCGAAGATCTCTCGGCTCACCAGCCCCTTCTGGTCATCGATCCATCGGGGATCGAGTCGCACGTTTTCCCCGTCGTTCGTCATGGGTACTCCTTCCACCGCCGCACGCGAGGCGTGCCTGCGGTCCAGCTTCATTGGTGGGTTGCCTGGTATCAGCCGACCGGCGCGGCCGCGGGCTTCGGGACCGCGCTCACGACCTGCAGCTGGGTCATCTCGTCGAGCGCGCGCGCCCCCAGCTCGGTGCCGATGCCCGAAGCCTTGGCGCCACCGAAGGGGACGTTGGCCGCGAGCTCACCGTGCTTGTTGATCCACACGGTGCCGCATTCGAGCCTGCTCGCGACCTCGGCTGCCCGCTCCGGATCCGATGACCACACCGAGCCACCGAGACCGAAGGGCGAGGCATTGCTCCGCCGGATCGCGTCGTCGACATCGCTGTACTTGACGACGGGCAGGATGGGGCCGAATTGTTCTTCGTCCACGATGCGGTCGCCATCGGTGACGTCACAGACGATGGTGGGGCGCAGGAAGTACCCCGGGCCGCTCGTCTCGCCACCGGTCACGATCCGCCCCGCGCGACGGGAATCCTCGAGCAATTCCCGCACTCGATCGAACTGCCGCGCGTTCTGTACCGGTCCGAGCATCGTCCCCTCCGCGAACCCGTCACCGACGACCATGTTCTCGGCGAGGGCGATGAGTTCGGCGACCAGCTCGTCGTGGATGGATTCGTGCACGTAGAGCCGTTTCAACGCAACACAGATCTGCCCGCTGTTGAAGAAGGAGCCCATGAAGATCCCCGGAGCGACAGCCTTCGGATCGGCGTCGTCGAGCACGATGCCCGCGTCGTTGCCGCCGAGTTCGAGCGTGACTCGCTTCAGCGAGGCGGCGGAGTTGCCGAGGATGTGCTTACCGGTCGGGGTCGAGCCGGTGAACGACACCTTTCGGACGCCGGGATGTCCGGTCAGGACATCACCGAGGTCGTTGTCGTCGGCGACGACATTCACCACACCCGGGGGCACCAAGTCGGCGATCAGCTCGCCGAAGCGCAGCGTGGCCGTCGGCGTGGTCCCGGCCGGCTTGACGACGACGGTGTTGCCCGCGAGCAGTGCGGCCGGGAGCTTCGTGCCGAGCATCGACACCGGCATGTTCCACGGAATGATCGCGGCGACGACACCGAGCGGCCGGCGGTAGGCGATCGCATGACGCTCCGCGCTGTCCTCGACGACCTCGGGTTCGAGCGGGAGGGCAGCGAAGTATCGGATGAACTGGGCGAGGAACATCGCTTCGCCGATCGCGATCGGGAAGGGCTTGCCCTGCTCGCTCGTGGTGAGCCGGGCCAGCTCGGTGGCGTTCGCCTCGACGGTCTCGGCGATCCGGATCAGCACCTCCCTGCGGTGCTCGATCGTCGTCCGGGACCAGGTGGTGAAAGCCTGCTCAGCGGCCTGCACGGCGGCCGAGACCTGCTCCGCGGACGCGCACGCGACCGTCGTGAACGGCTCTCCGGTCGCGGGATTGATCACCGCGAGCTCGCGATCGCCCGCGACCAGTTCGCCGCCGATCAGCATCAATGGCTTCGGCTCCTGCGTGCTCATCAAGCACAGCTCCTTCTGAGTTCCTTCGGAATCGGCCACCACTTGGCGGAGGCTTTCGGTGACCGGCGTCACGATTCCCGCAGCGCTGTCGACCTTATTATAATATCGGTTTTCTGTCCAGGGCTTTTGCCGAGTTTCCGGCATTCGCCATCCGGCTGCCCGCCCCCGAAGGCCGCGAGGGCAGGTCACAGCTGCCGCATGCACGGCGCCTGCGACCTGCCCGGAACCGGAGCAGCGAGGGTCCTACTTCGACAGCAGGTCGGAGTTCACGATCCGCTGGGCCGCGAGCTCACCCAGATGCGTCGCCGAGTCCATGTTGGTGTTCCCGAGGTAGTCGCTGGCGAACTGGATCCGCTTCCAGTGCGCGACACTGTTCTTGAACTTCTTCAGGTCCCGGTATCGCCCCGGGGTGCTGGCGGACACGACACGGGGCCAGCGGTTGACGAAGGTGAACTCGATGTTCTCCCGGAAGCCGGGGACGATGTTCTCGGTGGCCTCGAGCAGCGTCTTGGTCACCACCTCGTCATCGGCGTCCCAGTACTCCTTGGCGATCTCGTCCGAGGAGTAGATCGAGATCATCTCCTTGCCCGCGGGCACGCACTTGTCGGATCGGTTCCGCTCGAAGACGACGGCGAGCACCCGGGGCTCCACGGAGGCCGGGATCAGCGCCATGTAGGCCTTCTCCTTGGTCGGCGCGGACAGCCCCACGTGCACATTGGTCATCGAGGTGTAGGTGATTCCCTCGAGGAACGACTTGCCGAAGGCGGACAACTGCGGCAGGAACTTGGCGGTCGAGTGCGCGTCCGCGGTGACGATGACCGAATCCGCCTCGATCACCTTGCGCTCACCGCGCACGTTCGCGGTGACGGTGACGCCCTTGGCCGATTCGACCACTTCCTCGACGGTGGTCTCCAGCGAGACCGCGAAGTGCTTGGCGATGGTCTGGGCGTAGGACGCCACGCCGTTGGTGAAGGCCCGCGTCGGCCCGGGAGACCCGACCTCGATGTAGATCAACCGCAGCAGATCGACCTTCGAGAGCGTGCTGCCCGGTGCGCCGACCTGGCTGTGCAGCAGGACGTCGATCAGATTGTCGTACAGCGCGGGATCGAGGTGCCTGGCATACTGCTCGGCGCTCTCGGTGTCGAGTCCGGCGGCGTTGGACAGATCGGGGCTCTTGACCTGCTTACGCGCCCGCAGGACGTCGAATCCGATCCGGCCGAGGGCCAGCTTGCCGCGCAACCCGACGAGCTTGGTCTTCGCCATCGCCAGCGCGATGTTCGACGTGTCGAGGTTGACGATCGTGCCGTTGCCCTGCGCGATCCCGAAGATCGAGCCGCCGACCTCCGCGCCGCCCGGAGTGTCGAGCATTCCGAGCTCTTTGATGATCGGGATCATGTGCGTGTGGGTGGGCGGCACCACGGTCGGACCGAGGTCGATGTGGAAGCCGTTGACCGTGCGGGACTTCATCTTCCCGCCGACGACGTCGGCGGGATCCAGCACGATGACGTCGACGCCGGCCTGCTCCAGGCGGTAGGCGGCGGCCAGCCCCGCGGGGCCCGCTCCGATGACGACCACGCCGTGCCGATCGCGCAGCGGCGACTCGTTGTGCTGCGTGCCGGTGGCGGGCGGTTGTTTCCTGGTCATGCGTTTCTCCATTCTTTGAGCATCGAGCGCTTCTCCGGGAACTGGGTTTCTACTCAGCGGAAACAGCTGCGCGATAACGTTTTTCGGCGGGATAGCGGCTCTCGATGTCCTCGACGGCCAGCTTCGCCGTCTCCGCGCACGCACCGGTGCCGCCGGTGGCGTACTCCTTCACCCCGTCGCCCACGTTCCACAGGTTCGGGAACGGAGTGGTCCTGGGGACATCCGAGCCGGCGACGGCGCGTTGCGTCGGCCACTCCCCGCGGTTCACCTCGATGGACAGGATGCGCGCGCGATCGAAACCCGGCACCTGTTCGCGAAGATCCTGACGGAGGAGCTCGATCTCCGCCGTCTCGTCGAAGACCCCGAGGGACGGCCGCGGCGTCGCCGCGCCCACGTAGAGGTTCCAGCCGGGCGGCGCCATCTCGGGGCAGGTCGCGGTGAAGTTCGCGACGTAGCACAGCCGCCGGGTCCTGGCGAAACTCAGCAGGCCGGGGGCCGGGACCAGGTCTTCTTCGCTCGCGAAGTTGATGCTGATCATCGATGTCGGGCGGTCGCCGCGCCGGACGCTCGCCCGGTAGTTGGGCGAGACATTCTCTTCGCCGACGAGGTTCATGGTGCCGCGCGGTCCGATATTGCTCACCACGACTCGCGCCTCGACCGCCACGGTCTCGCCGTCCTTCTCGATCACCGCGCCCGTCACGACGCCGTCATCGATGCGCAGCGAGGTGACCGATGCCGACAGCCACACGTCCCCGCCACGGGCGACGATCGAGTCCGCCAGCGCGCGCCACACGCCGATCGTGCCCTGCGGACAGAAGCCGACCTTGGCGGCGAGCGTGTTCGGGCGGGTGAAGTAGGTCAGGAACACGCCGGCCGGGAGCTCGTCGGCACTGACGGAGAAGATCGAAGCGCACAGGTTCCCGACCACACCGTGCACCGTCTCGTTCGTGGTGAACCTGCCGAGCCACTCCGCCATCGACTGGGCGGCCTTCGCCTTTCGCCGCCGTTCGCCACCGATACGCTTGATCAGCCCCATGACGCGGGGCGCGAGAGCTGCCATCGCGGCATTCACGCGACCACCGGTGAGGTCGATGTCCCGGTTTCCGATGCGCATGAGCATCGGCACAGCCGGGAACCGCAGATCGAGTTCGACGCCGGATTCCAGGAACGTCTCCTCGGTGACCCCGCCCGCCTCGACCACGATCGCACCGTTGTTGATCTTGAAACCGTCGAAGTCTCTGGTGGACGCCCGGCCTCCGACCTGCGCCAGGCTCTCGACCACCAGGACCCGATACCCCCGATGCACGAGCCGCGAGGCCGCGCAGAGCCCCCCGACGCCTGCGCCGATGACAAGGGCGTCGTACGCGCCGTCCGTGTTGTTCACCTGTGAACTCCTCGTTGTCGATGATCGCGGCGCCTGTCGATGGGCGATCTGCGACCGAAGTACTCGCGATTCCGTGCGAGAAGACCTGACCCGGACGATCCCGGCCGTCAGAGAGTGGAGCGAGCCACCCGAGAGGCTTGCAGTATTATTATCATATCAATCTCCGGGCGACAGGGATTTCGCGGAAAATCCGGATCCTGCTCCCGGACCGGTCACCGCGCCACGGCCCGGCGTCGCGGATCACGGCCGCCAGTAGACGAAACCCATGGCGATCCCGGTCCCGGCAGCGGACCGGTAGCACGGCACGTAGTCCACGACCGTGGGCTTGTACCCGAGCGTGGCCATCGCGCCCGCGACCGGAATCCAGTTCTTGATCTCGGAGGTCCCCGCGTTGTAGATGTCCTCACCGAGCGCGGCGAGCGGATCGATGGACTGCTGCTCCAACGTGTCGAACAACGCGCGATCCACCTCCTCGTCGATGACGAAGTGCGAGAGGCCACCGGAGCTGATCAGCGCGACCCTGGCCTCGGAGTCCCAGTTCTCGATCGCACGCACGACGGAGGCACCGAACGAGTAGCAGCGCTGCACACTGGGCTGGTTCGGGGGGTAGAAGGTGTTGAAGAGCACCGGGACCGACGGGATCGGAGCATCGCGCATGATCTGGCGATAGATGAAGCCGAAGGCATGCGGGATGTGGTTCGTGTGCGGCGGCAGCGAGCGGAGGACGGCCACGTCGAAGTCGTCGCTCATCGCCTGGGCGATGATCCCGTCAGCCAGCTCCTGCTGCCCGGGATTGGTGGCTCCCGCGGGCGACACATGTCCGGGAACCGAGACCTCGATCCCGACGGGGAGGCGGCTGAGGTACTTCTCGTCGGGAAAGTAGTTGGGAATCTCCTTGCCCCGCCACACCGAGATCGCCGGGATGAGCGGCTCGGTGAAGATCTCCATCTGGTCGTTACCGAAGATCACCACCACGTCGACCTCGGCCTCCGCGAATACATCGGCCAACGTGTCGAGGGCTGCGCGGCACGCGCGATGCTTCTCCGTCCACACCTCGACGTTCGCCTCCGCCCCGAACTCCGATTCGGACCTGAGGTCGACCAGCTCGTCATAGGTGTAGCTGTCTCCCCGGAACCACTGCTCCGGGTTCTCCTTGTCGGCGTCCACCCGCAGGCCCCACTGATCGGGCGGGGTCGACAGCATGGGACCGTGGGAGGATCCGATTCCGAGCACGATCTTTGCCATTGCACTGCTCCACTTCTCCGGGGTTGTCCTCAGACATCCAGCGTCAATTTGTCGGTCACGGCGCGAGAGCAGCACACAGCGATCTCCCTGTTGCTCTGCTTCTCGGCATCCGTCAAATAGGAATCCCGATGATCGGGGACTCCATCGATCACCGAGGTGATGCAGGTTCCGCAGATGCCCTGCGCGCAGGAGGTGGGAACCCGGATGCCGTTCTCGGACAGCACATCCGCGATCGAACGTCCCGCGGGAACCTCGACCGTCACCCCGGATCTGGCGGCATGCACCGTGAAGGTGGCGCCGGATTCGTCGACTGCGTCGGCGGTGAACGATTCGATATGGATCCGGTCCTGGCTCCACCCGAGTTCCTTCGCACGCCCGGTGACGAAGTCCATGAAGCCGGTCGGCCCGCACACATAGAGATGGGTACCCGGATCCGGCTCCGGGAGCAGGCGCTGTGGCTCGAACCGCTGCGACGGCGACCCATCGTCGAAGTGACCCCACATCCGATAGCCGAACGGCTCCTGCATCAATTCCTGCAGGAACGCCGCCCGGCGATAGCTCCGAGCACAGTAGTGGAACTCGAACGACCGCTGCAGTCGGTGCAACCGGATGGCCATGCTCATCAGGGGTGTGATCCCGATGCCGCCACCGACCAGAATGCTGCGTTCTGCCGTCTCCACGAGCTCGAAGTTGTTGCGCGGAACCCCGATGGTGATCCGATGGCCGGCATCGAGCGAGTGCATGGCCTTGGAGCCGCCGCGGCTGAGGTCAGCGAGCAGCACCCCGAGCCGGTACGAGCGGACATCATCGGGATCGCCGCACAGCGAGTACTGCCGGACCAGTCCCGGCTGAATGTAGACATCCACGTGCGATCCGGGATCGAACGGCGGGAGGTCGCCACCATCGGCCGAGATCAGCCGCACCGACACGACGCCGTCGGCCTCGATCACGGCTTCGTCGACGATCACGTCGATCTGCTTCTGCGCTCTGTTCATGTTCTGCAATCACCTCGTCGGTCTTTCGACGACTCGAGCTGATCGGGACAGCCCCTTCGCGTCGTTGCACATCGGTGTTCCTTCCCCGCCGCTGTTGCGGCGGGGGTCAGCCGGCGTTGTCCGGCTCGGTGCGGGCGTAGATATTGCGCCTGGTCATCTGCTCGGCGTGCTCGGCCGGATCGGCGTTCTTCTCGATCCAGTCGGAGAAGGTGACGAAGTCGGTGAACGACCCGAGGCCGTCCTCACGCCAGATCCCCTTGGGTTCCTTGCCCGCCTGCACGTCCTCGACCGCCTGGAGCAGCATGCGCCGCGCGCGCATGACCCCGAGGTCGGACGGTGTCAGATGCTCGGTCCTTCGATCACTGATCGAGCCCATCGACTCCGTGACCAGCAGATCGTGGATCGGGAACGCAGTGCCCACCCCGGCGAAGGTCTTGTCGATCATCTCCGACCGATCCTGCAGGAACCGGTTCTCGAGCAGCCTGCGCCGCTTGCCGTTCTCGTCCAGCTCGGCCTCGATCGACTGCGCGAGGATCGCCGAATCGAGCTCGCTGTGCGCGTGATAGGTGATCTCGTAGCGATAGTGGGTGTGGTCGTCGATGGGCACGTGCCAGAGCATGGTCGCCCCACCCAGCCCGTACATGGCCTCGAAGCCGTTGGCCGACGCGCCGTTGGGGAGGATGAAGTTCGAGCAGCGCAGGAAGGTCTTGCCGTCGACGTAGTCGCGCTCGGCGAGCAGCCGGAACCCGTAGCTCGTCTCGACCACCGAGAGCCGCGGCGCCGAGTCGGCCTCGAAGCCGGTCATGGTGGCGTCGGCCGCCGGGTGTTCCATGCGATGCACGAACGACGTGTGGCTGGGGTCGATGTTGCCCTCGTTGGCCTGCAGGTAGTTGCACTCGGAGAGCCAGCGGTTGATGAAGACGTGTTCGGCCGGAGCATCGAGGAACGGATAGTCGGGCAGCACCGGAGGTTCGCCGGAGCCGAGATATGCCCAGACGAGCCCACCCCGCTCCTGTACCGGGAAGGAGGGCTGCCGCCAGTTGACAGCCGATCGCTGCGCGGCCGGGACATTCGGCTGCTCAAGGCAGGCGCCGCTTCGATCGAACAACCATCCGTGATAGGGGCAGCGCAGACCGCCGTTCTCGATGCGCCCGTAGCTGAGATCGGCGTTGCGATGGGGACAGAGCAGGGCAAGCAGCCCCAACTCGCCTGCTTCGTCGCGGAACAGGACGAGATTCTCGCTCAGGACGCGGATGTGCGCGGGCGGTGCGCCGGCGGGGAACTCGCTCGCGATGCCGATCGGCTGCCAGTAGCGACGGAGCAGCTCGCCCGCGGGTTCTCCCGGGCCCGTGCGGGTCAGGATGTTCCACCGATCACCGGGATGGACGCTGGACATGGACGGAACGTCGGTATTCGTAGGCGACATCGCTATCCTTCTGTTCGGCTCTGATCGAAGCTGGACGGTGCGGGCTCGCCGAGGCTGAACCGCCGGCACACAGAGGGCAGGGTCCGGAGCTACCACCGCCGGGGCTGACAGTAGGACCGGAGGCTCGACCGCAACCCCGAGAAGGATATTATAGTAATACTATCAAGGTGTCCAGGTTTTGGCGCTTCCGCTCCCGACGGGCGCTCGACCCAGCATCGGGCCGTCACGAACCGAGGCCCCGCCCGGCACCAGCGGCCAGGGGCGGAGCCTCGATCATGCGATGTCGATCAGCCGGCAGCGCTCCGGATCGGCGATTCCACGATCACGGTGGCGCGGCGGGGCGAGCTCTCAGCCGATCCCGGATTCCCCGGGCCGCGGGCTCAGACTGCCGAGTGCCTCGCGGATCTCGGCCAGCCTG
>NZ_BDBX01000083.1 GCF_001613205.1 Nocardia sienata NBRC 100364 | reverse complement strand
CCGCTTCGCCCCCGCGGCCGACCTCGGGGCGACCCCCGAACTGCGTCGTGCCATCGACGCGCTGCCCGCCGCCACCGAGCGGCCGGGGCTGGACGAGTCGCGGCTGCGGGAACCGGATCCGGGGTTCCGGCTGGCCCGGCTGCTGTGGCCGGTCCGGACACTCGTGCTGGCCTCGGTGGTTCTGCTGGCACTCGACGCCCTGATCGGAATCGGTTTCCCGCCACTGGTCCGCCATGCGATCGATGCCGGAGTCACCGGCTTCCAGCCCTCCGCCCTCACCTGGTCGGCCGTGCTCGGTACCGGGTTGGTGCTGGCGGGCTGGGTGGTGGCCGCCGCGACGACCCTCTACACCTCGCGCACCGGCGAACGGGTGCTGTACGGACTGCGCGTCCGCAGCTACGCCCATCTGCAGCGGCTCGGTCTGGACTACTACGAACGCGAACTGTCCGGCCGGATCATGACCCGGATGACCACCGATGTGGATGCCCTGTCCACCTTCCTGCAGACCGGCGTGTCCACCGCGCTGGTGAGCGTGCTGTCGCTGGCCGGTATCGCGGTCGCGCTGGTGGTGATCGATCTGCGGCTGGCCCTGGTGGTCCTGCTCGGGGTGCTTCCACCGCTCATCATCGCCACGGTGGTGTTCCGCAGGGTCGCCTCGGTGGCCTACACCGTCTCCCGGGAGCGGGTCTCCACGGTCAACGCAGACTTCCAGGAGAACATCGCGGGATTGCGGGCGGTACAGGCCAACCGCCATGAGCGACTCGCGGCGCACCGGTTCGCCGAATACTCCACGAAGTACCGGCGCAGCCGGATGCGGGCCCAGCGCGCCATCGCGTTGTACTTCGCGTTCGTGGCGGCGTGGACCGATCTGGCGCTGGCCCTGGTGGTGTTCACCGGCGCGCACGCGGTGGCCGCCGGCACCACCAGCACCGGCACCCTGGTCGCCTTCGTGCTGTATCTGGAGCTGCTGTTCGGCCCGGTCCAGCAGCTGTCGCAGGTCTTGGACGGCTACCAGCAGGCGCGCGTGGGCCTGCGGCGTATCGGCGATCTGCTGCGCACCCCGTCCTCCATCGGCGCCGATCCGCCGGGCGCCGATCCGATCGCCGAGGGCCTGCGGGGCGATCTGGCTCTCGATGCGGTGCGTTTCCGTTACCCGGGCACCGAGCGCTTCGCTCTCGACGACGTGGATCTCACGGTCGCGCCCGGTGAATCGCTGGCTCTGGTGGGGGCGACCGGCGCCGGGAAATCCACCATCGTCAAACTGCTCGCCCGCCTCTACGACCTCTCCGGCACCGATACCGGGGTCATCCGGGTGGACGGCGTCGATATCCGCGGCTACCGGCTGGACCGCTACCGCGCCCGGCTCGGGATGGTCCCGCAGGAAGCTCACCTGTTCACCGGCGATATCGCGAGCAACATCGCATTCGGGAAACCTCTCGCCACCGACGCGGAGATCGAAGCGGCCGCGCGCGCGGTCGGTGCGCTGGAGATGATCGCCGGCCTGCCCGGCGGATTCGGGCGGCCGGTGGGCGAACGCGGCCGCGGGCTCTCGGCGGGTCAGCGTCAGCTCATCGCGCTGGCCCGCGCCCAGCTGGTGGATCCCGATCTGTTGCTGCTCGACGAGGCGACCGCCACCCTCGACCCCGATACCGAGGAGAAGGTACTCGCCGCCACCGGGTCGCTGGCCCGTAACCGCACGACCGTGGTGGTCGCGCACCGTCTCGCCACGGCCGCGCGGGCCGATCGGATCGCCGTGGTGGAGCACGGCCGGATCGTGGAAGTGGGCACGCACGCAGAGCTCGTGGCGGCCGGTGGGCACTATGCCCGCCTGTGGACAGCGGCCGGAACCGGCGAAGGAATATTCTCGGTCGAGGACGAGTCGTCAACAATGAGGTCGGGATAGTCCGGTGGTCGGTGACCGAGTGGATATGCGCGGGGGCCTATCCTCGTCTTCAGGGCGTTCGGTAACCATCCACCGAGGCCCGGTGCCGGGCACGTCACAAACGTCGCAGCGCGAAGAACGAAATGAGGCGAACACCTGCTGTGAGCAGCTCAAAATCCCAGTTCGGTCAGAACCAGTGGCTGGTCGACGAGATGTATCAGAAGTTCAAACAGGATCCATCCTCGGTCGACGCCAGCTGGCACGAGTTCCTCGCCGACTACACCCCCGAGACCTCCGGTGATTCCGGTAACACCCAGACCGCTCCGGCACCGGCGGCTCAGAACTCGGCGGTGAAGCCCGCTCCCGCCGCCGTGCCCGCCGAAAATTCTTCGGTCCGGACCCGGGCCACCGCCCCGACCGCTCCGGCCACCACCTCAGCTCCGGCCGCCGCGTCGAAGCCCGCCCCGGCCGCCACCACCGCCGCGCGGACCACCGCGGCCGCCCAGCAGCGGGCCCCGCAGACGACCCCGGCCCCGGCGTCCAACGCCGCCGCCACCTCCGGTGCGCCCAAGTCCGCGCCGGCCGCGGACGAGAAGAAGGTGCTGCGCGGTGCCGCCGCCGCGGTCGCCAAGAACATGTCGGCGTCGCTGTCCATCCCGACCGCCACCAGCGTGCGGGCCGTGCCCGCCAAGCTGATGATCGACAACCGGCTGGTCATCAACAACCATCTCGCCCGCACCCGGGGCGGCAAGATCTCGTTCACCCATCTGCTCGGCTACGCGATCGTGCAGGCGGTGAAGGCGTTCCCGAACATGAACCGGCACTTCGCCGAGGTCGACGGTAAGCCGAACGCGGTCACCCCCGCGCACACCAACCTCGGTCTGGCCATCGATCTGCCGGGTAAGGATGGCAGCCGGTCCCTGGTCGTCGCCGCGATCAAGGGCTGTGAGGAGATGACCTTCGGTCAGTTCCACACCGCCTACGAGGACATCGTCCGCCGCGCGCGCGACGGCAAGCTGACCGCCGAGGACTTCAGCGGGGTCACCATCTCGCTGACCAACCCGGGCACCATCGGCACCGTGCACTCCGTACCCCGGCTGATGCAGGGTCAGGGTGCGATCATCGGCGCGGGCGCCATGGAGTACCCGGCGGAGTTCCAGGGGATGAGCGACGAGCGGATCGCCGAGATCGGCATCGGCAAGCTCATGACGCTGACCTCCACCTACGACCACCGCATCATCCAGGGCGCCGAATCCGGTGATTTCCTGCGCACCATCCACAACCTGCTGATCGCCGACGAGTTCTACGACGAGATCTTCCACGGGCTGGCGGTGCCCTACGAACCCGTTCGCTGGCGTAAGGACGTCAAGGAACGCGGTGTCGACAAGAGCACCCGCGTGCTGGAGTTGATCGCGGCCTACCGCAACCGCGGTCACCTGATGGCCGACACCGATCCGCTGCGCCTGGTCAAGGACAAGTTCCGTAGCCATCCCGACCTGGACGTCACCCAGCACGGGCTCACCCTGTGGGACCTCGACCGCTACTTCAATGTGGGCGGCTTCCACGGCGAAGAGCGGATGAAGCTGCGCGATGTGCTCTCGGTGCTGCGTGACTCCTACTGCCGCCACATCGGTGTGGAGTACACCCACATCCTGGAGACCGACCAGCTGGAGTGGATCCAGAACCGGGTCGAGCAGAAGCACGTCAAGCCGACCGTCGCCCAGCAGAAGTACATCCTGAACCGGCTCAACGCGGCCGAGGCGTTCGAGACCTTCCTGCAGACCAAGTACGTCGGTCAGAAGCGCTTCTCGCTGGAGGGCGCCGAAACCGTCATCCCGATGATGGACGCGGTGATCGACCAGTGCGCCGAGCATTCGCTCGACGAGGTCGTCATCGGTATGCCCCACCGCGGCCGCCTCAATGTGCTGGCCAATATCGTGGGCAAGCCGTACTCGAAGATCTTCACCGAGTTCGAGGGCAATATGAACCCGGCCGCCACCCACGGTTCGGGCGATGTGAAGTACCACCTCGGTGCGCGCGGCAACTACCTGCAGATGTTCGGTGACAACGAGATCGAGGTCTCGCTGACCGCCAACCCCTCCCACCTGGAAGCGGTCGATCCGGTACTGGAGGGTCTGGTCCGCGCCAAGCAGGATCTGCTGGACAAGGGCGACGGACCCGAGGGTTTCTCGGTCGTGCCGCTGATGCTGCACGGTGACGCCGCGTTCGCGGGTCAGGGCGTGGTGGCCGAGACGCTGAACCTGTCGGGTCTGCGCGGCTACCGCGTGGGCGGCACCATCCACATCGTGGTGAACAACCAGATCGGTTTCACCACGGCGCCGGAGAACAGCCGCTCCACCGAGTACTCCACCGATATCGCCAAGTTCATCGGCGCCCCGATCTTCCACGTCAACGGCGACGACCCGGAGGCCTGCGACTGGGTGGCCCGCCTGGCGGTCGATTTCCGGCAGAAGTTCCGCAAGGACGTGGTTATCGACCTGATCTGCTACCGCCGTCGCGGCCACAACGAGGGCGACGACCCATCGATGACCCAGCCGTACATGTACGACGTCATCGACACCAAGCGCAGCGTCCGCAAGAGCTACACCGAGAGCCTGATCGGCCGCGGTGATATCTCGCTGAAGGAAGCCGAAGACGCGCTGCGTGACTACCAGGGTCAGTTGGAACGGGTCTTCAACGAGGTCCGGGAGCTGGAGAAATATCCCCCGGGGCCGAGCGAATCGGTGGAGGACGACCAGCAGGTCCCGTCCACCGTGCTCACCGCGGTCGACAAATCGGTGCTGCAGCGGATCGGCGACGCGTTCCTGAACGTGCCCGACGGTTTCAGCGTGCACCCGCGTGTGCAGCCGGTGCTGGAGAAGCGCCGCGAAATGGCCTACGAGGGCAAGGTCGACTGGGCGTTCGCCGAGTTGCTCGCCTTCGGCACCCTGATCGACGAGGGCCGGGCGGTCCGCCTGACCGGTCAGGACTCCCGGCGCGGCACCTTCACCCAGCGGCATTCGGTGATCATCGACCGTAAGACCGCGGCCGAGTACACCCCGCTGCACAACATCAACAGCGCCAACCCGGGCTGGTTCGCGGTGCACGATTCGGCGCTGAGCGAATTCGCCGCCGTCGGCTTCGAGTACGGCTATTCACTGGGTAACCCGGACGCGCTGGTGCTGTGGGAGGCCCAGTTCGGTGATTTCGTCAACGGCGCCCAGTCGATCATCGACGAGTTCATCTCCTCCGGTGAGGCCAAATGGGGCCAGCTCTCGGAGGTCGTACTGCTGCTGCCGCACGGGCACGAGGGTCAGGGCCCGGACCACACCTCCGGCCGGATCGAGCGCTTCCTGCAGCTGTGCGCGGAGGGTTCGATGACAGTGGCGGTGCCGTCCACCCCGGCGAACTACTTCCACCTGCTGCGCCGGCATGTGCTGGACGGTATCCGCCGTCCGCTGATCGTCTTCACCCCGAAGTCGATGCTGCGCAACAAGGCCGTGGTCAGCGATCTCAAGGATTTCACCGAATCCAAGTTCCGCTCGGTGTTCGACGAGCCCACCTACGAACAGGGCATCGGCGACCGCGCCGCCGTCAAGCGCATCCTGCTGACCAGCGGCAAGCTGTACTACGAGCTGGCCGCCGCGAAGGCCAAGCGCAAGCGTGACGATGTCGCCATCGTCCGCGTCGAGCAGCTCTACCCGCTGCCCAAGTTCCGGTTGAACGAGGCCCTGGAGCGGTACACGAACGCTACCGAGATCGCCTGGGTCCAGGAGGAGCCGGCGAACCAGGGCGCGTGGCCGTTCTTCGGCCTGAACCTGCCGGAGCTGCTGCCGGAGCGGCTGGGCCGCCTGCGCCGTATCTCGCGGCGTGCCATGTCGGCCCCGTCCTCGGGTTCGAGCAAGGTGCACGCGGTGGAGCAGGCCGAGATCATCGAGGAGGCGTTCGCGCCCACCGAGTGAGTCTCGGCGCCTACTCGACGCCGGGCGCGCGTCCTTCCGCGGAAGGGCACGCGCCCGGCGTCTGTCGTTTCCCGGGGTGATGCGGCTTTCCGGTGGCAGTCTCCGAATCCCGGATGGCGGATACCGCGTGTGGGGCCGACCCCGAGGCGCGGTATTTCCACCTACGAACAGCGCGGCCGCCGGCAGCGGTGATGGATACTGAAACCGGATTCGGTGCGGTGGAGAGTATTCGGGTATGGCAGGCGAGATCGAACTGTGGCAGAGGGCCGGGCGTCTCATCGTAGAGCGGACCGCCGAAGCTCTCAGCGCGGCGGCCGGTGGGTACGCCCGCACCGCATCGGCCGGTGCGGACGGACTGCGCCGTGCCTCCGGTATCACCGATACCGACGGCGATGCCGGCCGGGTACTCGAGGGGACCATCATCGAACCCACGGGGATGTACGGCACGGACCTGTACGGGAAGCGCATCGCCATCGATCCGGACAAGGTCGTCGTACAGCCACTGCACGCTTATCACGGCGAGGTCTCCGGACTGCGGATACCGGCGACCCCCGACGACAGCCGATCCGCGCATCAATGGTCGGCCGGCGCCTGGACGCTCGGTGACCACACGAAGTTCGTCCAGGTATTGCCCCGCGCCGATGCCCAACGACCGCTCTCGAGCGTATCAGCGGAGGAGCAGGGGGGCCTGAACCCGTTCTACATTGTCGGAAAGTTCGATGGCCACGAGGCGGGGGCCATGTTGCGCGACAGCGACACGGGTGTGGAACCGGTGCGTCTGGGGGCACCGGAGGTCGGCCACCTGGTCGCCCACAACGCGGAGTACCAGGAGCTCATGGGGGACGCGATCGGGTCTCAACGTCCGGTGGTGCTGGTCAACCAGGGATCCGGCGTAACGGATCCGAGGTTCGTCTCGACATTCGCGGGAATCCTGCACAGTCAGACCGAACTGATCGGCCCGGTGCGAGGAGTCGTCCACCCCATCACCAAGGTCGAGCCGGATTGGCTCATCCCGGCTGCGCAGCTGGAGGCTCGCCTCGCAGTGGACCCGAGCTCGCAGGTGAGGTCGGAGTACCTCGAAGTCAGACATCCGCGCACCACCCGCGCACCCTGATCGGCGATCACGGAGCACCGCACCGAGGCTCGTGTCGCCTATGGCCGTCACCCGGGCACGACGCGGGACGCGTGCGCCGACACCGAACACTTCTGCGGCCACTCAGCGGTCCGTGCGCCGACAAGTTCGAATCTACGCCGGCGGGGCGCTGTGATACGCCGCCCCAGGGCGCCCGTTGGGGTGGCCCCTTTGCCGCCGGGCGTCTACGGCACCCGGCCACAGCTTCCGGCGCTGTGCCGCTCAGCTTTCCGCGGCCGTCCAGGGCCGCAGTTTCTCCGGGTTCCGGATCGCCCAGATACGGGTGATCAGGCCGTCGGCGATATCGAAGGCGTACACCGAGACGACGGTGCCGTCGAGCTGCGCCACCAGTCCGGGTTGGCCGTTCACCGTGCGCTCCAGCAGGGTGAACGCGGGGCTGCGGGCGGCGATCTCCATCCAGGTGCGGGCGATCTGCTCGCCGCCGTGGATCGGCTCGAGGAAGGCCAATGCCAGGCCGCCGCCGTCGGCGCTCGCCCGCGCCCGCGGATCGAGGAGCCCGATCAGGGCCTCGATATCCCCCGCCTGCCAGGCGCGTTTGAAATCCCGGACCACTTCGGCGCGTTCGGCACTCGACGGCCCTCGCGAGGTATCGATACGGCGACGGGCGCTGGAGGCGAGCTGACGGCACGCGGCGGGAGTGCGCCCGACGATATCGGCGACCTCGGCGAAGGAGTAACGGAAGACATCGTGCAGCACGAACGCCACCCGTTCGGCCGGTGTCATGGAATCCAGCACGACGAGAAAGGCCATACTGATCGACTCGTCGAGAGTCACCCGGTCGGCGGGGTCGGCGGGCGCGGGACCATCGAGCCATTCGGACCCGGCGGGTATCGGTTCCGGAATCCAGTCGCCGACATAGCGTTCCCGCCTGCTGCGCGCCGAGCCGAGCAGGTCCAGGCAGATCCGGCCCGCGACCGTGGTCAACCACGCGCCGGGCACCGCCACCTCCTGCCGCTGCCGCTCCGACAGTGCGTACCAGCGCACGTAGGTCTCCTGCACCACATCCTCGGCCTCGGCCAGCGAGCCGAGCAGCCGGTAGGCGATATTGATCAGCTGACGGCGTTCACTGATCACCGCGGGCAGGTGCGGGTCGGTCATGGTCGGCTCCTTCGATCTGCGCATCTCCTATCGAACCCGACGAATCAGCGACCCGATCTGTGAGGCGGCCTGACATTGCGCGGCGCTGTCTCGTCGGAAGGTCATGACACTTCCGACACAGCAGGAGTTCTGGCCATGATCAGAATCGGCATCATCCTCGGCAGTACCCGGCCCAACCGCAACGGCCCGCAGGTCGCCCGGTGGGTTCTGGACACGGCAGCACAGCGCGGCGACGCCGAGTTCGAACTGATCGATCTGCGCGACCACCCACTACCGCATCTGGATGAGCCTGTGGCGCCGATGTTCGGCCCGTCGGTCCACGCGCATACCCGCGCCTGGGCCGAACGGATCGCGCCGTTCGACGGTTTCGTGGTGGTGACTCCGGAGTACAACGGCGGCCCTCCCGGAGTGCTGAAGAACGCCATCGACCACCTGTGCGCGGAGTGGGCCGACAAGGCGATCGGATTCGTCTCCTACGGAGCGGGCGGCGGAGCCCGCGCGGTGGTGCAACTCCGGACGGTCTGCAGCACGCTGGGCTTGGCCGATGTGAGCCATCAGGTCGTGATCTCGCTGCACACCGATTTCGAGAACTACACCACTTTCACACCGCGCGACCACCACGCCGCCGCCCTGGGCACGTTGCTGAATCAGGTTCTCGCCTGGAGCACCGCCCTGGCGCCGCTACGCCGACCCGCCATCGATACCTCGACCATCGACTCGGAAGGAACCGATCATGACGACACCGCACGACTCTCGGTCACACGCTGACTGCATCGAGGCCGACGACGCCGCGATCCGCCGGCAGCTCGACAAGGTGATCGACGGACTCCGGGCCGGAGATCTCGAGGCGCTGCGACCGCTGTACACCCCTGACGTCGTGTCCTTCGATGTCGAGCCGCCACTGCAGCACGTGGGCACCGCGGCGAAGTTGGCCAATTGGGCGAAGGTGTTCCAGCTCCTCGACAACGTGACCTACGAGATTCGCGACCCGGCCTTCACCATCGGCGACGATGTCGCGTTCGGGCACGCCTTCGCCCGTCTCGGCGGCACCTCGAAGACCGGGGTGGCGATGAGCGGTATGTGGGTGCGGGTCACGTTCGGCCTGCGGAAGGTCGGCGGCACCTGGTTGATCGCACACGACCAGGTGTCGGTGCCGCTCGATATCTCCAGCGGCAGGGGCGTGGTGGACCTCGAACCCTGAGGGATCGCCGGGCAGCGTTGCCGAGAACCTGTCCGGTCCCACAAACCCGGCGGCTGCCGGGTTTGTGGGACCGGCCGGTCACCTGCCCAGTTGTGGGGCCGGAAGAAGCTGTGTGTTCGTGAGAACCTGTCTCACGGCCGGCGCACGCTGCGCCGGCCCGGAACTCCCGGGACCGTACCGGGCCCGGCCAGTTGCACCAGTATCGCGCCGGTGAGCACGATCGCCGCCCCGGCCAGCTGCGCGGGCCCGAGGGTTTGGCCCAGCAGCAGCCACGCCAGCACCGCGGCGACCACTGGTTCCAGCAGGGCCAGCACACCGGCCAGGGCCACGGGAAGGTCGCGCAGCGCTCGCAGCCCCGCCAGGTAGGGCAGCACGGTACCGACCACGGCCAGCGCGAGAAGCACCAGCCACACCGGGACCCGCAGACCGCCCAGTACCGCGAAGGCGTCGATCGAATCCGACGGCAGCGTCCACGGCGGGGTGATCACCGCCACCGGTACCGCGCCGATCACGAGCCCGGCCGCGGTCAGCCCGGCCGGGTCGTGCCGTCGCGCACCGTGCTCACCGAGCAGGAAGTACCCGGCCGAGCAGAGCGCTGCGCACAACCCGGCGGCCACACCGAGCAGGTCCAGCCCGGTGTCCTGCCAGACCCGGGCGACCAGCACCGATCCCGCCGAGGCCAGCGCGATCCCCGCCCACACCAGCCGGGGAAGCGGGGTGCCGCGCACTACCCGGACCCAGAGCGCGACCAGCGCCGGAGCCACAGTGACCAATGACATCGCCACGCCCACCGGAATCCGGGCCACCGCCACGAAGAACAGCAACTGCACTCCGCCGACACCGAGCAGCCCGTAGCCGAGCAGCAACCAGAGGTCGGCGCGATCGAATCGCAACGCCTCCGGCCGCAGCACCGCGACCACGGGCACCAGCAGTGCCGCGGCCGACGCGAGCCGCACCGAGGTCACCGCCGCCGGTGACCAGCCCGCCGCCATCACCGCCGCGGCCAGCGGACCCGAACTCGCGAACAACACCCACGAGAGCGAACTCAGCGCGGTCGCCCGGGCCCGGCCCGGCACCGGCGCCGCCTTATCCGTCACGGCCACGCCGACAGTGTGCCGGAGCGGTCACCGCCCCGACGACAGGATTTCGGCTGTATGCACTCGAGAACGGACTCGGCGAAAGGCCCCCGAACGCACCGGGAGCCGGTCAGGCTCGCAGATCCCGAGCCGGTGCGGCTGCGGAAACACAGTTCGTTGCGGCGGGACGGGCCGAGCAGCCCGGCAGCGCGACACGGAACCCGATATCGTCGAGCCGGACCGTGGGGTGGCTGCGCCGGCGGACCGAGGCGCGGCAGCTCCAGTGTTGGTCGAACCATCCGCCGCCGCGAAGCACCCGGTAGCTGCCGTAGACGTCCGGATCGTAGAGGTCCCAGCACCATTCCCAGATCGTGCCGAGCATGTCGTAGAGGCCCCAGGCGTTGGGCCGCCGGGTCCCCACCTCGGGCAGTCGGTCCTCGGAATTCCCGCGGTACCGGGCGATATCGTCGAGTCGGCCGTAACGCGGACCGGTGGTTCCCGCGCGGCACGCGTGTTCCCACTCCGCCTCGGTCGGCAGCCGATATCCGTCGGCCGACGGGACCCCGGTGACCTCGCCGTCGGCACCCAGGCGGTATCCCGGTGTCAGGCCGTCACGTTCGGACAGGGCATTGCAGAACAGAACTGCCTCGTTCCAGGAGATGCTGTCGGCGGGCAGCCGATCTCCCGGGCTCCGGCCCGGCCGGTGGCCGGCGACCTGCGCGTACTGCGCTTGTGTGACCGGATAGACCCCCAGCCGGTACGGACCGACTTCCACCGTCCAACTACGTTGTGTCCGCCGATCCGACAACTTCACCTGCCCCGGCGGGATATCGACCAGTTCGATCCCTCCCACGTGCGCATTCACCCGATCGAACCTACCTGTACGAGAGCAGCGGGGCCGCGGGCACCGCGGCGGGCGACGCGCTGGGGCCCGTGATGCGCCCGAGAGCTGCCGGCACTGCGGGACGCCCGGCGGTGCGGCGAAGGGACCGGGAGCTCTACGGGTCCGGCCGGGATGGCGGGCGGGAATGTCCGTGGGGAGCGTCGGCGTCGTCCCGAGACGCAGTGGGGATGCCGTGTTTCATCAGCGGCACGATGGTCGTGCGGACGAACGCACGGGCCTGGTCGGGATCGGTGAAATCGGTGCCGCCGCTGTTGCCCGGGGTCAGCATCAGCGAATGGGCGAGGCGGGCGACCAGTTCGGCGACCGGGCGCGGGTCGTAACGGTCGATCAGGCCGGCGTTCTGGGCGTGGGTGAGCATGCCGGATATGTAGTCGATACCGAGACCGACCAGGTGCTCACCCTGCACTGTGTAGAAACTGAGTGCTTCGTCCGGCGCGACCCGCAACAGGTGGGTGACCAAGCGGTGGATACGGGTCTGCAGCAGGACGTGCAGCGTGGTTTCCTCGATCTGGGCGTCCACGCCGTCGGCGGCGTCGGCGATCGCGGTGACCTCGGCCAGCATCCGGCGGGTTTCGCGTTCGATCACCGCTTCGACGAGGTTGTCCTTGCCCGCGAATCTGCGGTGAATGGTGATCCGGTTGATCCCGGCGCGGCGCGCGATATCTTCCAGGCTGGAGCGGCGGATCCCGAGTTGCAGGATCCGGTCGAGCGCGGCGTCCATGATCTTTTCGTCGACCTCGTCGTAGCCCGTCACGTAACGAGGATACGAATATCGTTTCATAGCGTGAACGGCGCCGGAGGATCGACTCGGTGGCAGGTGTCGCGCCCGGTGGCCGGCGCCGTGAGGAGCCGGCGCAGTACCACCGGGGTGTAGCCGAGATGCTCGCGGACAGTGCGGGTCAGATGGGCCTGGTCGGCGAAACCGAGGTGCGCGGCGATATCGGCGAGTCCGGTGTCGCCATCGGTGAGCCGGTCCAGGGCCCGGCCGACGCGTACGCGGTTGCGGTAACGGGTCAGCGACGTTCCCATGTGCCGGGAGAATGTCCGGCTCAGCCGGTACGGCGAGACACGTAGCAGGGCGGCCAGCGCCGGCAACCGGTCCGACTCCGGTGCGCCGTCGAGAATTGCCGCGCGCGCCGCGGCGACCAGCGCCCGGTCGGCCGGCCGCGGCCTGGGACTCGGCTGTCCGGCGGCGAGCGCGACGAGCCGTAACAGTTCCTCGGCCAGCGCGTAATCGATATCGCCGGCCCCGGCGGCGCCCAGCAGCCGCCGATGTGCGAGCTCGATACGGGCGTCGACGTACACCGTTCCCGCGGGCACCGGTCTTTCCCAGAGCTCGGGCGCGAGGGTTACCGCGGTGCAGATGTCACCTCCGGCGGG
The DNA here is from genome assembly GCF_001613205.1 of Nocardia sienata NBRC 100364. Lineage (GTDB taxonomy): Bacteria > Actinomycetota > Actinomycetes > Mycobacteriales > Mycobacteriaceae > Nocardia > Nocardia sienata. The sequence goes on along the minus strand of NZ_BDBX01000083.1, from coordinate 3,321 downwards.
ATGGGCGAACCGCTCCTCCTCACCCGGCGCGCCCAGGTAGCCCACCGTCGGATCCAGATCGGTGGGGCCCCCGCCGGATTGCCGCCGGAACCGGCCGCGACGCACGAGCACCAGGCGATGGTCGTCGCGTGCCTCCGGCTCCGACCAGCGGGCGTGGTCGGAGCGGCAGGTCACCGCGGTCACGGCGAACTCGGGCCGGGCGGCGAGGGGCACAGCGGACAGCACCCGCGGACCGTACGCCGGGGCTCCGACAAGTAACGCCGCGCAAAGATCTTCAAGACCCGGGGGCGGTCCGGAATGAATGCTGAGTGCTTACGCAACCGCAGCAGGGAGACACCGATATGGCCGTCCACGCGGAACTCGCCGCAATCGTCATCGACTGCGCTTCGCCAGCGCTCGCCGATCCCGAGGGACATCTGTTCTGCCTCGCCGCGGCCTGATCAGGAGGACCAATGGCATCCATTCACAAAGAATTCGTCGTCGACGCCACGCCCGACCAGGTGTGGGACGTACTCAGTGATTTCGGCGCGGTGCGCGAGCGCCTCGCCCCCGGTTTCGTCACCGGCACCCGATTGGACGCAGATACCCGGACCGTCACCTTCGCCGACGGCACCATAGTCGCCGAACGGCTCGTCGATCTCGATCCGGTGCGCAGACGAGTCGCCTACACCGTCGTCGGCGGCAGCCTGCACCCGTCCCATCATCACGCCTCCATGCAGGCGCTACCGGACACGGGTGGCGGGACACTGTTCGTATGGCACACCGATGTTCTGCCGGACGATCTCGCCGCGCCGATATCGGAATTCGTCGAGCATGGCTCGGCGGTGATACGCCGGGCGCTGGAGGGGCCGGCTGCGCGTGGAGCAGGCGGATTCGCGGCCGGAGGTGCCGACCGGCCAGGAGGATGACGGCGAATCGAGGTGGACAGGCGCAGGACCTGTCCACCTCGGCCGCTCTCGTTCGTCCGCTGTACCGGGCCGGCCCCTGTTCGAGATCGCCCGGGTGTACTTGGATGAACTGATGCTGCTCGATCTCCAGTTGGACGCCCGCCCGGACCGCAGCGCCGAACGCGCCCGGACCCTCGTCGACGCCGGTGCGGCGGGGCTGTTCACTTTCGAAGGCCCGCACGACGTCATGCTCCCTTTGGCCGCCGTGGCCGGCCGGGTGGATGCCGATCTGATGACCAATGTCGCGATCGCCATGCCACGCAGTCCGATGCACCTCGCGCATGCCGCATGGGACCTGCAGCTCATGTCGAAGGGCCGTTTCCGGCTCGGACTCGGTTCGCAGATCCGTCCCCATATCGAGAAGCGCTACGGCGCCACCTGGTCCGCCCCGGCGGCACGGATGCGCGAGATCGTGCTGGCGGTGCGCACGATCCTGCACGCCTGGCAGGACGGCACACCGTTGGATTTCCGCGGCGAGCACACCCGGCATACGCTCATGCCGAGCACCTTCGTCCCCGGGCCCAACCCGTACGGCCCTCCACCGGTACTGCTCGGTGCGCTCGGCCCGTTGATGACCCGGACCGCCGCGGAGGTCGCGGACGGACTGCTGGTGATGCCCTTCCACAGTCATCGCCATTTCCGGGAGCGGACGCTGCCCGCCGTGGCGGAGGGTATGAAGCAGGCGGGCCGCACCGAATTCCCGATCTATCCGCAGGTGATCGTGGCGATGGGCAGGTCGGCCGACGAACTCGCGGCGGCCTCGACCGGGGTACGCGGCCTGCTGGCCTTCTACAGTTCGACCCCGGCGTACCGGCCGGTGCTCGAGGTCGAAGGCTGGGAACAGCTGCAACCGGAACTCAACGCCCTCTCCAAAACCGGCAACATCATGACCATGTTCGACCGTATCTCCGACGATATGGTCGGCACCCTCGCCGTCCGCGGTACCCCGCAGGACTGCGCCGCCGAGATCCTGCGGCGCTTCGGTGATTTCGCCGACCGGGTGTGCTGCTACTTCCCCGGATACGACCCGCCCGCCGAGCAGATCGCCGCGCTCGCCGCCGCGCTGCGCCGATAACCCCGCAGGTAGCCGATCTGTTTACCTCTGAGGTAATCGCGCGACGGTCGCCACGTCGTCATGCTCGGTACACCGCACCGATCGAGAGGACGACATCATGCCCGCCTACGCCATCGCCCATCTGCGAGCAGCCGATCCGCATCCCGAAATCGCCGAATACATAGAGCGCATTCCCGCGACCTTCGAACCGTTCGGCGGCCGGTTCCTCGTCCATGCCACCCAGCACGAGGTGAAGGAAGGCCGCTGGCCCGGATCCGTCGTGATGATCGGCTTCCCCGGGATAGCGCAGGCCCGGGCCTGGTGGGATTCCGCGGCCTATCAGGAGATCGCGCCGCTGCGGTCACGGCATATCGACGGCGACATCATCCTGGTCGACGGCGTCGCCGCCGACTACGACCCGGCCGCCACCGCCGCGGCCATGCGGAACGCCCTCTAGCACGCATCTGCTGCGCGTGCGCCACCTAGGATCGGTCGTATGGCAGCCGGGTCTACTCCTCTGGTGGTGTTCGCCGGTCTCCCGGGATGCGGAAAGACCACCCTGGCCCGTGCTCTCGCGGACGAGCTCGGGGCGACGTTCCTGCGTATAGACACCTTCGAGGCGGCGATCGTATCGACCTTGGCGCCGTTCGAGAACAATCCCGTCGGTTACGTGGCGGCGGCCTGGGTGGCCGAGGACCAGCTACTGGGCGGGCGGCCGGTGGTCGTCGACGCGTGCAACAACCTTCGGGAGGCCAGAACGATGTGGACCGAGCTGGCCCTCGCAGCGAAGGTCTCGCTGCATTGGGTGGAGGTGATCTGCTCGGACGCAGTCGAACATCGCCGCCGGGTGGAGTCCCGCGAACCCGATCGGCCGGGCCAGGGCAATCCGACCTGGGCCCAGGTGCGGGCCCGCCGCTGGGAGCCGTTCACCGAGTCTCGAACCCTGATCGACAACATGGGAAGCGTCGCAGCGCATGTGGCCACGATCCGCGCGGCGCTCCACACGGGCTGATCGCACACACCTCGTCGCCGGTGTGCGCCCGGCGTGCGGCGGTTCCGCACCCGGTTGCCGGGCTGTCCCTGCTGTCGCGCACCCGTGGATGGGAGGCTCGGATGCGCGACAGACCCGCTCGAGACTCAGCGCAGCCGCGCACCGAGGCGCCGGCACGCGGCTGCGCCGAAACACTCACCCGGTGATCTCGTCGATCGACGGGGCTTCGTCCCGGGACAGTGTGATTCCGAGATTCGTGGCCCTGCGCTCGAGTTCGTCGTCGTCCCCGTGGCCCAGATCGATGGCGGCGCCATCGGCCGACAGCACTT
>NZ_BDBX01000082.1 GCF_001613205.1 Nocardia sienata NBRC 100364 | reverse complement strand
GGTCGCCGCGGCGACCGCGCCGGAAGTGGCCGCGGACCTGCGCGTCCTCGATGTGTTGCGCGCCGCGTACGCGCACGTCAGCACATACCGGCATACCGGGGCGCGCGCCGCCGATCCACCGCTGTTCCCGGGTGGATCCCGGACCGACCCCGGTGCCGCCGATCGCGGCACCGCCCCGTGCCCCGTATGCGGGGGCGGCACACTGGACCGGCAGTGGTTGCTCGATACCGCGTCCGCGATCGACGGATTATCGGTGCGGACGGCCGAGCTGGCCCGGGCCCGGGACGATCTCACCCGGGTGCTGGCGGAACTGCGGGTGCTCACGGGCGAACTCCCGGCGGCATTGGTGGCGGCGGAGCAGGCAGGCCTCGACACGGCGGCACTGGGCCGATCCTGGGCGCGCTGGGTCGCTCTGCCCGAATGCGGGGAGCCGCACGAGTTGCCCGACCTGCTACGTGCCGCGCACGAGCACCTGTGCGCGGAATTGGATTTCGTCCAGCAGTGCGCCGGCAAGGAGCTGGACCGGCTCGACGAGGCCTGGGCGCCGTTCGCGCCGCGCCTGCGTGACTGGCTCGAACTCGATCGCACCGTTACCGCGCAGGCCGCGGAACGACAGACCGCCCGCGCGGCCGAGGAGTGGTTGAAAGCGGCGACCGCGCGGGTGCGCGACGAGCGGCTGGCGCCGCTGGCCGGGACCGCCCGGTGGGTGTGGCAGACCCTGCGCCAGCAGAGCAGCGTCGAACTCGGCGCCATCCATCTGCAGGGCAATGCGAACAGTGCGCGCCGGGTGCAGCTGGAGGTGACCGTGGACGATGTGGACGGCGCCGCGCTCGGGGTGATGAGCCAGGGCGAGTTGCACGCGCTCGGCCTGGCCCTGTTCCTGCCGCGCGCGACCGTCGCGGCGAGCCCGTTCCGGTTCGTCGTGATCGACGATCCGGTCCAGGCGATGGATCCCGCCAAAGTGGACGGGCTGGCCCGGGTACTGGCAACTGTCGCCTGGGAACGGCAGGTGGTGGTGTTCACCCACGACGACCGGCTCGCCGAGGCGGTGCGCCGGATGCAGATCGAGGCCCGGATCGTCGAGGTACAGCGCCGGGAACGCTCGGTGGTGGAGGTCCGGCTGTCCAGTGACCCCGTCCACCGCTACCTCGACGACGCGCGGGCTCTGCTGCGCACCCCGCAGTTGCCTCGGACGATCGCCGACGAACTCGTCGCGACCTGCTGCCGTTCCGCGCTGGAAGCGGCGAGTCTGGCCCGGGCCAAGCGGGTGCTACTGGCCGGCGGCATGGATCACCGGGAGGTCCAGCGGCGAATCGACCGGGCCCAATCCACCCGGGCGATGGTCACCCTGGCGGTGCTGGGTCCCGGTCACCGCATCGAGGATCTGAACAAACAGCTGGCCAAGGAGGGCCGGTGGGCGGTCGAGGTCGTGCGCGACGCCACCGCCGGCGCCCATGTTCCGATCGACCGGGACCTGGCCGAGCTGATCGCCGACACCGCACGTTTCGCCGAGTGGCTGGCGGGGTGAGCGGACGCCGGGACCGGGGCGCGCGGCGGCGTGGAGGTGGCGGCCGCGCCCCACGGACCGACGGTCCCCCGGTACGCCCGCACACCGCCGGCGCCGCCGTGCCGCGGCCCGGTATCGGGGAAAGACTGGCGGTGGTGGATCGGCTGCTGGATGGATCGGTGCCCGCGGCCGGCGGCGTCTGGTCGCGGGCGACCGCGTGGATCCTGCGGATCGCGCTCGAACAGGCGGTGGACGATCTGTGGTCGCGGACCGAACCCGGCCTCGCGCGCTGCCCGATGCGGGCCCAGCTCTTGGCGCTGCGGGTGGTGACCGACCCGCTCACCGCCGCCCGGATCGCTGCCCTGTGGACCGCGCTGTCACATGCCACCCATCACCACGACTACGAACTCGCGCCCGGTGTCACCGAGCTGCGCCGCTGGCGCGACGACACCGCCCGGATCGCCACCGAACTGGCCGCCGTATCCGGTTGAGCGGGCGCACGTTCGGAAGCGCGCTCGATATCGGCGGCGCGCTGGACGGCCGGCTCCCGTTCGGTCGCCGCGGCGAGTCGACGCCGCGCGCATTCCCGTGGCATCCGCTCGGGCGGTATCCGAGGCGGCCGGCGCCCCGGGCACAATCGGGAGGTGGACGATAGGAAGCCGTGCCCGTGCCGTCGCGGCGATACTTTCGGTAACTGCTGCGGTCCGCTGCTGGCCGGTCGCCCGGCGCCCACCGCCGAAGCGCTGATGCGGTCCCGGTTCACCGCCTTCGCGGTGGGCGATACCGGCTACCTGCTGCGCACCTGGCACGCCGATACGCGGCCCGCCGAACTCGAACTCGACCCTGTCCGGCGCTGGCTGTTCGTGGAGATCCTGCACACGGCCGCGGGCGGCCTGTTCGACGAGTCCGGGACCGTCGAATTCACCGCGCACTATCGGGACCCGGGCGGCCGTGGCCGGTTGCACGAGACCAGCCGGTTCCTGCGGGTCGAGGGGAACTGGCAGTACGTCGACGGGGAGGTCGACCGGTGGTGACCTGTCCGGCCGGTCATCCGGCCACCGATCCCGCCCGCCGGTAATGTGCCTGTCGTGTCGCGTATCGCCATCGAATACTGCACCCAGTGCCGCTGGCTGCTGCGGGCGAGCTGGATGGCCCAGGAACTGCTGAGCACTTTCACCACCGATATCGGCGAGGTCGCGTTGATCCCCGGCGAGGGCGGGGTTTTCCGCATCACGGTCGATGACGCTCAGGTGTGGGAGCGCCGGGCCGACGGGGGATTTCCGGATATCGCGGTCCTCAAACAGCGGGTCCGCGATCGGATCGCCCCGCAGCGCGACCTCGGCCATATCGACCGCGGCAGCGCGGACCCCGACGCCGCGGGATGATTCGTGCGCAGGGCCGCAGCAGCCGAGACGCGCCGCCACCCCGCGGGCCCACCGAGCCGGGGCGCGGTGACGCGATCCGGCCCGAGGTGGGATTCAGGCGCAGCAGCCGCCGCCGCAGCAGCCACCGCCGGTGGGCGCGGCGGGCGCGGATACCGCCGGCCCGGCCGCCCGGCCGGTGGTCGCGAAGGTGGTCAGCAATTTCACCGTGTCGTCGTGGCCGTGCGGGCAACGGGCCGGATCCGACGCCTGCGCCATCGGGCGGTTGATCTCGAAAGTGTCGCCGCAGCTGCGGCAGCGGAACTCGTAACTCGGCATGGCCGAATTCTAGGGCGGCCCCGCGACCCTTTTTCGCGATGCACCGCGATATTTCTGGAACCGAAGTGTAACCACTTCGGCCGTACCCTCGAATGCACAGGTAGAGGAGGTCTGTGATGAACGTCCAGTGCTTCGAGGTGACGCCTGGGGTGGGCGACGAGCGCGGCCCGGTGGCGCGGACCGAGTCCGGTGCGGTGCGCGGTAGCCGGGAGGGCGCGGTATCGGTCTGGCGGGGGGTTCCCTACGCCGCCGCGCCGGCCGGGCCTCGCAGATTCCGGCCGCCGAAGGCCCCGGAGCGCTGGGACGGGGTCCGCGACTGCCTGGTCGCCGGGCAGATCGCGCCGCAGGATATGGCCAACACCGTGCCCATGGACCGCTCGCTGGCCATGGGTGAGGACTGCCTGTGGCTCAATATCTGGGCGCCGGCCACAGCGTCGGAAGAGCCGCGGCCGGTGATGGTGTGGCTGCACGGCGGCGCGTACTGCCTGGGCTCTGCCGCCCAGGGCGTCTACGACGGTCGCCACCTGGCCGAGATGGGTGACGTGGTGGTGGTGACGGTGAACTACCGGGTGGGCGCGTTCGGGTTTCTGGACCTGTCGTCGCTGTCCGACGAGTTCGTTCCCAATCTGGGTCTGCTCGACCAGCTCGCGGCACTGGAATGGGTGCGCGACAATATCGGCGCCTTCGGGGGCGACCCGGGCAATGTGACTCTCTTCGGGGAATCTTCCGGGGCCGGCTGTGTCACCGCGCTGCTCACCGCGCCGCGGGCCGCCGGCCTGTTCCAGCGCGCCATCGCGCAGAGCCCGCCCGCCACCACCGTGTACGGGCAGGAACGCGCGGCCGGGGTGGCCGAACGTTTCCGCGAACTGATCGACCTGCCCCGCGCCCGGATCGGCGAGCTGCTCGAATGCCCGCTCGAGCGGATCGTGCGGGCCGCCGCGGTCCTGATCGACGAGGTACCGCTACAGGCGCCCGGCACCCTGGCCGCCGCACCGGTCGTCGACGAGGACCTGCTCCCCGGCTACCCCACCGACCGCTTCCGGGACGGGCGGTCGCATCGGGTACCGCTCATCATCGGCACCAACAAGGACGAGGCGTCGCTGTTCCGGCTGTTCCGCTCACCGATCATGCCGGTGACGCCGCAGGCGGTGAACACGATGCTCGAGCAGGTACAGGCCGGGCATCCCGGGCTGTCGCCGGAACGGCTCGCGGAGATCACCGCGGTGTACCCCGACCTGGCGAAGCCACGGGGGGCCTTGGCCATGTCCACCGACGCGGCGTTCCGGATGCCGGCCCTGTGGGTGGCCGACGGCCACGCCCAGCACTCACGGACCTGGATGTACCGGTTCGACCACGCCACGCCCATGCTGCGGGCGGCCCGCGTAGGCGCTGGTCATGCCACCGAACTGCCGTACGTGTTCGGCAACTTCGGCACCTTCGACCACGACCCCACCTTCTGGCTCGGCGGCCGTAGACAGGCCGCCGAGGTTTCGGGCCGGATGATGCGCCGCTGGCTGGCCTTCGCCGCCCACGGGGTCCCGGCCGCGCTGGACGGCTCGAAACACTGGCCGCCCTACCATCCGGAGTCGCGGGAGACGCTGCTGATCGACTCGATCGACCGGGTGGTACCGGACCCGGAGGGCGACCTGCTCACCGCCTGGGGAGAACGCGCGGTCGGCTTCGCGTAACCCTCACACGTCGGTGGAGAAGCGGATCCCGCCGTCGGGAATCTGCACGCCCGGCCACACCCGGGCGCCGCGCAGCAGTTCGCAGCGGGCGCCGACGCTGGCGCCGTCGCCGATCACCCCGTCACGGACGAGGGCGCGGGGGCCGATGCGGGCGCCGAAACCGATGATGGAGCGTTCCACCGTGGCCCCGGCCTCCACCTTGGCGCCGTCGAAAAGGATGGCGCCGTCGAGACGGGCACCGGCCCCCACTTCCGCGCCACGGCCCACCACGGTGCCGCCGATGAGCAGGGCACCCGGGGCGATTCCGGCGCCTTCGTGCACGAGGGATTCGCCGCGCTGACCGGGAAGCGCGGGGGAGGGTGCGATACCGCGGACGAGGTCCGCGGAACCGCGGACGAAGTCCTCCGGAGTCCCCATATCCCGCCAGTACGAGGCGTCCACGTGACCCTGGACACGGGCGCCCTCGGTCAAGAGCGCGGGGAAGACTTCGCGCTCCACCGAGACCGGGCGCCCGGCCGGGATCTTCTCGATGTATTCGCGCCGGAACACATAGCAGCCGGCGTTGATCTGGTCGGTCGGCGGGTCCTGGGTCTTCTCCAGGAAGGCCGTGACCCGGCCGTCGGCGTCGGTCGGTACGCAACCGAAGGCTCGCGGATCGCTCACCCGCACCAAGTGCAGGGTGACATCGGCCCGGGTCTTCTCGTGCGTCTCCAGAATGGACGTCAGGTCGGTGCCGCCGAGGACGTCGCCGTTGAACACCATGACGTTGTCCGCCGTGAGCCGGGACAGCACATTGCGGATACCGCCGCCGGTACCCAGCGGTTCGGTCTCGGTGACGTATTCCAGCTCGAGGCCGAATTCGGCGCCGTCACCGAAGTACTCTTCGAAGACCTCGGCCTTATAGGAAGTGCTGAGCACCACATGGGTGATGCCCGCGCCCGCGATCCGGGTCAGCAGATGGGTGAGGAACGGGAGCCCGGCCGTCGGGAGCATCGGCTTGGGCGCCGACAGGGTCAGCGGCCGCAGCCGTGTCCCTTTTCCGCCGACCAGAATCACCGCGTCAGCGCCTGCTTGTGATGCCATGGAGCTCCCTTGTTCCCATCCGATCATCGACCCGGCACGGCAGCGGTCGGTTTCTACCCGGCCAGCTCCCGCTCCCGTGCACGCAGAGCGGATCGAACCGCAATCCGGCAGCGCACCGCAAGTCCGGCCTTCAGTGCCCAGCGCAGCGGGGCCTGCCACCAGTGCGGATGCCGGTCGGCCTGGAAACGGTAGGCGCTGGCGTGATGGGCGGGCAGCATCGTCTCCGGGTGGCGCCCGGCCGCGTGTCCCTTGGCGTGGGTGACCTCGGCGTCGGGCACGAAGACGTTGTGCCAGCCGGCCCGGCCCATCCGGTCGCCGAAGTCGACGTCCTCCATGTACATGAAGTACCGGGAATCGAAGCCTTCGATCGAGTCGAACGCCGCGCGCCGCACCAGCAGGCACGACCCGGACAGCCAGCCGACGGTGCGTTCGGAGATCTCCTCGTTCTCCTGCCGGTAGCGGCGGGTCCACGGGTTGGTCTTCCAGACGGCGCCGAGGATCGCGTGACCCGCGCCGTCCAGGATCCCGGGAACCGAGCGGGCCGAGGGGTAGACGCTGCCGTCGGGCTCACGGACCATGGGCCCGATGGCGCCGGCCCGGGGCCAGCGCTGGGCTGCCTCGAGCATGATGTCGATGGAATCGTTGCCCCACCGGATATCCGGATTGGCGATCAGCACGTATTCGAGATCGGGGTCGAGTTCGGCGACGGCCCGGTTGATGGCGCCGCCGTATCCGATATTGCCGCCGGTCGGTAGGAAACGCACATGGGCATTGGCGTCGGCCACGAGTTCGGGCACGCCGTCGGTGGAGCCGTTGTCGGCCAGGATGACCTGCGGCTTCTCCGCGGTGGCCGTGGCCAGGGTGCTGATGAAATGCTCGAGATGTTCGCCCGGCGAATAGGTGACCGTGACCACGGCAAGACGTGGCCGGTCGTGCGGGGTATCGGAAGCGCTCACAGCGCACCACCCTAACGGGCGGCCCGGGTCAGTGCCTCGGTCAGCGCGGATTCCCAAGGGCGCAAAGGAGTCAGCCCGGCCTCACGCCAGGCGGTCCCGGACAACACCGAGAAAGCGGGCCGGGCGGCGGGCCGGGGAAATTCCGCGGTGCTGCACGGCCGGACCCGCTCGGGGTCGGCGCCGATACCGGCGAATACCGCGCGGGCCAGGTCGTACCAGCTGGCCCGGCCGGAGTTGGTGGCGTGCAGCACAGCGGGTGCCGTGGGGGTCGCGGCCAGTTCGAGCAGACCGGCGGCGAGGTCGGCGGCGAAGGTGGGGGAGCCGATCTGATCGTCCACCACCGATACGGTGTCGCGTTCCTTTTCCAGCCGGCGCATGGTGGCCACGAAATCGGTGCCGGTCCCGGCGTACACCCAGGCCGTCCGCACGATATGGGCTCCCGGGCACAGTTCACGCACCGCGCGCTCCCCGGCGAGTTTCGAGCGGCCGTACACCGTGGTGGGCCCGGTGGGATCGGACGGTTCGTAGGGGCTGTCGGCGGTACCGGGGAAGACGTAGTCGGTGGAGAGATGGATCAGCCGGGCGCCGGCGCGCGCGCAGGCCGCGGCCAGTACCGCCGGGCCGGTCTCGTTACCGGCGAACGCGGTCGCGGGTTCCGATTCGGCCCGGTCGACCGCGGTGAACGCGGCACAATTGAGGACGATATCGCCGGGACGGACGACTGATTCCACCGCTGCCCGATCGGTGATGTCGAGCCGGGACCGGGTGAAGGCCCGGAGAGCGGGTATCAGCCGGAGGAGTTCACCACCCACCTGACCGCCGGCCCCGGTGACGAGGAGACGGTCGGCGACATCGGTTGCGGGCGGTAGAGCGGCGTTCACCGGCCCAGTCTGGCACGCCGTCGGCCGCCGAATCGGGGTCACCCGGGCTGCTGTTGGTTAGCCTGCGTGGTGCGGAAGGTGTTTCGACGGCATACGCGAAGTGGGTCGGGGTCCTCGACCGATCCGTAAGGGGAGAGGAAGTCCAAGGTGGCGCAGCGTGGGGACCCGACGTTGTGGAATCCGGTGCGGGTACTGGTCGCATCGGTTGCTCTGATGGTGCTGGTGGCGACCGGGTTCGCCTGGCGCGGGGTGGATTCCCTGGTCTCGAATATCGAGCGGATCAGCGATCTGGGCCTGGGCGGGCATACCGACGGCGCGGTCGACATCCTGCTCGTCGGCGTGGATTCGCGCACCGACGCCAAGGGCAACCCGCTCACCGACGCCGAACGGGCCATGCTGCACGCCGGCGACGAGATAGGTACCAATACCGACACCATCGTGCTGGTGCGTGTGCCCAACGACGGCCGCTCGGCCACGGCCATCTCGATCCCCCGCGACGCCTACGTCGCTATCCCGGGCCTGGGCAAGGGCAAGATCAATTCCGCCTACGGGGTCACCAAACAGACCGTGCAGGACGATCTGCTCGCCGAGGGGGTCTCGGCGGACGACGCCGAGGAGCAGTCGACCCAGCGAGGGCGGCAGGCGCTGATCGAATCGGTGGCCGGGCTCACCGGAATCACCGTCGACCACTACGCCGAGGTCTCCCTGCTCGGTTTCGTCCTGCTCACCGACGCGGTCGGCGGGGTTGATGTCTGCCTGCGCCATGCGGTCGACGAACCGCTCTCGGGGGCCTATTTTCCGGGCGGGCGGCAGAAGCTCGACGGTCCCCAGGCGCTGAGCTTCGTGCGGCAACGCCACAATCTCGAACGCGGCGACCTCGACCGCATCGTGCGGCAGCAGGTGTTCATGGCCCAGCTGGTCCATCAGGTCGTGAGCGCCGACACGCTGAGCAATCCGAGCCGGTTGCGCGAGCTCAGCGACGCGGTGGGACGCACGGTGGTACTCGACGAGGGCTGGGATCTGATCGGTTTCCTGAACCAGCTCCAGGACCTCACCGCCGGGGAGGTCACCTTCGAGACCGTGCCGGTCGCCGATCTCAACGGCACCACCGCCAACGGGGAATCGGTGGTCCGCGTCGACCCCGACGAGGTGCACGACTATGTCGCGGCGCTGGTCGGGGAGGAACCGACCAGCCGGCCCGCGACCGAGACCACCACCCCGGCGGTGAACCCGGGCAATGTCGAAGTGTCGGTGTACAACTCCAGCACGGTGTCGGGCCTGGCGAACGCGGTTGCCCAGGAACTGGCCGGCCTGGGTTACCCGCAGGGGGCCGTGGGTAACTATTCCGATGGGCCGGTGTCGCAGAGTCAGGTGCGCGCACCCTCGGCGTCGGATCCGGGCGCCAAGGCGGTCGCCGCCGCGCTGGGCGGGATCCCCGTCGTATCGGATCCGTCGATTGCGATGGGAGCGGTGAGCGTGGTGTTGGCGAGCGACTACGCTGGCCCGGGATCCGGTAGCGGAGACGTGATCGATTTCGGCTCTACGTCGACTTCGGCCACTCCGGTACCACCCGCGCCGCCGATCGCGGCGGCCGAAGACGGACCCACCTGTGTGAATTGAGCGCCGAAAGCAGACGATGCGTGACATAGACCAGGCAACGACCCTTCCCGAAGCGGTGCTCGAGCCGATTCTGGACCGCGAACCGGCCGCCCCCCGCGTCACCTGGTACGACGACGCGACCGGCGCCCGGATCGAGCTGTCCGGGCTCACCCTCGCCAACTGGGCCGCCAAAACCGGCAATCTGATCCGCGACGAGTTCGGGCTCACCCCGGGCGCCCGGGTCGCGGTGCTGCTACCCGCGCACTGGCAGACCGCGGCGGTCCTGCTCGGTTGCTGGTGGGCAGGCACCGAAGTGGTGCTGCACGCCGACCCCGACGCGGAACTGGTTTTCGCCGCCGCGGACCGGCTGGCCGAAACCGAGGACGCACCCGAGGTGGCGGCGCTGTCGCTGGACCCGATGGGTGGGCCGGTCCGTGATCTGCCGATCGGGGTCACCGACTACGCGACCGCTGTCCGGGTGCACGGGGATCAGTTCCTGCCCGGCGGCACCGGAGCGGCCCTCGACGGTATGCCGGTCTCGGTAGTCCTCACCGAGGCCCGGAAATCCGCTGTGCGGCAGGGTTTCGCCGAAGGCGACCGCGTGCTCTCCAGCGCCTCCTGGGATACGCCCGCCGAATTGATCGACGGCTACCTCGCGGTGCTCGCCGCGGGCGCCTCCCTGGTACAGGTGGCCAATCCCGACCCTGCGCTGCGCGAGCGGCGGGTGGAAAGCGAACGGGTCACCTGCATCCTGTGAGGTGTTGTCTCCTACCACGGTAGGGTGCGGTTTCCGACTCCGGCAGGTTCCCCGGCCGCCGCGCGTTCCGTAGCGTTCGAGGCGGTGGTCCTCCGGTGTCGGTGAACGCCGAACGCGACCGGGCCGGCCGACCGCCACCTGCCCGTCGCCCGGGCCGCCGGGCGGGCGAGGCACAGGGAAGCCGTCGGTACGACATGAGTGGGTGGGATGAAACCGGAATATGTGTTTCGCTGGGTGAATCAGCACGGGCTGATCCGCGTCGCGAAGAAGGCGCAGCTACGCCGGGGGGATCTGTTCGCCCGCCTCAACGGCGGACCCGAGGGGATCACGAACCCGTACCCGTTGCTCGAGGAACTACGCGGGGACGGCGGAGTGCACCGCGCCGGGCCCCTGTGGATCACCATGGATCACGCGGTGGTCCGGGAGGTTCTGCGGGACAACCGCTTCGGGGTGGGTATGCCCGCGCTCGTCCGCCTGCCCGGATTCGCCCGCCGTGCCCTGGCGCGGCGCCCGATCCCGGCCAATCCCGTCGATCCGCCCTCCATGCTGATGATCGACCAGCCCGAACACACCCGGATGCGCAAACCGGTCGCGGCGGCCTTCACCCCGCGGGCCATCGGCCGCCTGCGGGACCGGGTCGTCACGGTCACCGACGAACTGCTCGCCGCCCTGCCCGAGGACGCTTCCGCCGACCTGGTCGGACAGTTCGCGTCGCAGGTGCCGATCGCCATCATCTCCGAAATGCTCGGATTTCCCGACCGCGATCGGCAGATGTTCCTGAGCTGGGGTGATGCCATCAGCCCGCTGCTGGACATCGGCATCTCCTGGCGAGCCCACGACCGCGCCATGCGCTCCTCGGAGGCGGTGCAGGACTACCTGCTCGACCATATCGACCGGCTGCGCGCCGAACCCGGCGACGATATCCTCAGCAGCCTGGTCCGCAAGGGAGAACTGTCCACCTACGAACTCTGCGCGTCGGCGACCCTGCTGATGGGCGCGGGTTTCGAGACCACCGTCAACCTCATCTCCAAAGGCATCGTGCTGCTGCTCGAACATCCCGAGCAGCTCGCCCGCCTCCGGGGCGAACCGGAGCTGTGGCCCGGCGCGGTCGAGGAGATCCTGCGTTTCGATCCCCCGGTGCAGACCACCGCGCGGCTGGCGCACACCGACGTGGAGATCGCGGGTCGGCGGTTGCGCAAGGGCGCGACCCTGGTTCTGTCGCTGGCCGGCGCCAACCGCGATCCGGCGATGTTCCCCGACCCGGCCCGCTTCGACATCACCCGCCCCAACGCCAAGGAACACCTCGGCTTCAGCAGCGGTATCCACGCCTGCCTGGGTGCCGGCCTCGCCCGGATGGAGGCGGCCCACGCCTTGCGCGCGCTCTTCGAACAGTTCCCCCACCTCCGGCTCGACGGCACGCCGCGGCGGCGGCAGCTGTACACGCTGCACGGCTACGAGACACTGCCGGTCCACACCGGTCCCCGCGCCCGGGCCGAGCAGTCCATCGCCTGACCCGCGACGGTGATGTCACACTCGGCGCGCGCGCATCGTCGGATCGCTGTCGAAGAGTCATCACATCGAGGAGATCCGGTTGACCATCGAGATCAGTAATCCGGCCGCCCTGCACGATCCGGTCCCGTTCGGATACAGCCACGTGGCCGTCACCAGCGGCGAACTGGTGTTCGTAGCCGGTCAGTACGATTCCGACGCGCAGGGCGCCACCACTACCGACGATTTCGCCGGGCAGGTGGAGCGGGCCTTCGCCAACCTGGGCGTCGCGTTGCGTTCGGTCGGCCTGGATTTCGCCGATATCGCCCAGCTGCGCACCCATATCGTCGACCACGGCCCGCGGAAACTTGCTGTGGTCGGCGCGAAGATCGCCGAGATCTGGGGTGATCGGCCACCGGTCCAGACGCTGATCGGCGTCGCTGCCCTCGCGCTACCGACAATGCAATTCGAGGTGGACGCGGTGGCTGTCCGACCCTGAACCGTCCGAGAAGGCAGAATCGGGGGATGGCGGATGTCGTAGTGGTAGGTTCGGGCCCCAACGGCCTCGCGGCGGCGGTGACCATGGCCGCCGCGGGCCTCGAGGTCGAGGTATACGAGGCCGCGGACACCCTGGGCGGCGGTTGCCGGACCGCGGAAACAACCCTGCCCGGGTTCCGGCACGACGAATGCGCGGGCGCCCATCCCATGGCCCTGGCCTCTCCCTTCTTCCAGGCATTCGATCTCGCCGCGCACGGGGTCGAACTGCTCACCCCGGCGGCCTCCTACGCCCACCCATTGGACGGCGGCACCGCCGGGATCGCGTGGCGGGACCTGGAGCGGACAGCCGATGATCTGGGGACCGACGGTAAGGCCTGGCGATCGCTGTTCGAACCGCTGGTCCGGGACTGGCAGCATGTCGTACGCACGGCGATGTCGGATATGCGGCACATCCCATTCGGCCCCGCCACCGTCCGGTTCGGCCTGCGTATGCTCGAACAGGGCTCCCCGCTGTGGAACACCCGTTTCCGTGACGGGGTCGCACCCGCGTTGTTCACCGGCGTAGCCGAACACGTCATCATTCCGCCCCGGCAGCTGCCCGCGGTGGGGGCGGGGCTGCTGCTGGCCACCCTCGCCCACGCGGTCGGCTGGCCCGTGCCGCGCGGTGGCAGCCAGGCGATCATGGACGCGCTGGCCGCCGAACTGCGCCGACGCGGGGGTCGGCTGCACACCGGCCACCGGGTGGACTCCTTGGCGGAATTCCCGACCGCTCGTACGGTGCTCTGCGATATCGCACCGGCCGAGCTGGTCCGGATCGCCGGCGACCGGCTCCCCGCCGGATATCGCCGCCGGCTCGACCGCTACCGCTACGGCGGCGGCTCCTGCAAGGTGGACTTCGCGCTGTCGGGGCCGGTGCCGTGGCAGGCGCCCGGATGCGCCGAAGCCGGCACGCTGCACCTGGTCGGCAGCCGGGCCGAGGCGATGGCCGCCGAACACGCGGTGGCCGCCGGAATCCACACCGACCGCCCTTTCACCTTGGTCATCCAGCCGGGCGTCGTCGACCCGACCCGTGCCCCCGCCGGACAGCACACCCTCTACGCCTACGCCCACGTGCCGCACGGCTCCGACCGTGATGTCAGCGAACTCGTCGCCGGCCAGATCGAACGATTCGCGCCCGGCTTTCGCGACCTCGTGCTCGCGAAACATGTGCGGACGGCGGCCGAAATGCCCGCCTACAACGCCAACTACGTCGGCGGCGATATCAACGCGGGAGCGATGACTCTCGCCCAGACGGTTTTCCGCCCGGTACCGCGCTGGAACCCGTACAGCACCGGGCTGCCCGGCGTCTACCTGTGCTCCTCGGCCACCCCGCCCGGCGGCGGTGTCCACGGAATGTGCGGTGTACACGCCGCCCGGCACGCGTTGCGCACGGTCTTCGGCAACCGCACCGACCCCTACCGGCTGCTCACCGCGGACACCGCGCCGAACCCGGCGCCCTGGGCGTAGGTCCCCGAAGGTGTTGTGCCCGGGGGAACAACACCTACACTTCGCGCGCGGTCTCGCGGTACAGGTCCGGCTCCAGATAGATGATCCGCGCCGCCGGGACCGCCGCCCGCACCCGGCTCTCCGCCGCATCGATACCCGCCGCGATCTGTGCGATGTCCAGCCCCGGTGTCACCCCGATCTTCGCCGCCACCAGCATTTCCTCCGGGCCCAGGTACTGAGTCTTGATATGGATCAGGCGGTCGATCGTGGTCCCGTCCACCAGGTTCTCGCGAATCGCCCGGTCCTCCGCGGGAGTCGCCCCTTCACCGATCAGCAGGCTCTGCATCTCGATGATCAACACGATCGCGATCACCCCCAGCAGACCACCGATCGCCAGCGTGCCCACTCCGTCCCACACCGGGTCACCGGTCACCATCGTGAGCCCCACACCACCGAGCGCCAGAACCAGACCGATCAACGCGCCGGTATCCTCCAGCAGCACCACCGGCAATTCCGGGCTCCGCGAATTACGAATGAACTGCCACCAGCTCGCCCGCCCCTTCAACGGCACCGACTCCTTCACCGCGGTGCGAAAGCTGTATGTCTCCAACGCGATAGCGATCACCAGGATCACCACGGCCACGATCGGCGAATTCAACTCCTCGGGATGCTGGATCTTGTGTACGCCCTCGTACAGGGCATACACCGAGCCCAGCGTGAACAGCACCAACGCCACGACGAACGAATAGAAATAACGGCTACGCCCGTACCCGAACGGATGCAGTTCGTCGGCCTGCTGCCCGGCCCGATTCTGGCCGAACAACAACAAACCCTGGTTGGCGGTATCGGCGACCGAGTGCACACCCTCGGCCAGCATCGACGCCGACCCGGTGATCGCGGCACCCACGAACTTCGCCGCCGCGATCCCGGCATTCGCCGACAACGCGGCAAGAATCGCCTTCTTACTTCCACCAGCCGACATCCGCCACCCTCCTGCTACTCCGACTACGACAGCCGCGCAACAGCCTATGCTGTGTTGGATCGCGCCGCCTCCGGCGGCGCCGATTACACAGCGCCTACGCAGGCGCAGAACAAGGTGGCCGGTTCCTCCGCGGCCTGGGCCCGGATGTCCTTGTCCGTTGCCGAGATCCACGCGGCGGCGCCGCGGTTCAGCGAGACCTTCGAATCGCCGTCCAGCAGGTTGGCCGAGCCGGACGTGCAGAGCACGATGCCCGGGCCGGCGTCGGTCAGGGGTACCAGGGCGGATCCGGCGGTGAGGTCGAAACGGCGCAGCGCGAATTCGGGGGCGGGGGTGGGGTAGCGGACGGAACCGTCGCCGGCGGGCCGGGGGAGGACCAGGGGCAGGTCGATCGGTTCGAAATCCAGCACTTTCAGCAGTTCCGGGACATCGACGTGTTTGGGGGTGAGTCCGCCGCGCAGTACGTTGTCGGAGTTGGCCATGATCTCCACGGCAACGCCGTGCAGGTAGGCGTGCAGATTTCCGGCGGCGAGGAACAGGCCCTGACCCGGTTGCAGGGTGATCCGGTTCAGCAGCATCGCGGCCAGTACACCGGCGTCGCCGGGGTAGGCTTCGGCCAGTTCCAGGGTGGTGCGGGCTTCGGCGGCGAATTCGCGATCGGAACTGGACAGATACCGCACGCAGCCGTCCAGCACGGTCGGCAGCAAGGTGTCCAGGACGGTCGGCGGCAGGGTGATCCAGCTGGTGAACAGGGTCCGTAGGCCGTCGGAATCGGGTTGCGCGGCAAGCAGATCGGCGTACTGGTCGAGTGCGGCGACATCGAAGGCCCGGAACAGTTCCACGGTGCGCAGCGGGTCTCGGAAACCGGCGAGCGCCTCGAACCTCTCCAACGCGACGACCAGTTCGGGTTTGTGGCTGTCGTCGCGGTAATTGCGCATCGGGGAATCGAGCGGCACCTGGGTGCGGTTTTCCCGGGCGAATCCGGACCGGGCCTGTTCCGCGCTGGGATGGGCCTGCAACGACAGCGGTTCCTCGGCGGCCAGGATCTTCAGCAGGAACGGCAGTCGGTCACCGAAGCGTGCGGCGGCGGCACCGAGTTCCTCACCCGGATTCTCCGACACCACTTCCAGCAGTGACCGGGTTCCGCCGTCGATACGCAGGTAAGCGGGGTCGGCGGGATGGGCACCGAACCACAGTTCCGCTTCCGGATGTGCCGACGGGACCTGGCGTCCGCAGAGTTCGGCGAGCGCGGTGCGTGAGCCCCAGGCGTACGAGCGCAGTGCACCCACGAGTTCGTGCACTAGTAGTGTCCCCCGTCGTAGCTGTCCGGATCGCTCGCCGCGATCTCCCGGCCACCGATGAGCCGCAGATAGGCCGCCGCCATCTCCCAGCGCAGCGCGAGTACCGCGAGACGTTCGAGTTCACCGCCGATCGGAGCGGGTATCGGTTGCGGGTCCGTCGAGCCGGCGCGGGCGGGGTCGGCGGGGATCGCTTCGAGCTCCGCGGTGACCAGGTCGGCGTCCACGGTGCCGCCGCCCGCCCCACCGAATACCGCGATCCGGCGGCGCGCCGCGACCAGATCGGAGTCGGTGCTGCACACGAAGACCCGTTTCTTCTCCACCGGCGGCGGCCCGTCGAGCTGTTCGTCGTGGAACAGCGGATCGTAGTCGGGGGCGGCCGCGGTGGCGGCGTTCACCAGGCGGGGGAGCGCTGTCACGGCGACGGCGAGGTCCACCGCGGTCGCGGTGCGGCCCGCCGATTGCAGCAGTACCTCGGCCGCATGAAGCGCCAGCCCGGTGGTGGCTTCGGTGTCACCGGCGAGGATGAGTCCGCGCTGCTGGGTCCGCGCAGCGAGGTTCTTGGCGGGATTGTGGAAGACCTCGTGCTGCGGGCCGTCGCGCAGGGCCTCGGTGTCGAGGACATCGGCCAGTCCGGCCAGTTCGGGCAGGAACGTGGTGCCGCGGTGCCCGTCGATGGTCCGCAGCACCGCGATGCCGATGCCGAGGTAGCGCAGCAGCCGGTTCTCGTCGAGCACCGGGACCCGGGGCGCGAGCAGCGCGGCCCGCCCGGCCGCGGCGGCGCGCAGCGGACCTTCGTCCGGTGCCGCCACGACCACCTCCGCGCCACGGCGCAGCGCGCGGTCGACCGCATCGATGAGCCGCGGATCGCCGGCGTCGTCGCCGGCCACCAGCACCACGTCCAGTGGACCGGCCCAGGAAGGCACGGTGCTGACCTGGACCAGCGGCAGACCGGTCCGGTCACCGAGCGCCGCGACGAGCAACGCGGCGGCCCGGGCGGCCCGGCCGGGGCCGGAGACCAGCAACAGGCTGCGCGGGCGCAAACCGTCGAGCCGGGTGAGCGCGCCTTCTGCCACGGCTGCCGCGGTGGCACGCACCTGGGCACCACCGGAGGCAGCCGAACGGAGGGCGCCGCCGGTATCGGCGGCTTCGAGCATTGCGGCATCGTCCAGATCGAGTACCGGGGTATCAGCGATCATCGGGCGTGGCACCTCCCCTCATCGCGCTGTTGTCGGTCTCGGCCGCGGCCGCCCGCATTGTGGACACCGGGTCTGGAACGGGCGAATCCACGGTGTGTATTTCCACTATTCCAGTCAGGCGCGGACGATGCGCAGGATCTCGGTCACGAGTGCGTCTACTTCCTCCTGCGACCTGGCTTCGACGTTGAGTCGTAGCAGCGGTTCGGTATTGGAAGCGCGCAGGTTGAACCAGGCATGGTCAGGTAGTTGCACGGTGACACCGTCGAGCCGGTCCACCGAGACCGCGCGCCCGCCGAAGGCGTCGAGCACGGCGCCGGTCCGCGCGGCCGCGTCGTCGACGGTCGAATTGATCTCACCGGAGGCGGCGTAGGCGGTGTAGGAGGACATCAGCTCCGAAACAGGCCGCTTGTCCTCGCCCAGGGCCGCCAGCACGTGCAAGGCGGCCAGCATGCCGGAATCGGCGCCCCAGAAATCCCGGAAATAGTAGTGCGCCGAATGCTCGCCGCCGAATACCGCGCCCGACTCGGCCATGAGTTGTTTGATGAACGAATGGCCGACCCGCGACCGCACCGCATTACCGCCCAGTTCGGTCACCAGCTCCGGCACCGACCGGGAAGTGATCAGATTGTGGATGATGGTGCCCCCGGGCTCCTTGGCGAGCTCCCGTTCGGCGACCAGCGCCGTGATGGCCGACGGCGAGACGGGGTCTCCCTGTTCGTCGACCACGAAACAGCGGTCGGCGTCGCCGTCGAAGGCCAGGCCGATATCGGCCCCCGAGTCACGGACCAGCGCCTGCAGGTCCACCAGATTCTTCGGATCGAGCGGGTTGGCCTCGTGGTTGGGGAAGCTGCCGTCCAGCTCGAAGTACAGCGGTACGACCGTGACCTGCGGCAGTGCGCCGAGTACGGCCGGGACGGTGTGCCCGCCCATCCCGTTTCCGGCGTCCACCGCCACCGTCAGCGGCCGGATACCGCCCAGATCGACCAGGTCGCGCAGGAAGGAGGCATAGTCGTCGAGCAGATCGACCTCGGTGGCGGTGCCGGGCTCGCCGTCGTAGCCCGGCACCCCCGAGACCAGCTCCGCGGCGATGGCCGCCAGACCGGTGTCCTGACCGACCGGTAGCGCCCGCGGCCGGCAGAGCTTGATGCCGTTGTACCGGGCCGGATTGTGGCTGGCGGTGAACATGGCGCCCGGACAGTCGAGCCGGCCGGAGGCGAAGTACAGCTCATCGGTGGACGCGAGCCCGATATGAACCACATCCAGCCCCTGCGCGAGCACGCCCTCGGCGAAAGCCGCCACCAGTTCGGGAGACGAGGCGCGCATATCGTGCCCGACGACGATGCGCCGTGCCTGCTCACCTCGCATCAGCCTGGCGAACGCGGCACCGGTGTCCCGGACGAAATCGGCGTCGAGCCGGTCGGGAACCACACCGCGAATATCGTAGGCCTTGATCACCGCGTTCACGGACTCGGCAGGGCGGGCGACTGTCATGGCGACTACCCTACTTTTCGGCGCCGACTTCGTCGGCGCGGGGTTGAGGCTGTGTTTTTGGCGCCGACTTCGTCGGCGCGGGGTT
>NZ_BDBX01000081.1 GCF_001613205.1 Nocardia sienata NBRC 100364 | reverse complement strand
CGGCTGGGTCGGTATGGGGAGTCGCGCGCACCACGGAGATCACGACCGAAGTGCGTCTCTGAGCACGAAGCGCGCGACATCCCAGCCCGGGGCGCCGACGAATACCGTCAACTAGGGGGATCGGGGAGTACGCGGAGGTGGCCGCGGCGGCCGGTGCGGGTGGGCCGGGGCGGTGGGGTGTGGTCGCGGTATCCGCGCTGATCGGGCTCCGGCGGGCGGCGGCGTAGTCCGGCTTCGCGGACGGCCTCGGCGAGCGCGGTCAGATCGTCGTCGTCGGGGCTGGTGGAGAAGCCGCCTTCGTGCCGGACCATATCCCAGCCCTTGGGGGCGGTGATCCGGGAGGCGTGGGTTCCGCAGAGGTCCCAGGAATGAGGTTCGGCCACCGTCGCCAACGGGCCCACCACGGCGGTGGAGTCCGAGTAGACATAGGTGAGCGTCGCGACGGCCGGATTCTTGCAGCCGGGTCGGCAGCAACGACGCATGGAGATCACGTCGATGAGCGTAACCCGCCGCACCCACACGAGTGGGGTAGACACGCTCACGGATCCGCTCGCATACGGCGCGTCGCAGTGTGATTCGTGTCTAATTGCGGCG
>NZ_BDBX01000080.1 GCF_001613205.1 Nocardia sienata NBRC 100364 | reverse complement strand
AGGCGGCGCCAAAAAACACAGCTACGGTCGGCTCAGGGCGCTCGCGTTGGCGTTCTCGGTAAGGACGCGGGATTGGGAGTGGCCCCCGAATTCCAGCAGGTTCTTGCCGATCGCGGCTTCGGTGGGCAGCGGGATCGGGTAGTTCCCGTCGAAACAGGCGCAGCACAGGCGGGTGCGGGGCTGTTCGGTGGCTGCGACCATTCCGTCGATCGAGATGTAGCCGAGGGTGTCGGCTCCGATGGAGCGGCGGACGCCCTCGACCATATCGTGCATCGCGTCCGGGTCGGTGGGCATTCCGTCGGGGTCGGTACCGGCGTTGTTGGCGACCAGCTCGGCGCGGGAAGCGAAATCGATCCCGTAGAAGCACGGCCATTTCACCGGCGGGGAGGCGATCCGTACGTGGATCTCCAGGGCGCCGGCTTCGCGCAGCATCCGGATAAGGGCGCGCTGGGTGTTGCCGCGGACGATCGAATCGTCCACGACGATGAGGCGTTTGCCGCGGATCACTTCGCGCAGCGGGTTGAGCTTCAACCGGATGCCGAGCTGGCGGATGGTCTGGCTGGGCTGGATGAAGGTGCGGCCGACGTAGGCGTTCTTCATCAGGCCCTGCCCGTAGGGCACGCCGGATCCCTGTGCGTAGCCGACAGCGGCAGGGGTACCGGACTCGGGGACCGGGATCACCAGGTCGGCGTCGATCGGGTGTTCGGCGGCGAGGCGGCGGCCGATATCGACGCGGGTGGCGTGCACCGAGCGCCCGGAGATGGTGCTGTCGGGGCGGGCCAGGTACACGTACTCGAAAACGCAGCCCTTGGGTTCGGGGTTGGCGAATCGGGAGGAGCGGACGCCGTCGGTGTCGATGGCGAGCAATTCGCCTGGTTCGATCTCGCGGACGAAGGAGGCGCCTACGATATCGAGGGCGGCTGTTTCGCTGGCGACCACCCAGCCACGTTCCAGGCGGCCCAGCACCAGCGGGCGGACACCGTGCGGGTCGCGGGCGGCGTAGAGGGTGTGTTCGTCCATGAAGGTCAGGCAGAAGGCGCCGCGCACCGTGGGCAGCAACTCCATGGCGGCCTGTTCGATACTCGAATCCGCGGAGGCGTGCGCCAGCAGCGCGGTCATCACATCGGAGTCCGACGTCGCCGACACCGCGCCCGGGCGGCCGGGACCGGCGACCAGACCCAGTTCACGTGCCCGGTCGGCCAATTCGGCGGTATTGACCAGATTGCCGTTGTGGCCGAGCGCGAGCCCGGAACCGACGGCGGTGGTGCGGAAGATCGGCTGGGCGTTCTCCCAGGTGGTGGCTCCGGTGGTGGAGTAGCGACAGTGGCCGACGGCGACGTGGCCCGGCATGGCGGCCAGGGTCTGCTCGTCGAACACCTGGCTGACCAGGCCGAGATCCTTGAAGACCAGCACCTGCGAACCGTCGGAGACCGCGATGCCCGCGGCTTCCTGGCCGCGGTGCTGCAGGGCATACAGGCCGTAGTAGGTGAGTTTGGCCACGTCCTCCCCCGGGGCCCAGACTCCGAAGACTCCGCATTCTTCGCGGGGCGGATTCTCGGTCTCGTCGGTTGCGGTGGGATTGCTGACTGCCGGTTGGTCGGCGTGGGTCACCGTGCGCTCCCTGGTCGGGCGGGTGTGGGGGCACTCGACATTCTACGGGGGTGTCGCGCTTGCGCGTCACCGGATCAGCACTCCGGCAGCAAGCGGGCACGCGGCGGCCATTACCGGGGCTCGTCACCCGCGACAGCGCGGCCCAGCAAACCTTCATGCTCAGTTAACCCCCCTTTCACCTGGTGAAACGAGGGAAAATGCGGCTCTTCCCGGCCTACCCGCGAGTCTCGGCAACCGTCCCGGGGCACCCCGGCCATAAGCCCCGTCCGGCCCCGGGCGCAACGTGGGCGATATCACCCGGGGAGGCGCCCCGTACGTGACCCGTATGCGCCGCTCAGCGGGCGCGACCGAGCGGGCTGCCACCGGGCGGGAGATAGCTGTCCACTTCCGCACCCAGGTCCTTGGCGGCCGTGGCGATATCGGCGGCCGCGAGGCGGGCCGTCACGATGTACGGCGAGCCCGCGGTGGCCCGCCGGTCCCAGGGCGGGGAGAACTCCAGATCCAGGCCGATCCGCAATTCGATCTCGCCCCCGGCGCGGGTAGCGGTGAAACTCAGATTGGGTTCGGTGAAGGCCAGCCGGGCGGGGCCGTCGGCGGGCGCACCACACGGTTGCGCCTCGGCCGCGATCCGGCGTAGCCAATCCGCCAGTTCGACCGTGTCGTCCAGACTCAATGCCTGCCAGCGGAAGGACCAGGTCCCGTCGGGGCAATTCGCGGTACCGGCGATCACCAGCCAGCTGTACCGGATTCGCGGATCGATATGGTCCGGAAACTGGTATCCGGCAATAGTGAGTTCCACACCGTATCCGTCGCTGTCGATCAATCTCACGGGCGAAGTGTGTCATCCTCGCGACAATTGCGCCCGGGACGGCGGCGAATACGGCGGAGTTCGCGCCGAAACAGCCGCACGCGACAATGTTCTCCTCCATGATCCGGCGGGACAGTTCGGGCGGACCTCCGCTGTTCAGCGCGCTCTGTCGGCACCGGCGCGATCTCCGATCGAGCGGACGCGGCGGCGACGGGAGAGCACCACGCCGCCGGCGTTCACCGCCCAGTGCAGCAGCGCGGGCGCGGTGGCACTCCCGGTATGCCGAGCGAGGACGCCGAAGATCAGGCCGGAGACACCGGTGAATCCGACGGTCGCCCAGACGTTGTCGCCCGCGGCGCGGGCGGGATGGATATGCCAGAGCCCGAAAACAGCGGCACCGGCCACGGCACCTGCCTTCGCGCCGAATGCCCGGTCCAGCAGCGGGTCCAGCGTAGCCCGGAAAATCATCTCCTCGGCGTACACCGTACCGAGCGGAATATGCACAGCCACCCATTCCACAGTGCCTACGTCCGGCGCCCGATCGTTCGCATCACCGAGAATCCGGCGCACCGGTGGTATGAGCAGGGCCGCCGTACAACCCGCTGCCACGACCCCGGCGCATCCGATTCCCCAGCGGATACCGCGCTCGGAGAACCAATTCGGGCGGCCGTCGAACACGAATCCGTAACAGGTGGCGGCGACCGTATTGGCCACGGTGCGGCCGCGGCGGTCGAGCGCGAGACGAGGCAGCAGCCAGTTGTTCCAGAGCACCGGCGCGGTCACCGCGGCGAGTATCCGCGCCTTCATTTCACTTCCCGCTCATAGGCTTCATAAGCTTCGATCTCGAGCCTGATCCGCTCGGCCAGTTCGGGATTCCAGTTCGGGGGCTGGGCGACCGCGGCCCAGCCGTCCAGGACCAGACTGCCGTAGCGGTGGCCGTGCCCGTCGCGGACCCCCTGGGCATTCGTGAGGTCCGCGCTGATCTGCCAGAAGGTGACAAGTGGCGCCCAGCGCACCCGGGGTGAGACATCGGCGCCGCGCGGTTCCGACAGCCAATCCGGCCGGGTCAGGGCGAGATCCGGGGACCACCAGACGATCGGGTCGGAGGCGTGCTGCAGGTAGGCGATCCGCGGTGCCCGCCATTCCGGGCCGGGCCTGGTGAGGTCCTCCTGATCTCCGGCGAACCGGATCACCAGGCCGTCGGCGTAGACTGGCTCGGTTTCGGGCGAGCCCGGATCACGCCGGTTCACGAACTGCTGCCACAGCCGGTTGGAATTCGGCGGTCCGACCCAGAGCGCGCCGTCCACCTTCTCCCGCAGATCGGCGAGCCCGTCGAAAGCGGCCTCCGACCCCTGTGATCCGAGGCTTTCGCCGTAGACGAGCAATTTCGGTCGCTCGGCGGCCGGGCGGGTGAGAGTTCTGCGATAGACTGCGTCGAACAGTTCCCGGCCCGCGGCGGCGGCCTTGCCACGGTCGGCCAGAAACGACAGCGCGCTGGGCAGATACGAGTACTGGGTGGCCACGATCGCCGAATCACCGCCGTACATGTATTCGATCGAGTTGGCGGCCATGGAGTTGACCCAGCCGGTGCCGGTGGTGGTGACCACGACCAGCGCCTCCCGGTCGAAGGCTCCGGTGCGCTCCAGTTCGGCGACCGCGAGTTCGGCTTGGCTCAGTCCGGTGTCCTCGACCGATTCCAGCCCGACATAGGCGCGGATGGGCTCCTTCGCGGGCCGGCCGGTGACCCAGGAGATGCGCTGGGCGCTCGGCCCGTGGGAGACGAACCAGCGGCCTTCGAACCCGAGGGTTTCCCAGGGCGCGAACGATTCCGGGCTGCCCGAGCGTTCGGCGAGGCGAGGTTGGACGGCGTATGCGGAGGTGTGGTCGTTGCGCACACTGAACGCCGAGTTGGCGGCGGCGAAGAAGGCGCGGGTGGCGACGCCGTTGAACAGGGTCACCACGAGCAGTACCAGGACCAGGAAACCCGCGGAGGGGGCCAGCTCCCGGGGTACCTTGACCCACCGGTTGAGCTGGCGGGCCAGATACAGGATGAGTTCGCGCGCAGTGCGATAGCAGGCGACCACCAGCACCCCGACCGTGAGACTCAGACCCCCGGTGCGCAGGTAGGCGGGTGTGGTGGTGCCCTCCATCCCCATCATCGCGGTGATCTCGCGCTGCCAGTGCGCCGACTGCACCAGCATGTAGCCGGCGCTCAACGCCGCCGTGATCAGCACCGCGCACTTCAGGGCGTACCGGGTCCACGTGGGCGGCGCCGGTATCCGGGTGAGCCGGGGCCGCACCCACAGCCGGAACAACCATTCCAGCAGACAGCCCACGCCGTACCCGATGGCCGCGTTGATCCCGCTGATCAGACCCTGGAACATCCAGTCGCGCGGCAGCAGCGACGGTGATACCGACAGCGCGAAGAACACCGTCGCCACGACCAGACCCACATAATTCAGGTCGATGATGTGCTCGGTCCGCCGGACCAGCGCGACACACCGCCGCCGCAACCTGGTCACGGAATCAGCGGTTTCCAGCACCTGTCCAGTATGGCGGGCGCGACCGGCGCCGGAGGGTGGCCCGGGTCACCTCCGGCGCGCCGGTCGCGGGCCCGGGTCAGGCGTGGCTGCCGAAGAGCGCGGGCAGTGTGCCCTCGTGCGCGGCACGCAGCTCGGCCATACCGATCGAGAACTGGCCCTGTACCTCGACCGAATCCGAACCCTGATCGACCACGCCGATGCGCACCCAGGGCAGTTCCCGGGCCGTGCACATCCGAGTGAAGCGGGTCTCCTCCGAGCGCGGCACCGCGACCAGCACCCGGCCCGCCGATTCGGAGAACAGCATCACGAAGGGGTCGGCGTCCTCGGGCAGCAGGATCCGGCAACCGGTCTCACCGGCCAGGGCCGCCTCGACCACGGCCTGGGCCAGGCCGCCCTCGGACAGGTCGTGGGCGGCACTGATCATGCCGTCGCGCGAGCCCGCGGTGAGGACGTCGGCGAGCAGTTTCTCGCGGTCGAAATCGACCTGCGGCGGCAACCCGCCCAGATGCCCGTGCGCCACCTGCGACCAGACCGAACCGCCGAACTCGTCGTGGGTGTCGCCCAGCAGGATGAGCGTCTCCCCCGGTTCCAGGCCGAGGCCGGTGGGGATGCGACGGTGGACGTCGTCGATCACACCCAGCACCCCGACCACCGGAGTGGGCAGGATGGCGTTCTCGCCGGTCTGGTTGTAGAAGCTGACATTGCCGCCGGTGACCGGGATACCCAGTTCCACACAGCCATCGGCGAGACCGCGCACGGCCTGCTGGAACTGCCACATCACACCGGGGTCCTCCGGGGACCCGAAATTCAGGCAGTTGGTGACCGCTTTCGGGGTGGCGCCGGTGACGGCCACGTTCCGGTAGGCCTCGGCCAGTGCCAGCCGCGCACCGGTGTAAGGGTCCAGCTTGGTGTAGTGACCCGAGGCGTCGGTGGCCAGCGCGATACCACGGCCGCTCACCTCGTCGATCCGGATCACCCCGGCATCGGCCTGTTCGGCGAGCACGGTGTTACCGCGCACGTAGCGGTCGTACTGTTCGGTGATCCAGCGGCGGCTGCACAGCTGCGGGCTGGCCACCATCTTCAGCAGGGTGTCGCGCAGTTCCTCGGCGGTCTTGGGCCGGGGCAGGTTGTCGGGGGTGTCGGCGTTGAGCGCGTCCTGGTCGGCGGGACGCCGAACCGGCCGCTCGTACACCGGACCCTCGTGCGCGACGGTGCGCGGCGGCACATCCACCACGGTCTCGCCGTGCCAGGTGACCTCCAGCCGCTCGCCTTCGGTCACCTCACCGATCACCGTGGCCAGCACATCCCATTTCGCGCAGACCGCGAGGAAGGCGTCCACGTTCTCCGGGGTCACCACCGCGCACATGCGCTCCTGCGATTCGCTGGACAGCACCTCGGCGGGGGTCATATCGGCGGCGCGCAGCGGGACCCGGTCGAGTTCGATGCGCATCCCGCCGTCACCGGCGGCGGCCAGTTCGGAGGTCGCGCAGGACAGCCCGGCGCCGCCGAGGTCCTGGATACCCACCACCAGCCCGGCGTGGTACAGCTCCAGACAGCATTCGATCAGTACCTTCTCGGTGAACGGGTCACCCACCTGGACGCTCGGCAGCTTCTTGCGGCCACTCCCGGAATCATCTCCGGAGAAAGTATCCGAGGCCAATACCGAGACGCCGCCGATACCGTCGAGCCCGGTCCGCGCACCGAAGAGAATGATCTTGTTCCCAGCGCCCGAGGCGAAGGCGAGATGCAGGTCTTCCACCCGCATGACACCCGCGCACAGCGCGTTCACCAGCGGATTCCCCTGGTAGGAAGCGTCGAAGACGGTTTCGCCGCCGATATTGGGCAGCCCGAGGGAGTTGCCGTAACCGCCGATCCCGCGGACCACGCCGTCCAGCACCCGGCGGGTGTCGGCCGCGTCGGCGGCACCGAAACGCAACTGGTCCATCACCGCGATGGGACGCGCGCCCATGGCCATGATGTCGCGAACGATGCCGCCGACCCCGGTGGCCGCGCCCTGATACGGCTCGACATAGGACGGATGGTTGTGGCTCTCCACCTTGAAGGTGACCGCCCAGCCGTCACCGATATCGACCACACCCGCGTTCTCGCCGATCCCGGCGAGCATTGCCGAACGCATCTCCTCGGTGGTCGTCTCACCGAAGTAGCGCAGATGCACCTTGGAGGATTTGTAGGAACAGTGCTCGCTCCACATCACCGAGTACATGGCGAGCTCGGCATCGGTGGGCCGGCGCCCCAGAATCTCCCTGATCCGGGCGTATTCGTCGTCCTTGAGGCCGAGCTCGGCGTACGGCTGCGGCGTATCCGGAGTGGCGGCGGCGGTGGCGACCGTATCGACCTGCTCAGTCACGGGGGTACCAGGATCCTTTCGTAGGTTGGCGCGCCGGCGCGCGCGGGCTCCGGCCCTCCGGGCGCCTGCCGCGGCTCACGGCAGGTGGCATCGGCGCCACGGTTCGGTCGGAACGCCGGGCCTCGGCGGTGGGGTCCCGGCAGAGTTGATCCAGCACGAATCCTACGTCCACCTGCGCCGGACCGATTACCGACCCCGCCGCCGCAAAACCCGTGGCCGTGCCCCGACCGGATCCGGCCTACGGAGCGAGGAAGGCGGCCAGGGCCGCCGCGTAGGCGGTCACATCGGCGGCGCCCATCATCTCCCGCGCCGAATGCATGGCCAGCTGGGGCGCACCCACGTCCACGGTCGGCATACCGGTGCGCGCAGCGGTCATCGGGCCGATGGTGGAACCGCAGGGCAGATCGGCGCGGTGCACATACCGCTGCATCGGGACTCCGGCCCGGTCACACGCCAGCGCGAACGCTCCCGCGCCGACGGCGTCGGTGGCGTAGCGCAGGTTCTGGTTGACCTTCAGCACCGGTCCGCCGTTGATCTCGATACCGTGCGAGGGCTCGTGCCGTTCCGGATAGTTCGGGTGCGTGGCGTGCGCCATATCGCCGGACGCGCACACCGACCCCGCGACCGCCGCCAGGAATTCGGCACGGCCACCGCCGCGGGCCAGCACGATCCGCTCCAGCACCGTGGGCAGCAACTCGGACTGCGCGCCCCGGTCGGATTGGCTGCCGACCTCCTCGTGGTCGAACACGGCGAGCACCGGGACGGCGTCGCCCGGATTCTCGACGGCGGCCCGGAAGGCGGCCAGCCCCGCGTAGCAGGTGCCCTGGTTGTCCAGGCGGGGTGCGCTGATCAGGTCGCGGCCGGCACCGATCACCCGGCCGGGTGCCAGATCGTGGGTCATCAGCTCCCAGCCCAGCACGGCTCGCGGATCCACTCCGGCGGCCTCGGCCACGTAATCCAGGAACGCCGCCCGTTCAGTGCCCACACCCCAGATCGCGTTCATATGCCGCTGCGGATCCAGCGTCACCCCGCGCCGATCCTCGGACAGATGGATCGCCAGCTGCGGGACCCGCAGAATCGGTTCGTCGATCCGTACCAGCCGCTCGGCCAGCCCCGTCCCCTCCCGCACACTGAGCCGCCCGGAGATCCCCAGCTCACGATCCAGCCAGGAGTTCAGCCAGGCACCCCCGTACGGCTCCAGCCGCACCAGCTGCCAGCCCGCCACCGTCAGATCGGGATGCTGCTTGACCCGCAGATTCGGGCTGTCGGTATGCGCCCCCACCACCCGGAACGGACCCGCCTGCTCCGGGTCGGCCCATGCCACCAGCGAGCCACCGCGCACGATGTAGTACCGGCCACCGGTGCCCGGCCACGCCCGGGTCTCGTCCAGCCGGACGAACCCGTCGGTTTCCAGCGTCTCGGCGATGGTCCGGCAGACATGGAACGGTGAAGGTGACGCATCGATGAACTCACACAACCCGGCGGCCGAAGCCGCGACAGCAGAACTCGGCATGCTCCGACCCTAAGCGCTGCGACTTTCGGCGCCCCTTGCGGCGTCTCGGGGTCGGGGCGACCGGTCCGGTACTGCAACAACAGGTTGTTCCGCTGGGGTCACCGAGTTCCGGCGACACGAACGAGTTCGGCGCTCGAGGCCGCGACGGCCCAAGTGGACGTAGCAGGCGACATCGGTGGGGTCGCGCGGGCTGCGGAGGGGCCGATAGCCGACGATGCCGTTCCCACCGGCTCCGGCAGAAACCGTTCCTCCCGGCCGTCCCGCCGCGAATGTCGCCGGCGGCGTCGATGCCGGAACTGCTGTGCGGCCCAATCCGTTCGGAGTGCGCCACAGCGAACGGATCAGCCCGCTCGGTGGCCGGCGAAGAAGGCGCGGATATCCGGTGCGAGTAATTCCGGCACCTCCATGGCCGGAAAATGGCCACCTCGGCCGAACTCTGACCAATGCTCGACATGACCGCCCGGATCCACCAGATCGCGGATCGCATCGTCCCCGGCGAATACCGCATAACCGGTGGGAGCCGCCGGCGGCGGGGTTTCCCCGGAGCCCTGCCACGCGGCCATCGCCCGGTATGCCTGCATCCCTTCGTACAGGGAGTGCGCAGCGGAGGCGCCGGATCGGGTGAACCAGAAGATGCTGACGTCGACGAGCAGCTGATCCCGGTCGACTGCGTCCTCGGGCAGCTCGGCGGCCGGGTCCGTCCATTCCCGGAACTTCTCCACGATCCAGGCGAGCTGCCCGACCGGTGAGTCGGTCAACGAGTAGGACAACGTCTGCGGCCGGGTGGCTTGCACGTGGAGATACCCGAGGCCGTCGGCCTGGAACCGGTTGAAGCGCTCGGCCCGCTTCCGGTCCGCCTCGGACAGGCCATCGGTGTCGATCGGCGGGCCGAAGGGCATCGCCGGGGCGGTACCCGTGGCGTGCACGCCCAGCACCCGTCCCGGAGCCACCATGGGCAGCAGCTGCGAAACGCCTGCCCCCGCATCGGTGCCGTGCACGGCGAACCGTTCGTAGCCGAGCCTGGTCATCAGCTCCGCCCAGGCGGTCGCGACGCGAAAGAGGTTGCCCCATCCGGGGCCCGCCACGGGCGTGGAGAAGCCGTAACCGGGAAGCGACGGAATGACCAGGTGGAAGGCATCCAGGGGGTCTGCGCCGTGGGATTTCGGGTCGGTCAGCGGGCCGATCAGGTTCTGGAACTCGAACGGCGAGCTGGGCCAGCCGTGCGTGAGGATGAGCGGCCGGGCTCCGGGCTCGGCGGATCGGATGTGGAGGAAGTGGATGTCCTGACCATCGATGGTGGTGACGAACTGCGGAATCTCGTTCAGTTCCGCCTCCCGGGCCCGCCAGTCGAACCCGCTGGACCAGTATTCGGCCAAACCCCGCAGATAGTCGACGGGGACGCCGCGGCTCCAGTCCGTCGCGGCCGGCTGCTGCGGCCAGCGGGCGCGGTGCAGGCGTTCGACCAGATCATCGATATCGGCTCGTGGGATCGCGATGCGGAAGGGACGGATCTCCGTGGTGTTCGTCATGCCGCCACCGTAAAAGCAATCGCGGAAGGATAGCTTCCGCAATTACTGCGATGCTGAACGAATGTTGAAGACTTCTGCCAGGCTGCTGCGATTGCTGTCGTTGTTGCAGTCGCGGATGGATTGGAGCGGCGAAGAACTCGCCGCGCGATTGGGCGTCACCGGCCGGACAGTGCGCAGCGATATCGAGAAGCTGCGCGACCTGGGCTACCCCGTGGCCGCGGCGCCGGGAGTGGGAGGCGGGTATCGCTTGGGTGCCGGGGCGAAGCTGCCGCCGCTGCTTCTCGACGACGACGAGGCGGTGGCGGTAGTGGTGGGACTCCGGACATCGGTGGGCGGCGGCGTTTCCGGAATGGCGGAGGCCTCGGTACGGGCGTTGGCCAAGTTCGAGCAGGTATTGCCGCCGCGGCTGCGGCACCAGGTGAGCGGCATGGGCTCGGCGATCGCCGCCGTTCCGAGCGCCGGACCCACCGTGGACGCGGACACATTGAGCGTGATCGCGGCGACGATCCGCGCCCGCGAGCGCCTCCGATTCGACTACGAGACCCACCGGGGCACCCCCGGCGGGCGAGAAATCGAGCCCCATCAGCTCGTGAACTGGGGCCGCCGCTGGTACCTGGTGGGTTGGGATATCGAGCGTGCGGACTGGCGGACCTTCCGGGTGGACCGAATCTCCCCGCGCACTCCCAACGGCCCGCGATTCACTCCCCGGCCGTTACCGGACAACGACGCTTCGACGCATGTGCAGCGGGGCGTCGGCCAAGCCACCTGGCGCTACACGGCCCGGGTGCTGTTGCACGCGTCGGTGGAGTACGTGCGCGAACGCATGCCGCACGTCGGCACCCTGGAACCGGCCGGGCCGGATCGTTGTGTGGCCGAGGTGGGGGCGGACACGGCCCAGATGCTGGCTCTGTATCTAGGACTGCTCGACGTGGATTTCGACGTGCTCGAGGGCGCTGAGCTCACGGCGAGGCTGCGAGACCTCTCAGCGCGCTTCCAGCGGGCCGCCGCCGACGCTCCGGATACCGGCTCGTGACGGCCGGTGGTTCCCTGGAGGTGGCGAGCTACCGTCCGGCCGGTGCCCGCCCGGGACTCGCGACCTCGCCGCAGTCGAGGCGACATCTTCCGGCTTCGCGGACGCCCACCCCCTCCGCGGCAGAGTAGCCGCGCCCGGACGCCGCGCCCTCAGGAAGCGACCAGCACGTCCAGTACGGACAGGAACAACCCCAGCCCGTCGTCACTCGGCCCGGTCAACGCCTCGGTCGCGTGCTCCGGATGCGGCATGAGCCCCACGACCCGCTTGTTCTCCGACGCGATACCCGCGATCGAGCGCTGCGAACCGTTCGGGTTGTCGCCCGCGTAGCGGAACACGACCCGGCCTTCGCCTTCGAGTTCGTCGAGGACCGTCTGCGAGGCCTGGTAACGCCCCTCACCCGATTTCAGCGGGACCAGGATCTGGGCGCCCGGTTCGTAGCGCGAGGTCCAGGCGGTGTCGGTGGCTTCGACGCTCAGCCACTGGTCGCGGCAGATGAAGTGCAGCCCCTCGTTGCGGGTGAGGGCGCCGGGCAGCAGCCCGGCCTCGCACAGCACCTGGAAGCCGTTGCAGATACCGAGCACCGGCATGCCGTTGCGGGCGGCTTCGACGACGGTGCCCATCACGGGCGCGAACCGGGCGATGGCGCCGGCGCGCAGATAGTCGCCGTAGGAGAAACCGCCGGGGACCACGACCGCGTCGACGCCTTTGAGATCGGCGTCGCCGTGCCAGAGGCTCACGGCTTCGGCGCCGGCCAGCCGGACCGCGCGGGCGGCATCCACATCGTCGAGGGTTCCGGGGAAGGTGATGACACCGATGCGGGCGGTCACGGTACGCGCACCACCTTCCAGTCCTCGATCACGGTGTTGGCCAGCAGCGATTCGGCGATCGAGGCGAGTTGGTCGTCGCTGACGTCGTCACCGACCTCGAGTTCGAAGCGCTTGCCCTGCCGGACGTCGGTGACGCCTTCGAATCCCAGACGCGGCAGAGCGCCGGCTATGGCCTGCCCTTGCGGATCCAGGATCTCGGCCTTCGGCATCACCTCGACCACGACACGTGCCACGGGTTGCTCCTCACAAAAAGGGGTGAGCTGCGCCCGGCGCCGACGCCGGGACGCGGATGGGGTTACCTGAGCAGCCTAATTGCCCGGTGGCCGGAAGGTCGCGGCGGGTGACCGAACATATGCGGTACTAGCCTTGCGTGCATGCATGTAGCCCACTTCGGTCACTCCTGCGTACTCGTCGAACTGAACGGGAAGAAGATCCTCTTCGATCCCGGCGCGTTCTCCCACGGTTTCGAAGGCCTCACCGGACTGGACGCGATCGCCGTCACCCATCAGCACGCCGACCATATCGATCCGAACAGGATCGACCCGCTGATCGAGGCGAATCCCGGCGCGCGGCTGCTGTCGGATCCGCAGACCGCCGAACTCCGGGGCGGGGCCTGGGAGGCGCTGCACGCGGGCAATGTGGTGGATCTGGACGGTCTGCGGATCACCGGCGGCGGGGGCCGGCACGCGGTGATCCACCCCGAACTGCCGGTGATCGACAACACCGTCTTCCAGCTGGGCACCGCCGCGAACCCGACCCAGTTCGTCCATCCCGGGGATTCGCTCTGGGTGCCCTCCACTCCGGTCGATGTGCTCGCCGTCCCCGCCGCCGCTCCCTGGATGAAGATCAGCGAGGCGGTCGACTACCTGCGGTCGGTGGCGCCCCGGCTGGCCTTCCCGATCCACTACGGCATCATCGCCGAGCCGGCCTGGGGTGTGTATTTCAGCCGGCTCGACGAAATGCGCAAGGCCGATACCGAATTCACCGTCCTGCGTCCGGAGAACGACGCCGAGCTCTGAACGCGGCCCGCGGACGGTTCAGCGGTGTAGGCCGACAGCGCCGCGGCGAGCGCCGGGTGCTCGAACGGCGACGACGGCCTCAGTCGAATACGAGCAGCGCGACCGCGAGCAGCGCGACGATCAGGCCCATTGTCCTTGTGCGGGTCAGTCTTTCGCCGAGGACGGCCAGACCGAGCAGGACCGGGATCACCGGATACAGCGAGGACAGCACCACCGCGATTACCACCAGTTGCTCCCGGCCGGCGAGCAGATAGCAGATCAGAGCGATCGCGGCGGCGGCGCCGGTCGCCAGCGACCACACCACGGTGGCGGGCCGGGGCCGCTCGGCCGTACCGCGCAACAGCGGTAGCAGGGTGAGAACAGCGGCCACCCGCCCGGCGACCACGGGCCAGATCCCCGCCGCCGGATCACTCTGCGCCAGTGCCAGATACTGCACCGCGATACCCACCCCCGCGATCAGGGCGTCGCCCGTTCCCGCCGCGCGCCCACCCGCGCCGTCGCCGCCATGGGAAACGAGCCACAGAGCGGGGACCGCCACGACCATTCCGACCCAGGCCGCCACCGCCGGCCGTTCACCGAGCCACAGCACCCCGGCCAGGACCGGCAACGCGACACCGCCGACCGCGCTGACCGGTACCACGGTGCTCATGGCACCACGGCTGAGCCCGCGGAACAGGAATAGCATGCCCACCCCGGTTCCCATCCCCGAGATCGCGCCCCACAGCATGCTCTGGCCGTCCCACTGCCCGGGGAACAGCGGCGCGGCCGCCAGCGCCACCACCAGGCCGCCGAACTGCCCGACCACCGCGACGACGCGCAGATCGATCCGGCGCGCCAGCAGCCCACCGGCGAAGTCGGAGACACCGTAGGCGGCCGCGGAGGCCAGGGCCAGCGCCGCACCCGCCGTCATCCGGACCGCTCCCGTTCGGCCCGGCCGACCGGGCAGCAGGCATCGGTGGTGCATGAGCGCCGGTCACAGAGCCGGCACAGCAGGTCGGCATTGCCGATATCGGAGTACAGACCGGTCAGCAGCTTGTCCAGGAGTAGCGCCAGAGTCTCGCGTTCGGCGGTGTCGAGCGGGTCGAGCACATGCGCCAATCCACCGCTGCGCGCGGCCAGAATATTCGCCGCGGCCTGCCGGCCGCGCTCGGTGAGACGGACTGCGATCTCGCGGCCCTGCCCGGGCCGGCGCTCCACGAGTTCCCGCCGCAGCAGGGTGTCGATCATGCGCGCCGCCGCCGACTGGCTCGACCCGACGCGGCGGCCCAGTTCGGTCCCGCTCAGCCCGGGCGAGCCGGCCAGCACCACCAGCGCCGCGGCCGCGCTCGTTCCGACGCCGGTGTCGTCGGTCACCCGTCCGAGCATCAGGTCGGTGACCGCCAAGGCGGCGGCGCCCAGCATATTCGCGGTCCGGCTATCATGCATGACTCATGCATAACATGCCGGGCATGGGCGAGTCCACTCTTGTTCCAACCCCCGGCCGCGAAGCTGGAACCGCCGCCCCGTTATCGCCGTATGGGGCGGCGGAGTCTCAGGCCGCGCGAACGGCGCGCACAGGCTCCCAGCGGTATACCTCGCTGCGCGCCCCGTGATAGAGCGCGAGATCCACGGCATCCAGCATCGCCTGGCGCGGCCCCGGCCGGCCCAGCTGCGTGGCCGAAACCGCCAGGCGCAGCACACCACCCCGCCGCGCGGTGCGCGCGGCACCCAGCACCAACGCGCGGCACCACCAGGGTTCGGCGCGGAACCCCTCCCCGATGCCGTACACGCGAGCCTTCTGCACCGAGTCGCGTTCCAGATCGTGGATACCGGTCAACCCGAGCGAAAGCCGGAAACCGGCCTCGGGCAACGCCGCGGTCGCGCCGGCGGAAGCGTCCCAGCGGGGCGCG
This sequence comes from Nocardia sienata NBRC 100364, assembly GCF_001613205.1. Lineage (GTDB taxonomy): Bacteria > Actinomycetota > Actinomycetes > Mycobacteriales > Mycobacteriaceae > Nocardia > Nocardia sienata. Next base: position 4,308 of record NZ_BDBX01000080.1, on the reverse strand, counting down.
GCGAACAAGCGGGTGCGCAAGCCGACCTGCTCCATGGAACGGTCGGCGGCGGTCAGCCGCAGCAACGCCTCGTGTCTGGGCAGTGCCGAGAACTCGGCCCGGCGCCGTTTGGTGGCCGCCTGGTCGTAACCGTGCAGCACCACGGCGTCCCCGCGACCGCGACGGCCGCGCAACCAGGTCGCGGTGGTGAGGTCGTCGACGAGCCGGTATCCGCCCTTCAGCCGCGGCGCCACCAGCAGCGACAATCGCACCCCCCGCTGATCCATCTCCTCGGCGAAGCCGATCGCCGCGTCCCGGGTGGCTTCCCGGACGCCCGACACCGAAACGAGCAGCTCAGCGTTCATGTACCGACAATGGCAGCCGCAGGTGTCCGGGGCGTGCAGTGCCGATGACCTGCGCATGCAGGTCCGGTGACCGGTCCGTGGACCGGATATGGCCGGGCGGCGAACATCGGGACACAATCCGCCGCGCCGCCCGGCGGGCCTACTTCTCCCCGAGCCCGACGGTGTCGAGCACCCAGGCGTACTCGAAGGCGACCTCGCGCCATTTCTCGTACCGCCCGCTGACCCCGCCGTGCCCTGCGCTCATCTCCGTTTTCAGCAGCAGCGGTGAATCACCGGTCTTGGTGGCGCGCAGTTTCGCGACCCATTTCGCCGGTTCCACGTACAGCACCCGGGTGTCGTTGATGCTGGTGATCGCCAGGATGGCCGGATAGTCCTGAGCCCGGACGTTCTCGTAAGGCGAATACGACTTCATATATTCGTAGACGTCCTCGTCCGCCAGCGGATTTCCCCACTCGTCCCATTCGATCACCGTCAGCGGCAAGGAGGGATCGAGAATCGAGGTGAGCGGATCGACGAACGGCACATTGGCCAGCACCCCGGCGAACAGCTCCGGCGCGATATTGGCGACCGCGCCCACCAGCAGCCCGCCCGCACTGCCACCGTCGGCGATCATCCGATCCGGTGCCGTGGTGCCGTTGTCGACGAGATGCTGTGCGCAGGCGACGAAGTCGGTGAAGGTGTTCTTCTTCGTGAGTGTTTTGCCGTTCTCGTACCAGAGCCGGCCCATCTCACCGCCGCCGCGCACATGAGCGATCGCGAACACCATGCCGCGATCGAGCAGCGACAGCCGCGACACCGAGAAACCCGGATCCATACTCGCCTCGTAGGAACCGTAGCCGTAGAGCAGCAACGGTTTCGGACCGGTGGCACGGTCGGTATCGCGCCGGGTGACGATCGAGATCGGAATGCGGGTCCCGTCCGCGGCGACCGCCCAATCGCGACGCTGCACATAATCGCTCGCGTCGTAGCCGCCGAGCACCGGTTGCTCCTTGCGCAGCAGCAGCGCACCGGTCTCGACCACATAGTCGAAGACCTGGGTGGGCGTGATGAACGAGGTGAGCCCGAGCCGCAGCGTGGGCTGGTCCCATTCCGGGCAGGAACCGAGCCCGGCACTGTAGAGCTCCAGCTCGAATTCGAGCTCGCGCAGTTCGCCGTAGCCGTCCGCGGTCAGTGGCCACACCGCGACCCGGGGCAGCGCCTCGCGGCGGTAGCTGAGCACCAGCTGCCCGGCGAAGGCGTCGACATCCTCGAGCCGCACATCGTCGCGGTGCCCGATCAGGGTGCGCAGCCGGGTCGGGTCGGCGGCCGGAGCCTCGGCCAGGACGAAGTTCTCCGCCTTCACCCCGTCCACGACATCGTTGTGCAGGATCAGGAACCGGTCCTCGCCCGCCACCACCGCGTGCTCGGCCGAATATTCGACCCCCTCGCGGCGGGGTAGCAGTACCCGGAACTCACCGGTCGGATTGTCCGATTCCAGCACCCACCCCTCGGTGGTGATCTTGGACCCCACCCAGATCATCAGATACTTCTCCGACCGGGTGGCGCCGACGCTCACCCAGTAGCGCTCGTCCGGCTCGTGGAACACCTGCACATCCGCGGCCGCAGTGTCGCCGAGCCGGTGCCGCCACACCGTATCGGGCCGCCAGGATTCGTCGACGGTCTGATAGAAGATATGGCTGCCGTCCAGGGACCAGGTGGCGCCGGGCGCGGTCCGCGCGATTTCGTCGCCGAGCAGCTCTCCGGTGCGTAGATCCATGAATCGCAGCGTGTAGCGCTCGTCGCCGGCGGTATCCACCGAGAACGCGAGCAGATTCCCGTCGTGGCTCACCGAGAAGGCGCCGAGCGCGAAGAAATCATGCCCTTCCGCCAGCACATTGCTGTCCAGCAAAACCTGTTCGCCGGGTATCTCGGTCCCGGCCTCGAGCTGCGGCGGCGTCCAGGCATCGATCCCGGCGGCGTTCGCGTCGATCGGGCACCGGCAGTGCACGCCGTACTGTTTGCCCTCGTAGCTGCGCGAGTAGTACCAGTACTCGCCGAGCCGGGTCGGCACCGACAGATCGGTTTCCTGGGTGCGGCTCTTGATCTCGTCGAAGATCTTCTCGCGCAGCGGTGCGAGATGCGCCGTCCGGGCCTCCGTATAGGCGTTCTCGGCCTCGAGGTGGGCGATGACCTCCGGGTCTTCCTTGTCCCGCAGCCATTCGTATTCGTCGACGAACCGGTCGCCGTGGTGTACCCGCTCGAACGGGACCGTCTTCGCCGTGGGCGCGACCGCCGCGGCCGCCGCGTCGGTTACCGGACTACCACTGTCAGCCATGGCCACCACCGTAGCGGCCCGCGCGCGGCTGCCGTCGGAGACCGCATCCGGCGGGTACCGGCCGGAAGAATCAGGCGCCGATCGCCGGGCCGATGGTCGGCCAGGACGCCATGAGATGGTCGTTCCAGTACGACCACGAATGCGTGCCGACCGGGCTGTAGTAGATCCGCAGCGGCAGCCCCGCCGCCCGCGCCTTGTGCTCGAACGCGATCACACAGGCATCGACCGCGAATTCGATCGGCCCGCCGAGCACGATGTTCTCCGGCAGCTGCGGTTTCAACTCCAGCTCGTGCGGGCCGGGCAGACCCGTACCGGTCGACAGGAAGAGCGTTTTACCGCGCAACCGGTCCAGCATGAGCGCCGGATCATGGGCCGCCCAGTCCCGGCTGCCACCAGGGCCCCACATATTGTCCGGGTTGCCGCCCCTGGTCATGATGGAGAACTGCACCGCGCCGGCGGCCATCGTGGTATCCGGGCAGGCGCTGTACCCGGCGACCGCGGTGTAGAGCTGCGGATGCCGGGCCGCGAGGATATAGGCGGCGTGCCCGCCCATGGACAGGCCACCGATCGCGTTTTGTCCGTCACCGGCGAAATTGCTGTCGATGATCGGCGGCAGTTCCCGGGTCAGGAAGGTCTCCCACCGGTAGCGGCCCAGAGCCGGATCGTCGCGCTGCCAGTCGGTGAAATAGCTGGCCCTACCGCCGACCGGGAGGACGACGTTGACGTTCTTGCCGAGGAAGAAGCGTTCCGCCTCGGTGGCATTGGTCCAGGTGCTCTGACCGATGCCCGGATCGAGCCCGTCCAGCAGGTAATAACTGGGCCGGCTGCCGCCCCCGGCCGGATGCAGCACCTGCACCTGCACGACCTGGTTCATGGCGGGCGAAGCGACGAACACCGCCGAGCGGGTCGGGCCCAGTTCATCGATCCGGACGACCTCGGCCGCGGCGGCCGGAGCGGGTCGGAGTACGGGGAGCCCGGCAGCCAAACCGATCACCCCCAGCATCAGTACAGCTATTCGAGAACAACGCATGATCGCACCTCCCTGACCCGCCCCGGGAACCAGCTCATGCCCATACTCGACATTCGACCGACGACAGCGCACCGTCAGCATATTCACAGCAAATATACTGGTTACAGTCGACAACCGATCTTACGTGTCCGTTTCGATGCGATCCGTAAAACCGCGAAAGGGAATCCGCCGCTCACCGTTCCCGCTGCAACGCGCCCCGGATGGAACCGGCCAGATAGTCCAGATCGGCCCGCGGCGGCGTCCGCGGCCGACCCCGCAAACCGAATCCATCCCCCGGGGTACGGGGAATGACGTGCAGATGGACGTGGAACACTTCCTGCCCCGCGGTCACCCCGTCGGCCAGAAAGAAATTCACCCCGTCGCAGGCCACCTCACTGTCCCGCAACGCCGCCGCCAGCCGCTGCCCCACCTGGAACAATTTCCCGCCGAGCACCGGATCGAGCTCGGCGAGATCGCGCGCCGGCTTCTTCGGCACCACCAGCAGATGCCCCGGTGTCATCGGCCGGATGTCCATGAACGCGAGCACATCCTCGTCCTCGTACACCCGGCTCGCCGGCGCCCGCCCGGCAATGATGTCGGAAAAGATCGAATAGGGATCCATAGCTGTGTATATTGGCGCG
>NZ_BDBX01000079.1 GCF_001613205.1 Nocardia sienata NBRC 100364 | reverse complement strand
GGCCCGGGACCTGCTGGTGCGTGGGGTGCCCGAGCTTTCCGGCAGGTCCGCATCCGGGGAGTCGGTGGCCACCCGCACCGATTCCAGTGCGAGTTTCCCCAGAATCGAGCGGACCACCCGGCCCGGGCTGCGGCCGTCGGTGCGCACCCGGACCGAGGTCACCTCTCTATAGAGCGGCCGCCGAGTGCGCATGAGTTCCCGGTATTTCGCTCCCGGGTCGGCCCCGCCCAGCAGGGGCCGGTGGGTACCGGCGCCCGTGCGGCGCAGCCCCTCGGCGATGCTGATCTCCAGATACACCACGGTCCGGTCGCGGAGCAGGGCGCGGGTGCGTTCGGAGAGCACCGCGCCGCCACCGAGAGAGACGACACCGCTGCGCGTGGCGAGCGCTTCGCCGACCACCTCTTCCTCGATCCGGCGGAATTCGGGTTCCCCGTCGGCGGCGAATATCTCCGGGATGCTGCGGCCGGTCACCTCCTCGATCCCGGCGTCGGTGTCGTAGAGCTCGACGCCGAGTTCCCGGGCGAGTTTGCGGCCGATGGTGGTCTTACCCGCCCCGGGCGGGCCGATCAGCACCACCAGCGGGCCGTGCGGACCGGTCTGCTCGGTCATTACGCCGGGTCGGCGACGGTATCGCCCGGGCTCAGATGGGGGCGCCCGCTGATCCGCTTCACGTAGCCGTCGAGATTGCTCACCGTTTCGGCGAGCGAATCGCCACCGAACTTCTCCAGCGCGGCCTGGGCCACCACCAGCGCGACCATCGATTCGGCGACCACTCCGGCCGCCGGAACGGCACAGACATCGGAACGCTGGTGGATCGCCACGGCCTCCTCGCCGGTGGACATATCGACCGTGGCCAGCGCGCGCGGCACCGTGGAGATGGGCTTCATGGCCGCGCGCACGCGCAGCGCCTCTCCGTTGGTCATCCCGCCCTCGAGACCGCCGGCGCGGTTGGTGGACCGCAACACGCCGTCACTGCCGGGGCGCATCTCGTCGTGGGCCTGGCTGCCGCGGCGCCGCGCCGTCTCGAAACCGTCGCCGACCTCGACGCCCTTGATGGCCTGGATACCCATGAGTGCCGCCGCGAGCCGCGAGTCGAGCCGGTTCTCGCCGCTGGTGAACGAACCCAGCCCGATCGGGAGGCCGGTGACGACCACCTCGACCACTCCGCCCAGGGTGTCGCCGTCCTTCTTCGCCGCCTCGATCTCGGCGATCATGGCCGCCTCGGCGCCGGCATCGAACGCGCGCACCGGGCTCTCGTCGATCGCCGCCAGGTCCGCGCCGGTGGGCACCAGTCCGGTCGTGTTCGTGGCCGTCCCGATGGAGACCACATGGGAGACGACCTCCACCCCGAGCGCCTGGCGCAGGAAGGCGCGGGCCACGGTCCCGGCCGCGACCCGGGCCGCGGTCTCGCGGGCGCTGGCCCGTTCCAGGACCGGACGGGCGTCGTCGAAGCCGTATTTGAGCATGCCCGAGTAGTCGGCGTGGCCGGGGCGGGGGCGGGTGAGCGGAGCATTGCGGGCCAGCTCGGCGAGTTCGGCCTCGTCGACGGGATCGGCGGACATGACCGTGGTCCACTTGGGCCATTCGGAATTGGCGATCTCGATCGCGACGGGCCCACCCATGGTGCGGCCGTGGCGGACCCCGCCGATCACGGTGACCTTGTCGGCCTCGAACTTCATCCGGGCGCCGCGACCGTAGCCCAGCCGTCGGCGCGCCAGCTGTGCGGAGATCTCCTCCGAGGTCACCTCGACACCGGCGACCATCCCTTCCAGGATGGCGACGAGAGCGGGTCCATGGGATTCTCCAGCAGTTATCCAGCGCAGCACGCCGACCATCTTCCCATGTCGGCGCGACGGGTGGGGGATGCGGTCGGCCGTGCTCATCGACCCGGGGAGTCCGTGGTGGCCGGGATTGCCGCGGGGTCACCACAGGGTGAGTCCGAGAAGTGTCACCGCGCACATCGATGCACCGTGTGCGATCGTGGGCTCGGTCCGTTCCGGCGCGAGCGCCCACCGGGCGCCGATGCGGTGCGGGCCGCCGAATATCCGCCGTCCCGCCCGTGATCCGAGCAGCGCGCCGGCTCCGGCGAACGCGGTGCACACCGGTGCGGCGACGGCCGACCAGACCCAGACCGGACCACCACCGAGCCCGGCTGCCGCGCCCAGCCCCACGGCCAGTTTCACATCGCCGGCGCCCAGTGCGGCCGGGCGCGCCGAGTGGATCAGCAGATATGGAGTCGCGAGCAGGGCCGCGCCCCACGCGGCGCTGTGGAAATGCCCGGTCAGCGCCGCGTGACCGAGCACGGCGCCGGCTCCGGGCACGGTGAGCAGGTTCGGTAGGCGCCGGAAGCGGATATCCATGGCGCTCAGCGCTGCGCACCAGGCGGCGAAGGCCAGAAAACCGAGGGTCGTCATGCCTTCACGATCGCGGCCGGCCGGCCGTACCGGTGGCGGTGCACGCGATATGTGGACAACTCGGGCTACCGCGCCGGTATGTGAACAGTGAGTGATCCTCATTTTCCGAGTGCGTGCCACCCGGTCGGCCCGTGTGCCGGGGCCGGGTCGGCGGTACTTTTGTCCCATGTCTGCTGATGCCGGTCGGGGCCCGCGGGTCCGGCCCGATTACGCTGCCCGGCGCGGTGCACTGCGCAACCTGCTGATCCAGAACGAGATCGACGGCCTGCTGGTCACCGATCTGGTGAACATCCGCTATCTCACCGGATTCACCGGATCGAACGCCGCTCTGCTGGTGCACTCGTGGGACACCCCGGGCGCGGAGGACCGCACCGTGATCGCGACCGACGGGCGTTACGACACCCAGGTCGCCGAGCAGGTTCCCGATCTGCGCGCCGAGATCGCCCGGGCGGTGTCGCGCCGGGTGGTGGAGCTGGCGGGGGAGTGGCAGTTCGGCCGGCTGGGTTACGAAAGCCATATCGTTACCGTGGATCAGCACCGGGCGCTGCTCGAGCTCGGCTCGGGCCTGGAGTTCGTGGCCACACCGGGCCTGGTCGAGCAGCTGCGCATGGTCAAGGACGAGTACGAGATCGACCTGCTGCGCACTGCCTGCGCCGTCGGTGACGGGGCCCTGGCGGCACTGCTGGAGAGCGGGGGGCTGCGGCCGGGGCGCACTGAGCGTCAGGTGGCCCGGGATCTGGAATGGGCGATGTTCGAGCGCGGAGCGGCCGGGATCGCCTTCGAGACGATCGTCGCCGCCGGGGCGAATTCCGCCGTGCCGCATCACCGGCCCACCGAGGCGGTACTGGCCGCCGGTGATTTCGTGAAGATCGATTTCGGGGCCGTGGTGGACGGCTACCACTCGGATATGACCCGGACCTTCGTGCTGGGCGAACCCGCGTCCTGGCAGCGCGAGGTCTACGACCTGGTGTATGCCGCGCAGCGGGCCGGCCGCGAGGCGTTGCGGCCCGGTGTGCCGTGTGCCGATGTGGACGCGGCCGCCCGCGAGGTCATCGCGGCCGCCGGTCACGGGCCGCTGTTCGTGCACGGTCTGGGGCACGGGGTGGGATTGCGCATCCACGAAGCGCCCGGAATCGCCAAAACCGGCACGGGTACACTCCAGTCTGGCGTGGCGGTGACCGTCGAACCAGGTGTGTACTTTCCCGGCCGCGGCGGGGTCCGGATCGAGGACACGCTCGTGGTGCGCGAAGGGGGCCCGGAGCTGCTCACCAACACCAGCAAAGATCTGATCGTCGTCGGATGACGACGGTCGCCCGAGAACCGAGGAGACCCGAAGACAGTGGCGGACACCAGCGACTTCAAGAACGGCCTCGTGCTGAAGATCGACGGTAATCTCCAGCAGATCGTCGAGTTCCAGCACGTGAAGCCGGGTAAGGGTCCCGCGTTCGTGCGGACGAAGCTGAAGAACGTGCTGTCGGGCAAGATCGTCGACAAAACCTTCAACGCGGGCGTGAAAGTGGAGACCGCCACGGTCGATCGCCGCGATATGACCTACCTGTACCACGACGGCTCCGATTACGTCTTCATGGACGGCGAGACCTTCGACCAGATCGCCATCGCGGAGAGCACCATCGGCGAGCAGGCCCGCTTCCTGCTGGAGAACATGACCGTGCAGGTCGCCACGCACGAGGGCGCGCCGCTGTACGTGGAGTTGCCGGTCACCGCCGAGCTCGAGGTCACCCACACCGATATCGGTCTGCAGGGCGATCGCTCCACCGGCGGCACCAAGCCCGCCACCGTGGAGACCGGCGCCGAGGTCCAGGTCCCGCTGTTCATCAACACCGGCGACAAACTCCGCATCGATACCCGCGACGGCAGCTACCTGGGCCGCGTCAACTCCTGACGTGCCCGAGCAGCCCGCGGACAAGAAATCCGCATACAAGAAACTCGGCGCCCGCCACAAGGCGCGCCGCCGGGCGGTGGACCTGCTCTTCGAGGCCGAGGCCCGCGATGTCGATCCCGCCGATCTGGCCGACGAGCGGATCGAGCTCGCGGCCCGCGATCAGGGTGTGGCGCCGGTGCACGCCTATACCCGCACCCTGGTGGACGGTATCGCCGAGGAACTCGACCGGGTGGACGGGACCATCGAGTCCTACCTGCAGGATTGGACACTGCCCCGGCTGCCCGCGGTGGATCGCGCGATCCTGCGAGTCGCGGTATGGGAGCTGTTGTACGCGCCCGATGTCCCGCCGATCGTCGCGGTGGACGAGGCGGTGGAACTGGCCAAGGAACTGTCCACCGATGATTCCCCGGGATTTGTGAACGGGGTGCTCGGACAGGTGGTGCTGGTGGCGCCGCAGATTCGCGCGGCCGCCGCGGCCGCGGGGCGTTCCAGCGATCGGGAATCGGAGGACTGAGGTGCGCAAGTATCTGGTGCTGGCCATGCGTACCCCCGCCTACGACCCGGCCGTGGTCGAACCGCACCGCCGGTTCCTCGCCGAGCTGCGTGCGAAGGACATGCTGCAGGAAAGTGGTCCGTTCACCGACGGTAGCGGCGGCGCGTACCTGGTGCTCGCGGATTCGCTCGCGGCCGCCGAGGCGGTGGTGTACACCGATCCGCTGCACACCACCGGCTCGTCGGCGATCACGGTCCACGAATGGGAGATCACCGGCTGAACCCGTACCGGATCGCCTGCGGACCGGTCCGCCGCGCGACTCGATGAGAGGACGATAGGCTGTTCATCGCAACGTCCCATGATGTCGAGGAGTGCGGACCATGACCGAGAACGCGGGCGTCACCCTGCCCGAGGGCGGATGCACCGCCGCACAGGCCTGGGAGATCTTCGACCGGTTGCCGGCCGCGCGCGTGGACGAGGTGACCACCGGCCGCTGGCGCGGTTCGGAACTGCCCACCGGGCACCCGATGGACGGCACCCTGTCCGAATCCGGTTGGTACGGCAAGCAGTTCGATGCACCCGACCAGGTACATCCGCTGCTGTTCACCGATGAACGCGGTACCGTGTTCGCGGTGGATCCGCGCCGGGTCCCGCTGTCCCTGGCGGGCCGGATTCCGGCGCACTGGCTGCGCCCGGTCCGCAACAACCTGCGTACCCTCGGCCCGCTGCTGCGTACCCGCAAAGCGACGGCCCGGTTACGCGATATCGAGTACCGCGGTGTGGTCAGTGCCGCCATGGTCTACGACCATCTGCCCATCATCGACCATTTCCGCCGGCTCGACGACGACCGGTTGCTCGGCGTCATGGATATGCGCGGTCTGGCCGAACCGTACTTCTTCGTCCTGACGCGCTGATCAGCCCGCCGCCGGGCCCGGCCGCAGGATGACCTTGCCGAGCGGTGCCCGGGATTCCAGCAGCGCGTGCGCCGCGGCGGCGCGGTCGAGCGGCATGATCTTCTCCACCGGCGCCGCCAGGGCCGGTACCCGCTCGAGGATCGCGGTACGCGCGCGGTCCACCCGGGCGTGCCAGGCGGGACCGGAGCATCCGGTGAGTGTCAGCCCGTGTGGGATGAGGTCGGCCGCCGAAACGCGGGCGGGTTCCCCGGAAAGCCATCCGTAGCTGAGCATCCGCCCGGAGCCGGGCGTCATGGTCTCGAGCAGTGCGGCCGCCGAGGTGCCGCCGAGTGAGTCGAACACGATATCGATCGTGCGGCCCGGCTCTTCGCGTAGTTGTCCGGGCCAGTGCTCGTCGCGGTGGTCGAGCACCTCGTCGGCGCCGAGTTCCTTCGCGCGCCGAATTTTGTCCGGGCCGCCCGCGGTCGCGATCACCCGGGCCGCGCCGAATTCGCGGGCCAATTCGACCAGGTGCGCGCCCACGCCGGTGGCACCGGCCTCGACCAGCACTGTTTCGGAGCCGGTGAGCGCCGCGGCTTCCAGTAGTGCCAGCGCCACCGAACCACTCATCATCACCGCCGCCGCGTCGGCGGCCGTGACGCCCGCGGGAATCGGAGTTGTGGCATCCGCTTTCGCGCGGACCAATTGGGCGTACGCTCCCGTTCCGTCCGTGGCGACCACCACCCGCCGCCCGAGGTATTCGGATCCGACGCCCTCGCCCACGGCGATCACCTCGCCGGCTGCTTGGAAGCCGAAGACGACCGGCGGCGGCGAGGCCATCGGGAATGCTCCGGAACGCAGCTGGGTCTCGGGGTACAGGACGGGAATCGCCTCGGCTCTGATCACTACTTCGCCCGGCTCGGCGGTGGGCTCCGGGACTTCCCGAGATACCAGCACCTCGGGTCCGCCGGTATTCGTCATTACGATTGCCTGCATTGGAACTCCATAAGTTGACTGATGGTCCAGATAACTTCCTCAAGATATGGACCGGCGGTCAAGTTGTCAACGAAGGTGGTGCGACAATTCCGAAGGAACGCGCGGACGCCGCCCGCAACCGGCGCGCCATCCTGGACGCGACCGCGGCGCTGCTCGCCGAACACGGCCCGGAGGCGGTCACCATGGATCGGGTCGCTGCGGCCGCCGGCGTGGGGAAGGGGACGATCTTCCATCGCTTCGGCAACCGTGCCGGATTGCTGCACGAAATGGTCGCCGAAAGCGCGGTCACCCTGATGTCCGCCGTGACCGACGGCCCCCCGCCGCTGGGTCCCGGCGCGCCGGCCGGTGATCGGCTGCTCGCCTTCTTCGCCGCCATGGCCCGGCTGGTGATCGACAACCTGGCGCTCATGGAGGTCTACCGGGTGGTCCCGCCGCATCCGCGCACCGAGGAGTTCCACCGGTTCTGGCGCGCCCATATCACCGCGCTGCTGAGCGAAGCGCGCCCCGATCTGGACGCGGAGACGGTCGGCCGGTTGCTACTGGACGGCCTGGCGGGCCAAACCGTGCCGGATATGGTCCGTGCGGGATCGACCGATCGGTTGCTGGCGGCGGTGGATCAGCAGGTGCGCGCGGTGCTGCGCGCGCCGTAGTGAATGTTCAGCGCACGTTGCGCGGCCGGAACTGGATGCTGATCCGCGGTCCGGTCGACCGCCGGGTCTTGGGCACCGCATGCTCCCAGGTGCGCTGACACGAGCCGCCCATGACCAGCAGATCGCCGTGGCCCGGGTGGAAACGCAGGCTGGGCCCGCCGGCGCGGGGTCGCAGCAGCAGTGGCCGTGGCGCGCCCAGGGTGAGGATGGCGACCATGGTGTCGTGCGCGGCGCCGCGGCCGATGGTGTCGCCGTGCCAGGCCACGCTGTCACGGCCGTCGCGGTAGTAGCAGAACCCCGCGGTGCGGAATGGTTCGCCGAGTTCGGGCCCGTAGTAGACGCTGAGGGCTCCACGGGCCTCCGCCAGGACGGGGTCCGGCAGCGGGTCGGATTCGCCGTAGAAGCAGAGCAGTCGCGGTACATCGACGACCCGGTCGTACATCTGCCGTCGCTCGGCCTGCCACGGCACGGTCGCGGCCAGCTGCTCGAACAGGTCGTCGGCGCCGCGTAGCCAGCCGGGGCGCAGATCGACCCAGGCGCCGTACGCGAGCCGGGTGCGCCCGACGCCGGTCAGCGGGGTGAGTTCCGCCGCCCCGAAACCGTCGAAGAGTGAACCCTGCAGAGCCATGCCGTCAGGTTACGCCGGTGTCGAACGTATGTTCCCATGGGGTCGGCAAGGGGCCTGGACTCGCCGATCGTCGGCGGCCGGCGCTCGCGGCGCACCGTGGGTGGGCTGCCCGGCGAGCGACGATAACTGATCCGGCTCGTTCTATGCCCGCTGAACAGCGCCGATACCGTATCAGCGGCTGTGTCGGGCCGGCATCAGTGCGGTGTCAGCGCGCCCGGCGACAGTATCCCCATGAGCAACACAGTGAACAGCACACCTCGGACGGACCCGGTACCCGTTCGATCGGATTCCGCCGCAGCGTCTTCGAAGGATCACGCCGGCATGTCCGTCACTCTGACCGACCGGGAACAAGCCACCTTGCGGACCGCCGCCTACGGCGCCGTGTCCTTGATCGCCGCGACCGGTGCGGCCCACTCGGCCGTGGCACACGGGTCCCTCGCCCTGGCCTCGGCGACCGGCGTGGTCGGCCATGTGCTCGCCGCGAGGTCCGCGGCCATAGAACTCACCGGAAAGACCGTCGCCGAACTCGCCGACCATGTGCTCCCGGCTCTGCGTGCCGCGGTGAACCTGCTGGAAAGCAGGGATGTGGCCGAGGCCGAGAACTTCCGCTCCACGGTCGGCCTGGCCGTCGGCGCAGCCGCCCGGCCCCGCCGCGGCGAGCCCGGCCCGGCGACGGTCGAGATGGCCCGCAAGGTCACCGCCGCCCTCGCCGGGGCGGGCTCCGTGTACGGCCGGACCGGGCCGGCGGCCGGTGAACGGGATCGTCCGGCGTTGCGGAAAGCGCTCGAGGAGATCGTCGCGTCCGGTCTCACCGGGATCACGGTGCGGGTGCACGACGAACGGGGCGAGTGGGTCGGCAGCGCTGGGGTGGCCGAGCTGGGTGGTTCGGTGCCGCCGCCGATCGACGGGCATGTCCGGATCGGCAGCAATACCAAGACTTTCACCGCGACCTTGGTGTTGCAGCTGGTGGGCGAGGGCCGGATCGGGCTGGACACCTCGGTGGGGGAGTACCTGCCGGAGTTCGGGTTCGACCCGCGGATCACGGTGCGGATGCTGTTGCAGCACACCAGCGGCCTCTTCAACTTCACCGGGGAGTACTACAGCGACGGAACGGTCGTGCCGGGGATCCCCTGCACCATCTCGGGCAAGGAGTGGGTGGACAACCGGTTCCACGGCTATGAGCCGGAAGAGCTGGTCCGGCTCGCGCTGTCGAAGCCGGCCCGGTTCGAGCCGGGAACGGACTGGAGCTATTCCAATACCAACTACGTGGTGGCGCGGCTGCTGGTCGAGAAGGTCACCGGACGCCCGATCGCCCAGGAGACGCAGCGGCTGATCCTGGGACCGCTGGGACTGACGGGCACCATAGCGCCGACCACGCAGACCGGGGTCCCCGAGCCGCACGCGCATGCCTACTACCGCTACGAGGACGCCGGTGCGGAGCGGACGGTCGACGTCACCGAGCACAACCCCTCCTGGATCTCCAGCGGCGGTGACATGATCTCGACCAGCCGGGACCTGCACACCTTCATTGCCGCGCTGAACGGCGGTGAGCTCCTACCGGACGACCTGCTGACCGAGATGCGCACCCCGCGCCCGACGGGTATCCCCGGGATGGGCTACGGCCTGGGGGTCTTCATCCAGGAGACGGACGGCGGCGGCACCCTCGTCATGCACAACGGTGGCGCCGGGGGTCATGCGGCGCTGATGTACAGCACGCCCGACGGCACCGCCACGCTGACCGGCACGCTGAACTATGTGGACGATGCCGCCCTGTCGCTCTCGGCGGCGTTCCAGCAGGCGACGCGACGGCTCGTCGACGAAGTGTTCGGCGGCGGACAGGCCGATCCGGCCCGTCCGGCGGAATGAGCACAGGCCGCGCGGGCCGACCTCGCGGTTGTCCGTGCGATGGATCGCCGATCCACGACCCCGCCGAGCTCGCGGGCTGGGCGCGGTCTGCCGCGGCGCGAACCGTGCTGCCCGATCGGGTGTTCCGTGGCGGGCATCCGTGCGCGGGGGTCGCGGCTCGCTGAAACCGGTGCGCCTGAGGTCGAATATCAGGAATCGGCGGTGGCGGGGATCGCGCGCTCCACGGCCGTGCGCACCAATTCGCGGGCCTGCTCCTCGGTGAAGACGCCGGGCAGGGTGAGTCGTTCGAGGATCAGCCAATTCAGGGCGAGGAACAGCAGGACGACGGTGTCCTCGTCGCCGGGCATCCCGTAGTCCAGGTGGTTGCGGATATTGAAGTCCAGATCGGCGCGCACCCGCTCGGTGAGCAGGGCCTGTAGTTCGGGCCGCCGGGTGGCTTCCAATCGGAGTTCCAGGAGGGCGAGGTAGCCGGTGCGGAAGCGGGTGACGCGGCCGACCACCTCGGTCATGAGCTTCGTGAGGGTCTCGCGGGTGCGTGGTCCGTGCAGGGTGGCCATGGCCGATTCGTCGGGGATCAAGCGCTCGTAGTACCGGTGGCCCACCTGGACGAGTAGATCGTCGCGGTTGCTGAAGTAGTTGGAGGCGGTGCCGGCGGGTACTGCCGCCGCTTTGTCCACCGCGCGGAAGGTCAGTCCCCTGGCTCCGTCTCGGGCCAGGACCTCGATCGATGCGTCCAGCAACGCCATACGGCGTTCGGGATTCGTGCGGACCACTTGACACCACTCCATCTGTAGTACTACGGTTGAAACCACTTCGAACAGAGTACTACATCTGAAGCGGTAAGGGTTGGTAGCCCGCCCGGCCGTCCCCCTCGAAGTCCGGTCCCCGCCGGTTTCACGAAAGGCGCAACCGATATGCGAAAGCAGCACGGCACGTACCCCATCCGAAACAACCAGCAGCGTTTCGTGGCTCGTCCCGTACCCCCGCGGGTGGCCGCCGCCGTCCGCAACGGAGGGCCTCGGACCGGCAGGCGCGGCGCTCGCTGAGGGCGGAGCCGAAATTCGTCCGGCCCGCAGTATCCGGGCCGAACGACGCGGATCGTAATGCCGCACAAGACAACCGGCTCGACCGGTACATCGACAGAAGAGGACAGACCCACCCCATGCGCGACGTGAATCTCTGGAGTGAAGAATTCGGCACCGCGACGAATACGCCGATCCTGTTGATCATGGGGTCGATGTCGCAGGGCATTCTGTGGCCGGACGAGTTCGTCGGCCGACTGGTCGCCGGAGGTCGCCGGGTGATCCGGTACGACCACCGCGACACCGGTCTGTCGGGAACCGTCGATTTCGCGACGCATCCGTATACGTGGGGAGATATCAAGGATGATGTCTATCGCGTGCTGGACGCGCACGGCCTGGCGAGTGCGCACCTGGTCTGCCACTCGGCGGGCGGGCTGCTCGGCCAGTTCATCGCCGTGGAGCG
The DNA here is from genome assembly GCF_001613205.1 of Nocardia sienata NBRC 100364. Lineage (GTDB taxonomy): Bacteria > Actinomycetota > Actinomycetes > Mycobacteriales > Mycobacteriaceae > Nocardia > Nocardia sienata. The sequence goes on along the minus strand of NZ_BDBX01000079.1, from coordinate 11,305 downwards.
GCCGGAGCGGGTGCGCTCGCTGACCGTGATCGGTTCCTCGCCGCTCGGCGGCGGCGAAGGAGCGGTCATCATGCGGGCGCTGCTGGGCGAGCCGCAGCCCGAGGGGAGTCTGCCGGAGCCGACGCCGGAGTTCGTGGCGTTCTACCGCGCCCTGCTGGCCGGCTCGCCGCCGGACAACCGGCGCGACCGGATCGACAGCATGGTCGCCGAGCAGCGCGTGCTACACGGCAGCGGGTTGCCGTTCGACGAGGACGCAGCCCGCCGGCTGCAGGAGCGGATCCACGACCGCGCCCGCGATCTGTCGGCCGTGGCCAACCACCGGCTGGCCGCGGCGGCGAAGCCGGATTTCGAACCGGTGGGCGTGCTGCACCGGGTGCAGGCGCCCACGCTGGTCGTCGAAGGCAGCCACGAGCCGGCCAAACCGGGTCACGGCGCGCTCATCGCCGAGCGGATTCCGGGGGCACGGCTGATGATCGTGGCGGGCATGGGTCATACGCTGCCGCCGGAGGTGCACGAGGAGCTGGCCGCCGCCGTCCTCGCGCAGACGAAGGAATGAGGATCACCGGTGTGCGCCGACCGGTTCGGCCAGCAGTTCGGCCGTGCGGTCCTGTTCGGCGGCGGTGCCGAAAGGGACCGCCGTGAATTCGGTGACCCCGGCATCATCGAGCCGGGCCAACGCGCGCCTCACTCGCGTCGCGGTGCCCACGATCGCGATGTCGCGCGGGCCGGCCACTCCCTCGCGGTCCAGCGTTGCTGAGAGAGGTGCGGGGCCGCAGCGACCGGGCTGTCGGAAGTGTCGGGTCCGGAGCCCGCTACCCCAGCCGGCAGCGACGCAGCAGTTGGTGCGCGATATCGACGGCGGCGCGGTGGCATTCGTCGTCGGAGAGCGGGAGATCGCCCATCATCGCCGTGCTCCAGCTGATCGCGAGCAGGGCCTGGCGGGCGTGGAACACATCGAGCGGACCCCGCGCGGGTTCGGTCATCAGATCCGCGAGCAGCCGGAACTGATAACGCAGGCTCACCCCGAAACCGAGTTCCCGGAACGCCGGCTGGTTCTCGTGCATGAACCGCACCATGTCGCGGCCTGTGCTGTGCAGCAGCGCGCCGTACCGATCGAGGATCTCCTCGGCGCGGGCCCGGCCTGCGGGGGTGCCCTCGGCCCAGGTGACGAGTTCGTCTAGCCGGGCGACAAGTAAGGGGAAGGGAGAATCATGAGCGAACCGTCCGCCCGGGTACCCACCGCCGGCGTGGCCATGACCGCGATCGGCGTCGCGCTCATCCGGGTCCGCGAAAGCGCCCGGCCCGACCGGCTCTACGACGATCCACTCGCCGCGGCCTTCGTTGCGGCGGCTCGCCCGGCCTTCGACGAGAGCGCTGGTCGCGGCTGGAGGCGCTGGCCGACCGGTTCTACGAAGGCCGCTCCCTGGCGGTGAAAGCCGTGGACGAGAGCTTCGGCGCGGCCGTGGCCGCGGGATGCGGGCAGATCGTCCTGCTCGGGGCCGGACTGGATACCCGGGCCTTCCGGCTCGGGCTGCCCGCCGGGACCGTGTTCTTCGAAGTGGACCTCCCCGAACTGTTCGATTTCAAAGAGCCGGTATCGGCTGCGCGGCAGGCCCGTCCCGACTGCGTGCGCCGGGTGGTCCCGGCCGATCTGCGCGGCGACTCGGCGCGGGCATTGGCGGCGGCGGGATTCCGTCCCGGAGACGCCACGTTGTGGGTGGACGAGGGGGTTCTGAACTACCTGCCCCGGCGGGACGCGCAGGCTGTGATCGAGACGGTGACCGAACTGTCGGCGCCGGGAAGCCGTTTCGGCATAGGCCGGTTCCAGGTCGACGCCGCCGCCCAGCGGTACCGGGAGCTCCGCGAGCTCGTCTCCGGCGATTCCGATGCCGCGCGTCCGGTCAACGGCCTGGGCCCGGACGCGGAATCGTGGTTCACCGCGCACGGCTGGCACACCACCTTCCGCGCCTGGAACGATCTCGTCGCCCCCTACGGGCGTCCCGGTCTCGGCGAGGTTCCCGGAATGGGCACGGTGCTCGCTGTGCGTGAATGATCGGTCACCACTGCCGGTAACCGCGATCACATCCCGAGGCCCCGCCATCGGGCGTGGTCCCGTTCACACTCCGAGGCCGGTCCTCACCTGGTGAAAGTCCCCGTTCGGCGGCTGATAGGCTGCTCGGCGTAAGACATCCTTTAACGGACCGTCCAGTGAGGCGGGGAAGGAGGTCGGTATGGCCGTGCCCGAAGAACGCGGTGCTGCCGAGGCGACGTCACCTCCCGAGCGGCACACCCCGGAATGGGTGGCGACAGGGCGCGAACTGCTCTCCGCCTCCGATGTCGGCCGCACGGTCGCGCGGATCGCGCATCAGATCATCGAACGCACCGCCCTGGATTCGGGCGATCCCGGTACGCCCCGGGTAGTGCTCATCGGTATCCCGACCCGCGGCACCACCCTCGCGCATCGGCTCACCGACAAGATCGAGGAATTCTCCGGAGTCCGGCCCGCGCTCGGTTCGCTCGACATCACGCTCTACCGCGACGATCTGCGCACCAAACCGCATCGTCCACTGGAACGCACCTCGGTCCCCGAAGGCGGGATCGAGGACGCGCTGGTCGTACTCGTCGACGATGTGCTCTTCTCCGGGCGCACGGTGCGCTCCGCCCTGGACGCGCTGCGGGATCTCGGCCGGCCGCGTGCCGTCCAGCTGGCGGTCCTGGTGGACCGCGGCCATCGGGAACTACCGATCCGCGCCGATTTCGTCGGCAAGAACGTGCCCACCGCGCGGATCGAGGACGTGTCGGTGCTGTTGTCCGAACACGACGGCCGCGACGGGGTTTTCCTGCATCAGGGGGAGGGACAGTGAGACATCTGCTGACGGTGACCGATCTGGATCGCGACACCGCCACCGAACTGCTCGACGAGGCCGAACGATTCGAACAGGCGCTGCTGGGCCGCGAGGTGCGCAAACTCCCCACCCTGCGCGGGCGCACGGTGATGACGGTGTTCTTCGAGAACTCCACCCGCACCCGGGTCTCCTTCGAGGTCGCGGGTAAATGGATGAGCGCCGATGTGATCAATGTGAGCGCGAGCAGCTCCTCGGTCGCCAAGGGGGAGTCGCTGCGCGATACCGCGCTCACCCTGCACGCCGCGGGTGCCGACGCGCTCATCGTGCGGCATCCCGCCTCCGGTGCGGCCCATCAGATCACCCGCTGGTTCGAGGACTGGTCGCGGCAGTCGGGCAGTTCGGTGCCCGCGGTGATAAACGCCGGTGACGGCACCCATCAGCACCCCACCCAGGCACTGCTGGACGCGCTGACCCTGCGGCAGCGGCTCGGCGATATCGCCGGTAAGCGGGTGGTGATCGTCGGCGATATCCTGCACAGCCGGGTGGCCCGGTCCAACGCGTTCCTGCTGTCCACGCTCGGCGCGGAGGTGGTGCTCGTCGCGCCGCGCACGCTCCTGCCGGTGGGCGTCGAAGGCTGGCCGGTGCGGGTCTCGACGGATCTGGATTCCGAACTGCCCGGCGCCGACGCCGTGCTCATGCTGCGGGTCCAGGCGGAGCGGATGAACGGCGGATTCTTCCCGTCCGCCCGCGAGTACTCGATCCGCTACGGCCTCTCGGAACGCCGGCTGGCGCTGCTCGACGAACAGGCGGTGGTGCTGCACCCCGGCCCGATGCTGCGCGGTATGGAGATCGCGTCGTCGGTGGCCGATTCGCCGCGCGCCGCCGTATTGCAACAGGTGACGAATGGAGTCCATATGCGGATGGCGGTGCTGTTCCGCCTGCTGGTCGGTGTACAGGAGGCCGCGGCGTGAGCGAGTCGGGCCCGGAGTCGGCAGCGGAGCGTAACCACGGAGGGCCCTCGCGCACGCCCCAAGAACACAGCGTGACCGAGTCGGGCCCGGAGTCGGCAGCGGAGCGTAACCACGGAGGGCCCTCGCGCACGCCCCAAGAACACAGCGTGAGCGAGTCGGGCCCGGAATCGGCAGCGGAGCGTAACCACGGAGGAAGCGACAACGTGCTGATCACCGGAGTGCGGCCCTACGGCGAGGGCGAGCCGGTGGATGTGCTGATCGCCGGCGGCGTGATCCGGCAAATCGGGACCGGTCTGCCGGCCGAGGGCGCCGAAATCGTCGACGGTGCCGGGCAGGTGCTGCTGCCCGGATTCGTGGATCTGCACACCCACCTGCGCGAACCCGGCCGCGAGGATACCGAGACCATCGAATCGGGATCGGCTGCCGCGGCGCTGGGCGGCTATACCGCGGTCTTCGCCATGGCCAACACCTCGCCGGTCGCCGACACCCAGGTGGTCACCGACCATGTCTGGCGGCGCGGGCAGGAAGTCGGTCTGGTCGATGTGTACCCGGTGGGCGCGGTGACCGTGGGCCTGGCCGGCGCGCAGCTCGCCGAGATGGGCACCATGGCGACCGGCGCGGGCTCGGTGCGCATGTTCTCCGACGACGGGCACTGCGTGCACGATCCGCTCATCATGCGGCGCGCGCTGGAGTACGCCCGCTCGCTGGGCGTCCTCATCGCGCAGCACGCGGAGGAGCCGCGGCTCACCTCCGGCGCGGTGGCGCACGAGGGACCGACCGCGGCCCGGCTGGGTCTGGCGGGATGGCCGCGGGCCGCGGAGGAATCCATCGTCGCGCGCGACGCGCTGCTGGCCCGGGACGCGGGCGCACGGGTCCACATCTGCCACGCTTCCACAGCCGGCACCGTGGAATTGGTGAAATGGGCCAAAGCGCAAGGTATTTCGATCACCGCCGAGGTTACGCCGCATCATCTACTGCTGACCGACGCCCGCCTGGAAACCTACGACGCGGTGAACAAGGTGAACCCGCCGCTACGCGAGGGTTCCGATACCGAGGCACTGCGGCAGGCGCTGGCGGAGGGGATCGTGGACTGTGTCGCCACCGATCACGCCCCGCACGCCGAACAGGACAAATGCTGTGAGTTCGCCGCGGCCCGGCCCGGAATGCTCGGTTTGGAAACCGCGTTGTCCATTGTGGTGGAGACCATGGTGCGGCCCGGTCTGCTGGACTGGCGCGGGGTCGCCCGGGTGATGAGCGAACGGCCCGCCGAGATCGTCGGCCTCGACGATCAGGGCCGTCCGATCGCCGAGGGCGAGCCCGCCAACCTGGTACTGGTCGACCCGGAGGCCACCTGGACCGTGCAGGGCGAGGATCTCGCGAGTATCGCGAGCAATACCCCCTATCAGGCGATGACGCTGCCGGGACGGGTCACCACCACACTGCTGCGCGGCCGGATCACCGCGCGCGACGGGGTGGCCGCCGCCCCAGCGGGTGTACGAGTAGGAGAGCGCTGATGGAGCGGACACTGTGGGTGATCGGCTGCGTTCTGCTGTGGGCGCTGTTCGTCTACCTGATGTATCGGGGCTGGCGTAATCGTGCCGCCCGGCAGGCCGACCGCATCGGCGATCTGCCTCCGGTACCGGCGGAGACGGGCGCGCAGGTCCTGGACCCGACCACCGGCCTCTACCTCGGCAGCACCATCGCGCCGAGCTGGCAGGACCGGATCGCGGTCGGTGACCTCGGCTTCCGGGCGACCGCGGAGCTCACCCGCTTCGAACACGGAATCCTGCTGGAACGGCAGGGCGCGTCCGCGATCTGGATCCCGGAGGAGTCCATCTCCGCGATCCGCACCGAACGTGGGCACGCGGGCAAGGTCATGAGCGAGGGCGGAGTACTGGTCATCCGCTGGACGCTGCCGTCCGGGACCGAGATCGACACCGGGTTCCGTGGCGACGACAAAACGGTGTATCCGGCCTGGGCGCGGGCAACGACGGGAGACGACGAGAAATGACGACAACAACGGACGCGGCCCTGGTACTGGAAGACGGACGGGTCTTCCGCGGCACCGCCTACGGCGCGGTGGGCCAGACCCTCGGCGAAGCGGTGTTCTGCACCGCCATGACCGGGTATCAGGAAACCCTCACCGATCCCAGCTATCACCGGCAGATCGTGGTGGCCACCGCGCCGCAGATCGGAAATACCGGCTGGAACGACGAGGACGACGAATCGCAGCAGATCTGGGTCGCCGGCTACGCGGTCCGCGATCCCGCGCGCCGCGCCTCGAACTGGCGGTCCAGCGGCACCCTGCCGGGACAGCTGGAACAGCAGAACATCGTCGGCATCGCCGGGATCGACACCCGCGCGGTGGTGCGGCATCTGCGTAGCCGCGGCTCCATGAAGGCGGGAATCTTCTCCGGCCCGGCGCTCGCCGATACCGAGGAACTGGTCGCCCGGGTCACCGGCCAGCCGTCCATGCTGGGCGCCGATCTCGCCGGTGAGGTCACCACCGACCGGATCTACACCGTGGAACCGGAGGGCACTCCCCGGTTCACCGTGGTCGCCGTCGACCTCGGGATCAAATCCAACACTCCGCGGATGTTCGCCGCCCGCGGTATGCGGGTGCACGTGGTCCCGTCCTCGACGAGCCTGGACGAGATCCTGGAACTGAAACCCGACGGCGCGTTCCTGTCCAACGGTCCGGGCGACCCGGCCACCGCGGATACCGCCGTCGCTCTGACCCAGGGCATCCTCGACAAGGGGCTGCCGCTGTTCGGTATCTGCTTCGGTAACCAGATCCTCGGCCGAGCGCTCGGCCGAGGCACCTACAAGATGAAATTCGGGCACCGGGGGATCAATATCCCGGTCGTCGAACACGACACCGGCCGTATCTCCATCACCGCGCAGAACCACGGGTTCGCGCTCGAGGGGGAGCGCGGCGAGCAGTTCGACACCCCGTTCGGCAAAGCCGAAGTCAGCCATGTCTGCGCCAATGACGGCGTCGTGGAGGGGGTGCGCCTCATCGACGGCCGCGCCTTCTCCGTGCAATACCACCCGGAAGCGGCCGCCGGGCCCCATGACGCCGCGTACTTGTTCGACCGGTTCTCCGGTCTTATGGAGGGAGCCTGATGCCACGCCGTACCGACCTCGAACACATTCTGGTCATCGGTTCGGGCCCGATCGTCATCGGTCAGGCGTGCGAGTTCGACTACTCGGGGACCCAGGCGTGCAGAGTGCTGCGCGCCGAGGGGCTGCGCGTCTCCCTGGTCAACTCCAATCCGGCGACCATCATGACCGACCCGGAGTTCGCCGATTCCACCTACGTGGAACCGATCACCCCGGAATTCGTCGAGAAGGTCATCGAGAAGGAACGCCCCGACGCGCTGCTGGCCACCCTCGGTGGGCAGACCGCGCTGAACACCGCGGTCGCGCTGCACGAGCGCGGGGTGCTGGAGAAGTACGGGGTCGAGCTGATCGGCGCCGATTTCGACGCCATCCAGCGCGGTGAGGACCGGCAGAAGTTCAAGGACATCGTGGCGCGGGTCGGCGGGGAGAGCGCCCGCTCCCGGGTCTGCTACACCATGGACGAGGTCCGCGAAACCGTCGAGGAACTGGGCTTCCCGGTCGTGGTGCGGCCCTCGTTCACCATGGGTGGGCTCGGGTCCGGGATGGCCTATGACGAAACCGATCTCGACCGGATCGCCGGCGGCGGCCTGGCCGCCTCGCCGACCGCGAATGTGCTGATCGAGGAGTCCATCCTCGGCTGGAAGGAATACGAACTCGAGCTGATGCGCGACGGGCGCGACAATGTCGTGATCGTCTGCTCGATCGAGAACGTGGACCCGATGGGCGTGCACACCGGCGACTCCATGACCGTCGCCCCCGCCCTCACCCTCACCGACCGCGAGTACCAGAAGATGCGCGATCTGGGTATCGCGATCCTGCGCGAGGTCGGGGTGGACACCGGCGGCTGCAATATCCAGTTCGCGGTGGATCCGGCCGACGGCCGGCTCATCGTCATCGAGATGAACCCGCGCGTCTCGCGGTCCTCGGCGCTGGCATCCAAGGCCACCGGTTTCCCGATCGCCAAGATCGCGGCCAAACTGGCCATCGGCTACACGCTCGACGAGATCGTCAACGACATCACCAAGGAAACCCCGGCCTGTTTCGAACCCACCCTCGACTATGTCGTGGTGAAGGCGCCGCGGTTCACGTTCGAGAAGTTCCCCGGCGCCGACCCCACCCTCACCACCACCATGAAATCGGTGGGCGAGGCCATGTCGCTGGGCCGCAATTTCGCCGAGGCGCTCGGTAAGGTGCTGCGCTCGCTGGAAACCAAAGCGGCCGGGTTCTGGACCGCCGCGGACGGCAAATGGGCACCGGCCTCCACCGATCAGGCCGATATCGACGCCGCGATCGCGGAGATCCTCACGGATCTGCGCACCCCCACCGAGGGCCGGATCTACCAGGTGGAGCGCGCCCTGCGGTTCGGGGCGAGCATCGAGGACGTCGCCGCCGCCTCCGGGATCGACCCGTGGTTCGTCGCCGAGATCGCCGGGCTGGTGGATCTGCGCGCGGAACTGCTGGAGTCCCCCGTTCTGGACGAATCGCTGCTGCGGCGGGCGAAGTACCACGGCCTCTCCGATCGCCAGATCGCCGCACTGCGGCCGGAACTGGCCGGTGAGAGCGGTGTGCGCGCCCTGCGGCACCGGCTCGGGGTGCGGCCGGTGTTCAAAACCGTCGATACCTGTGCCGCCGAATTCGAGGCCAGGACGCCGTATCACTATTCGGCCTACGAACTCGACCCCGCGGCGGAATCCGAGGTCGCCCCGCAGCCCGATCGCGAGAAGGTGATCATCCTGGGTTCCGGGCCGAACCGGATCGGCCAGGGCATCGAATTCGATTACTCGTGCGTCCACGCCGCGCAGACGCTGTCGGCGGCCGGCTACGAGACCGTCATGGTCAACTGCAACCCGGAAACGGTATCCACCGACTACGACACCGCCGACCGCCTCTACTTCGAGCCCCTCACCTTCGAGGATGTGCTCGAGGTCTACCACGCCGAATCCGAATCCGGTACGGTCGCCGGGATCATCGTGCAGCTCGGCGGGCAGACCCCGCTGGGCCTCGCGGAACGGCTCACCGCCGCCGGGGTACCGGTGGTCGGCACCAGCGCCGCCGCCATCGACCTCGCCGAGGACCGCGGCGAATTCGGTGACGTCCTGATCGCCGCCGGGCTGCCCGCGCCCAAGTACGGCACCGCCACCACGTTCGAGCAGGCCCGCAAGATCGCGGCCGATATCGGTTACCCGGTCCTCGTGCGTCCCTCCTACGTGCTGGGCGGCCGCGGTATGGAGATCGTCTACGACGAGCAGTCCCTCGAGGGCTACATCTCCCGCGCCACCGAACTCAGCCCCGAACATCCGGTGCTGGTGGACCGGTTCCTCGAAGACGCCATCGAAATCGATGTGGACGCGCTCTGCGACGGCGACGAGGTCTTCCTGGGCGGCGTCATGGAGCATATCGAGGAAGCCGGGATCCACTCCGGTGACTCCGCCTGCGCGCTGCCGCCGATCACGCTGGGGCGCAGCGATATCGAGGCGGTGCGCCGCTCCACCGTCGCGCTGGCCAAGGGGATCGGCGTCAAAGGTCTGCTGAACGTGCAGTACGCGCTCAAGGACGATGTCCTCTACGTCCTCGAGGCCAATCCGCGCGCCAGCCGCACCGTACCGTTCGTCTCCAAGGCCACCGCCGTACCGCTGGCCAAGGCGGCCGCCCGGATCATGCTCGGCACCACCATCGCCGAACTCCGCGCCGAGGGCATGCTGCCCGAGGGCGACGGCGGGCATGTCCCGCTGGACGCTCCGGTGGCGGTCAAGGAAGCGGTCCTGCCGTTCCACCGCTTCCGCAGCGCGGACGGTAGCCAGGTGGATTCGCTGCTGTCACCGGAGATGAAATCCACCGGTGAGGTCATGGGCATCGACGCCGACTTCGGTACCGCGTTCGCCAAGAGCCAATCCGCGGCCTACGGGTCGCTGCCCACCGAGGGCACCGTGTTCGTCTCCGTCGCCAATCGGGACAAACGCGCCATGGTGTTCCCGGTGAAACGCCTGCACGATCTCGGCTTCCGTGTCCTGGCCACCGCCGGAACCGCGGAAATGTTGCGCCGCAACGGAATCCCCTGCGAGCAGGTCCGTAAGCATTCGGATCCGGTATCCCCGGCGGGTGGCAGCCACACACCCCCGCAGCCGTCCATCGTGGACCAGATCCGCGACGGGGAGGTCGATATGGTCATCAACACCCCGTACGGCAACTCCGGGCCCCGGGTGGACGGCTACGAGATCCGCAGCGCCGCGGTCGGGGTCAATATCCCCTGTATCACCACGGTCCAGGGCGCCGCGGCAGCCGTGCAGGGCATCGAGGCGAGTATCAACGGTGAATTGGGCGTGCGGTCGCTGCAGGAACTGCACTCGGCGTTGCGCGGCTGAGGGCGCGGGCGATGACGACCACGACGTTCGGTGAGCGGCTGGCCGCCGCCATGCACACCCACGGGCCGATCTGTGTCGGGATCGATCCCCATCCCGCCCTCCTCGGCGCCTGGGGCCTGTCCGAGGACGCCGACGGACTCGAGGCCTTCGCCGAGCGCTGCGTCGAAGCCTTCGACGGAATGGTGGCGTTGGTCAAACCGCAGGTCGCCTTCTTCGAGGCCTACGGCGCCGCGGGGTTCGGGGTGCTCGAACGCACCATCGAGGTGCTGCGCGCCTCGGGCACCCTGGTCCTGGCCGATGCCAAACGCGGCGATATCGGCTCCACCATGGACGCCTACGCCCACACCTGGCTCGCCGACGGCCCGCTGGGCGCGGACGCGGTCACCGTATCGCCCTACCTGGGCTTCGGCGCCCTCCGTCCCGCCCTGGAGCTGGCCCACGCCAACCACCGCGGCGTTTTCGTCCTGTCCGCCACCTCCAACCCCGAAGCCGCCCAGATCCAGCAGGCGACGGTCGGTGGCCGCACCGTCGCGCAGACGGTGGTCGACGACGCGGCCCAGCTCAACCCCGGCGGGCATCCGGGCTCGGTGGGGGTGGTGGTCGGCGCCACGCTCACCGAGATTCCGGACCTCAGCATGCTCAACGGGCCGATCCTGCTGCCGGGAGTCGGGGCACAGGGCGGTACCGCGGACAAGGTCCGGGCATTGCTGCCGCAGCCGCTGTGGCGGGCCGCGGTACCGAATGTGTCCCGGGATGTACTGCGGGCGGGGCCCTCGGTCGAGGCGCTGCGCAGCCGTTTGGCGGAGTTCCAGGAGGAGTTCGCTTTTCTCCGGTGACAGTGGGCAGCGTGCGTGCTCGTGCCGGGGTGTGGGCTTCGCGCAAGAGTGCGAAGCGGGCCTGCACGAGCCGGGCGGAGGCCTATCCAGGAGCCGAGCCGGACACTGCGCCGGTGGTCCACATGCTCACCCGTTGCGCCGAGACGACACCGTGGGCGGGCTTGTTT
>NZ_BDBX01000078.1 GCF_001613205.1 Nocardia sienata NBRC 100364 | reverse complement strand
CGGTGTCGCGCGCCGCACGGTCGCGGCCCTGCGCGCCGCCGGCAGGCCGGACGCCCACGCGACCGCCCGCCGCCTCCTCGACGAACTCCGCGTGCCGGTCCACCTGGTCACCGGATCCGGCGATCCGCTGACCACCGCGGTCACCGCCCCGGTCACCGAGATCGCGGGCGCCGGCCACTATCCACATCTCACCCATCCCGAACACCTCGCCCGGATTCTCGCTTCGATCCGTGACGATTTCGCGGCCGGCAGGCCGGCCCCGACGGCACCGGGCCGGTGATCCAGGCGCCCGGAAAAGGCCGCATCCGGCACACGGCCGGGGTGCCGCGCCGGATGTCCGCGGGATCGATCGCCGCCAACCCGACAGACGACCGATCATGAGCACGCACGACCGGCGATCGGTGGCTCGGAGCCACCGATCGCCGGTCGTGCGTGTGGATTCGTCATCGCGAGAGCGAGGTGCGCAGATCGGTGATACCGGAGCGGCGCTCGTAGGCGATCCAGGCGAAGATCGCGGCGAGTACCAGCGGGAAGATGGCCATGGCGGGCTTGTCGGCGATGAAGGCCTGCGTCCCGGCGGCGAGCACGGTGAGTACGGAAAGACCCGCGGCGGCGAGGGCACTCAGCCGCGGCACCATCAGGCCGATACCGCCCGCGACCTCGACCACCCCGATGAAGACGAGCAGCCCGAAGGGAATGGTCAAATTTTCGGGGGCGTTGTCCGCCAGAACATTCGGTATCACGAGCTTCGGCCCGCCGGAGGCGATGATGAAGAAGAGGCCGAGCAGGATCTGCAGGGTCCACAGAATCCGGTTGCGGATCGTGCCGGGACGGCCGGTGATGTCGTCGGAGAGGTGAGCGGTGGGGGCGGCGGTGGTCATTTCTGATCCTTCTGGTCGGTCGCGCCGGGTTGGTGGCGCGTTCAACCGATACGACGGAGCACCGGCCGCGGAATCATCGCCGTCCCCGAAAAATATTTCGGAATCGCCCTGGGCCCCGCTCAGCGCCGGATTCCACGGGTGCCGTGGACGACCGGATCGCGGGCGAACTCGTGCCAGGGCGGTGGAGACGGTGTCATACCGGACGACCGCCGCGGTGGTGTCGCACGCCCCCGTGCCCGCGATCACGACCGCACCGGTGGCAGACCCGGCGCCACGGTCCGGGGATCCACTCCGGCGAACGCCAGCGTGATGAACAGCCCGGCCACCTCCTCGAGTTGCCGCGCCCGCGCCAGCGATCCCACCACGACCGGTTCCGCCCCGGCATCGCGTACCAGCGTCGCGGCCACGCGCAGCGCACCCGGATCGTCCCCGCACAGGACGACCGTCGTCGCCGCACCGGACAGACCCCACTGGGTGGACGGCACCAGATGAAAACCCTTCACCACCCGGCCGCCCGGCGCCGCCGCGGCGATCCGTTCGGCATTCGATCCGCCCGCGGGGCCCAGCACCACGCCCACCCCGTGTTCGACCGGGTTGGTCGGGTCGATGATCGTTGCGCCCGCCAGATCTGCGCCGCCTGCGCCGGCGGCCTCCAGCACCGCGCCGGCCACGTCCCAGGGCACCGCGAGCAGTATCGCGTCCGCTTCGCGTACGGCCTCTTCTGCCGCGGCCGAGCGGGTCGGGCCGCCGAGCCGTCGCGCCAGCTCCGTAGCCCTCTCCGGCGACCGTCCCGCGACGGTGACCCGGTGCCCCGCCCGTACCCAGCATCGGCCGAGAGCTCCGGCCAGATGACCCGTTCCCAGAATCGCTATCCGCACCCTCGTCTCCTCCGTCTCCGCGAACCGTGTGCGAGGGCTACCGTAGGGAGCGGAATACGCACCGATCGGTGCGTACCGGACCGCGACGCTGGTGGGCGATGACCGAATACCACGACCAGACCGACCCGATCGCGGACTGCCGGCTGCGGGGTGCACTCGACCTGTTCGCTCACACCTGGGACCCGGTGATTCTGGCCGCCCTCGCCGACGGCCCCCGGCGACGGGTCGAATTGCGCACCGGGATCGGCGGAATCCGCGACAAAACACTCACCGAATCACTGCGCCGGCTGCTCGGGCGCGGCTTGGTCGCGAGGCGTCCGGACCCGGCCGCACCGCCCGCGGTGGAATACCGGCTGACCGAACTGGGCGCGAGCCTGGTGGACGGACCGTTGCGCGCCCTGGCCGCCTGGGTACGCGATTACGGCGACGAACTTCCTGTTCCCGAGGGGCGCCGATCCGCCACTGCGCCGTTTCGGCTGACCGGGCGCGCGGCCGGGCTCACCGCGGCCGGGTGCCGCTCTCCGGACGGTCCGCGCCGGTCCCGTAGGCCGCCAGGAAGGTCGCGACCGCGGCGGTGGCGATCGCGCGGAGTTCGGCGGGTGGGACCCTGCGGGTGCCGTGCGCGGAACGGTTCTCCAATGGGCCGGTCAGCAGCGCGAGGAACTGTTCGGCGGCGGTGGCGGGGTCGGTGGTGCGCAATGCCCCGGACAGGGCGAGCAGGCCCAGCCGGTCGGTGAGCGCGTCCAGGGTCGCGGTCGCCGTGCGCTCCCGGACGAGCAACGCCAGGTCGGGCAGCCGGTTGGCCTGCGCGGCGGTGAGCCGGCGCAAGGCGTGCGAGGTGTCCCCGGCGCAGATGCGCAGCAGCCGCCGGGCCGTATCCTCCAGCGCCGCGGTGAGATCGGAGCCGGGGTTGCGCAGGCGCTCGACCGCGGCGAGGCAGTCGGCACCCACCCGGTCGGCCGCCATGATCAGCGCCTCCCGCAGCAGGCTCTCCTTATCGGTCAGGTGGTTGTAGACGGTGGGTTTGGCCACCCCGGCTTCGGCGGCTATCTCCTTCACGCAGGCCTGCTCGTAACCGAGCCGGGCGAATACGGCGAAGGCCGCGTCGAGAATCGCCAGCCGCTTGTCGATCCGGCCGCCCACCGGACCATCCTCCACTCGCGCACGCACGCCTCGATACTAACGCCCGCCCCGAATGGTTGAACCCACTGGTTCATGATTCCATACCGTTGACAAAACCTGTTAGATCGTTAATCTGAACCAGCTGGTTCAAGTTTGGAGGTATCGAATGATCGTCAACGTCCTGCGGTTCAGCTTCCGAGATGGTGTCTCGGAAGCGGAAGAGGCCCTGGTGCTGGACACCATGCGCCGCACCGCCGGCGTGGAATCCGTCTTGTTCGGCTGCGTCGGCCGTGATATCGGTGACCCACGCGACGGTTTCACCCACGCCTATACCGCCGCGGTCGCCGACCTCGCCGCGCTCGAGCGCTATCTGCACGATCCCGTGCACCTGTCCGGTGACCCGCGCATCTTCCCCTACATCGCCCGGCTGTCCGCCGTCCGCTTCTCCGACGATCCCGACCCGGACCTGACCGCGAAGGTCGAGGAGCTGCACCTACAGAAGGTGCGCACCTATCCGGAATGGGGCCGGATGCTCGCCGAGGTCGTCGACGGCACCATCGCCACCGAGGTTCGGTCGTAATCGCACCGGGGACCCCTGGCACCCGGACGCCGGCTTGTCTGTCGCCACGGGAAACCCGGCGTGTGACGATGCCGCGTCCGGGCGCGGGTGCTGACGGCGGCCGACCCCGCGGCGCCGGCTGCCGGCGGGCTGTAGGGCCTGCCCAGGCCGGCGAAGGCGGTGGTCTCCGGAAGTTCCGCCCGCGGGACCGATCCCGCGCCGCCGTCCACCATCGCCACCTCTTCATCACCCGCCGAGCAGAACGCCGGCCACCGGCCGAGGCCACACGCACAGTGATCCGAAGCGGGCCGTATCCACCGGCTCCCTCACCCGGATCGGGTGACGACAAGGCGTATGCGCCCGTCCTACCGTGCGCCTATGGGCGAACCCCACGCCGATCGGGCCCGGCCCGCTCCCCCGTCCCGCGCGGAGCGCATCGAACACGGCGCCCGGCAGCGCGACCGCATCCCGTTCGCCGCGGTCGCCGCATCGGCGGCCGCCCCGGATCGTGACCCGCTGGCCCTCCTGGACTCGCAGACCCGGACGCGGGTGCCCGAACTGGTCCCCGTCCGCTATGGCCGGATGGCGGTCTCCGAGTTCGCTTTCTTCCGGGGTGCGGCGCTGGTGATGGCCGACGATCTGTCCCGCTGCCCCGGCACCGGTCTGCACACCCAACTGTGCGGTGACGCCCACCTGAGCAACTTCGGCCTCTACGCCACCCCGGAACGCCAGCTCGCCTTCGACGTCAACGATTTCGACGAAACCTATCCCGGCCCCTTCGAATGGGACGTGAAGAGACTGGCCGCGAGTCTCACTGTCGCCGGGCGCGACAACGGTTTCAAGAATAAGCAGCGGCGCCGGATCACCCGCGCCTGCGTGGCCGAGTACCGCGAAACGATGATCTACCAGGCAGGACGCGGTGAACTGGCCGTCTGGTACTCCCATATCGACGCCGCGGCGGATATGGCCGAACTACGCGAGGTCCTCGATTCGTCGATGCGCAAACGCGTTCAGAAGAGCATCGACAAAGCCTGGGGCCGCGACAGTTTCCAGGCATTGTCCAAGCTGACCGCGCCGCACGACGGACAACCGCGCATCGTGAGCATGCCGCCGCTGATCGTCCCGGTGGAGGAGCTCTACACCGGCGCCGACGCCGAGACGGTGCACCGGGCCCTGATGCGGCGCCTGGCCGATTATCGCGGCACCCTGCAACCAGACCGCCGCTTCCTGCTGGACCGTTTCGAGTATGTGCACGCGGCGCGCAAGGTGGTCGGGGTCGGCAGTGTGGGCACCCGCACCTGGATCATCCTGCTGCGCGGTCCAGGTGCGGAACCATTGTTCCTCCAGGCCAAGGAGGCACAGCCCTCGGTTCTCGCGCATTATCTCGCCGGGCCCGAGTACACGAACCAGGGCGAACGGGTGGTGAGCGGACAGCGGCTGATGCAGGCGGCCAGCGATATCTTCCTCGGCTGGCAGCAGCACCCCGGCCCCGATCCCGACGGCGTGACCCGCGATTTCTATATCCGCCAACTCCGCGACGGCAAGGGTTCGGCGGTGATCGAGACCATGTCACCCGACCTCATGGCGCTCTACGGGCGGCTGTGCGCGCGGGTGCTGGCCCAGGCCCACGCCCGCGGCGGTGACCGTTTCGGAATCGCCGGATACCTGGGCTCCGATGACGATTTCGACGCGGCGATCACGGATTTCGCCGAGGACTACGCCGATCGCAACGCCCGCGACCACGCCGCGCTGCTCCGCGCGATCGAGGACGGCCGGATCACCGCCTCCGCGAATCCGGATTCGTGAGGGCCGGGTGCCCGTGCTCAGTTCACGACGGCGAAAGCGAAACCGTCCCAGCCTTTCGCACCCACTGTCTGCAGCACGGTCGCGTCCAGGCGTGGTTCGTCGGCCAGCAATCGCACCAGTTCCCGGCTCGCCGTCACCGCGGGGTCGGTGTCGAACTCGTCGGCCAGCCGGCCTCCGCGCACCACATTGTCGACCACGACCACCGCGCCGGGCCGGGTCAGCCGCAGTGCCCACTGCACGTAATTCGAGTTGTTCACCTTGTCCGCGTCGATGAACACCAGGTCGAACGGCTCGGGCTGTTCACGGGCGAGGACGGGCAGGCTCTCCAGGGCCGCGCCGACCCGGATATCGACCCGGGCGCCGACACCGGCGCGATCCAGATTCGCCCGCGCGACCTCGGCGTGGCGCTCGTCGAATTCCAGCGTCGTCACCCGGCCCGCGTCCCCGACCCCGCGGGCCAGCCACAGGGTGCTGAAACCGCCCAGCGTGCCGATTTCCAGTACTTGTGCGGCCCCCATGGACCGGGCGAGCAGGTAGAGGAATTTGCCCTGGGCCTCGGAGACGTCGATGGCGGGCAGACCCGCGTCCGCGTTGGCCCGCAGCGTCGCACTCGTCTCGCCGTCGCGCGCCAGGTGATCCACCACGTACCGGTCCACATCAGCCCAATCCGGTGTGCTCATATCCGCAGTCTGCCACCTTCCCGGCCCGGCCGGTGGGCCCACGACCGCCCCGCGGCACCACCGCACACCGATCGATTTCGGCGAAGAACGAGGCGGGTGTTCACCGGACACCGAAGCCAGGAAGGGCCCGGTACGCCGCGAGGCGGCCCTGCTCACTCGGCCCGGACGGCTCCACCCAGCGCTGCATCCAGCGCCGACAGCTGGGCACCCCGGTAGTCACGGGAGACCGGCGCGGCGCGCTCGACGAGGTCGAATCCGTGGTAGGCGCCTTGTACCTCGTGCAGAGTGCAGGGCACCCCCGCGCGGCGCAGCCGGTCGGCGTAGGCGAGATCCTCGTCGTAGAACAGGTCATGGGTGCCGACCCCTATCCAGGCGGGTGGGAGTCCGGTGAGATCGTCGTATCGGGCCGGCGCCGCCAGCGGTGGAACCGCCGCGGCGCGGAGTTCGCCCAGATAGCTTCGCCAGCCGAAACCATTGCTGCGGCGGCTCCACACACGCAGCCACCGGGTATCGATATCGGTGCGCGCCGAGGTCCGGTCGTCCAGCATCGGGTAGGACAGCAGTTGCAGCACCGGCTGTACCTCACCGCGGTCGCGGGCCAGCAGCGCCACCGCGGCGGCCAGGCCGCCGCCCGCGCTCTCCCCCGCGATCGCGATCCGGTCCCGATCCACCTCGGGCAACGCGGCCAGCCATCGCAAACCCGCGTAGCAGTCCTCGAGCGGGGCCGGATAGGGGTGCTCGGGCGCCAGCCGGTACTCGACCGATACCGCGACCGCACCGAGTCGTGCGGCCACGGTCGCACAGAACCGGTCCCCCATGGCCGCGTTGCCGATGACATATCCCCCGCCGTGCACGTACAGCAGCCCGGGCACCGGGCCGGACGCCCCGGCGGGCCGGAACACCCGGACCGTCACCTGCGCGTCCACCCGCTCGATCGTCCCGCCCGCCGGTTGCGCCCGCCCGGCCCGGTCGCCGAGCCCGCGGATCACCGGGAGGGTGCGCGGGGACACCACGGTGCGCGGCAGGAAGCGCGCACGGCGCAGGTCCGGATGGAAACCGATCTCCGACGTCATAGCCGTATCCACTCTCGTCGCCGCACCGGTGCCCTACCCGGCGGCCGTCTCCGCAGCGTACGGGCCGCGGGCCGGCCGCGGGCGGATTATCGCCGCCTGGACCGGAGAAGCGGGCGACTATCTGGCGGCGCCTTCCCGGCCGGCGACGGTCAGTGTGCACCGGTCGTCCCCGCAGGAGCGCTGCAGCCGGCCGCGCGAGATGGTCTGTACCAGCCCGATCGTCCAGCACATCGGACAACCGCGCAGCGCGATCAGACCGACGGGCAGCAGCAGCAGACCGATCGGGCCGACGACCGGGATCAGTGCCACCGCGCCGATCAGCGCGCCGAAGCCCACCACACCGCGCACTACGTGCTCGATCGGGGAGGCGCTCGCGAAATCCGGGCCGTCAGATGTTGTTCTGCTCATCATGGCCTCCGTGACCTGTTCCGGTTGTGGCGCGCAGCGTGTGCCGGACCGCGGCGCGGGCGCGGTGCAGGCGCGATTTCATCGCTGCCGGACCGATCCCCAGTACCTCGGCGACCACACGCCCGCTGTAGCCCTGGATATCGCGCAGGATCAGCACCCGGCGCTGATCAGGAGGCAGGGCCGCGACCGCGGCCGCTACCCGGCCCGCGTCCAGTCGTCGCAGAACCTCGTGCTCGGCCGAGGCGGTCACCGCGATATCGGGCACCGGCGTGTGCTCGTGCACTCGTCGCCGCGCACGTCGCAGGCACTCGTTGCGGACGATGCGGAACATCCACGACGCCAGCGCGCCGGTGGCCCGCAGCATCCCGATCTTCCGGTACAGGATGATGAGAGCCTCCTGCGCCGCGTCCTGGGCATCCTCCGCGTCGGCGCACAGGGATCGGGCGAACCGCTGGACGTTCGGGTGGGCGGCCGACACCACCGCGGCGATCGCGTCGAGGTCACCGCTCTGCGCGGCGGTGATCAGCTGCTCCTCGGGCCAGGTCACCTCAGCCACGCCCGGCTCGCTTGCGCCGTAGGACGAACATGCACGTACACAGCAGTACCAGCCCGCCGACGATACCGATACCAATGATCACGACAACCTCCTCTTCGTCCCGGCGTCTGCCGAGACATATATGAGAGGCACGAAATCCGGAAAAGGATTCGGGCGTGGCCCGAGCCGCTCGCTTATTGCAGGCTTCGGCGGCCGCATACTCGCGACCACCGCCTATGCGGCGCGCTACGGCGGATGCTACAGCTCGGGCGCGAAACCCACAGGCTCCGAGAGTATTTCACGGCCACAACGCATCGGAACCGGCCGGGACCAGTATTGTGAGAACGCCGATCGTATCGGCCGGGTGTACGGGGGCAGCCGAATTCGATCGAGGGGAAGGTGACCATGCGCTGGTATCAGGTGGCCGCCTGCGGACCCGAATCCTTCTCCGAGCTCGCCGACGGCTTCGTGCCCATGGCACATGAATTCGGCGCCCACGAGAACTGGCACGCCGGACTCACCGCCCAGGAGTCGGGCACCTACACCCTGTTGCGCTGGGACCAGCACGGAAATCGCCTGTGCCACCGGACCCGGCGCCATATCCGCCGCGTTCCCGGCGACGATTTCTTCTGGGTCGTCCTTCCCGACCGCGGTGATTTCGCCATCCGCTTCCACGACGAGGTGACCCGCGTCCCGCGCGGGCACGCGATCGTGGCCGGACTGGAGGTACCGTGCCGTCTGCATATTCCCGATGCGGCGGCCTACGGATTCCAGGTCCCGCGCACCGAGTTCGAGGCCCGGCTCCCTCCGCGCCGGCATATGAACGTCGTCGTCGATATGAACCGGGGCCTGGGCCGGGTGGCGGGCGATATGATCCGCGGCGTCCACGCCGAACAGTCCGGGCTGAGCGAACGTGAGTTCAACGCGGTCTGCGACCGGATCACCGAACTGCTGTGCATGATGGCCGCCGGCGACACCGGCCCGCAGTCGACCCATCACGCGGCGGTCGCCGAGAGCATCCGGCGGTATCTGCGCGAGCACATCGGCCGCTCCGATGTGCGCCTGCCCGCGGTGGCGCACGCGCTCGGCTGGTCGCCCCGGCAGCTGCGGGTGGTGTTGCACGAAACCGGGACGACCTTCCGGGACCTGCGCCGCGACGAGGCCCTGCGGGTGGCACGCGAACTCCTGGCGGACCCGCGCGCCACCCTGACCATCGCGGAACTGGCGGCCCGCTGCGGTTTCACCCCCGCCTGGTTCTCGGCAGCGTTCAAGGAACGGTTCGGCATGACGCCGCGGGAGTTCCGGCGCAGCAGGTGTACCGAGTCCATGGACGGCACAGGGGAGCCGGCAGCAGGTGTACCGAGTCCATGGACGGCACAGGGGAGCCGGCGGATCCGAACCCGGCCTAGGAACCGGAGTTCAGCCGCACCGGAAGTTTCTCCGGACCCACCGTGCTGATCTGCACCGCGTACTCGACCTCGGTGCCGGGCACGGCCAGGGTCAGCTTCGGGAACCGAGTGAACAGCGTCTGCAGGGCGATCCGGCTCTCCAGCCGGGCCAGCGGTGCACCCAGGCAGAAATGTGGTCCGCGGCCGAATACGAGCTGGTCGCGGTGCTCGTGGTCGATATCGAATACCTCGGCGTTCGGGACGAGCAGCGGATCCCGGTCGGCGCCACCCCACCACAGCGTCGGCGTACCCGCGGGAATATCGACACCGGCGACCGTCACGTCTTCGAGCGGATAGCGCATCAGCGCACCGACCACCGAAGAGCGATAGCGCAGCGCTTCTTCGACCACATCGGCCCAGCGATTCTCGGCCTGCGCCCGCGCCAGCTGTGCGGGATGGTCCCGCAGCGCGATCACCGCATTGCCCAGCAGGTGAACCGTGGTCTCGTGCCCGGCCACGATGACCAGCCACAGCACACCGATCAGTTCCTCCTCGGTGAGCTCGTTCGCGGCGTTGGCCTGCAACAGCGCCGAGGTCAGATCATCCCCCGGTTCGGCCCGCTTGTGGGCGAGCAGCTCGACGAAATAGCCGCTCATCGCTGCCATGGCCGCTTGGGTTTGTTCGCCGGTACTGTGCGCCGAGACGATCGTCAGGGTCCAGTCCTTGAGTTGCGACTGCGCCGCCAGCGGCACTCCGAACAGGTCGCAGATCACCCGGACCGGCAACGGGACAGTGTAGTTCGCGACCAGATCGATCTCTTCCGAATCGGGAAAGGCGTTGATGAGATCGTCGGCGATCTGCTGGATCCGCGGTTCCAGCGCCGCGATCCGGGCCGGGGTGAACGCCTTGTTGATCGTCTGGCGCAACCGCCGGTGCGCGGCACCGTCCTGATTCAGCATATGTTCGGCGTCGGTCAGGGCGCGCAGCGGCCAATCGGCGGGGATCCGGCCGTCGTGCAGCGCAGGACACTTGGACGGATGCTTGGCGAAGATCTTGTCGTCGAGCACCGCGGCGGCGGCACGGTGACTGACCGCGATGTAGGCGCCGACCCCGCCGAGCAGTTCGATGGGCACGACCTCACCCGCACGAATTATCCGCTCGAGCGTTTCGTACATCGACTCGCCGGGGGTCGGAAGTTGGATGACTGGCTCGGACATGCTTGTCTCCTTGAGTTTTCGAGGCGATCAGAGAGAGTTTGAGATGCCCGGAGCCGACCGCACAATCGGTGCGCCGCATCATGCCCCGCACCGATATTCCACCGCGCCGGAACGTAATTCCGCGCGGTGGTCCGGTCGGCGCTGTCATCCCTCGGTGTGTTCGCGAGCCCGGCCCGGCGCCCGCCGCCACGGGCCGGCGCCCCCGTAGCGGGCCATCCGGTTCGCGAGATCAGCCCGCCGCGGTCACGATCGCCGCGGCCACCGCGTCCGGTTGCGAGACCAGCGAGGCATGGGACGCGTCGAGTTCGGTGGTCTGCGCGCCCATTCGTTCGGCCATGAATCGCTGCGAGGCCGGCGGGATGACCCGGTCCTGCGCGGAAACCAGGTACCAGGTGGGTTCACCCGACCACGACGGGGCACCGGAGGGCTCGAGATTGGCGGCCAGGGCGATCGACTGCTGATGGGCGAGCATATCGGCGGCGGTGGCGTCGTCGACATCCTGCGCGAAGACGTCGTGGAAGTATTCGGGTGCCACATAGCCGTCGATATTGCGTCCCGCGATGCCCTGCGGATCCTCGACGACCTTCACCTGCAGCGCCGGGGGCAGCAGTCGGCTACCGGGGAACCGCACCGGGTCCAGTGCCTGCTGCGCGAATTCACCCTGGGTCGGCGCGAAGGCCGCGACGTAGACCATGGAGACGACATCGGGGTCGTGCACATTGCTGATCACCGACCCGCCGTAGGAGTGCCCGACCAGCACGATGGGTCCGTCGACGGTGTCGAGGGTGCGCCCGACGGCGGCGGAATCATGGGCCGGGCCGCGCAACGGGTTCACCGGCGTCAGTACCTCGTAGCCCTGCCCCCGCAGTCGCGCGGCAACTCCGTCCCAGCTGGTCGGGTCGGCGAACGCGCCGTGCACCAGGACCACGGTGGGCCGGGGCGCGGCCGAGGCGGGCAGCGCGAGGGCCGCCGTCGCGACGATCGCGAGGATCAGGCCCGGTGCAGCGGTACGCAGCGTGCGAATGATGGTCATCGATTTCCCTGTCCCGTCTCGTTCGGTTTTCCACGAATTCGAGCAGTTCGGCGCGTCCGCGCGCCGCACAGGTGATGCGGGTGATCAGTGTAGCCGGGCGGGTTCGCGCGAAGCGGAGATCGCCCCGCGCGCGGTCCGCGGGGCTGCCCTCTTGCCACCGCGACGAGTGGAGAGCAGGGTTGAAGGACACCGGTGGCGCCACCGGGGCGCCGCCTCGAGCAGAGAGGGGGTGGCTCGTGTTCGCGCGATCCACCACTATTCAGGCGCAACCCTCCGCGATCGACGCGGGGATCGCACATATGCGCGATGTCGTGCTGCCGGGCTTACGGGAAATCCCCGGGTGTATCGGGCTGTCGCTGCTGGTCGACCGGGACACCGGGCACTGCATCGCCACCAGCGCGTGGGAGTCCGAGGACGCGATGCGCGACAGCAGAGAGCGGGTCGGCCGGCTGCGCGACCGCGCAGCCGCGACGTTCGGCGGTGGCGCACAGATCGAGGAATGGGAAATCGCGGGACTGCATCGGGCTCATCACGCGGAGGAGGGCGCATGCGTGCGCGCGACCTGGGTCAAGACCGATCCGAGCCGTCTCGATTCGGCCGTCGAGATCTACAAGTCCGCCACTCTGCCCGCCATGGAGGACCTGGAGGGGTTCTGCAGCGCGAGCCTGATGATCAACCGGAGGTCCGGCCGCGCGGTCTCGTGCACCAGTTACGACAGCGCCGCGGCGATGCGGGCAGGCCGTGAGCAGTCGGCGGCGTTGCGGGTCGACGCGGCCCGGCAGACCGGGGTCGAAGCGCTCGACGTGCGCGAGTTCGAACTGGCACTCGCCCACCTGCGGGTCCCGGAAATGGCCTGACCCGGCAAACCGGCCTATCCCGGCTCGCCCGCGCCGAGCCCCATCCCGGCGGCGAGGTCGGTGAGCACCGCGTCGAACAGCACATCAGGGTCGCTCACCGGCATCGGGTAGTTACCGAACACTTCCAGCGTGACGTGGCCGTAGAGCCGGACCCAGACCGTCATCATCAGGTACGCCACCCCGAGGTCGAACTTCTCGGCCGGGAACTTCTGCTCCGCTCCGGCGAGCAGCGCCAGCAGCTCGTTCTGGAACGCGATCAGATCGGCGCGCAGCGCTTCGGGAATCGATTCGGTCGGCGGAGTGGCCAGGTCGTAGGCCGCGAGCAGCTTGCCCGCGGCTTCCAGGAACACCAGCCCGAACGCTTCGTCGAAGCGGCGGACCGTACCCGGACCGCCGGCCGTCGGCGAGGCGAAGACCAGGGTGAATTCGTTGCGGTGGGCCAGCGCCCAACGCCGGAACGCCCGGCAGATGGCGAACAACCGGACCACCCCGTCGTCCGGTAGTTCGGCCACCTGCGCACCGAGTTCGTCGGCCAGCCGGATGCAGATATCGCGCCGTAACGCGACCAGCAATTCCTCCCGGGACGGGTAGTAGCGGTAGAGGGCGGGGGCGGTGATGCCGAGTTCCCGCGCGATGGCGCGCAGGGTCAGCGCCTCCGCTCCCTGTTCGACCAGTAGCTCCACAGCCACGCGCCGGATGTCCGCGTCACTGACCGCGGGCATCCGGCCCCGCCGGGCGGGTGGTGTCATTCGTATGCGACCTGCCAGTTCTTGATTCCGTTCAGCCAACCCGACCGTAGCCGAACGGGTTCGGCGACCTGACGCAGGTTCGGCATCACGTCGGCGATGGCGTTGAAGATCAGGTCCAGTTGCAGGCGGGCCAGGTTGGCGCCGACGCAATAGTGGGTGCCGGTGCCACCGAAGCCGACGTGCGGGTTCGGGTTGCGGGTGACGTCGAATTCGAACGGCTTGGTGAAATGGTCCTCGTCGAAGTTGGCCGAGGCGTAGAACAGACCCACCCGCTGCCCCTTGGCGATGGCCTGCCCGCCGATCTCCGTGTCCTGCAGGGTGGTCCGCTGGAACGCGATGACCGGGGTGGCCCACCGTACGATCTCGTCGGGGGCGGTGCGCGGCCGCTCGGCCCGGTACAGCTCCCACTGTTCCGGATTGTCCACGAACGCCTTCATCCCGTGGGTGGTGGCATTACGGGTGGTTTCGTTACCGGCCACCGCCAGCAGGATGACGAACCAGGCGAATTCCTCCGAGCTCAGCGCCTCGCCGTCGATATCGGCGCTGAGCAGCTGGCTGATGATGTCATCGGCCGGGCAGCCGCGGCGTTCTTCGGCCAGGTTCCAGGCGTACCCCATTACCTGCGCATTGGCCATTTTGTAGCTGTCGGCGTATTCGGGGTCGTCGTAGCCCATCATCTGGTTCGACCACTCGAACAGCTTGCCGCGGTCCTCCTGCGGCACCCCGAGCAGTTCGGCGATGGCCTGCAGCGGCAGCTCACACGCGACCTGCTGGACGAAATCGCCGCTACCGGCCCGCTTGGCCTCGTGCACGATCCGCTCGGCCCGCTCGTGCAGGGCGTCACGCAGGCTCTGCACAGCACGCGGCGTGAAGCCGCGGGAGATGATGCGGCGCAGTTTGTCGTGCTCGGGCGGGTCGGTGTTGACCAGCATCGCGCGCTGGATATCGATCTCCTCGCGGGCGATATCGCCGTTGAAGCGGATCACCGCGGTATTGGCGTGGGTGGAGAAGACCTCGGAGTTCTTCGAGATCTCCTTGATGTGGTCGAGTTTGCTGACCACCCAGTAACCGCCGTCGTCGAACCCGCTCACCCCGTTCGGCTGGTCGACCCACCACACCGGCGCGGTCCGGCGCAGTTCGGCCCATTCCTCGATGGGCAGCCGGGCCGCCAAGAGGTCGGGATCGGTGAAATCGAAGTCGTGGGAGAGAGAAGTCGTCATAGCGCCTCCTTACGAAGCTGATACATCCGGTCCGCGGAGGCCGAAGCGTTGACGGAGGTATCGCATCACGATGCCCCCTCGCGGGAACCCTGTCCCCGCGAGTGAACCACACCACACCTCATTTGTGAACAGGTTTTAGTAAATATCGTTCACATAATCGCCCGGCAACGGCCCATGCCCCTTTCGGCAACCATTTCGCTACGTTCTGTCACCGCCCCTGGATGCGCCGGTACGAACGGCGGACAGCACGCCATACTGAGATCTCCAGCCCACGCCAACCGGCCTACGGCGGTAGCCGCACGAGCACGACTCCCGAACACTTCCGGAGGACGCAGCACATGGCCACTACGGGAATGCCGCATGTCAGCGAATGCACAGTGAACAGCTGTTCGTACAACCACGACGGATGCCACGCGTTCGCGATCAACGTCACCGGGCAGAACGGCAGCGCCGACTGCACGACCTTCATACCGCTGGCGACCAAGGGCGGCCTCGACACCGTCACCAGCATGGTCGGCGCCTGCCAGCGCACCGACTGCGCCCACAACGCCGCTCTCGAATGCACCGCAGGCGCGATCCGGGTCGGCCCGGGCAGCGCCGGCCACACGGCCCACTGCATGACCTACGCCCCGCGCTGATCCGGCACCGAGCGAAGAAGATCGACATCGACCAGGGCATCGGCGCAATCCCCGCGCGGACGATACGACCACCCGCGCGGGCCCAACCCGTGTGAAATTGGTTGAGATGCGGACCAGGGTGAAGGTTCATGGGCAGTTCCACCCCACGGTCGGTGCCGCCGGGCACGCCGGCGGGCCGTTCTGCGCCATGCCGCCCCGTGCCGACCCGAGTTCGCCGCGCTCCGAGTTCAGAGAGGCCGCCGATGCTCTATCCGATTCCGCCATCGTCCTGTGCGTCCGGGCCGGCGGGGGCCGGATTCCCCGTACCGGGGAGCGCACGGCAGCCGCTCGCCGCAGCTCGCTCACTAGGCTGCGATGATCCATGCGTCGAGCGGGCCGCCCGCGGCAGCCTTCAGGAGTTCGTTTGACGAAGACACTCACAGTCGATCTCCACCCGGTCTTCCGGAGTGATCGTGATATCGACAACGTACTGCGCAGCGCGCTCTTCCGAGCTTCGGCACAGAAGGTCGCCCTGCTGCAGATCATCCCCGGGAAGGGCTCGGGCACGTTGAAACGTCGTGTGCTCGCCAAACTCGGTCAGCCGAGCCTGAAGAAACTCTACCGGCGGGTGGATTCGGACCCGGGCAACAAGGGCCGCATCCTCGTCCATTTCTGAGGGACTCGGCCTACGCCGCCCGGATCACCTTACTTCGTGAGCCCCGCGTCGCCCCATACGCCGTTACCCGCCTGACTGCAGCTCTCCATATTCCCTCCGACGAACAGGAAACTGATCGTCAGGTTCTGCACACCCGCGACCGGCACATCCACCGTCGGCGATTGCCCCACGGGAACGTTGCCCGAGGAATAGATCGACTTTCCGTCGGCGATCACCTCGAACTGGAGCACCGATTGGGAATTGCCGCCGTCGGCGATACCGATAGTCGAGCTGAAGCGCGACCATTCACGATTCAGGTTGTAGGTGTGGTCCACCTCGGTATCGCAGCCGCTGAACTGCTGATAGATCGAATGCGGGTAGGGGACGCCGTTGACCGATATCGTCCCGGTATACGCGGTTCCGCTGGTGGGCGACATATCGGCCAGATACCGCTTGGGCAGCGGCGCGGGGGCCGGGGCCGGGGCCACCGGCGGCGCCGGACTCTCACTCGTTGTAATCGCCTGTGCCGTATCGGCTTCCGCGTCCGTGGAACCGGATCCGACGAGCAGGGTGACCACCAAACCGACGACGGCCAGCGCGATACCCGCCCCCGAGACGAGCATTACCCCGCGCTCGGCGTCCCGGGCGCTCTTGGAAGCCGCGGCGCCGGTCGCCGGCGAATGGGGGCGCGGGTTCGGCCCGCGAGTGGGTTCGGTTGGATTGGACACGCGCACACTCTTCTTCGACGTAACTCGACGGAGCCCGGCCGGGCGCCGCAGCAGAGATATACCACGCCGGGCGGGGTGATGGAATTGGAGCGCTTGGCCGGATTGTGCTGCCCGCCGGTGTGTGATTCGAATTTCCGGTGCTCGGCGACAGGATTTCGAAAATAGTCTCGCGCTACTACTTTTCATGGTCCGGGCCGAATGAGCCTCTGCGGCGCCTCCCGCGCCCGAGCCACGCGAACGCACCGTCCGGCGGCTCGGCGAATTCGGCGCCGATGTGGTCCCCGCCGGCACCCTGCTCGGCCGACCACTCGGTGGACACGATGCTCGGGGCGATCCGCCGGCGGTGGCATTCGGCTGCCGCGCCGGATGGAGATGCGTCACACCGTGCCGTTGCTCACCGGTCCGGCACGAAACGGGCGGTACGGTAGGATCACTTCAGTACCCGCGCCCGATGCGCACATATGTACTCTCCGTCGCGGATCATCAGCCTTTCGCGTCGGGACCCGCGACACCGCCACCTCGAGGAGGCGCGGACAGACGGTCCGAACGGACGTCGCGGTATCACCTCCGATGCCGAAAGGCGCTCATACCTTCATGCCTGCCAACACTGCTGCCGCGCAGACGTTCACCGACCTCGGCGTCCCGGCCGATATCGTCGCGAAACTCGCGGACAGCGGTATCATCGAACCCTTCCCCATCCAGAACGCCTCCCTGCCCGATACGCTCGCCGGTCGCGATGTCCTCGGCCGGGGGAAGACCGGTAGCGGCAAGACCTTGGCGTTCGGTATCCCGGTGGTCGCGCTGCTCGCCGGCGCGCCCCGCGTCCCCGGCCGGCCCACCGGGCTGATCCTGGCGCCCACCCGGGAACTCGCGACCCAGATCGCCGCGACGGTCGCTCCGCTGGCCCAGGTGTGCGGTCTTCGGGTGACCACTGTTTTCGGCGGGGTGCCGGTGAACCGCCAGATCAAAGCCCTGAAGCAGGGCATCGATATCGTCGTCGCCTGCCCGGGCCGGCTCGAGGATCTGATGCAGCAGCGGGCCTTGTCGCTGGACGCGGTGCGTATCACGGTGCTCGACGAAGCCGACCATATGGCCGATCTCGGCTTCCTGCCGGGCGTGATCCGGATCCTCACGGCCACACCGCGCGACGGCCAGCGCCTGCTGTTCTCGGCGACGCTGGACAACGGTGTCGGGAAACTGGTCGACCGCTTCATGCATGCGCCGATCTCGCATTCGGTCGACGAGGCCGCCGCGCCACCGCCGAAGATGACCCATCACATCTTCGAGGTCGAGGGGGCCGCGGCGAAGAAGGAACTCGTGCGCGCGCTCGCCGCGGGCAGTGGGCGCCGAATCCTTTTCATGCGCACCAAACATCACGCCCGCCGGCTCGCCGGGGAGCTGACCCGCGCGGGTATCGCCGCCGTCGACCTGCACGGTAACCTCTCCCAGCCCGCGCGCGACCGCAACCTCGCCGCCTTCGCCGCGGGTACCGCCAAGGTCATGGTCGCGACAGATATCGCCGCGCGCGGTATCCACGTCGACGATCTCGAACTGGTGGTGCACGTCGACCCGCCCGCCGAACACAAGGCCTACCTGCACCGGTCCGGCCGCACGGCCCGTGCGGGCACCGAGGGCACCGTGGTGACGCTGGTGCTGCCCGAGCAGCGCAAGGATGTGGCGGCGCTGCTGCGCAAGGCCGGTATCGATGCCCGCCCGCGCCCGGTGACCATCGATTCCCCCATCCTCGACGATCTCGCGGACCGCAGGGCGCTCACCGAACCCGCCCCCGTCCGCCCGGCGCCCACCGCGGCCGAGCAGGACACCCCGCGCGCGACCACCGGCGGTTCCCGCACCGGCCGGCGTGGATCGCGTGGCCGCCGGGGCGGCGCCGGTGGGCACGCGAACCCGGTGCGTTCCGACGCGCGCGAGACGACCACCGCCGGGGGCGAGGAGCGAGGCCGCGTGGAAAACCCCGCGAAGCGGTCGCGGCAGGGTGAACGATCCGGTGCTGCCGAGCACGCGGGCGCGCGCGGATCCGCCGGCCGGCGGGGAAATGCCGCGGGACGGTCCGGGGCACGGGCCACCGCGGCGGGTCACAACCCCCGTCGGTCCGCCGCGCCGGCGCCGCGGCAGCCGGGGTCCGGGGCGGGACAGTCCACGGGCTCGGCTCGGATGGGCAGCGCCCACACTTCACACCAGCCGAGCGATCCCGCGCCCGGCCGCCGTCGGTCCCGCCGGGCGACTCGTCCGGCGGGCTGATCGCCGGACGGCATCGACGCCGGAGAAGTAGCCTTCCGCGGCCGCCGCGCGTATCTCCGATATCCGGGAGCCCGCGCGGAAAGCACGCCGCGCCGCTCATCGAGCGCGAAGATCGCGCGGTTCGAGCGTTCTTCCGGCTCGTCGTCCGGAAGTCGATACAGCACCGCCCGCCTCCCCACATGGTGGAGGCGGGCGGTTCGGTCGCGAGATATCAGTGCGCGAGTACCGGTTCGCCTTCGGCGGGTGCCGGCAACGCGCTGGGCATCAACACCGCGAGCGCCACCGCGCCGAGGACGAACACGCCCGCGGCCCAGGTGAAGCTGGTGGTATAGCTCTCGATTGCCGCTTGCGCGACGGTGAGCCGGTCGGGGGCCCGGGCGGCCAGATAATCACTGGAGGCCGAGGCCGCGATGGTGCTCAGCAGCGCCGTACCGATCGACCCGCCGACCTGCTGGCTGGTGTTGATCATCGCGGACGCCACCCCGGCATCGTCGTGACGCACACCGGAGGTCGCGCTCTGGAAGGCGGTCGACATCGCGCCACCGAGCCCCAGGCCGAGCAGGATCAATCCCGGCAGGATATGGGTGGTGTATCCGGTGTCCAGACCGATGCGCGTCAGCCAGGCCATGCCGAGCGCGGCGATCGCGAATCCGCCGCTGACGACCACCTTCGGTCCGAGTTTGGGCAGCAGCAACGACGGTGTCGTGGTCGAGGAGGCGATCATGGCGGCGACCATCGGCAAAAATGCCACCCCGGTCATGATCGGCGAGTAGCCCAGCGTCAACTGCATGTAATAGGTCAGGAACAGGAAGATCGCGAACATCCCGATACCCATGACGAACACCGCGAGGTAGGCGCCGCCGCGGGTGCGGTCCAGCACGATGCGCAGCGGCAGCAGCGGATGGGCCACCCGGGTCTCCAGCCAGACGAACACCGCCAGCAGGGCCGCGCCGCCGATGAGGAACGCCAGGGTGATCGAGTTCGTCCAGCCGTCGCTTTCGGCGTGGGAGAAACCGTAGACAACGCTGAACAGCGCGGCGGTGACCACGGCGGTACCCGGGATATCGAGCTTGGGCCGCGACCCACCGGCATGACGGGCCAGCAGCAGTACCGCGCCGACGAGCGCGACCGCCGCGAACGCCAGGTTCACGAACATCACCCAGCGCCACGAGGCCCATTCGGTGAGCGCACCGCCGAGCAGCAGGCCGATGGCGCCGCCGGTGCCGGCGACCGCGCCGAAGATGCCGAAGGCCTTGGCCCGTTCCGACGGCTCGGTGAAGGTCACGGTGAGCAGCGACAGCGCAGCCGGGGCGAGCAGCGCACCGAACACACCCTGGCCGACCCGGGCCGCCACCAGCATCTCGAAATTGGTGGCCGCGCCGCCGACCGCGGAGGCGACCGAGAAGCCGATCAGGCCGATGATGAAGGTATTGCGCCGGCCGAACAGGTCGCTGAGCCGGCCGCCGAGCAGCAGCAGGCTCCCGAACGCCAGGGCGTAGCCGGTGATCACCCACTGTCTGCTCGCATCGTCGAATCCCAGGTCGTGCTGGGCGGCGGGAAGCGCGATGTTCACTACGGTCGCATCGAGTACGACCATGAGCTGGGCGACGCCGAGCACGGCGAGAACCCACCACCGCAGCGCGTGCGAACCGCGCCTTCCCGACGATATTTCCTGCGCGGATGGACCGCGATCGATCGTGGTAGTCATCTCGCCCCTCGGAGGAAGAGTTGATTGATGGGAAGATCAGGAAAGCGGAGAAGGTATCTCCGCTTGTATGAAGACTAACACAATAACGGAGAAGGCACCTCCGCTTAATCCCGGCGTTGATAGAATGCCGGTGTGAAACACGCCACGACCCTGCGGGCACCCCGGCGCCTGCGCGCCGATGCCGCACGCAACCAGCAACGCATCGTCGAGGCGGCCCGTGAACTGTTCGCCGATCGTGGGCTCGAGATCACTCTCGACGATGTCGCCGAACGTGCGGGTGTGGGCGTGGGCACGGTCTACCGCCGCTTCGCCAACAAGAAGGAACTCATCGCCGAGGTCTTCGAACACAGCCTCAGCGCCTTCGCCGACCACGCCGAGGCCAGCCTCCGCGATCCCGATCCCTGGCTCGGCCTGGTCCAGTTCGTCGAGTACGCCTGCCGGCATCTGGCCGTCAACCGCGGGTTCAGCGAGGTCATCCTCGAACTCGACCTCGACACCGAACGTTTCCACGGCCTGCGGGACCGGATCAAACCCGCTGTCGCCGCGATCGTCGACCGGGCCCGCGAGGCCGGCGTCCTACAGCCCGATATCGAACCGTCGGATCTCTTCGCGATGATCCATATGGTCGACGGCCTGGCCGAATTCGCCAAACCGATCAACCCCGAGATCTGGCGGCGCTATATGGCCATCACGCTCAACGGAATACGCGCCGACGATGTCGCCCGCCAAGAGCTCCCGGTCCGCGCGCTCACCGACGACGAGGTCGATCAGGCGAAGTCCGCCAAGGCCTGCCCCGGACGCCGCCGCTGATCGGTTCACCGCTACAGCGGCTCCGATAACCGGCACGTTTTCGTCCCGGGGTGAGGGTAGGCGAGCGGATGTATGTCCCGCCTGTCCGAACTCGGAGGCTTCGATCGTTGCGGTAACTCGGTTTCAGGTGCGGCGTCGTCTACGGCATTCTGAACCGAGTCCGCGGGGAGCCGACCTTCAGTTCCTCCAGCCGGGAAGGCCGTCACAACGATTGGGCCGCCGCGAAATGGTGGACCGCGCAGTGCGAATCCACCACAACCCGGCCCGGCGCCTCGAGACCCGGCCGCGCCGGCTGCGCACCACCGGATCCGGCGCCGACCCCGATCGATGCGACCGGTCTGTGGCTCGACACCACCGGCATGAGCGCCGGCGCCGGTCGCCAGGTCTGCACACCGGAGCCGGATTCGACAAGCGACCGAAGGCGGCGACGATCCGGTGACGACCCGCCGCCTGCTCGTATCGGCGAACCCAACGCACACTGGACTTCCGGTAGCGCCACCCCTCAGGGGCGGATCGTGTACGGCCATGAGGCGGGCACTACCGAGCGCGACGAAAACCACCACCGCCACACGCGAGGGGCGCACCCATCCGAACCGGCCCCGTCCTATAGTCCCAGTCCCGGGCCGTCAGGGTCTTCGTCGTCCGCAGGCGGCTGGTCCGCAGGCGGCTGATCTCCAGGCGGCTGGTCCCCAGGCGGCTGGTCCCCAGGCGGCTGGTCCCCAGGCGGCTGGTCCCCAGGCGGCTGGTCCCCAGGCGGCTGGTCCCCAGGCGGCTGGTCCCCAGGCGGCTGGTCCCCAGGCGGCTGATCTCCAGGCGGCTGGTCCCCAGGCGGCTGATCTCCAGGCGGCTGATCTCCAGGCGGCTGATCTCCAGGCGGCTGATCTCCAGGCGGCTGATCTCCAGGCGGCTGATCTCCAGGCGGCGCAGGCGGTCCGGAGTTGGGAGCAGGTGCGGAAGCCGGCGGGTCCTTGGGCTTGTCCTCCTCGGATTCCTCCTCATCGCCGCTGTCGTCTTTGTCTCCGAGGAGACCAGACCCCATCAAGCCCATGAGAGGTATCAAGCTCTCGAGGCCACCCATGCCGCCACCGGCGCCGGGGTTCGGGGTGGGACTCGGGCTCGGGCTCGGGCTCGGGCTCGGGCTCGGGCTCGGGCTCTGGCCCGTACCCGAACCGGTTCCGGAGCGGTTACCGGATCCATCCGACTTGCTATCGCCCGAACCAAGATTCTCCGCTGAGAGTTCACCAGATCCGAGTTCCTCCGGTCCGAACAAGCCGGATTCGGAGTCGCCCGTGCCGGGGGTAGTCGGCGTTGTGGGACTGGTCGGCGTTGTGGGACTGGTCGGACTGGTTGGCGCGGTCGGCGCAGTTGGGGTAGTCGGGTATGTCGGGTATGTCGGAGCAGCTGGGGTAGTCGGAATAGTCGGCGCCGCCGGGGTAGTCGGCGTTTCCGGGGTAGTCGGAGTTTTCTCAGGGATGTCGTAGGGCGCCTCGTCTTTGGGAGTCTCGTCGGTCCCGGGAGCTTCTTCCTCGCCGCCGGGGGAGTCATCAGTCGCCATGACAGCAGCAACGCCAACAGCAAGGCCGGTAACAGCAGCCGCGCCAAGCGCCGTTTTCAAGCTGACTTTCTTATTCCCTGGCGTATTCGCCGGGGTGTTCGCCGGGGTGTTCGCGTTGGTGGTCGTGGAATCGTCGTCGTCATCGTCCCGACGCGTGGAATCGTC
>NZ_BDBX01000077.1 GCF_001613205.1 Nocardia sienata NBRC 100364 | reverse complement strand
CGCCGCAAATAAACACTGTCGGCGCACCTGCGTAGGGTGCGGCTGTGGCAGTGACCAAGAACAAGGCCGTCTATCGGTGTTCGGAGTGCGCGCACGAGGTCGCCAAATGGGTCGGTAAGTGTCCGGGCTGCGGGTCCTGGGGGACCGTGGACGAGGCGATGCCGGCCGCGGCCGCGGCGGCGGGGCCGGGGCGTAAGGCGATGCTTCCGAGTACCGCCGCGGCGCCGATCTCCCGGATCGATTCGCAGACGACCACAGCGCGGCCCACGGGGGTTTCCGAGCTGGACCGGGTGCTGGGCGGCGGGATCGTCGCGGGGTCGGTGGTACTGCTGTCCGGCGAACCGGGGGTGGGCAAATCGACGTTGCTGCTCGAGGTGGCGCATCGCTGGGCGCGGCAGCGCGACGAGCGGGCCCTCTATGTCACCGCGGAGGAATCGGCGGGACAGGTGCGGTTGCGTGCCGACCGTACGGGTGCGGTGCACGACCGGGTGTACCTGGCCGCCGAATCCGATCTGTCGGTGGTGCTCGGACATGTCGATCAGGTGAAACCCACACTGCTGGTGGTCGATTCGGTGCAGACGATGCTGGCCGCCGATACCGACGGCGTGATCGGGGGTGTCACCCAGGTACGAGCGGTGACCGCGGCGCTGACATCGCTGGCGAAGGCCGGCGGTATCGCCGTACTGCTGGTGGGTCATGTCACCAAGGACGGCGCGGTCGCCGGGCCGCGCACGCTGGAACATCTGGTCGATGTGGTGTTGCAGTTCGAGGGTGACAAGAACACCACGTTGCGGATGGTGCGCGGAATCAAGAACCGATTCGGCAGCGCGGACGAGGTGGGCTGTTTCGAACTCCACGACGACGGAATCGCCTGTGTGACAGACCCTTCAGGACTTTTCCTGCATCATCGTACGGATTCGGTACCGGGGACGGCGGTCACCGTCGCGATGGACGGGAAACGACCGCTGGTCGGCGAGGTCCAGGGCCTCACGGTGGAAACGCAGGCTCCGGCGCCCCGGCGGGCCGTCAGCGGGCTGGACTACAACCGGGTGGCCATGGTGCTGGCGGTGCTGCAGAGCCGGTGCGGTGTCTATGTCGGCAAACAGGACGTCTACGCGGCCACCGTGGGCGGTATGCGGCTCACCGAGCCCGCCGCGGACCTCGCCGTCGCGCTCGCCATCGCCGGCGCGGCCCGCGATACGGCACTCCCACCCGGGTGGGTGATCCTCGGCGAAGTGGGGCTGGCCGGGGAGGTCCGGCGGATCACCTCGGTGACCCGCCGGCTCGCCGAGGCCGAACGACTCGGGTTCACCACCGCGGTGGTTCCGCCGGGCACCGACGGCAAGAGCACACCGATGACCCTGCACGAGGCGTCCAGCCTGCGCGGCGCGCTGCGATTGGCCGGCCTGACGAAGAAGTGACCTCGCTCAGGCGATGTTGAAGGGTTCGGGTGCGCTGCGCACCGAACCCATCTGCGCCACCACGTTGTAGGCACCGGGGGGTACCTGCACCCGCTCCCCCGCGCATTCGGGCTGCGAAGTCGCGCCCGTCCAGGTGACGGTGAACGCGGCCTGCTCACCGCGGTCGAGAGTGCGCACATCCGGATCGCCGTCGGGAAAACAGTCCGTGCTCGCCCACAGTTGCCGCCCACCGTCGAGCGAGTGCACGGATACGCGCTGCAGCCCGGATCCCATGTCCCGGGTACACGGCGCACCGGAGATATTGGTGATCACGATGCCGAAGACGGGCTCCTCACCCACCTGGTAGGTGGGCTGCCCCACCGAAACCTTGATGGCCAGTGACTGGTCGGCGCATTGACCGGAGGCCACCGGGGTGGGTTCGGCACTACGCGTGGCCGATGCCGTACCGGTCGCACGCGTGCTGTTCGCCGTGGTGGTCGACGACGAGGCCGAATCCGGGTCCGGCTCGGTTGTCTCGGAGGTCGTTACCGCCGCGGCGGCATCGGGCGCGTCACCGCCCCGGGAGACGGTGACGGCCAGCCAGATCACCACAGCGAGAGCGACCACGAGCGCGCCGATGGCGAACACACGACGCCGCCAGTAGATCTCCGGCGGTAACGGTCCTGTCGGTTCCAACACGTGTCAACGGTAAGCGCAGCGGGCGGCAGCAGTCGTCAACGGCACACCCGAAGGTGGCGCCGAGGGCCGGCCACGGTCAGACGGTCTCCCCGATATTGCCGACCACCCGGTGCAGCTTCGCCCGGCCGTCGACCAGTTTGTAGGTGACACAGGCGATCGCGCATTTACCGGCCGCCACCCGCTCGGACACGATCATCGACCGCTCCATCAGCAGGCGGCTGGTCTCCACCACGTGGCGGGCTTCGAGTTCGTCCACCGATTCGAGTCCCTCGCGGCGCCCGATCAGCATCGACGGCGTGACCTTCTCGACGATGCTGCGGACGAAACCGCCGGGCACCTCGCCGCCGTCCAGCGCGTCCAGGGTCGCTTTGACCGCACCGCAGCTGTCGTGCCCGAGTACCACGATCAGCGGTACATCCAGCACACCGACGCCGTATTCGATCGATCCCAGCACCGCCGCGTCGATGACGTGGCCCGCGGTGCGCACCACGAACATATCGCCGAGACCCTGATCGAAGATCAGTTCCGCGGCGACTCGGGAATCTCCGCATCCGAACAGCACAGCGGTCGGATGCTGGCCGGCGACGAGCTTGGCTCGATCGGCGGCTCCCTGACTAGGATGCAGCAGCGTGCCGTTCACGAAGCGCTCGTTTCCTTCGCGCAGCGACTTCCAGGCACTAACCGGGTTGGACTGAGGCATGGTGTCCATTCTGCACGATTTGATGTGCGCGTTTGCTTCTGTCCCGTTACAGCGCGGCGTCCATTCACGCCGAACCGGTGAAACTGCACGGTGAGGTGAACGGAGCGGGTCGGGTGAGCAGCGCGGAAATCGGAAATCGGGGTTCGGGCGGGCGCGGTGCCGTGCCGATCGAACCCGGCGCGATCGACTCCGACACGCTGATCGACTGGTACGCCCGCACGGCCCGGGACCTGCCCTGGCGACGGCCCGGAGTGAGCGCCTGGCAGATCCTGATGAGCGAGATCATGCTGCAGCAGACGCCGGTGTCGCGGGT
Organism: Nocardia sienata NBRC 100364; assembly: GCF_001613205.1. Taxonomy (GTDB): domain Bacteria; phylum Actinomycetota; class Actinomycetes; order Mycobacteriales; family Mycobacteriaceae; genus Nocardia; species Nocardia sienata. The sequence goes on along the minus strand of NZ_BDBX01000077.1, from coordinate 22,336 downwards.
GGAACCGATCTGGCGGGAATGGGTGCGGCGCTGGCCGGTGCCCTCGGCCATGGCGGCGGCGAGCGCGGGCGAGGTGCTGCGGGCATGGGGCAAACTCGGCTATCCGCGCCGCGCCCTGCGCCTGCACGAATGCGCGCAGGTCCTGGCTGCCGAGCACGGTGACCAGGTGCCCGACGATGTCGAGGTACTGCTCGGACTGCCCGGTATCGGCGCCTACACCGCGCGGGCGGTCGCCTGTTTCGCCTACGGGCAGCGAGTTCCGGTGGTGGACACCAACGTTCGCCGGGTGGTGGCCCGGGCGGTACACGGACGGGAGGCCGGTAACCCGGCCGCGCGCGATCTACGCGAGACCGAGGCGCTGCTGCCCGGCCGGATCGACCGGGCCGCGGTGTTCTCGGCGGCCCTGATGGAGCTCGGCGCGACGGTGTGCACCGCGCGAACCCCGGATTGCACCCGCTGCCCGCTGCCGCGCTGCGCGTGGGTCACGGCTGGCCGGCCGGTGGCCGAGTCGGCACGCCGGACGCAGAAGTACGAGGGCACCGATCGGCAGGCGCGGGGACGTCTGCTCGACGTGCTGCGCGCCGCGCACGCGCCGGTGGAACGTGTCCGGCTGGACCTCGCCTGGACCCGTGACCCCGGTCAGCGCGACCGCGCGCTGGATTCCCTGCTGGTGGACGGGTTGATCGAGCAGACCGACGACGGACGGTTCGCCCTGGCCGGAGAGGGCTGAAGCCCACCCGCGGCCGGAGTGCTCAGAACTCGGCGGCGTTGTCGGGCGCTGTCCGCAGGACACGGACGAGGAAACGCTGCACCTCGGCCCGGTAGCGCTCCGGCTGATCATCGTGCACCAGATGGCCGGCATCGGGCACCAGGACGTGCTCGGCGGCGGGATGCAGTTCGGCCATCCGGCGCATCTGCCCCGCCGGGGTGATGGTGTGTTCACCCTCGATCAGCAGCGTGGGCACGGTGAGCCTGCCCCACTCCTCCCAGAACGACCGGGTACCCCACTCCTGCGAGATGTCCCGGAAGGTGGCCACCTCGCCGTGCAACCGGTAACCGTCCGGGCCCCGCTGGAACGAATCGCGGAAGTAGCGACCGGCGACCGGACCGAAATGCGCCACCAGGGCGGACTCGTCCGCGAAGGGCTGCGGCCAGGCCTCGACCATCGCGGCCCAGTGAGCGGCAGTACGACCGGTGAAATCGGCCGCCATGTCCTCGACCACCAGCCCGCACACCCGGCTCGGGTGCGTGGCCGCGAACACCCAGCCGTGCAGGCCGCCCATCGAATGCCCGATCACGATCATCGGCTCGGCGATCCGCGCGGTGGCCGCGGCCAGATCGGCGACGAAGGCATCGGTGGTGAGTTCGGCCGGGGCGGGGCGCCCGTGTCCGGCGGCGTCGAAGGTGAACACCCGGCCGTGGTCGCGCAACCACCGGACCTGGTCCCGCCAGGTGCGGGCGCTGCCCATCAACCCGTGCAGCAGCAGTATCGGAACCCCGGTCCCACCTTCGTCGTGCAACACCGGGCCGAGTTTATTCACAACCCTCCACAGGGCGGGCGGCGCTACGGACCGGCCCGGCTGTCCGCGCGATCGGCCCTGCTGTGGCGTGCGGCACTGTCCCTCCCGGACTCGCGATACCTAAGCTCAGGGGTATGGCTGTTGTGAAGATCAATGCGATCGAGGTGCCCGAGGGCGCGGGCCCCGAACTCGAGAAGCGGTTCGCCCACCGCGCGCACGCGGTCGAAAACTCCCCCGGGTTCCTCGGCTTCCAATTGTTGCGGCCCACGGCCGGCGAGAATCGGTATTTCGTGGTCACCCAGTGGGATTCCGAGGAGTCCTTCGCGGCGTGGCGCGACGGCCCCGCCAAGGAGGCACATGCCGGACAGCAGAACAAGCCTGTCGCCACCGGCGCCTCGCTGCTGGAGTTCGAGGTCGTGCTCGATGTAGCGGGTAAACCCACCTCCTGATCCGTTCCACACCCTTGGCCACGCCTCCGGTCGCCGGCGGCGTGGCCAGTGATTGTCCGCGGGCATATTGACGACCGGCGACGCCGGTGTCACAGTTCGAGGTGAAAGCGGAGGTGATGCGGTAATCCGGTGAGAACCCGGAACGGTCGCGCCACTGTGATGTCCACGCCGGTACGGGTGGGCAGAGTCAGACACCCGCACCTGCGCAGAACTCGCGAACCGGACGCGACCATCCGGATGAGGAGGATCCACCATGGCCATAGCCCATGTCCCGAGTAGGGCCGCTGATACAGCGGCGACCGTGCTCGTCACCGTAGGCGTCGTTGCGCTGGCTCTGCTGACGCTCTATCTGGTCGGATTCGACCAGGGCGCCATATCGCGCGGCGGAATGTTCCTGCACGAGCTGATGCACGACGGGCGCCACTTGCTGGGTGTCCCGTGCCATTGAGCGGATCCTTCGGCGCCCTGCTGCTCCGTGGTCTGCTCGCCGGTCTGATCGCCGGTCTCCTCGCGGGGGTCGTCGGTAATTTCGTCGGCGAACCGAAGGTCGACGCTGCCATCGCCCTCGAAGAGGCCGCGGCTGCCGCACCCGAGCACGCCCATGATCCCGGCACCGGACATACCCACGGGGACACAGCGCACGCGCACGGGGACGAGGCCGTGGTGAGCAGGCCGTGGCAGAAATTCGGGCAGTTCCTGGCCGATGCGCTGGCCGGAATGGCGTTCGGGGCGATCGTCGCGACCGCGGCGCATTACGCCCGGCGGTTCACCGCGCTGCCCGGTCACCGGCTGGTTCTCGGGCTGGCTGTGGCCGGCTGGGTCGCGGTGGTGGCCGTACCGTTCTTCAAGTATCCGGCCAACCCACCGGCGGTCGGTGACCCGGAAACGATCGACGAGCGCACGCTGCTCTGGCTGGCCGCGGTGCTGCTGGGCCTGGCGGCCGTCGCGGTAGGTGTGTCCATCCGGAAAACTCTGCGGCCGCGGCCGGAGTCCCTGGGGCTCGTCGCGGGGACGGCCGGTTTCGTCCTCGTCACCACGCTCGGCTACATTCTGCTGCCCGGGGTCGACGAAGTGGGGACCGACTTCCCGGCGTCGCTGCTGTGGGAGTTCCGGGCCGCCTCGCTGGCAGTATCCACCACGCTGTGGGTGGGTCTCGGTCTGGCCTTCGCCGCGCTCACCGAGTGGAGCGCCCGCGCCGGTACCCGGGTACCGGGGGCCGCTGCTACGGCGGGTCGATCCGGATAGCGCCCGCCGCCGGACAGGCTCGGTGAATGAACGACACGCTCGCCCACCCGGACAGTCCACTCGCTCCGCGGCCCGGGGTCGTCACCGCCGCCTTCGTCGCGTTGGTGGCGGCCGTGGGTTGCGGTATCGCCGAAACCGCGGTTCGTGGCACGCTGATGCTGCGTGAGGATGCCGATATCGGCTCGCTCATCGGCGGTTGGCTGCCGCGAACGGCAATCTATCTGGTGGTCCTCGGTATCGCGTGGCGATTACTGCGGGGCGAGCGCTGGGCCAGGAATCTGCTCACCGTGGGGATAGGCGTGCTCGGCACGGCGTCACTGGTGGTGGAGCCGGTGCGGATGCTCGCGACCGCGGGTACCGGCGTGTTCACCGATATGGGTACCGCGACCGTACTTCTGGCGCTCATTCGTGCCGGCCATATCTGCGCGGTGTTCATCGCGATCCCCGCCATGTACACACCGACTGCCCGGACGTGGTTCCGGGCCGGGCACGGCGCCGGTGGGCCCGGATAGGGAGCCTTCGCGTCCCGGGCCCCGCGCGGGGCCCGGGACAGCCGTTTCAGGATTCCAGGGCGGCGTCGAGGGTGATGTCGTCCACTCCGCCCAGTGCCTTGCTCACCGGGCATCCGGCCTTGGCCGCGGCGGCCGCCGCCGCGAAACCCGCCTCGTCGAGCCCGGACACCCGGCCGCGCACCGTCAGGGCGATCCGGCTGATCCGGAACCCACCCGCCGGGTCGGGGCCCAGGGTCACCGCGGCCGAGACCTCGAGGCTCTGCGGAGTACCGCCGGCCTGGGCGATCTCGTTCGACAGCGCCATCGCGTAGCAGGACGAATGTGCCCCGGCGATCAGTTCCTCCGGGCTGGTCGTGCCGTCGGCATCATCGGCCGACCGCTTCGGGAACGACACCTCGTACTTGCCGACCCCCGAGCTGACCAGATCGACCTGGCCGGAGCCGTCCTGTAGACCACCGGTCCATGCGGTGCGCGCGGTGCGTGTGGGCATCACGATCCTTTCGAAGACGATTCGTTACGAGTCGGACTCGAACCTACTCGTACCCTCAGCTTGTCGCAGTTCGTTCGTCGAGGCGGGCCAGCACCGCGGGCCAGGCCTCCCGATGCCGGTCGCGGGCCGCTTCATCGGCAAAACCACTGTGCCGCAAACGCAACCGGATGCCGCGAGGTTGTTTCACGAACTCCACCCGCACGACTGTTTCCGCGCCCTCGGTGCCGCCGGCGCCGGTCACCCAGGTCATTTCGACGAGCCGCCCCGGTTCCAGACGGAGAAAGCGGCCATAATGCGGCCGGGAGTTCCCCTCCTCCCGGGTCTCGAAATAGAACGGTTCGTTCACCTCGGGCCGCATCCGCACCGAGGACGATTCGGCGAGCCAGATATCGAAACCCTGGGTCCATGCCAAGTAGAGGAGTTCGGGTGAAGCGGTCATCACTCGCTCCACGGTGAGTTCGTACGGCCGTGTGGACAGGTCCGGTACACGCACTTGCTGGTCGACCATCACTGGACCATACCCGCGCCGGGGCGGGTACTGCCGCAGATGCGGTGATCACGCGCCGCTACCGACCGGCCCACCCGCAACCGGTGCATTCGACATCGGAATACCATTGCGGCACCGGGAATCCGGATGTGCGCCGACGACCGAGCACAACAGGCGAATAGGGTGGTGCAGGTGGAGAGTTCGCGATGACGAGCTGGGAGATGGTCGGGCTACTGGGCTGGGTGGCGCTGGCCGCGGCGCTGTTCGAAGTGCTGCGGCACCGTCGCCTGCTCGCACAGACCCGGCATGCCCTCGACACCGCCGGACGCACGGCGGCCCGGCAGCAGCGGGAACTCGAGATCGGCACGGAACGCTTGCTGATCGCCCGGGAACTGCACGATGTGGTGGGACACAATCTCTCGCTCATCAATGTGCAGGCCGGGATGGCCCTCCAGCAGGTGGAGAACAAGTCCGCGAAGGCGGCGGGGACGGTCGCCGAGATCAAAGCCACCAGCCGCAACGCGCTCGAGGATGTGCAGGCACTGCGCCACGCGATCCAGGCGGTGGAGCCCGCGTCCGGACCACCCGCACAGCCGCCCCGCCACAACGACTCGGGCGACGCCGACGATATCGGTCCGCGCGAGCGTGCGAAGCGTTCGCGCCGAGGTGGTTTCGGCCGCCGCGACCGGCCCGGCGCCGACCGGACGCAAGCCGACGGATCAGGTGGGAGCCGCCCACCGACCGCCGCCCAAGCACCCTCCCCGGCCCCTCGCGAACCCGATCCCACCATGTCCGACCTGGACGAACTCCTGCGCAAACCCCGGCTGGCGGGGCTGACGGTGCACACCCGGGTCCTCGGGACCCCTGATTCCCTGCCCGCGGCGATCGACGACGCGGCCACCCAGATCGTCCAGGAATCCCTGGCCAATGTCGTACGCCACGCCCCGGGCTCCGAGGCCACTGTGACGGTGCGCTACACCGCCGATTCCGTGGATCTCACCGTCGACAACACCCGTCCCACGGGCAAACCCGAACACGCCGGCCCCACCCGTGGGATGGGGATCATCGCCATGCGGGAGCGCACCCACGCGCTCGGTGGCGCGTTGACCGCCGGCCCCAAACCCAGCGGCGGCTACCGGGTCGCCGCGCGGCTACCGAGCCGCCCACTGCGGATCGCGATCGACCCGGATGCGCGGCCACGGGCCCGCAACGAGCCCGGCGACAACGATTCTCACCGGTCGGCGGCACCGGTAGCGGTGACCTCCGAACCACACGGAAGCGCCGGCGCCCCGGCCGATCCGGGACCCGCCGCACCCGAGTGAACCCGCGGTTCAGCCCGGGTTCGCGTCGCGGCGCTCCTGCTCGGTGAACCCGGCCGCGCGGGCCGAGTCCGGTGCGCCCGCCGGGGCCTGTAGCCGCCGTGAATACGCCCCGGCCGCCCGGAAGACCCCGGCCACCCCCGCCGGAGCCGCCCCGTAGGTGATGGACTGCTGCGGGGCGAAACCGAGACCGCTCCCGATCTCGACCGCGTCCATATTGGCGCCGAGGAACAGGAAATCCCAGCTGTAGACGTTCTGCTGCTGTTCGATCAGGGACCGCACGGCGGCATGCGTCCATTCGCGGCTCGAATTCTCGTGCCCGTCGGTGAGGACCACCACGATCACGGTGCCGGGCCGTTCCTCCTCCGGCCTGGCGGCCAGTTCGGCACCGAGATCGGTGACCAATTTGCCGATGGCGTCGTAGAGCGCGGTGCCGCCGCGCGGCTGCAGCACCGGCGGCGGCACCTGATCGATCGGGACGTTCGAGTACACGCATTCGTACTCGGTATCGAATTGCGCGAGCGTGACCCGCACGTCCTTCTCGACCTGCCGCTGCTCCTCGAAATAGGCGGCCAGCCCACCCTCGGTATCGGATTTGATGGTCTGCATGGAGCCGGAACGGTCGAGCAGAACCGCGATCGTGGTCAGATCCGGATTCGTCATGGTGATACCCCCGATTCGTATCGAATGAACTGACCCCACCGTACGCGCGCGCATCGACCGGAATGCCCCGGCGACCAGCAGGCGGCCCTTCGCCCATACGAAAAAGGGCCTGCCCACCGGTGTGGTACCGGTGGGCAGGCCCTCTTTGCTGCGCTGTCGACTACTCGCCCGAAGCGGCTTCGGTCGAACCCTCGCCCGCGCCGGTGAGCACGACCTCGGGCTTTTTCTCGCCGTCTTCCTTGGTGAGCTTGGCCTTCGGGGTGAAGGTGAAGCGGGCGTCCTCGCCCGAGCCTTCGCCGTCCCAGCCCTCGACATCGACCTGGACGGTCTGGCCGGGCCCGATCTCGCCGAAGAGGATCTTCTCCGAGAGCTGATCCTCGATCTCGCGCTGGATGGTGCGGCGCAGCGGCCGGGCACCGAGCACGGGGTCGAAGCCACGCTTGGCCAGCAGGCCCTTGGCGTTCTCGGTGAGCGTGATCGCCATATCCTTGTTCTTCAGCTGCCGCTCGACGCGGGCGATCATCAGATCCACCATCTCCACGATCTGCTCGGTGGTGAGCTGGTGGAAGACGATCACATCGTCGATACGGTTGAGGAACTCCGGCCGGAAGTGCTTCTTCAGCTCGTCGTTGACCTTGAGCTTCATCCGCTCGTAGTTCGACCCCTCGGCATTGCTCTGCGAGAAGCCCAGCCCCACGGCCTTCGAGATGTCGGAGGTACCGAGGTTCGAGGTGAAGATCAGCACCGTGTTCTTGAAGTCCACGGTCCGGCCCTGGCCGTCGGTGAGGCGACCGTCCTCGAGCACCTGCAACAGGGTGTTGTAGATCTCCTGGTGGGCCTTTTCGATCTCGTCGAACAGCACGACCGAGAACGGCTTGCGGCGCACCTTCTCGGTGAGCTGGCCGCCCTCTTCGTAGCCGACGTACCCGGGAGGGGCACCGAACAGCCGCGAGGCGGTGAAGCGGTCGTGGAACTCGCCCATGTCGATCTGGATGAGCGCGTCGTCGTCGCCGAACAGGAAGTTCGCCAGCGCCTTGGACAGCTCGGTCTTACCGACACCGGACGGACCGGCGAAGATGAACGAGCCGGACGGACGCTTGGGATCCTTCAGACCGGCGCGGGTGCGGCGGATGGCCTTGGAGACGGCCTTGACCGCGTCCTCCTGGCCGATGATCCGCTTGTGCAGCTCGTCCTCCATGCGGAGCAGACGGGTGGTCTCCTCCTCGGTGAGCTTGAAGACGGGGATACCGGTCCAGTTGGCCAGCACCTCGGCGATCTGCTCGTCGTCGACCTCGGCCACGACATCCAGGTCACCGGAGCGCCACTGCTTCTCGCGCTCGGCCCGCTTGGCGACGAGCTGCTTCTCCTTGTCGCGCAGCCGCGCGGCCTTCTCGAAGTCCTGCGCGTCGATCGCCGATTCCTTCTCCCGGCGCGCGTCGGCGATCTTGTCGTCGAATTCGCGCAGGTCCGGCGGCGCGGTCATCCGGCGGATGCGCATCCGGGCGCCGGCCTCGTCGATCAGGTCGATCGCCTTGTCCGGCAGGAACCGGTCGTTGATGTAGCGGTCGGCCAGGGTGGCCGCGGCCACCAGGGCACCGTCGGTGATGGAGACCCGGTGGTGCGCTTCGTAGCGGTCGCGCAGGCCCTTGAGGATGTTGATGGTGTGCTCGACGGTCGGCTCGCCCACCTGCACCGGCTGGAACCGGCGCTCCAGGGCGGCGTCCTTCTCGATGTACTTGCGGTACTCGTCGAGGGTGGTGGCGCCGATGGTCTGCAGCTCACCGCGAGCGAGTTTCGGCTTCAGGATCGAGGCAGCGTCGATCGCGCCCTCGGCGGCACCCGCACCGACCAGCGTGTGCAGCTCGTCGATGAACAGGATGATGTCGCCACGGGTATTGATCTCCTTGAGCACCTTCTTCAGGCGCTCTTCGAAATCACCGCGGTAGCGGCTACCCGCCACCAGGGAACCCAGGTCGAGGGTGTAGAGCTGCTTGTCCTTCAGCGTCTCCGGGACCTCGCCGTTGACGATGGCCTGGGCCAGGCCCTCGACGACGGCCGTCTTACCGACACCGGGCTCGCCGATCAGGACCGGGTTGTTCTTGGTACGACGGCTCAACACCTGCATGACCCGCTCGATCTCCTTCGAGCGGCCGATGACGGGGTCGAGTTTGCCCTCCAGGGCCGCCTGGGTGAGATTGCGGCCGAACTGGTCGAGCACCAGCGAGGTGGACGGGGTGCCCGTCTCGCCCCGGGCGCCGGATTCCACGGGCTCCTTGCCCTGGTACCCGGACAGCAGCTGGATGACCTGCTGGCGGACCCGGTTGAGGTCGGCGCCGAGCTTGACCAGCACCTGGGCCGCGACGCCCTCGCCCTCGCGGATCAGGCCGAGCAGGATGTGCTCGGTGCCGATGTAGTTGTGGCCGAGCTGCAGCGCCTCGCGCAGGCTCAGCTCCAGCACCTTCTTGGCGCGGGGGGTGAACGGAATATGACCGGACGGGGCCTGCTGACCCTGACCGATGATCTCTTCGACCTGGCTGCGCACGCCCTCCAGCGAGATGCCGAGCGACTCCAGGGACTTGGCCGCGACACCCTCACCCTCGTGGATCAGACCCAGCAGGATGTGCTCGGTGCCGATGTAGTTGTGGTTGAGCATCCGGGCCTCTTCTTGGGCCAGGACGACGACACGCCTCGCGCGGTCGGTGAACCTCTCGAACATCGCTCCCTCACTCTCCTGCTCCGGACTCTATGGCCGGCCGACGCCGTGGTGTGTCGTGGACAACCGTCGGCTTCAGCCTGCCATGAAGGCCAGGGGTTGCGGCCCCCGCCTCCCACTCTAGTTGGCAGGGGATTACGCCGCCGCCGCTCCACCCTAATGATGTGGCCCCAACGGCAGACCTATTCACTCATAACGCCCTTACCCGCCGATTGGTTTCCCACTCCGGTTTTGCCGAGAGCGAACAGAAAGACTCCCAGAGCTGGGGAGATCCGCGTCGGCGGACCGGCGACAGCGGTACGACAGGGCCCGGAACAGGCAGTTTCCCGGCACCGGAGATCAACATCTGAACGCCCACGGCGAAACCGAAGCCGGAGAGTTCCTCAGAGATCGCGATCGGTGATGAGCCCGCTGCGCATGGCCAGCGCGGCCAGCCGGACCCGCTTCTGGTTCTGGGGCAGGTCTTCGACGCCGAACTTGGCGAACAGGGCGCGCAGATGGGTCTTGACGGCGTCCACACTCAGGAACAGTTCGTCGGCGATCTGCTGGTTCGTGGCGGGGGCGGCGAACCCGGCATCCCCTTTGAACGGGCGGCACAGCGCGACGAGCACCCCTCGCTGCGCCTCGGTCAGCGAGCGCACGGTGGGCATGCTCGCGCCGGAGGCGCGGGTGGCGTCGTCGGCGACGCCGTTGAAGTCGTGAAAGGACACCAGCGAGGTGCCCACCCGGATACGGTCGCCGGGCATCAGCCGGCGGCGGCCGTTGATGCGTTCGCCGTTGACGAACGTGCCGTTACGGGAAAGTCCGTCGTCCACGATGGTCCAATGCGCGGCGAGGTATTCGACCGCGGCATGCAACCGCGATACCTCGGCGTCCCAGCGCAGCGACAGATCGGCACCCGCGGACCGGCCGATGGTGAGCCGCTGCCGATCGGGGCTCAACATCACCTCGCGCCTACGGCCTTCGTCATCGGTGAATCGAAGGAACGAACCGACGGATCCGGACACTGCGCCGATACCTCACCTCTCCATATCGGCAGCAACTGCCGAACACTGCGGACCTCTTGCACTGCGGCGCACCGGGCCCGGCCGATCACATCTATGGTGCCGGGCAGTCGGCCGCTCGGGCAAGATGGAACGCCGCCGGGCGCAGCGGCCCCGGCGATCGACGCCGGGGCCAGCGGTAATTCCAAATAGCTATCGAGAAGACCGGCCGTCGGCGTGTTCTGTGAATAACCCGCACGCGCGACGGTTGAAAGAAGAACTATCCCTTCGCGGCCTTGTTGTACGCGTCGGTGATATCGGCGGAGATGCGGCCACGCGCGGAAACCTTGTGACCATTCCGGCGCGCCCACTCGCGAATAGCCGCGCTTTGTTCGCGATCCATGGTGGCGCGTGCCTTGGTGTTCCCGGAAGCCGCGACAGCGGCCTTCACCCGACGCCGGCCGCTCACCCGGCGGGCACTGGTCACCCACTGCTCCAACTCGTCCCGAAGCTTCGCCGCATTCGTCGACGACAGGTCGATCTCGTACGACACCCCATCGATTGCGAACTCGATGGTCTCGTCCGCGATGGACTCACCGTCGACATCGTCGATCAGGCTAACGGTGACCTTCTTTGCCATGAGATGAACGTCCTCTCGAAATCGTGCGGCCCGCAAAAACAGGCCGATTACCCGAGGCAAGAATACCTCGAATTCGGAAAATTCCAAGACGAGCGGCCTGCTATGCAAACCGTTCGCTCAACGGCCGACCGGCCGCACTATTGGGAACAGTATCGTTTCCCGGATTCCCAATCCGGTGAGCGCCATCAACAACCTATCGATTCCCATACCGGTTCCGGTCGTCGGCGGCATGCCATGTTCCATCGCGGCCAGGAAGTCTTCGTCGAGCACCATTGCCTCGTCGTCACCGGCCGCGGCCAGGCGCGCCTGATCGACGAACCGCTCGCGCTGGATCACCGGATCCACCAACTCCGAATAGCCGGTGGCCAACTCGAAGCCGCGGACATACAGATCCCACTTCTCGGTAACACCGGCCCGCGACCGGTGCTGCCTGGTCAGCGGGGACGTCTCCACCGGGAAATCACGGACGAAAGTCGGCACGTACAGCTCGTCGGCGTAGCAGTGCTCCCAGAGTTCCTCCACCAGTTTGCCGTGGCCGTAGCCCTTACCCTCGGGAATTTCCAGACCGACCCGATCGGCGAGCTCCATCAATTCCGGAACAGTTGTTTCCGGAGTGACCTCCACCCCCGTCGACTCCGACAACGACGGATACATCTCGACCGTTGTCCACTCACCGCTCAAGTCGTATTCCGAACCGTCGGCGAGGGTGACGACCTGCGTTCCCAGTGCTTCCTGCGCGACTTCCTGGATCAATTCCCGGATCATGCGCGCGGAGTCGTCGTAGGTTCCGTACGCCTGATAAGTTTCGAGCATCGCGAACTCGGGTGAATGGGTGGAATCGGCACCTTCGTTACGGAAGTTACGATTGATCTCGAAGACCCGCTCGATTCCGCCGACCACGCAGCGCTTCAGAAACAACTCCGGAGCAATGCGCAGGTAGAGATCCATATCGAGCGCATTGGAGTGGGTGCGGAAGGGTCGTGCGGCAGCGCCTCCGTGCAGCGTCTGCAGCATCGGCGTCTCGACTTCGAGGAAATCCCGCCGTTCCAGAGCATTGCGCAGCGCGCGCACCACGGCCACCCGGGTCCGGGCCGTCCGGCGGGCCTCCGGACGCACGATCAGATCGACATAGCGCTGCCGGACCCGCGCCTCCTCACCCATCTCCTTATGCGCTACCGGGAGCGGGCGCAGCGCCTTCGCGGCCATGGACCAGGAATCGGCCATGACACTCAATTCACCCGTACGCGACGAGATGACCTCACCGTGCACGAAAACCATATCGCCGAGATCCACATCGGCCTTCCACGCCGCCAGCGCGTCCGCTCCGACACCGTTCAGGCTCACCATGGCCTGCAATGTCGTGCCGTCGCCCTCCTGTAGCTGAGCGAAGCACAATTTGCCGGTATTCCGCATGAAGATGACCCGGCCGGCCACCCCGACGAGCCGGCCTGTCGCGGTATCGGCCGCGAGATCCGGATAGGCGGCGCGGATTTCGGCCAGGCTATGGGTGCGCGGCACCGAAACGGGATAGGCCTCCCCGCCCGACTCGAGCAGCCGCTCCCGCTTCTCCCGGCGGATCCGCATCTGCTCGGGGACGTCGTCGACCTCCACGGAGCGGCTGGATCGCCCCGCGGGAACAGTGCCCGCGGAGCCGCCGGATGACGAGATGTTCGGGTTGCTCACAGCGAACCACCCTAGCGTGCACCGCAAATCGATTCGTCATCCGCCCGGCCCAACCGTGCGATAAGGAATCGCTTGCGGAAGGCACGGCAGGGCGTTCCGGGAGAAATAGACCATTTGGTTGCTTAGAATTCTCCCGGGCGCCCGCTGCACGGCGGAAATGTATTGTCGTCCGGCCGCATTCGGCCGAGGACAACAATTCAGAGAACGGCGAGCGAACGAACTTCCCTGGTGAAGTGCGCGGCACCGGTGGCCACCGATCGCATACCGGCGGCTTCCAGCGCCTTGTACCCGCCGACCAGATCGGTCGCGCGATGCAGCCCCAATTGGCGCAACGACGCCGCAGCGAGGCTGGAGGTGTATCCCTCCGAGCACACCACCACCCACTCGACATCGTGATCGGTGGCCAGCGCCAGGCGCGCCGAGCTGCTGGGATCGAGCCGCCACTCGAGCACATTCCGTTCGATGACCAGGGCTCCGGGCAATGCGCCTTCCCTGGCCCGCTGCGCCGCGGGCCGGATATCCACCAGAAGCGCCCCGCGGGCGAGTGCGGCGGGCAGCTCTACGGGATGAATCCGCCGCAACTGCGCGCGGGCCTGGTCGAGCATCTGATCGATGGTCAGTCGCGACATCAGAGGTCACCTTCGGGCTGGTCGGTGAGAACGGTGTGGGTACGCCGCAGGCTGCCGTGTCCGGTCACCTCGTAATAGGACATGGCAGTCAGCGGCGGCGAGTAGGCGTGCACACTCAAGGTCGGGTCCAGCGGTCCTGTACCGGACGGTCCCGATACCGCGATCCGGTCGGGGGCGCGCACGACATCGTGCACCCAGCCGATCGGAAAGGCGGCCTGATCGCCGGCGGACAGCACCCGGTGACGCAGTTCGGTACCGTTCCAGCGATATTCGGCCAATGCCCCGCTGAGCACGGTGAGCGCCCCGAGCGAACCGGCGTGATCGTGCAATTTCGTGGATCTGTCCGGGGTCCAGCTGATAAGCCAGACGTCGACTTCGTCGTCGGCGACCAGCCGGGTGGCCCACCGATCGACCGCCGGCCACCGACCGTCCGCGGGAAGCAGATGGTCGTACCGTCCGGCGAGCACATCCTCACCGGTTTCGTCGGTCAGGCGGAGCAGGTCCGCCGGGCGCAGCCGCGTCGGCAGAGCCGGGGCGATCGGACGATCGGGAATCGGATTCGCGGCCGCAGCGGAACTGTCACGGGCCGGTCGGCGCGTTACGGACGAGAGGACAGGCGAATGCATGAACGCATCTCCAGGAGGTAAAGAAACGGTCGAGGACTGCAGAATGCCTCGAACGGTCGAGGCGAATCAGCCTCGACAACACTCCTGGGTACGCATGCGGTTCAGCACAGGGTGAGCTTAGCAAGCCGCCGGCGGCTCGGCCATATTCGGATCAGCGGAATACATCACAGCCTCGGGCCGTGGCATCAGCCGCGAGTGCGGCGCTGATTACGTGCGAAGACCAGCTCCAGACCCGTGATCGTCAGATGCGGCTCATGGTGCTCGATCGTCTCGGATTCATCGATGATCAGCGGAGCCGCCGCACCGGTGGCCACCACCGCCACCCCGTTATCGGCGAAACCGTCGATAACGTCGCGGATGCGATCGACCAGCCCGTCCACCAGGCCGGCGAAACCGAAGATCGCACCGGACTGAATGCATTCGACACTGTTCTTACCCACCACCGACCGGGGCCTGCTCAACTCCACCCGGCGCAACGCGGTCCGCTCGGTCAGCGCCTCGGTCGCGGTCTCCACCCCCGGTGCGATGACACCGCCGAGAAACTCCCCCTTCGCCGATACGAGATCGACACAGATCGATACACCGAAATCGACGACGATCGCGGCGCCACCGAACTGATGATGGGCGGCGAGGCTGTTCACGATCCGGTCCGCGCCGACCTCTTTGGGATTGTCCACCAGCAACGGAATACCGGTACGGACGCCGGGCTCCACCAGCACATGCGGCACATGTTGCCAGTAGCGATCGAGCATGAACCGCAGTTCACGCAGGACCGGCGGCACCGTCGACAAACCGGCCACGCCGGTCACCGCGTCGAGATCCGGGCCCACCAGCCCCCGCAGACTCATCGCGAACTCGTCGGCGGTGTGCAGCGGGTTCGTATGGATCCGCCAATGCCGGACCAATTCGGCCTGCGATCCGGAGCCCGCGGTCAGCCCCACGACCGTGCTGGTCGTCCGGACGTCGATCGTCAGCAGCATGCGGTCACCGCCGCCGTTCAGGCGAAGGTCAGGTTGCGCGGGCTGATCAGATCCGAGCCCTCCGGCGCGTGGGCCGGATCCGACCCCAGCTCGACCGGTCGGTTGCGGTCATCGACGAATACGACCTTCGGGTCGTACTCGCGCAACTCGGCCTCGTCCATCATGCCGTAGGCGATCAAGATCACCAGGTCACCCGGATTGACCAGATGAGCCGCGGCACCGTTGATACCGATCACCCCGGACCCGCGCTCACCCGCGATCACATAGGTCTCGAGACGGGCTCCGTTATCGATGTCGACGATGCAGACCTGCTCGCCCTCGAGCAGATCGGCCGCATCGAGAAGATCCTGATCGATGGTCACCGACCCGACATAGTGCAGATCGGCATGGGTCACGGTGGCCCGGTGGATTTTCGACTTCATCATGGTGCGCAACATCATCGTCGCCTTTCTGTGCTTGTTTGCCCCGCCTCCGGCGGGGCGGGTCGGGGCCCGACCATGGATGCCGACCGTCGGGAGTAGACGACAGGTAGGTACGGACGTGCGCCCTCACCGGCCCGGGCGGACAGCGGAGTCACTGTGCTCTCGTCCCGTGCGGGCTGCTCGGCACGGGCTGCCGAGGTTGTGGGGTCACGAGGTCGGCGTCGGGGTGGCCGTCGAGCCGGGCTCCCAGTTGGACGGGGGCGTTGTCGATCAGCCGGGTGGTGCCGACGCGGGCCGCGATCAGCAGCCGGGCGTTGCCGGACTCCGGGGCGGGGCCCAGATCGGCGGCGCGTAGTTCGAGGTAATCGAGCTCGACCTGCGGAGCAGCGGCCAGAACCGCGTGCGCGGCCTTCAGTACGGCGTCCGCGCCCGCCGCCCCGGACCGCGCGCCGGCCAGTAGCGCGGCGGACAGCGTGGTCGCGAGTTCGCGCTGGGCGGGATCGAGGTAGCGGTTGCGTGAGGAGAGCGCCAGGCCGTCGGATTCGCGCACGGTCGGCACCGCCACGATCTTCACGTCGAAGTTCAGGTCGCGGATCATCTGGCGGATCAGCGTGAGCTGCTGGTAGTCCTTCTCCCCGAAGAACGCCTCGTGCGGGCGCACGATCTGCAGCAGTTTGGCCACCACGGTGAGCATCCCGGCGAAATGGGTCGGCCGGGAGGCGCCCTCGAGGTCGGCGCCGACCGGGCCGGGCTGCACGGTCGTCCGCGGACCCTCGGGATACATATCCGCCGCACTCGGCGCGAAGACCAGGGCCACTCCCTCGCCCCGTAGCAACTCCACGTCGGCGTCGAGGGTGCGGGGGTAGCTGTCGAGATCCTCACCGGCGCCGAACTGCAGCGGGTTGACGAATACGGACACCACCACGATCTGGTTGGTCCGCTTGGCGCGGCGCACCAGTTCGAGATGACCTTCGTGCAGGGCGCCCATGGTGGGCACCAGGCCGATGGTGCGCCCGGTGCCGCGCAGTGCGCGCACGATTTTGCCGAGCACGGCCGGATCGTGCTGCACGGTGAGCTCGCCGGCGCGATAGGCACCGCGCAGGGTCGAGTCCGTCATATAGCCTCCTTCGAAGCCGGTACCTGCGATTCACGGAGACCGCAGCAAAGCCGGAGGTACCGCATCACGCGGCCTCCCTCGAAACCGATGATTGCCGGCGGCGGAGGCCGAAACGAAGGCGAAGATATCGCCTCATCGGTGGTCCTTCAGCAGTTCGCGTAGCTCCGCAGGTGCTTGCGCCCGTTCGGCGGTGCGCCGCGAAAGGGCCCGGTACCCGGCGGCGATCTCGGGATCGGCTGCCGCGAGAGCCTCCAGGTGCGCGGCGACGGCAGCGGTGTCGCCGCGGGCCACCGGACCGGTGAGCGCGGCCTGACCGCGCCGCAGCGCGTTGTCCAGCGCGGCGGAGGCCAGCGGGGCGAGCAGGCGTTCCGGCAAGCCGCCCGGCTGGTCGTCGACTGTCTGCTGCCCCAGCAGACCGGGGCCGGCCAGCGCCTGGCGCAGCGCCTCGACCGCGTCCAGTACCAGCGTGACCAGATGGTTGCTGCCGTGCGCGAGCGCGGCGTGATAGAGCGTGCGGTGTTCCTCGGCCACCCGGACCGGTTCGCCGCCCATCTCGATCACCAGTGACTGGGCGATGGCATAGCCGATCTCATCGGCGGCGGTGATCCCGAAACAGGCGTTGGCGAGGCGGGACAGGTCTTCGTCGTGGCCGGTGAAGGTCATCGCGGGATGCACGGCCAGCGGGCGCGCACCGGCTTCCCGTAGCGGAGCGAGTACACCGATACCGTTGGCTCCGGAGGTGTGGGCCACGATCGTGCCGGGACGTACCTTGCCCGAACCGGCCAGGCCGCGGACCAGACCGGTCAGCTCGGCGTCCGGGACGGCCAGAATCAGCAGCTCGCTGCGGGCCGCGACCTCCTCGACCGGGAGGATCTGCGAATCGGGCAGCCGGGACTGCGCCCGGCGCACCGAAGCGTCGGAAATCGCGGCGACGCCGAACACCACATGTCCGGCGCGCTCGAGCGCGGCGCCGAGGGCTGATCCCACACGTCCCGCCGAGACGATGCCTACCGTCAGTCGTGCGGGCGCCGGATCACCACTCGCGGCCGGATTGCCAGGAGTCACGCGTGGCGAGGTCAACAGTGTCCTCTCGAAGTCGTTCCAGTCCCGCACTGCGGGTACCGGACGGTACGAGTCGAGGATAGGGCCGGCTCCGGCCGATGCGCCATGGGCGCCCCGGGTGATATATGCCGCACTTCAGGAGCTGCGCTGCTCTTCTTCCTGGCGCAGGTTGGCCATGATCTCGGCAACCGACAGCCGCCGGTTCCCGGCGGCATCGGACCGGGTGCGGCGGCGCCGGGAGTTCGCCGAACGGGGAAACAGCGCGCCCGCCGCGGTCGCGGCCGGTTCGCGGCCATCGCCGTCGACCGACGTGCCTTCCACTACCTTCTCGGCCGATCCGGCGGCCACTGCGGTCGAGGGCACGGCGGCCACCGGCGGACGGGAGTCGGGGGCCTCGCTGTCCGGCGCGGGCGGACCGTGGAAGGGTTCGTCGCGCAGCGACGGCTCGTGGCGATCGTCGCCGGCATCCGGTTCGTCGTACACCTCGGTGAAGGCATCCGCCCAGCTCGGCACAGAGATATCGGAGGTAGGCGGCCCGTAGGGCGGATCTTCGTCGAGCCGGACGATCGCCGTTTCCGCGGTGACCGGCGCGTCGTCGGGGCTCGCGAACTGCGGCCGGTCCGGATGGTCGGTTTCGTAGACCGGGGTCAGCGCATTGCGTTCACCGGTGCCGGTCGACGGTTCGGCGGCCCGGGCTTCCGTTCCGACCCAGCCGTCGGCGGCAGCCGACCAGCTCGCCGCGACATTCGCCCAGGCATCCACGGCCCGCCGCTCGCCTTCGTCAGGCCCCTGCCAACCGGGGGCGAGCCCCGGCCGATCCTCGGCGCCGGGCAGCTCCTGGATCCGGAAGGCAGACGCGCGCAGCGCGGGCCGCTCCGGCGGCAGGTCTCCGTCGAAGAGCCGCTCCAGCTGCCGCCGCAGCACCGTCAGTTCGGCGCGCAACGCCGCCATCTCCGTCGCGTCGGCGCCCAGTTCCGAACGCACCCGGGATTCGACCCCGAGTTCGTATTCGCGGCGGGCGCTGATCTCGCGCTCGAGTTCCAGTTCGTAGATACGGCGCAGATCACGCATTTTCGCCTGGTACCGGCCGACCGCCCAGGCGCCCAGTACCGCTGCCCACAGCGCGACCACCAATCCCACCCGGATGAATTGCAGGCTGTCGCTCAAAACGAGGAATACGCTGGCCACCAGACCCAGTAGGACGAGTGCACCGAGGAAGAGCTTGCCCACATCTTCCCGGCCGCGCGCGGAAGTACTACTGCGGGACGGTGAAACCATGACCGCAAGGGTAGCCGCGATATTCGT
This sequence comes from Nocardia sienata NBRC 100364, assembly GCF_001613205.1. Classification (GTDB taxonomy): domain Bacteria; phylum Actinomycetota; class Actinomycetes; order Mycobacteriales; family Mycobacteriaceae; genus Nocardia; species Nocardia sienata. The sequence continues at coordinate 3,491 of NZ_BDBX01000077.1, read as the reverse complement.
CGTCGCCCATGCCGGAAAGGGCGGGATCGATCACGGTGATCGGGCCTACGACGGCGCCGGATCGTCGGTCGGATCATCGGGGGCCCGGCAGCAGTATTCGAGCCACAGAGCGGCCACAGCCAAGGCGATACCGGCACCGCAGCCGATGAGCGCGCCCGGATAGTCCGCGTCGGCGGCCCGCAGATCACCGCGCTGCGGGAAGATCCACAGCAGGAACCCGAGCCACACTCCGGCCACCAGCGATCCCACCTGAGCCGAGGCCTTCGCCAGCGCGAGTGCCCGGGCGACGGTGATCGGGTGCAGCTGGCGTGAATCGGCGCCGATCTGGCTGTTGCTCACGCGGGTCCGGATGTAGAAGCCCAGGGCGCCCTCCAGAATCGCGACCGGATACAGCGAAGCGCCGGCGATGGTGGAGATCGGCGGGAAATTCGCGTAGGTCAGCCGCGTGGCCACCCATGCGATCACCGCCGCGATCAATACGTTGGCCAGCAATTCCCGGATGCGGGTGGGTTCGAGCTTCATCCCGCCACCGCCGCCGCCCCGGCCACCACCGGCGTTCATTTCACCGCCCCCACCGGTCACCGGACCTCCTCCGAAGCGGGTACATGCGGTCCGCGGATGCCGCAGCGTTGGCGGAGGTATCGCATCACCGAACCTCCCTGGAAGCGGAGAGAAGCGTGAATTCCGTGCGCCGCACACCGTCGCGTTCGGCGGGGTCCAGCTCCGCCAGTAGTTCGCGCACGCTGCGTTCGGTCCCGTCGACGGACAAGGACGCGTCGGGCTCCACATCGAGCCAGGGAATCAGAACGAACGCGCGATGATGCGCCTGCGGGTGCGGCAGGGTGAGTTCGGGATCGGCACTGCGCAGGGCACGTAGACGACTGCCCGCCTGCTCGGCGCAGGAGACGATGTCCACGTCCAGGGTCCGGGCGCCCCAGCGTACCGCCCGCTCACGCCCCGCGGCCTGCTCCAACCGCTGTCCGTGCCGGAGCCAGGCACGACAGTCGTAGTCCGGATCCTCGGCCACCAATACGGCATTGAGGAAATCGTCCTGTTCCACCCCGCCCCATGGCGCGGTGGTGTACACCGGTGATACGGCGCGAACCCGGGCACCGAACCCGGTGACGACACTGCGCAGCAGTTCGAGTCGATCCCCCATATTCGAACCGATCGAGAGCACGGCGCGGGTCACGGGGACTCCTGCCCCCGGCGACCCGCGGTGACCACCCGCACATCGGCGAAGTTGTGCGGGATGGGCGCGGCCGGTTTGTGCAGCACCACCTCGACCTCGGCGACACCGGGCACTTCGCGTACCCGCTCGGCGATCTCGGTGGCGACGGTTTCGATCAGATTCCGGGGCGGGCCCGCCACGATCCGCACGGCCAGCTCCGCGAGGGCGCCGTAGTCGACGGTGTGCGTGAGATCGTCCGTGGCAGCGGCGGCGCCGAAATCCGACCAGACCGTGAGGTCCACCACGAATTCCTGCCCGTCGCGGCGTTCGTGCTCGAAAACTCCGTGCCGGCCGAAAACCCGCAACCCCCGCAGCTCGATCCGGTCCGGGCCGGGTATCGGTGCGTTCACCGCGAGCTTCCCGGCCGCTGCGCGCGCCGCCAGGCGTCGGTCACAGCGAGGGCATCCTGTGAACCGCGCACATCGTGGACCCGGACACCCCAGGCGCCGTGCCAGGCCGCGAGCGCGGAAACAGTGGCGGTGGCGGTCTCCCGCCCGGCGGGCGGGCGCGGGGCGTCACCGTCGGCGAGCAACGACCCCAGGAATCGTTTGCGCGAAGCCCCGATCAGCACCGGGAAACCGTCGGCGACGAACCGGTCCAGGGCTCCCAGCAGCGCCCAGTTGTGCTCGGCGGTCTTCGCGAATCCGAGGCCGGGATCCAGGATGATCCGGGCGGGATCGACACCCGCGTCGATCGCGTGCCGTACCTGCACCCCCAGCTCGGAACGGACTTCGGCCACCACATCGTCGTAGTGGTCGGCCGGTCCGGTGTGCCGGTAGTCCGACGCGGCCCGCCAGTGCATGAGGATCCACGGGATATCGGCGGCGGCCACGACCGCGGCCATCGCCGGGTCGGCGCGCCCGCCGGAGACATCGTTGATCACCGTCACCCCGGCCGCGACGGCTGCTTCGGCAACCCGGGCCCGCATGGTGTCCACGCTGGTCGGTATCCCGGCCGCGATCAGCCCGCGCAGCACCGGAACCACCCGATCGATCTCGGTCTCCGTCTCGACCCGCACCGCGCCGGGCCGGGTCGACTCACCGCCGACATCGATGATGTCGGCGCCCAATTCGTAGAGCCGGATACCGTGCTCGATCGCCCGCTGCGGATCCAGGTAGCGGCCGCCGTCGGAGAAGGAATCGCTGGTCACGTTGACCACACCCATCACGACGCAGGAGCGGCCCGGGCGTGGCTCCACTCCGGGACGCGGCCGCACCCCGGTGAGAGTCGGTGCGGCGACAGCCGTTCGTTGCTCGCTCACTTGCGCAGGATCAAGTCGAGGGCCTCCGAGCGGGAGGCCGAACTGGTCTGCAGGATCCCGCGGACGGCCGAGGTGGTGGTGCTGGCGCCCGGTTTCCGGATGCCGCGCATGGCCATGCACAGATGTTCGGCCTCCACGACCACGATCGCGCCGCGCGGATCCAGTTTCCGCATGACCGCGTCGGCGATCTGGCTGGTCAGGCGTTCCTGCACCTGCGGACGCTTGGCATAGAGGTCGACCAGCCGCGCCAGTTTGGACAGTCCGGTGACCCGGCCGTGCGGACCCGGGATATATCCCACATGGGCGACGCCGTGGAACGACACCAGGTGATGTTCGCAGGTCGAGTACATCGGGATATCCCGCACCAGGACGAGTTCCTGATGCTCTTCGTCGAAGGTGGTGTTGAGGACCGCGTCCGGTTCCACGTACAGCCCCGCGAACATCTCCTGATAGGCGCGGGCCACCCGGGCGGGAGTGTCGAGCAGCCCCGGCCGGTCCGGGTTCTCGCCGACCGCGAGGAGCAGCTCGCGCACCGCCGCCTCGGCTCGCGGCCGATCGAAGCGTCTACCGGTCTGCAGCGCGACCAGTTCCGCGGCGGCCTCGCCGCCTTCTCCCAGCTCGGCGGGGATTTGGGGCGTGTAGCCGTTGGTCTGCTGATCGGTCGACATTCGAGGACACCTCCACATCTCGGGCCCGGCAGTACGCACCGGGCGCCGAACCCCTCCGAGCGTAATCGGCGCCGGTTTACTGCCGACCGTTCGGGCTGTCCCAGGAGTGCGGGCCACCACGGCCGGAGTCCTCACCGGAGCCGTAACCGGATTCATCGGGCCCACGGTCGTGCCCGGGGCTCTGGTCGGGATGCGAGTACCGGGGCTGGTCCTGCCCGCCACCGTAGCCGCGGTCGGCAGGCGGGGCCTGCGGTTCCTCGCGCGGAGGCCACCCGGGCGCCGACCATCCGGCGGGGGCGCCGTAGTCCGGCCGGGAGCCTTGCGTGGCACC
>NZ_BDBX01000076.1 GCF_001613205.1 Nocardia sienata NBRC 100364 | reverse complement strand
CCCCGCCGCGAGGTGGCGGAGGCGGCGGCGCGCCGGCCGGTGGACAGGGACCTCGATCGAGTGGGTCCGCGGGCGGTGTACCGTCCGGTGCGTCCCGAGTGGCCAACAGGATGGGCGCAACCCGTGCCGCGACCGCCGGGATGACCCGCGCGGACCAGGCCATGGGTGATGTCGCGGGCGACCGCTGGACCAACCGTTCCCCCGACCTCGGTAGGAGCACCATCCCCCGATGACCAGCACCGAAATCTACGAACGCCGTTCCTACGGTCTGTGGCAGAAACCCCGCAGCGCCGGACTTTTCGGGCTGCGGTGGGAAGAGACCGTGCTCGGCTTCGTGGTGGTGATCACCGCGCTGCTCACCGCCATGATCGGCGGTTTCCAGTGGGGTGCCATCGTGGGCGGGGTCGGTGTGGTGATCATGGCGCCCCTGGTCATGCGACGCGGTGGGCGTTCGGGCTACGAGACGGGATTGATGATGTTCCACTGGATGCGTTCGCGTAGCCGCGGTGAGCACGTGTACCGCGGCGGCCGGTTCTCCCGGGTGCCGGGTGGTTTCACCCGGCTGCCGGGATTGCTCGCGCCCTCCAAGCTCTACGAGGGCATCGATGCCGGCGGTTACAGCTTCGGGATGATCCACCTGCCGCAGTTCGCGCAGTACACGGTGGTGCTGCGGGCGTGGCCGCAGGGGCACGAGGCGGTGGACCAGCCGGTGATCGATCGCTGGGTATCGGCCTGGGGCACCTTCCTCGCCTCGGTCGGCCAGACCAGCGATATCGTCGCCGTGGTGCCGGTGATCGACACCGTCCCGGAAACCGGGAACCGGCTGCTCACCGAGGTTTCCACCATTACGCGGCCGGAGGCGCCGGATCTGGCGCAGCAGGTGATGTACGAGCTGGCCACCGAATTGCCGCAGGAGCGGGTACAACTGCTGCCCCGGGTCGCCATCACCTTCAAGGCCACCACCGCCGAACGTCGCAAGAATCCGGCGGAGGAAGCGGTCGAGATCGGCCGCCGGCTACCGGGTATCTGCGCCGCGCTCGCCGAAGCAGGCGTCCGGGCCCAGCCCATGTCGGCCGACGAGGTGATCTCGTTCATTCGGCGCAGCTACGATCCGGCCTCGCAGGCCGACCTCGAGGTGGCCGCGGGCGAGCCCGAGGGCCACGGCCTGGACTGGGCCGACGCCGGGCCGGTCTCGCACGACGAGAAGTGGGATCACCTCATCCACGACGGCGGCCGGTCGGTGACCTGGGAAATGGACACCGCCCCGGAGGGCGCGGTGGACGAGCGGGTGCTGCAGCGGCTGCTGGCGCCGAATCCGGAGGTGCCGCGCAAGCGGATCGCCATCGTGTACCGGCCGCATTCGGCGGCCGACGCGGCCGAGATCGTCGACGACGATTTCAAGAACGCCCTCGTCGCTCAGCAGAGCGAACGCGGTGTGGTGTCGGCGTCGGCGACCCTGCGGGTCGGCGCGACCCAGCAGGCCCGGGAGGAGCAGGCGCGCGGTCACGGTGTCACGCGGTTCGGTGCCCTGGTCACCATCACCGAGCCCAACCGCGGTGATCTGCCGCGGATCGAGGCCATCACGCGCGATCTGTCCACGCAGGCCCGGCTCAAGATCCGCCGCTGCTACCGCTACCAGGCGGCGGCCTTCGCGGCATCGCTCGGTTGCGGGGTGATCCTGCCCGAGCACGCGACCATTCCCAAAGCATTGGCGGGGTGAACGACTGATGGCACGCGAGCACGAGCCACCCGTACGGGAGCGCAACAGAACCCGGGTCGCCACCGGCGAACGGTCGCGCTCCGGCCGGGACGACGAACGGCGTATCCGGGCCGACCGGGACGGGCAGCGGGGATCCGGTGCCACCGAGCGGCGCGATCCCGAACGCTCGCGGGCCGATCGCCGGACCCGTACCGGACGCGACGGTGAGGCGGGCGGCCGGGAGCGGGCTCGCCGCAATCGGGTCGATACGGCCGCCGACCGTGCGATGGGCACACCGGAATTCGACAAGGCGGCCCGCCGGGCGAAGGCGCGGGCCGAGAAGCGCCGGCAGCAGGGTCCGCCGCTGCTCGACGCGGCCACCCGCTCGCGGCTCGAGGAGGTCAGCAGGGAAGGCGCGGGTATCCGGGCCGCCTGGGCCACCTTCCGGATCCGCACCGACGATATCCGCCGCCGCAACTACGCCGCGCGCGCCGAACAGGAATACCAGGACGGATTCGACCGCCAGACCGCCCAGCTGACCGACCGCGGGTTCGCCGGGGCCGGCGGTGGCCGGATGAACGTGGTGGGCCGCCCGGTCGAGTACCGGGCCACCACCGCGCAGGTCGCGGGACTGTGGCCGTGGTCGGTCGGCGCCGGCGCACCGCTGATCGGTACCCCGCTCGGTTCCCATCTGCACACCGGCGCGCCGGTGTGCTTCGATCCGATGAACTGGTTCATGCGCGGTAGTTTCATCACCGCGCCGAGCCTGTTCGTACTGGGTCTGAACGGCTTCGGTAAATCGTCGCTGGTGCGGCGGATCGTGCTCGGCGGGGTCGCGCAGAACATCACCCCGCTGGTGCTGGCCGATGTGAAACCCGACTATCGGCGGCTGGTGGAACTGGTCGGCGGTCAGGTGATCGATCTCGGTTACGGCCACGGCAAACTCAACCCGCTGGCCGGTGGTGTGCTCGGCGATATCGTGCCGCGGCTCGAGGCGCATCCCGAGTTGCAGCTGCAGGTGCTGCAGGATCTGCGGGCCCGGCAGGTGACGCTGATCGCCGGCCTGGTGGAACTGGTACGCGGGGCGCGGGTGCGCGATTACGAGGAGACACTGATCTCCACGGCACTGCGGATCCTGTACCGGCCGGGTAGCGGATTCACCCCGGATCAGCCGCCGATCATGGAGAATCTGCTCGAGGTCATCGTCGCCGGCGGCGAGGAGATGATGCTCGATGCCGGTGCCGACAGCCCGACCGAGTATCACGAGGCGATCCGTGGGCTGCGGCGGTCACTGCGTGCCCTCACCCAGGGTCCGTTCGGCGCGGTGTTCAACGGGCAGACCTCGGTGCCGATCGATACCGATTCGGTCGCGGTGTGCATCGATGTCTCCCATATCCCCAACGGGGACAAAAAGCTCAAGGCCGCCGTCATGCTGGCCTGCTGGGCCGACGGATTCGCCGCCGTCGAGGCGGCGCATACGCTCACCGACGCGGGTATGGCTCCGCAGCGGTACTTCCAGGTCGTGATGGACGAGCTGTGGCAGGTGCTGGGCCTGGGGGATTTCATGGTCGACCGGGTCGACGAACTCACCCGTCTGCAGCGCGGTATCGCCACCGCGCTGATCATGATCAGCCACACCATCAAGGACCTGCAGTCGCTGGGTTCGGAAGCGGCCATCGCCAAGGCCCTCGGTTTCCTGGAGCGGGCCCGCGCCAAGATCTTCGGCGCCCTGCCCGCCGAGGAGATCAAACGTCTGGACAGCACCGTGCCGTTCACCGCGGCCGAAGAGGAGATGGTGACCAGCTGGTCGGCCCCGCAGGCGCTGACCGGTGAGGCCCTGCGGCCCGGTCAGGTCAGACCGTCCCCGCCGGGAACCGGCAAGTTCCTGCTGAAGATCGGTGAGGACCGGCGGCCGGGAATCCCCTTCCATATGGAGTTCACGGCGGCCGAGAAGCTCAGCGGAATTCACGACACCAACCAGCGTTTCGAGGAATTCACCTCCTACCCGGGGCGCTATGCCGCCGAACAGGCCGCGGCGCCGGACAGTTCATATCCGGTAGGCGGGAGCCATTCATGATGCCGCATCGGTCCTATCGCCGGGTCTCGCCGGAGGTCCGGGCCGCCGCGGTGGAACAGGTCGTGGCGCTCACCGGCAAACTGCGCAGCGAATCGGAGGCATGCCGGCTGGTCGCCGAACAGATCGGAGTGCATACCAATTCGGTACGCAATTGGGTGCGTGCGGCGGAGGGGCCGAGCCTGGAGCGGATGGACGCGGCCGCCCTGCGCCGCAAGGTCGCCGCGCTGCAGCAGCAACTGGCGGCGGCCGCGGAGGTGAACCGCGCCCTGGCCGACACTCTCAACGAAACCCGGCGCGAGACGTGAACCCCGCGGGAGTGCGGTGAACGCGAAATCGGTGCTGTGGACCTGCCTCGGTCTGGTACTCGGCCTGATGACGGTCATCCTCGTCATCGTCATGCCGGCCGTGGACGACCCGTGCGAGGGCGGGTCGGTGCTGGACCCGAGCCAGGCGACGTTGCCGCCGCTGGGCGGATACCCGCCGGGTGACCCGCGTGCGGCCGGCGAGCCGGGAATGCCGGACGGGTCCACCGCCAACCCCACCGCGATCGCGACGCCCTCGCTGGCCGCCGGGGCCGGTCCGCTGGGTCGCAGCTGGCCGATGGCCGCCGGCACCTATTCGGTGTCGGATGTCTTCGGTTCGCGTGGCGGCGGGCACAAGGGTATCGACCTGGCCGCGCCGGACGGCACTCCGATCTTCTCGGTGGCCGACGGAATCGTGGTGGCCGCGGGCCCGGCCTCCGGTTTCGGCAACTGGATCGTGGTGGATTCGGTGGATGCGGGCAACGGACGCGCGTATTCCGCGGTGTACGGGCATATGTGGGACAGCGGCGTACTGGTGCGGGTCGGCCAGGTCGTGCAGGCCGGTCAGCATATCGGCGCAGTCGGATCGGCCGGCGAATCCAGCGGTCCGCATCTGCATTTCGAGATCGTGCCGGGCGGCCGGTTCACCGGCGGCCGGCAGATCGACCCGATGCCCTGGCTCGACGGTGCGCCCACCCCGGATCTGGGTGGCGCCCGCGCGTATTCGACCGATCCGGCGTGTGTGCGCGGCTTCGGTACACCGGGTGGGGCACTGGCCAACGGAAAAGTGCCACCGGAACTGGAGATCTGGTACCGCCGCGCGGGTTCGCTGTGCCCCGAGGTCACCCCGTCCCTGCTGGCCGCGCAGGGGCGGCAGGAGTCCGGTTTCCGGCGCGGGCTCACCTCGCCCGCGGGCGCGCAGGGGCTCGCGCAGTTCCTGCCCGGCACCGCCGCGAGTATCAATCCCGACGACGGCCAGCCGTATGTGATCGATGCCGACGGTAACGGGGTGGCCAGCGTCTGGGACGATGGTGACGCCATTGTCGGACAGGGCCGGTACATGTGCGCGATCGCGCACAAGATCACCGGCTGGATCGGCGAGGGGCGGGTCCACGGCGATGTGGTGGCGCTGACCCTGGCCGCCTACAACGCCGGTGAGGGCGCGGTGCTGGCATCGGGCGGTATGCCGAATCAGGTGGCCGCGCACTACTCCGAGACCCAGCCCTACGTCTCGAACATCCTGGCCATGGAAGCGGAATACCGCGACCCGGGGGCCACGGGGCGTTTCGCCCCCGACAGTGAGGGAGCAGCGGGGGATCAGGTCGTTCAGGCCGCGCACGAATGGCTGGGCACCCCGTACGTATGGGGTGGCGGTGGCCCCCAGGGGCCCAGCGGTGGTGGGCTCGACGGCCCGGGCCTGACCTCTGCGGCGGTATTCGCCGCCTCGGCCGGTGCGGTCTCGCTGCCGCGTACCGCCGAGCAGCAGTGGGAGGCCGGCGCCGAGGTGCCGCTCGCCGAGGTGCAGCCGGGGGATCTGGTGTTCAGCGAATTCGGGCCGCGCGGACCCGCGCGGGTCGGGATCTACAGCGGGAACGGGCAGATGATCCAGGCGGCGCCCGCGCTGACCGCGGACTCTCCCGGTGGGGTGGCCGAAACTGCCGTACCCGGCGACGCCCGGGCGAGGAGGGTGCTGTGAACACGCGCGGATCGCCGCCGTTTACGAGGTCCGGGCGGTTAGCCTGGAACGAGAGGACGAGTGCTGGTGCGGGACTGGTGGTGGTGCTGATGCTGGGCATCACGGTACTGAGCGGATGCGGCGGCAGTGGCGAGGATGTGGGATCGGGTGGCACCGTGGCCACCTCGACCACCCGGCGGCTCGAGGCCGTGCCCGCCCCGGATCCGGTGACCCCGGACGGGGTCGCGGTGGCGGCGCTGCGCGAGATCTATCAGTGGGAGCCCGCCACCGAGGTTCCGGGCGCTTCGCTGGAACGAGCGCGGAAATGGCTGGGTCCCAGTCTGGTCCGAGTACTGGACGCGTCGACGGGCACCGCCGGCGCTCCGGCGGTGTCACTGCAGTGGGGTGACTGGGCGGCGGCCGGAGCACGGGTGGAGGCGTTCACCTTCGCCTCCGGCGATCGTCCGCCGGCCGGACCGGATCCGGGCGTGCAGCAATTCAAGATCGGAATCGAGCAGACCGTCGTCTACCCGGACGGCCGGGAGGAAGCCCTGGCGCCGTCCACCGTCATCGCGACCGTTGTTCGTACGCCGCAGGGCTGGCGTCTGGACGGCTACCGGTGATCCGGCAGGCATCATTCAGGAGGCAGTAATGGCCAAGAAGAAACCGGTGAAGGACCCGGCCGTGGTCGGGCCCGATCTGACCCTCATCGCGATCTACGTCGGCGGCGCCGTCCTGGGAACCGTATGGGTGGCCCTGCACCTGGGCAATATGCTCTCGCTGCAGAAGCAGGACATGCCGATCAACCCGATCGATATCGTGGCCGGGATGGTCAAGGGCGAGCTGCACTGGCCCACCGGTACGACGGTGATCCTGTTGTTCGTACTGCTCGCGCTGGCCCTTTTCGTGCTGTATCGGCGGCGGGCCACGGCCAGACGGCTGGTGGGCCGTCTCGCCGTGGACGACAAGGCCGATGTGATGGGCAACGGTGGCGCCATCGCCGCCTTGACCGAGGCCGGCGTCCGGGAGAAGGCCCAGAACATGGGCGTCAAGCTCGGCTACAACGACGCACCCGGGGTGCCGATCGGCGTCGCCGTCGCCGACGGCACGATGCTGTACGGCTCCTATGAGGATCTGCACCTGGACATCTGGGGGCCGCGGCAGGGCAAATCGACCTCACGGGTCATCCCGGCGATCCTGACCGCCATCGGACCGGTCCTGGCCACCTCCAACAAACGCGATGTGGTGGACGCGACCCGCGATGTCCGCGAGGCCAAGGGCAGCCGCACCTTCGTTTTCGACCCACAGGGTGTGGCCGCCGAAGAGCCCACCTGGTACTGGAATCCACTGGCCTGGGTGGACGCGAACAGCGACGGATGCGAGATGCGGGCCGCTCGCCTGGCCGGCCATTTCGCCGACAGCGACAGCGGTTCCGATTCCCGCAACGACGCCTTTTTCGATCCGGAGGCCGAGGATCTGCTGGCCGGGCTCTTTTTGGCCGCGGCGATCGCGAAGAAGCCGATCACCCAGATCTGGGAATGGGTCACCGATCCGCAGAACATCGAACCGATCAAGTTCCTGCGCGACGCGGGCCACGATTTCTCCGCCTCCGGTCTGGCGGCCCAGTACAACGCCGACCCGCGGACCCGCAGCGGTATCTTCGGCACCGCCAAGAAGATGGTGCGCTGCCTGAAGCTGCGCAATGTGCACAAGTGGATCACCCCGCACGACCCGCAGAAGCACGAGCCGGCCCGGGCCCAGTTCGACGAACTGGAGTTCATCGAGAAGAACGGCACCCTCTACAGCCTGTCGCTGGAAGGCCGCGGGTCGGCGGCCCCGCTGGTGAGCGCGCTCACCGAGGCCGTGATCGATGTGGCCATGCGCAAAGCGTCGCGTTCGGCCTACGGACGCTTGCCGATTCCGTTGCTGGCGGTGCTGGACGAGGCCGCGAACGTGGTCCGGTGGAAGGATCTGCCCAAGCAGTACAGCCACTTCGGCTCCCGCGGCATCGTGGTCATGACGGTGCTGCAGTCGTGGGCGCAGGGCGCCCGGTGCTGGGGGGACGACGGGATGAACGCACTGTGGTCGGCGGCCAATATCAAGGTGCTCGGCAGCGGCGTCGACGACACCAACTTCCTGCGAGAACGGTCCGAGGCCATCGGCGAGCACTCCGCCATCTCCGCCTCGGTCTCCGAATCCAAGGGCGGTAAGAGCTATTCGCGGTCACTGGGTTCTTCCAAGACCTTCACTGTGCAGGCGCTGGCGACGTTGCCGCGGGGACGGGCGATCGTGTTCTCGTCCGGCGCCCCACCGGTACTGGTCCGCACGGTGCCCTGGTGGGAGGGCGACTACGCGGACGCGGTGAAGAAATCCATCGAACAGCACGACCCGCAGCGCAAGACTCTGGTCACCGATCTCATCGGTTCCCCCGCGCTGATCAAGGACAAGCCCGCCGATCCGGATCCCGGCCCGGCGGGCGCGCCGACGATCCTGGACAAGAAGCCGGCGGGAGCGCAGACGACGCCGGATAACGGTCCGGGCGGAACACCACCGGGCCCGGAGAACGGGCCGGGAGAGAGGCAGGAGGTTCGACCGCTGTGACCGAGACTTCCCGAGAGCGGCAGATACCGACCTACAAGAACGTGGTGGAGTTCGTCGAGAACTACCTCAGCGTCGTCTATCGCCGGCAGGTCAGCGATCTCAGCGATACCGTGTGGTGCCCGGAGTGGTGGAAGCATACGGAGGCCATCGCGCGCCTGGACGCGATGTGGCGGGCCTGGGAGCATCTGCGGCAGGACGGCGCCACCGGTATGAGTGTCTGGTTCCTCGATCATGCCGACCAGCACATGGCCGTCCTCCTCGACCCGAAGGGCCCCTTCAAATATTGCAGCGTGCGCAACGGGCACAAGGACATGCTGGTGCCACTGCCGCTGACGGCTCCGCCCGACGGAATGTTCAGCGATCCGTTCGACAGCACCGAAGAAGCCGAGGCTCCTGTCCGTCCGGCCGGTAGCGAAGTCAAACGCTGACCCCGCGTCGGTGGCACCGAATACGGAGAACGCCCGTCCTGCCGGACGGGCGTTCTCGTATTGTTCCGGCCGGAATCGAGGCCTAACGGCTGCGTTCGAGACCCCGGGCGAGTTCCTGCTCCCGGGCGCGCTGTACCGACGGCGCCCGATCGGGCCGGTTGCGCACCGCCTCGCTGGGTGGGGTGGCCTGGCCGACCTCGACCAGCATCCGGGCCGCGGCCAGTTCCGGTGCGACACCGATCTTGGCCAGATGCGCGGCCAGAGCCGCCCGTCGCTCCACCGAGTCGTAGCGCACCGCGTCCGCCGCGCCGCTCGTCTGATCGGATTTCTCGGCGAACGAACTCATCGAGAAGCGGTCCTTCTCGAGCTGGACGCCGCGATAACCGGGCGCTTCCCGGTGCGGTACCGAGGTGCCCGGTGGCCCGATCTCCGCGACCGACCGCGAAATGGTCTGGGCCAGGGCGAGGTTACGCGGGTCCTTGGCCTTGGCATCGCGCGCCTCACGGATCTGCAGCTCCCGCGCCTCCTTCACCCGGGCTTCGGTCATCTTGACCCGCATTTCGGCTTCACGCTGACCGCGCTCCCGGGCCTTGAGTGCGACCAATGTCGCGATCTGCAACATCGTCTTCATCATGGCCGCGGTTTCCCGGCCGATGTCGTCCAGTTCCTCGGACATGGCTGCTCCCCGATACTGCGGTGTGCACTATTGGATGTTGTGGTGCCCCGGCGTAACGGACCGCGCCGACGGATCGCCGATCCGCCGGCGCGCCCGCGGAACCGCCCGGCGAAGGCTCGCCCGGCGCGACGCGAACACCGGGAGAACTCGCGAGCGGCGCCCCGGCCCGGAACTGCGGCCGGGAGCACGACTTGCTCACGCGCACTCCCTTTTTCGAGATTACCCGAGATGTAGGGGCTCAGTCTGCGCAACGTTGCGCCGACCAGCATATATCGCCGGAAACCGAGGTGAGCCGAACGCGCCGGACGGCGCGGCCGCCGGGATCAGTCGATCCGGACCGAGTTCAGCGTGACCGGCTGCGTGGGTTTACCGTCGCCGGGACCGTTGGACTCGTCCTGGCCCTGACCCGCGATCTTGTCCAGGGTCGCCAGGCCGCCCTCGTCCACGGTGCCGAAGATCGTGTAGTTCGGCGGGAGCATGGAATCGCCGTACACGATGAAGAACTGGCTGCCGTTGGTGCCCGGCCCGGCATTGGCCATGGCCAGCACGCCGCGTCCGTAACTGATCGGCTGCTGCAGTGCCGGATCGTTGGGCGCGAACTGATCGGTGGGGTACTCGTTGTCGAATTCGTACCCCGGGCCACCGGTGCCGGTGCCGGTCGGATCACCGCACTGCAGCACCTTCAGGCCCTCGCCCTGGGTGAGCCGGTGGCAATTGGTGCCGTCGAAATAGCCCTGGCCGGCCAGACTGGCGAAGCTGTTGACCGTGCACGGTGACTCGGCGTTGTTCAGCGTCAGCCCCATCGGTCCCTGATTGCTGTCCACGCTGATGCTCAGCGAGGAGTTGCCGTCGCCGGTCTGGATACCTTCCGCACGGGGCTTCTGCACCGGCTTGGACGCGGGCTCCGCGCTGTCCCGGTAGGTGCAGTTCACGCTGGCCGGTTTGGCGGCCGCGGGCGGGGGCGGGGCCGCGCCCGGTGTACTGGACAGTGAGGCGTCCGGTGTCTGCGAGGCATTGGAGGCCGTATCGGCGCTCTCGCCGCCGCGGGTCAGAAAGTACACCCCGGTCACCGCGGCGATCACCACGACGACTCCGAGCGCCGATCCGGCGATGGTCAGTTGTCTACGCTTGCGCGCGCGTTCGGCCCGGTTGGCGAGCTGTCGTTCCAGCTTGCGTTTCGCCGCCGCTCGGCGTTGTTCGTTGCTGGGCACTACCACGTTCCTCCCGTGCGGCGGCCGGGCCGGCAGGCCCGGCCGGTCGCGGCTGGTCTGTTGCTTCCGGCACTAGAGTCTGCCATCTCCGGCGTCCGGCTCCCGGATATCCACCGGACCGGCCGTCTCGGGGCCCGGGTGTGACGGAACCGGTTGGACTCGACCGGGGCGGGTGGGGGAAACTGGTTCACCGTGACCAAGACCAGCAGCTTCTCCGCCCCGAAGGGGGTGCCGGATTACGTTCCGCCCGGTTCGGCCGAGTTCGTCGCGGTACGCGACGGTCTGCTCCGGGCCGCCCGACTCGCCGGGTACGGGCATATCGAGCTGCCGGTCTTCGAGGACACCGAACTGTTCGCCCGGGGCGTCGGCGAGTCCACCGATGTGGTGAGCAAGGAGATGTTCACCTTCTCCGACCGCAGTGAGCGCAGTGTCACCCTTCGTCCCGAGGGCACCGCCGGGGTGATGCGCGCGGTGATCGAGCACGGCCTCGACCGCGGCCAGCTACCGGTCAAGCTGAGCTACGCCGGCCCCTTCTTCCGCTACGAGCGGCCGCAGAAGGGCCGCTACCGGCAGCTGCAGCAGGTCGGCGTGGAGGCCATCGGCGTCGACGATCCCGCCCTGGACGCCGAGGTCATCGCGATCGCCGATACCGGATTCCGCAGCCTGGGCCTGACCGGGTTCCGGTTGGAGATCACCTCGCTCGGTGACCAGACCTGCCGCCCGCAGTACCGCGAGCGGCTGCAGGAGTTCCTCTTCGGACTGGACCTGGACGCCGAGACCCGGCGCCGGGCCGAGATCAACCCGCTGCGTGTGCTCGACGACAAGCGGCCCGAGGTGCGGGAGATGACCGCGACGGCGCCGCTGATGATCGATCACCTGTCCGAGTCCGCGAAGACCCACTTCGACCAGGTCCTCGCGCACCTCGACGCGCTCGGCGTGCCGTATGTCCTGAACCCGCGCATGGTCCGCGGGCTGGACTACTACACGAAGACGACCTTCGAGTTCGTGCACGACGGATTGGGTGCCCAGTCGGGGATCGGCGGCGGCGGCCGCTACGACGGACTCATGGCCGAGCTGGGCGGGCAGGAGCTGTCCGGGATCGGATTCGGTCTCGGTGTCGACCGCACGGTCCTGGCGCTGGCCGCCGAAGGCGTCGCGGCGGGTGACCCGGCCCGCTGTGAAGTGTTCGGTGTCCCGCTCGGTGACGCCGCCAAGCAACGCATGGTGGTTCTGGCCGGTGAGTTGCGCGCCGCGGGGGTCCGGGTCGATCTGGCCTATGGCGACCGCGGAGTGAAGGGCGCCATGAAAGCCGCGGACCGGTCGGGTGCGCGGTACACGCTGATCCTGGGCGATCGCGATCTGGCCGAAGGAACCATCGGGTGCAAGGATATGCAGACCGGTGACCAGCGGCAGATCCCGCTCGGCGAGATCGTCGCCACGCTGGCCGCGCGGTAGCCGCATCGGCCGCTGTGGCCCGGCCACCGTGCGGATTGCTCCGGCCCGGCCACGCAGCCGGTGACCTGTTCGCTGCCCGAATGCGGCCGGATCGGCCGCATTGCCGGTCTGCCGGGTCGC
This sequence comes from Nocardia sienata NBRC 100364, assembly GCF_001613205.1. Classification (GTDB taxonomy): domain Bacteria; phylum Actinomycetota; class Actinomycetes; order Mycobacteriales; family Mycobacteriaceae; genus Nocardia; species Nocardia sienata. Next base: position 13,536 of record NZ_BDBX01000076.1, on the reverse strand, counting down.
CGGACTGCCAGGCCGGGTGATCCGCGCTGTCCGACGGGTCGTAGTACTGTCCGGTGCGACCCCGTCCTCCGATCGAAAAGCGCCTCCCGTGACCGATGCACCCCTGCCCGACGACGCCCAGCGAATCGGGCTGGATCTGGTCGCCCCGGAGGTCTACACGCCGGTGCTGCGACGACTGGCGTCTATCGCCCTCGCGCTCGCTCTCGCGGTCGGCGTGATCGCCGGACTCCTGTTCGGCCCGCTGGTCGGGCTGGTGGCGGCGCTGGTGGTGGCCGTACCGGCCGTGGGCTACGCCCTGGCGGTGCCGCGGCGCCGACTGTGGCTCCGGGGGACCTCGATCAGCGCGCGCACCCTGCTCGGCACCCGATCGCTCGATATCGCGGCCGTCACCGGTGTCGAGTTGCTGGTGTATCCGGGCCGGCTCAGCCGCCTGGTGCTACGACTGACCGCCGGTCCCGACCGGCAGGTCGTCCCGCTGGCCATGTACACCGACGCGGGGAGCGGCCGCGAGCTGCATCTGCTGGGGCTGCGGCGGCTGGCGGACGCCCTGGTGCGCAGTGATCTCCCCGCCGCGCTCTCGATCGCCGATCTGCTCGTTCATCAGCTGCGCGCCGAGGCCCGCGACGCACCACTTCCGCAGCGGCCGCTGTACCGCGCGGTGACGCTGACCCGGGCCAAGGACTATGTCGCTCCGATCGTGCTCACCGATCAGGAGATCGCGACCCTGTACTGACCCGGTGGCGTCGGCGAGACGCTCAGCCCACCGTCCACGTTTCGGAGCCGGTGAGCAGATTCTGCAGCGAATCCGCGGTCACGGGGAACCGTTCCCGGGCCGCGGCGGTCTGGGCCCGGACCCCGTCGTCGTAGGCCGGCCGGTCCACCGCCCGGAACACGCCCGTGACCACATGGTCGAGGTCCTGATCGGAGAGCCGGGACAGCGCGTAGGCGTATTCGGGGTCGTCGGTGTGCGCGTCGTGCACCACGATCTCGTCGTCGGGGACATTGCCCGACGGCACCACGGCGAGACCGAACCCTCTGCGCACCACGGCGAATTCACCCTCGGCGCCGAACCGCAGCGGCTCACCGTGGCGCAGGCGGATGAGCCGGGATTCGCTGTCCCCGCGGCGCAGTACATCGAATGATCCGTCGTTGAAGATGGGGCAGTCCTGCAGGATCTCCACGAAGGAGGTGCCGCGGTGTTCGGCGGCGGCGCGCAGCACCTCGTTCAGGCCGGTGCGGTCGGAGTCCAGGGCACGGGCGGCGAAGGTCGCTTCGGCGCCCAGGGCCACCGACAGGGTGTTGAACGGATGGTCCACCGAACCCATCGGGGTCGATTTCGTCACCTTGCCCGGTTCCGAGGTGGGGGAGTACTGGCCCTTGGTCAGGCCGTAGATCCGATTGTTGAACAGCAGGATCGTCATATTGACGTTGCGGCGCAGCGCGTGGATCAGATGGTTGCCGCCGATGGACAGCGCGTCGCCGTCGCCGGTGACCACCCAGACCGACAGATCCGGTCGGGTCACGGCCATACCGGTGGCGATGGCCGGCGCGCGGCCGTGGATGGAATGGATACCGTAGGCGTCGAGGTAGTAGGGGAAGCGGCTCGAGCAGCCGATCCCGGAGACGAACATCAGATTCTCCCGGCGCAGGCCGAGGTCGGCGAGGAAACCGCGCACGGTGGCGAGGATGACGTAGTCGCCGCAGCCGGGGCACCAGCGCACCTCCTGGTCGGAGGTGTAGTCCTTGGCCTTCTGCGGACTGTCCGCGGTCGGCACCCCGGACAGTCCGGAGACCGGGGTGAGTCCCAGTTCGGTCCCGGTCAGCGATGTCTCGATGATGGTCATGACGCGCCCCCGTTCGTGCGATAGGTGGCCCGGGCGCGCGCGGCGCGGGCCTTGTCGTGCTCGAGTTCGGCCAGGGTGCCGTCCAGTGCCGCGTCGATGACACCCACCAGTTCCTGGGCGGAGAACGCCGTACCGGCGACCTTGGTCCACGGTTGGACATCCACCAGGTACTTCGCGCGCAGCAGCATGGCCAGCTGGCCGCCGTTCATCTCGGGGGCGACCACCGTGGGGTACCGGCGCAGCACCTCGCCCAGATCGGGCGGCAGCGGATTGAGATGCCGCAGATGCAGCTGGGCCACTCCGGTGCCTCGGCGTCGTACCCGCCGGCACGCCTCACCGATCGGTCCGTAGGAGCTGCCCCAGCCGACCAGCAGGATCTCTGCGCCACCGTCGGGATCGTCGACCTCGGCCGCCGGCACCGTGATCCCGTCGATCTTGGCCTGGCGCAACCGCACCATCAGATCGTGATTGGCCGGATCATAAGAGATATCGCCGCTGCCGTCGGCTTTCTCCAGCCCGCCGATCCGGTGGGCCCGGCCCGCGGTGCCCGGGACCGCCAGCGGACGCGCCAGGGTTTCCCGATCACGGGCGTAGGGCAGGAACTCGCCCTCCGCCTCGGTCTCGAAGCCCGGGTCGATGGGTTCGAGTTCGGCCACCGACGGGATGGCCCACGGTTCGGATCCGTTGGCGATCGAACCGTCGGACAGCAGCAGCACCGGAGTCCGGTAGGTGAGGGCGATCCGCGCGGCTTCCACCGCGGTGGCGAAACAATCGGCGGGCGAACGCGGCGCCAGCACGGCCACCGGGGATTCGCCGTTGCGACCGTAGAGGGCCTGCAGCAGATCGGCCTGCTCGGTCTTGGTGGGCAACCCGGTGGACGGGCCGCCGCGTTGCACATCGATGATCACGAGCGGGAGCTCGGTCATCACGGCCAGACCGATGGTTTCGCTCTTGAGGGCCAGCCCGGGGCCCGAGGTGCTGGTGACCCCCAGCGCCCCGCCGAGTGACGCGCCCAGCGCCGCGCCGATCCCGGCGATCTCGTCCTCGGCCTGGAATGTGGTGACGCCGAAGTTCTTGTGTTTGCTCAGCTCGTGCAGGATATCGGAGGCCGGGGTGATCGGATATGTCCCCAGGAACACGGGCAGGCCCGCCAGCGAACCGGCCGTGATCAGCCCGTATGCCAGTGCCGTGTTACCGGTGATCTGCCGGTAGGTACCCGCGGGCAGGACCGCGGGGGCGACGCTGTAGGTGGTGGCGAAGGCCTCGGTCGTCTCGCCGTAGTTCCAACCGGCCCGGAAGGCGAGAACATTGGCCTCGGCGATATCCGGTTTCGCCGCGAACTTCTCCCGCAGGAACCGCTCGGTGCCGCCGATGGGCCGCCCGTACATCCAGGACAGCAGGCCCAGCGCGAACATGTTCTTGGCCCGCTGGCCGTCCTTTTTGCCGACCCCGGTCGATTCGGTGGCGGCCAGCGTGAGCGAGGTCATCGGCACCTGGTGGACCACGAACTCGCCGAGGCTGTCGTCGGTGAGCGGATCGGCCGCGTATCCGACCTTGGTGAGGTTGCGTTTGGTGAACTCGTCGGTGTTGACGATGACGGTGCCGCCGCGCGGTAACTCGCCGAGATTGGCCTTCAGCGCCGCCGGGTTCATCGCGACCAGCACATCCGGCTGATCACCGGCGGTGAGGATATCGTGGTCGGCGATCTGGATCTGGAACGATGACACACCCGGCAGCGTCCCCTGCGGTGCCCGAATCTCGGCCGGGAAGTTGGGCTGGGTGGCCAGATCGTTGCCGAAGGCCGCCGCCTCGTGGGTGAACCGGTCGCCGGTGAGCTGCATACCGTCGCCGGAGTCGCCGGCGAAGCGAATGACGACGCGGTCCAATACCGCTGTGCCGATTTCATTTTCGGCGGGAGCGGTCGCTGGGTGGCCGATATTGTCGTGGTGCGAAACCATACGCGTGCTTCACTTCCTCGTCGAAATGAGCTGCCGGTCGCCAACCTACCCCGGTGCATGGTCGCCGCGCCGGAAAAGCACGCGGCCGGGTCGGCGGCGGAAGCGGAACGAGGTGCTCCTGCGTCTTGCCTGTCTGGTACCTACCAGGGTAGTGCGCCCGGCGTGCCGAGCCCATGACCTGGAACTCCGCCGTACGCGGCCGGCCGGAGGGCATGGACCACCGGACGCCCCGGCCCGGTCAGGCGAAGAGCTCGAGCTGGGGGGCGGTGCGGGGCTCGGCGGCGGGTGGGGTGCGGGGTTCTGCTTCGCGCCCGGGAAGCAGGCCGTGCCGCTCCAGGAGCGGATCGATACGTTCGCGCAACCAACCGGCGTATTCGGGGGCGACCACCGCACCGCGCCGGTACAGCTGGCGGTAGCGGCGCAGCAGTGCCGGATGGTGCTCGGCCAGCCAGCCCAGGAACCAGTCCCGGGTACTGCCGCGTAGGTGCAGGGGCAGCGCGACCGCCGAGGCCGCACCGGCGGCGGCGAGTTCGCCGAACAGTTCGTCGAGCTGGGACCGGCCGTCGGTGAGATACGGGATCACCGGCGCCACCATGACGTTCACCGCGAAGCCTGCGTCGCTGCAGGCGCGCACCAGATCCAGCCGGGCGCGCGGTGACGGGGTGCCCGGTTCCAGGCCGCGGTGCAGGTCGGGTTCCAGCAGCGCCAGCGAGATGCCGAGGTGCACCGGCACCTCGCGCGCGGCCAGCGTGAGCAGCGGCAGATCCCGGTGCAGCAGCGTGCCTTTGGTGAGGATGGAGAACGGCGTCCCGGAATCGGTGAGGGCGCCGATGATTCCGGGCATCAGACGGTACCGGCCCTCCGCGCGCTGGTAGGGGTCGGTGTTGGTGCCGAGCGCCACTTTCTCCCGGTGCCAGGACCGACGGGTGAGCTCGCGCCGCAGCACGGCGGCGATATTGGTCTTCACGACGATCTGGGTGTCGAAATCGGTTCCGGCGTCGAGTCCCAGGTATTCGTGCGAACCACGCGCGAAACAGTAGCGGCAGGCGTGCGAACAGCCGCGCATCGGATTGACCGTCCACCGGAACGGCAGATTCGATTCGTCGGGAACCTTGTTCAGCGCACTCTTACAGAGCACCTCGTGGAAGGTGATCCCGTCGAATTCGGGAGTCTGTACGGTGCGGGCGAATCCGGCCCGGTCCAGGCCGGGCAGCGCACCGTCGTCGGCGTCCAGGGTTTGGTTCTGCCACCGCACCGGACCAGTCGAACACGCGTTCTATGCGCTGTCAAGCAGTCGGGGTGAAATCGGGCAGCGGGGCGTGCGGGTCGGCGAAGAACGCGACCAGGTCGCGCACCGTATCGTCGATGGGGCGCGGTCGGTAGCCGAGCTCCCGGGTGGCCTTGCCGTGGTCGACCAGTGGCGCCGAGACCAGCGCGCCGAGCGCGGCCTTGGAGACGATATCGGTGCCGAGCCGCTTACCGATCGGCTCCATCACGGGGATGAGTCCCGAGACGAGTTTCGGGGAGATGGAGAAGCGCGGTCCCTTCTTCCCGCCGTGTCGCGCGGCGGCGCGGCACAGGTCCAGCATGGAGATCATCTCGCCGCCGATCAGATAGTTCTCCCCGGTCCGGCCGTGCTCACCGGCCAGGACGAGACCGCGCGCGACATCGCGGACGTCCACCAGATCGAAGCCGCCGTCGATCATGGCCGGGATGCGGCCGCGCGCGGCATCGCGCAGCGAGCGGTTGATACGCGACAGCGGGGTGCCGTGATCGGCCGGGCCGAAAACTCCGGTGGGATTGCAGATCACCGCGTCCAGGCCGGCGTCGACCACCGCGCGCAGTGCGATCTCGCCGGCCCATTTGGATCGGTCGTACACCGGCAGGTTCGCGTCGGTGGACCGCAGCGTCGTCTCGTCGATCTCGCCGCCGCAGCTGTACTGGTCGAAGGCGTGGATCGAGCTGGCGTGCACGAACCGCCGTACTCCGACGGCGTGCGCGGCCTCGGCGACCACCCGGACGCCCTCGGTGTTCACCCGCCAGGCCAGGTCGTGCTTGTCGGCGAGGGTGATCACCGCGACCAGGTGATAGACGATCTCGGCGCCGTCGAGTGCGGCGCGCATGGATTCGGGATCCAGGACGTCGGCGCTCACCCAGGAGATGTTCGCCGCGCCGGGCTGCCGGGGTGCCACCCGGTCGATGGCGATGATCTCGTCGCCCCGCTCGGCGAGCAGCGGGAGCAGATTCGTACCCAGGTAGCCGGCTGCGCCGGTCACTGCGACCTTCATGGAGACGAGAATATAGAACTTGTTCTAATTTGCAACAGGTTCTAGTTTTGCGGCTTAGTCGCGTCTCGTGTGTGGCGGGTCGAGTGGGCTATATTCGGGCGGCAACCATTTGGTGCCGCAGGGGTGCGCGTCGTTGCGTCATACGAGGCGTTCCACGCGGTGGCCACGATGATGATCACGAAGAATCAAGGGGGGAGCTCGATGAGTAATCTCTCGGTAGCAACCGAAGCGCTGCGAGCGTTCGGAATCACGAATTCCGGAATCGGGACCGAGATCGCGGCGGCCGGCAATATCGACGCCGTGGCCAATGTCGCAGCACTGACACCGGTTTTCGGTTTGATCGGCGCCGACTATCTGGCCATGTTCGCCGCCGCCCAGGTGTTGCAGGCGCGCGATATCAACGATCTGTCGGCCAAGTACCAGAAACTGTCGGAGGCCGCCTTCACCTCCGCGTTGAACTACGACGCCACCGACGACGGTACGGCCGGTATGCTCGGCGCGGCCGGAGGTGGTCTGTGAAACCGCTCGACACCACCGCCTCCGCGGGCCTCATCGCCCCCGAACTCCAGCAGGCGGCCCCGACCGTCCCCGTGCACGGTCCGGAAACCGCCGCGCCGCCGGCCGCACCGGACCCGGCCGCCGCCATCCAGGATGTACCGCTGGCCCAGCTGCCGGAGGGCGAACAGCCGGTGGAGGCGCCGGAATTCGTACTCTCCCGGCGGATTTCCGACGACGCAGCACAGGCGACCGGCATACCCGCGACGGGTCTGCCGGGGTCGGCCGGGCCGGGCGGGGATGCGGCAGATGTGCAGAACATCCTTTCCGGCGCGGCCGAAGATGCCTCGGCGCAGGCGAACCAGTTGCTCGGGGCCGTCAACGAGGCCGCGGCGCCGGTGATCGAGTCCGCCGAGGGCGTGCTGGGGCAGGCGCTGAACACGGCTGCCGGCGGTATCACCTCCGGTGCCGGCGCCCCCGCCGCGGCCGCGGCGACACCGGCGGCGGCCGCCCCGGCACTGCCCGCCGATCCGGTGGGTGCCTTGCTCGGTGGCGCCGCGCTGCCCGCCCTGCCCGGGATCGATGTGCTGTTCCAGCCGATCCGCGACCTGCTGAGCAGTTTCGGCACCGGGGTCATCGGAGCCTTGGACCCGACCGCGATACTGAGCCAGTCCTCCCAGATCATCGAGGTCGCCATGGGGGTGGGCAAGAGCAGCCTGACCGCCATGGGGCAGGTCTGGGAGAGCGACGCCGCGCAGACCGCGCAGACCGCCGGGCAGGAGGCCAACAACTCCGGGCTCCAGACCAGTCAGCGCGGTATCGATATCGCTGCCCTCACCCAGGCCGCCGCCGCGGTCGTACAGCAGGGCAACGCCCAGCTCAGCACTATCGCGACCTCGTTTCTGGGGCAGGCGGTCGCACTCGCCCCGGTGGTGATGACGCCGCCCGCGCAAACTGCCCTCATCGCCTCGGCGACCGAGCATCTGGGTCAGGCCGTGATCGTGGCCAACGCCACCCGCGGTGATCTCGCCGGGAAGACCACGGAGCTGGGCGGGATGGTGCAGAACCTGCTCGGAGTGGACGGGCAGAAAGCCGCCGAGGCCGCGCAGAGTGTGGCCCAGAGTGTCGGCGAGCCGATCATGCAGCAGGCGCAGAGCATGGCCTCCGATACCTCAGCGCTCGAATCGGCGCTGGGCTCCGGCGACGACCCGGCCGCCACCACCCTGGCCGGCCTGCACTCCGGGAGCCCGAGCACCACGCCCGGCGGCCCCGGACTCACCACGGGAGGCCCGGGCCTGTCCACCGGATCGCCCGGCGCTACGCCGGGTACTCCCGGGTCGCCGTCGCTGCCCGGCGTCCCCGGGGCGAGCCAGACACCGCTGACGGGTATGGTTCGCCCGGGAGTACCGGTGACGGGTATGCCCTCTGCCGCGACCACACCGGCGTCGAGTTCGTTCATGGGGTCGCCGGGCGGCGCCGCCGGACAGCGAAACAACGACGACGAACACTCGCGCACGGTGGATCCCTACCGCAGTCCCACCGGCAACGACGATCTCACCGGACCGCTCGGAGAATCCGCGCCCGAGGTCATCGGCGCGGTGGACGCCGACGAGGACGCGGGCTACGACAACCAGTTCTGAGCCGGCCGCCCCGGCGGTCAGCGCAGGCCCGCCGGGTTGCTCAAATCGCCGGCCGAATAGGTGTCGCAGGCGGCTACCTCGCCGGTGCGGTACCCGGTGAGAAACCATTTCCGGCGCTGATCGGCGGCGCCGTGCGTCCAGGCCTCTGGGTTCACCCGGCCTGTCGCGGCTTCTTGGATCCGGTCGTCACCGACCGCGGAGGCGGCCGACAGGGCATCTTCGATATCGGTATCGGTCAGCGGCAGCAGCAGCGGCGTATCCGATCCAGGCGCCGGCGTCTTGTCCGCGTAGTGGGCCCAGAGGCCCCCGTAGCAGTCGGCCTGCAATTCGGTGCGCACCGCGCCGGACTCCGGGCCTCGGGGATCCTGCTGCGCCCGGCCGATATCGCCCAGCAGGTTCTGGATGTGGTGACCGACCTCGTGTGCCACCACGTACTCCTGGGCCAGTGGCCCGCCACTGGCACCGAACCGGTCCACCAGTTCCTGGAAGAAACCGACATCGAAATACGCGGTCCGGTCGCCGGGGCAGTAGAACGGGCCCACTTCACTGCTCGCGTAGCCGCAGCCGGTGGAAATGCCACCGGTGAACAGGCGGATGCCCGGCTCGGTGTAGCCGACACCGGTCTGCGCGGGCAGTTGCTCCGACCAGACCGAATCCAGGCTCTGCGCGGTGAGCACCACCCGGCAGTCCACGTATTTGTTGGCATCGGCGCCGGTCCGGCAGTGCTCGGGAGTACCAGCGGTCTCTCCGGTGCCCTGCTGCGCATCCTCGACCCCGGTGAACTGGCCCAGCATCGAGCCCGGGTCGCCACCCAGCAGCAGTGCCAATACCAGGACGATCAAACCGCCGGCGCCGCCGCCGAGGGCGATTTTCCCGCCTCGGCCCGGACCGGACGAGGCGCGCCCGGGGTCGATCTGTGATCCCTCGTCGAAGGTCATGGTTGATCCCGTCTGTGAACGCGTTCACCGCAGCTGCTCGGGTGCTCGCAATATATCCGTTTACGTCCGCTCGCCGGGGCCCACTACGATGGCAACCGCATCCGGAGGCCGTCCCGGTGTGCTCCGACCGTCGAAAGGAATACCGTGCTGCGCACCCACTTGGCCGGTTCATTGCGAAGTGAACAGGCCGGTCAGACCGTTACCCTCTCCGGTTGGGTGGCACGGCGGCGTGACCACGGTGGCGTGATCTTCATCGATCTGCGCGATGCCTCCGGAGTGGCGCAGGCCGTGTTCCGGGAAGGCCCGGCGGCCGAGCAGGCGCACCGGTTGCGCGCGGAATACTGTGTGCGGGTCGTCGGCGTGGTGGAGCAGCGGCCCCAGGGCAACGAGAACCCGGAACTTCCGACCGGCGCGGTCGAGGTCGATGTCAAGGAACTCGAAGTGCTCAACGAGAGCGCGCCGCTGCCGTTCCAGCTCGACGAACAGCCCGGTGAGGAGGCCCGGCTCCGGTACCGCTACCTGGACCTGCGGCGCGAGGGTCCCGCCCATGCCATCCGGCTGCGGTCCAAGGTCAACGCCGCAGCCCGCGCGGTGCTGGCTCGGCACGAGTTCGTCGAGGTGGAAACGCCGACGCTCACCCGGTCGACCCCCGAGGGCGCCCGCGACTTCCTGGTACCCGCCCGGCTGCAGCCCGGTAACTTCTACGCCCTGCCGCAGAGCCCGCAGCTGTTCAAGCAGTTGCTCATGGTCGGCGGTATCGAACGTTACTTCCAGATCGCGCGCTGCTACCGCGACGAGGACTTCCGTGCCGACCGTCAGCCCGAGTTCACCCAGCTGGACCTGGAGATGAGCTTCGTGCGGCAGGAGGATGTCATCCTGCTGGCAGAGGACATCCTGGTGGCGCTGTGGGATCTCGTCGGTTACCGGATTCCCACGCCGATCCCGCATATGACCTATGCCGAGGCGATGCGGCGGTTCGGCAGCGACAAACCGGACCTCCGTTTCGGGGTCGAGATCACCGAGTGCACCGAATACTTCGCGAACACCCCGTTCCGGGTGTTCCAGGCGCCCTACGTCGGCGCGGTCGTCATGCCGGGCGGGGCGAGCCAGCCGCGGCGTCAGCTCGACGCCTGGCAGGACTGGGCCAAACAGCGCGGCGCCAAGGGCCTGGCCTATGTACTGGTCGGCGAGGACGGGACCCTCACCGGGCCGGTGGCCAAGAACCTCACCGAGGAGGAACGCGCCGGCCTGGCCGCGCACGTGGGCGCCGAGCCGGGTGACTGTGTGTTCTTCGCCGCCGGGCCGGCCAAGGCGCAGCGGGCGCTGCTGGGCGCGGCACGCTCGGAGATCGCGCACCGGGTGGGGCTGATCGACGAGAACGCCTGGTCGTTCGTATGGATCGTGGACGCCCCCCTGTTCGAACCGGCCGCCGACGCCACCGCCAGCGGCGATGTGGCGCTCGGATATTCGGCGTGGACGGCAGTGCACCACGCATTCACCTCGCCGAAGCCGGAATCACTGGACACCTTCGACACCGATCCCGGCGCCGCGCTGGCCTACGCCTACGACATCGTCTGCAACGGCAACGAGATCGGCGGCGGCAGTATCCGTATCCATCGCAAGGACGTGCAGGAGCGCGTGTTCAAGGTGATGGGGATCAGCGAAGCCGAAGCGCAGGAGAAGTTCGGCTTCCTGCTGGATGCGTTCGCCTTCGGCGCCCCACCGCACGGCGGTATCGCCTTCGGCTGGGACCGGATCGTCGCACTGCTGGCCGGCTTGGACTCCATCCGCGAGGTGATCGCCTTCCCGAAGACCGGTGGCGGGGTCGACCCGCTCACCGACGCGCCGGCGCCGATCACCGCCCTGCAGCGCAAGGAAGCCGGTCTGGACGCCGCACCCCAGTCCAAGGGGAAGGGGTCGGAGAGCAACGGCGCGATGCAGCAGGCCGCGGCGCCGGCCGGTGGCGGTGCCTGAGCACCGCTACACGGGCGAAACCGGGCCCCCGGTGAGCGTGCGATACGCGTAGGTGACCGCGATCGTCGCCACCGGGCCCGCGGCCAGCAGGCCGAGTCCGCAGGCCAGCAGGCCCAGGACCGTCACTACGACCACGGTGAGCACCAGGAGCAGCACTCGTACCGGGTCCCGCAGCACCAGCAGGAAGCTGGACTTGATGGCCTCCACCGGACTCTGCCCCTGTTCGATCGCGAAATGCAGCGAGAACATACAGCCGATCCCCACCGCGATCCCCGGAAGCAGGCACAGCGCGGAGGCCAGCGTGGTCGCGAGGAAGGCGAGTAGCGCGGTCAGGAACGCGTTGGCCGTGCCGCCCAGGTAGAAGTACGAACCGAAACCCGGCCGGTACCCGTCGGTCTCGTACAGCGCTCCCCGCACCATGGCGGCCTGGAGCAGCCACAACCCGGCCATGACGGCGGCGAAGATGACGAACAGGCCTGTCGCCGAGCGCGGCTCCACCACCCGGACGACCAGACAGACCAGTAGGTAGATGATCAGTCCCAGCGAGGTGACCGCCACCCACGGGCCCGGGTTGAACTTGAACTTCTCCAGGCCGTAGCTGAGCGCGTGGCCGATATCGAGCCGACCCGGGATCCCGCTGCCGTAGGCCTGGTAACCGTAGGTCCGGGTGCCCGGGGTCGGGCCGGTGCCGGCCGGGCCGTACACCGGCTGTCCGGGGACACCGCCGACCTCCGTGGTGCCGTGCGGGGTGGTGCCTGCGATACCCGGCGCCGGAGCGCCGGACCCGGCGGGGTCGGGCGGCGGGGTGTGGCGCGGCGCGCCCGGTGTCTCTTCCACCGTGCTCTGCTGGGTCGCGGGCGGTTTGCCCGCCGGTGGTGGGGCCCCGGGGAGCGGAGTGTCACTGCTCACCACGGCGCTGCCGCCCTGGGGCGCGGGGGCGGGCCGCGGGCTGCCCGGGGCCGGAGGCTGCTCACCTGCCGGATCGCCGGGAGCGGCCGGGGCGGAACGCGGTGTGTCGGTCACGCTGGCATACCTTTCGACGCAGCTGGTTTCCGGTGTGGCGCACAGCAGTTCAGATCGAGAAAACCCGACCGGCACAGCGGTGTCAAGCAGGCCGGTCGCGCGGCGGGAAGCGCGGCGGACACGCCGAACGACACGGAAAGGTTGTGCAACCGCTCGCTAGAAGTGACCGGATGCGAGTAACTTGAGATGCGATGACTGCACTACTGGCCGAACGCGCCACCGAAGTCGTATCCGCAGCACAGCAGTTGCTCACAAAGCGAATGGGTGCTCCGGTGAAACTGAGCGACCCCACCGAACTCAGCGGCAGTGGACGGACCACCGTCCTACGTGTCCGGGTCGCCGAAAACGCTTTCTCGCTACCCCGCACCTTGATCATCAAGCAGGTGCGCGGGTCGGTATCGGACCCGAAGAACGTGACCGTCACCCCGGGCGTCGCCAGCGTCGATTCGGCCTTCCTCCGGGAGGCGGTGTCCTACCAGTTCACCACCGCGCTGAGTCGCGGCGAGCGCCCCGGCGCCTACGTGATCGCGCACAGCCTGCCCGACCGGTTGCTCGTCCTCAGCGATCTCGGCGAGAACACCAAACTCACCGATGTGCTGCGGTCCGGTGCCGAACCGGCCACCCGCAACGCCATGATGGCGTTCGCGCAGGCGCTCGGCCGGATGCATGCCGCCACCGTGGGCCGCGAACCCGATTTCGTGGCGCTGCTGCGCCGCGTCGATGTCGTGCACCGGGTCGACGGAATCGCCCAGCAGGCCGAGGCCGCGGTCGCGGAAATGCCGGCGCTGCTGCGCCGCGAACTCGGTATGGACGTTCCCGACGAGGTGAGCGAACAGATCGCACACGGCGCGCGGCTGTTCACCGGCGGCCGGTTCCGGGCGTTCAGCCCGTCGGACCTGTGCCCGGACAATGTGATCCTCAACGAGGAAGGCGCCCGCATCCTCGACTACGAATGGGGTGGGTTCCGCGACGCCACCCTGGATATCGCCTACGCTCTGGTCTCCTTCCCCGGATGCCTCTGCGATATCGAACTCTCCCGCGAACGCGCCCTGCAGATGGTGGAGGCGTGGCGCGCCGAAGTGGTCGGCGTCTGGCCGGCCCTCGCCGACGACGCACTGCTCGCGGACAAAATCCTCGAAGCCCGGCTGATCTGGGTATGGCTGAGTACCTACTGGTTCCTGCCGGCCGACCACGCGCGCATCGCCGCCGCCCGCGAGCACGGCCTGTCGGTGCCGCGCTCGGATGCGCTGCTCAACCGGTGGGCCGGTCTGGCCGAGGATGCGCGGTGCCTCGGCAACGACGCCGTCGGCGATTTCGCCGAAGCCGTCTGCGCGGTCCTCGACGAACACTTCAGCTGAGCTGTGTTTATTGGCGCG
>NZ_BDBX01000075.1 GCF_001613205.1 Nocardia sienata NBRC 100364 | reverse complement strand
TCGAGGCCTGAACGGCGAGACCAAGGGGGCCTCGACCCCGCGGCGCCGCAGGCGCCGCCGATAAACACAGCCCGGCCCCCCGCGCTTCGGGGCGACGCCATAAACTCTGAGCAGGCAATTATCCGCGAATTCGGTTTGGAGCTTTCCCCGACAATGACTGAGCAGAACCCCACCGGTGCCGGTGCGTCCTATGCCGCAGCTGGAGTGGATATCGAGGCCGGTGACAGGGCTGTCGAGTTGTTCGCCCCGCTGGCGCGTAAGGCGAGCCGGCCCGAGGTGCAGGGCGGGATCGGTGGCTTCGCCGGGTTGTTCGCGCTGAAGAAGAGCTATCGGGAGCCGTTGCTGGCTTCGTCGACCGATGGGGTCGGTACGAAGATCGCGGTGGCCCAGGCGCTGGACAAGCACGACACGGTGGGTCTGGACCTGGTGGCCATGGTCGTCGACGATCTGGTGGTGTGCGGGGCCGAGCCGTTGTTCCTGCAGGATTACATCGCCGTCGGCAAGGTGGTGCCGGAGCGGGTGGCCGAGCTGGTGGCCGGTATCGCCGAGGGGTGTGTGCGGGCCGGTTGCGCGTTGCTGGGCGGTGAGACGGCCGAGCATCCGGGGATGATGGGCGCCCAGGACTACGATCTGTCGGCGACCGGGGTCGGTGTGGTCGAAGCCGATGATCTGCTCGGGCCCGACCGGGTGCGTCCGGGGGATGTGGTGATCGCGATGGGTTCGTCGGGGCTGCATTCCAACGGTTACAGTCTGGCGCGCAAGGTGCTGCTGGAGATCGACCGGATGGCGTTGACCGGACATGTGGAGGAGTTCGGCCGCACGCTCGGTGAGGAGTTACTGGAGCCCACCCGGATCTATGCCAAGGATTGCCTGGCGTTGATCGCCGAGACCGATGTGCGGACGTTCGCGCATATCACCGGTGGTGGTCTGGCCGCGAACCTCGCTCGGGTGCTGCCCGCGGGGCTGGTGGCCGAACTCGACCGCGGGACCTGGAATCCGGCGCCGGTTTTCAAGATGATCGCGCAGCGTGGCCGGGTGGAGCGCGTGGAGATGGAGAAGACGTTCAATATGGGCGTCGGTATGGTCGCCGTGGTCGCGCCCGAGGATGTCGATCGCGCGCTGGCGGTGCTGACCGCGCGCCATATCGAGTGCTGGACGCTGGGCAGTGTGAAGAAAGCCAAGGATGTGGATGCGCCGCGGGCGGTTCTGCTCGGAGATCATCCGCGTTTCTGATCCGCGGTCCGGCCGTCGTGATCCGGCGGCCGGATCTTCCGGGTTCCATTCGTCTTCCGCGCGTTCGATGTTGCGCGTGTCCTGAAACAGCGACGGCGCGGTTCCGACGGCCCGCGGGTCAACGCGCAGCTATCGGCGTTCCGTAGTCGTGCACTCGGAGCGCGAGCCCCAGCGCGGTGACCGGACTTCTCGGACTCGACTTCCGCCCGGCGGGTGATAGATCGCCCACCGACTCTCGGTCGGAACCGACGCGATGATTCGAGTGCCGCTCGGGTCGTACCGCCGGTTCACGTCGTCCACCGCCGGGCAAACCGGCGGGAAACGGCGCGAACCGGCGTAAACGACCGAAAGGGAGGCCTACGGCCTCCCCCGAGCGTATGCACCCTGATCAGCGGCGCCAGCTGTCGTAGTCGTCGTCCTCGTCCCACTTGGACAAGGAATTGTCCGCGTCGTGCTCATCCGACAGGACGCCACCGCGTGGGGCGTTGTCGCTACCGGAAAGCTCGCGCTGAAGGCTCGCGAAGTCGGTCGACGGCGAGCTGTACTTGAGCTCGCGCGCAACCTTGGTCTGCTTTGCCTTAGCCCGGCCACGGCCCATGGCTGACCCCCTCGCGTCACAGCGGGGCGGCCTGGGGATTGGTGGCGGCCCCGTTCGAATTAATATCTTCCTGACAGACACTTTAGCGCGTGTCCGGCCGTCGCGCTTCCACGAGTCGGCTATCGGCCGGATCGACCGACCGGTTTGCCGATGTTTCGCCGCTCAGTCCCCAGGCGGAACCGAGCCGGGTATGACCCGGATCACACCGACCCGGGTTCCGCCACCCAGCACCGGCGGGGCCGCCAGCGCCGCCAATTCATCGGACCACTCGACGCCCATACGCTGCAGGACTGCCATGGTCAGCGGGATTCTGGCGCGGTCGGCGCCGTCGTCGATCTTGTAGGCGA
This sequence comes from Nocardia sienata NBRC 100364, assembly GCF_001613205.1. Lineage (GTDB taxonomy): Bacteria > Actinomycetota > Actinomycetes > Mycobacteriales > Mycobacteriaceae > Nocardia > Nocardia sienata. Next base: position 24,393 of record NZ_BDBX01000075.1, on the reverse strand, counting down.
AGGCGCTGCCGTCGGGCAACGCTCCGGCGTGAACGCCATCGGCGCCGATCTTGCAGAGGAGTTCGGGGACAGCGTTCATGGTCAGCAGATCGGGGCCGTTGGTGCCCGAAATCACCCGTGGGTGCGCGCGGAGCGCCGTGGCGATCCGGTGTTCGGGTGTGCCGTCGGGGGCGGTGGCCAGGGTCGCGAAGGCACGCGCCAGATTCGTCAGTGATACGGGAACGATGGGTAGGCCGCAGCCGTCGATGCCGAGATCGGTTTCCGGCTCCCCGGTCGTCTCGATGATCTGGGCCAGCACCGCCTGCTGCAACGGGTGGCCGACCTCGGTATAGCCGGTGACCGGCCAGCCGTTCACCGCGCAGGTCGCCAGCATGGCGGCGTGTTTGCCCGAGCAGTTCATATACCGCTTGGCGGGTTTCTCGCCGCGGTAGAGCACTCCGGCTCGGGTTCGCTCGTCACCGGGCAGGTCCGGGGGACAGGCCAGATCGTCCTCGCCGAATCCGAAGCGGCGCAGCAACCGCTCGACCAATTCGATGTGCTCGGGTTCGCCGGTGTGTGAAGCGGTCGCAATCGCGAGTTCCGCGTCGTCGAGCGGATCGAAACCCTGTTTGAGCAGAGTCAGCGCTTGTAGCGGTTTGTTGGTGGAGCGTGGATAGATCGGCACGTGCACCGAGCCGGCCGCGAAGGTCGGTTCGCCGTCGGGTCCGATGATCACCACCGAGCCCCGGTGCACACATTCCCGAAACCCGGAGCGCACCACCTCGACCAGGTCCACGCTCATCCGATCGCCTCCTGTTCCGGGGCCGGCTCGGCCGCCGCGGTGCGACGGCGCGTGTGCCGGGCGATCTGCGCGCGGATCTCGTCGGAGATGGTGGGCTCGGCGGTGAGCAACCGTTCGAGTCGTGCGGGGTCGGCGCCGGTGAAGACATCGCGGACGGTGATCCCGTGCTCGGGTACGTGCACGAACTCGACCGGGTCACCGGCGCCCACCTCGCCTTCGGTGAGGACCCGGAAATAGCAGCCGGTGCTCGCGCGCAGGGCGAACCGGCGCACCCACTGCCGTTCCCCGGACCAGTGCCCGAAGGTGGCGCACGGCACCCGGGGCGCGCTGACCTCGAGCAGGGCGTCGCCTACGCGGCAGCGCGCACCGAGCACGGCGTCGCTGAGCGGCAGCCCGGAGATACGCAGGTTCTCCCCGAACCAGCCGGGTTCGAGCGTGCGGCCGAGCTCGGCCGACCAGTTCCGGGCGTCCTCCTCGGCGTAGCCGTACACCGCCTGGTGGACGCCACCGTGGTCGCGGGTGTTGCACACGTGATCGCCGTCGAGCCCGAGTCGCCCGGCCCGCACCCGGCCGGGGACCGGGCGCTTGTCGATCGCACTGCGCCCTACCCGGCCCGGTACCTCGAGGTCGGCATGGACGACACAGGCGGCCAGTACCCGGCCGGTGGCACCGACGTGCACAGCTGTCTCCTCTCGGCTCGTCGACGGGCGCGGATCAGCGGCCACGGAGCCGTTCGACGGCGCGACGCCCGGCCTGCGGGGTGTCGTCGGCGATCACCGAATCGGGGTCGATGGCCGCGGCGGTGCCGCCCACGGTCAGCCGGGTGTCGGTGGGGACGGACCGCTTTATCAGCGCGAGCGCGACAGGGCCCAGTTCGTAGTGATCGATCGTGGTGCCGAGAACACCCACCGCGCGATTGCCGGCGGTGACCGGTTCGCCGGGGGCGGGCCGCTCGTCGGCGGAACCGTCCAGATGCAGCAGGACCAGCCGGCGCGGCGGTTTGCCGAGATTATGGACCCGGGCCACGGTTTCCTGGCCGCGGTAGCAGCCCTTGTCCAGGTGGACGGCCCCGTGCTCGGCGGGTCCGCCGATCCAGTTCACCTCGTGCGGGATGGTGCGATCGTCGGTATCGAGGCCGATCCGGGGCCGCACGGCGGCCACACGCAGGGCCTCGTAGGCCCAGGAACCGGCCGGTTCGGCTCCGGCGGCGGTCAGCTCGTTCCACCGCGACATGAGCTGTTCGCGGGGCAGGACGAGATCGAAGGAGTCCGCGGTCGGCCAGGGCATCCGGCGCAGGAAACCGCCGGCCGGAACCGCGACCGCCTCATAGATCTCGGGCAACCGGTCGACGCCGAGTACGCCGGTCAGCGTCGCGACACCCGGACCGAGCAGGCTCACGACAGCGTGATCGGCCGCCTCCCGCGGCTGGGCATCGGACCAGAAAACCATTTTGGTCAGGAAATCCAGCAGACCGGGGCCCCGGTCGCCCTCGGTGTCGATCCACACCGTCGAGTCCAGTTCGGTGAGCACGAAATGGTGCAGTACCCGGCCGTTGAGATCGAGGTCGAGGTTCTCCGCGGAGCGGCCCTCGCCCAGGTCGGTGATGTGCTGGCTGGTGATGGTGTGCAGCCAGCTGAGCCGTTCGGCGCCGGTGACGGTGAGTACGAACCGGTGCGAACGGTCCACGATCGCCACGCGTTCGACGGCGGCGCGTTGTTCGCCGAGCGGGTCGCCGTAATGCCAGGGGACGGACTCGTCCAGGGAACCGGCCGGGGCCGCGACGGCTCCCGGTACTGCGAGGACAGGGCTGGGTGCGGCGAGCACGGACACGGCTTCCACTCTAGGAGTAAATCGCCCTCTCGCGCATCAGCGGGGGGTTGACCAGGCGATTCGCCGCGCGGTCAGTCCTCGGGGCGTACCGGGACCAGCGGCAGCCAGCGACCGATCTCGGCGGCCCGGCTGCCGGAGGCATCCACCGTGCCCGCGGCGAGAGCCGTGGTGAACTCTTCGAGCCCGGTCGCCAGCAACAGCCATGTCCGCGCGTCGGTCTCCACCACATTGGGCGGAGTGCCGCGGGTGTGCCGGAGGCCTTCGACGCACTGCACCGCGACGAAGGGCGGGACCCGTACCTCCACCGAATGTCCGGGGGCGGCCGCGGCCAGGGCCCGCGCGGTCCCGCGCACCGCCGCCGCCAGATCGGCCCGGGCCGGGGCCGGCCGGCTCTCGTCGAGCAACCATTCCCGGACCGCGGTCACCGCGGCTCGCACTGCGCCGGGGTCGATTTCCGTCCGTCGCGCCATTGCCCGACCTTAGCCAGTGCCGCCCGCGCGACCGAAATGGTGGACCCCGGGCGGATGCTGCGGTATCAGTGGCCGGGAAATCGGCCGATATTGTCCGAGCCGCCCGAATTTCTGTCCGTCATAGTGCGCGGTGTTGGCCTACGCTCGTGCCATGGTGGATCGAGTTCTTGTAACACTCGACGGCGAGGTCCGCGATGCGGACCAGCCGTTGCTGTATGCCGACGATATCGGCGTCCTGCGTGGCGACGGAATTTTCGAAACGGCTCTGGTCCGCGGTGGCACGGTCTGCGCGCTCGATTTCCATCTGGCCCGGCTGCGCCGCTCCGCCCAAGCGCTCGACCTACCCGAGCCGGACCTGGCCCGGTGGCGCAGCGCGATCGAAACCGCGGCCAAGGAATGGGGCAGCGAAGAGGAAGGCGTCATGCGCCTGGTGCTGACCCGCGGCCGGGAGAGCGCGCTGGGTAGCCCCAAGGCGGGGCTGCGCTCCGGCGAGTTGTCCGAGGCGGTGCCGGTCCCGACGACCTTCGTCATGGTGACGGCGCTGGCCGAACGAGTGGCGGCGGCGAGAACCGAGGGCGTCGCTGTGGTCACCTTGACCCGGGGCATCTCGATCGACCTCGCCCAGGCGGCGCCCTGGCAATTGCTCGGCGCGAAAACGCTGTCCTACGCGACGAATATGGCCGCGCTGCGGTTCGCCGCCCGGATGGGCGCCGACGACGTGATCTTCACCAGTACCGAGCACCGCGTACTGGAGGGCCCGCGCTCCACGGTGGTGATCGCCCGGGGCAAACAACTGATCACGCCACCGGCGAAGAACGGGGTGCTGCCCGGGACCACCCAGCGGGCCCTGTACGCCGAGGCCGAACGTCGTGGCTACGACTGCCGCTACGAACCGTTGTTCACCGCCGACCTGTTCGACTGCGACAGTATCTGGATGCTCAGCAGTGTGACGCTCGCCGCACGGGTCAATTCCCTTGACGGCGTACGGATGTCGGCGCCGGAATCGGTTTCGGAGATCGTCGAGATGGTCGATCGGGGGATCGAACGGGCCGGGACCATCGCCGATTGGTGATCGCGAGCGGAACCGGGCGAGCACAACCCGACCGGTGTGACGGGAACCGTTGCCGGGCCGCGGATGTATCGCTGTGCCCGTCGTGTCCGCCGACACATTGATAGAGCCGCGGCGACGCGTAGTCTGGGTCTACGACACGTCGTAGTAACAGGAGGCTCGGTGTGGACGCCCTGGATGTCTCGCGATGGCAATTCGGCATCACGACCGTCTACCACTTCTTGTTCGTACCCCTGACGATCGGCCTCGCGCCGCTCGTGGCGGGAATGCAGACGGCGTGGGTCGTCACCGGCAAGGAGCACTGGTACCGGCTCACCAAATTCTTCGGGAAACTGTTCCTGATCAATTTCGCTCTGGGCGTGGCCACCGGAATCGTGCAGGAATTCCAGTTCGGAATGAACTGGAGCGAATACTCCCGATTCGTCGGCGATGTTTTCGGCGCACCGCTGGCGCTGGAAGGCCTCGTGGCCTTCTTCATGGAGTCCACTTTCATCGGACTCTGGATATTCGGCTGGTCGCGGCTGCCCAAACTTGTTCATCTCGGCACCATCTGGATGGTGGCGATCGGCGTCAACGCCTCCGCGTACTTCATCATCGCGGCCAATTCCTTCATGCAGCACCCGGTGGGTGCCCGGTACAACCCGGAAACCGGGCGGGCCGAATTGTCGAGCATCACCGAACTGCTCACCAACAACACCGCGCTGGCCGCCTTTCCCCACGTGGTCGCGGGATCGTTCCTCACCGCGGGCACCTTCGTCGCCGGAATCGCGGGCTGGTGGATGGTCCGCAAGGCGCGCAGCGGCGATACCGGTGAACTCGCCGAGGCACGCACCGTGTGGCGTCCGGCGGCGCGAGTGTCACTGCTGGTGGTAGTGGTTGCCGGTCTCGCGCTGGTCTATACCGGCGACGTCCAGGGCAAGCTGATGTTCGAGCAGCAGCCCATGAAAATGGCCTCGGCGGAATCGCTGTGCCACACCGAGACCGACCCGAACTTCTCGATCCTCACGGTCGGCACGCACAACAACTGCGACAGCGTCACCCATGTACTCGAGGTGCCGTTCGTGCTGCCCTGGCTGGCGGAGGGCAAGTTCACCGGGGTGGAACTGGAGGGCGTCGTCGATCTGCAGCGGGCCTACAACGAGAAGTTCGGGCCCGGCGACTACCGGCCCAACCTCTTTGTCACCTACTGGTCGTTCCGCGCCATGATCGGCCTCGCCGCCGGGTCCGCCCTGCTGGTCTTCGCCGGGTTGTGGATGACCAGGCGCGGCCGCGTCCCGGATCAGCGCTGGTTCTCGTGGCTGAGCCTGCTCGCCATCCCGACCCCGTTCCTGGCCAACGCGGCCGGCTGGGTCTTCACCGAGATGGGCCGCCAGCCCTGGGTCGTGGTGCCCAACCCCACCGGTGACCAGGATCTGCGGCTGCTGGTGCAGCAGGGCGTCTCCGACCACGCGACCGCGACGGTATGGGTCTCGCTGATCACCTTCACGGTGGTCTACGGGCTGCTCGCCGTCGTGTGGTTCTACCTCATGCGGCGCTATGTGCTCGAGGGGCCGGATCGGCCGGCGGGCGCCCCCGCGGCCGAGTCCGCGGAGAAACCTGTCGCCGAACAGCTTTCGTTCGCCTACTAGGAGCCGGGTATGGGACTGCAGGAATTCTGGTTCGTACTGATCGGGGTGCTCTTCACCGGGTACTTCGTGCTCGAGGGTTTCGACTTCGGAGTCGGCATGCTCATGCCGATCCTCGGCCGGGGATCCGCATACACGCGCGGTGAGCGCGGGCCCTCCGTGGTTACGCAGGCTGCCTCCTCCAGGCCTGACGCGCTCACCGCGGACACCCGCCGCCGGGTCGTTCTGAACACCATCGGCCCGGTGTGGGACGGTAACGAGGTCTGGTTGATCACCGCCGGCGGTGCGCTGTTCGCCGCGTTCCCGGAGTGGTACGCGAGCATGTTCTCCGGTTTCTATCTGGCGTTGCTGCTGCTGCTGGTGGCATTGATCCTGCGCATCTGCGCGATCGAATACCGCGGCAAGATCGACGATCCGCGCTGGCGTGCGCGCTGTGACCTCGGTATCGGGATCGGTTCCTGGGTGCCCGCGCTGGCCTGGGGCTGGGTATTCGCCAATATTGTGCGCGGCGTGCCGCTGGACGCCGACAAACAGTTCACCGGTGCCTTCGGCGAGTTGTTCGGCCCGTACGCGCTCCTGGGCGCGCTCACGACCGGGCTGCTGTTCGCATTGCACGGGGCGGTGTTCCTGGCGCTCAAGACCGCCGGCGAGGTCCGCGACGACGCGCACCGCGCCGCCCGCCTGCTGCTGGTGCCGACGACCCTGGTCGTGGTCGGCTTCGGCCTGTGGACCCAGTTCGCCTACGGATCGGGCTGGACCTGGATTCCGCTGGCACTGGCTGTGTTCGGGTTGCTCGGCGGCGCCGCGGCACTGCTGGCCGGGCGCGACGGCTGGTCCTTCGCCGGGACCGCGCTCACCGTGCTCGCCGCCACCGCGCTGCTGTTCGGCGCGCTGTTCCCGGATGTGCTGCCCTCCACGATCGACCCGGCGTTCAACCTGACCGTGGACAATGCCTCCTCGACCCCGTACACGCTGAAGGTGATGAGCTGGGCCGCGGTGATCGTGACCCCGGTGGTGCTGGGTTATCAGGCCTGGACCTACTGGGTGTTCCGGAAACGCATTAGTGTCGAACACATCCCACCTGGAATCGGACTTCCACCCCGCGTTGTCACCGAGGAGTGAGCCAATGGCCCGCCCGCCCGTGGACCCTCGCCTGTGGCGGTACGCGCGTTCGGCGCGGCGCTATCTCGCACTGAGCGTCGCGCTGTCGCTGGTGACCACGGTCACCATCGCCTGCGCGGCCGTGCTGCTGGGACGGGTACTGGCCGGGGTGATCACCGACCCCGGTCGCCGCTTTCTCGGCGCGTGGAGCGCGGAACTGGTGCTGCTCGCACTCGCCCTCGGCGGGCGGGTACTGGCGGCGTGGTGGCAGTCGCGGATCGCGCACCGGGCCGGCGCCCGGGTCGTCACCGAACTCGAACAGGCGGTCCTCGCCGCAGGCGCCGGACTCCCGCCCCGGGAACTCGAGACGCGGCGGACCGAACTGGCGGTGGTGGTGGGCAGCGGCCTCAACGGTTTGCGTGCCTACCTGACCGGTTATGTGCCCGCATTACTGCTCGCGGTCCTCGTACCCCCGGTGCTGCTGGCGGTGATCGCCGTCCACGACCTCACCTCGGCGGTCATCGTGGTGATCACCCTGCCGCTGATCCCGATATTCATGGTCCTCATCGGCCTGCTCACCGAAGGACGGGCCCGGGAGACACTCGCGGCCACCACGCGGCTCTCCGATCAACTGCTGGACCTGTTCGCCGGTATGCCCACCCTGCGCGCCCTCGGCCGCGAGACCGGGGCGGCAACCGATATCCCCGGACGCACGATGAGCGGCCGCGTCCGGGAACTCGGCGAAACGCTGCACCGTCGCACCATGGGCGCACTGCGGATCGCGTTCCTGTCCTCGATGGTGCTCGAACTGCTGGCCACCCTCTCGGTCGCACTGGTGGCGGTGGCGATCGGGATGCGTCTGGTGCACGGCGATATGAGCCTCTATGCCGGAATCGTCGCCCTGGTCCTGGCCCCGGAGGTCTACCTGCCGCTGCGAACCGTGGGGGAACGTTTCCATGCCGCACAGGACGGAATGGCGGCCGCCGACCGGGCTTTCGCTGTCCTGGACCCCGCGCCTGCAGGCGCCGCGGACACGATCTCGGCGCCGGACGCCCGGGGCGCGGAAGCACGCCCTCGGGCCGGGGCGAAGTCGGCCCCCGATACGGCGGTGACCTCGGCTTCCAGCGCAGTGGTGAGCCCGGCTTCCGCCACGGTGACGACCTCGGCCTCCGGCACCGTGACCTCGGCCTCCGGCACCGTGACCTCGGCTTCCAGCGCGGTGACCTCGGCTTCCAGCGCGGTGACCTCGGCTTCCAGCGCGGTGACCTCGGCTTCCAGCGCGGTGGGCGTCGGCGGAACGCGGCACCATCGGAACGGTTCTCCTGGCGCGGGTGTCATCGAACTCCGTGATCTGACAATCGATTCCAGGGACGGTGCCGCACCGGACGGTCTGCACGCCGTATTCCGCCCCGGCGCCGTCACCGCGCTCACCGGATCCAACGGCTCCGGGAAATCGACCGCGCTGCAGGCGATCCTGGGATTGATCGAACCCACCCGCGGCGCGGTGTTCGCCGACGGCGTCGATATCCGGGAGATCCCGGCCGAGCAGTGGTGGGCGCGGCTGGCCTGGCTCCCGCAGCGGCCGGTACTCGTCCCGGGCACGCTCCGGGAAAACCTCGAACTGCTCGGTGCCACCGTCGCCGGACCGGCACGCCGGGGCCCGGCCCGGGTGCTCAGCGAATTGGACGCCGCCTGTGCCGTAACCGGTTTCGACGCCGTGCTCGAGGCTTTGCCCGATGGGTGGGATACCGTGGTCGGGTCCGGGGGGATCGGACTGTCCCTCGGTCAACGGCAGCGGCTCGCGCTGACCCGGGTCCTGGCCGCGGATCGCCCGATCCTGTTGCTGGATGAACCGACCGCCCATCTGGATCCCGACAGCGAAGTCGCGGTGGCGGCGGCCCTCACCACTTCGGCGCGTACCGGCGCGACCGTGGTCGTGGTCGCCCATCGACCGGCCCTACTGTCCGCAGCCGACCAGATCGTCGCGGTACCGACGACCCGCCCTCGAATATTGCGATGAGCTCTCGAACCGAAACCACTCGCCCTCCGCGCCGCCGGCCCCGCGCGGGCCGCCGCCGGGCCCGGCTGCGGCTGCTGCTGCGCGATATCCGTCAGATATGGGATCTGCTGGAGGTATCCCGCCGGCGGCTGGCGTACGCGACCGGTTGGGGCGTCGCGGCCCTGGGCAGCGCGCTCGGGCTCGCCGCGCTCGCTGCCTGGCTGATCGCCCGGGCCTGGCAGATGCCGCCGGTACTGGACCTCACCGTCGCGGTGGTCGCGGTGCGGGCATTGGGTATCTCCCGCGGACTCTGCCGGTATCTGGAGCGGCTCGCCACCCACGATGTCGCCCTGCGTTCGATGACCGCCGCCCGCAACACGGTGTACCGCGCTCTGGCCGGCGCGCCGCTGTGGCTGACCCGCCGTGCCGATTTACCAGCAGTCGCCGCGGGTGGCCCCACCGTCCCCACTGCCCCGGGCGGCCCCGGGGTGCCCGGCCGACTGCGGCGCGGGGACATGCTGGTGCGGGTGGGCACCGATATCGACGATCTCGGCGCGGTGGTGGTCCGGACTTTCGTACCGATCGCAGTCGCGCTGGTGCTGGCAGTGGCGGCGGTGGGGTTACTGGCCTGCATTTCGCTACCGGCCGCCGGGGTGCTGGCGGCAGCACTGGCATTCTCCGGAATCGTCGCCCCCTGGCTCTCGGCTCGCGCTGCGGCGGCCGCCGAGCGATCGGCGCGTGGGGACCGCGCCGAATTCGCCGCGCACGCCTTCACCGTGCTCGACCATGCCGCGGAACTGCGGGTCGCCGGAAAGCTGGAGGCCGCGCTGGACACCGCGGCGGCCGCGAACCGGCGGGCGCTGGCGGCCGAGGACCGGGCCGCCGGCCGCAATGCCTGGGCGGCGGCCGCGATCCCGTTGGCCACCGGGGTGACCGTGCTCGCCGCCCTGCTGATCGGGATCATCGTTTACGGTCCTGGTGGGGGCACGCCGGGCGCGATGACCCCGATGGGGCTGGCTGTGCTGGTGCTGCTTCCGCTATCCGCCTTCGAGGCGACCGGCCCGCTGCCGGCCGCCGCGCAGACCCTCACCATCGCGCGCGCCGCCCTGCACCGGTTGCGGGCGGTATCGCCCGATCACCGCCCGAAATCCCGCGAACAGGACGAACCCGTCGCGGGCATTACCGCAGCCAGGCCGTGGAGTACCGGCACCCGCAAACGGTTCGGCACCGGCGGATATCCGCATCCGTTCCCCTACGCCGACAGCCGCGCCGACGGAGTGGTCATCGGCTGGGTGGGCGACGGGCAGTGGCAGATCCCGGAGCGTCCGCAGGCATCCAGGATCGTGGTGGTCGGGCCCAGCGGTGCCGGTAAAACCACACTGTTGATGGCCTGGGCCGGTCTTTTCGACGAACCGGACGACCAGGTGCGGTTCTTCGCCGAGGACGCCCATCTGTTCGGTACCAGCGTGCTGGAGAACCTGCGAGTGGCCCGCGGTGATCTCGATGCCGCGACCGCCGAGCAGGCGCTGCGGACGGTGGGCCTGGGGGACTGGCTGGACGGACTGCCCGACGGCGTGCACACCGACCTCCCCGGCGGCGCCGCCGCGGTCTCGGGCGGGCAGCGGCGCCGCATCCTGCTCGCGCGCGCCCTGGTATCGCCCGCCCGCGCGCTCCTGCTGGACGAACCCACCGAACACCTCGACGCCGTCGCCGGCGAACAGCTGTTGCGGGAGCTGCTCGATATCGACAGCGGTCTGGTCGCGGCCGACCGCGATGTGGTGGTGGTCACACATCAACTGCCGGCCGGGCATCGCGCCGGCCTGGTTATCACCGTCGATGAATCGGGCCAGGTCCGGGCCGCTTTCGCGGACGGCAAAACCACCCATTACGCCCTCGACGAAATTCCGTTGCCGACTACCGCCGGTGGTGGCTAAGTTCGGAGATACACAAGGAAGGAGGTGATCCCAAGAATGGAAATTCTCAGGACGCGTGAGGTGGCTGCCAGCTGAGCGCTGTAGCCGGCTGTCCTTTCGGATTCCGATCGCTACAGAGTTGAGCGAATCCACGGCAGCCACCCGGCCCCCGAGTCCCCGATCCGTCCGATCGGGATCGGCCGCGAGACCCACCGGTGTTCACACCACGGGCCCGCGCCGATACGGCTCGGGGGTCGTTCTGTATCCGGGACCCCCGCGGCGCCGGGGTCAGCCGATATAGCGCTGCAGCCGTGCGGACAGGCGCGGCTGCAGCGGGCCGTCGGCCACCACCCGCTCCTCCACATAGGCCAGATCGCCGCCCTCGACGATCCCGTACAAACGTTTCGCGCCGCCCACCACCGCGCCGGATTGGCTGCGGATCACCACATCGGTGGCCAGTTCCCAGGACGCCTGGGTGAGTGCGGTGCCGTAGAAGAGTTCTACGATTCCGGTGCTGTGGGTGAGCAGCAGTTCCAGCACCTCGTCGCTACCGTCGACCCCGACCCGCCAGAATCCGGTCTCACGCAGATCCGGGCCACCGTAGCTGCCGTCGGATTCCACGAACCAGGAGCGTGAATCCCAGCTCAGATAGTCGCCGCCGTCGTGGGAGACCACGATCTGCTGCCCGAAGCGGTAGTCCCCGCGCTCAGGGTTGTTGCCCTCGCCCTCGCCGCGCCAGACGCCGACCATCGGCAGCAGCGCCAGCATGGCCGGATTCAGGTCCGGGCCCAGGCGCAGATTCGCCGTATCGTCGGGGAGCGGGAGGTCCGGGAGCACCGGGATGTTACGGCCGCCGGTCGCCTTGGCACGCTCGGCCGCATCGGCCACCGCCCGATCGCCGCTCAGAGACGAGGGGCTGTCGGCCGGACGGCCGTTACCGTTCTGGCCGTGGGTATCGGCCGGAGGCCTTCCGTTGCTGTTGTCGCTCGCTCGCTCGGCCGGATCGGAACCTTCGCTCGCGAGACCGCTCATGATTCGGTGAACAGCCGGTAGAAGACGTACAGGCCGAACCATCCGATGAGGATCGATACGGCGATCAGCAGAATCTCGAAGAAGAGGACCACAGACCGATTCTATTGCCCGCCTCCGGCGAGGCGGGACGGGGCCCTCGTGACTCCGGCCACGAATGCCGATCATTCGCCGTGGACGAAAGGATCGTGCGGGCGGAATTCCGGCGCCGGGCCTCGCGCGGGGCAGCGGTGTGTTCGGCGACGCGGCGGGCGGGAAACGGAACGGCCCGGGATACGCCCTGTGAGAGGGCGTATCCCGGGCCGTGCGGTCCCGTCCTACTTCGAGACGGCGACGTCCAGGTTGTGGATGCCCGGGCCGTCGGGGCGGAGCTCGGCCGTGCCGTTGCCCGCCGAGGAGAGCGCGCGCAGCGTCCAGGTGCCCGGCGCCGCGAAGAAACGGAAGTCACCGGTGCCCGAGGCGACGACCTCGGCGGTGAAATCCCCGTTGCCGTCCAGCAGTCGCACGAAGGCGCCCGCTACGGGCTCACCGTCCGTGGCCAGAACCCGGCCGGTGATGACCGTCTCCTTCTCCACATCGACCCCGGCCGGGATGGCCTGGCCCTGGGTAGGTGCTGCACACATGCTGGTTATTCTCCCAACTCGATAGGGGCGCCGACGAGCGAGCCGTATTCGGTCCAGCTGCCATCGTAGTTCTTGACGTTCTGGTGTCCGAGCAGCTCCTGCAGCACGAACCAGGTGTGCGAGGAGCGCTCGCCGATACGGCAGTAGGCGATGGTTTCCTTGTTTCCGTCCAGGCCGGCCGCACCGTAGAGCTCGGCGAGCTCCTCATCGGAACGGAAGGTGCCGTCCTCGTTGGCGGCCTTGCTCCACGGTACGTTGATCGCGCCGGGGATGTGACCGGGGCGCTGGCTCTGTTCCTGCGGCAGGTGCGCCGGGGCCAGGATCTTGCCCGAGAACTCGTCGGGGGAGCGCACATCGACCAGGTTCTTGGTGCCGATGGCCGCGATGACCTCGTCCCGGAAGGCGCGGATGGTGTTGTCCGGCTCCGCGGCCTTGTACTGGGTGGCCGGCCGGCTCACCGCGTCGGTGGACAACGGGCGTCCGTCGAGCTCCCACTTCTTGCGGCCGCCGTCGAGCAGCTTGACGTTGTTGTGGCCGTACAGCTTGAAGTACCAGTAGGCGTAGGCGGCGAACCAGTTGTTGTTGCCGCCGTAGAGGACCACCTCGTCGTCGTTGGCGATACCGCGCTCGGAGAGCAGTGCGGAGAACTGCTCCTGGTTCACGAAATCACGACGAACCTGGTCCTGCAGGTCCTTCTTCCAGTCGAGCCGGACGGCGCCCTCGATGTGCCCGCCTTCGTAGGCGGTGGTGTCCTCGTCGACCTCGACGAAAACGACGCCGGGGGTCTTGAGGTTCTCTTCGGCCCAGTCGACGGAGACCAGGACATCGGAGCGAGCCATGTTTTCCCTTTCAGTGGTGACAGCGGATCGGTGTTCAGTTCGATGCGGGGGATTCGGACGGGGTGCGCAGCCGCGCGATCAGCGGGTACAGCTTGCAGCCGAGGCAGATGCCGAACGCGGCGTTGAGGAACGCCGCGAACAGGGCGAACCCGGCGAACAGCGCGCCCACGGCGGTGCTGCCGAGGAGGAAGCCCAGCAGGCTCACCGCGGCGAACACGAAACCGAGCAACTGGGCGAATCGTAACGGGGCGGTCGGTTCGGTCTCGGTGACCGGGCCCAGGCGCGGCGCGACGAAGCGCGCGTAGATCAGGCCGTACGGGTGCCGGCGCGGCCCGAGCCAGGCGCCGAGCGCGAACACCAGCGCCTGGCCAGCGACCAGCACCGTGGCGGCGATCGGGGCGAACGCGGCGAGCAGCAGGATCAGGACCAGGACGCCGGTGGTCACCCAGGCCACGAAACGGGGGCCGCGGATATCGACTCGGTTCGTAACGGTGGTGATAGTGGACATGAACAAAGCTCCTGCGCTCGAACTTTTCGGCAATTCGGCCGGTTCGCCGGGGGATGAAATCGCTCGCGCGACGAACCGTGGTCGGCGTCAGGAAAAGTAGACCCGACCGCTCAGCGGCACAGGCAGCAACAACCACCGAGGCGGCACAGGTCGACTGTGCGGCGACGGGTGAGCATCAGCTCGCGGTGGTTTTGCACACGGGCAGTCTACCCAATTACTCCGGTGTGCCAATGGGGAGGGGTGTCCGCTCCTGGACAGGGGCCTTACCGGACGGTATCCGTCGTCCGGGGAGCGGCGGCCACCGAGCACCTGCAGTGCTGCGGACCTACACGGGCCCGTTCGGGGCAGCGCATCCGGAAACTTCTTCCGCCTGCCCCGACCCGCCCCGCCGGAGGCGGGGCAAATAAACGCAGCTCAGCCGGCGGTCGAACCGGCCGTCAGCGGGGTGAGCGCGCTGCGCAGATCGCTGGTCTTGGGCACACCGGAGATCCGGAACCGTTCCCGGCCCTCGGCGTCGAATACGAAGGTGGTCGGCAGCGACAGCACATTGAGGGCCCTGGCCAGCGCCGGGTCGGCGTCGATATCGATTTCGATATCGCGCGGCGGCTGCGGGGAGTCGGCCAGATCGCCGGTGGCGTCGGCGACGACCCGGCGGACCGCCGCGCAGGGGCCGCACCAATCGGCGGAGAAATGCAGTACCGCGGGTCCCGACCCGGTGACTCCGGCGGCGACGAGCAGATCGTCACGCGCGCCGGTGTCGCGGTCGAGGGTGACCGGGGCGGAGCGCACCGCGCCCTCGCGCCGGCGCAGGTACAGGCCGACGGCCAGCCCGGCCAGCAGCATTACCGCCAGAATGGTGATCTCGATCATGGGCGCCGCAATCTGTTCAAATCGATCGTCACATCGCTACCCCGGCCCTCGACCACGATATGGCCGCCCAGGGCGGTCACTTCGGTGGGTCGGATACCGAACGGCAGTTCCTTCGTATCGATGGTACGGGTGAACATCGCCAGCACCGCCGGGATGTCGGCGTCGTCGACGACCGGCTTGGAGGGGACCGGCGAGATCTCCTCCGAATACAGGCCGGTGGCCACGATCCGCACCTGGTCGCCGTCGAGCAGCAGGTCGGCCGCGACGCTCACCCGTTCGCCGGCGAAACTCGCGCCCTGCTGTCCGCTCGGCGCCGACGGCAGCGTCCCGGTCAGTACCAGGGCCCCCGCCGTGGTCATTCCCGAGCCGCCCGAGCCGCCGGTGCCGTCGGATTTGTCCGCCGGGCGGGAATGGACCTCCAGATCCGGGATACCGAACAGGCGGCCCAGTTCGGTGGGCGCGACCCGCATCCGGACGTCGACCTGCTCGACCGGCACGTTGCGCACCCGCCCGTCGACCAGATCGCCTAGCGGGAGGTTCATCCCCAGCAGCGTGGCCTCCAGGCCGATTTCGCCGGGGATATCGGGCCGGACGCTGTCGGCCTTGATCTCGATATTGTCGTAGCGGCCGTCGAGCGCCTGCCGAAGGAACGGGAAGCCGTGGAAGGTGACCTCGGGATCGGCGCTGAGATCGGCGCCGACCTTCAGCGACCTCGAGACGCGGTACTCCGAATATGCGGCCGCACCGAAATCGACGACCACTGCCAACCCTGCCAGGCACAGCAGTCCGATGATCAGCTTCCGCATGGCATGCACCCTAGTGGACGCACCCCCGGCGGGCTTCGCGCCGGTGGGCGGGTACGGCCCTGTCCGCGTCACCCGGAATACGAGGTCATCGGGTCGGACGCGCTAATCTTGCAGCGATTACATATGGATGAGCAACGTGGCGACGGCGACGAAGCTGGCTTTCGCGTAGCTACGAGATGGGAGGAGTGCTTGTGGAGCTGCTCCTGCTGACCTCCGACCCCGACCCCGAATCGGTTCTGCCCTCGCTGTCGCTGCTCGCGCACAATGTGCGGCCCGCGCCCACCGAGGTGGCGTCGCTGCTGGAGGCGGGTACCGCCGATATCGCGCTGGTGGACGCGCGTTCGGATCTGGCGGCCGCCCGCGGCCTGTGCCGGCTGCTCGGCAGCACCGGGTCGTCGGTCCCCGTGGTCGCCGTGCTCACCGAGGGTGGGCTGGTCGCGGTGAACGCCGACTGGGGTCTCGACGATATTCTCCTGCCCAGTACCGGGCCCGCGGAACTGGACGCCCGGCTCCGCCTGCTCGTCGGCCGGACCGGCGGGTCGGCCGGCCCGGAGAATTCCGGGAAGATCACCCTCGGCGAGCTGGTGATCGACGAGGGCACCTATACCGCGCGGCTGCGCGGGCGCCCGCTCGATCTGACCTACAAGGAGTTCGAGCTGCTGAAATACCTCGCCCAGCACGCCGGCCGGGTGTTCACCCGTGCCCAGCTGCTGCAGGAGGTGTGGGGTTACGACTTCTTCGGCGGCACTCGGACCGTCGATGTGCACGTCCGGCGGTTGCGGGCGAAGCTGGGCAGTGAGTACGAGTCGTTGATCGGCACCGTGCGCAATGTCGGGTACAAAGCGGTGCGGCCCGCCCGTTCGAACAACAGGAACGACTCCGATGCCCGGTCCGCGGGCGGCGGCAAGGACGAAACCGAAGAGGATTCGATGGCGCCGGTCAACGGCACGGCCCAGTGAGTGCGGCAGCTATGGGTGAATACGAATTGCAGTGGCACGAGCTTCCCGCTCCCGCCCGTGCCGACCAGGTGAGCGCGCTGCTCGACGCCGCGGCGACAGCCGACGGCGTCGCGCCGGTTTCCGAACAGGTCCTGCTGGGCCTGCGCCGGGAATCGCCGGTCCGCCACCTGCTGGCCGTCGCGGGGGACGAGGTGGCCGGGTACGCGAGTCTGACTCCGGCGCACGGCGAGCACCCCGCCATGGCCGAGGCGGCAGTGGCCCCGGAATGGCGAGGGCGCGGGATCGGTGGCGATCTGGTGGCGGCCGCGCTGGCCGCCGGCGGGCCGGGAGCCCGGATCTGGGCGCACGGGAAACTGCCCGCCGCCCAGGCGGTGGCGCGGCGGCTGGGACTGTCGGCCGCGCGAGAGCTCTGGCAGATGCGGCGCCCGCTGGCAACCCCTGAGCTACCGTCTGTCGAGGTGCCCGACGGGCTCATGGTCCGCACCTACCGCGGCCCGGCCGACGACGCCGAGCTCCTGCGGGTCAACAACGCGGCTTTCGATTGGCATCCTGAGCAGGGCGGCTGGTCGGCGCGCGAA
Organism: Nocardia sienata NBRC 100364; assembly: GCF_001613205.1. GTDB lineage: Bacteria > Actinomycetota > Actinomycetes > Mycobacteriales > Mycobacteriaceae > Nocardia > Nocardia sienata. The sequence goes on along the minus strand of NZ_BDBX01000075.1, from coordinate 7,393 downwards.
CTGGAAGAGCGCCGCGCCGAACCGTGGTTCGATCCGGCCGGACTCTTCCTGGCCTTCGACCCGCGGGAGCCGCAGCGGTTGCTCGGATTCCACTGGACCAAAGTTCATCGTGACGACGATCCTCCGGCCGGTGAGGTGTACGTGGTCGGGATCGATCCGGCTGCCCAGGGTCGCGGACTCGGCCGGCTGCTCACCCTGATCGGCCTGCACCACCTCCGCGATGCGGGGCTGGGTGAGGTTCTGCTCTACACCGAGGCGGACAACGCGGCCGCGGTCCGCACCTATCGTGGGCTGGATTTCGCCCCGGCGCATATCGATATCGCCTACTCGATACCGGGCTGAGGTCACCGAACAGGATGGTTACCGGCCGGGGTGCGACTCTTACGGCCGGGCGCCGGAATGCCGCGTATCGGTATGCGCGGAGTAACGGCGCGGCAAACATCACACATATCGGACGAGTTCGCGCCGCCCTGTTCACCTTCCGTTCACTTGCCCTGGTCCAGCTGTCTACCGACGCGCCCTAGTTTGATTCTGGGCGGCAGTGGGCCGCCTGGTGTGCGAGTTCCCCGCGAACGGCCGCACCACCACACGCGCCCGGGCCGGTGAGGGACCGGGCGAGTAGGACGTATCCGGAGGACTGGAGTGAAGTTCAAGCGCAGCAGCGCCCTCGTCGGTGTGATCGCGGCCGTGACCCTGCCGCTGGCCGCCTGCGGCAGCGACGACAATGCGTCCTCGACCGGAATCGAGGCCAACGCCGACGTCGCCTGCGGCGGCAAGGAGGCCCTGAAGGCCAGCGGTTCCTCGGCGCAGAAGAACGCCGTCGAGCGTTTCACCGCCGCCTTCGAGACCAATTGTGACGGCCAGACCCTCAACTACACCTCGAGCGGCTCCGGTGCGGGCGTCAAGGAATTCCTCGGCGGCCAGACCGACTTCGCCGGTAGCGACTCCCCGCTCAGCGAGAAGAAGGGCGAGCCCGCCGCGGCAGCGCAGCGCTGCGCTTCCCCCGCGTGGAACCTGCCGACCGTGTTCGGTCCGATCGCCATCACCTACAACATCGACGGCGTCACCGATCTCGCGCTCGACGGCCCGACCGTGGCCAAGATCTTCAACGGCACCATCAAGACCTGGAATGCCCCGGAGATCCAGGCGCTCAACGAGGGCAAGCAGCTGCCCGCCGAGCCGATCAAGGTCGTGTACCGGTCCGACGAGTCCGGCACCACCGACAACCTGCAGCTCTACTTGGACGCCGCGTCCGAGGGCGCATGGGGCAAGGGCGCCGGCAAGGTCTTCAACGGCGGCGTCGGCGAGGGCACCCAGGGCAACGAGGGCACCTCGGCCGCGGTGAAGAACACCCCGAACTCCATTTCCTACAACGAGTGGTCGTTCGCCAAATCGCAGAACCTGTCCGTGGCCCGGATCATCACCTCCGCCGGCCCGGAACCGGTCGAGCTGACCTCCGAGACCGCCGGTAAGGCGATCAACAGCGTGAAGATCAAGGGCGAGGGCAACGACCTGGTGCTCGACACCTCGTCGTTCTACAAGCCCACCGAGGCCGGCTCCTACCCGATCATCCTGCCGACCTATGAGATCGTGTGCTCGAAGTACACCGACGGGGCGACCGCGACCGCTGTCAAGGCATTCCTGACCTCCGCCGTCACCAACGGCCAGGAAGGGCTGGCGGACAACGGTTACGTGCCGATCCCGGAAGAGTTCAAAACCAAGCTGACCACGGCGATCAACGCCATCTCCTGATAGCGCGAATATGACAGTCAACCCAGACGTAGCCTCGGCAGGTCCGTCCAGCGCGACGGACCTGCCGAAGGCGGGAGTCCCCGCATCAATGTCGAGCCATCCGAGCAAGCCGCCGCTGGGCGGTGAAAGTCGCGGTCATGGCAGGCGGGCCGAGTTGGTGTTCAAATCGCTGGCGACCACCGCCGCGGCGATCATCGTGGCCTCCATCGCGCTGATCGCACTGTTCCTGCTGATTCGTGCGGTACCTTCGCTCCGGGCTGACGAGGTGAACTTCTTCACCAGCGCGGAGTTCAACACCGGTGACGCGGACAACCTCCGCTTCGGTATCCGTGATCTGTTCATGGTGACGGTGTTGAGCTCCGCTTTCGCGTTGGTCATCGCGGTGCCGATCGGTGTCGGCATCGCGCTGTTCCTCACCCGCTACGCACCCAAGCGGCTCGCCCGGCCGTTCTCCATGCTGACCGATCTGCTGGCCGCGGTGCCCTCGATCGTGTACGGCCTGTGGGGCCTGCTGGTGCTGGCGGAGTATCTGAAACCGGTCCAGGAGTTCCTCAACGGCAACCTCGGCTGGTTCTTCCTGTTCTCCGACGGCAATGTCTCGATCGGCGGCGGTGGCACCATCTTCACCGCCGGCGTGGTGCTGGCGGTGATGATCCTGCCGATCATCACTTCGGTTTCGCGTGAGGTCTTCGCGCTGACACCGGTGGCGCATATCGAGGCGGCCCAGGCGCTCGGCGCGACCAAATGGGAGGTCGTGCGGATGACCGTCCTGCCCTACGGCCGCAGCGGTGTGATCGCCGGTTCCATGCTCGGTCTGGGCCGTGCGCTCGGTGAGACCATCGCGGTCCTGCTCATCCTGAAGATCTCGGCGACCCCGGGCACCTGGTCGCTGTTCGACGGCGGCTTCACCTTCGCGTCCAAAATCGCCTCGGCCGCGGCCGAATTCAGCGCGCCGCTGCCGACCGGTGCCTATATCGCGGCGGGCTTCGTGCTCTTCGCGTTGACCTTCGTCGTGAACGCGCTGGCCCGGCTCGCGGCAGGCGGAAAGGTGAACGGCTGATGACCACCACCACGACCGGCCTCGACAAGCCGATCAAGGCGCCGGCCTTCCGGGACGTGAGCACGGCTCGTAAGATCAAGAACAACATCGCGACCGCGGTGTTCGCGCTGTGCTTTCTCATCGCCCTGATCCCGCTGGGCTGGGTGCTGTGGATGGTGGTCAGCAACGGCATCGGCGCCATCATGTCGCTCGAGTGGTGGCAGAATTCGCAGAAGGGCATTCTGCCCGATCAGACCGGCGGCGGCGTGTACCACGCCATCTACGGCACCATCGTGCAGTCGGCGGTGGCCGCGGTCATCGCCGTACCGCTCGGCATCATGGCGGCGGTCTATCTGATCGAATACGGCACCGGCCGGTTCGCCAAGGTGACCACCTTCATGGTCGATATCCTCGCCGGTGTCCCCTCCATCGTCGCGGCGCTTTTCATCTTCGCGCTGTGGATCGCGACCCTGGGCTTCCCGCAGAGCTCGTTCGCTGTGGCGCTGGCCCTGGTACTGCTGATGCTCCCGGTGGTCGTACGCAATACCGAGGAGATGCTCAAACTCGTGCCGGACGAGTTGCGCGAAGCCTCCTACGCGCTCGGCATCCCGAAGTGGAAGACGATCGTGCGGATCGTCATCCCGACCGCCCTGCCCGGCATGATCTCCGGGATCCTGCTCGCCCTGGCGCGTGTGATGGGCGAGACGGCGCCAGTGCTGGTGCTGGTCGGCTACAGCAAGGCGATCAATATGAACATCTTCGACGGCAATATGGCTTCGCTGCCGCTGCTGATCTTCCAGGAATTGAAGAGCGCCGAGGACGCGGGCCGGCAGCGGGTGTGGGGTGCCGCGCTGACGCTGATCCTCATGATCGCGGTGCTCTACCTGGCGGCCGCGGCTGTCAACAAGCTCCTCACGCGGAACCGATAAGGGCGGAAACGGAAAACAGATGGCCAAGCGGATCGACATCAAAGACCTGAACATCTTCTACGGCAAATTCCACGCCGTCGCCGATGTGTCGCTCAACGTCTTGCCGCGCAGTGTGACCGCCTTCATCGGTCCGTCGGGTTGTGGGAAGTCCACCGTGCTGCGGTCGCTGAACCGGATGCACGAGGTGACACCGAACGCCAGGGTCGAGGGCGCGGTCATGCTCGACGGCGAGGACATCTACGCCTCGCAGGTGGATCCGGTCGGCGTGCGCCGCACCATCGGCATGGTGTTCCAGCGGCCGAACCCCTTTCCCACAATGTCCATTCGCGACAATGTGGTGGCCGGTCTCAAACTGCAGGGTGTGCGCAACAAGGGCGAACTCGACGAGGTCGCCGAGCGTTCGCTGCGCGGCGCGAACCTGTGGAACGAGGTGAAAGACCGCCTGGACAAGCCAGGCGGCGGGCTTTCCGGCGGTCAGCAGCAGCGGCTGTGCATCGCGCGCGCCATCGCGGTGTCCCCGGATGTGCTGCTGATGGACGAGCCCTGTTCGGCCCTGGACCCGATCTCCACGCTGGCGATCGAGGACCTGATCACCGAGCTGAAGAAGGAATACACGATTGTCATCGTCACCCACAATATGCAGCAGGCGGCGCGGGTGAGTGATAAGACCGGATTCTTCAATCTCGAGGCCCAGGGCAAACCGGGCCGGCTCGTCGAAATCGACGATACCGAGAAGATCTTCTCCAATCCGGGTGAAAAGGCCACCGAGGATTACATCTCCGGCCGTTTCGGCTGATCTCCGAACGCAGGAAAGGCCCGCACCATCCGGTGCGGGCCTTTCTGTTCCTCACCATCGGCCGGGCCTGCCGACACCCGCCATACGCCGCGGGCCGGGCGGACCATCCCGCAGGCGATCGGGGGCGAAGTACCCGGGTCAGGACTCGGTGTCCGTGTCCGGGGGCAGCACACCGGTCACGAGGAAGATCACCCGGCGGCCGATCTCGACGGCGTGGTCGGCGAAACGCTCGTAATAGCGACCCAGCAGTGTCACATCGACGGCCGCGGCCACCCCGTACTTCCATTCGCGGTCCATCAGCAGAGTGAACAGGTGACGGTGCAGATCGTCCATCGCCTCGTCGTCCTGGTTCAGCTGGGCCGCGCGTTCGGGATCCCGGCTCTCGAGCACCTCTCGGGCGCCGTTACCCATACTGACCGCGATCCGGCCCATCTCTGCGAAATAGCCGTTGACCGCCTCGGGCAGGGCATGGTTCGGATGCCGCCGACGAGCCACCTTGGCCACATGCAGCGCCAGGGTGCCCATCCGGTTGACGTCGTTGACGATCTGGATCGCGCTGACCACCTGCCGGAGGTCACCCGCGACCGGGGCCTGCAGAGCCAGCAGTGCGAACGACTTCTCCTCGGCGTCGGCGATCATTTCGGCGATCCGGTCGCCTTCGCCGATGACCTGCTCGGCCAGCGACAGATCGGCCTGGAGCAGAGCCTGCGTGGCGCGATCCATGGCCGAACCGGCGATACCGGCCATCTCGCCCAACAGGTGGGCGAGGTCGGCCATTTGCTCGTTGTAGATGACACGCATGAAACGAAAGACTAGTTCGATGCGCTGACTACGTCACCAACAGCGGGTGAATAACCCGGTGACCTCGCCCGCAGTGAATACCCGGTCAGGCGGCGCAGGGGTCGTCCCCGGCGTTCACGTGTTCGAGGTCGGTGGGCAGTTCCGCGGGGGCGGTACTCGTGGCGGTCACATCGGTGATCGGACTGCCGACCGTGGTCGGTTCGTTGATCACCTGCTGGTAGTTCTCACCCAGCACCAGCTCGACGATGCTGTCCAGTGATTCGTCGAGTTCCATGGTGGCTCCCGGGACGGCGCTGGCCACCGTCGCCGCCTCGGCCTCGTGACCGGGGGAGTAGCGGACTTTGGTATCCGCGGAGTTGCCTTCGGTGTAGTTGTCGGCGTTGTAGATGTTGAAGCCGACATTGGCCAGCTGGCTGGCCGTCTGGTTGGCGAGACCCGATATACCCGACCCATTGGACACCAGCAGCGACAGCGTGCTGGGATCCACCGCGGTCAGCGACGGCGGGATCGGCGCCTCCGAGGTCGGCGGCGGGGCGGGCGCGGTCTTCTCGCCGGGCAGCGGCTGGTCATCGCGGATGGCGCGGAAGATCGCCTGGATATCGGAGGTGCGGGGGATCTCGTTGCCGTACGAGGTGGTGCCCGCTGTCGGGACGGTCAGGAAGGTGACCGCGCCCGTTTCCAGGTCCTGCAGCGAACGGCCGAGCATGAGCAGGTCGTTGGGCGCCACATTGTCGACGAAGGTCGCTTTGGTGAACGCCTGGATGAATCCGTTCAATTTGCCGGGATCCAGCAGCACTTGCCCGGACAGGGCGCCGCGCAGCAGGGCGGCGAGGAACTTCTGCTGCCGGTTGATCCGGTCGTAGTCGCTGCGTTCCTCGCCGTAGACGTGTCGGGCACGTACATAGTTCAGTGCGGTGGCGCCGTTGATCCGGTGCCGGCCGGCCTCCGGGATGATCGTGCCGAGCACCCCGTCCTCGAGCGGTTTGGAGACACACACCTCGACACCGTTGACCTTGTCCACCATCTGCTCGAAACCGGCGAAGTCGATCCCGATGAAGTGGTTGATGGTGCTACCGGTCAGCCGCTGAATCGTGGCCAGCAGGCAGCGGGGGCCGCCCAGCGCGTACACCGCGTTGAGCTTGTCACCCATGGCCGAATCGAAGACCTCGTCGGTGTAGGTGTTCTTCTCGTTGTCGAAGCTGTTGCACTCGGGCCGGGTGACGTCGAGGTCTCGCGGGAAGGACACCACGACGACCCGCGACCGGTCCTTCGGGATGTGCACGAGCATCGTGGTGTCGGCGCGAGCGCCCTCCGCGTCTTCCACGCTGCCCGCGCCGATCTCACCGTTCGCACCGGCCCGGGTGTCGGTGCCGACGATCAGGTAATTCTCGTCACCGAGCTGCGCTTGGGCGTCGATGACGTCGTCCTCGTTCTCGGCGAGGGCGGATACCTGCGTGAAGCTGTTGCCGGTGGCGCGAAGGTAGCTCCAACCACCCCCGGTGATCAGCAGCGCGAGAACGGAGAAGAAGGCGACACCGGCCCGGCCCGCGATCCGTAGCCGCCTGTTGCGCCGGCTTTCGGGGGTGCGCCGTCGTCTCGGCTTGCCGACCGTTTCCGGGGCTGCCGGTTCGGAGGTGGGCCACCCCGCGGTGTCGGTCCGGCCGCTGATCCTGGAGTCGCTCTCGTCGAGCGGGTCGAGGATATCGGTGACCGTTTCGGGGGACTCGGCGGCCAACGCGGCGGCCGCTTTCGCGTTCTTACCCCGGCGAGGTGTGCCGGAAGATTGCCGGGAGCGTTTCGGTGGCGCCTCGCGACCCGGCTGCGAACCCCCCCGGGCGGGGTCGGACTGCTGCGGAACCACGGCGGTCGGATCACCTGGTTCGACCGGGGTCGCTGCGGGGCGCTGCCCGGTCGGCGGACGCTTGGCCGGGTCCGGTGCGGGCTTCGCCGGCGGCGGTACCGCCGCCCGGTTACCGGTCGCCGGACGGGACGGGTTCGAGCCCGGTGGATTCTCCCTGGCGGGTCGGCCGGGCGGGCGGGTCGGCCCGGGCTGATCCGGACCGGGCCGCTGCGGCG
>NZ_BDBX01000074.1 GCF_001613205.1 Nocardia sienata NBRC 100364 | reverse complement strand
CTCGGCATGGGCGCGGGCGGCGGCACCGGCGACGACCGCGGTACGACCACCAACTCGGCCGGCGGCGCGAACGCACAGGACGGGGCGCCGGTCCCGGTGGCCGGAGCTCCGACACCCTTCAACTCGGCGGTGGCCTCGGCGAAGGACAAGGAAGCCGAGCCCGCCTACATCGTCGGCGATGCGGTGAACGAGGATCTTCTCATCGCCAAGACCCTGCTCGGGGCGGTTCTCGCCGCTACCGAGGAGGCGGTCGGAATAAGTTGGGCGGTGGCAGTATTGCGCGGTCCCGGCGGGGCGGGTCTGTTCATAACCTCCAACGAGGGCCGGGGCTGGCTTCCCGCCGGTCTCTTCCTGCCGCGCCAGGTGTCGACACCGTGGCTGTGGGACGAACTGCTCGGTGCCGACGGTGAGGCCGCCGCACCGTGGGAGGGGATTTCGGACCCCGCGCGAACCCTGGCCGAATTCGGCCGGGCATGGGGCGCGAAAGCCAACGCGGCGCTTTCCGCGATCGCCTCCTCCGGTCCGATCGACCCCGGCCTGCGGAGTCGGCTGAGCGAGGTCGCCATGCAGGGTCTCGTCGAGCCCGGGTCCGACCTCGATCTCCGGGTGCTCACACCCGATACCACCGACCGGCTCGGCCTCACCGGTTCCGTGCCCGCGCTGGAATCAGTGGCTGCCGTGCCGGACGACCAGGTTCGCAACCACTGTGTCAAACTCGCGCTGGACGCCCATTCTCAGGTCGGCCGCTCCGTTTCGCAGTATTTCGACAGCTCCGGTTCGCGTGCGATCCGGGATCGGATCCTGGCGAAGGTCGAGGCCCGCGAGGAGGTGCCCGCCTCCTGGTGGGAGGAACTCCGCGACGCGGACGATCTCCTGGCCGCGGAGATGGTTTCGCAACGGCTCGATGTGGGTCGGGTCGATCTCGGTGCCATCCGAGTGGACGATGAAGTGAGCGCCCTGCGGGCCATGGTGTGGGATCGGCGCTGCAACGAGCTCGTGGCGCTATTAGCGGAAGAACCGAACCGGCAAGTTCTGCGTGATGCGGTATACGCGCACCAGGAGATCCTCGGCCATCCCTCGTTCGTGGCCGCTCCGGCGGCTGTGGCCGCGGGTGCCGAGGAGCAGGTGGTGCGGCCGGTCGCCGGTGGGTCCGGGGTTTCGGCTCCGGCGCAGCAGGCCGGCGCACCCGCGGAGCCTGTGGCGCCGAGTGCCGGCGGACCGCCGACCGGCGCGGTCGTCGCTCCCGAGGCCGGTGGGCCGCCGCGAGGTGCGCTGCCCCCGTCGGTGACACCGCCGCCCGAATCGCGAGGTTCCTCGTCTTGATCCCCCGATGACAGGCCTCCCGTTCGTGCCACGTGGGAGGTCTGCTTGCGGGAAGAGCCGCGCTGCGCGGGAAACCGGCGCTCAGGCCCTGTGAACGGTCTCAGCGGACCGGCCTGCTGAAGAAGTGCTACCGGATACCCCTCACGGCAGGGCCGGTTGTCGGCCGACCGGTGCGGGATGGTCGCGGCCAACCAGGGCGCGGGCGACTCACACGCCTGCGACGCCCCTCGGAGGAGTCGGATCGGGTGCCCGGAAAGGGCAGGGTGGACGAGTGAGCCGGGCTGCGTGGTCGGCCGGTCGTATCCGCCCCGCTCCTGGGCGGGATGTATGTACTGCCGACGCCGAGCCCGAGCCGCCGATATGGAGGCGACGCACGTGGAGATCGGTTGCGCTCGCTCCTGGGCGCCAGGGGCACCCGACTACAGCATGTGCGCTAGACCTGTTTGCTGGGAGATGTCGGGCCGTACGGAATATTGTTTTGAGGGTTGGTCGAGCCCGGATCCTGCGGTGCTTTCTCGCCCGGTGTGGGCGCCGCGCCGCTGGGCGGGGCGGGTGCGGTCGGGTCGGAGGCCGGGCCCGCGGCCGAGGGCGCGGGCTGACTCTCCGGCTCGTCCTCCCCGTCCTTGTCCTCGTCCTCCTTCTGGCCCAGGAGCTCGGGCAGCTGACCGAGCATCGGCATGAGCGCCATCGGCAGCATGGCCAGCATCGGCAGCATGGAGCCGAGGCCGCCCGCCGCCCCGGCCGCGGCGCCGCCGGCCGCACCGGTACCGCCACCGGTGGATCCGCCCGAGCCGGATCCACCGCCGGCGGCGCCGACGTTGACATCCTGCGCGGCCGCGACCACTTCCTTCACCTTGTCCACCGCGGCCGCGATATGGTCCATCACCGCGGCGGCTTCGTTGGAACTGAGTTTTTTCGAAGCGACCGTCAGCAGGGCGGAGTTCAGGTCGCTTTCGATATGAATGATTTCCAGTAGCGTCCGCGCCTGCTCGGCGGCGACCATCTGCGAGGTCCCGTCCACCTGCGCATCCATATCGACCAGCGAGTCCTGTCGCGCGTTCGCGGAGAACACCTGCTGCTTGTACATCTCGACGCCGCTGCCCGATCCCGGCAGGTCCGCGGTCCGGACCTTGGTCGGCATCCTGCCGCCTCGCGGTGGGGGTGGTGGATCGGACCTGCCGAACCCGAGTACGTTGACCGATTTCTGCATCGTGTCCTCGGCGGCAACGATGAAATCGTCCACGATAACGTTTGCTTTGGTGTCCAGCCTCTTCATCCGCTCCAGCCGAACCGTGTGCAATGGTTTCGTGGGGCCGGGTCTGTCGGTGGCCGGTAAACCCTCCTCGGTAGCCGCACCGTCGGCGCGCACCGGGACGGGTTTGCCGGTGGCGGGGTCCGTCTTGCTCATCAGGGCGGCCGGCCGGTCCTCGGCGGTACCGGGAACCGGCTGGCCGGGGCGTGGTTCACCCGGCCGGAGGCCGCCGGGTGGTCGCCGATCATCCGGTGTCGTTCCGGGGGTGTCGATATCCGCGTCTGCCGTCGCTGTATCCATCCGCTGTCGTCGCCTCCCGTGATGTCCTTTTCATTGTGTTGTCTTCCTAGAGATGGGAATAGGAGGGATGTCGTTCGTCCGCGTGTTGTCGCATAGTCGAACGGACAACATAGGCTTGATTGCCGAGAAATTGCCCGGGGTGCTGGGGCAGAGAGGTAAGTCGGTGCGATGAGCGATGGTGAGCTGATCGTATGCCGGCACTGACCGATGATGTGCACGGTGTGTTGCGCGAGCTGCTCGGGTTGTACGGGGCCGGGCAGCCGTCCGAACGTGCGTCCGCCATGCTCGCGCAATCCATGGCGGCGGACGTGTCCCGACTGTCCGGCGGGGGTGCGCGCGGCTACGGTGACGCGCTGGGAATCCAGCGTACGGTGCTCGACACCCAGTACGGCCGGGACGGCGTCGTGACCAAGACGGTCGGTGAGTCGGGGGCCGGCACGCTCAACGGTCGCGGGGTGCTGAGCAGTCAGATCTCCGATCTCCAGGCGCGGATCCAGGCCATCACGCTCATCGGTGACACCCGGTTCAGCGGCCCGGCGCTACTGGATTCGGCCCAGCAGACCATCACGAACGCGACCAGGCAGGTGAACGCCGATATCGACGCGGCACGCAGACAGGCGGCTCAGATAATGCCGCCGGTTGCGCTCGCCGAGCGCACCCGAAAAGCATCCTCTCCATCCCGGAAAAGGCGGCGGCGACGACCTCGCATGGTGTCCGGGCAACAGGTCACCAATCAGCCCACTCGGCGTGGTATACGCCGGAATTGGGACAAGACCCGAGGCGGACTGGCCGCGCGGGCCGCCGACGGCGCGCTCGGCCTACCTTATATCTGGGGCGGTGGCGGCGCAGGCGGGCCCAGCGGGGGCGGTTTCGACTGCTCCGGGCTGACCCAGTACGCCATCGCGGAGGCCACGAACGGCGAAGTGGTCCTGCCGCGGACGACCTACGATCAGATCTACGCCGGTGAACGGATCGATCCTCGTGACGTGCGCGCCGGTGATCTCGTGTTTCCGGCTTCGTCGTTCAGTTCCCGTGGTCCGGAACACGTTCAACTCGCCGCCGGTAACGGTATGGTGATCGAGGCGCCCTATTCGGGTGCCACGGTCACTTATTCACCCATGCCGGCCAGTGCTGTCGTGGTACGAGTCGTCTGAATCGCCGGAGCGGAACTCTAGCCCGTGGCTATCGAGATACCACACGAAGTGGCGACGTTCCTGAACTTCATCGGTGTCCCGTATCCGGATATCAACGAGGACCAGGTTCGGGAACTGGCCGGACATGTCCGTACTTTCGCCGACGAGGTGGCGGGGACACACGGCGCGGCGACCGGGGCGATCACCGAGATGGGTTCGGTTTACCAGGGGCAGTCGTATCGCGCGCTGGTGGCGTCCTGGGCCAGTTTGAGCTCGTCGCATATGGAAAGGCTGGACGAGTTGTGCCGCGCGGTGGCGCAGGCTCTGGAGATCGCCGCAGAGGTGATCACCGCAGTCAAAGTGGCGGTACTGACCGAGCTCGCGGTGCTGGCCGCCGCCTATGCCGCGGCCATGGCGGCCACCGTGGTGACATCGGGCGCTTCTGTGGCACTGAGTCAGTCCATTTCGCTCGTGGCCCGGCGCCTGATCAAGGCCATGGAGGAAATGCTTATCGGCTACATTGTGGCCGAGGTGCTGGGTAAGGCCATCGAACCACTCGAGGACGCGGTCGCGGACATGATCAACGGCGTCGTCTACAACGCCACTGCCGATATGCTCGGCGTCGACGGCGGCCGGGAGGGCGTCGTCTACATCGATCCCGACGAAGTGCGCCGTTACGCTCAGGTCCTCGACGACCACGCCGATGACATCATGAAACACGCGGAGAAATTCGCCAACGGTGTCGCGGCGCTCGATTTCACGACGCCGGTCGGCCTGCCCGGTGCCGATCCGGTGACCCAGTCGGCCGGGCCCTCCCATACCCCGCCCGCCGGCGCGCCGGATCGGCAGCACGCGCCGCAAGAAGTGGCTGCTACGCCGCGGAACTGGCTACCCGGGGCCACTACCGCAGCGACGCCGGTCCAGGACGCGGGAGCGGCTGCGCGCGCCGACGACAGGTCTGCGGCGGCGGAGGCTCCGCCGCAGAGCACGACCGGTGCGCCCGCGGCGGGGCCGGCCGCTGCGGGGCAGAGCGGTGCACCGGGCGCGACCGCCGGAACCGGATCTGGGCAAACCGGTGACCTGCGGTCCGCGGGCCCCGCCGTGGACAGCCCCGCGGTCGACGCGCGCTCGGCGGAGTCGCGTGGGGAACGCCCACCGGCCGTGGACGGCCAGGAACCGGGTGTAAACGCGGCCCGGCCGCCGGCGGCGTCCGCGGACGATACGGTGGGCGGGATCCCGGGCGAAGCCGGAAGTGCGGCCGAGCGACCGGCGGCGCAGGGCGGCGGTTCAGGTGGAGCGGATTCGGGCCGGGGCGGGGAGGCCTCGAGCGTTGCGCCCGGCCGAATCGGTGATCCCGCAAGTGCTTCGCCCGGAAGTGGCGGTGCTCCGGCCAGCCCGTGGAATCGTCAATCTTCTGCGCCGGGCGGATCGTCGGCCGGATCCGGGCAGGCCGCGGCCGGTGGCCGCGGTCGTCGCCGCGGGACCGACGGAGATAAGCCGGGCCGTACCGCGGGTGGTCGGCGGCGCCGGGCTGCCCGGCAGAACCCGTGGTCGGCGCGACCGGCCGCAGCGTCCTCCCCGGCGCGTACGCCGTGGGGAAGGCCCGCCGAGCGGGCCGAGCCGGCGGTTCCCGCCGTGGCTGCCGAGGGGGATGCGCCACCGCCCGTTGTGTCGCCGGACCGGGGTCTGAAGGGCGGCGCCGAAGGGAAGGACGGCGCTGTACGAGAAGCGGCGGGTCGGGCGCACCAACCGGAGCCAGGCGGCCCGGTGGTGTCCGCGCCGGTCCGCGCGGATGAAGGCCCGCCACCACGCGGGTGAACAGATCGGCATTTGTCCATCGGCTCGCCCGGAACGCTTTCGTGTGCTTCCGGATGCGTTCGGATCGAATTCGGGCATTTGCCCGATAGAGCCCCGAGGTGCGGCGGCCGATGGCTCGCTGTTTCCACCGGCCGCCGCGGATGAGGTCATCAGGGATGAGGGAACTGGTGACCCACTGCCGACTATAGCTACACATAACGTGCCGTTCAACAACGGCACTATCGCCAGGAGAGGGAATTTCTCCGGCGGTGAATAGCGAGCGGGTTGCCGGCCGTAGCTGTCCTCCCTCGCTCGGAAAGCCTGCCTATCCAACCCTTTTCACGTACAGGCCAATGATGATCGGGGGTTGCCTTCGGCCATTTTCAATGGCCCTGCGCAAGGGTCCGGCACGAAACCGGCTGGTACTTTATCGCTGGTTTACGGCTCGTTCGCTGATGGAATCGTGGGCCGCGGACTTTTATGGCATTTCATACGCATTACCGCCCATTCCGGCCTGCCCGCCCGATCCGGGCGCCGGGTACTCGACCCCGCCTTCACTTCGCGAGCCTACTTCCCAGTGCCGGGAAATGCCCGATGCCTACCGGCGCCCTCGGGTGGCTTACCCTGCCAGCAGACGAGGGTCGGCGGAAGGGAAGTCCGAGGTGTCAGCGGCCGAAGACGCGTTCTACACGGGCGTGCAGAGTTTGGGATTGGTCGCCGGTGGGGTGCGCAACGAAGAGCACGCCCGTGCGGCGTTCGCGGCGGCCACCGATATCGATCCGGATATGTGCGACGCATGGCTGGGACGAGCCATGGCGGGGGAGGTCACGTCCGAGGTCATCTACGGCGCCTACCGCTCCTCGCACAATCTCTACCGTGATCAGCAGCGTGCCGGCCTGGTGGATCGGGCGCTGTGGTGCCAGGTCGAGATCGGTGTGTTCGGCCTGCGGGTCGCGATGGCCGATCGCGATCAGATCGCCATCGCGCAGGCGTGCGCGTACGCAGACGGGGGTGAATGGCAGGAAGCGGCCGCGATTCTGGATGAGGTGCGCGGTGACGATGTCGCCGACTTCGCTCGGATCGCCCTGTTCTACCGGACCGGACGCTGGCCCGATGTACTCACCGCGCGGGCCGCGAAGACGGTGCTCGAGGACGGCTTGCTCGATATCGCCGCCGAACTGATGGCAGCCAGTGCGCTGGCGCATCTCGGCAGGTTCGGGGAAGCGTTGCCGCGGGCGCAGCGGATCGTGGAGGACAGTCAGTCCGGGAGCCTGTCCTACATCTGGGCCGATGCCCACTATCTGCTCGGGATGGTCCTGCGGCACAACGGCGACCACGACGCGGCCGACAAGATCCTCAAGGGACTGCAGGGTTCGGGTCTGTGGCCGAACCGGCCGGACTGGCAGCAGGCGGTGCGGGACAAGAACTTCCGGCTGGAGGTCACCACTCCGGAGGTGATCGCCTCCCGGACCGATATCTGGGATCCCAAATCCGGTGACGACCCCGCCGAAGTGGCGGCGAGCGCGGCCAAGGCGGAGCGCGACGAACTGCTCGAAGAAGCATCCAAGCTGCTGCAGTCGCAGATCGGCATGGACTCGGTCAAGGAACAGGTGGACCGGCTGAAATCCGGTGTGCTGATGGACCAGGTACGGGCCAAGCGCGGACTCGCGGTCGACTCGCGATCCAATCACCTCATCTTCTCGGGGCCGCCCGGTACCGGTAAGACCACCATCGCCCGGGTCATCGCCAAGATCTTCGCCGGGCTCGGCGTGGTCGAGAACGCCGAGGTCATCGAGGCATCGCGTAACGATATGGTCGGCACCCATCTCGGCCATACCGCACCCAAGACCAATGCGCTGATCGACTCCGCGCTCGGTGGCGTGCTCTTCATCGACGAGGCCTACACCCTGATCCAGGAGGGTCTGTCCGGTGGCGACGCCTTCGGTAAGGAAGCCGTCGATACGCTGCTGGCCCGGATGGAGAACGACCGGAGCAAGCTGGTCGTGATCATCGCCGGATACGAGGCCGAGATCGACAGGTTCCTGCAGTCGAACGAAGGTCTGTCGTCGCGTTTCACCAAGCGGGTCCGGTTCCCCAGCTACGACCCGGACGAACTCGTCCAGATCGCCGATCATATCGCCGGCAAGAAGGATTCGATCCTGTCGGATCAGGCCCGCGAGGTCCTGCGCGACCGGTGCACGATGATGTCGGAGCAGAGCAAGAACGGCCGCCGTCTCATCGATCTCGCCGGTAACGGCCGCTTCGTGCGCAATGTCGTGGAGGCCGCCGAGGCCGAACGTGATTTCCGATTCACCCGCGACAATGTGGATATCGCCTCGCTCACCGACGAGGAACTGATGACCATCGACGCCTTCGATATCACCGCCGCGCTGCAGGGGTTGGCGCCGGTCGGAAAGTAACGCCCGCCAGCCACCCGGCCGACTGTTCCCAATTATGGGGAGTGGTCGGTTCGGGCGTGCGCGTTAGGTTGTGGCCGAGGTCGGCGGAAGGAACATATACCGGTGGCACGCTTCCGGGTGGTGACCAAACACCAGGTTTCGGGTTGGCGGTTTCTGTTACACCGGATCGAGCACGCTCTCGTCCGACGTGACGCCTCGATGATCGACGACCCCTCCCGCGGCCGGTCCACCGCGCTGGCGGTCGGGGTCGCGCTGGCCTGCGTGGGAATCGCCGGAGCCGCGGTCCTGGCGTTCTTCAAACCCGCTAAGCCGGTCGGTAACTCGCCGATCCTGGCCGAAAAGGACAGCGGTGCGCTGTACGTGAAGCTGGGTGAACGTCTGCATCCCGCCCTCAATCTCACTTCGGCCCGGCTGATCGTGGGACAACCGGCCAAACCGGTGGAGGTGTCCCAATCCGAACTCGCGAAGTATCCGCGCGGCCCGTGGGTCGGGATACCCGGTGCGCCAGGGCAGATCAGCGACGAGGCGGAGAAAGACTCCGAATGGACGGTCTGTGACACCGCGCGAACCGGTGCCGCGGCACCGGTCGACCCGAAGACCGGCCTGCCGACACTGTTGCGCTCGGCGGTGCTCACCACCGCCATCGCCGGGCCGCTCACCGTCGACGACGATGCCGTTCACGAACTGAGCGGTCGCCAGGCCCGGCTGCTCCGGGGAGAGGAAGCGACCTGGCTCGTGTACTCCGATCCGCAACAGGGCGTGGTTCGTGCCGAGATCAATCTCTCCGATTCACCGGTGATGCTGGCCCTCGGGATCGACAGCCGGGCACAGGTGGCCGCCGCGTCGCCCGGCCTACTGGGGGCCATACCCGAGGTCGCGCCGATCCGGGTGCCGGACGTACCCGGCGCCGGTACGCCCACCACCCTGAAACCGGCGCTCGACGCGGTGGTCGGCTCCATCGTCACGGTCGCGACGCCGAATCAGCCGGCCACCTACTACCTGGTGTCCAATTCCGGTCTGGTGCGGGTCAGCGCGGTGCTGGCGTCGATCGTGCGCAACGCGAACTCGCACGGTGCGGTCGCCACTACCACGATCGGGCCGGATGTGGCCGCGGCGAACCTACGTCCCGGCGATTGGCCGGGCACCGCGACCTATCCGACCGAGTCGGTCGAAATCCTCGATCCCATCCGCGACCTGGTCACCTGCTATCACTGGAAGCGCACCGGTACCGATCCGGACGCGCACACCCGATTGCTGTTCGGCCGGCAACTGCCGCTCACGAAACAGGAGCAGGGCCGCACCGTCGGGTTGGTGACCGCCCCGTACTCGGGCGGCATGACCGCCGACTACGCTTATCTGCCCCGCACTACGGGAAAATTCGTGCAGGTCACCGGAGCCGAACCCGGTTCGCCGTTGCGTGAATCGCTGTACTGGATATCCGACAGCGGTGTCCGTTACGGAATCGATGTGGATTTGAAGAATGGCGGCGGGATGGATCCGTCGCTCACCGCATTGGGGCTACGTGAGCCGGTACCGGCGCCGTGGAGCATTGTCTCGCTGTTCGCCGTGGGCCCGGCGCTGTCGGTCGGCGACGCCATGATCCAACACGACGGGATACCGCCGAATATGACAGGTGTGCAGATGACGGGTAACAAATGACCGCGACGCGCCGTTTCGTCCGGCCGGCCCGGATGGTGCGTGGACCCAAGGCTCCCGCAGTCACCGAGCTACGCCTGCAGCCACCGACCGAGCTGCCCCGGCCGGTGCCGATGTCCAAGATAAAGATGATCATGCCTGTGATCATGGTGTGCGCCATGGTCGGCATGATGGCGATGATGTTCTCCGGCGGCCGGTCCATGTCGCCGATGATGCTGATGTTCCCCATGATGATGATCGTGTCGATGTTCGGCATGCTCGGCGGTCAACTGGGTGGTGGTGGCGGAACCAACAGCACCGCGGCGGGACTGAACGAGGAACGCAAGGACTATCTGCGCTCGATCACCGACAACCGGAAAACGGTGCACGAGGCCGAAACCGAACTCTACAACTACCTCTCCTACACCCACCCCGGCCCGGCCGGCCTGGGCGGCCTGGTCGGTGGTAAGCGGATGTGGGAGGTGCAGGTCGCCAACCCCCAGTTCCTGCGTGTGCGGATGGGGCGGGGACGGATCGCGAACCAGGTCCGCGTCATCGTCCCGGAGGCGGCGCCCACCTCGGATCTGGACCCGGTCGGCGTGGTCGAGCTGACCCGCTTCGCGAAGGCCTATTCCACGGTCGGCGGAATGCCGGTTGCGATCAATCTGCTGTCGGCGCCGCTGGTCGGACTCGACGGCGACGACGACGCGGTGACAGGTCTGGTTCGGGCCATGCTGGCCGAAATCGTCGTCCTGCACGGACCGGACCAGGTCGCGGTGGCGGCGGTGCTCAACGATCCGGACGACCCGCAATGGGCCTGGTTGAAATGGCTGCCCCATACCCAGCACCCGAAGGATACCGACGCTGTCGGATCGAGCCGGATGGTGTACCGGACCGTGGCAGAACTGCGGACGAAAGTGCTCGCCGGGCTCAACCGAGGTCCGTTCTCGGCGAACAACGAGCCGACACTGGACAAAACGCACTACGTGCTGATCGTGGAATCCGGTGGCGCGAATACCGATCGCGATATCTCCGGTATCGACGGCTGCACCTGGCTGCGGCTCGGCGAGTCCGAGCAGTCGCTACCACGGTCGCTGAAATTCACCGTCACCGCGGACCGTAACCTCCAGGAGTTGACACCACGGGGTAGCCGGTTGGTCGGCACTGCCGACAATATGTCGGTCCCGCAGGTCACCGCGGTGGCACGGACCCTCTCCCCGTACCGGTTGTCCACCGTAGTGGAGGCTGTGGCCGCCGAGCAGGCCAGCGGCAGTACCTCATGGGAGGATATGGTCGGTATCGCCGATCCGGGCAATATCCGGGTGGACCGGCAATGGCCGGTGCGCCGCGACGCCGATCGCAACCGGTTGAACATCCCGTTCGGCCACGACCCCACCGGCCAGGTGGTGCACCTGGATATCAAGGAATCCGCCGAAGAGGGCATGGGCCCGCACGGAATGTGTATCGGCGCCACCGGTTCCGGTAAGTCCGAGTTCCTGCGCACCCTGGTGCTCTCCGCGATCGCCGAGCATTCGCCGGACGTGCTCAACCTGCTGCTCGTCGACTTCAAGGGTGGCGCGACCTTCCTCGGCTTCGACCGGCTCTCCCATGTGACCGCGGTCGTCACCAACATGGAGGAGGAAGCCGATCTCGTCACCCGTATGGAGGACGTGATCAACGGCGAGATGGCCCGCCGTCAGCGCATCCTGCGCGACGCGGGAAACTTCGCCAGTGTCGCCGACTACGAGAAGGCGCGGGAGCAGGGGGCCCGGCTGGAGCCGCTGCCCACGCTGATGATCATTCTCGACGAGTTCGCCGAACTGCTGGAGCAGCACCCGAGTTTCTCGAAGTTGTTCGTCGCGATCGGCCGTCTGGGCCGCTCGCTACGGATCCACCTGCTGCTGTCCTCGCAGAAGGTGCCGGCCAACCGGATGGGCGAACTCGAAGCGCATCTGTCCTACCGGATCGCACTGCGCACCAACCAGACCAGCGACTCGCGTGACGCCATCGGTACCGCGGACGCGTACCACCTGCCGAAGAAACCGGGGTCGGGGTATCTCCGGGTGGGCGCAGGTGATCTACAGCGATTCCAGGCGGCCTATGTCGGCGGGCCGTATACCCCCCCTGCGCAGGCAAGTTCTTCCGGTGCCTCTGGTGCGCACCGCGCCCGCCGGCCGGGTGGTGGATACAAACCGCCGCAGCGGTTCACCGCCGCCTTCATCGCCGAAGCACGTCAGGCGCCGGTGGTGGCGGCGGTGCGAGCGCCCGATCCGGAGGAGACCGAGGGCGAACCGGTGAGCGTGATGGAGACGGTGCTGCAGCAATTCGCGCGGCACGGCCGTCCGGCCCACAAGATGTGGCTGCCGCCGTTGGGCGTTCCGCCCACGCTGGACCGGCTCACCGCCGGGGCCGAACCCGGCTCACTCGTGCTGCCGTGGGCGATCATCGACAAACCGCGCCAGCAGCGCCAGGACGTCTGGTCGGTGGACCTCTCCGGCGCGGGTGGCCACGTCGCCGTCGTGGGCGGTCCGCAGTCCGGTAAATCCACGGCTCTGCAGAGTCTTATGCTGTCGGCCGCGCTGACCCATACACCGGAACAGGTGCAGTTCTACTGCTTCGACTTCTCCGGTGGCCTGTCCGCGATGCGCGGGCTGCCGCATGTGGGCTCGGTGGCCTCGGCGCGCGATCTGGACCGGATCCGGCGGACCTTCGCGTTGATACGAAATCTGATCGCCTCCCGGCAGGCGCTGTTCGATCACCTCGGTATCGACTCCATGCGTGAATTCCGGCGGCGCCGAAATACGCCCGAGGGGTCGGCCGAGTTGTCGTCCTACGGCGACGATTACGGAGATGTGTTCGTGGTCGTGGACGGCTGGGACATCGGATTCGCCGCCAACGGCCCGTACTACGACGAGTACATGCCAACCATGGAGTCCGTTGCCCTCCAGGGACTGAACTACGGTGTGCACCTGGTGGTCAGCAGTTCCCGCTGGGCCGCGATCCGGCCCCAGCTCAAGGATCTGATCCAGACACGCCTGGAGATGCGACTCGGTGACCTGACCGATACCGTGTTCGGTGCCCACCGTGCCGTGGTGGCCGCAGTGCCACCGGACCGTCCTGGCCGCTGTGTCTCGACCGATGCCCTGCATATGCTCACCGCGTTGCCCCGCACCGACGGCAACGGTGACGCCGAAACGGCGGCCGCGGGGTTGAATGCGGCGATAGCTCAGGTGAGCGGGACCTATGCGGGCAGGAAGGCACCCGAGGTCCGGCTGCTGCCGAGCCAGGTGACCGTGCCCGAGATCCTGGCTCACGTTCCGCCGCCGACGAATCTGGCCGAACGGCTGCGAGTGCCGTTCGGCATTCGCGAATCCGATCTCGGCCCCGCTGTGCTCGATTTCGGCGTCTCCACCCACTTCATGGTTCTCGGGTCCTCGGGGTGCGGGAAGTCGACGGTGCTGGGCGCCTTCCTGGAGTCCATCCGAGCCCGCTTCACCCCGGACCAAGCGCGGGTGCTGCTGATCGATTACCGCCGTCGGCATATGGACGCGGTTTCGGAAGAACACTCGATCGGCTACCTCACCAGCAACCGCGATCTGGTGCACGATCTGCCGTTCGTCGCGGAGAAGCTACGCGCCCGGCGCCCCCCGGACGGGGTGACCTCTCAGCAGCTGAAAGAGCGGTCCTGGTGGAGCGGACCGGAGATATTCGTGGTTATCGACGACTATCACATGGTCGCCCCGCGCGGGCAGATGAATCCGCTGGAACCGCTGAAGGAACTCATTGTCGACAGCCGCGATACCGGCTTCCACCTGATCGTCGCGCGCAGTATCGCCCAAGCCGAAAGCGCCATGTACGACAGCGTGCTCGGACAGATGAAGAACCTGAACTCCTCGGGCTTGATCATGGACGGGACAAGACTCGACGGCATGCTGATCGGCGATGTGAAACCCACCAAACAACCTGTGGGACGCGGGATTCTGGTGGAGCCTCTCACCTCGACCAAGGATCTGGTGCAGTCGGCCTGGATCCCCGAGTGACCGCCGGCCCGTGGCCGTTCAGCGGGACTCCCCATGAATGGGAATGGCCTAGCGTACTTCATGTACCGCTCTGTTGCATCGACCGGCAACGGGCACGGACACTTATCGATCGGAGCTATCGATGATCAAAGTCAACCCTGGAGAGCTTCCCGCCATCGGGTCCGCGGTGAGCGCGCAGAATTCCAGTTTGGCCGCGTTCCTGCAATCGGTGGCACCCCACGCGGTGCCGCTACCCTCCGTGGCCTGGGCACCGGGCTTCTACATGACGGCCGGTTTCGGCATTGTCGATGCCGTACTCTCCAGCTACCTCGCGACCGGTATCGTCGAAAGCGATACCGGTGGGGCTTCTTTGGGGCCCATCTCGGTGACCTTCGCCACCACGGACGCGGCCGGCAGTGTCGGTGTATCGGCCGTCGGTGGAACTGTTGCCGCATCGGTGCTCGGTGACTGACCCTTAGCCATTTCGGAGCAGGGACGCTATGCCGTTCTTCGAATATTTCGCCCTGGAGCCGCTTCAGAATCGAGATCTGCTCGATTCCGGAGCGGGTGCGGCTCCGCTGAACAATGCATCCACGGCCTACAAGGCGATGGATAACGCACTCGAGATCGCAGCGGCCAATACCGATGGATTGCTCAGATCCCTGTCCAACGCGTGGCCGCTCGGTACGAGTTCCGAGCGTGCGCAGGCGGCATTCGACAAGCACAACCAGTGGGTGCGTGAGCAGGCACGAAACGCTTCGAAAATCGCCCGGCTGGCCGATCGAGGGGCGCAACTGCACAACAACGCGCTCGGCACGATGCCGTCGCGGTTCGAGATCGAGGCCGCCATGGCGCAGCTGGCCGCCTCGGCTGCCCTTATGGCGTCATCCGGCACGGTCGCTTCCGCGGGCGCGGGACCTGCCTCCGCTGCCGCCCTCCTGGTTTTCGGTGCTGCGACTGCGTGGCACGCCATGGCGGAGATCGAGTACAACCGCCTGAAAATTCAGGCCGCCACGACGATGATGAGCTACGAAATAGGAGCTCTGGGCCTGCTCGGCGATCTGGTCGGGGTGGCGGGCACGCTCACGCCACCTCCTCCGATCGTCGTACCAGGTCCTGGTGCGGTCCCCACGCAGGGGCTCGATCCGGTGGGTCCGCTGCAGAATCTGATCACCAAGGGCCCTGATAGTCCGTACTATCCCGGAAACGAGAAACCGACCACTACTACTACTGATACCAATACGCAGCAGCACACCGGCAACGGGACGGAATCCTCGGGCGATTCGAATCCAGGAGGTTCGGACTCGGGCACCGGTGGGGAGGGAACGGATCCGGGCCCGTCGGGGCCGGAACAGCAGTCGCTCACCGATCCTCAGCAGCCGATCGGGTCGGAATCGGGATTCGATAGCGGGACCAACGGATATGGCACGGAATCGTCGTCGTATTCGAATCCGCTACCCGGTGTTTCATCGGAGTCCTCGACGCTGGTCGCCCTCGGTAGCGGCGGTGCGGTGGCCGGCTTCGGAATGGCCCGCGGGGGTATCGGTTCCATGCCCGGGGCGGCGACGGGTTTCCGGCTGCCCGGCAACTGGAATCCCGCATCGGGCACCGCTTTCGGCGCGTCGAATCCCAGCACGGCCACGGCCGCGCCGGCCCGCGGTGCGGCGCGGCGGGTATCGGCACCCACCGCGCGCATGCGGCGTCGCCGGAAGGATGAGGAGACACGAACGGGGAAAGTCTTCACCCCGGGTGAGCAGTTCGAGGTTCCGGAGCTCGAGCGCCCGCCGGTGATCGGCGTCATCGAATACGAGGACGATGAACCCGATACCGAACTGCTCGCGGACTCCTCACTCGTGGGAGTACTGGACCGGCTCGACGAAGAGACCGAGCCGGAGAATGGGTACGGGACCCGGTGAGTGGCCGGGGTTCGCTGAAATATCGAAAGGAAGAACATCATGGCTGGCGGCGGCAATTTCACGCGGGCAGACGAACAAACTCTCATGAATTTCGCCAACGGGATGAACGGACCGTTGCAGACGCTGGAAGGCAATCTCACCTCGCTGGGCAATTCGCAGGGCATCCTCGATCGGGCATTCACGGGTAAAGCCGGCGATGCGGTATTCAACGCTTTCGGTAACGTTCAGGACACCGGGCGCCAGGTCGCGATGAAGATCGAGGAGATCATGGGAATGATCAAGACCTCGGCCCAGGAGTTCACCCATCAGGATGCGGCAGCGTTGCAGAAGGTGCTCGCCGGGATGGAATCCGGTGGGTACACCGATGGCAACGTCACGGGTGGAAGCGGCAGCTGGAGCGACGGGAAGGTCGAACAGAACTGGGATCCGGAAAAAGTGAAGGGCAACTGGAGCTGACCGCGTGCCGGTGACCGACCCTGCAGTTCGTATACACCCCTGAGAAAGAAAAGGTATTTCAATGGGTACCAATGAAATCTATACCGATAAAGCGCTGATCACTGAGGCTTTGACCAAAGTGAAAGGCGTTACGCAAGAAATGCGCGACAACATAACCACTCTGAACAAGATGAAGGAAGACCTGCTCGCCCACGATTTCCAGGGCGCCGGCGCCCAGGGGTACGATGATCTGGCGGTGGATCTGGACAGGCGGCTCAAGAACTATGAGCAGAGTATTGCCAACCTCGACCGATCGACGGAGAATGCCGCGAATATGATCGGTGATGCGGACGCAGACGTCGCCAGGTTGTTCCGGAGCATCATCTGAGGCGCGTGGTGGTTTGACAGAACATACGCCGATGGAAATCGCCTCGACCGCGGAAGAATCTGGCGATCCGATATCGGTGGATCTGAACGTCGATGCCGCCCTTGTCCTGAAGGATATGGTCGGCATCGACACCTACCCCTTGGTCCTCGCGATCATGCCGAATATCTTCCGAACCTCCGATCACGACCGGGTCCGGGCCGCCGTCGCGGAACAGCTCACCCGGGACGGAATCATCTCCGACGGCGAGGTGGATCCAGTGGTGGCCGGGTGGCTGCGGTGCCTGAATCGACCGGATACCGAGCTGGCCATCCGGGTCCTCGACAACGGCCGCGGTGGGGAGATCGCGACCATGCTGCGCGCCTCGCTTGTCCGCAGCGGGGACCGGCATGTGCTCGCCGTGCGCTGTGACGACGAGATCGTCATCCAGTCGGTTTTCCACCAGGGCCGGCAGCTGGATACGCTCACCGCGGTACTGGAATCGGTTCTGGGTGACTATCCGGTGCTCGATTTCGAGCCGTTCACCCGTGCCGACACCGATCCGGGGGAGTCGGAGCCGCCCCAGGACGCGGACGGCGTGCGTGCGGGCCTGCGTGAACTGGGTGCCTCACCCCGTACCGCCAATGTGCTCACCCGAGCGCTGGGCGAGATCGTCCGCCACGCCGAGATCCTCATGATGGAACATCGGGACGGCGGGCCTGAAACACCTGACTTCACAATCTGTATGCATGTGCTGGACACGTTCTCCGGGCGGTTCGTGATCACTCCGAGCATCACGTTGGACGGCCGTACCCGGTCGACCTACCGGCCGGGTGACCACGCTGCCTTGCGCAGTGGTATCAACACCCTGGCCGAGCTCCTGCCCGGCCGCAGTTGGTTCGCTACCGCGCGTGCCGGTTGACGTTCCAGTGCTGGATGAGAGGACGGTGAGATGAACCGGGCACCGACGACGAACGGCGACGCGACCTCCGCGCTCGCCAAAGGCGGTTACGACGCCTATTTCGCACAGCTCGACGAACATCCCGGAAGTGGCGCGGCCTCGGCGGCGAGCACTTCCGGTCCTCCTGAGATCTCATCCGCGGCCGCTGGGGCCGAGTCGACGACAGCACCGGAATCGGGGACCGATCAGATGAGCTCGGCCGCACCGCACCCTCCGGTGACCGGGTCGTCGGCCGGTGCCCCGCAGGGCGCGGTATCGCCGCCTCAGCCCACCGGCCCCCCGCCCGCGGCGCCGGAGACGCCGGCCGTGGACGACGGTGAACTCGCCGGTCTGCGAGAGCGCGCAGCCACGGCTCACCAGCAGGCGGCCGCGGAGGAGCAGCAGGCCATCGCACGCCGGCAGCAGCAGAGTACCCAGGGCGTAGCGGCGCCGCCCCCCGGCGGCGTACCGGTCGCTTCGCCGGAACAGAGCGCGGGCACGCCGGACACGTGGACATCGCCGCCTGGCGCGGGGTCGCCACCGGCCGCGCCGCAGCCGTACACCGCCCCCGCGCAAACCACGCCTACGAGCGGTTATTCCACGGCCGCTTCCGGCTATGCCGGGCCGCAGCAACAGTCCTACACGGGCTACTCTCCGGTCCAGGGCGCCCAACCGGCGGCTCCGCAGCAGGCCGGCGACGCATCGCGGGTGCCGGACCGGATCCACCGTCCGGCCTATGAGGCCACCGGGCGTATCGAGGTGCTCCCTCCGGCCCTGGCCTCCGCGGAACTGCTCGCCGAGATCGCGGCGGTACGCCAGGCACATCTGCGTTCCAACAAGGGCGTACGTGGCGCGCTGAACAAGGTCGGTTTCAACATCGGCCTCTCACCGGCCGAACAGGAGGCGGAGAACCGGCGCACCCGGATCCGCCGTCAGCTCAGCGTGCCGTACCAGATCGCGGTGGTGAGCGTGAAAGGCGGCGTCGGCCGGACCACGACCGCGGCCGGCCTCGGGTCCACCTTCGCCAAGCTACGGCCGGACCGGGTGATCGCCATCGACGCGAACCCGGACTTCGGTGATCTGTCCAGCCGCACCACGCGCCACCAGTTCGGTCTGACCCTGCGCGATCTCGCTCAGGCCGGCGGCCGTCTGGACTCCTTCTCTGCCGTGCATTCCTACACAGCCGTCAATACGGCCGATCTCGCGGTGGTGGCGTCACCCTGGAGTACGGACGCGGGGGAGGCATTGACCGGCGCCGAGTATCAGACCGGTGTGGAAATCCTGCGTCGCCATTACAATCTGCTCGTGGTCGACTGTGGAACCGGTGTGCTCGATTCGTCGACCAACACTGTGCTGCGTACCAGTGACGCGGTGGTGGTCGTGACCCCCGCGACAGTCGGCGGGGTGACGGGCGCCGTCGCAACCCTGAACTGGCTGAGTTCGCACGGCTTCGATCATCTGATCGCGGCCTCCATGGTGGCCATCGTGCGGCAGCATCCCGTGAAACCCACCGTCGATATCGAGGCGATCGAGAAACTGTTCGCCTCGGCGCAACGGCCCACCGTTCAGATCCCGTTCGATCCCCATCTCGCCGAAGGCGGCGAGATCGATCTGCGCATGTTGGACAAGGAGACTGCGCTGGCCTTCGAGAACCTGGCGGCCGGCCTGGCCGACGACTTCCCCGGTTATGTCGCGGAGCCCTCCGGCGGCGACCGCGGAGGTATGCGGTGACGTCTGTGCAGACGGCGCCGACGGCTCCGTCCGGCGACGCCGCGCCCGCGGAGGTGGCGCGTGCGCGTATCGCCGTCATGGTCGCCACCTACCAGGTGGATGTGGTCGTGCCGACCAAGTTCACCGTCGAGACCTTCATCGACGACCTGGTCGCCGTACTCGCCAATGCGATCGGCGACGAGGAGGTCGATTTCACTCCGCCACACGGTCAATGGAGTCTGGCGCGCCCGGGCGAACCGCCGATTCCCCGCTGGCGCAGTCTCGGTGACCACGACATCGTCGACGGGACGGTGCTCATGCTGGCTCCGGTGGAGTCGTCGGAGGTCTTCACCCCGGTGGTCGAGGACATCACCGATGCGCTGGCACTGATCAACGAACGCGAATTCGCCGAGTTCGACGCCGATACCGCCGCCATCGTGGGGCTGGGTGTGTTCGGTGCCGGGGCGGTAGGTCTGGCGGCCATGCTGTCCTGGGCATGGACCCAGTCCGGCTCGCTGCTGTGGTGCGGATTACCCGCGCTGCTGCTCGGCGTGCTGTGCTGGGCCGCAGCGGTGGCGATTCGCGGCAGTGGTGCGGCCCGCCGGATCTCGCTCGGCGCGGCACTGGCCGCGATCCCGCTGCTCTTCGCGGGGAGCGCCATGCTGGTTCCCCCTGCCTACGGCGAGCCGGGGCCCTTCGCGCCGGCGAATATCGTGGCAGGCGCGGTCGTGACCGCTGTCGCCGCCATGGCCATGATGCGGTTGACGGGCAGTGGGATCGCCACGCTGATGAGCATCGCGGTGCTCGGCATCGTGGTGACCGCTATCGTGCTGCCGCTGGCCTACTTCGATCTGGTGACCCGTCAAGTAGCGGGTGCCGCGGTCTTCGTTGGGCTGATCCTGCTCACCACAGCGCCACGGATCGCGGTGGTCATCGCCAAGATCCGCCCTCCGGATCTGCCCGACCCGGGCAACGAGGTGAACCCGGCCACCCTGACCGATATCTTCGATGCGGAAACCCACCGCGATGTGGAGCAGGACGCCGCGGACGCCACGGCCGCGGAAGAGTCGCGGCGCACGGCGGAGGCGGGCATCGAGAGCCGGGCGCGGCTCGCGGTCACCAGCCTGCGTGGTCTGATCGTGGCTGTTTCCGGGTTGCTGTCGGTGGCCACGGTGATCTGCGCGGCGGTCAGCCCGGGCGGGATCCGGGAAATCGTGATGGCCGGCGCGGTGGCCGGGATTCTGGCCATGCGGTCGCGCTGGTATCCCGACCGTGTCCAGGCGATCGCGTTGGTGATCGGGTCCGCGGTCACCGTGCTCGGTGTGGCGGCCGTACTGGTGACGGCGTACGAGACATCGTTCGCGCGGCTCGCCGTCGTGCTGGTGGCCGCTCTGATCGCATGTGGCGCCCTGGCCGCGGCACTGCGCCTGCCCGGTAAGCGGCTGACCCCGGTCACCCGCCGGATCACCGACCTCATCGAGTACGCGCTCATCCTCATCGTGCCCGTGATCGCCTTCTGGATCATGGGTGTGTACACCGCCATGCGAGGGATCTGATGGTCCGTTGCCTGAGCGGGGCTGCCGCGGCAGCCCTGGCTGCTGTTGTGCTGGGCGCAACCGCTGCGCCCTCGGTTGCCCTGGTGCCGCCGGAGGTGGTGGTCGGTGTCGCACCGCCGGACGGCCCGCCGGGCCCGGAGATACCGACCAAGCAGGAGAACGGTTGCCAGGCAACCGGTGTCCTGAAGGATACGGATATCTCCCGTGTACCGCCGTCGGAATTGGCCCTGAACCTGGCCGATGCCCGAACTCTCAGTCGCGGTCTCGGAGTCACCGTCGCCATCGTGGATACCGGTGTCTCCCCGCATCCGCGGCTCCCCAACGTGGTAGGCGGCGGTGACTATGTCGCGGCCGGTGGCGACGGACTACAAGACTGTGATGCGCACGGTACCTTGATCGCCGGGATAATCGGAGGTACAGCCGATCCTGCGGACGGATTCACGGGGGTGGCGCCCGACGCGCGGATCATTTCCATTCGCTATCGGTCCGCGGCGTTCCGACCGGAGCGTGGTTTGAGCGATGAGCGGGAGCGGCGCTCGCTGGAAGTACGGACACTCTCGCGCGCGATCACCCACGCCGCGAACCTGGGCGCGGGCATCATCGTGGTACCGCTGCCGGTATGCCTGCCGGTGGACTCGGGCGTCGATCTGGGAGTTCTGGCCGAGGCGGTCGGTTACGCCGTGCACACCCGAGGGTCACTCATCGTGGCAGGCGCCGGTAACACCGAGGGGATGGGCTGTCCCCAGAATCCGGGTTTCGACCCCGGACGGCCAGGCGATCCCAGGAACTGGAAGTACGTGAAAACTGCCTCTTTGCCCGGTGTTTTCAGTGAGTCCGTGCTGACGGTGGGATACACGACCGCGTACGGCGGCGCCACCGATCAATCGCTGATGGGGCCCTGGGTGTCCGTAGCCGCGCCCGGCACCGGTATCGAGTCGCTGGGGCCGGGATCGACCGGCCTGATCAACGGTGTCGGACAACCCGACAAACTCGTCCCCGTGCGGGGTTCATCCTTCGCCGCGGCGTATACCGCGGGGGTCGCGGCACTGGTGCGGTCACGGTATCCGAACGAAACCCCCGCGGAGATCACCGCGCGGCTCACCGCGAGCGCGCACGCCCCGGCCCGTGGTATCGACAACACGGTGGGCGCGGGGATGATCGATCCGGTCGCGGCGCTGAGCTATCGCGTGCCGCCCGAACCACCGGAGGGCCTGTTCCAGGCCGGGCCGCTGGAATTGCCGCCGCCGCCCCGGGCACCGGACGCCAAACCCGGTATCACCGCGGCGATCGTGATCATCGCGGCGGTGCTGATCGGCGCGGCGACCACCTACGGTGTGAACTCGTGGCGGAGGCAGCGGCAGTGACGATTACCGCGGAACGGGCCGTACGTGCCCCGGACCGCCGGGTCGCCGGGGTGGAACGCGGCCCGTTCGCAGTGATGGCGATCGGAGGCAGTGTGGTGATGGCCGGCTTGTCCGCGTATCTACCGCTGTGGGGTGCCGCATCGATCGTCGCCGGCTTGCTGCTGACGGTGGTCGTACGGATCCGGGGCCGGACACCGGTGCGATGGTTCATCGATTGGCTCGACTTCCGGACCGGTAGATCGGGCCGGGCGGCGCTGCTCACCGCGCCGCTTCCGGTCCGCGATATCGATGTCGCCGCCGGGCTCTGCGGTATCGCGGAGGAAGGCGACGTGCTGGTTGCCATGATCCAGCTGGCACCGAACCTCGACCTGCCGACGGTGATCGCCGAACAGACCATCTACACCGAGGACACCGTCTCGGTGAAGAGCCTGCTACCGATGCTCGATCACTACGGCATCGGTATCGATATCGATATCGTGACCACTGGTCAGCGGGTGCGGGCGGCCGGCAGCTACAGCATGCTCTACGACCAGCTGATCGGGTCCCATCCGGTAGTCGGGAACAGGCTGACCTGGCTGGTGCTGCGGTTGGATCAGGAACGCAACCTGCTGGCACTGGCCAAACGCGGACCGTGTGCGGTGGTCGCGCCGCGCACCCTGGCCACTGCGGCGCACCGGATCGCCGGCCGGTTGCGTGAGCGGGGCGTGGCGGCCCATCCGCTGCCGGCGGCGGCTCTGCTGGATGCGACCCGGCTGCTGCACTCCGGTGTCGAGCTCGGTGATCTGAGCGAACGCTGGGACCGCCTGAATACCTCGGTGCCCGGGCGGTTCGTCACGAGTTTCGGAATCGACTGGACACAGCTCGACGATTCCGGCCTGGACGACTGCTGGACCTGGAACAGCGGGCGCACCACGCTCGTGATCAGCCTTTCCGGGACCGACCGGCCCCGAGCCGTCGTCCGCTATATCGGCCCGGCCATGACCGAAGCGCTGCCCGACTATCTACGCCGCTTGCCCGGCCGTCAGTCGGTGGCGCTGCGTGCGACCCTGCCCACCGGGGTCTCGCTGCGCGAGCTGACCCGGGACGAGAAGACCGTCGAGGAGGCGCCCGAGGAGTTGAGCGCCGGGCTCGCCGTCCCGATCGGACCCAACGGTCAGATCCTGGGTGCGATCAGCGGTCAGACGCGGCATCAGCTCGCGATGCCCCTCTACGATCCCGCCCCCTACAATCCGCGGCGCCGCACTGTCGATGTACAGGCGATGCTGCCCGTCGCGCAGCAGCTGGTGTTGCGCGCGACCGTGGTCGGCGCCGATATCGAGGTCCACACCAGCCGGCCGCAGCGCTGGCAGCATCTGGTGAGCGCGGTCGGCGACGCCAGATCGTTGCGGTTGGTCGAGGCGGGTGAGGAGGATCCGGGCACCGGCGCGAGCATCACAGTCTTCGACCAGCTGCCGCCGCAGGCGTCGGCGGCGCCGACAACCGTCTCGATCAGCGATCCGGGGAGTCCACGTCGCGGTTCGGTCGATCTGTCGATCGAGCAGGTCGGGGAAGCTCAGCTCGATGTGCGGATCCCGATGCGCACCGTCCGAGTGAACCTGGTCGAACCGCGCGGAGAGACCCGTTATTTCGATCACGGCGATCGGCCACCGCCGGTGGCCCCGCCGTACGGCAACTCCGAACGGACCATACCGGTGACCCGGCCTCAGGGATATCCGGCCCGGTGAGTAGGACAGAGCAGGTAATCTCGATGACCGTGGTAGCGGATCCCGAATTCGACAATGGCAGATTCGACAACCCGGACGGCGCGCAAGAACAGACACCACGGCAGGCCGCCGCGGCGATCTTCTCCAGCCGGCTGTCGGAACTGATCGCCGAATCTGTCGTGTCCACCGAAGACGGCTCGACCCGTGGGCTGACCTTGTATTCGCTCGCCCAGCACCTGGAACTCGCCTATCCGGATGTACCGGTTTCGCAGTCCGGTCTGTACCGGTTGATCCACGGTGACGCCATTCCGCGACTCGATCTGATCATCGCGCTGGCCCGGGTGTTCGATGTGCCGCCCGAGTACTTCGTGACTGCGGAGAAAACTCGCTGAGCCGACGCGCGGACGGGGCTGCGCGATCGGTTCACGGAGCCCGGCCGGGTTCCCATTGATGGGAATGATGGAATCCCCGGCGGGTTTCCAGCCGATACCATTCCGGCTATGCCCGATGCGGATTCCGGAGACGTATTTCTCCGCAATCGAGGTGCGATTTTGGATGCGCTTCTTGCGGATCCGGCTTTCGGGCTCACGGGGAACACGCCCGAAGCGGTGTCTCCCGCACCCGAGGCAGCGCGCACTGCCGGTCCGGTGGCTCCCGAGATCGCCTTCGACGAATCGCGACTCGCCTCGGCGCCCCCGGTGTCCCCTCCGCCTGCGGCGCCCCCTCCACCTGCGGCGTCCCCGGCGCGTGAGGCATCGGCGCGGGTCGACGACACTCCACCGCCCGTGGGCGTGCGGTCGCCCGCGCCGGAACCGGATTCCGCTCCCGCGGTATCGCGCCCGCGTCGGTCGACGGCCGGACCTTCGGCGAGCGAGCGGATCAACGCGCTGCTCAGCGGACAGTTGCCCGATACCCGTGAATCATCGTTTGCCTCCGACAACGCCGAACGGGTGGCGGACCGGCTGAACTCGACGGCCCCGCCCGAGGCCGAGGCCCGGCCGGTGACCGAACCCGAAACCGCCCGCTCCGAACGGCAGTCGCCGCAGGAAATGGCCCGCGAGGTCCTGGACCAGCTGCGCAAACCGCGGGTGGCGCTGGCGGTCGCGGCAGTGGTCGCGCTGCTCATCGTGGTGCTGCTGGTGTTTACCGGCGGTAAAGAGGACACCTCGCAGACCCAGCCGCTGGCGGTCGCTTCGGCGCCGACCCAGCCGGCGCCTCAAACCACCCCTGAGCCCCATAGCGGCACCATCGAACCGGAATCGGCAGAGTCGAAGTGCCCGTCCGGTGGCACCGACGGTATGGACGCTTTCTCCGGCGAACCGGACAAGGCCTGGTCGTGCCCCCGCGCATACAAGATCGACGGTCAGGTACTCCGGATCGATCTGGGTAAGAAGTACGAGATCGATTCGATCGCCATCGTGCCCGGTTGGGACCACGTGGGCACCGACGGTACCGATCAGTGGACGAAATTCCGCACGGTCAGCCGTGTTTCCTACCAGCTGAACGACGACGACAAGACCACCTATACGCAGGAGACGCTGGACCAGCGGTCGCTGGTGGTGACGCAGATCGAGCCACCGATCGAAGCGTCGGAGATCACGCTCACCGTATTGAAATCCAGCGGCGACACATCGGCCAACACCGTGGCCATCTCCTCGATCGTCATCACCGGGCAGTGAGGGCGGCGATGGGAGACGGAGCGCGGCGATGACGGTGCGATGCCAGTACTGCGGTCATTCCGCTGCTGCCGGGGTCTCGGCATGCGCGAATTGCGGTGCGCCGTTGCCCGGACCGCCGACCGGGCACGACGGTCCCGCGGCGCCGGTGCCTCACCACGGTATGGCATCCGCCCATCCGGCCGAAGTGAGCGGCTGGACCGCGGCGCTGGGAGCGCCGGGAAGGCACGGGCACCACAGCGGTTCCGGGACGGCCTCGCCGGAGCATCGGGACTCCGGGCACCCCGAGCCCGGGCGACACGACCGGCACCATCACGGTGTGCTCGGATTCGTTCGTTCCCATCTGGTCGACGAAGCGGAAACCGTAGTCAGGAAGCACCATCCGAAATGGCAATGGCGTGCGGCCGGCGGAATCGCGGTGGCGGTTCTGCTGGTGCTCGCTTTCCTGATGGTGAAATCCTGCACTCTCTCAGGTCCGCCTCTCATCGGGCCGTCGGGTTTCGGCGGCGGCGGGCCCGCCTCGGCGACCGATGCCGTATCGGCCCTGCCCGGCCCGTTGCAGACCGCGTCCTGTCGGCCGCACGAGGACACCGACGGCGTCCACAGCTGTGTACTCGACGCCGGTAGCCCACTGTTGATGGGCGAGATCACCGGCGGCCGCCCGCTGGCGTTCCAGGTGCAGACCGCCGCACCCGGTTCTCTTGCCCAGGCCATCGCGCAATGGCGTTCCGCCGGGGGCAGTGTCGTCTCCGACGGTGCGGTGTTCGCGGCGATCAGTGCCTCGGCGGCGATCTGGTACGCCGATACTCAGTCGGGTCTGCGGGTGGACACCGGTGCGTTCACCGACAGCGCGGGCGCGCGCACCTTCCTGATCCGGTCCGGGTTGCTGCATCCGTAGCGCGGACCTCCCGGAGTCCGTGCCGTGGCGGACATCTCATCGGTGTGCTTCCGTCCCCGCGCGCCGAATCCGGTGACCGTTTACACACGCGTAACGTACCGCTATACAACGGCACAATAAACACGTATAGTGCCTGGTGAAGGAAGTTCGAAACCGAAGCGGAAAGGCGCGGATCACGGTGACGACAATGCAGGACACAGTTTCGCCGATGCGATTCCGGATTGATCCGGACGAACTGGGGTCGGCGCGTTTCCGGACCGCGCTGTACCGAACGGCCGAGGCCCCGCCGGGTGAGTGGCGATTCACGCTCTACGCCGCGGGCGAGGGCGTTTCGCTCAGCCGGGTGCTGCCGGTGCTGCACAGCCTCGGCGTCGAGGTCGTGGACGAACGGCCCTATCAGCTCGAATCCGACGGTGACCGTTCGGACTGGATCTACGATTTCCGGTTACGTGTGGTCTCTGCCGTCTTACGCACCCAACTGGACCCCGAGTTGGAGGCAGACCTCGACCAGCCCGAAAGTCCCGGAGCCCAGGGAGTCGCACAGCGATTCACCGCGGCGTTCGAGGCCATGTGGTTCGGTATCGCCGAGGTCGATACGCTCAACGAATTGATTCTGCGGGCCGGGCTGCACTGGCGTCAGGTGGTAGTGCTGCGTGCCTACGCGAAATACCTGAAGCAGGCCGGATTCTCCTACGGCGCCGCCGGTATCACCCGGGTGCTGCTGGCGAATCCGGATATGTCGCGCGGTTTCGTGCGACTGTTCGAGGCGTATTTCGATCCCGACGGCGACGCCGATTCGGCTGCGGGTATCGCGGAATGGCTGGAAGCCGAGATCGACGCGGTGGTCAGTCTGGACACCGACCGCGTACTGCGCGCGGTGCTCAATGTGGTCACCGCGACCCTGCGTACGAACTATTTCCGCCGCGACGGCGAGGGCGAACCGCCCGCGCACCTCTCCCTGAAATTCGACCCGCAGTCCATCACCCTGCTGCCGCAGCCGCGGCCGAAGTACGAGATCTTCGTGTATTCGCCGCGGGTGGAGGGTGTGCATCTGCGGTTCGGCGCGGTGGCGCGTGGTGGTTTGCGGTGGTCGGATCGGTTGGAGGATTTCCGGACCGAGATCCTGGGTCTGGTGAAGGCGCAGGCGGTGAAGAACGCGGTGATCGTGCCGGTGGGCGCGAAGGGTGGTTTCGTGGTG
>NZ_BDBX01000073.1 GCF_001613205.1 Nocardia sienata NBRC 100364 | reverse complement strand
TTTCACGAGCAACCCCACCCCGAGTCTCGCCGGTTCCCGGTCCGGAGTGCTGACAACCCCCCGGCGGCAGCTGCTGGACCCGCCGCCGTCGGTCTACTCCGTGGGTTCGACGCGCACCTCGCCCCACCCCGCGACGTCCTGCGGTTTCCGTGGCCCCGGACCCGTGTAGATCGCCGCCGGCCGGACCAGCTTGCCCAATTTCTTCTGCTCCATGATGTGCGCGCACCAGCCGGCGGTCCGGCCGCAGGTGAACATGGCCGGCATCATATGTGCCGGAACCTCGGCGAAGTCGAGGATGACCGCGGCCCAGAATTCGACATTCGTTTCGATGGCGCGGTCGGGCCGACGTTCGCGGAGTTCGGCCAGGGCGGCCTGTTCGAGGGCGGCGGCCACTTCGTAACGCGGCGCGGCCAGGCGGGCGGCGGTATCGCGCAGGACCCGGGCGCGCGGGTCCTGGGCCCGATAGACCCGGTGACCGAAGCCCATCAGCTTTTCCTTGCGGTCCAGGATCCCTTTGACCAGCGCGCGGGCATCACCCGTGCGTTCCACCTCTTCGATCATGGGCAGGACCCGGGCGGGGGCGCCGCCGTGCAGCGGGCCGGACATGGCGCCGATGGCTCCGGAGAGCGAGGCGGCCACATCGGCGCCGGTGGAGGCGATGACCCGGGCGGTGAAGGTGGAGGCGTTCATGCCGTGTTCGGCCGCCGAGACCCAGTAGGCATCGATGGCCTCGGTGTGGCGTGGATCGGGGTCGCCCTTCCAGCGGGTCATGAAGCGGTCGGTGACCGTGGTGCATTCGTCGATGCGGCGCTGTGGAACGGCGGGCTGGTAGATACCGCGGGCCGATTGCGCCACATAGGACAGTGCCATCACCGAGGCGCGGGCCAGGTTTTCCCGGGCGGTGGCGTCGTCGATATCCAGCAGTGGCCGATATCCCCAGATGGGGGCGAGCATCGCCAGGCCGGCCTGGACGTCTACGCGCACGTCGCCGGTGTGCACCGGCAGCGGGAACGGTTCGGCCGGTGGGAGGCCGTGCCCGAATTCGCCGTCGACCAGCAGGGCCCAGACATCGCCGAAGGTGACCCGGTTGCCGACCAGGTCCTCGATGTCCACGCCGCGGTAGCGCAGCGCGCCACCGTCCTTGTCCGGTTCGGCGATCTCGGTAGTGAAGGCGACCACCCCCTCCAGGCCGCTGACGAAATCGTCCGGCACCACGCCGGACCCCGATACCGCGGATTTGGTGGTCATACGCGACTCTCCTCTCAACAGAACTCTAGCGCCGAGCTACCCGGGAGTAACGTCTGGCCCATGGCCGATGTGGAGGAGACGGGTGCCGATCTCGGCGCGATGCGTGCCGAATACGGTGCGGGGCATCCGGGTTCGCGGAACTGCGGACCGTTGCTGGGTGTGCACGACACGGAACTGGACGAACTCTCGGTGGCCGCGGGCTGGGAGCCGCTGCTGCGGCTGTGGATAGAACAGGCGACCGTGGCCGGAATCGCCGAACCCAATGCCATGGTGCTCGCGACCGTCGCCGGGTCCGGGGTGAATGCCCGCCCGGTGACACGCACGGTGCTCTGCAAGGGCCTTTCACCGGAGGGTGTCACCTTCTATACGAACTACGAGTCGGCCAAGGGCGCCCAGCTCGCGGCGACGCCGTACGCCTCGGCGACCTTCCTGTGGCCGCAGCTGGCCCGCCAGGCCCATGTCCGCGGCCGGGTGGACCGGGTGCCCGCCGAGGTGACCGAGCGGTACTGGCGGTCGCGGCCGCGGGAATCCCAGCTCGGCGCGTGGGCCTCGCGTCAGTCCGAACCGATCGGCTCCCGCGCCGAGCTCGACGAACAGCTGGCGCGGACGACTCGGTGTTTCGCCGCGGTGGACGAGGTGCCCGTTCCTCCGCATTGGGGCGGTTATCTGCTGCGTCCCGACGAGGTGGAGTTCTGGCAGGGGCAGCGCGGGCGGTTGCACAACCGGATCGTGGTCCGTATCGACGACGCCGGTATGTCGGTGCGGCGTCTCCAGCCGTGACGAAGCGAGCGGACCGGTCGCCGGTCGTGTCCAGACCCGTTACATCTTCTCCGGTGATGTTTCGCACGGTTTCGCCGACAGGCTTGTGGGTACGCTCTGTGAGCGGTGCCGAGCGGCGCTTTCCGTGGATCTGGCACGGGCGTTGTCCACAACCGGCCGGGGTCGGTTTACATGGGCATTTTCCCCGGTCACAGCCATACCGGCCGCCAGGCGAACCGCTGAATCTCACGCCCGCGCGGCGCGATTGTGAGATCGGTGCGCGGGTACCCTCCCCACCGGTCCCGGCGGAGCAAGGACTAGCGTCTACCGGTAACGCACCGTGTGTCGTCCGCACGCGATGCCGACGGTCTTAAGCCTGAGAGGGAACCTTCCGTGCCCGAGAATCACATCAATGACGCCAAACCGGTTCTCACCTACCCCGGTGGCGAATACCCAATGACGATCGCGCAGGCCGCCGAAGGAAACGACGGTATCGATCTCGGCAAGCTGCTGGCCAGCACGGGATATACGACCTACGACCCGGGATTCGTCAACACCGCGTCGACCAAATCGGCCATCACCTATATCGATGGCGAACAGGGCATTCTGCGTTACCGCGGTTACCCGATCGAGCAGCTCGCGGACAACTCGACTTTCATCGAGGTCAGCTATCTGCTCATCTACGGCGAACTACCCACCCAGGATCAGCTCGAGGATTTCACCGATAAGATCCGCCGGCACACCCTGCTGCACGAAGACCTGAAGCGCTTCTTCGACGGCTTCCCCCGTAACGCGCACCCGATGCCCGTCCTCTCCTCGGCGGTCAACGCGCTCTCGGCCTACTACCAGGACTCGCTGGACCCCCGCGACCCCGAACAGGTCGAACTGTCCACCATCCGGCTGCTGGCCAAATTGCCCACCATCGCCGCGTACTCGTACAAGAAGTCGGTGGGTCAGCCGTTCCTCTACCCCGACAACTCGCTGTCGCTGGTGGAGAACTTCCTACGGATGACCTTCGGTTTCCCGGCCGAGCCCTACCAGGTCGACCCGGAGATCGCCGCCGCCCTGGACATGCTTCTCATCCTGCACGCCGACCACGAGCAGAACTGCTCCACCTCCACGGTCCGGCTGGTCGGCTCCTCCGACGCCAACCTGTTCACCTCTGTTTCCGGCGGTATCAACGCGCTGTGGGGTCCGCTGCACGGCGGCGCCAACCAGGCGGTGCTGGAGATGCTGGACGGTATCCTCACCGCCGGCGGTGACGTCAAGGAATTCATCCGCAAGGTCAAGAACAAGGAAGACGGTGTGAAGCTGATGGGCTTCGGGCACCGGGTCTACCGCAACTACGACCCGCGCGCCGCGATCGCCAAGAAGCACGCCGACACCATCTTGAGCAAGCTCGGCAGCGATCCGCTGTTCGATATCGCCCAGGCCCTCGAAGAGGCCGCGCTCACCGACGATTACTTCGTCGAGCGCAAGCTCTACCCGAACGTCGATTTCTACACCGGCGTCATCTACAAGGCCATGGGCTTCCCGACCCGCATGTTCACCGTGCTGTTCGCCATGGGCCGGCTTCCGGGCTGGATCGCGCACTGGCGGGAAATGCACAGCGAAGCCATCAAGATCGGCCGTCCGCGGCAGATCTACACCGGCTATGGTGCACGGGACTATTCCGAAATCACCAACCGCTGAATCGATTGAATCGAAGGGGATTCAAGGTATGAGCAAACCGGAGATCGAATTTCAGGCGGGTCCCCCGCCCACCGAGCTGGTCATCAAGGACATCACCGTCGGCGAGGGCCCGGAAGCCGTCCCCGGCGGCACCGTCGAAGTGCATTACGTCGGCGTGGAATTCGATACCGGTGAGGAATTCGATTCGTCGTGGAACCGCGGCGAATCGATCACCTTCCCGCTGCGTGGCCTGATCCAGGGCTGGCAGGACGGAATTCCGGGCATGAAGGTCGGCGGCCGTCGCCAGCTCACCATTCCGCCGGAACTGGCCTACGGCCGCGCAGGTGGTGGACACCATCTGTCCGGTAAGACCCTGGTCTTCGTGATCGACCTGCTGGACGCCAAGTAGGTCCGTGCGCCGGGCCGGCATCTCTCGGCAACCCGACTCGACCCCGGAGCTGCGGCTCCGGGGCCGAGTTCGGCTTTCGGCGCGGTCTTCTCGGCGTCTCCGGACATGACCTGGAAGTTCCCCGCATCACCGCTACCTCGGAGTACGGCCGCCCGGTGTAGTCTGCCGGCTCCCGGGGCTTCGGTGCTGACGCTGCCGCCTCCTTACGCCGGCCCCACGGTCCCCGGGACGACACGACTCGGCAGGACCAGAACCAGCCGGACCCCACCGAGGGTGCCGTCGTCGAAATAGGCCCGGCCCCCGTGCAGCTGGGCCTGCTGGGCCACCAGGGCCAGGCCCAGGCCGGATCCGCCCTTGCTGGCCTGGCTGCCTCGGGCGAAGCGGGCGAAAACGGTTTCGCGTTCCTCGGGCGCCAGCCCCCTCCCGTTGTCGTCGATCGAGATGACGATGGTGTCGTCGGCGGCGCGGTGGGCCGATAGCAGCGCCTCGGTGGCGCCGCCGTGTCTGACGGAGTTCTTGACGGCGTTGTCCACCGCCAGGCGCAGGCCCGCGGGCAGACCACGGGTGACGAGTTCGGCGTCGGTGTCTATCCGGACGGTCACCCCGGGGTAGTGGCGCATGGCGTCATGGGCGGCCTGATCCAGCAGCTCCGCGATATCGGTATCGATATGGTCGCGTTCGGAGGTCAGATCACCCGAGGCGAGGCGCTCCAGCGCGGCCAGCGTGGTCTCCACTCGCTCCTGGCTGCGCTGCAGATCGGCGAGGATCTCGGCGCGCTGGGATTCGTCCAGATCGAGGGTCGCCAGCACCTCCAGGTCGGTGCGCATCGCGGTCAGCGGGGTGCGTAGTTCGTGCGCCGATACCGCGGCGAAATCCCGGGCGGTCTCCAGGGCGGCAGCCGTTTCGGTCTGTGCCTGGTCGACCCGGCGGAGCATGGTGTTCACCGCGTCGGCCAGCTGTTCGGCCTCGAGCACTCCGGAACTGTCGACGGGTTCGGGCGTGGCGTCGCCGTACCCGGTGCGTGCCCCGACCTGGCGGGTGAGCACCACGATCGGCCGGACCGCGCGCCCGCCGAACAACCAGCCCAGACCGGCCGCGGCCGCGATCGCGAGCAGACCTCCGAAGAGCACCCAGCGTTGCTGTTCGGCGGTCATCTCGGCCGCCTCCGCCGCAGGGATACCCAGCGAAACCGAGCGGCCGGCGGGCTGATTCTCCGTGGTGGTCAGCACCCGGTACGGAGTGTCCTCCACGGTGACCGTCTTCGCGCCGGGCTCCAGATCCGGCAACTCCACGGAACTGGACGCGAGGACCCGGTCCTCGTCCCGGACGGTCAGCGCCATATTGCGGTCGGGCCCGAGCAGGTTCACCACCCCCACGGCGACCACCGGCTCGATCAGCACCAGCCGCGAAGCGATTCGCAACTGCTGGTCGGTCTGCTGCAGGTTGTTGTGCTCGATGGCGGGAACGGCGATCGCGCTCACCACCGCCACGATGAGAACCGCCCCGGCCGCCGCCGCCCCGGCGACCCGGGCGCGCAGCGAATACGATCGGCGGCGTCTTCGCCCGGACCCGCCGCCGATCACTTCGTCTCTCGCAGCACGAACCCGACGCCGCGAATGGTGTGCAGCAGCCGGGGCGTGCCGTCGGTTTCCAGTTTGCGGCGCAGGTAGCCGACGAAGACGTCCACCACATTCGTATCGGCGGCGAAATCGTAGCCCCATACCAGTTCCAGCAACCGTTCCCGGCTCAGCACCACACCGGCGTTACGCGCCAGGGTCGACAGCAGTTCGAACTCACGTTTGGTCAGCTCGATCTCCTGGCCGTTCAGCATCGCCCGATAACCTGCCGTATCCACCTGGAGCGGACCGACCGAGACGATATCCGGAGTTCCCGGAGCGGTGGCGGTATCGGTGCGCCGCCGCAGCAGCGCCTTGATCCGCGCGACCAGCTCCGCCAGGACGAACGGTTTGACCAGATAATCGTCGGCGCCCGACTCCAGACCCGCGATCCGGTCACCGACCGAACTGCGTGCGCTCAGCACACAGATCGGTACCTCGTTCCCCATCGCGCGCAGGGCCGTCACCACCCCGGCCCCGTCCAGCACGGGCATATTCATATCGAGGACGACAGCGTCCGGCGCCTCCTCGGACACCGCACGCAACGCGGCCGCCCCGTCCCGGGCGATACTCACCCGGAACCCGGACAATCTCAGACCCCGCTCCACCGACGCGAGAACATCCTCGTCGTCGTCGACAACGAGCACCGCCGGATTGCTGATCCGCTCCGTCACGTCATCTATTATCTCTGGCGCCGCCTGCGGCGGCGCGGGGTTGAGGCTGTGTTTATCGGCGCG
>NZ_BDBX01000072.1 GCF_001613205.1 Nocardia sienata NBRC 100364 | reverse complement strand
AGGCGGCGCCATAAATTCAGTAGTTGTGGCAGGTGTCGGCGACGCCTTGCAGGGTCGTCCGGAGTTGCTCGGTCCGGGGATCGTTCTCGGCCTGCTGGGCCGCTTCGGGGTTCTCGTCGATGTACTGCTGCAGTTCCGCGCGGCGCTGTTCGACCGGCTGATCGAACTTGCTCTGCAGTTGCGCCTTCAGGTCGGGATTGTTGTCCAGCATCGACGCCAGCTCCGGGGCCTGGTCGTGCAGCGCGGCATCGATCTGGGCGAAGGAGCAGTCGCTGGTGATCAACGGTTCGGCGAAATCGGTCGGTGCCGCGGCGGCGACCGCGGGGCTCAGGAGCGCGGTGACCGCGGCGGCCGCGCCCAGGGTGAGGGTGATGGGGCCGAGTGTGCGGCGAAGCCGAGTCGTCGTGTGGGCCATGGGAGTTACTGCCTCCTACCGTGTCGTGTCGAGCAGGGCTCGTGGACTGCCTCAGACCGTATTGCGCTGCCTTGGCGGGCCTCTGAGGTTTCCTTAAGAGGAGTTTGAGTTTTGTGCGGGCCGCACGATTCGGGCGAGTTCGTCCAGGACGGTGGGATCTTCGATGGTGGAGGGGATTTCGTAGTTTTCGCCCGCCGTCATCTGACGGATGGTTTTGCGCAGTATCTTGCCGGAGCGGGTTTTCGGCAGGGCGGGTACCACAACGGCGTCGTACAGGCCGGCGACGGGCCCTATCTGTTTGCGGACGCGTTCGGTCAATTCGTCGCGC
Organism: Nocardia sienata NBRC 100364; assembly: GCF_001613205.1. Taxonomy (GTDB): domain Bacteria; phylum Actinomycetota; class Actinomycetes; order Mycobacteriales; family Mycobacteriaceae; genus Nocardia; species Nocardia sienata. The sequence continues at coordinate 21,640 of NZ_BDBX01000072.1, read as the reverse complement.
AATGTTTCGGGGTCGACGACGGCGTCGGCTTTGAGAACGACATAAGCGATGGGACGTTGCCCTTTGAGTTCGTCGGGCAGACCGATCACCGCGCATTCGGCAATGGCTTCGTGCCCGGCCACAGCCGCTTCGATACTGCCCGCGGAAAGGCGGTGCCCGGCCATATTGATCACGTCGTCACTGCGGCCGAGGACGAACAGGTAACCGTCCTCGTCGAAATAGCCGGAATCGCCGGTGAGGAAATGGCCGGGATATGCCGACAGGTAGGACCGCAGGTAGCGCTCGTCGTCGCGCCACAGGCCGGTGAGCGCGCCCGGAGGCAGCGGCAGGCCGATGACTATATTGCCCTCGGTGCCCGCGGCCACGGGATTGCCGGAGGAGTCCAGCACTCGCAGCCGGTAGCCGGGCACCGGCACCGAGGCCGAACCCGGTTTGATCGGCAATCGCTGCAGCCCGAGGGGGTTGGCGCAGATGGGCCAACCGGTTTCGGTCTGCCACCAGTGGTCGACCACGGGGCAGTCCGTGCGGTCGGCGAGCAGTGTGTCCGCGGCCCACCGGTAGGTAGCGGGATCGAGCCGTTCACCTGCGCAGAAAAGCGAACGCAGCGAACTGAGGTCGTAGTCGCGGGCGTAGGCGGCGGCGGGGTCGGCGCGGCGGATGGCGCGCAGGGCGGTCGGCGCGGTGAACAGCGTGTGCACCCGGTGCCGGGCCACCACCCGCCAGAAGGCGCCGGCATCCGGTGTGCCCACCGGTTTGCCCTCGTAGAGCAGCGTTGTGGCGCCGGCCAGCAGCGGGGCGTAGACGATGTAGGAGTGGCCGACCACCCAGCCCACATCGGAGGCCGCCCACATGACCTGCCCCGGGCCGACATCGTAGATATTGCGCATAGACCAGGTCAGGGCGACGGCGTGACCACCGTTGTCGCGGACCACGCCCTTCGGCTTGCCGGTTGTTCCGGAGGTGTACAGCACGTACAGCGGGTCGGTCGCCGCGACGGATACCGGCGCCGCGGGCTCGGCGTCGCGGACCACGGCATCCCAGTCCAGCCACCGCACCGCGGCGCCGACAGCGGATTGTCCGTCGTGGTTGTGCGCCGGAAAGTCCGCGCGCTGTTTCACCAGCACGGTGTGCGGCGCGGTGGTCCCGGCCAGTTCGAGGGCCTCGTCCACAATGGGCGGGTAGGCGATGGTCCGGTTCGGTTCCAGTCCCCCTGACGCTGTCACGATCAGGACGGGTTCGGCATCGTCGAGGCGGGCGGCGAGTTCGGGGGCGGCGAATCCACCGAAAACCACCGAATGCACGGCTCCGATCCGGGCACAGGCCAGCATCGCGACCACGGCCTCGGGAATCATCGGCAGATAGATCACGACCCGGTCACCGGCGGTCACTCCGAGATCACGCATGGCGCCGGCGAATTTCGCGACCTCGTCGCGAAGTTCGCCATAGCTGTAGACGCGGGTGCTGCCGGTCATCGCCGAGTCGTAGATCAGTGCCGCCTGATCGGCCCGGCCGGCTTCGATATGACGGTCGAGCGCGTTGTAGCAGGTATTGAGCCGAGCGCCGGGGAACCATCGTGGAGCCCGGCGATCGGTGTCGAGCGCCTGCTCAGGGGGCACATCCCAATCGACGGCCGAGGCGGCGCGGGTCCAGAACTCGGCGGGATCGACCAGGCTGGTCTGATAGACCGGTCGATACTCGTTCCTCGCGTTCACCCGTGCTCCCTAGCCTCGCAGCAATCCTCGCCTCGATAGATCAGCACGATTGTGGCAGACTTCACGCGACCCCCCGACGGGTGTCGCGACCATGGCTTATGTCTGTAACCGGCTGGTCAATGTGCGTGAACCCGGGCTGAGTACACCAAGAAGTTATTGATCCGTTAGAATCTGATGACACAAATTCGGTCCGTCGTAGACGCAATTTCTCGGTCAGCCGCGACCCACGGGCAGCTCCACCCGTCGAGCCACTATGCGAGTGTGGAGTTCCGCTGATGGTGCATGGCTGGGGCCAGGTTGGAAAGTGAGTGGGAATGCGTGACGCCGCTAGGTCCGGCACGAAGCGCTGGGCGCTGAGTAACTGGGACCTTCGCTGGAAGGTTACGGCCGTGCTGGCTGTGCCGTTGGCGGTCGCGGTCGGGCTCGGCGTGTCCAGGATTTCGGCGGAATGGAGCAACGCGAACCGGCTGGGTTCTACTTCCGAGAACGTCAGCATCGTTCCTTCCGTGCTCGAACTCAGCACGGCCTCGTCCGCGGTTTCCGGTTCCCGGGCGATCGCGCTCGCGCCGAATCGCTCGATGGCCACCGAGGAGGATCTGACCACCCTCGACAAGGCGATCGCCGGGGCCGAATCGGCCCTCGGCGAACTCGACGATCTACCGGTGGCGCGACAGGCGCTCTCGGAAATGATCGACCAGGCCAAGGAAGTGCGCGCCGGCGGGATAACCCCGTCCAATCTGCCGCCCGATCAGGCCGTGCAGGCACTCGACAAGGCCCGGAACGCCGGTGTCCGGACAGTGGAGGCCATTCTCGGGGAGATCGGTGACGCATCGATCGACCCGGCCAAGCTCCGCCTCGTCGACGCGCTGAATCTGCGGTCCACCATGGTCGGTGAGATCACCGCCGCGGCCGAACTGCTGCGCAACCAGGAATCCGGCGAGCAGGCCTACCGCACCGCGACCAACACCGAACGCGCCCTGCTGAACATCCTGAGCCAGCGCTACAACGCCGAGGATCCGGATATCGCGATCCTGCGCCAGGGCATCGACAGCCGCGCCGCGATGCTGGAGAGCCCCGAGGCCCAGGCCGGCCGGCTGCCGCTGGGCGAGGCCCGGCAGTCGCTGCTGGACAGCACCGCGACCACCGACAAACTGATCGCCGAGGCCACCGCCTCGATCGACGACGGTGTGCGCAAAATGGCCGATCAGGCCCTCTCCGACGCGGTCGTGTACTCCATCGTCGTGCTGCTGACGATTCTGGCGGCCCTGCTGCTCGCGGTGTTCGTGGCCCGGTCGATGATCGTGCCGCTGCACCGGCTGCGCCTGGCCGCCCTGCGGGTGGCCGAAAGCGATCTGCCCGACGAGGTCGCCCAGCTCCGCACCGGTGCCGCGCCGGAGGAAGTGCCCCTCGAACCGATGCCCATCCGGTCCGAGGAGGAGATCGGCCAGCTCGCGCGCGCGATCGACGATATCCACGGGCAGGCGCTGCGCCTGGCCAGTGACCAGGCGCAAATGCGTTCCCAGGTCAACGATATGTTCGAGACCCTGGCGCGCCGCAGTAAATCACTCGTCGATCACCAGCTCAGCCTCATCGAGGCGATGGAGTACGACGAGAAGGATCCGCGGCTGCTGGAGAACCTCTTCCGGCTCGACCATCTCGCCGCGCGTATGCGCCGTAACGGCGACAACCTGCTGATTCTCGCCGGTACCAAACAGCGTCGCGCCAAATCCGCGCCCGTCGAGATCGCCGATGTGCTGCGCGCCGCGATCTCCGAGGTGGAGGACTACGAGCGGGTCAAGCTCGGCGCCACCCCGCGCGGTGCGCTGATCGAACCGGCCGCCTCCGATATGGCGCACCTGTTCGCCGAGCTCCTGGACAACGCCCTGCGTGCTTCGCCGCCGGAAACGGATGTGAAGTTCACCTTCGCCCAGGCACACGATCAGGGTCTGCTCATCGAGGTCGCCGACCGCGGTATCGGTATGCCGCCGAGCGAGATGGCCGAGATCAACCGCCGGCTGGAGAGCACCGCCGAACCCGGTCCGGACACCGCCCGCCACATGGGCCTGTTCGTGGTGGGCCGGCTCGCGGAACGACACGGTCTCAATGTGCGGCTGCGGCCGACCTTCGATACCGCGCGCGATCCGGGTGTCACCGTCACCGTGCACGTGCCGATGAGCCTGATCGTCGCCGGGGAGACCCAGATCCTGCCGCTGGCGACCGGTTCCGGGCCGCAGGCCGTCGTACCGAACGACACCGCGAAGAAGAAGCCGGAACAGTCGCCCGACGAGGCCGCCGCGGCCGCGCTGCGCAATGCGCCGGGCGGGCCGTCGATGCAGACCCGCGGAATCAGCCGTACGGCCGCCGGCAACATGATGGTGACCGTCGATCCCGGTATGAGCGGACCACTGCCGGTCGTCGAACGGCCCAAGCCGCCGGAGCGTCCGGCCGCTCCCGCGCCACTGGGCGCGGGCGGGCTGCCGCAGCGGCAGCCCGGCAGCGCGATGGCCGGCGGCACACGCGAGGGCGAGGGCACCACCAGTCTTCGCGAGGCCAGTGCGGGCAGTACCGCCCAGCGCGGCAAACTCGCCGCGGCCAGTCTGCCCAAACGCAATCTGGGCCCGGGGGGCGGCGGCACCACACCCACCCTGCCACCGCGTACCCCGGGCGAATCGGCCCCGGGGGGTCCGCCGCCGCGGGAGACCAAGACCGGCCCCGGCGGGCTGCCTCAGCGGCAGCCCGGCACCGCCGGTGCCCCGCAGCCGGGTCCGGGCGGGTTGCCGCAGCGGCAGCCCGGCGCGAACGGAGCGCCCGGTAGCCGCCGGGACGCGGCACCGGCCCGTCCGGCGGACGAACGCCCCACCGAAACCGCCTCGGAGACCGCCGCGGCGCCGCGTCCCGCCGGTCTGCCCACCCGTCAGCCCGGTCAGCATCGGCCGGGCGGACTGCCACAGCGGGACCCGGGCACCAACGGTGCCCCTGCCCGCGACAACGGTTCCGCGTCGCTGCCGCAGCGCGGCCCGGCCGCGGCCGGCCGGCCCGGCGGGAACCGAACCACGCCCGGCGACCGATCCGGCTTCCGGTGGCCTGCCCACCCGGCGGGACCCCGGCGGCGCCCCCGGGCTGCCGCAGCGGGAAACCTCCGGCGAGCTCCCGGCCCAGCGTCGTCCGGCGGCCGACGCCGGATTGCCGGCCCGGGAAACCTCCGGCGAACTGCCCACCCAGCGACCGGCGCCCGGAGCGCCGCCACGGCGTGAGCCCGCGGGCAATGGACTGCCGCAGCGCCCCACATCCGGTGGCGGGCTGCCGCAACGCGGAGCCCCGGCGGGTAACGGCCTGCCGGGCCGGGACACGTTGCCGGGCCGGGACAATTCGAACGCGCTTCCGCGGCGGGACACCGCGGCACCGGGCCGGCCGCCGCAGACGGGCGCACCGGGCGGCCTGCCGCGCCGGGAACCGGGCGGATACACCGCCGAGCGGTTCGACAACCCGCCGGGTGTCGCTCTGCCGCGGGCGACCGAGCCCACCGAGGGGCCGGCCTCCGCCCGGGAACCCGGACGGCACAGCTACAAGTCCAATCCGGCGAAAACGGCGTCCTTCTTCCAGACCCGGCTGCAGCCGGCCGAGGAGACCGACAGCGTGCTGGGCGGAACGCCCATCTTCGCGGAGATGATGTCGGCATGGCTGTCGGATTCGGACTCCGATCGATCCCAGGCCGTCGCGTCCTTCGACTCCCCGGGTGACGAGGGCTGGACGGCGGCTCGGCGGGCCAGCGAAGCCGAACCCGAAACCCGCACCGCGGCCGGTCTGCCGCAGCGTAACCCGGGCGTCCGGTTGGTCCCCGGCGCTGTCAGCGGCGCCCAGGATCGGACGCCGAGTCGCAATCCCGAAACGATCCGGTCTAGTTTGAGTCGGCACCAGCAAGGTGTTCGGGATGGCCGTGCAATGCGAGCAATGAACCTAACCGGAGACAAAGGAGACCGATGAACCCCGAACTAGGTGGTACGAACCGTCAGTTGGATTGGCTGGTTTCGAACTTCGCAGGCGAGGTTCCTGGCGTAGCCCATGCCGTTCTGGTCTCGGCCGACGGCCTGCTGATGGCGGCGAGTGCCCAACTACCGGTCGACCGGGCCGAGCAGCTCTCGGCGGTCACGGCCGGACTGGCGAGTCTCTCGGTGGGTGTGTCCAATCTGTTCGAAGGCGGCACGGTTCTGCAGTCCGTCGTCGAAATGGAGCACGGCTACCTGCTGCTGATGGCGGTGGGCGACGGGTCCTATCTCGCGGTCCTGACCAATACGTCCTGCGATATCGGACAGGTCGGCTACGAGATGGCTTTGTTGGTCGAACGCGTAGGCCAGACAGTTCAGGCCACCCCACGCGTCACGATGGGTTCCTGATGGTGGGATGGACATAGAGGATCACCGCGTGGGAGGCTCCGAGCCCAGTCTCGTGCGCCCGTACTCGCTGACCGCCGGTCGTACCCGGCCGAAGGTCGAGTTGGCGCTCGAGGCTCTCGTCGCGTCCCATCCCATTTCGCTCGAACGCCAGTACGAACTGAGCAATATCGAAAACTCGATAGTCGAGTTGTGCAGGGAGTCGCCGTCGGTCGCCGAACTAGCGGCTCGACTGGGTATACCGATCGGGGTGGCGCGTGTACTTGTAGCGGACCTGATCGAAGCCGGGCATGTCCGCGTTTCGGCGACATTGAAAGACGATTCCAGCGACGATGAACGTCGCGAGCTGATCGAAAGGGTTCTCAGTGGACTCCGGCGTATATGATTCGACGGCACAGGTCGATACCCGCCAGACCAAGCCGACTTCGGCGAAGATCGTGGTCGCAGGTGGGTTCGGCGTGGGCAAAACGACGCTGGTGGGGGCAGTTTCGGAAATCGTCCCGTTGAGAACCGAGGCTCTGGTGACCAACGCCAGCGCCGGGATCGACAGTCTCGCGGGTATCGAGAGCAAATCCACCACCACGGTGGCCATGGACTTCGGCCGGATCAGCCTGGCCGAGGATCTGGTGCTGTACCTGTTCGGCACTCCCGGCCAGTACCGCTTCTGGTTCATGTGGGACGACCTCATCCGCGGTGCGATCGGCGCGGTCGTGCTGATCGACACCCGGCGGCTGGAGGACAGTTTCGCGGCGGTCGACTACTTCGAGGCGCGCAATCTGCCGTTCCTCGTGGCGCTCAACCAGTTCGACGACGCCCCGCAGTATCCGATCGAGGACATCCGGCAGGCGCTGGCCGTGCCGGCCGATGTGCCGATCATGCCGATCGACGCGCGCCGCCGGGAACCGGCCAAGGAGGCGCTGGTGCGGTTGACCGAGTACGCGCTGCAGAAGGTCACCCGAGGCTACTGATCGGGCTGCCCGTCATACTGGTCGATGTGCCGGTGTGGACAGTTGTGGTGCCGGGCGCCCGGGGGCGGCTCGGATGACCTCGTCGCGAATCGGCTCCCGGCAACTGCTCGAGGCGCTGCTGGATCCGGGTTCCTTCGTGAGCTGGGATTGCGCGCCCCTGGATGTGGCGCGGACCGGTGACTACCGGTCCGCGCTGGCCCGGGCGAGCGCGGCGGCGGGAACCGACGAGTCGGTGCTCACCGGCGAGGGATTGTTACGGGGCCGCCGGATCGCGGTTATCGCCTGTGAGTTCGGGTTCCTGGCCGGTTCGGTGGGGGTCGCCGCGGCCGAGCGGATCGTCACGGCGGTCGAACACGCCACCCAACTGGGGCTGCCGCTGGTCGCCTCCCCGACCTCCGGCGGTACCAGGATGCAGGAGGGCACCCTCGCCTTCGTGCAGATGGTGAAGATCGCCGGGGCGGTGGCGGCGCACAAATCGGCCGGTCATCCCTACATCGTGTACCTGCGCAATCCCACCATGGGCGGTGTTTTCGCCTCCTGGGGGTCGCTGGGCCACATCACCTTCGCCGAGCCGGGCGCGCTCATCGGTTTCCTCGGACCGCGGGTATACGAGGCGCTCTACGGTCATCCGTTTCCCGACGGTGTGCAGACCGCCGAGAACCTGTACCGCAACGGCGTCATCGACGGGGTCGTCGAGGTCCCGGTGTTTCGGCGTATCGCCCATCGCGCGCTGAGCGTTTTCAGCGGTTCGGTGCGCACACCCGGCGCGCCGGATCCTCGTACCGAGCTGGCGTTGCGGAAGACCGGGCCCGTCGCGGGGGCCTGGGAGTCGGTCCTCGCTTCCCGGCGGCCGGACCGTCCGGGGTTGCGTGAACTGCTCCGCCGGACCACGCAGCGGGTGCCGCTCAGTGGTACCGGTCAGGGGGAAGCGGATCGCACCGTGGTGCTGGCCCTCGCGCGCTTCCACGGCAGGCCGTGCGTCGTATTCGGCCACGACCGCGCCCATCAGGACCCCGAGCACACCATGGGCCCGGCCGCGCTACGGGAAGCGCGGCGCAGTATGCAATTGGCGGCCGAACTGCGGCTTCCGCTGGTCCTGGTGATCGATACGATCGGCGCCGCGCTCTCCAAGGAGGCCGAGGAGCGGGGTCTGGCTCCCGAGATCGCCCGGTGCCTGGCCGATCTGGTGACGCTGGACACCCCGACGGTTTCGGTACTGCTCGGGCAGGGGACCGGCGGTGGCGCGCTCGCCCTGCTGCCCGCGGACCGGGTGCTGGCCGCCACCCACGGCTGGCTCGCACCGCTACCGCCGGAGGGCGCCAGCGCGATCGTCCATCGCGATACCGGCCACGCGCCGGAACTGGCCGCCGCCCAACGTATCCGGTCGGCGGATCTGCTGGCCGACGGGATCGTGGACCGTATCGTGCCGGAATATCCCGATGCCGCGGACGAGCCGGTCGAATTCGCGTGCCGCGCTGTCGCGGCGATCGCCGCGGAGCTCGAGGGGCTGAGCGCGCAGTCACCCGCCGAACGGCAGGTGGCCCGGCAGCGTCGCTATCGCCGACTGGGAGTGCCGCCCCGAAGTGGCGGGATCGGTCGGCCGAGGGAACCGGGTACCGGCTGAGGTTTCCGATATCCCACAGCGATCGGGTTCCGGTGGCCGGGTCCGTGGATGACGCCGGTTCCGGTTGCGGGACCGTCGGTTTTGGATCCAGCGAATTCCGCGCAAGCGAAATATGCGCAATCGATCCGGAATGAGGGAACCAGGGAGTGGGCGACCGCTGTCGACGGAGCTTTCCGGATATCCGGCTCCGTGGTGGGCCGAACGCCCGGACCGACGAGGAAGCGGTGGCCGGAATCGCTGTGCCGCGGGCGACGATCAGTTCTCCGGTTCGGGCTCGGATCGGTTCCACCCCAGGATCATCGCGGGAGCGCAGCCGCCGGCGAGCAAGGTCGCCAGGACCATCACGCCGCCGGCGTAGGCAGTGCGGAAAGCGTCCGCTTCGGGGAACAACGCGCCGCCCCAGACGAGATACATCATCGGGAAGACCGTCAGGCACTGGGTAACGGTCAGGCCGAACGACCGGGCCCCCTCTCGCTGGGCGAACTCCAGTTCGTCCAGGGTTTCGGCCGGTGCGTTGTCCTGGGCCTGCGAGACGATCCGCAGCATCGTCCAGGAGGGCACGAAGGCCAGCGCGCCGAGGCCGGCGAACAGTGACGCCCATTCCAATCCGAACGCACAGAGCAGGCCGCTGGCGAAGAGCACGGCGAGCGAGGCGATCACCAGGACCACCAGGGCGCGGCGGCGCCGGGTGGTGCGCCAGCCCGGCAGCATTCCGGCGATCTGTTTCTCCCGTACGAGCCAGCGCCGCACGCGGTAGGCCTGGTATCGGTCGAGCAGGGTGGTCGGTTCGGTGGTGGCGGTCATGGCTGCTGTCCTTTCTCGCGGGAGTACAGCTCGGTCGATAGGGGAGTGAATTCGGTTCGGGAGAACACCGCTTCCACCGGCAGCCGGAACACCTCGCATATCCGCAGGGCGAGGTCCAGGCTGGGGTAGTGGTTACCGCGTTCGAGCGCGCCGATCGTCTGCGGGTTGACGTTCACTGCTTCGGCCAGGGCGGCTCGCGACATCCGGTATTCGGCCCGCAGTACTGCGATCCGATTGAAGATCGGTAGCGTTTCCCCGCGCCTTACTGGGCTCACACAATGAAGTGTTGTAAAAACACAACAATATGTCAAGTAGATACGCAGCAGGGTGAGCGATGGACACGGAGCGGTAGTTCGTTGACCTGCCGCCGAAGCGCTTCTACCGTCGAGGCGGTGACCACTAGACGTGAGACCGGTGTAGTTCCTCCGATCGTGTTGAACGACGGCAGCCTGATCCCACAGCTCGGTTTCGGGGTGTTCCAGGTTCCGGCGGACCAGGTGTTCGACACGGTCACCGCCGCGCTGAACGCGGGCTACCGCAGTATCGACACCGCGGCGATCTACGAGAACGAAGAGGGCACCGGGCGTGCCATCCGGCAGTTCGGCCTACCCCGCGACGAGGTCTTCGTCACCACGAAACTGTGGAACGCCGACCAGGGCTACGACTCCACGCTGCGCGCGTTCGACGCGAGTATGCGGCGGCTCGGGCTCGACTACCTGGACCTGTATCTCATCCACTGGCCCGTGCCCGCCGCGGACCGTTTCGTGGACACCTTCCGCGCGTTCCAGCGCTTGAAGGCAGACGGCCGGGTTCGTTCCATCGGGGTCTCCAACTTCCGCATCCCCGACCTGGAGCGGCTCATCGCCGAAACCGGGGAGACCCCCTCGGTGAACCAGATCGAGTTGCACCCCCGGCTGACGCAGCCCGAACTGCGCGAATACCACGCCGAGCACGCCATCGCCACGGAGGCGTGGAGCCCGCTCGGCCAAGGCACGGTCCTCGACGATCCGGTGATCACCCGGATCGCCGGTGAGGTGGACCGCACACCGGCGCAGGTGATCATCCGCTGGCATCTGCAACTCGGCAACGTGGTGATCCCGAAATCGGTGACACCGGCCCGGATCGTGGAGAACTTCGACATTCTCGGGTTCGAGTTGTCGGCCGATCAGGTACAGGCGATCTCCGCGCTGAACTCCGGGTCCCGGACGGGAGCCGACCCGGAAACTTTCGCTTTCGGCCTGGAGAACTGAACCGGGCACCGGTAGCCGCGCGGCCGCCGGCCGGGCGGCCATGAGCCGTGTCGCCTTCCCGGGGCGAGTAGCGCTGCTGTGGCAGAGTGGGCAGTAGCGCCTCGTTTCGGCGGTTGGATCGGAATTCGTTCAGCGGGGAAGGACACACATGCTCGGGGTCAGCCGTGACGGCGACGTCGTCACCATCGAACTACAGCGCGAGGAACGGCGTAACGCGCTGAACCTGGACCTGGTCACCCGGTTGCGGGAGGCGCTGTCCAATGCCCGCCTCGATTCCCGGGCGATCGTGATCACCGGTAGCGGCTCGGTGTTCAGCGCGGGCGCGGATCTGGACGGTGTGTACTCCACCGAGTTCCTCGACGCTCTGCTGGACATGCTGCACGAGGTCGAGGCCATGCCGGTTCCGGTGATCGCGGCGCTGAACGGCCCGGCACTGGGCGCGGGTGTGCAATTGGCGATGGCGGCGGATCTGCGGGTGATGGCCCAGGACTCCTACCTCGCCATACCGGCGGCGAAACTGGGCATCACGGTGGACCGCTGGACCACGCGCCGCCTGGTATCGCTGCTCGGTGGCGGCCCCGCCCGAACAGTGCTGCTCGCCGCCGAGCCGATCTCGGCCACCGACGCCTACACCTTCGGATTCGCGAATCGGCTCGGCACGGTGGCCGACGCCCAGGGCTGGGCGAAAACCATCGCCGAGCTCGCGCCGCTGTCGCTGCGGCACCTGAAGCTCGAACTCAACGACGACGGCACCCGGGATCCGGCCAACCGCGAACAGCAGTCCGCTCTGGAGGCGGCATGGTCCAGCGCGGACGCGGAAGAGGGCAGGCAGGCCCGGCAGGAGAAGCGTCCCGCCAAGTTTGTGGGTAAATGATGAAGGCCCGCACTGTCGCCGCCGCGGCGGCCGGTCTGGCCGGAATGACCGTCTTCGGCTGGGTGGCCCGAGCCCTGGACGGATTACCGGCCGCGCTCGGCGCGTCCGTCTCCGCGATCGCGCCCACCGCCACGGGCGCGCGCAGTTATCGCGACCGCCAGTTCCACAACACCGAACCCGCGTCCCCGATCGTCGTGCGCGAGAACCCGACCGGGCTGTTGTCCATGGTGACCGGTATGCGCGCGGGCCGGCCGAAGGGCGCGGTGCCGCTGGCCCGTACCGAGCCGCCGGGTGTGGCCGCCGATCTCGCGGTCACCTGGTACGGGCATGCCAGCGCGCTGATCGAGATCGACGGATACCGGGTGCTCACCGACCCGGTGTGGAGCGAGCGGGTCTCGCCTTCCCGGCTGGTCGGCCCGTCGCGCATCCATCCCGTCCCGGTGGCGCTGGAGGAGTTGCCGCGGGTGGACGCGGTGGTCATTTCACACGACCATTACGACCACCTCGACGCCGACACCATCGCCACGCTGATCCGCACCCAGCAGTCGGTTTTCGTGGTGCCGATCGGTGTGGGCGCGCATCTGCGGCACTGGGGCGTGCCCGAGGCGCGGATCGTCGAATTGGACTGGAACTGTTCGTATTCGCTGTCCGCGGCCGACGGTGACCGTCCCGAACTCACCATCGTCTGTGCCGAGGCCCGGCATTTCTCGGGTCGTGGACTGGTCCGCAACACCACCCTCTGGGCGGGCTGGGCGCTGGTGGGCCCGAAACATCGCGCCTATTTCGGTGGGGATACCGGCTTCACCAAGGCGTTCGCGGCCACGGGCGCGCAGTGGGGTCCGTTCGATCTCACCTTGCTGCCGATCGGCGCCTACGACCCGCACTGGGCCGATATCCACATGAACCCGGAGGAGGCGGTGCGCGCACACGCCGATCTGTGCCTCGGCGAACCGGAGCACGGCGTACTGGTGCCGATACATTGGGCGACGTTCAACCTCGCGCCCCATCCCTGGGTCGAACCGGTCCATCGACTGGTGGACGCGGCCGCGGCGGCGGGTACCGAGATCGCGGTACCGGTACCCGGGCAGCGGCTCGATCTGCGCGACCTCCCGCCGGGGCGCCGGTGGTGGGAAGATATGGAGTGAACACTTCCGCACAGTGACAGGGAAGGAATCGGCTATGAGCTTGATGGAAAACCTGAAGAATCTGGTCGGCAAGGGGCAGGAGACAGCTGCCAAGAATTCGGACAAGATCAACCAGGCGGTCGACAAGGCCGGCGATTTCCTCGACCAGAGGACCAAAGGCAAGTATTCGGACAAGATCCAGAAGGGTAAGGAAGCCGCCCGCAAGGTGATTCCGCCGGAGCATCCGGGCGGTGGTCCGGGCCGACCCGGTGGTCCGGGCCGACCCGGTGGGCCGGGCCCGACCGGCGGGCCGGGCCCGGAAACGCGTCCGTGAGATACGGCGCGGCGCCGAACGGGGTTTTCCGCCCGCGGATGTGATCCGGGGTGCGTCGGAGTTTCGGAGGCGAGCCGGGACAGCCGGATATCGAGGTCCGGCTGAGCAACCCGGACAAAGTGTTGTATCCGGCGACCGGCACCACCAAGGGTGAGGTGCTCGAGTACTACGCCGAGATCGCCCCGGCCATGCTGCCGCATATGGCGGGCCGGCCGGTCACCCGCAAACGCTGGCCCAACGGTGTCGGCGCGTCCTCGTTCTTCGAGAAGAACCTGGCCGCCGGCACCCCGTCCTGGGTGCCGCGCCGCACCCAGCGGCATTCCGACCGGGCGGTGACCTACCCGGTGATCTCCTCCCAGGCGGGGCTGGTCTGGCTGGGGCAGCAGGCCGCGCTGGAGATCCATGTGCCGCAGTGGCGCTTCCACGGTGACGAGCGCGGTCCGGCGACCCGGCTGGTATTCGATCTCGATCCCGGCCCGGGCGCGGGGCTGGGCGAATGCGCGCGGGTGGCGCTGGGCATCCGGGATATGGTCGGCGAGATCGGGATGCGCGCCTACCCGCTGACCAGCGGCAGCAAAGGGATCCACCTCTACGTTCCATTGGATCGCACGCTCAGCCCGGGCGGTGCGTCGACGGTGGCCAAACAGGTGGCGGAGAATCTGGAGAAACTGCTGCCCGACCTGGTGACCGCCACCATGGCGAAGAAGGTTCGCGCCGGGAAGGTGTTCCTGGATTGGAGCCAGAACAATCCGGCGAAGACCACGATCGCGCCCTACTCCCTGCGCGGCCGGGAGGTACCGAATGCCGCGGCGCCACGCAGCTGGGACGAGATCGAGGACGGGGCGACGCTGCGGCAGTTGCGTTTCGACGAGGTGCTGCGCCGCTATCGGTCCGACGGTGACCTGCTCGCCGGTCTGGACCCACCGCTCGACGATGCCCTGACGAAGTACCGGTCCATGCGGGACCCGGCCCGTACCCCCGAACCGGTACCCGCCGAATCGCCCCGGAGCGGCCCGGGGGATCGGTTCGTCGTCCACGAACACCACGCGCGCCGCCTGCACTGGGATGTGCGGCTCGAACGGGAGGGTGTCCTGGTTTCGTGGGCGGTGCCCAAGGGGCCACCGGACAGCCCGCGCCAGAACCGGCTCGCTGTGCACACCGAGGACCATCCGCTGGAGTATCTGGATTTCCACGGGACCATACCCGTGGGGGAGTACGGCGCGGGGGAGATGACGGTATGGGACACCGGTACCTACCACGCGGAGAAGTGGCGGGACGACGAGGTGATCGTGGTGTTGCGCGGGACGCGGTGCAAAGGCCGGTACGCGCTGATCCGCACCGAGGGCGATCAATGGCTCATGCACCTGATGAAAGAGCAGCCGGCCTCCGCTGCCGATCTCCCGCGCGGTCTGATGCCCATGGCGGCCACCAGCGGTGACGTGGCGGCGCTACCGGAATCGGAGTGGGTGTTCGAGCGCAAATGGGACGGCTTCCGGCTGATCGTGGAGATCGAAGCGGGTGAGTTCCGGCTGCGCAGCCGGACCGGCAACGATGTGACCGCGCAGTATCCGCAGCTCGCGGAGCTGGCCGCCGACCTGGACGGGCACCAGGTGGTACTGGACGGGGAGATCATCGTCTGCGACCCGCATGGCGCGGTGAATGTCGCACTGCTGAAAGCGAACCCGCGGCGCGCGGAATTCGTGGCCTTCGATCTGCTCTATCTGGACGGCACTTCGCTGCTGCGCAAACGCTACCGGGACCGTCGCCGGGTCCTGGAGGCACTCGCCGCGACAGCGCCTGCGCTGCGGGTGCCACCGCCGTACGAGGGCAGCGGCGCCGACGCGGTGCGGCAGAGCGAACAGGACGGGGTGGAAGGAGTCGTCGCCAAGAAGGTCGATTCGGTGTACCTGCCCGGGACGCGCGCCAAGACCTGGGTGAAGCAACGCAACTGGCGGACCCAGCAGGTGGTGGTCGGCGGAATGCGACGCAGCCGTGCCCGCCCTTTCGCGTCCCTGCTGGTGGGCATTCCCGCCGAGGACGGTCTGGTGTACGCGGGACGGGTGGGCACCGGGTTCGGGGACGCGGGTATGCGCGAGCTGGCGGCACGGCTGCACCGGCTGGAACGCAAGACCAGTCCGTTCGTCGACGACCTGTCGGCCGACGAACGCCGTGACGCGATCTGGGTGACGCCGAAGGTGCAAGGCTCGGTGCGCTATATGGATTGGACCGAAACCGGCCGGCTCTGGCACCCGGCGTGGCTTGGCGAACTGTGACCGCCGTCGCCGCCGGTGATGTTGCCCGCGCGTCGAATCCGCTGGGTACTGTGATGTTCGAGCGAGTTCGGACAAGGAGTACGAGATGGATTTCAAGGGCCTGGCGAACAAGGCATTGGGTCTGGCGCGTAAGAACGCCGACAAGGTCGACCCGCTGATCGAGAAGGTCGGCGACGCGGTGGACAAGAAGACCGGCGGCAAATACGCGAGCCAGGTGGACAAGGCGCAGGAGGCGGCCCGCAAGGCCGTACGCGACCAGAAGAAGTAGAACCTCTTACAGCAGGATCTCCACCAGCAGGGCTGCGGCGCATACCGCTACCACGATGAACAGCGCGAAGGCGTCGTTGCGGCCCGGGGCGGCCGGGCGGGCGGTGAGCTGACCCGTCCCGCCCCGGGCGGTGATCGCTTCGCCCAGTTCGCCGGCCCGGCGGGTGGATACCGCCATGGCGGCGGTGAGGATATCGATGACCGGGTCGGTGGTGCGGTGCAGCAGATCGGGTTTGGGGCGCAGGCGGCGGGCGGCGCGCAGGATTCGGATCTCCTCGAGCAGCAGCGGTAGACCGCGCAGGGTCAGTGCCACCACCACGGCCAGTTCGTCCACCGGTACGCGCAGCCGGCGCAGCGGACGGCCGAGAGTGGCCAGGGCGGGAGCGATTTCGCTCATGGGGGTGGTCCAGGCGATGAGCATGGACGCGGCGACCAGGATCAGCCCGAACACCACCACCTGCGCGTAGCGCAGTACGGCCGCCCCGCCGACGGGCACATTGATCAGCGCGCCCAACGCGATCAGCAGCCAGAACACCATCGGCAGGCGGGGCAGAACCCCCAGCGGCAGCCGGGCCACGAGACCGATCGCGATCAGGAACACGATCATGATGCCGAGGATCGGCCAGCTCGGCAGGACCATCAGCAGCAGGCTGATCAGGAACGCGCCGATCATCTTGGTACCGGCCCACAGGTTGTGGACCGGGCTGGCCACCGGGACCCGGCGCAGCAGGACGGTGCTCATCGGATGCCTCCGTGGTCGATACCGTGGGCGTCGCCGCCGCGCAACCGCCAGGCGGCACCAGGGGTCCGACCGTGCGCCGGGCCGGGCGGGTGGACGACCGGGATGGGTGTGGTGTCGGCTTCCGTCCCGGGCGCGGCGGCCGCCGCCGTCTCGGTCTCCGGGATACGGCCCGCGCTCAGGTGGACGGTGCGATCGCAGATGACCGCCACATCCTCGACATCGTGGGAGATGACGATCAGCGTGAGCCCCGAATCGCGCAGCCGGGCCAGTAGCTCGACGATATCGGCGCGGCCTTCGGGGTCAAGCCCGGCCAGTGGTTCGTCGAGCACCACCACCTGCGGGTGGGCGGCGACGATAGCGGCCAGCACCACCCGTTTGGCCTGACCGCCGCTGAGTTCCTCGATGGAGCGGGTGGTCAGGGAGCGGTCCAGGCCCACCGCGTCCAGCGCTTTGCCCACAGTGCCCGATCCGGTGCCATCGCCGCCCCAGTCGGCGATCTCCTCGCCGACGGTATGCCGTTGCAACTGCAGCCGGGAGTGCTGGAAGGCCAGTTCCACCCGCCCGATCTGTTTGCTGACCGGTTTGCCGGCCAGTTCGCAGCGTCCGGTGCTGGGTGCGATGAGTCCGGCCATGATCCAGGCCAGGGTCGATTTCCCGGACCCGTTACCGCCTACCACGAGTAGCGCTTCCCCGCGGCGGACCGACAGGTCGACACCGTGCAGCGCGGGCGCCTCCCATGGTGTGCCGCGGTTGTAGGTGTGCCGGACCCCGCGCAGTTCGAGCAGTGTCTCGCCCATGGGGCGGCGGCGCTGGGCACGGGCCGGTTTCGGCCAGGCCGGCAGCCGGTCGACCATCCGCCCGGCGGTCAGGTGCACCACCCGGTCGGCGGCGTCGGCGTCGGCTTCGTGATGGGTCACCAGGACGACGGCCATGGCATGCCGTTTCGGCAGTCCGGCCAGCAGCGTCACCAGTTCGCGGCGGCCGTCCGGGTCGATCATGGAGGTGGCCTCGTCGGCGATGAGCAGGGCCGGGCGCCGGGCCAGTGCCGCCGCGACCGCCAGTCGCTGCTGCTGGCCGCCGGACAGGGTGGCGGTCTCCCGGTCGCCCATTCCCTCCAGACCGACCTCGTGGAGCAGGGCATCGATATCCACCTCGGCCGCGAGGGCGGTGGGCAGCCCCCAGACCACATCGTCGGCGACCAGCACACCCAGCGTCTGGCTCTCCGGCCGCTGCAGGACCAGCGCCGTTCCCCCCAGATGGCCGAGTCCGGCGGACCCGGGTCGCTCGACCGCGCCGGTGCTCGGCGGCAGACCTGCCAGCAAGCGGGTGAGGGTCGATTTACCCGACCCGTTGTGGCCGACGACCGCGACGAACTCGCCGACCTCGACCCGCAGGTCGACTCCGGTCAACGCGTCGGCGGTGGCACCGGGGTAGCGGTATCCGGCCGCGCGCAGGGTTACCGGCAGGGGAGCGATCGGGCGGTCGTCGGCGGGGGCGTCGAGGCGGTCGGTGCCAGGGAGCCAGGTGAGACGGTCCAGGACGGAACCGAGCACAAACCAGGAGACCAGCGCCGTGACCACGGTTCCGACCAGGACGGTGCCGCCGATGTAGACCCACCACCACTGCAGGACCACATCGGTGATGTGCAAGACACCGCGGCCGAGCGGTTCCAAGTGCTGCTGGCGGGAGGTGAGTTCGGCCAGGCCGGTCGCGGTGTTGCGGACGGTGTCGAAGAGCAGGTCGCGGGTGGCCGAGAAGGCCAGCAGGAAGCCGACCGAGAAAGCACCCCAGGCGACGCCGGCGAGCACCGATAACCCGGTGACCGCGACGATACCGCCGTGGCGGCGTTTGACCGTGCCGACGATGCCGCCGATGGTGGCGGTGGCGACCATCGCCATGGCGGCGGTGAGGCCGGCCGCCACGAAGGTGACCAGGGCGGCCGAGATCGAGGCGGTGAGCACGGTCCGGAATCGGTAGCGGTGCGCGAGCAGGCCCATGGGCACGGCCGCGACCAGCTGCAGGGCGGCCGCGAACGGGATCACGGCGCCGACGGTCACCAGCCCGACGGTGACGCCGCCGAGTACCGCGCCGGTGGCGAGCTCGATCGGGCGCAGCGCACTGTCGCGCCCGGACGGGCGCAGCGCACTGTCGCGCCCGGACGGGCGCGACGCGGTGTCGTGGTCGTTTCCGCCGTGCCCGCTGCCGGACCCGGTCGTGCCGAACCCTGGTGCGCCGGCACCAGGGTCGCCGGGGCGGGGGGTCGCGGACTGGTCACTCACGTACTCGAGTCTGCCAGCCGGGCGCGTGGGCGCGAATCGACGGTATTGCAAGCATGCGCATTGACGCATATGTTTGTCCCGTGGGACATGATCATACGCATCACATATCACCGGAGAGCGCCTCCGGGAAGTATGTCGGCCGCCTGGGGGCGGCGCTGGCCATCGGCCTGGGATTCATGCTGATCGAACTGGTGGTAGCACTGGCCACCGGTTCGCTGGCGCTGCTGTCGGACGCCGCCCATATGCTCACCGATGTCGTGGGCATCGCCATGGCTCTGTCGGCCATCATGCTCGCCCGCAACACCCGGCCCAGCTACACCCGCACCTTCGGCTACTACCGGGCCGAAGTGATCGCCGCACTCGCCAACGCAGTCCTGCTGTTCGCGGTCGCCGGGTACGTACTGATCGAGGCGCTGCGCCGGTTCGGGGAACCGCCGGAGGTGCCCGGTGGGCCGGTACTGGCCGCCGGTGCCATCGGCCTGCTGGCCAATATCGCGGCTTTCCTGCTGCTGCGGCGCGGGGCCGAGGAGAGCCTCAATGTGCGCGGCGCCTATCTCGAGGTGCTGGCGGATATGGTCGGCTCGTTCGGTGTCCTGCTCTCCGCCGCGATCACGCTGACCACCGGCTGGCTCTACGCGGATATGATCGTCGGCGTCGCCATCGGCCTGTGGGTGCTGCCCCGGACCTATCTGCTGGCCCGGCGCTCGCTGCGCATTCTCTTCCAGCACAGTCCCGAAGAGCTGGACGTCGAGAAGGTGGCGGCCGAACTGGCCGCGGTCCCCGGGGTCTGCGATGTCCACGACCTGCACGTCTGGACATTGACCTCGGGTATGGAGGTCGCCTCGGCCCATATCACCACCACGGGATCCGATTCCCGTGACGAGATCCTGCGCGCGGCCCAGCGCCTGCTCGCCGACCGCTTTCACATCCACCACGCGACGCTTCAGGTGGAGACCACCGATACCGCCCGCCGGTGCGCGGAGCTGTCCTGGTGACCGCGTAACGATCAATCGAGATATCCGGCCATAATGTCGACATGGTGCAACGTCCCTCGATCCGGGATTGGGACTTCCCGCGGGGAGTCGCCAGTGTCGCGCTCATGGCCGCATACGGCGCGGAGCACGGAGTTCCCACCACCGCACTGCTGCGTGGTACCGATCTCACCGAAGCCCGGCTGCGCGATCCGGACGCCCAGATCGACGCGCACACCGAACTCGCGGTGGTACGCAACCTGGTCCGCGAACTCGACCGTCCCGGCATGGGTATCGAGGTGGGCCGGCGCTACCGCATCACCACCTTCGGCATCTTCGGCTTCGCCTGTGTCAGCAGCCCCACCCTGGCCGAGGCGATCGATTTCATCCTGCGCTACCTCGAACTGAGCTTCACTTTCTGCCTGCCGGTGACCCAGTGGGAGCACGGTGAATTCATCGGCCGCATCCACGACGAATCGGTGCCCGCCGACGTCCGCCAGTTCCTGGTGGAGCGCGATGTGACGGCCATGCTCCAGGTGATGAGCGATTTGCTGGGCCGGCACCTGACCTTGCTGCGCGCCGAATTCCGATTCCCGGAACCGGCCTACGCAGACCGGATCGCAGAGGTGACCGGGGCGCGGCCGCGGTTCGGCCGGCCGCACAACCTGCTGGCCGTCGATCCGGCGATCCTGGACCAACCGTTACCGCAGGCAAACGAACACACGCTGGCCATCTGCCTGGCGCAGTGTCGCGACCTGGTGCACCGGCGGCGGGCGCGGACCGGTATCGCCGCGGAGGTGCGCGCGCGACTGGTGCCTCGCGGCGGTATGGACGGTCTCACCGCGCCGCCCGGTATCGACACCGTGGCCGCCGACCTCAACATGAGCACCCGCACCCTCCGGCGGCATCTCGACGCGGCCGGTACCAGCTATCGGGCCCTGCTCGACGAGGTACGCCAGGCCCTGGCGGAGGAGATGCTGACCACCACCCCGTTGTCGGTGAGCGATGTGGCGATCCGGCTCGGCTACGCGGAGGCCTCGACCTTCATCTACGCGTTCCGGCGCTGGACCGGCGGCACCCCCGCCGCCTACCGGCGGGCCCGGGCGGGCCGGCACTGAACCGGGTCAGAACGGCGTACCGATCCAGCCGCCCATCGGGACGCTGCGGAAATGCGTGATCAGCCGATGTTCGTCGTCGACGACGTGCAGCGCTATCGCCGGGTCCGGCGCGTAGTCCATCACCCGCTCGGGCGGGGCGAGTTCCCATTCACCGCCCAGTACCGAGGCGGTACTCGGGCCCATGAGCAGCGGCCGACCGGCGAAGGTGGCGACGGCGGCGGAGTGCGCGTGCCCGGTCACCGTCCCGATGATCCGCTCGTCGCCGGCGATGACCGCGGCCAGCCGCTCCGGCTCGGTCAGCGCGATGGGGTCCACGATGGGGCTGTGCAGGAAAACCGGGGGATGATGCAGCGCCAGCAGCACGGCATCGTCGGCGGGAGTATCGGCGAGGGTCGCGCGCAGCCAGTCGTAGGTCTGGTCGGTCAGCCGCCCACCGGACTGCCCGGGAACGCTGGAGTCGAGCAGGATCAGGGTCACACTGCCGACCCGGTGCACCTGGTTGACCGTGTCGTCGCTCGGGGGAGTGCCGAGCAGCACCTCCCGGAACGCCGCCCGTTCGTCATGGTTGCCCGGAATCGCGAGCACCGGTAGGTCGGCCTGCAGCGCCGCCCGCGCCTCGGCGTACTCCTCGGGTTTCCCGGAATCGGTGATATCGCCGGTCACCAGGATGACATCGGGCCGCCGCTGCAGATCCGCGAGATAGGCCATGACCCGCTGCGCGCGTTCGGTATTACGGGTGCCGAGATCGAAATGTGTATCGCTGACCTGAGCCACCAAGATCATCGGATGCTCCTGTGTTCATTTGCGGCGCCTCTGTGTTTATTGGCGGCGCCTTCGGCGCCGCGGGGTCGAGGCCCCCTTGGTCTCGCCGTTTCGGCCTCGAGACTCGAGCTTCGCTCATGCGCTTTC
>NZ_BDBX01000071.1 GCF_001613205.1 Nocardia sienata NBRC 100364 | reverse complement strand
CGCCGTACCCGCCGGCCGCGTGCTCATGGGTCTGTCCGGTATCGATGACCAGCAGCCGCAGGCCGGTGGCCGCGAGGTCGAACGGAATCTGTTCGAAACCGCCCGAATCGGCCGCCCCGAAGGCACGTACATCCAGATACAGGGCGTGGCCCGCGGTGCACAGGATCGATGCGGCCTGATCCAGAATCCCGGTGGGCGCACCCACATAGTCGTTCTCGGCAGCCCGGGCGATATCGATCAGTTCCCGGTCGCCGACCTCGGGCGCGCACAGATCGCGGACCGCCACCGCCGCGGCGCAGCACAGCGCCGCCGAGGAGGACAGCCCGGCCCCGGCCGGGACCGCGCCGTCGAAACCGAGCTCCAAGCCCTCGATCTTGTGCCCCCGGCGCCCGAACTCCGCGATGACACCCAGCGGATACCGCGCCCAGCCCGGCAGCAGATCCCGCTCGGTGACCAGTGCCGCGGCCGGGAGCCGCACCGGTTCGCCCGGCCGCTGGCGCGAGCCCACCCGGACCAGATCGTCGGCGTGCCGGATACCTTCGCAGGTGACCGCCAGAGGTATCGCTATCGGCAGCACCAAACCGTCGTTGTAGTCGGTGTGCTCACCGATCAGGTTCACCCGGCCCGGCGCCGACCATCGACGACGCCCGCCGGGGGTGATGTACTCCTCGCGTTCGGTCACCGGACCACCGTACGAGCCACCCGCCGGTGGCCGAGTTCCGCCGCGCCGCCACGATAGCGACACCTGTTACGACGTTGTTGCGCCAAGAGAGCGACAAATTCGACACTGCGTGTCATCATCGGATCCATAGTCCAGCTTTGGTGGGCCGAACGCACCGCGGGCGGCTCGGACATCCCCTCGTACAGGAACACTCGGTTTGCGTCAGCCGCCGCTCGATGGACAGGTAGAGCACGACAGACAGATAAGGACCCAGGCCTGCGACGCGGCTCGATTTCACCGGGAATGGAGCGATCAAAGGGGGGCTGATGATCATCAGCGAACCGCAGGGAGCAGGGCGGCACGGTATCCACCGGATACGTTATGGCGCAGCGTTTTCCGTGATGGTGGGCGCGCCGCTCCTGGCGCATCTGATACTCGGGTCCCGTCCGCTGTCGGTGGCGGTCACCTTGTTCGCGGCCGCCGGCACCGTCGTCATGATCGGCTTCGGCCTGCGCCGGCATCGTCCGTCCCATCCGCTGCCGTGGTACCTGCTGGCCGGGGCCGCACTCCCCTTCGCGACCGGAACCGTGCTGCGGGAACTGACCGGCTACGCGTCCACCCCTCTCGACGAGATCTGCACGCTCGCCGGTTACCTCGGTTCCGGCCTGGCGGCCCTGATGTGGCTGCGGCCGCGTCAGGCCCGGGCCCATCCCGATGTCGTCCTGGACTCGGGGCTGATCGGGCTCGGCGCGCTGTTGGCGTCCTGGATTTTTCTCATCGCACCCGTCCTGCACTCCGAGACCGCGGGCGTGAACACGGTCACCGCGGTAGCTCTGCCGGTCTGCGATGCGCTGCTGCTCACCTTGCTGGCGCATTCGCTGGCCACCTCGAGCCGCTCGGAAACCTCGCTACGCCTGCTGCACACAGCCCTGGCGGGAGCGCTGGCAGCAGATCTCGGGTACCGGCTGGTCACGGCCGGCACCCTGAACACGGCGCCGGAAGTGCTGGTCCTGCCGCTGATCGCCGCATACCTGGCGGCCGGGGCGGCGGCACTGCACCCGACCATGGTGACGCTGGGTGCGCCGCGAACGATCCGCATCCACCATTCCCGCCAGCGTGCCAGCGTCATCGCCGTCGCCCTGGTGCTCTCCTCACTGGTGCCGGTGGCCCGCGCCCCGCTGAGCCCGCTCGACCAGGTCATCGTGTCGGCGGTACTCGCCCTGCTGCTCATCGGATTGCTGATCCGCAGCGAACGCGCGATCGGCCACAGCACCCGCAGCGAACGGCGCGCCCAATACCAGGCCGATCATGATCCGCTCACCGGCCTGCTCAACCGTTCCGCGCTGCTGCGGGTACTGCATCGTGAACACCGGGATTGGGCCGAACGCGCGCTCTGCCTGCTGTTCATCGATCTCGACGAGTTCAAGGCGATCAACGACAGCTATGGGCACACCGTCGGCGACGAGCTGATCGCCGAGGCCGCCACCCGGATCCGCTCCACCGTGCGCCGCGACGATGTGGTGGCCCGCTACGGCGGGGACGAATTCGTCGTCCTGGCTCCGCTGGAGCGGATGGAAGCGACCAAAATGGCCGAACGCCTGCTCGGTGTGTTCATGAAGCCGTTCCAGCTCAGCACCGGCGAAGTACCGCTGACAGCCAGTATCGGACTGGCCTGCGGCGGCCCCCGCGATATCGACGCCAGCATCTACGACCTCATCCGTGACGCGGACGCGGCCATGTACCAGGCGAAACGGCGCGGCTTCGGCTACATGTTCCACGACTCGATCCGGTACACCCCGGCCGAACCGAGCCGCCACGGCTGGCGACCGCGGGAAACCGCTGTGTGATCCGCGGCGTCTCGACGCCGCGGGTCGGAGCCCGACCACGGGTGCCGCTCATCCGGAGAAGGCGGGAGCGCTTGTGTATCAAGGGCGTTTCGAACAGCTCGGGTCGGCCTACAGTGCCGGTGCGCGACAGACGCCGGTCTCTCGACGGCCCGACGGCACCCGCCTCGAACGCTGAGCGGATCCCGCCCCGCAGGAAGTGGCCCCGGGGCGGTCTACCGGCGCAGCGAATCAGTCCGTCAGTTCTTCGAGGAGTTTGCGCGCCTGCTCGAGCTCGGCCTGCAGCTGCTGAACCTTGGCTTCCTGGGCACCCCGCACCGATTCCAGCAGGCCGTCCACCACCTCGGACACCTCCGGCGGCAACAGCTTCGCCGCCTGCGCCACGGCGGTACCGGTGACCGGCACCGCCCGGGCGGTCCGCTTCTTACCCGCGGTGACATCGACGGTCCATTCACCGTCGGCGGTGCCGTTGATGGTGACGGTGACCTCCGGCGTCTTGGATTTGCGCGCGGCCGGTGCCTTGGTCGCCTTGGAAGCGGCCGGGGTTCGCGGCGCCGCGGCCGGTTTCGTCTCGGCCGCAGAGTTCTTCGCCGGGCCGGGCGCCGGTTTCCGGTCCGCGGCCGAGGGCGCGGAGGTGGACGGGGACGCGGCGGGAGTCACGGGCAGTTCCTTCTTCTCGGGGGCGGGTGGGGATGGGGGCGGCGCGGCGGCCGGCTTGTCACGCTGGGGTTTTACCAGCGTGACCTCGGTGGGGCCGAAGGACAGCACATCCTTGGACCCGGTGGGCCGGATCTGCAGGAAGTCGCCGTCGGCGGGATCGCCGAGCGAGACCACCTTGCCCGACCGTCCCTCGGTGACCCCCACCGCCGCGGCGGTGAACCAGACCATCGGGGGGCGCCCCGCTTCGATCTCCGCGGCGATCTGCTCGAGGTCGTTGTCGGACAGAGGTTTCGGCTTCGCGTTCGCTGGTGTTCGCGACGGCATGGGGCACTCCGGGCAATCTCACTTGTTCGTCGAATAGCTGCGTGCACAGATGATGCCGCACCGCACCGACATTTTCACAAGCAGGCACGGTTACGTCACTCGGCCATCCATAGAACGTGTTCTATTGTGGGAGCGAATTCCGGCCACCCGAGAGGAGTCACCGTGCCGCTGGACCCGACCGCCGCGGACCTGCGCGAGGCCGTTCTCGCCTCCCCTCGCGCCGTAGCGGCCCACGACCGGGCGGCGTGGGTGGGCCTGTTCGCGACCGGTGCGGTGGTCAACGATCCGGTCGGTTCGGACCCGCACACCGGAGACGACGCGATCGCCCGGTTCTACGACACCTTCATCGCGCCCAACGACATCGTGTTCGACGTGGCCCACGATTTCGCCGGCCCGGCGACCGTGCTGCGCGATCTCACCATCACCATCACGATGTCGACCGGCGCACGGGTCCGGGTGCCGATGCATCTGCGCTACGAGGTGGTCGAGCAGGACGGCGCCCTGCGAATCGGCTATCTGGCCGCGTACTGGGAACTGGTGCCCATGGTCGGGCAGCTCATGGGCACCGGTCCGAAGGGGTGGCGGGCCGGTGCACGGCTCGGCGGCCTGCTGCTGCGCAATCAGGGCGTGCGCGGCCTGACCGGTATGGCCCGGGCGTGCAGGGGTATCGGTTCCGCCGGGAAGCGGATAGCGCGGCGGTTGTGCACGGCGGCGGCCGCCGGCGATACCGCGACGCTCACGGCACTGACCGGCGACCGTGACACGGTGCGGCTGTGGTCGGGCGAGTCGATCGACAGTGCGGAGCTGGCCGTACGAGCGCGCGGTTTGCGGCAGGGCAAAACGCTGGCGGCGGGTCGTTCGGTCACCATCAGCGCCGATCTGCCGACGGGCCCGGCGCTGCTGATCCTGGATTTCCACCCCACCCGGGACCGGATCGAGACCCTGCGGGTACACACGCACACCGTCGCCGCTCGATAGCCGCGCGGGCCGGTGCGCCCGGTACGCGGCCTTCACGTCCCTCCCGGTCACGCATTCGGCTTCTCCCAGCGGAGCACGATTACGCAGCGGCTCCGCACCCTCTATTTACTGAGACGCCGAGTCCCGGTAAATTCGTCCGTAGAGAGATGTACGCCATACGCACGAGGAGGCACCGATGACGCCGTCGACTCTGCCGCGGGCTCCCAAGCTGGACACCCGGTACCGCGAGACGCTGGAAACACTGTCGGAGGGGTCGGTGCACCGCCGGTTCGATCCGTATCTGGACATCGATTGGGATGCGCCCGAACTCGCCCTCGACCGCGACGATCCCCGATGGATCCTCTCCCCCGACTACGATCCGCTCGGCGCCACCCGCTGGTACCGGGAACTGCCGCCGGCGAAACAGATCGAGATCGGCCGCTGGCGGATCGCCAATGCCATCAAGGTCGGCGCGGCCTTCGAGACCGTGCTCATCCGCGGGATGATGCAGTACATCGCGAAATTGCCCAACGGTTCCCCGGAGTTCCGCTACTGCTTGCACGAGATGACCGAAGAGTGCAACCACATCCAGATGTTCCAGGAGTTGGTGAACCGGATCGGCGACGATGTGCCCGGTATGCGGCCGATCTTCCGGGCACTCTCCCCGTTCATCGGGGTGGCCGGAGGCTATGCGCATGTGGTGCTGTTCCTGGGCATCCTCGGCGGCGAGGAGCCGATCGACCACTATCAGAAGGCGATGATCCGCAACGGCGCGAACCTACCGCCGCTGGTGGTGCGGACGATGGAGATCCATATCGCCGAGGAGGCGCGCCACATCTCCTTCGCGGGAGAATTCCTGCGCGCGCATATCGCGAAACTCGGCCCGGTCTCGACCGCGCTGTGCGGGCTCTCCTTTCCGCTGGCGCTGCGCTGGCTGGCCGGGGAGATCATGGCGCCGCCGCCGGAGTTCGCCCGCCGCTTCGATGTACCGCGCGAGGTCATCGAGGAAGCGTTCTGGCGCAGCCCGCACTCGCGGCGGATCCTGTCCGGGTACTTCGGCGATATGCGGGCCCTCGCCGACGAGCTCGGTTTGATGAACCCGGTCACCTCGCGGTTGTGGCGGGCACTCGGAATCGACGGCGACCGTTCGCGCTATCGCAGCGAGCCGGAACGCCGGGCTCGGGCCTCGGTGGCCTGACCCGGCACGACCGGGCCGACCGACGGCGTTCGGCCCGGTCGAGGACCCCGCACTCTCACCCCGCCGAACCACGCAGTCCGGCGACCACCTGCGCCAGTTCCCGGTCCGGGTCCACTGTCACACCGACCGTCCGGGCCGCGCCGTCGAGGATGTACCAGGCGTAGCCGGAGAGGTCCGCGACCATTTCCGCGCGCGTCCGGCTCGGCTCCGGATCGGCGACCCACGCCGCCAGCACACCTTCGACCATGGTCACCACCGCGAACGGCACCGGCTGCAGCGCGGCCGAATCCACCTCCACGATGCGGGCGATCGCATCGATCAGCTCCCGTGACCGCTCGGTGATCCGGATCTTCAGGCTCGCGATCGCGTCCACACTCTCGGGACCACCGACCGGCGGGCCGGTCCGCGCGAACGCGGCCAGGTTGGGGTGGTCGCCCATCCAGTCCGCGACCGCGCGGACCGTTCGGGTGATGATCTCGCGCACCGAGCCGGACGAGACGTCCAGCTGTGCGTCCAGTACGGCCCCCAGATCGTCGATCAGGTAGGACCGGATCCGCCGGTCCAGGTCTTCCCGGCCGTTGAACTGCCTGTACACCACGGATTTGGCGACTCCGGCCCGTTCGGCGATCTGCCGCACAGGCACCTCGGCGCCCAGGGGTTTCTCCTCCAGCAGTTCGACCGCGGCCCGCAGGATGCGCAACTGACGCTCGGTGTTGTGCTCCGCCCAGCGCGCCTCGTATCCGTTGATCTCCCCCGGAATCCGCGATCGCGACGACGCCACCGACATGCCTGGCAGTGTACTCAGCACCGCCGCCGGGGGCGGCGCGCTCCCGCATCGTTGCGCTCCGTCAACCGCCCGACCGGGGACTTCTTCACCGGGATTTCATATGTCGCACCGTTCTGCACGATCAAATGAAAGTACATTCACACCGGCATTAATTCCGGATTGCGCGCGAGCATTCCGCAATACACGCGCCGTATATTACAAACCGGTCGTTTTGTCGACTCCGGGTGCGTCGATGCGTCACGTAGCATCGGAAGCTGTTCTCGCACAGACACATCCAGAATACCGTGCGGACAGTTGGTTTCGCCCCCAATAAGTCACCGGTGGTCCACGGATTCCAATCCGTGGGCAGTCGGAACGAAAAAGGCTAGAATTGCGGCACATTGGTACCGGGCGGGTCCGGCGATCTGCTGTCACTACGTTGCTCGGTCGCGGGAATTCCGGCGACACCGGTTACGGGGGGCGGCGCAATCGGAGCAGCGTACGAATACGCGCAGCGACCCGCCGGCGCACCACGCGTACAGGAGGCAAGGATGCCCGACAACACCGGCCCCGAGGAGAACGACGTGGAATCGACCGCCGAGCACGCACCCGTGATCTGGCCGGAACCCAGCCGGCTGGATTCGTGGTGGCGCGACATCATGACCGATCCGGTCGCCGCGGCCCCGGTCGCGGAGTCCGAACCGGGGCCCCCGAGCCTCACGCGTAACGGCTGACTTCGCTACCGACCACCGGCCGGACCCCTCTACCGGCCATCGACCCGGCACCGCAACGCGTTCCGTATTTTGCCGACGGCGCGACCAGCGGGCGCTGGTGGTGCCGTCTCGGCACCGGGACCACAGGTGATAGCGCCCATCGGTTCGTTCCCGGCGTGGACCGGACGCCCGAACGTCACGGCGTAGTCCACGGTTGCATGCGCCGATCACGGCAACAGAGCCGACCAGGGTAGCGCCGCGGGCCCCGGGAACGGGCCGGCGACGGTCGCGGCTTCACGGGATCGCGGCACCGACTCCCGAGTCGCGCTCGGAAGAAGTCGCCGGGGTGGCCGGACCGGCATCGCCGCGTCCGCACCATGGACGCCGGCCGGATCGGCCCGTCTCCTCGAAATACTCGCCGCGCGACCTCGCGGTCAAGCGTCTCCGTTCGTGGGCGTGAGCCGAACCAACGGGATCTCCCGGCCGGTGCGTTTCTGGTAATCCCCGTAGACAGGGAAGGCGGCGGTGATGCGGGACCACAGCGGCGCCCGCTGCTCCGCGGAGAGGATATGCGCGGTCATCGGCCGGCGCGGGCCGTTACGGAAGGAGACCTCGACGGCAGGATTGTCGCGGAGATTCCAGTACCACGCCGGGTGGGTCGGATCACCGCCGCGGGACGCGACGATGATGTAGTCCTCGCCCTCGACGACCGGCGCGGTCAGCATGACCGAGCGCGCTTGCCCGCTCTTACGGCCGGTGGTGGTCAGTTCCAGCGCCGGCATCCCGAAGTACTCGGTGCCCAGGCGGCCGAAGCTGATCCGCAGCAGCGCACGGTGCACAACGTTGACGGCCTTCAGCGTGAAATCAGATGGCACGGCGCTCATTCCTCCGGTTCGGCAGTTGACCCAGCAAAGCAGTTCGCCCGGCGTCCGGCAACGCCCAAACCCGTGCGCGCCGCACGATGCGAAGGTGACAACTCCTGCCCCGCAGCTCCCGCCGGGCTCACGGCGCCACCGGGGTCGCGCCGGTGAAACCTGGCCGGCGGTATGCCGATCCACTCGCTCGGCGCTCCTCTCAGGCAGTAGGGCGCCATCATCGCCACCGGCCGAGCATCAGTTGAATTGCACCGTTGTAATTCATCGGATGCATATCTGCTATTACGGATTTGCCCGTTGGAAAACATGTTCCGACCACCGATTCCGAACGATATCCACCTACCGAAATCGACCGATGAAGGCTTTCCTTCATGAAATAGCCAGACGATTGCCCAGTCCTCTTTTGCCACAATACATCCGACCGCCCTCGGCCCCGCCGCACCGGACGGCCCCGGACCCGCCGGATTCGGGCAGAGCGAACGCCTCGCGCGCACCACCGGAGCCGGTTGCCATCCCCCAGCTCTGCGACATCGCTTTCACCGGCCGACCGCACGACCGAGACCACCCGATCGCCGAGCGGGCGACAACGGGTTCGGAAAGATCGGCTCACCGGCCGCGGCTGTCGGACGACGATGCCGCGACACAAAGAAAAGGCCCCGGAGAGATTCTCTCCGGGACCTTGCCGTAGTAGCGGGGACAGGATTTGAACCTGCGACCTCTGGGTTATGAGCCCAGCGAGCTACCGAGCTGCTCCACCCCGCGTTGGGTGAACACAACATTACACACGGCCGCCGAAGACCGCCAAATCGCCAGGTCGGAGTGCGTATCGGTCGGCGGCCACCCAGGCCGAACCGCCGACTGCGGCGCCCACGCCGGGCTCCCTGGGCGACTATCGGCCCGCCGGCGCCCGGGCCCCGTAACGGCAACCCGGGTGCCGGGACTCAGAACGTTAACGGTGCGGTTGCCGATTGTATCGATCGCTTATACGCGTGACACGAATTACCTATTTCTGGTGATCCCGGTCACATTTAGTGTCGTGACACACCGCCATGGGTAAGGGAGAAATCGTTTTATGACCTGGACTTTTACACATATTCCCGGTGCGCACCAATCGACGTATTGATAGTTATCGATACGTGATCTGACGAGATTTCTTCGTTACCGTCGTTCGCAGGCCCCGACCAACCGGGACGGGCCGACCGAACCGGAGAACACCGGCAACCCTGTCCCACGGTTCGGATCAAACCCCGACACATGACCTGGGGACAGGGGCACGCAAGCTTCCAAC
The DNA here is from genome assembly GCF_001613205.1 of Nocardia sienata NBRC 100364. Lineage (GTDB taxonomy): Bacteria > Actinomycetota > Actinomycetes > Mycobacteriales > Mycobacteriaceae > Nocardia > Nocardia sienata. Next base: position 401 of record NZ_BDBX01000071.1, on the reverse strand, counting down.
GCGCTGCCGGTGGGCACAGGGAGGGATTCGCATATGTCCAAGACCCGAAAGTTCAGCACCCGCGTTCTCGGCATGACCGCCATCGCCGGAGCTCTCGTTGCCGTACCGTTCGGTCTTTCCACCGCCACCGCCTCGGCCGCATCGGGCAACTGGGACGCCGTCGCCCAGTGCGAGAGCAGCGGCAACTGGTCCACCAACACCGGTAACGGCTTCTACGGCGGCCTGCAGTTCACCCAGAGCACCTGGGAGGCCAACGGCGGCAGCGGCAGCGCCGCGAACGCCAGCCGTGAAGAGCAGATCCGGGTGGCCGAGAACGTTCTGGCCACCCAGGGCCCCGGCGCGTGGCCGGTGTGCGGCCAGTACCTGTGACCCCACCCGGCGCGCCCTGAGCGCGTCGCCGT
>NZ_BDBX01000070.1 GCF_001613205.1 Nocardia sienata NBRC 100364 | reverse complement strand
CAGCGCCTCTTCTGCGTCACCGGCCCGGAATCCAACCGGGCCTGCGGGCCGCTCACCGCGCGGAGCCGACGAAGGTCGGCGGCCCCGCCGCGGCCCGGTTGTTACCTACCTCCGCCGGCGTCCTGATACGCCTTCACCGCGGCGTCCAGCTCATCCAGCGCCCGGCCGAAGTCCTCGAAGTTGCCGGTACGCATGGCGGCGCGTACCTCCTCGATCTTGCGGCCCAGCTCCGCCGCCGCGGCATCCCGCGCGGCCGAACCGGTACTCGCCGGTGGCGGGGTCGAGCCGTTGGGAGTCGAGGCGCCCTGATCCTGGGAATCGTCGCCCTGAGGTTGCGGCGGCGCGCTGCCGGGGCTCGGCCGGGTGGCCGGATCACCGCCGGACGGGGTGGCCAGCGCCCCGGCGCCGGGTAGCACCTGGTTCAACGCGTCGGCCAGCGTCGAACCGTAGCCGACCTTCACGCTGCCGGCCTGGTCGCGGTAACTGACCAGGACGCGCAGCAGCTGCGGGAACGTCGCTGTGTTCTGGCCGGTATTGCGCTCGTTGTAGAACGGCTCCACATAGAGGATGCCGCCGTCGGCCACCGGCAGGGTGAGCAGATTGCCGTATCTGATCTTGTTCGAGTTCGACAGCAGTGTCTTCTCCTGGGAGACCTGGGGCGCTGTCGTCATCGTGTTCTGTGTCTGCTGTGGGCCCTGGGTCTGCGTATCGGTCGGCAACTGCAGGATCCGGAACTTGCCGTAACCGTCCGGATCGGAGCGCACCGATATATAGGAGGACAGGAACTGCCGGTTGTACCCGACCATCGCACTGGTCAGATTGAACACCGGCTTACCGGTCTTCGAATCGCCGAGCAGCACGTAGTACGGCGGCTGGCTGGCCGATACACCCTCCACGGTCGGATCGGCGGGCACCGACCAGAACGCGTTGTTGGTGAAGAACTCGCGCGGATCGTCCACGTGGTACTTGGTCAGCATTTCGCGCTGCACCTTGAACAGATCCTCCGGATACCGGAAGTGCTCGCGCAGCTCGGGGCTGATCTCGCTCTCCGGGATCACCGCATCCGGGAACACGCCCCGCCACGCCTGTAGGACCGGGTCGGTGGGATCGGTCTCGTACAGTTTGACCGTGCCGTCGTAGGCGTCGACGGTGGCCTTCACCGAGTTGCGGATGTAGCTGACCTCTTTGCGTGGCAGCAGCCGGCCGGTGCGCTGGTCGACACTGTCCTCGACCGCGCCCTCGAGCGAGGTCGTCTGGGCGTAGGGGTAGCTGTCCAGTGTGGTGTAGGCGTCCACGATCCAGACGATGCGGCCGTCCACCACCGCCGGATAGGCGTTACCGTCGGGAGTCAGCCACGGCGCGACCTTCTCCACCCGGTCGCGCGGCGACCGGTTGTAGATGATCTTCGAATTGTCGCTGATCGCCGAGGAGAACAGGATATTGCGCTCGGCGTACTTGGCCGCGAACGCGAGCCGGTTGAACCAGTTGCCGATGGGCACACCACCGGCACCGTCATAGGTGAAACGGGCCTGGTCGGTGTCGTACTCCCGGGGGTTCTGCCCTTCCTCGGCGCCGACGATGGCGTAGTCGGGATCGGACTGCGAGATCAGCTCGCCGTAGTAGATACGCGGCTGATCGACCTTGATCCGCTGCTGATCCTTCGGCGTGAACAGATCACTGACCAGGAAGATGGGATAACCCGAGTCGCTACTGCCGCCCGCGGCGTTGGGATCCTCGGACTGCGGCCGGTTGACCCGGTTGGCGGGCGCGGCGACGAACCCGTTGCCGTGCGTGTAGACCGTGTGCTTGTTGATCCAGTCGGTCTGGTTGCCGCTCAGGGTGGCCGGAGACAGTTCGCGGGCGGCCACGATGTAGTCCTGGACCTGGCCGTTGAGGGCGTACCGGTCGATATCGAGCGCCTCGGGGAAGCCGTAGAAGTTCTTCAGCTGCCGCAGCTGGGTGAATGTCGGGGACAGGATGTTGGGATCGAGCAACCGGGCGTTGGCGATGGTGGCATGGTCCACCGGCACGTTCACCGGATTCTTGCTGCTCTCCCCCTTGTAGTCGACATATTCGATCTTGTCGTCGGTGATTCCGTAGGCTTCCCGGGTAGCAGCGATATTGCGCTCGATGTACTCGCTCTCCTTCTCCGCCGCGTTCGGCCGCACCGAGAACTGCTCGACCATGAGCGGCCACACCGCTCCCACCAGCACCGAGGAGAGCACCAGCAACGCCGCCGCCATGGCGGGCACCCGCAGATCACGCAGCACGATCCCGGCGAAGAAGGCCAGCGCGCAGATGATCGCGATGGACATCAGGATCAGCTTGGCGGGCAGTACCGCGTTGATATCGGTGAACGAACCACCGTTGAAGGTGGGTTCTTTCCGGCTGCTCATCAACAGCTGATAGCGGTCGAACCAGTAGGCGACAGCCTTGAGCAGCACGAAGAGCCCGGCCAGCACCGCGAGCTGGACCCGCGCCGGAGTGGTGAGCACGCCCTCGCGCCCGGTCAGCCGCAAGCCGCCGAAGATATAGTGCGTCACCAGGTTCGCGAAGAACGCGATCACCACGGCGACGAACAACCAGTTGAGCACCATCCGGTAGAACGGCAGATCGAAGGCGTAGAAGCCCACGTCCAGACCGAACTGTGGATCGGTGCGGCCGAACGAGCCGCCGTGCAGGAACAACTGCACGGTGACCCAATTCGACTGGGCGACCAGCCCGGACAGCACGCCCAGCAACGCGGGAATACCGAGCCCGAACAATTTCAGCTTGCCGAGCACAGTCGTCCGGTACCGGGCGATCGGATCGCCGGCACCCGAGGTGGGCACGAACACCGGGCGTGATCGGTAGGCCAGCAAGAGGGCGAGCCAGACGATCACCCCGACCAAGAGCCCGACCACCGCGAACACCGCGACCCTGGTCAGCAGCACGGTCAGGTAGACGCCCCGGAAATCGACCTCCCCGAACCACAGCCAGTTCGTATAGGTATCGATGAGCCGAGGCCCTACCAACAGCAGTGCGGCCAGCACCACCGCGGCCACCAGCAGCAGACGACTGCGCCGGGACAGCGACGGTAAACCGGCGGGGGGGCGCATGCCCACGATGCCACTCTCCAGGGTCCGGCGGCGAGTGAGCCGGTAGCGCCACCGGCCGCTGCGCCGCAGTCCGAATTGTTGAGGTCGGGCCCGTACGGACCCTCTGCGCCCACTCTACGGAAAACGGACATGTTCGCGACCGCAGGGTTCGGGCGGTGTCGCGGCGGCGGATGCGAGGATGGTCGGGTGAGCGCCGATCTGCATGCCGAAATCGTCCTTGCCCGTTCCGTCCACGAAGTCGCGGAGTTCGTGGACGCCGAGGGCTGGGGAAGATCGCCGCAGATGTTCGCGCTGGTGCCGACCGCCGATCTGGTGGCCGCCGAACCGGCGCTCATCGACGAGGTGGACGCTGCGGACGAACTGACACCGATCGCCCAGGACCCGCTGCCCGATCATGTGGCCGGCGGGTCGATGGCACTCGACGAATTCCTCGCCACCACCAGTTGGCCCCCCGCGGTGGCGGGCTGTGTCCTGGTGCAGGAGATCGTGGTTCTCCCACCGGATGCCGAGGAGGATCTCGACGAGGCCCTGACTCCGTTGCTGGCCGATGCGGACGCCGCCGACGCGGCCGGCCGGGCCGCCGCCCATGCGCACCCGGGACGGCGCGAGGCCCGGCTCTTCGCGGCTGTGCTGCGGTCGGGAAACAGTCTGTGCCTGTTGCAGCTACGGCCCGAAGAGGGCGAAGAGGACGGGGCCGACCTCGACCTGCGCACCTACCCGAACCTCGCGCCGAACCTGGTGGAAGCCCTGCGGCACACGCTCGAGGAAACCGCCGACTGAACGGAGAACGTCCGGGCCCGCGGGCCCGGACGCACGTACTCCGCCGTTATCGGCGCCTCAGCCGCAGCCGATCACTTCCTGCCCCGCCGACAGATCCTCGAGCGCCTGCACCGCGCCCGCCAGCGTCTCCACCCGCACCAGCCGCAGGCCGTCGGGGACCCGCTGACTCGCCTCGTTGCAGTTGCCCGCGGGGACCAGGAACGTTTCCGCGCCCGCCTCCCTGGCCGCCATCATCTTGTACTGGATCCCGCCGATCGCGCCGACCTTGCCGTCCTCGTCGATACTGCCGGTCCCCGCCACGAAGGTCCCCCCGTCGAGGTCGCCGGGACTCAGTTTCTCCACCAGCGCCAGACTGAACATCAAACCGGCCGACGGGCCACCGATATCGTCCAGATTGAAGTCGATCTGCATGGGCGGCGCCGCGGACTCGGTAGGCGTCAAACCCAGAAACCCCTTGGCCGCGTCGTCGGGCCGGGCACCGAGCGTGATCTGCGCGGTCTGCTCGGTACCGTCGCGGCGATACACCACCGAAACTACGGTCCCGGGCGCCCGGCTCGATGCCTCGTTGAGCACGTCCTGGCCGGTCGCCACAGGTTTACCGTTCACGCTGACGAGCTGATCGCCGGCGCGCAGCACCTCCTGGGCCGGCGCCCCCTCGGTGACCTTGTGGACGAATACCGCGGTCGGCAGGTTCAGCTGACGCATCGCCGCGACCTCGGCATTACTCTCCGAGGTCGTGAACTCCTGCTCGTTCGATTCATCGACCTCCTCCCGGGACACTCCGGGCGGATACACCTCGGCGCGCGGCACGATCCCGTGCCGGCCGCTCACCCAGAAACCGAGCGCCTCGAAGATCGTCAGCCCGTCGCGCACCGCGACCGTGGTCATGTTCAGCTGCCCGGCGGTCCGATCGACCTCGGCCCCCGACACCTGCACGACCTCGCGACCGTCCACGGTGCCCAGCGTATCGACGGTGGGCCCGGGTCCCAGGGCTACGAACGGCACGGTGAACACACTGCCCACCACACCGAACAACACAACCGGGACAAGGGCGAGAAGGAGCGTGATGATCCGACGATTCACCCGGCCAACACTAGCCATCCGCCCCTGCGCAATGCGGGACAGGCACGCGAGCACAGCCGATGAGATCGCCTACCGCGCCCGGGCCGGCCGGATCACGCCTGACGGGCGAGCGCCTGCTTCACCTCGGCCAAAGACGGGTTGGTGGCGGTCGACCCGTCGGCGAATTTCAGCGTCGGCACCACATGGTTGCCGTTGTTCACGCTGCCGACGAACTCCGCCGACGCCGGGTCCTGCTCGATATCGATCTCCACATAGCTGATCCCGGCCTCTTTCAGCTGGGTCTTCAGCCGCCGGCAGTAGCCGCACCAAGTGGTCGAGTACATGGTCAGATCAGGGGTCACGTCAGTCACGGACAGAGCAACAATCGAGGGTTCGTCTTTATTGCAGTGCTCGATTACGGCGCCTTCGGCGCCGATGACACTGCCGAATACACTGCGCGGGTGGGCGCAGTCGATCTATCCGAGTTGGACCCGGAACAGGCCGCCGCCGTCCGCGCGCCGCGCGGGCCCGTCTGTGTGCTGGCCGGCGCGGGCACCGGGAAGACCCGCACCATCACCTATCGCATCGCGCATCTGGTGGCGGCGGGGCAGGTGCGGGCGGATCAGGTGCTGGCCGTCACCTTCACCGCGCGGGCGGCCGGGGAGTTGCGGGCGCGGCTGCGGGCGCTCGGGCTGGGGGCTGCCGCCTCGACTGTGCAGGCCCGGACCTTTCATGCCGCCGCGCTGCGGCAGCTGCGGTATTTCTGGCCGCAGGTGGTCGGCGAGGTGCCGTGGCGGATGCTCGACAGCAAGTTCCCGGTGGTCGCGCAGGCCGCGAACCGGGTGGGCCTGGCTTCCGGGACCGAGAGTGTGAAGGATCTGCTCGGCGAGATCGAATGGGCCAAGTCCTCGCTGGTGGCGCCGGAGGATTACGCCGCGGCGGCCGAGACCCACCGCCGGGACACGCCGTTCGCGGCCGCCCGGGTCGCGGAGGTCTACGCCGCCTACGAGTCGGTGAAGACCACGCCGGAGGGTCTGCTGCTCGATTTCGACGATCTGCTGCTGCACACCGCCGCCGCGCTCGAGGACTATCCGTCGGTCGCCGACGAGTTCCGGGAACGCTACCGATGCTTCGTCGTCGACGAGTACCAGGACATCACACCGTTACAGCAGCGGGTCCTGGACGCCTGGCTGGGGGACCGCGACGATCTCACCGTCGTCGGGGACGCCAACCAGACCATCTATTCGTTCACCGGTGCCGGGCCCGGGCAGTTGCTGGATTTCTCCCGCCGGTTCCCCGAGGCGACCGTGGTGCGGCTCGAACGCGACTACCGGTCGACTCCGCAGGTGGTCGATCTCGCCAACCGGGTGATCGGGATGGCGCAGGGCCGGATCGCCGGGACCCGGCTGCAACTCGTCGGGCAGCGGCCGGACGGGCCGGAGCCCGAGTTCGCCGAATACGACGAGCTCGCCGCGGAGGCGGCCGATATCGCCCGGCGGATCGAGGAGCTCCTGGCCGGCGGTACCCCGGCGTCCGAGATCGCGGTGCTGTACCGGATCAATGCGCAATCGGAGGCCTACGAGCAGGCACTGACCGAACGTGGAATCGCCTACCAGGTCCGCGGCGGCGAAGGTTTCTTCCAGCGGCCGGAGGTACGCCAGGCGGTGCAGGAGTTGCGCAAGGCGGCTTCCCGCGACGATCTGCCCGAGACATCGCGGTCCGGTAAGAACCTGGTGAGCCTCGTGCGGGCCGCGCTGGCGCCGATCGGTCTCACCGCGTCCGCGCCGGCGGGGGCGCAGGCCCGCCAGCGCTGGGAGTCCCTGACGGCGCTGGTCCGGCTGACCGAGGAACTCGTCGAGCACGAACCAGGCCTGGAACAGACCGGCCTGCTGCGCGAACTCGCCGCGCGGGCCGAGGCCCGGCATCCACCGACCGTGCAGGGCGTGACCCTGGCCTCGTTGCATGCGGCCAAAGGCCTGGAGTGGGACGCGGTGTTCCTGGCCGGGCTCACCGACGGCACCCTGCCGATCTCCTACACACTCAACGGTGACGGGTCGGTCGCCGATGTGGCGGCGCTGGAGGAGGAGCGCCGGCTGCTCTATGTGGGGGTGACCCGCGCCCGGGTCCATCTGCGGTTGTCCTGGGCACTGAGCCGCGGCGACGGTGACCGCCGGCCACGGCGGCGATCCCGGTTTCTCGCCGGGCTGGTGCCCGACGGCTCCCCTGCGTCCCCGATCGCCGGCCCGGCACGAGCCGCCGCGGACGCGAACCGGCCGATGTGCCGGATATGCGGTCGCGCGCTGCTCGATTCGGAGACGCTGCTGCTGCGCCGGTGCAAGAACTGTGTGGGACAACCGGATACGGAACTGCTCGGCGCACTTCAGGATTGGCGCCGGGAGAAGGCGGCCGAACTCGCCGTGGACCCGCGTGGGATTCTCGGCGTGAACACGCTCACCGCGATCGCCGAGCAGCTGCCCGCGGACGAGGCCGCGCTGGCCGCACTGGGTATCGGTGAGAGCAAGATGCGCAAATACGGAGCCGAGGTGCTGGCCATCATCCGGTCCCGGCGCCGCTCGATCGCCGGCCGGTAGCCACGAATCCGGCAAAACTGCAGGTAGAAAATAGGTTGTCGACTCCGGCGAGATTGCTTAAGGTGGAAATCGCGCTCGGGAGGGTACATCCACGCGCACAGTTGACACACAGTTGAGATCACGACCACGAGTACAGGAGGGAGGCAGTCAGATGAACGGCACAACGAACTACGGCTTCGTCACCGTAGCGCCGAATATGCGGTCGTCCGCTGCTTCCCGGGGGTTCCTCGCTTTGCAGGGGACCGGCCTGTCCTGCCTCGATATTGCCGGTGAGCAGGCACGTATCCGCTATTCGCATCAGCCGAACATCGTCGAATCGCAGGACCAGTCCGTCGTGAACTGGCACCCGGGGGCTGCTCTGGCAGCCGCCGGCTCCTTCGCTATCGATCCCGCCGCAGCACCCGCGGTGGCAGATAAGCGACCGGAAAGCCTTCGCAAAGGACACCGAGCGACCGTGAACAGGCGGCCCCACAGCCGACCAAGGTAGGGATCAACCCCACACCTCCTGGCCACGGGACGCAGATGCGAAACCGTGGCCAGGATTTTTTTGGCCTTCAGCCCACAAGGCACCGGTTTCGCAGAACGAACACCGAACCGCTGCACAACAAGCTGAAGGAGAACGACGTGGTCACCACCACCCAGAGCTGGCCGTCGGCCACCACTGATGTGGCGTGTAGCACCGTGGCAACCGATCCGGGGGACCAGCGGCAGCGCGTGCTGCCGTGCCGGGCGGGCGATCCCGACCTGTGGTTCGCCGAAAGCCCGGTTCAGCTGGAAGAGGCCAAGGCACTGTGCGCTTCCTGCCCGATCCGTAAGGGCTGCCTGACCGCGGCCATCGACCGGCGCGAGCCGTGGGGCGTCTGGGGCGGCGAGATCTTCGACCAGGGGGTCGTCATCGCCCGTAAGCGCCCGCGGGGCCGGCCGCGCAAGGTCGCCAGCTGTGTCTGACCGGCACTCCGTGTCCCTCGCGGACACCCATCCCCAACGGGAGCGAGCCGCTCATCGCGTCGCCGATGAGCGGCTCGTTCGCTTCTGTACCCATATCGATATTCGCGCAGTGATCACCGAGAGATCTCCGCGCCGTCACGGTTTCAGGCGCTTTCCCGCTGCTCCCGGAATCCGGGCAGCCAGGTGGCGGCCAGCTGCATGAACGGCACCTCGGCATCGAGCTGGGCACAGATACCGATGGATCCGCCCAGCACCCTGAAGATCATCACATATTCGGCGGGCAGCATCATCGCCCGCGCGGTCTTCATCTCCGGCGAGGAGTAATCGGTCGCCTTACCCGCCACCCGCTGCATCCAGCGCCGGGTGAAGTGGAACGATTCGCTGCGGATCGGGTCGGTGAACGGGCGCAGGTACTCCTCGATCTCGGTTTCGGTGAGCGTCCGGCCCGGCTGCACCCAGCCGTTGGCGTGCAGGATCTCGGTGAGCTCGCCGTACTCCTCGGCGACCGCCAGAGCGAGGATCCGGCCCAGCATGTCCGGGAAACCGCCCGGCAGCGGTGCGCAGGCACCGTAATCGATCACCGCGAGCCTGCCCTCCGGGGTGATCATGAAATTGCCCGGATGCGGGTCGGCGTGCAGCAGGCCCACGGTTTCCGGCGCGGAGAAATGGAACCGGCCCATCAGTGCGGCCACCCGGTTGCGCAGGGCCCGGGTCCCCTCCGGATCGGCCTGTCCGGCACTGATGATGGTGGAAACCGGTGTGCCGTCCAGCCATTCGCTCACGATCACCTTCGGCGCGCTGGCGACCACTTTGGGCACCACGAATTCGGGGTGTCCGTCGTAGGCCTTGCTGAACGCCCGCTGATTGGCGGCCTCGTTGCGATAGTCCAGTTCTTCTTCGGTGCGCTCGGTGATCTCGGCGAGCAGCGGTTTCACATCGGCGCCGGGAATGACCTTCGCGAACAGGCCGGTCATCCGGTTCAGGGTGCGCAGGTCGGCGCGCAGCGCCTCGTCGGCCCCCGGGTATTGCACTTTCACCGCGACCGGCCGCCCGTCCGACCACACTGCCCGGTGCACCTGGCCGATACTCGCCGACGCGGCCGGAATGTCCTCGAACGACTGGAACCGCTTGCGCCAATCGGTACCGAGCTGCTGGTCGAGGACGCGATGCACGGTGGCCGCGGGCATCGGGGGCGCGGCGGCCTGCAGTTTGGTGAGCGCCTCACGATAGTGCTCGCCGAACTCCTCCGGTACCGCGGCCTCCATCACACTGAGGGCCTGGCCGAACTTCATCGCGCCGCCCTTGAGCTCTCCGAGTACGGCGAACAGCTGTTCGGCCGCCTTCTGGTTCAGCTCCGTGTTGATCTCTTTGCGATCACCCCCCGCGAGCTTCTTGCCGAAACCGACCGCGGCGCGCCCCGCTACCCCGAGCGGGATCTTTGCCAACTTCGCATTGCGGGACATAGGCCGGCGCACGATCTCAGACACTCCCCCATAATGGCCGACAACCCCGCTTCACTGCCACGGAAAACCGGAGAGAATTACCCTCGGCACCCAATGTGAAAGTCCTCACATACCTTCGCCGCCTATGCTTCCGAGACAACCGCACCGGGGATGCGGCGCCCACGACCGGCGATCGAGAGCGCGGGTATCGAGATCGAGCTCGAGGGTCCTGTTCAGTGTTTCCGGTGGGAAACGCGGTTCACAGGCGATGATCGTCTCGAGTTCGCCGAGCGCCAGCGCGGCCACCGCGGCGATCCCGGCGGGGCTGGCGTGACCGGTCCGGCCGAGCAGTTGCGCGGCCAGGCGCGGCCATTCCGCGTCGTGATCCACTCTGGTCAGGTCCGCGCAGCGCAAACAGCTGGTCCGCCCGGGCTGGACCAGCGGTCCGACGATTCCCTTCCCGTCGCGCAGCCGCACGACCAGATGGGCTGTCCGCGCATGGGACAGATCGCGCACCAGCCGGGGATCCGGTATCAAGGCGTCGGCGAGTACCACGAGATCGGCGGGCCGGGGCCGGCCGTCGGTTTCGCCGCGGTAGTCCCGCGAGCGCTGCGGGCGGATGCCCAGATCACGCAGGCCCGCGGTGATCGCGTCGGTGAGCGGGCCGATGCCGTGCACCCGGATCGACCGCACGCGACCGGCCGGGCGGGGCGGATGGACCAGTAGGCCCGCGGTATCGAGCACCTCGAACAGGGCCGTGGCCTGCCCGGGTTCCAATCCGAGCGAGCGGGCACGCCAGATGATCGCGGGCTTGCTGTTCAGTCCGTCGATCAGGCGAAGAAAGCCCAAGACCTGCTGGGTTTCCAGACCCGGCGCCACACAGAGCACCGCGGTCTCGGGATCCCAGCCCAATTGGACCTGCCCGGTGGATCGGACCAGGATCGGCACCCGGGGATGCAGCAGGGGGCCGCGTGGCCGGAGCATCGTCATTCCGGAAGTATGCGAGCGGCATTGCGGCGCAATGGGTTCGCGCACCGGGTTGTCCACAGGTTTTCGACCTGTGGACAACTCCGTTTCCCGAGGTGAGCCGATGTTCGCAACCGTTGCGCGGGCGCCCACGGAAAGTCGTGCGGAACAGGCCCCGGGATTGCGCCCGGGGCCTGTCGATCCGCTACTTCTTACCGGACTCCGGATCCTCCGGATCGGACTCGGGACGCTGCTCGCCGGCGGCACTCTCGTCCTCGGTCTTCGCCGCACGTTCGGCGGCCTCGGTGGCGGCCAACTGCGCGAGCGGATCGTCGAACGCGCCCGCGCCACCCCCGATAACCGAATCGATGAACCCGGCGGGCGCGTCGAGGTCGGCGGCGTCGGGGAGCAGATCGGGATGCGCCCACACCCCGTCACGCGCGTCGATACCGGCGTCGTCGGTGAGTCGCTGCCACAGCGTGGCCGCCTCGCGCAGTTTGCGCGGACGCAATTCCAGACCGACCAGCGTGGCGAAGGTCTGCTCGGCGGGGCCACCCGTGGCCCGGCGACGGCGCAGTGTCTCGGCGAGCGCGCCCGCGCCCGGCAACCGATCGCCCACGGCCGCGGCCACCACCACCTGTACCCAGCCCTCGATCAGGGCGAGCAGGGTTTCCAGCCGGTCCAGCGCCTGTTTCTGCTCGGGCGTGGTCTGCGGCTCGAAACTGCCCTGGGCGAGGATCTCCTCGAGTTTCGACGGATCGGTGAGCGCGGATGGATCGAGATTGCGGGCGGCGTCCTCGAGGGCGGAGAAGTCCATGGTGATCCCGCGCGCGTAGTCTTCGACGGCGCCGAGGACCTGCTGGCGCAACCAGGGCACATGGACGAACAGCCGCTGGTGGGCGACCTCGCGGGCGGCGAGGAACACCATGATCTCGCTCTCCGGCTGCTCGAGTCCCTCGCTGAACTCCGAAATGGCGGTGGGCAGCAGGGCGGCGGTACCGGCCGGGCCCAGCGGCAGGCCGATATCGGTGCCGGTCAGCACCTCCTTGGCCAGCTGTCCCAGCGCTTGGCCGAGCTGGGAGCCGAAGGCCAGCCCGCCCATCTGCCCGAGCATCCCCATCATGGGGCCGGCCATCTCGCGGGCCTCCTCGGGCAACCCGGCGGTCCACATACCCGAGATCTGCTGGGCCACCGGATCACACAGTCGCTGCCAGGTGGGCAGGGTTTTCTCGATCCAGTCACCGGCGGTCCAGGCGACGGTGCTCGTCGCACCGGCCGGGAAGGTGGTCGCGTCGTCGAGCCACAGTTCGGCCAGATGCGCGGCATCGGCGACCGCGGTGGCGGTACCGCTGGACACGGGCGGGACGGTTTTCCCGAGCTGCTGGCGGGCCAGCCGCTTGGCCACGTCGTAGTTGACCGGGCCGCCACCACCCCCGCCGGACATACCCTGCCCCATACCGCTCAGCATCTGGCCCAGTGAGGACAGCATCTGGCCCAGCGCCGCCGGATCGAACCCGGCGCCGCCGGCACCGAAACCGAAGGGGTCGTTGCCGCCGCCGCCCGGTTTGTCGCCGCGACCGCGATCGTCGTCGTCGCCGTGCGAGAAGCCGAACGGGAGGTCACTCATTCCGCCTCACCCGCCGGCATAGCGTCCGGGTGGTGTCCGGGGAGCGCGCGCGCACCGTTGTCGGGCGCTTCGTGAAGCTGCATGTCGTCCATAGTAGGCGCGGCGAACCGCCCGGTCCGCCTCCCCGGACGGTCTTCGCGCTGGGTGAACATCGTGACGCCGGGAGCGGCCGGGTCGCGGTTCACCGTCCGGCCGGGCCCCTACCCGGCGGCGACCCAGGATTCCACGATCGTCCGGGCGATCGAGATCGAGCCGGGCAGCAGGAGCCGCGCGCCGCCGGCCGGGGCGGACTCGCCGGCCTCCGGGCGGGTCCGCCAGCCGCCCGCCGCCAGCGCGTCGCGCACCTCGTCGCGGGTGAACCAGTGCGCCTCGGCGATCTCGCCGTCGGTGAAGACCAGCGGCCGGTCGGGGTCGGCCTGGGCGGCGAAACCGAGCATCAGCGAGCGCGGGAACGGCCACGGCTGGCTGCCGAGGTATTCGATATCGCGCACATCGAGCCCGACCTCCTCGCGCATCTCCCGCTCGACACACCGTTCCAGCGACTCCCCCGCCTCCACGAACCCGGCCAGCAGCGAGAACATCGTCTCCGGCCAGCTGTGCTGACGGGCCAGCAGCACCCGGTCGCCGCCGTCGTGGATGAGACAGATCACGGCGGGGTCGGTGCGTGGGAAATCCTCACGGCCGTCCTCGGCCACCCGGGACCAGCCACCCTTGGCCGGCATCGTCGGTGTGCCGTCCACGCCGTGATAGGCGGCGCCGGCATGCCAGTTGATCAGCGCGAGCGCCGTGGCCAGCACCCCGGCCGTGAAGTCGTCGATCGAGGCGTCGGCGAGCCGGCGCAGGTCTTGGAGGTTGCCGCTGAGCGCCTCGTCGCGCACCGCCCACAGGTGCGCACCGTCTTGTACACCGAGGAACACCGCATCGAGACTCGGCTCGGGCGACAGATCGAGCGCGGCTTCCCAGACCAGCGCCCCCGACTCGTAGCGCACCGCGCCGCGCGGCCCCACCCGGAGCAGCCGGGCCGTGGGCCAGCCTTCCTTCAATGCCTGCTCGTCGGCACGCAGATGGTCGGCGCGGTCCAGCGCCGAGCGGGACAGCAGGGGGATCTGGTCGAGTCGGAAAGCGGCCACGTAACGAGACTATCGCGACCGGGTAACGGCCGCGGCGGAGTCAGCGGGCGCGACGGATGTAGAGGAGTTTGTCCCCGGATTCCAGGGCGTCGACAGCGGGCTCGCCGACGCGCACCAACTCGCCGGCCCGCACCACCCCGAGCACGATATCGCTGAGGTGCCGCGGTGACCCGCCGACCTCACCGGGCTCGACCTCACGTTCGGCGACCGCGAAACCGTGCTCCGGGGTGAGCAGATCCTCCATCATCTCCACGACGCTGGGCGTGGTGGTGGCGATCCCGAGCAGCCGGCCCGTGGTCTCCGAGGACACCACCACCGAATCGGCGCCGGACTGCCGCAGCAGATGAATGTTCTCCGATTCGCGGATGGAGGCGACGATCTTGGCCTTCTTGGTGAGTTCCCGGGCGGACAGGGTGACCAAGACCGCGGTGTCGTCGCGGTTGGTGGCCACAATGACCGAGGCCGCGTTCTGCACACCCGCCAGCCGCAGCACATCGGACTGGGTGGCCGATCCGTGCACGGTGACCAGCCCGGCCGTCGACGCCGCCTCCAAACTCACCGCGTCCATGTCGACGACGACGATATCGGCGGGCTGCACGCCGTCACCGAGCATGGCGTCGATAGCGGTGCGCCCCTTGGTGCCGTATCCGACGACGACGGTGTGATTACGCACGGTGCGCCTCCAACGCTGGATCTTCAGAGCCTGGCGGGAACGTTCGGTGAGTACCGCCAATGTGGTGCCGACCAGGACGATGAGGAACAGCACGCGCAGCGGGGTGATGACGAAGATGTTCACCAGCCGGGCCGACGGGGTGACCGGGGTGATATCGCCGTACCCGGTGGTGGACAGTGAGACGGTCGCGTAGTAGAACGCGTCCAGCAGACTCACCGAATCGTCGGCGCCGTCCCGGTAGCCGTCTCGGCCGAGATACACCACGAGCGAGGCGGCGCACAGCAACCCGATCGCGAACAGCACCCGCCGGGTCAGCGAGATCCACGGGCTGTTCTGGACCTCCGGGATACGGAGCAGCCCGACCAGCGCGAAATCCGGTGGTTCGGCCGCGCCGCGGGCCCGGCTTCCGAGATCGGCGAACCGCGAACTCACCGGCGACACCTCTCACCGGTCCGGCCGTCACGCACACCGGTCACTACCAGTCCCTCCGACACAGCTCGGGAGCCTACCCGCTCGCCCACCGTCACGCCGGGCACCCGGTCACTGCGGTATCTATGGTGTTGCCATGGCAGATATCACCCCGGCGGGCGCACCGGATTCCGGTCGCACCCCGGCGCTTCGACTGGCCGCGCTGCTCCTCGGCGCCGGCGTCCTGCATTTCGTGGCTCCCAAACCGTTCGATTCGATCGTCCCCCCGCAGTTGCCCGGAAAGCCACGTTCCTACACCTATTGGTCCGGGGTGGTCGAAATCGGTGTGGGAACCGCTCTGTTGATCCCGCGGACCCGGCGGCTCGGCGGCCGGCTGGCCGCGGTGCTGTTCATCGCGGTATTCCCGGCCAATATCCAGTTCGCCGCGGATTCGGTGCGCAATCCGAAGGCGCCGTCGATCCTGAAGGCGGTCTCCGTGCTACGACTGCCGCTGCAGTGGCCGATGATCACCAGTGCGCTGGCGGTGAGCCGCCGGTCCCGGTAGGACCAGTGCCCGGCCCGGGCCCAGGGTGTGGCCTCGGACCCGGTGATCTGCCGAATCACCGGCTCTCGTCCCCGTCCCGGCGAGTCGAATCGGTGAGCAGCGCCACCAGTTCCTCCGGACCCGGTAACCGCTCGGGCGCCACCGTGCGACCGCTGCGCACATAATGGAAGGCAGCGCCGATACGGTCCAGCATCCGCTGTTCGGTTTCGCCGGTACGCGCCGCCTGCAGCCGCGCCCACGCCAGCCGGTAGACCGCCAGCTGCACCGCCACCGCGGCTTCGTCGGTGGGGCCGGGTTCGGCGCCGGTTTTCCAGTCGACAACAGTCCAGCCGCCACCGGGTTCGGCGAACACCGCGTCCATCCGGCCGCGGATCACCACCCCGGCGATGGTCGTCTCGAACGGCACTTCGATTTCCACCGGCCGGCGCGCCGACCAGGGCGAGGACAGGAACGCGTCCTGCATCCGGGTCAATTCGGCGTCGGCGGCCGCCCCCGCGTCGGCCGCGCCGGGCAGATCGTCGAGGCCGGGCAACTGATCGGTGGCGAACCAGCGCTGCACCCAGGCGTGAAAAGCGGTGCCGCGACGGGCCAGCGGATTGGGCGGATAGGGCAGCGGGCGGCGCAGCCGGGCGGCGAGCCGGCCCGGATCGGCACGCATCTCGACCAGCGCCGTCGCCGGCAGCTGGGTGGGCAGTTCGACCTCGGCCGCGGCGTCCGCACCGGCCCGGTATTCGGCGAGCAGCGCGTCCACATCGGCGATCCAACCGTCGGGATCGTCGCCGGGTTCGGGTACCTCCGCGCCGGCGGACAGTTCCGCCAGCGCCGCATGGACCAGCGCGGCTCCCGCTTCGATATCGTCACGGCGGGCGCCCAGCGGGTCGCCGGGCCAGGACGCGGTCACCGGGGTGGCCGCCAGCGGATTCGCCTCGCCGGGCTCGGGATCGGCGGCCCAGCACGCGATCTCGACTCCGCTGCCGGGCTGTTCGGCGGCGGCTTTCACCTCGAGCAGGAATTCCGACGGGCCCTTCGGCTTGTCGCCGGTTTCGGGCCAGTGGTGCGCGGAGACCAGCAGCGCGCGTTCGGTGCGGGTGAGCGCGACGTAGAACAGCCGGCGGTCCTCGTCGAGCCGGCGCCGGGCCAGCGCTTCCTTGTGCGCGGTGAGGCCGCGCTGCAACTCCGCGCGGTCGGTGACATCGGACAGATCGAGAACCGGAACGCCGTCCGGGGATTCGGCGGTGGCCCGGTCCCCGCGCAGTGAGGTGGGTAGTTCCGCCAGCGCGCCGAGCCAGGTGTTCACGCCGCGGGTGGACGGGAACACATCCCGGGTGACGTGCGGTACCGCGACCACCTCCCACTCCAGCCCCTTGGCGGCGTGCACGGTGAGCACCTGGACCCGATCCGGGGCGACCTCCACCTCGCCCGGTTCCAGACCGTTCTCCACCGATTCGGCGGCGGTGAGGAAGGCGAGCAGACCGCCGAGAGTGGCTCCGGTGTCGTTCGCGAATCCGGCCACCACTTCGGCGAAGGCGTCCAGGTGTTCGCGTCCGGCGCCGGAACCCGCGAGCGCGCGCCGGGCCTGACTCTCGACGCCGACCCCGATGGTGCGTTCCACATCGGCGACCAGTTCGGTCAGCGGCTGCGCCGCCCGTTCGCGCAGCATCGCCAGTTCCCGGCCCAGCGCGGTCAGCCGCCGGTATCCGGCCGCCGAATAACGGTCCGCCGGACCGGGATCGGCGATGGCATCGGCCAGGCCGGCCCGTTCGGCGGGTTCGGGGGCCACCTCCTGCAGGGCCGCCGCCAAGGTCGTGGAATCGGTGATATCGCCGCCGGGATCGCGGGTGATGGACAGTTCCCGGGCCCGCCGGGCCAGCGCGGCCAGATCGGCGCTGCCGATCCGCCAGCGGGCGCCGGTGAGAATCCGCACCGCGGCGCTGCCGGCGGCGGGGTCGGCGATGAGACGCAGAGTGGCGACGAGATCGGCGACCTCCGGCGTCGACAGCAACCCGCCCAGACCGACGATCTCGACCGGTAGCCCCTGTCCCCGCAACTCCTCGGCGAGCTCGGCGGCATCGGCGTTGCGGCGGATCAGGACCGCGGAGGTGGGCGGCGGCCGGTCCGCATCCCGGGCCGCCGCCCAGTGCTCAGCGATGCGTTCGGCGATCCACCGGCGTTCGCTCGCGACGGTATCGGTGAGTGCGAGCGCGACGACGCCCGGTTCCGCACCGGGTTTCGCGCGCAAGGGGTCGACGGTGACACCGCCGCCGTCGCGGGCCGCCGCGCGCAGTGGTTCCACGACCATATTCGCCAGATCGAGTGCCTCGGGTGGGTTGCGCCAGCTGGTGAGCAGCGGCAACACCGGCGCCGGGACACCGGGGGCAACCGGGAAGTCGGTGGTGAAACGCGGGAGATTGGCGGCCGAGGCGCCGCGCCAGCCGTAGATGGACTGCATGGGGTCGCCGACCGCGGTCACCGCGAGCTCGCGCGATCGCGTCCCGCGGGACCGCGGGTCGCGCTGCTCCGGGTAACCGGCCCCGAACAGCGCGGACAGCAGGACGCGCTGGGCGTGGCCGGTGTCCTGGTACTCGTCCAGCAGCACCAGCCGGAAGCGGGCGCGTTCGGCGGTGGCGACATCGGGATGCTCGGCGGCCAAACGCGCCGCCAGCGACATCTGGGCCCCGAAATCCAGGGCGCCGCGCTGATGCAGGGTCTCCCGCAGCTGCTGGACCAGCGGCAGCAGCGCCACCCGCTCGCGCTGTGCGCGCAGGACCGACAGCAGCTCCTTGTTCGGCCCGCCGCGCTGCCGCGGACCGGGCGGCAGAGTGTGCACGAGTTTCTCGAGTTCGGTATGCGCCTCGGCGAGTTCCTCCGGCTCCACCAGGTGTTCGGCCAGCTGCCCGGACAGCGCGAGTACCGCCTCGGTGACCGTCAGCGGCGAACGGTCGGTGTCCAGGTCGCCGTCCCAGCCGCGCACCACCTGATGGGCGAGCTGCCACAGCCGGGTTTCGGTGAGCAGCGCCGCCGACGGCTCCACCGGCAGCAACAGGCCGTGTTCGCGCAGCAGCCGACCGGCATAGGAGTGGTAGGTACTGATCTCCGGTTCCGCACCGGCCAGGGTGGCGCGCAGTTCACCGGCGGGATCGAGATCACGCAGCAGCCGCGAGCCGGCCAGCCGGGCCAGCCGGGTGCGGATCCGGGCGGTGAGCTGCTGGGCGGCCTTCCGGGTGAAGGTCAGCCCGAGCACCTCCTCCGGCGTGACCAGCCGGTTGGCCACCATCCAGACCACCCGGGCCGCCATGGTTTCGGTTTTGCCCGCCCCCGCTCCCGCCACCACCAGCGCGGGACCGGGCGGCGCGGCGATCACCGCGGCCTGTTCCGCGGTGGGCGGGGGGAGCCCGAGTGCGTCGGCCAGCTGTTCCGGCGAGACCCGGGCGCTCACTCGTCGGTCACCTGGCGCCCGGCGTCCTGCACCGGGCAGCTGTTCTTCACGGCGCAGTGCCGGCAGCCCTCGTTGCGGATCGCCAGGAAACCGGGGCCTTCGGTGCTCGCGGCCGCGGCGTGGATGGTCTCGCGCCAGGTCTGCAGCGCGTCGGCGTCCAGCGCGGGCTGGACCCGCTCCTTGGCCACTCCGCCGGCCGCCGGTAATCCGACGTACACCAGCCGCCCCCCACCTGGTTCGGAATCGCCGGCGCTTTCGTCCAGGGCACCCGCCGCGGCGGCGACCTGGTAGGTCGCCAGCTGGGCGTGCTGGGCGGCGTCGGCTTCACTGACCGGGTTCTTCCCCGTTTTCACATCGACGATGACGAACCGGCCCGCGGCGTCCCGCTCCAGCCGGTCGATCCGGCCGCGGATGCGCACCTCGGGCATATCGTCGCCGGGAGCGGGCAGCACACAGTCGACCGGTACCTCGATCCCGGCCTGGGTGAGTTCGCCGCGGGTGGTGCGCACCCAGGCCACGAACGCGTCCAGCATGGCCTCGGTGCGGCGCAGTTCCTGCCGGGAATACCAGCTGGTTTCGGGATCGATACCGGACCAGCTGCGGGCGAGTTCGGCGCGCACCTGGTCCAGCGGCACCCGCCCGGCCAGCGCCTGGACCAAGGTGTGCACCAGGGTTCCCTTGACCGCGTGGGGATTCTGCCCGTCGGAGCCGCCGTTGCGTTCCAGCGCCCAGCGCAGCGGGCAGGTCCGCAGCAGCTCCACTGTCGAGGGCGACAGCGCGACGGGGGCGTCGTCGTCCCACAGGGTCTCGGTGGAGCTGAGTCCGGGGACCCCGTACCAGTCGTCGGGCGCGGTACCGGGGATCCCGGCCAGCGCGAGCCGGGCCAGTTGCCGGGCGGCGCGGCGGCGGCGTTCGTCCCCGGCGCCGGGATCGCAGACCGCCGCGCGTAGTTCGGCGATCAGCGCGTGCAGGGCGAGTACGCGGCCGGGTTCGGCGATCGGGAGCGCACCGGGTTCGCCGCCGGTCTCACCGCCGAGCAATTCGGCCAGGAACCGGGAAGGCACCAGATCGCGTTCACCGGTTACCGATTCCACCGCCGTCACCAGCAGCGAACGGCGGGCCCGGCTGCACGCGACGAACAGCAGCCGCCGTTCCTCGGCCAGGATCGGCGCGGCGCGGCTGACCCGTTCGGTGATACCGGCGACCTCATCCACCAGCTCCTCGGTGTGCAGCAGTGTCCCCCGCGGGCGCGGGTCCGGCCAAATACCCTCCTGCACCCCGGCGACCGCCACGACCTCCCATTCCCGGCCGGCCGCCGCGTGGGCGCTCAGCAGGTCCACGGCCTCTTCCCGCTGCGTCCGCACCGCCCGGTCCTGCGGGATCTGCTGCTGGAGCAGATATTCGACGAAACCCTCGATGGTCGCACCCGGGAGGCGGTCGGCGTA
Source organism: Nocardia sienata NBRC 100364 (assembly GCF_001613205.1). Lineage (GTDB taxonomy): Bacteria > Actinomycetota > Actinomycetes > Mycobacteriales > Mycobacteriaceae > Nocardia > Nocardia sienata. Next base: position 2,188 of record NZ_BDBX01000070.1, on the reverse strand, counting down.
GGCGGCCGCGGCGTCGAACAGCGCGACGGCGGCGTCGAGATCGCGGTCGGCCTGCATACCCGCCGCTCCCCCGCGCCGGGACTGCGCCAGCCAGCGCCGCTCCAGCCGCGACCCGGTCCACAGCGCCCACAGCACATCCTCGAGTCCGCCGCCCGCGTGCCGGACCCGGCGAGCGCGGTCCAGGGCGCGGGCCGCCCGTTCGAGGGGGGCGATCTCGACTTCGGTGAGGCCCGCCACGATCCGGTCGTCGCCCGAGCCGAGCAGCAGATCCCGCAGCACCTCCACCGAAGGCCGGTCCGGGGCAGAGCCGCGGGAGCCCGGTCGCGGGGGGTCGGTATCCGGGCCGCCGGCCGAAGTCCGCGGATCTATTCGGGCTTCCCCACCGCTGGCCGCGTCGGACTCCGCGCCGGCCCCGGGGTACGGCTCCGGTGGGAAATCCTCTTCGTCCATCGGAGGTTCCGGTGGGAAGCCGTCCCACGGGTCGTCGTCGAGGTTCTCCTGATCGATCCCGTACCAGTCCGCGTCCGCGTGGTGCCGGCTGACATCGGCGAAGAGATCTCGGGGTGGGAGCTCGTCGAGGGGATGCGCTACTCGATAGGTGTCGAGAACGGGCGGTTCGCGCACCGGCTCGGGTGGGGAATCCGGTGACGCGGCGAAATCCGGGCCGGGAATGCGGGCAGGGTCGGAGTCCGGGAGGCGGGCGAGGTCGGGTCCCTGGGCACCGGCGAGTTCCGGTTCCGGCGCAGCGTCGAAGTCCGGATCCGGGGCGCCGGCAGCGTTCCGATCCGGAGCGTCGGCAGGGTTCGGATCCGGAGCGTCGGCAACGTTCCGATCCGGAGCGTCGGCAGGGTTCGGATCCGTGGCACCGGCAGGGTTCGAATTACGGGCGAGTTCTACTGCGGCGCGGCGGATACCGCGACGTAGGCGGCGCAGGCTGATCGCGTCGGCCCCGCCCAACGGTCCGGCCAGGAGTTCGAGCGCCTCGTCGGGGCCGAACAGGGATTCGGTGGACCCGGTGCCGCGACGGGTGGCTTCCCCGGCGAGTACGGCCCGCAGGGCCAGCAGCATCCAGGCGGCGCCGCGGCGGCGGGCCAGCGGGATATCGTTCGCGGGTTGCGCAATCGGAACCCCGGCCGCCAGCAGGGCGCGGCGCAGCGGCGGCAGCAGCAGCGGCACCGAGCGCACGATCACCGCCATCTGCGACCACGGCACGCCCTCGGTGAGATGCGCGCGGCGCAGATGGTCGGCGATCAGGGACGCTTCCTTGGCGGGGCTACCGAGTACCCGCACCCGTACCTCGGCCGGGATGGGCGGTTCGGCACCGGCATCCGGTGGCAGCTCACCGCGTTCCACGGGACCCAGGTCGGCCCGGGTGATGCGATGCGGGACGAGTCCGGGGAGCCGCGACGCGATCCGGGCGGTAGCGGTGGTGATCGCCGGACCGGACCGGTGGTTGCCGTAGAGGACGATGCGCCGCTCCGTCGGGGCGACCTCGGTGAGAAATCGCGAATCGGCGCCGCGGAAGGTATACACGGCCTGATCGGGATCACCGGCGATCACCGTGGTCCCGGCCCCGGCCGCCAGCACCCGTACCAGCAACGCCGCCTGCGGGTCCAGATGCTGGGCGTCGTCGACCAGCAGACAGCGCACCCTGGCCCTTTCGGCCGCCAGCAGTTCGGGGTCGCCGGCCAATGCGTCCAGGGCGGCGCCGACGAGTTCGGCCGCGTTCAGGGCGGGCGCCGACGCCTCGGGCGCGGCCACCCCGACCGACCAGCGCAGCAGCATCGCCTGCTCGTAGCGCAGCGCGAAACCTCCGGCCGCGATCCAGTCGGGACGGTCCCGGCGCCGGCCGAGATCGATCAGATCCTCCGGGCCCAGACCGCGCTCGGTGGCCCGAAGCATCAGATCGCGCAGTTCGTCGGCGAAGCCGGCCAGGCCCAGGGCGGGTTGTAACCGCCGCGGCCACAGGTCACCGGCTCCGGCGGCGATATCGGCGATATCGCCGCGCAGCATCTCGCGCAGCACTGCGTCCTGTTCGGCACCGGTGAGCAGCCGCGGCGGCGGATTCCCGTGCCGGGCGGCCTGCCGGCGCAGGATTCCGAAGGCGTAGGAGTGGATCGTGCGGGCCAGCGGCTCCCGGGTCGCGCCGGCGACGCCGGGTACGGCGGACGGCGGGCGAACCGGCTCG
>NZ_BDBX01000069.1 GCF_001613205.1 Nocardia sienata NBRC 100364 | reverse complement strand
TCGCTGCGTTGTTGTCCAGGAGCTCCCAGTCGGGGAAGGGGTTGATGTTCAATGCTTCGAAGGTCAGTTCGTAGCGCCCGCCGTCACCTTTGATGGTGATAGAGCCGCGGACCGCCTCTCCGGCATCGGCGCGGCGTAGTTCTTCGGCGGTGAATCGAAGCTCTTGCACTCCCACCTCGTCGTCGAAATTCGGGAAGCCGGTCGGAGTGCCCAGCGCCGAGTTGATATCTCGGATGAGTGCTGCAACCTTGTCGACGCGGGGCGCCGTCAGGCTCCCGAGGACGGACGCACCGACTTCGCCTTTAACTATCCCTCGCAGTGCTTTGGGGTCTCCGTCGTCGTTTTCGATCAGGCCCACGATGAAGATCGCGCTGTCCGGGTCGACCAACTTCGCAGGTTTGCCGTTCAGCGCCCAGAAAGAACGCGCAATGCCCGGCGCGTTATGTGTCTCGCCCTTATCGACGTCGCTGAAGCCATAGCGCAGCACCTCGAAGGCCGGCAAAGGAACAGGAAACCCCTGCACCGACACAACGGATGCGAGATTCACGGCTGTCACGAACACATGCGGTTCGTCTGCGCCGACCTCGTCGGTCTCCACGTCGCAATGGATGGACTTGAGATAGATCTGGATCATTTTGAAGCTCATCCCATCAACTCACGCGGGGTTCGCGGCCCGCTACCTCTCCCTTTCAGGGCTGCACCACTTCGGTGCTTGAGCATCAGAGTAGCAAAGAACCAATGGTTCTCAAGGATTGTAGGTGTAACGGTTTGGGCATGAGAAAAGGGACGGGTTGCCCCGTCCCCTTCTGTGACCTGGTGCGTTACCCGGTCAGGCGTTGTCCACCTGTCCTGTGCGCCTTTCTTCGGCGGCCCGGAGGAGTTCCTCTTTCTGTCTTTCCAGCACCTGCGTTATCTCTTCGGGGTCCAAGGCCTTCTCTATGCCCTCGAGGACGAACTCGCGCGCAACTTCGGCGACTGCGCGGCCGTAAAGGTGTGCGATCTGCTCCAGAAGCTTGTAGTCCTTCCTGCGTATCCGCACGCTGAACGTGACAATGTCGTTGCCGTTGCCGTGACTGCTGCCGTTGAGCGAGGTAGACCTGCCGGCCATTGATCCTCCTGTTTGCCGAGCGATGTAACAGGGCCCCGCTTCATCGCTATAGGTATGGCTATAGCAGTCACGCCAGCCAGGGTGCGATGAATCAGGAGCACCGTACGTTTCTTAACGAGTGTATAACCCACCTAGCGTTAGAACCGACGAACCATAGAATCTTAGGTTCCATTTGTACGCAGGGTTCACAGTCCACGGCCGCGGCCATCCAGCAATTCCGAGCGGAGCAGCCAGATTGACCGATACGACCCCCCTGCCCTCCAGCAGTGAGATCGAAAGCGAGGCCGTACTGGCGGATGTGGAACATGAGGACGAGTTCGTCGAGGTGAAATTCGAGGCCGACCTAACGGAACTGAGCCCCACCCAGCGTGCGCGCTTGGACCGGCTAGGCGAATGGGCGCCCGGGTACATCAGCGCCCGCATCCGAGAAATCTTGGAAGCCGGCAAGACCTGACCCCCGTCCGGGAATTGTGCGCAGCAAACGGTGCAGGTGGCATGTGCTGCTGTCGCCCATAGCAGCTGTCTACCTGGGGTACACCCCAGGTAGACAGCACTCCCGGCTGCTTTTTCGGCCGGGAGTGTTTGCGCAGGTTGTGGGGGCGATCCTTACTGGCCGGGGTCCTTGCGCATGTGGTCGGGGATGCCGGGGGCTTCGGGGTCGTATTCGGTGCCGGCGAGGTCGTCGGAGAACTTGCCGCCGAAGCCGGGGACCGGGCCGGGGGCGTGGGGATCGCGGGTGCGTTCCCACGCATCGAACTGGGCGTTTGCCGCGTCCATCTCTTCTTGGCTCATCGTTTTGTGGCCGGCGGCTTCCCACTCCTCGGGGGTGTAGAAGACCTTTCCGGCGGAACGGTCGGGCATGGTCTGTACCTCCTGCTACTGCTCGACGAGCCGGATGAAGGTCCGGCCGGTCGCTGGGTCTGTCCATCGCTGTGTGCACGCGAACGGTGTTCCGGACCGGAACAGCACTTCCATCTCCTCAGGGGATTTGGACAGTCCGGAGACGTCTTTGCCCGTTTTGGAGATGATCTGGAACTCCACGTTACTGCCGCCTTCGAACAGGGCGCTTGCTCCGTTGGGGTTCTTGGTGGTCGAGGTGAACCCGGTTTCGACGACGGTCTGACCGGGCTGGTATTTGGCCAGTTCCTGTTCGGGCAGGTTCGTGTGCCGCACCACCGGGCCTTGGTGGTCGGGGAGCTTGCCGAGAGTCTGGTTCAAGGCGTCGATGCGCTGCTGGGTGTAGGCGTCGGGATCGGCGAACGGGTTGCGTAGTGCCTGGTTGAGGTCCCTGTAGCCCATGCCGGTGTAGGAGTTGATCGCGATGTGGTCGTTTTCGGTGAGCGCTGTCTTGGGGGCTGCCGTGGTGGGCTTTGTCGGGGCCTTAGTGGGCTTGAGCGCCGCCAGCTCGGCGAGGGTGGGCTGGTGGGTGGCGGGCGTATGGGTGGTCTTGACGCCCTTGGTGATCTTCGCCGATTTGAACGCGACTACCAGCGCGCGGATCGGCCCGGCGAACTTCTTGACCGCCGCGGCGCCGCGGGCGGTGGCCAGCGCGGCACCGAAACCGGCAGTGATCACCGACAGGCCGATCCCGATCAGGACCTCTTTACCGATCTCCTTACCGAGTTCGATGAGCTGGTCTTTGAGCTGGTTACGCAGCTCTCGCAGCGAGACGAGGTGCTCGTTGACCGCTGTGCCGATTTCGCCGAGCCGGCCGGCTACCTCGGTGGCGGCGGTGGCCATCCGGCGCAGGTCCTCATCGATGAACACCGCTTCCGGGGTGGTCACGGTGGCGAACATGTCGGCGACGCGGTTCAACTCGGCCGCGAAATTCGTGACCGCCTGGTCTGCGGCCATCTCCGACCAGTTCCGGGCCGCGTTGCCCAGCTTGCCGGTGTCGCCGTCGGGGATCACCACCCCGATTTCGTCCAGCAGATCGACCGCACCGGAAAGACCCTGGGCCACCAGGCCGTTGCCTGGGCCGCCGGCCGACGGAAGGTCCGGACAGCAGATGATGCTGAGCCAATCCGGCAGCGGCGGGTAGGCCGGTTGCGGCGCGGTGTTCCCGATCACCGAAGACCAGTCGGCCATCGCGTGGTTGTAGCCCATCTCGCCCAGCAGCGAGCAATACGCCCAGGCCGCCTCCCACAGCATTCTCGACGTGGTGATGGCCTCGTTCGCCCGAGCGTCGTAGTCGCCGGCCCAGGTCTTGGCATCGTCGTAGGAGCCGGCCATCTGCTCACAGTCGGCCAGCGCCGACCACCGATCATCGACCGCCCGAGCGAACGCCATCGAAGCATTCGTCAGCGCCGCGGTGGCGTCGTAGTAGACCTGCGGATCTACATCGATCGCGGTATCGGTCACTGCGCGCCGGGGGCCGGGCCGCGGCCCAGCATCGCCACATTGGTCTGCGCGGCGCTGGTGTAGTTGGTGTGCGCGGTGCGGGCGGCCTCCTGCATCCGCAAAAGACCGTCCTTCATATCCTGCACGCCGGTAAGCCAGTCGGCGTGCGCGTCGTCGTAGGCGCCGACCGCCTCACCGGACCAGCCCTGCCGCAGCACACCCACCCGCTTCTCGATCTGATCGAGACAGTCCTCCAGAAACCCGATGAGGTTGCCGAGCCGGTCACCGGCCGCTTCCAACTCGGCCAGGTCCACCCGGTATCCGCCGCCCAGCGGCCCACCCATATCGGCCCCGCTCCTCTACAGCCGCAGCGAACTCGGCGCGGCAGCAGCCGCATTGTCGGCCAGATCGCCGGACAGATCCGAATCGGTGCCCTGAAAGTCCATCCCCTGCACCCCCATCAACTCGGCTAAATAGACAGAGTTTTTCTGGCTCGCCTCGGCGGCCAGGTTGCCGATAAGCGGGTCTTACCGGCAGTCAGACACCGAAGGGCTGACCAGAAAGTCCTGGAAGAGTCCGTGAAAATTTCGGGCGCAGACATTGTTAGGGCAGGCCAGTAGCCGCAAGGTTTGAAGGCGTGTTGGAGAGCTTCCTGAGGGCCGCGGGGCGCGGTCGGCGGCGTCATGATCCTGGTGACTACCCCGCTGATCTACGTCCTCGCGCCCCCCGAGGTGAACTGTGGCCCCGGTCGCGCGCCGGCCCCACCGGGTCGAGTAATTCCACCGGCACCGATCTTTCCTACGTCTTCTCCACCATCTCGATGATGGTGAGTCCGGTCTTCTTGTCGAGGTATCGGTCGGTGACATGGAATGGGGTGCCGGGCGGGAACAGGACTTCGTCGTCTCCTCTGATCACGAGGGGGATGTAGCGCATATCGCTGCCGGTTTTGCTCTCGATGCGCATCTCGACGTCGGCTCTGTTCCTGTGCACGGGGACGCCGTCGAGGTTGCGGGTGGTGGAGGTGAAGGCATCCTCGGTGACATCGCGTCCCTTCTGGTAGCGCGCGAGGACTTCCGGGGGAAGGTCGTGCACGTGCCGCACCACCGGGCCGCGGAACTTCGGCACCATCCGGAGTGCCCGGGAAGCTCCCTCGACGAGGGCCTGGTGATCCGGGGAAAGGGGGGTCGTGTGCTGGTTCCGCAATGCCGCTTGTACTGCCCGGTACTCGTCGGTGCACAGGTAACGATCGAGTTCGATGAAATCGTCGGACACCGTCGGGTCTTCGTCGTAGAGCCTGTTCCACTGAGCCAGGAAAGCCCGCCCCTCAGGGCTCTGCCAGTCCGGAGGCTGCTTCGGCCATTTGAACCACGCATGCAACTCGCGGTCGAGGTGCCCGGTCCCCGAGGCGTGACTGCGCGCGATCTCCGAGCACGAGATGGTGTCGTTGTAGAGGATCTCGGAAGTCTGTGCGGAAAAATGTTTCAGCTCATGGGTCATCGTCGTGAAGAGACTGGCCAATCGCGACATCACTGTGTTCCGGCGGCAAGAGGTCGCTGGTCTCCCGGTGAGAGGCGAGGCCGGCTCGAGAATCGGGATCGGTCACCGCTGTACGGTCGTGTGCGCGACGGCACCGGCTGCGCACTCAGTGGACGGTCCGCCCGGCGGAGGCCTGCTCCGGCAGGTATTTGTACAGCGTGGTCCGCGAAACCCCCAGTAGTCGCGCGATCGAGGAGACCGACTCGTCGGGCCGGGTCAGCAGCGCCCGCGCCTGCCGGATCTGTTCCTCGGTCATGGCCGGTGGCCGGCCGAGCCGTTGCCCGCGGGCCCGGGCGGCAGCGAGACCTTCGTGGGTGCCGTCGACGATGAGCTCACGAATGAATTCGGCCAGCGCGGCGAAGACGTGGAACACCAGTCGCCCGCCGGGGGTGGTGGTGTCGAGTGCTTCATGCAGGGACCGGAACCCGATCCCGCGGCGACGCAGGTCGGCCACGATCGAGATCAGGTCCTGCAGGCTACGGCCGAGCCGGTCCAGGGAGGCGACGACGAGGGTGTCGCCGGCGCGCATGTAGTCCAGGCACGCCGACAGCTCTTCGCGCTCGGCGTCCTTGCCGGATTTCTTGTCGGCGAACACCTTTTTGCAGCCGGCGGCCTTCAGGGCTCGGGTCTGCCGGTCCAGATTCTGGTCGCGGGTGGAGACGCGGGCGTATCCGATCAGTGCTCCTCCCCCGCCGATCGGGTCCAGGGCATCACCATCGAGGGAGAGCGGTTGGAGTGCATCGGTGTCCGTCACCCGTTGATTGTATATAAAAGGGCGACTTTCCATTGCTGAACAATCAGAGTTTGCAACACGTTTTTTGAACAGTCTCCGTTTTCGGTCGACCTGGGCGTTCCCGCGCCAGAGCCCGTTTCGGCCTGAGTGTTCAAGAAAAGATCGATTTATGAACAATCGGTGCAGCCCGGCCCGGCGAGACGACGTGCGTCTCGGCGGTCATGCTTCGACCGAGGACGCTGGCGCGCTAGCTTGGCAGGTCGCCTCGAGCCGAGGGGGATCGGTCGGCGATCGGTGCCAGTTGCCGCAACGACGCGTCCAATTCCCGCACCAACTCACCTGCACGGCCGCGTCCGTTCGGAGCCTTCGGATACCGCATCAAGACGCGGGGCACTGTCTGGCAGGCCATATCCCGCGCCTTCGCGATGTAGTCGGATCCGACGTTGCGGTCGCCGGCGGTTTCGAGTTCGAAAGCCAGGGCAGCGTGGGCCGCCGGTCCGAGGATGTGCAGTACCTGAGTGGCCTTCGCCAGGGGGTGGAGGTATGCCGCGCTGGCTGCGGCAACGGCCGCGCGTGCGGCTTCGCTGGCCGCGGCCCGGCCGGTGTCGCGTGCCTCTTGGTATGCCCGGTGCGCTGCCCAGGCTGTGTCGCGGATCGCCTTTGTTCGCTCGGCTCCGTTCGCGAAGGCCTGTGCAGCATCGATCGCGGCTCGTGGTCGCCGATCGTCCGGGCGTTCTTTTTCGAAGATTGCGAGGGCGGGCTTCGCGCATGCTACGGCGTAGCCTGTGATCTCGCGCAGTTCGGCCATGCTCAGTTCGAACGTCAGATCTTCGGTGGTCGGTGCCATGCCACTCAACCGTATCCTTGAACCGCCGGTTGGGGCTTCACGCACATATCCGCAGGCCAGTGCCACGCAAGCTTCAACCCGGCGTAACCAACACTGCGGTCCTACGACCGTCGCGCGCACCGGAGCCACGTCGGCGCTGTCAGATGTCCATAAAAGGGGCGATTATGGACGAATTTTCAGCTGAAATATCGCTGACCAGCGATAAATTCGCAGAGTAGCGTCCAAAAATGCATCGATTGATGAACATGCGATGCCTGCGGGTCCTCCCAGCAGTGGTCCCGAGACCGGTCTGGTCGCACCTGGTGTAGTTTTCGGCCCGTTACACGCTGCGCGTGACAGCGCCGTAGAACCCGGCCGGGTGCGCCCAGCCTCCCAAACCTTCCCGGACATATCCGCATGTGTCTGCGACGACCCGCCCACCGACCGCGGCGGCGGTCCGTGCTGTCCATGCCGTGCACTCTTCCTGGGTCGCGGTGACGCAGGCATACACTTCGTATCCGTTCGGACCATCGCCGTGGTCGAAAACCTGGTCTGCCAGGCAACTCCCGCCACCAGCGCCCGTGGCCGCCGCGGGGCCCGGGTCCACGGCGATCACGCCCAGTCCGGCCACGGTGATGGCTGCCGCAGTGAGTGCTCTGATCGCCTTCTGGTTCGTCGACACCTTCATTCCGATACCCCCTGATTCGATGTGTTTTCGAAGTCGAGCGCGAAGCGGGCCCGTCGCATAGTTGGACGCGGCCGCCCTCACGCCGGTTCCTGCCCCGTCGGCACCTACGTGGTCGCCACCCTGCCCAACGCCCGCCGCCGGATCGACTTCTCTACCAACCCCTCGCCTGAAGCCCGTTTGGCGCCAACTGCCGGGGCGCCCTGCCCAGCCGTGCGGTGTTCGAGAACTGGGCGTTCTTAAACGCCTACCTGCCGCTAAATATCGTTGACCAGCGATGATTGTCTCTTGCGGTGTTCAAGAACGCATCAGTTTTTGGATGGTGGAGGGAAGTGGCATCGCGTGCCAACGGGGTTTCCCCGGGGCTTTACCCCGGCGGAAATGGCCGGCGACCGTTGCTCCGCTGTGTGGAGCAGGGTCCGATAGGGGGATGAGCATCGACGGGTTCGATATCGCGCGGAGTCTGGTCTGTGAACGCTTCCCCGGGGCGCGGGCAGCGTGGCTGGGCGGCAGCACTGTGCTCGGAATGGCGACGTCCACTTCCGATCTGGACATCAGCGTGCTCCTCGATGTCCCGCCCGCCCCGTATCGAGAATCGCTGCATTATCAGGGGTGGCCGGTCGAGCTGTTCGTGCACACCGAAAAAGCGATGCAGCACTTCTTGGAAAAGGACCGCAGGGCCCGGCGGCCGGCGACCCTTCGGCTGATCGGCCGATCCCTGGTCCTGCTCGACAACGACGGTACTGGCGAATATCTGCGGGAAGAGTGTGCGGCACAACTGGCCGCGGGGCCGGACCCGCTTACCGCGGACGAACTACGATCGGCTCGCTACGGGATCACCGACCGGTTGGACGATCTCGTGGGCTGCGCGGATGACGACGAACGATTCCTGATCGCCACCGACCTATGGCGGACTACCGCCGATTTGCTGCTCACCGGGCACGGCCGGTGGACAGGAACCGGCAAATGGTTGCACAGGGAGCTGACCGCCTTCGACCGCGAGGCCGGCACGCAATACGCGAAAGCACTGGCCTGTAGCGTTCGTTCGGCGGCCTGGGGGGACATAGAACCGATCGCCGAGACCGTCACCCAGGTACTGAACATCTTCGGCGGCCGGTTCTTCGACGGGTTCACAGCGCAGGGACCCACCTGAGTGTCACCGTGGGCCCGCCGCCTCAACCGCCGACGCCAGCGGTGGATTCCATGCCGGTGAGCACGACATAAGTATTACGTGCGCCGCCCCGGGTCGACAGTCCGGGCGCGGCGGGAGTGTCTACAAATGGGTGTTATGCGGACGGCGAGCCGGAAGAGAACATCGTTGAGCAGTGATGATCACTCGCGGAAGCGTTCAGAAATGCATCGATTGATGGACACGGCTGCGGCGGCCGGCGAAGCATCACACGAATTCGATTGCCGGCGACAGCTGTCAGGCATTGAGTGGAGTGCATGACACAGCTGGTAGTGCCGGTGCTCGATACAGCCGCGGTCCGACTGCGGCCGTTTGCGGTCTCCGACGTGAGCTTGATCGTCGACGCAGGTAGGGATCCTCTGATCCCCTCGATAACCTCCGTCTGTCCCCACGGGGACGTAGCTGCAGGCCAGGAGTTCATTCAACGGCAGCACCACCGTGCATCCAGAGGCGAGGGGTGGTCGTTCGCGATCGCGGATCCCGACACCGACACCGCTGTAGGGCAGATCGGAATGTGGCGGCGAGAGATCGTCCATGGTCGAGTGTCGATCGGATACTGGATCGAGACCAGCTACCGCCGCCACGGCTACGCGGCTCGGGCGCTGCGACTGCTCAGCTCGTGGGCCGAGACGCTCGATGACGCGTCACGGCTGGAGTTGTACATCGAACCGTGGAACGAGGGATCGTGGCGGGCCGCAGAGTCGGCCGGATATCTACGTGAGGGCCTGCTACGTCGATGGCAGAAGATCGACGGTCTGCCGCGCGACATGTACATGTACGCACGCTTCCCGAATTCCCCCTGACCCACTCCGCAGGGTGAAGCCGAACAGGTCGCCGGGCCCCAGAGCCGCGCAAGGCGAGATGGTGGCAGCTGGAGGCGGGCCGACACATCCGGCAGGGGCATGGTCGCGAATACAGCCACGGAGTGACCGGTGAGTTTTCCACGGAGAACGGAGTGGTCGTTGAACAGTTCGCAATATGTCCAGTCGGTGGGTAGGGCAGCATCGGGGTGGCATCGGATGCTGTCGGTGGCCGCGGCCTGCGTGGCCGTGGCGGTGTGCCCGACCGGGGCCGGGGTGGCGCAGGCTCAGACGGACCTGCCTCCCGTCGGCGCGGAGATTTCCAGCTCGATGCTGGCTACCGGCAGCATCTTCGAAATACGCAGCAGCACCTTGGCCCTGGACTTGCGAGGGGGGATCAAACAGCGCGTCGTGGAGGATCCCGACGATCCGGTGAACAGCGTGCGGCTGCGCACCGTCGGGTTCAAGCTGAGCGCGCAGATCGGGGACGGAGACGGAGACGGTGGCGGTGGCGGTGGCGGCAGCATCACCTTCCAGCAGAGCGATATCGACACCACGGCACCGAGCACGCTGAGGCTCACGCAGACCTCCCCGGCCCGCTACGAGGAGAAAGACCTGCTCGATTTCTCCGTGACGATCGAGCAGCCGGACGGGGAGCCGTTGGTACTGCAGGCCAAGTCCCCGATGGTGCTGACCGCGGAGCTCGCCCAGTATCCGGCAGACGGTGAGATGTTCCGGCTCGAAGAACCGGTCGAGTTCGTCGACCTCGAGAACCCGGAGACGGTCGTAGCCCGGCTGACCGCCTTCCCCTGTAAGCGTGGCCGCCTGTAGCCACGATGGCCATGGCGGTCCCGGCCAGGGCCCTGCACCGGGGTCGCTTCCTCCTCGGTGCAGGGGGCCAGGCCAAGCATCCTGCCGAGACCGGCACCACTGCCCCATCTCGCCAGGTTGACGAGCTGGTTTACGAGGCGCTGCACTCGAAATGGAGCCGCTACCACGCCAACTACTGCGGGTGCGGGCAGGACTGACTTACCGCTCACGTCGAACCCGCGGGGTTCTCCATCGTCCGCCGCGGCGGCGGTTACACCGCTCTGACCGGCCGCGGCCTCACCGAGGACGTCGACGAGGAAGCTCTGACCACAAACGTCTTGTGGGAGGCTGTGACCGGCAAGCCCGGCACACAGGATTGGTTCGAGCAAGTCCAGGTCATCGACCGCGGGCCTGAAGCCCAGGCCGCTCGTAAAGCCGCCCGCGACGCGCACTACGCCGAGCTGAAGGAGCGCTCCGCCCGGGCCGAGGTCGAGCCGGTGACCGTCAAACAGGTCGACTACCTCAAGGCCCTGGCCGCGAAGGCCAGTCCCGAGCGTTTCGAGGCGGAGTTCGCCAAGGCGACCAAGGGGACAGACATCGATCCGCTCGCAGAGGGCGAAACCCCCGGCCGCGCAGTGCGGCGACTCTCCCGCGCAGCCGCCCGGAGACTTATCACCGCGTTGGCCGGCCGCCCCTGAATCCACCCCGAAGGCAAGCCCCTGGTGACTGGTAAGGACCTCCGAAACCGCAGTAACGAGATCAGACACGGCGGAGATCAATCAGCCGAGGCTGCACCGGAACCGGCGAGCTGGGACACGGGCTGGCGGTGCCTTACGCCTCACCACTACTAGAGGAAGTAGGCATCACCATGTCTTCTGCCGATCTGAGCGCTTGGGCAAGCAACTTCTCCGTTTCGGAGGCATGCTCGACGACTACGAGACCGAAGCAGCCGAGATCAACCCGAACTCTCCGAACCGGGACACCGGTCAACTGGTCGGGTTCCAGTACGGGACCGCCCTGAGCATTGGCGACGGAGGCCTGGCCGGCGGTGGCGTCGAGTTCGGCGCGGATCCGGTTGCGCATGCCCTCGGGAACGCCGGCGGCGGCCAGGCGCTCGATGAGTGCCCGGTCCACGCCTTTGCCCTCGTGGTCGGTGAGGGTGGCGTTGCCGACGGCGAGCTGGATCTGTGCGTCGGCGACACGCTGCACCTGCTCGCGGGTGCGCCGGGCGGTGCCGCGGGGGCCTGGTTGGACTCCAGCATCTGGCCGAGCTTGTGGCGGGTGTAGCGGGCGTGGTCGTAGGCGATCGCCGAGGCCCGGTCCATATCGACCACCGAGGCGGAGCGGTCGTCGACGAACAGCAGCTCCGGAGTGGTGTTTCCCGGCGTCCACGTCGACCAGGACCGCGCGCAGCTGCTCCTGTTCCAGCGGGTGCAGGCCTTTGCCCTTAGTGAGGGCTTTGCGGATGTAGGCACGGTCCTTCTCCGCGCGCTGGCGCAGCGCGGCCGCGGTCGGGTCGCCGAGGTCGCCGGCCCTGCCCGCTACCCGGGAGGCCTGGGTGGCGACCGAGGCGTACATCCGCACGGTCGCGGCCAGCTCCTCGCGGGCGACGTGATCGGGCCACAACCGCGCGAACTTCTGGGCGGGGTTGTTGCGGATCTCGCTGCCCCGCTCGCGGGCCGCCTGCTGGTCTTTCGGGGTCATCACCGCGACGGCGTCACGCAGCCGTTCCTGCACGCTGGTCGTGGACATTCCGGTCTTGAGCCGGTCCTGGTAGGCCTCCAGCAGTTTGTCCACCCGGGGCTTGGCCTCCTCACCGAGGTCGACCAGGCGGAGGTCCATCTTGCGCAGCTCGGCGGTCGGGAACGGGGTCCGGGTCGAGCCCAGCTCGTCGTCGGCAACGATCTGGCCCGGTGTACCGAGGTAGGAGGCGATGAACCGCACCTTCGTGCGCACCGGCTCGCTGACCTGCGCAGCCGCATCTTCTTGGTCAGCTCGTCGAGGCCGCGCGGGGTCGGGTTGGCCCGCCACGCCTCGATATCGACGTATCTACGTTCCTGCGCGTAGGGCGGCCACCATGAGATACGTCGCTCGATGTACCCGATGACGCCACCGAGGGGGAGCCCGAGCCGCCACGGATCACGTACTGTCACGGCATGGATCTGCGGGCGGTGTCACGACAACTGTCTGCCCGGTTCGCGTGGTTACCGGATGTGCCGCTGGCACTGTTCGTCACGGTGATCCAGGTACTCAGCGCGATGATCCCGGTACCGGTCGAGCCGGCGTCGACGCCGGTGTCCGGTATCGGGTACGTGCTGCTGGTCGTGAGCGGCGCGGCCGTGGTCGCACGCCGACAGCGGCCCGTCGCGGTTTTCGCGATCACCGGCGTGACCAGCCTTGTTTATTTCGCCTTCGATTTTCCTGATCGCCTTTCCTACCTGGCACTTTTCGTCGCTCTGTACACGGTGGCCGCCTACGGAGACGGGCGCCGATCGTTGCGGATCGCGGTCGCCGGGATTTCGGTGCTGGCGGTCGGCTGGGTTGTCGCCGGCGCCGATGTGGAACCGGTTTCGGCCATCGGCTGGGTGTTCTTCCGGATCGGCGGGGCAGTGATCGCCACCATGCTGGGCGAATCCGCGCGTTCGCGCCAGGTGATGGCCGCCGATGCGCAGGAGCGAGCGGAGCGGGCGGAACGCGCGCGCGACGAGGAGACCAGGGCCCGGGTCGATGCCGAACGACTGCGGATCGCCCGCGAGGTGCACGACACCGTCGCCCATGCCATCGCCATCATCAACGTACAGGCCGGCGTCACGGCGCATGTGCTGGACAAACGACCGGAACAGGCCCGGGAAGCGCTGCGCACCATCGAACAGACCAGCTCCCGGGCACTGCAGGAGATGCGCGCCGTCCTCGGCGTGCTCCGCGACGGCGACGAGCGCGAACCGTTCCCCGGTCTCGACCAGATCCGCGAACTCACCGACAAGGCCTGCGAGGCCGGACTGGAAATCGCCGTCGAGCAGACCGAACCGGTGCCGGCGCTACCGAGCGCGGTCGGCAGCACTGCCTACCGCATCGTGCAGGAATCCATCACCAACGTGATCCGCCATGTCGGACCGACCCGGGTGACGGTGACGCTGGAACCTCTGGTCGACGCCCTGCGCATAAGAGTAATCGACGAAGGACGCCGCACGCCCGCACCCTGGCACGCCGGCCCCACGTCGGGTCGCGGAATCATCGGTATGCGCGAACGCTGCCGGCTACTGGGCGGCGAACTCGACGCGCGACGCCGTCCCGGCGGCGGTTTCGAGGTCACCGCCAGCCTGCCGCTCGCTCCGGTGGGATCGCGCCTGTGAACACCACACCGCCGATCAAGGTCCTGCTCGCCGACGACGAACGACTGGTGCGTTCGGGTTTCAAGGTCCTGCTGGACCTGGAGGAGGACATCACGGTGGTCGGGGAGGCCACCAACGGTGCGGAAGCCGTCGAACTGGCCCGCGGCACCCGGCCCGATGTCGTGCTCATGGATATTCGGATGCCGAAGCTGGACGGGATACGCGCTACCGCGCGGATCACCGAAACGGTCGGATTGGAGCAGGTGCGGGTGCTGATACTCACCACCTACGACACCGACGATAACGTCTTCGAGGCGCTGCAGGCGGGCGCGAGCGGATTCCTGCTCAAGGACGCGGGCCCCGCTGAACTGCTGCACGCTGTTCGCGTCATCGCTGCCGGGGACGCACTGCTCGCGCCCCGGATCACCCGCCGCCTCATCGGTCAGTTCGCCGCGCAGCGCCGGGCCGCCAGATCCGCGGCGGACCGGCTGGGGGTGCTCACCGACCGGGAGCGCGAGGTTGTCGCGCTGGTGGGGCAGGGCATGAGCAACGACGAGATCGGCGCCGCCCTGTTCCTCAGCCCGGCCACCGCCCGCACCCATGTCAGCCGCGCCATGACGAAACTGGGTGCCCGGGATCGCGCGCAGCTCGTCGTGGTCGCTTATCAGACCGGGTTGTGTGATACCACTCCGTAGGCCGCCGCCGCAGTGATTTCCGCCGGTCGGGCGATGTTTCCGGTATCCGGCGATCAGCTCGCTCACCAGCCGTCCCGGCATATCGGGGGCGCCACCCGGGACGCGGCAGCACGGCGGCGGTGACGGCTGTTACGCGAACGGACGTAGCCGAAGGCGCCCGCGGTACACGTTTTCACGTAGCCGCCGACGATCTCCACCGGACGCGGATACCGACAGTCGAGCGCCAATATCGGTGCATGAGCACATATCCCGACTTCATGACCGCGCCGCCGGACCGGAAAACCACTGCCACGCAAACCGTTTCCGCCGCAAGGGGCCGGACGCCCGAGTCGCACACACCTCAACCGGCGTGGAAACGCGGAACGGCACGAAAGGCGTGACCATGCGAGGCAGAGTTCCACTTCGAATGCGTATCCTGACCAGGCTGCGGCCGACCCCGGACTGGGATTCGATCACACCGGAGCAGTTCGTCGAATTCCGGGCGGCGCAGGACCGCTTGCGCGGGTCGGTGCTGCTGCGGCCCCTCACCGGCCGGCCCGATCGCGCGGCACGGATCGCCGACCACACGGTCGACCTCCCCGGGCGGCGGCTGAACGTGCGCGTATACCGGCCCGAGCGGGAAAGTTCACCGCTGCCGCTGGTGATCGCCTTCCACGGCGGCGGTCTCGTCAGCGGCGCACCGGATCAGGACGATTGGCTTCTCGCCCATCTGGCCGTCCACTCTCCGGCCGTGGTCGCCTCGCTCGACTATCGGCTGGCGCCCGAGCACCCGGTGCCCGCGCCGGTGCAGGACGCCTACGAGGCCGTCCCCCGGCTCGTCGATTCGGCTGCCCGATGGGGGGCGGATCGAGACCGGCTCGCCCTGCTCGGTTCCAGTGCGGGGGCCACGCTCGCGGCCCTCACCGCGATCCGGGCCGCCGAGCTGGGCCTCGGGTTTCGCGCACAGGTCTTGATCAACCCCCAGCTCGACTGGACCGATCGCGCGTTCGAGTATCCCTCGTTCACAGAGAACGCGGACAGTCCGACCGCGTCCCCGGCCGAATGTCGCGCTGTTGCGCGTATCGCGGTCCCCGAATCCTTCGATCGCCGGACGATTTCACCGATGTACAGCGAAGGACTGCAGGCAATCGCGCCGGCGCTCATACTGGCCGCCGGCCTGGACCCGCTCGAGGACCAGTCCGCGGCCTACGCCGACCGCCTGCGCTGCGCTGGGGTCGAGGTGATGCTGAGCCGTTATCCCGAAGCGACACACGCCTTCCTGAGTATGCCTGGCGCGGTCCCGGCCGCCCGGCCGGCGCGCGCCGAAATACTCGACCACCTCCGCCACCGACTCGCCGGTCCGCCGCGGGGCGGGCAACGCTCGACCCCGCCCGCTCCCGGAAGGAGAGTGCGGCGATGACCGCGACGGGAATCGCCGACCCGGCGCACGCCGCGCCGGCGGCGGCGGGACCCGGTATCGCCGGTCCCCTGCGCGCTCACCTGTGGAGTTTCGCCGCGGTGGTCGTCCTGCAGATCATCGGCGCGGTAGCGGGTCTCGCACCCCTGTTGGCGGTGGTCGAACTGGGGCGCACGCTGCTGTCGCCGGGTCCGGTCGACGAGGGGCACGTCTGGTTCGTGGTCCTCGCGGGTGCGCTCGGTTTGTTCGCGCAATTGCTGTTCACCGGTGTGTCGACGGGAATCGGGCATCTGGTCGACACCCGGGTTCAACTCGGATTTCGCCGTCTGCTCGCCGACCGGCTGGGAAAGGTACCGCTCGGTTGGTTCTCCCGCCGCCGGACCGGTGAGCTGGCCAAGGTGGTCGGCGCGGATGTGAGCGCCGTGCACCCGTTCATCGCGCACACCCCCGGCGAACTCGTGTCGGCGTTCGTGGTACCGCTGGTCTCGCTGATCTACCTGTTCACCGTCGACTGGCGACTCACTTTGATCACGTTGATCCCGGTGGCGCTCGCGGTGGCGCTGGTACCGCTCATGATGACCCCGGCGCGGCTGCGCGAGCAGCGGGCGTTCGATGCGGCGATGGGCCGGATCGCGGATTCCGTGGTGGAGTTCGTGCAGGGCATCGCGGTGGTCAAGATGTTCGGGGAGTCCGGTCGAGCGCACCGCCGATTCCGCACCGCGGCCGACGAGTTCGCCGATATCTTCCTGCGGATGGTGCAGGGCCTCGCCGTTGTCGGCGCGGCCGTGCAGACGGTGTTGTCACCGCCGTTCGTGCTGCTCGTGGTGTTGCTCGGCGGAGCCGCGCTGATTCCGAACAGCGATACGGCCCCAGCCGATCTACTGCCGTTCCTGCTGCTCGGCCTGGGTTTGACCGCGCCGGTGCGGGCCCTGGGGCACGGCTTCGACGATATGCAGAGCGCACGGCGCGCAGTGGATCGTATCCGCGGGGTGCTCGCGCAACCCGTGCTACCGCAACCCACCCACCCGGTGGCGCCGCGGGGACACCGGGTGGAACTGCGGGACGTCCGGTTCGGTTACGACGCCGGCCACGAGGTGCTGCGTGGCATCGATCTGACGCTCGAGCCGGGCACCGTCACCGCGATAGTCGGGCCGTCCGGCAGCGGTAAATCAACGCTGGTCCGGTTGCTGCCCCGGTTCTTCGACCCGACGTCCGGATCGGTCCGGGTAGGCGGTGTGGATCTGCGCGAGATCGCCGACCACGACCTCTACCGGACATTTTCCTTCGTCTTCCAGGACGTGCGACTGCTACGCGCCTCGGTCGCCGAGAACATCGCTGTGGCCGTTCCCCATACCGACCGCGCCGCGGTGATCCGCGCGGCCCGGATGGCGCATATCCACGAGCGGATCCTGGAATTACCGCGCGGCTACGACTCGGTGATCGGCGTGGACGCGGGGCTGTCCGGCGGCGAGGCACAGCGGATCTCGATCGCCCGCGCCCTGCTCGCCGACACCCCGGTGCTCGTACTCGACGAAGCGGCCTCCTTCGCCGACCCGCAGACCGAGCAGGCCGTCCGCACGGCGCTGGCGGCCGCGGCCGGCGACCGGACGCTGCTGGTCATCGCCCATCGCTGGGAGACGGTCGCCGACGCCGACACGGTCGTCCTGCTGCAGGACGGGCAGGTCGCCGCACGCGGCAGGCCGGCCGAGCTGATCGGCCGGAGCGCGGAGTTCGCCGCGTTCTGGCAATCCCACCGAGTCGATCGGAGCGCATTCCTATGATCCGGATGCTGTTACGGGTGCTGGGGAGGTCCTACGCCCGTCCGGTGCGCCGCACCATCGCCGTGATGACGGTCACAGCGCTTGTCGAAGGGCTGTCGTACACCCTGCTGGTTCCGGTGCTGCGGGCTCTGTTCGGCGGCGACCCCGCCGCCGCCCGGACACCGCTGATCGCGTTCGGGATCGCCGTCGTCGCGTACGCCGTACTGCGTTACCTGAGTGATCTGTCCGGGTTCCGCGCCGGTACGACGCTGTTGCGCGGCGTGTACCACCGCCTGGGCGATCAGCTGGCCCGGTTGCCCATCGGCTGGTACACCGCCGACCGGATCGGCGAGGTCTCGGTGCTCGCCGGCGGCGGGGTGCTGCAGGCGATGAGTGTTATCGCCCATCAACTGGCCCCGCTCATCTCGGCCGCCGTCACTCCGCTGACGATCGTCGGCGTAATGCTCGTCTTCGATTGGCGCCTGGGGCTCGCGGCCCTGGCCGCCGTGCCGGTCGTGGTGCTGATCCAGATCCGGTCCGGTCGCGCCATGGCAGCCGATGATGCCGAACGCCACGCCCGCGATCAGGAGGCGGCCGGGCGGGTCCTCGAATATCTCCAAGCCCAGCCGGTGCTGCGCGCCGGCGGCCGGACCCGCGAACGTTTCCGGATGCTCGACGACGCCTTGCACGAGGTCGAACGCGCGGCCCGGCGCAGCACCCTGTCCGCCCTGACCGGCGTGGTGGGCCTGACACTGATCGTGCAGATCACCTTCACTGTGCTGTTGGCTCTGGGCGCGTACCTCGCGGTGGGCGGCGATATCGATGCGGCGGAACTGCTCGCGGTGCTGGTGCTGGCGGCCAGATGCACCGAACCATTGCTTTCGCTGTCCGAACTCGGCGGCCAGTTGCGCGCGGCCCGGTCCGAACTGACCCGGCTCGACGCGCTGCTGCGTACCCCGCCGCTGCCGGAACCGGCCGATCCGGTCCGGCCGGTACGCCACGACCTGGTCTTGGAATCCGTGGCGTTCTCGCACGACGACCGCAAGGTTGTCGACGAAGTCTCCCTGTCGGTGCCGCAGGGGCAACGGCTCGCGATCGTCGGACCGTCCGGCGCGGGCAAGAGCACACTGCTGCAACTGATCGCACGGTTCTACGATGTGGACGCGGGAGCGGTGCGGGTGGGCGGGGTGGATATCCGCGCGATCGATACCGCATACCTGATATCGCAGATCTCCTTCGTCTTCCAGCACGTGTATCTCTTCGACGGCACGATCGAGGACAACGTCCGTCTCGGTCGGCCGGATGCCACGGACGCGCAGGTCCGGGCGGCGGCGTCCGCGGCACGACTCGATGAGGTGATCGACCGGCTCCCCGAGGGCTGGAACACGAATGTCGGTGAGGGCGGCGCCCTGCTGTCCGGCGGTGAACGTCAGCGGGTCTCGATCGCCCGGGCCCTGCTCAAGGACGCGCCGATCGTACTGCTCGACGAGGTGAGCTCGGCCCTGGATCCGGTGAACGAGGCAGCGGTCCACGAGGGGATCGAACGGCTGTCGGCGGACCGGACGGTGGTCTTGGTCGCCCACCGGCTGCGGACCGTCCAGCGCGCCGACCGCGTGGTGTTCCTCGATCGCGGCCGCATCGTGGAGGACGGCACCCACGATGAACTGCTGCGGCGGGGCGGCCGCTATGCGGATTTCTGGAAGGTGGCCATGGCACCGAGTGAATGAAGCCCGTGGAGCACGGGTCGCCGACGGCCCCTGTTCCGGGCCCGCGACCGCTACGCCGTCCCGGTTCCGGGGCGGCTCGGCGGTTGCAGGGCGGCGGCCAATGCCGGATTCACCGCCATCGACAGGGCCGGCAGGGACTGCACCAGCAGGTCGATCAGCTCCTCGCGGGCGACGGTTTCCTCACTCAGCCAGGACAGCGTGGTTTCCTCGGTGAACGCGACCCAGCCCCGAACAGCCAGGATCAGCCGCGGCTGTTCGCGTTCTTCCTCCGAGAGCGGGACCTGGGTGAGGATGATATCGGCGATCGCGCGCCGGGTCTGTTCCACCAGGCCCGCCAACTCCGGGCCGGAGCTGGCGGGTCCGCGCAGCAGAGCCAGGTAGGAGGTGCGGTTCTCGCTGACGTAATCGATATAGCGGCCCACCGAGTCGCGCAGCATATCGAACAGGCTCAGCGTGGGATCGGGGACGACGCGGGCCAGCAGTTCGGCGTTCGCGTGCCGGACCACTTCGAGCTGGAAGTCCTGTTTGGTGGGGAAGTAGTGGAACAGCAGTCCCCGCGAGATCCCCGCCTGGGCCGCGATCTCGCTGACCGATATGTCCTCGATCGCCCGTTCGCCGAGCATCTTCACGCCGAGCGTTATCAGCTGTGTCTTCCGTTCGTCCGGGCTCAATCGGACGCGCTTGACGGGTGCTTCCGGGCTCGTACTCACCTGTCCATCCTACTGAATGCCGTTCAATACTGTTGACTGCGACTCAATAAGCCCTTACGCTCATTATATGAGTCGCAAGGTTACAGACAAAGCTGTCGCCAACCAGCCCACCCGTCATCTGCGAACGATCATCATCGGCAGTGGTTTCGCCGGGCTGGGCCTCGCCATCCGGCTGACCCAGCAGGGCCGCGAGGATTTCCTCGTACTGGAACGCGGTAGCGATGTCGGTGGGACCTGGCGTGACAACACCTACCCCGGCGCCGCGTGCGATGTGCCCTCGCACCTGTACTCGTATTCCTTCGCCCTGAATCCGGACTGGTCGCGGTCGTTCTCCCGGCAGGGTGAGATCCAGGCCTATATCCAGGGCGTCGCCGACAAGTACAACGTGCGCGACAAGCACCTCTTCGACTGTGATGTCACCGGAGCCCGCTGGAACGCCGAGACCGCGCAATGGGAAGTGACCACCAGCAAGGGCGATTTCACCGCCGATACCGTGGTCTCCGCGGTCGGCGCGCTGTGCGAGCCCAACCTGCCCGATATCAAGGGCATCAACAGCTTCGAGGGCGAGATCTTCCACTCGGCCCGCTGGAACCACGATTCCGACCTGGCCGGTAAACGCGTCGCGGTCATCGGCACCGGCGCCTCGGCCATCCAGATCGTCCCCGCCATCGCCGGCAGTGTCGCCCACCTCGACGTCTACCAGCGCACCGCGCCCTGGCTGCTACCCCGGCTGGACCGCCCCTACCTGTTGCCCGAGCGGCTGGCGTTCAAGCACGTTCCGGGCGTACAGCGCCTGTCCCGGGCCGCGATCTACGCCGCCCGGGAGACCCAGGTGGTCGGCCTGGCGAAGTTCCCGGCACTGATGCGCGGTTTCGAGGCCCTGGCCAAGGCCAAACTGGCCATGGAGATCCGCGACCCGGAACTGCGCAAGAAGGTCACCCCGAACTTCCGCATCGGCTGCAAACGCATGCTGATCTCCAACGAGTACTACCCCGCCCTGGATCGCGACAATGTCGATGTGGTCACCGACGGGATCGCCGAGATCCGCGCGAACTCGATCGTCACCGCAGACGGCACCGAACGCGAGGTGGACGCGATCGTGGTCGCCACCGGCTTCCACGTCACCGACTCCCCCGCCTACGAGACCATCTACGGTCGCGACGGCCGCAGCCTGACCGAGGTGTTCGACGAGATCGGCCAGCAGGGTTACAAGGGTTCGGCGATCGCCAACTTCCCGAATATGTTCTTCCTGCTCGGCCCCAATGTCGGCCTCGGCCACACCTCGATGGTGTACATGATCGAATCCCAGATCAACTACATAGCCGACGCGCTGGCCACCTTCGAACGCCAGGGGCTGCGCACCGTCGAAGTACGCCGTTCGGCGCAGGACTCCTACAACTCCGCCCTGCAGAAGAAGCTCACCAAAAGCGTCTGGAGTACCGGCGGCTGCGCCAGCTGGTACCTGGACAAGCACGGCAACAATACGACCCTCTGGCCGGACTTCACCTTCGAATTCCGCCGCATCACAAGGAAATTCGACGTCGCCGCCTACGATACGACGACGGCTGCCGATGCGGCCGCTCGACCTGAACTGAAAGTTGTCACCGCAAAATGAGCCATGATTCGTACTTCCGCAACAAAGTCTGTGTGATCACCGGAGCCGGCTCCGGAATCGGACGGGCGCTGGCCGTCAACCTCGCCCGGCGCGGCGCGAAACTGGCGCTCTCCGATATCGACAGCGAGGGCCTGGCCGAAACCACCCGCCGCTGCGAAGAGCTCGGCGCGGAGGTGAAATCCGACCGGCTCGATGTCGCCGAACGCGAGGCCGTACTGCTCTACGCCGAGGCCGTGAAGCAGCATTTCGGCGTCGTGCACCAGATCTACAACAACGCCGGTATCGCCCACCACGGCGATGTCGTCAAAACCGAGTTCAAAGACATCGAACGCATCATGGATGTCGACTTCTGGGGTGTGGTGAACGGGACCAAGGCGTTCCTGCCCTTCCTCCTCGAATCCGGCGACGGTCATGTGATCAACGTGTCCAGCCTCTTCGGCCTGATCGCGGTACCCGGCCAGGCCGCGTACAACTCGGCCAAGTTCGCGGTTCGTGGTTTCACCGAGGCGCTGCGCCAGGAAATGCTGGTGGATCGCGCGCCGGTCAAGGTCACCTGTGTGCACCCCGGAGGTATCAAGACCGCCGTCGCCCGCAACGCCACCTACAGCGACGATATCGACGGCGCGAACGCCAGCTCGATGTTCGACAAGTACCTGGCCATCCACAGTCCCGAAATGGCCGCGCAGACCATCGTCGACGGTGTCCGCAAGGGCCGCGGCCGAGTGCTGATCGGCTGGGAGGCCAAACTGCTGGACCTGTTCGTCCGCACCGCGGCCGCCGGTTACCAGCGCATCGCGGTCGGCGTCGAACGACGTTTCCTGCCCTGATCGGTACCGGAGAAGGAACGACATGCGAGATATCGCGCTGCCACTGCCGCTGGCGCGGGCCGTCCTGGGCTCGATGTACCGGGTGGCGTTGCATTCCCGGCTGCCCTGGCGGGTGCAGCGGGCCCTGATCGACGCCGGTTCGGCGTTGCAGCCCGTACCGCCGGGTGTCGGAGTCGAACGGATCCGCCTGGGCGGCCGCCCGGCCGAGCGGCTCGCGCCGCCCGGCCCGGCCCCGGCCGCACCCGCCGCCGTGCTGTACCTGCACGGCGGCGGTTACGCCGTGGGTTCGCTGGCCACCCACCGCTCGCTCAACGGCCGGCTCGCCGCCGGAACCGGGCTCCCGGTGTACGCCCTCGACTACCGGCTGGCACCGGAACATCCCTATCCGGCGGCGCTGGACGACGCGGAGGCCGCCTTCCTCGAGTTGGTCGACGGACACGGCTACCGGCCGGACCGGATCGCGATCGCCGGGGATTCGGCCGGCGGCGGACTGTCCTTGGCGCTGGCCCAGCGCCTCATCGCCCGGCACGACCACACCCCGGCCGCGCTCGGTCTGATCGCGCCGTGGGTCGATCCGAACCAGCTCGCCGAACGGCCCCGCGATCTGGTCGTCAACGGCCCCTGGTCGCGGGCCTGCGCCGCGGCCTACCTCGGTACCGGGGATCCCGCCGATACCGGTTACGCCCCGCTGCACGGTGTCCTCGCGGGGCTGCCCCCGGTCTACGTCCAGGCCGATATCGACGAACTACTGCACCCGCAGTGCGTCGATCTCACCGCGGCCCTGCGCGCGGCGGGGGTCAGCGTCTCGTTCACCGAGAGCCGCGGCCTCTGGCATGTCGCCCAGCTACAGGCCGCCCTGGTGGGCCCAGCTGCTGCGGCGCTGACCGAAATGGCCGATTTTCTCCGGCAAGCCGTCGATCAGCTACCGCTGCGCGACTTAGGATGAAGGCCTGATCGGGACGCGTTTCGCCCTGGTTTCAGGGTGAAATCCAGGGCGTTTACCGGTGGCCCGCGCCCCGCCGGGTTCCGGTGGCGTAAATTACCGACGAGTTGGCAAACAGGGAAAGGCAATGATGCGCGAGTTCGAAGCCCCGGCTTCCTACACCATCCCCGAGGACGCGAACAATTCCGATAACGTGTTCCGTTTCGCGAAAGAGTCCCCCGCCGCGGTGATGTTCAACGTCCCCGACGGCACGGGCGGCTGGCGCGATGTCCGGGCCGCGGAGTTCGCGACAGCGGTCACCGATGTGGCCAAGGGCCTCATCGCCTCGGGTATCGAACTGGGCGACCGGGTCGCCATCATGGCCGCCACCCGTTACGAGTGGACCCTGCTCGATTTCGCCATCTGGGCGGCCGGCGGCTGCACCGTGGCGATCTACGACAGTTCCTCGGCCGAACAGGCGCGCTGGATCCTGCAGGATTCGGCCACCGCGCTGCTGGTGGTCGAGAACGACAAGCACCGCGGCGTCATCGACGAGATCGATCCGGCCGAACTGACCGCGCTGCGCGAAACCCTGCAGATAGACAAGGACGCGATCGACGAACTCGTCCGACGCGGGGCCGAACTCGACGAGCAGGTCGTCCACGACCGGCGCGCCCAGGTGAACGCGGCCTCGCCGGCCACCCTGATCTACACCTCCGGCACCACCGGCCGGCCCAAGGGCGTCATGCTCAGCCACGCCAATCTCTGGGCCGAGTCCCGGGCCGACCGGATCGCGCTGGCGTCGTTCCTGACCCCCGGTAAGAAGACGCTCATGTTCCTGCCGCTGGCGCACGTCTTCGCCCGCGCGGTGAGCCTGGCCGCCTTCGACGCCAAGGTCACCCTGGCGCACACCTCCGACTGGAGCACGCTGGTCCAGCAGTTCGCCGAGCACCGGCCCGATTTCGTGCTGTCGGTACCGCGCGTATTCGAGAAGGTGTTCAACGCCGCCAAACAGAAGGCCCACGACGAGGGCAAGGGCAAGATCTTCGACGCCGCCGCGGCCACCGCGATCGCCTACAGCGAGGCCCTGGGCACCGGGAAACCCGGCCTGGTGCTGCGGGCCAAGCATGCGCTGTTCGACAAGCTCGTTTACGGCAAGCTGCGGGCCGCCCTCGGCGGGAACTGCCAGGCCGCGGTCTCCGGCGGTGGTCCGCTCGGCGCCCGGCTCGGGCACTTCTTCCGCGGTGTCGGCGTCACCATTTTCGAAGGCTACGGCCTCACCGAGACCACTGCCGCCGTCTCGGTCAACACCCCCGAGCACATCCGGGTCGGGTCGGTCGGCCGCCCGCTGGAGGGTCACGCCGCCAAGATCGGTGAGGACGGCGAACTGCTACTGCGCGGTCCGGTGGTGTTCGCGGGCTACTGGGGCAACGAGCAGGCGAGTGCCGACGCGTTCGTGGACGGCTGGTTCCGGACCGGCGACCTGGGCTCCATCGACGCCGACGGTTTCATCACCATCACCGGGCGCAAGAAGGAAATCCTGGTCACCGCGGGTGGTAAGAACGTCTCCCCGGCACCCATGGAGGACGAGTTGCGCGCGCATCCGCTGATCGGCCAGGTCATGGTGGTCGGCGACGGGAAGCCGTTCATCGGCGCGCTCATCACGCTGGATCCCGAAGCACTGCCGGGGTGGAAGGAACGCAACGGCGTCGCCGGCGAGATGGATATCGCCGAACTGGTCGAGCATCCGGTCCTGGTCGCCGAGGTGGAGGCCGCGGTCGCCGAGACCAACAAGAAGGTTTCCAAGGCCGAGCAGATCAAGAAGATCAATATCCTGACCTCGGACTGGACTCAGGAAACCGGGGAACTGACCCCGAAGATGTCGCTCAAACGCGCGGTCGTCATGAAGCAGTACGCCACCGAGGTGGACAAGATCTACAGCTGATCCCGCGATGCGAACGGCCCGGTGAGCGATCCTCCGCTCACCGGGCCGTTCGCGTTCGGGCCCGGGACGGGCTAACCGGTGAGCGAGTCCGCCTTGTGCAGATCCAGAGCGCTCCGGTCCGGCGCGTCACCGGCGCGGAAACGGATGAACAGGGCCGAGGCGATCACCCCGGCCAGCAGCAGCGCGGCCGGCAGCAGGGTCGCCTGGCTCAGCGCGGTACTGAACGCCTGTTTCACCGGCTCGGGCACCTGGCCGGTACCCATCCCCTCCCCGGCGGGGGCGCCGCCCAGACCCGCCGCGCTCATCCGCGCGGCGATCAGGGCACTGATCGCCGCGCTACCGAGCACCGACCCGACCTGACGGGTCGTGTTGTAGACGCCCGCGCCCGCGCCGGCCTGGGAGATGGCCAGATTGTGGGTCGCCGTGGTCGCCAGCGGCGCCCAGATACAGGCGTTCGAGACACCGGCCACCGCACCCGCCACGACCATCCAGGTGATATTCGCGTGCGGAGCCCGCATGACCATGGCGAACCAGAAGACGGAGAGCGCGAACAGCAGGAACCCGATGGTCGGAATGATCCGCGGATGCATCCGATCGGAGATCCGGCCTATCACCGGGGCGGCGAACCCGGTCACGATGGCCATCGGAGCCAGCACCAGCGCCGACCGGGTCGGCGACATACCGTGCACGGCCTGCAGGTAGAAGTAGAGCGGCACCATCGCCGCGGTCACCGACGCACCCATACTGGCGATGGCCAGATTCGACAGCGAGAAATTGCGGTCGCGGAACAGCGTCAGCGGCAGCAGCGGCTCGCCCGAACTCCGGGCCTGGGTGACCACGAAGACGGCCAGCACCACAACCCCGGCCACGATCATCGCCCAGATCTTCGCCGACCAGTCGCTCGAATTGCCCTCCTGGATACCGAACACCAGCAAAAACATGCCGACCGCGCTCAACACCACGCCGACCAGGTCGAATTTGTGCTCATGCGTCGGCAGCGCCGGCACCAGCCAGACGGCGAGCGCGAAGGCCACCACCCCGACCGGCACGTTGACGATGAAGATCCACGCCCAGCCGAGACCGTCGACCAGCACACCACCCAGGATGGGGCCCACCAGCGTCGCCAGCCCGGCGACCGCGCCCCACATACCCATGGCGGCGCCCCGCCGGTCCGGCGGGAAGGTCCGGGTGATCACCGCCATGGTCTGCGGGGTCATCAACGCCGCGCCCAGCCCCTGCACGGCCCGCGCGGCGATCAGGGTCTCGATATCACCGGCCAGCCCGCACGCCAGCGAGGACAGCGTGAACACCGCGAGCCCGAACAGGTAGATGTTCTTGGGCCCGAACCGGTCGCCCAACCGCCCGGTGATCAGCAGCGGTACGGCGTAGGTGAGCAGATAGGCGCTCGTCACCCAGATGACCTGCGAGATATCGGCGTGCAGATCGGTCATGATCGCCGGATTCGCGACAGCCACGATGGTCACATCGAGCAGGATCATGAAGAATCCGACGACCAGCGCACCTAATGCGAGCCACGGATTGCGTTGAGTGGGCATAGCTTCCGTTCCTGTCCGAGCGGCGCCGGATGCGCCGTTTCGTGGATCTGTCGTGGTGCGCCGCACGGACGCGCCACCTGGGACTACCGGCCCACCGTACGGACGGGGCACGACAGCCGCGGCCTGCTCATGCCGTGGTCACTCCGGACTCCAGGTACGACGCCGTGGGCCGCGCCAACATTCCGGGCATATCGGACCGATCCTGGTCCTGCTCAGAGACCGTGCGCGTCGAGCCAGGTACGCGCGAGTTCCCCCGGGTCCGCGGATTCGTCCCGGACCCGCAGTACCAGGGTCGCGAGCTCGTCGGTGGTGAGTTCGCCGGCCACGTAATTGAGCTTCTCCAGCTGCCGATCGTCCAATGCTCCCTTACGCACCAGAGCGAGCGGATTCTCCGGCCTGATCACGTCCTCCGGGTCGGCGAGCACCTTCAGCCCCTCGGTACCGCCCGGCAGGAATTCGGCCGGACCGGCGAGCACCGCGGCCTGGACCCGGCCCTCCAGCAGCGCCCGCCGCAGTTCCCCGGGCTCGGGGAACACCTCGGTCGAGGCGAATGCGCAGCCGGCGATCTTCCCGGCGACCTCCGGTAGCTCGAACAATCCGGGGACGGCGGCGACACCGGCGACCATCGATGGGCACTGCGCACCCAACTGCTCCACCGAATCGATCCCGCGCTGCTCGGCGACGGCGGCGGTGACCAGGACCCGTGGCTCGAAATCCGCGCCGTCGGCCGCATCGGAGGTGATCGTCCCCTGCGGCAGCGATCCGTTCAGTTCTTCTGTCACCTTCTCGGTGGTGGTCGCCTCGGCCCCGGTGTTCAACTCCGCCAGCAGAGCGCCGTTGTGGTCACCCGCCACCGCCACGGTCCCCGCGTCCAACGCCGCGAATACCTCCGCGCGATCACCCAACCCCGGCTCCACCCGCACCGCGGCCCCGGTCCGCGCCAGCGCCTGTGCGTAGATCTCCGCCAGCACCCTTGACTCGGCTGCCTCCTGTGCCCCCACCACCAGCGGCTCGGTCTCGTCGACACCACAGGAGACGGCCAGCCCGGCGAGCACCGGCACCATCATCCGAGCAACGACACGCATCGACGCCGCCAGTACCATCGCGCGAGACACCCACTTCCGTCACCAGCCCGCCGCACCCCATCCGGGCGCCCCCGACAACCCTCAGGAATCTACAGGGTCCCCGCGCTCGGAGGGCCGGGGCGCAGCGGAAGCGCCTGGGCGCCGGGGAGAGGGGCACGAACCAAAGGGTGGGGCGGAACTCGCACCTTGTGAACCCCCGCCGAACTCGGCACCGAGCGGGCACGGCCGTTCTCGGACAGCACCGGACGGAGGCCCGCCGAGTGGTCGAGTCGGCATACGCCCCGGATATCCAAATGCCGACGCAGCCCAAGTGCGTCGAGTTTTGCGAGACACCTCAACGGGTGAGGCCCGTCTCGCCCCTTGACCGAAGGTCTCAATGGTCGCTCTCTATGGACGGCCCACCGCACATCGCAGGCGCGAGTCTCGAGGCCTGAACAGCGAGACACAAGGGGGGCCTCAACCCCGCGGCGCCGCAGGCGCCGCAAAAAACTACAGCACCCGGCCCAGGGTGGCGGCCGAGTGCTGTAGTCGCGGTTACCGCCCGGGTAAGGCGGAACGATCTATCAGGCGACGCCCTCCGCGCGGGCGGCGGCGGCGACCGCGTCGGCCACCGCGGGGGCGACGCGCGGGTCGAGCGGACTGGGCACGATCTTGTCGACGGCGAGTTCGTCGGCGACGACGCCGAGGATGGCGTTGGCGGCCGCGATCTTCATACCTTCGGTGATACGCCGGGCGCCCGCGTCGAGCGCGCCCTTGAACACGCCGGGGAAGGCGAGCACATTGTTGATCTGGTTCGGGAAGTCGCTGCGTCCGGTGGCGACGATGGCGGCGTACTTGCCGGCCACATCGGGGTGGATTTCCGGGTCCGGGTTGGACATGGCGAACACGATGGACTCCGGCGCCATCGAGGCGATGAGCTCTTCGGGGATGGTGCCCGCGGACAGGCCGAGGAACACATCGGCGCCGGCGAGGGCGTCGGCGGCGGTGCCGGTCAGGCCGCGCGGGTTGGTGCGCTGGGCCAGATCGGCTTTGACCGCGTTGAGGTCACCGCGGTCACGGCTGACGATGCCCTTGGAGTCGAGCACGGTCACATCGGCGACGCCCGCGGCGAGCAGGATGTTGGTGCAGGCGACACCGGCGGCGCCGGCGCCCGACACGACCACTTTGAGGCCCGCGGTGGCACGGCCCTGCACTGCGGCGGCACCGTTGAGGGCGGCCAGCACCACGATGGCGGTGCCGTGCTGGTCATCGTGCATGACGGGGCAGTCGAGGGCTTCCACGACCCGCTTCTCGATTTCGAAGCAGCGGGGGGCGGAGATGTCCTCCAGGTTCACGGCGCCGAAGCTGGGGCGCAGACGGATCAGGGTTTCGACGATCTCGTCGACATCCTTGGTGTCCAGCACGATCGGGATGGAGTCGAGTCCGGCGAACTTCTTGAACAGCGCCGACTTGCCCTCCATGACCGGCAGGGAGGCGCGCGGGCCGATATCGCCGAGGCCCAGCACCGCCGACCCGTCGCTGACCACGACCACCAGGCGGTCGGTCCAGGTGTAGCGCTTGGCCAGGCTCTCGTCCTCGGCGATGGCGCGGCTCACCTGTGCCACCCCGGGGGTGTAGGCGATCGATAGGTCGCGCTGGGTGGCCAGCGGCGAGCTGAGCTCGACCGAGAGCTTGCCGCCGAGGTGACCCGCGAAGATCTCCTCGTGAGTGATCGCCGAGAGATCTTGGATCTCTTCCTTGCTGGCGGTGGCGTTCGGTGCGTCAGTCACAGAGGACACGATTTCACTCCTGCTGGTTGCGGTCGTAACCGGTGGACGGTTACCGCCGGGTATTTGGTGTTATCTGCGTCATATCGTTCATCGGTGGCGCGACCAGGATGTTTCCCGGCGCAACCGGTACCCGGAAGATCCGGGGAGCCCGGACACAAGGCAACGGAGGGTGGCGCTGGTTTCG
Source organism: Nocardia sienata NBRC 100364 (assembly GCF_001613205.1). Lineage (GTDB taxonomy): Bacteria > Actinomycetota > Actinomycetes > Mycobacteriales > Mycobacteriaceae > Nocardia > Nocardia sienata. The sequence continues at coordinate 3,797 of NZ_BDBX01000069.1, read as the reverse complement.
GGCAGCGACGGTCCGGGTGGATATCGGACGGTTGGCCCGAATGAACTCGACCGGTGCCCGTTTCCCGTCACGACGGTGCGTCGTGGAGCGGCGGGCGCCTGATATCCCCGACCCGGCGGTGGCAACGATCGGGAATCCGCAACATTCTGCCAGGCCCCGGATCGTTCGCCAAACCGGGCCCGGCGGATTGCGCGTTTCGGACACCACGGGGCCAGCGTAGGCCGTGAGCATTACCTTTCCATGAGCGGAAACTCGCGGGCGGCGCCACGGTCCGGTGAGACACCTCAAAGGTCCGGGGAAGCCGGGTGAACCCGGCGAGGGGCCTATCGCGCGGCCGGTCAGCCCCACCACTGGGTCCACAGCAGGATCGCGCCGGAACCCAGCACCACCACCGCCGCGCCGAGGCTCGCCGCACCCCGTACCCGATCCGAATAAACCTGTGCCACAACGGCTGTCGTCGCGACCACGATATGCCAGGCCACCGATTCGGCGCCGGGCCCGGGGAACCCGCGGCGCTCACCGATGATTTCCGCACCGATGACGACCAGCGCCAGCAGCACCAGCCCGGCCGCCACCACACCGCTGATGGCGCGCACCGGTCTCATGAGGCCAGCACCGGTACGCCGGTGGCCCGGCCGGCCAGTTTCTCGAACTGCGCCGGTTCGGTGGTGCATTCACCCAGGCCGATGGTCTTGTTGGCGCCGTGGTAGTCCGAGGACCCCGTCGCCAGCAGCCCGCATTCGCCGGCCAGTTCACGCAGCATCGCTCGGTCGCGGGGGCTGTGGTCGGGGTGATCGACTTCCAGGCCGCCCAGTCCGTGCGGCGTCAGATCCCGCACCTCCTGCAGGTCCAGCAGCCGGCCCCGGCTACGGGCCCGCCCATGGGCGAGCACGCTGACGCCACCCGCGCGGGCGATCATTTCCACCGCCCGGCGCAGCGGGGTATCGGCTTTCTCCACGTAGTAGGGGCCGTCCGAGGCGAGCAGATCGGCGAAGGCGGCATCCACCGAGGGCACCACACCCGCCTCGACCAGGGCACGGGCCAGGTGGGGGCGGCCCGCGGCGGGACCGGCGGCGGCCAGTACCGCGTCCGGGTCGATCGGTAGCCCGTCGGCGGCCATCTGTTCGGCCATGGCACGTAGCCGCTCGACCCGTTCGGCGCGCAGCCGTTCCCGTTCGGTGGCGAAACCGCTGTCGGCGGGATCGAACAGGTAGGCCAGCAGATGCACCGAGACGGGATAGCCGTCGACACCGCGGCCCACGCACGACATCTCCATACCCCGGATCAAGGTGAGCCCGGCCGGGCGGGCGGACTCGGCCTCGGCCCAGCCCGCGGTGGTGTCGTGATCGGTGATCGCGACGACGTCCAGCCCGGCATCGGCTGCTTTGCGCACCAGTTCGGCCGGGCTGTCGGTGCCGTCGGAGGCGGTGGAGTGGGTATGCAGATCGATGCGCACCCGTCCAGTCTTCCAGTGGTCGTCCGCAGCGCTGCCGGTGCGGGGCGGCAAACGCGGGCGGGGCGCTGTCCCCGGGCCGCGGTGACCGGAGCTGTCCGCGGAGGTACCGGCCCGTGTATCGCCGAGAAGTAGCATCGACGCGTGCCTTCCATTCCGCTGCCGTTCCATGGTCCGGGACGGACGCGGCGTTCCACCGCGGTACCGCATATCCGGGTGCCCACGGCGCGTGCGGTCGTCGATTGCGCGGTCTATGTGGACGGCAGCCGTCTGCCGGGCCGCTTCACCCACGAGAAGGCGCTCGCCGTCGCCCGGGAACGCGGCGGTTTCGTCTGGCTCGGTCTGCACGACCCTGACGCCGAGCAGATGGGGGAGGTGGCCGATACCTTCGGGCTGCACGCCCTCGCCGTCGAGGACGCGGTACAGGCCCATCAGCGGCCCAAACTGGAGCGTTACGACGACACCCTCGTGATGGTCATGCGGACGGTCGCCTACCGGGAGCACGAACTGCACACGGTCAGCGAGATCGTCGAAACGGGAGAGTTGCTGATATTCACCGCACCCGATTTCGTCATCGCCGTCCGCCACGGCGAACATTCGCCGCTCGCTACGGTGCGCCGGGACCTCGAAGCCGACCCCGCCCGATTGCGGCTGGGCACCGGCTCGGTGCTGCACGCCATCGCCGACCACGTGGTCGACTCCTATATCGATGTAGTACAGGAGGTGGAATTCGATATCGACGCAATGGAAGAAGAAGTGTTCACCCCGCGCTCCCGGCTCACCGTCGAGGCCATCTACCAGCTCAAACGCGAAGTGGTGGAACTACGGCGCGCGGTCAATCCGCTGGCACTGCCACTACAACTGCTGGTGCACAAGGAGGATCTGCCGATCGACCCGGAGATCCGGCGCTACCTGCGCGATGTCGCCGACCACCACACCGGTGCCGCCGAACGCATCACCGATTTCGACGATTCGCTCAGCGCTCTCATCAGCGCCGCGCTGACCAAGATCACCGTCCAGCAGAACACCGATATGCGCAAGATCTCGGCGTGGGTCGCCATCGCCGCCGTGCCGACGATGATCGCCGGTATCTACGGGATGAACTTCGAGCACATGCCGGAACTGAAGACCGGCTGGGGCTATCCGGTGGTGCTCATGGTCATCCTCGGAATCTGCCTGACGCTGCTCGCCCTCTTCCACCGCAACGACTGGCTCTGACCGGGCCCGTCCACCACCGCACCCGGCACCCGGACGCTACAGCGAAGCCGCGCCGCGACCGGGGTCCAGCACATCGATCCCGGCCTCGGACCAAGCATCCCGCAGCGCCTGCGCCCCGCGCACCCGCACCCAGGCCGCCTCGGTCGCCGTCACCGGCGTCACCGTGAAATACCGCACCGGCTCGGCCGGATCCGGTAATTCGATCTCCGGGATCTCCCCCGCGCCCAGCAGCACCGCCGTGAACGGTGCGTCCTGCCAGATCGGTTCGCCCAGATCCAGGAGCGCGTCGGCCTGCAGCACAACACCTTCGACCGCCGGCGCCGCCGCCAGCACTCCCAGCGTCCGGGCCACGCCCGCCCCGGCACCGGCCGCCGACCGCACCGTCAGCACCAGCTCGGCCCGCGGACCGCGCACCGGATCGGCGTGCAGATCTCCCGGATCACCCATCGGATGGCGTGAGCCGCCGACCGTCAGATAGTGCGTCACACCGTCGCCGGGGATGCGCAGGATTTCGATCGGCTCCAGACCCAGGAAAGTCATCGACGCGGTATCCACCGCGCCCGCGTCCACCCCGAAGAAACTCGCCACCGCCGTCCGGACGCGTTCGATCACGTCCATGCGCTAGATGGCCAGCTTCGCGAGCAGATCCCGGGCCTGTTCGGCGGTCTTCGGGTCACACAGCACGTCGTAACGACCCGCGACCAGCTGCATGGTCGACGCGAAATCCCGCTGGCCCCGAGTGGCCGCGTACGGGATGGTCGTCGAGATGACCCCGAAGATGATGCCGCCGACCAGGCCAACCACCAGCGGGCCGGCCATACCGTTGGTGGTGAACAGGCTCAGCAACAGACCCAGGAACAACCCGAGCCACGCACCCGAGACCACGCCCCCGCCGATCACCTTGCCCCAGTTCAAGCGGTACAGCACCCGCTCCACCTGCATCAGGTCCACGCCGACGATGGTCACGTTCTGCACGGGGAACTGATTGTCCGCCAGATGATCTACCGCGCGCTGCGCCTCGGCATAGGTCGGATACGAACCGACCGGCCACCCGGAAGGGGGCGTGGGCAGCCCCTGCCTACCGCGATTCGAGCCTCCAAGAGGGTTCGTCATAAGTCCATTCTGT
>NZ_BDBX01000068.1 GCF_001613205.1 Nocardia sienata NBRC 100364 | reverse complement strand
ACGCGCGGCAACGGGATCGGGGCGGTGACAGGCCCCGTCGCGCCGGCCGGGGCGGCGGCGACATCGATCGCCACATTGAGGACCACGGTGCGGCGCTGGGCCGCTGCCGTCCGGAAGGCCCGCGTCACATCGGCGACCGCGGTCTGCGCCGAGAACACCCGCTCGCTCAGCGCGCCCACACCGCGGACCAGCGCCTCCTGGTCCACCCGGAAATTGGACCGCAGCGCCGCCGCCGGACTGTCCGCGGTCAGCACGATCATCGGGGTACGGCTCTTGGCGGCCTCGCCGATCCCGGTCATCGCGTTGGTCAGGCCACAGCCCTGGTGCAGCGAGAGCACCCCGGTCCGCCCCGACATCCGCGTGTAGGCGTCGGCCATACTCGCCGCGCCGCCCTCGTGCCTGGCCGCCGTGAACGGCACACCACCCCGGCGCAGGGCGTTGGTCATCACGAAATTTCCGCTGCCCACCACACCGAAGCAGTGCCCCGCCCCGAGATCGGCGAGCACCCCGCCCACTACATCGGCAACCGTCGGTCCATAGCCGGGTTGCCCTGCCGGGGTCGTATCCGCCGAACCGCCCGCGGTCATGCCGCGCCGGCCCGATCCAGCACCGCCAGCACTCGCGACGGGCTACCGGTACCGCCGACGATCGGCAGCGGACTCACCACCAGCAGCGCGCCCACAGCGGGTAGCCGACCGAGATTACGCAGCGAGGTGAGGCCGTATTTGTCATTGCCGAGGAAGTAGTGGTGCACCGGGAACACCGGGTCGAAACCGCCCGCCAGGCCGGCGTCGACGCCGACGGTTTCCACGCCGAGCCCGGTCAGACCCCGCTCGGTGGCCAGCCAGCGCGCACAGTCGACCGCCACCCCCGGCGTATGCGAACCCGTCTCGTCGGCATTGAGGAACTCGGCCTCCGATCCGCCACGCGACTCCCAACCGGTGCGCAGCAGCAACCACACGCCCTCGGCCAGCGGGCCGTGCCGCTGCTCCCACGCCTGCACATCGGCGATCGTGAGCAGATAGTCCGGATCGGCGGCCACCTCGGCGGTCAGGTCCAGGACGGCGGCGGGCCCGATGAGCCGGTCTACCGGAATCTGTGACACATCGTCACCGTCGCGCCCGGTGACCCAGTGCACCGGGGCGTCGAGATGGGTCCCGATATGTTCCCCGGTGTGGATGTTGTTGTGCCGCCAGAACGGGCCGGGTTCGTTGTAGGCGCTGACCTCCTCGAGACCGAAATCGATCAGGTTGGCGAACGGTTCGGGCAGCCGCAGGGCCGGCGTGGAACTGCTCAGCGGTGTGGTCAGATCGATCACTTCCAGCCGCCCATCGGCGAGGGCGGCGAGAAAAGCGGGAAGTACCGAGGTCTCGGGGTTGCTCATGTCGGCACCTTATTCCGGTTTTCCGCGGCGCGGCGGTTGCCCACGAGGGCCGTGGCGGGCCGGTGAGCCCTGATTGACACCCGGGACGGGCCGATGACAATGTGATGATCTCGAACACCCGATCCGGCCCAAGGGGAGCGCGCGATGATCACACTCTCGTCCGGAGTGTTGATCAATTGGGAAGAACTCACGGGTCAGAGCAAGTTCTTCGTCGATCTGATCAGTTTTCCGATATTCAGCGCGGCGGCCGGCTGGCTCACCAACTGGACCGGTGTGCTGATGCTGTTCTGGCCGCTGCTGTTCCGCGGTATCCGGATTCCCGGGCTCGATGTGCTGTATCCCTATCTGCCGCGCCGGGTCCAGGTACTGCCGACCTTTTCCGAGGACGGGTCCCGGCTGGGTTTCCAGGGTTTCATTCCGGCACGGGCCGAGAAGATGGCCAGCATCTGTGTGGACAAAGCGCTGCTACGGATCGGGAGTCCCCGGGATTTCATCCACGAACTGGATCTCGACGGTATCGCCGACTATGTCGCCGCCCTGGCCCGGAAACAGGTGAAGAGCATTGTCGACGAGGTGATGAACCGGGAGAACCCGGATCTGTGGAAAGCCGTGCCCCGGGCGATGCGGCAACTGATCTATCAGCGGGTGGAACGGGAACTGCCCGAACTCACCGGCCGGGCGTTCGATTCCCTCGGCGACAATGTCGATCAGCTCATCGACGTGAAGGGTTTCGTGATCCGGTATCTGCAGGAGAATCCGCAGATCCTCAAAGACCTCACCACCACCATCGCGGCGCCGGAACTGAAATTCATGGTCCGGATCGGCCTGCTCGGCGCCCCGTTCGGACTGCTGTTAGCGCTCTACCTGCACGTTCACTCCGGTATTCCGGTGTGGGGCTGGGTCCCGTCCTGGGCGATCGTGCTGGCGGCCTCGGCGCTCATCGGTGTGGTGGTGAACATCATCGCCGTGCGGGTGGTGTTCACACCCGGCGATCCGCAACCCCGCTACAAATACATCTGGAAACAGGCACTGCTGGCGAAACGGCAGCCGCAGGCGGCCACCGATCTGGCCCATATCCTCGCCTATCAGGTGCTCACCCTGCCCAATCTGTCCAACGAGTTGCTCAACGGCCCCAACGGCGACAAGACGCGGTTGCTGCTCGAACAGCTCATCTCCGACGAGATCCACCGCCAGCTCGGCCGCACCACCTCGGTGGTGCGGGCCGCGTTCGGGCGGAGGCAATTCGACAATCTGAAGGTCGGGGCGGCGGGCGCGGCGGTGGGGCTGGCGCCCGCGCTGGTGGAGGACGCCGACTTCATCCGGGAGCAGGCCGAGAACATCGACGAGTTCGCGGCCCGCAAGCTCCAGCAACTCACACCCGGGGAGTTCATGGAGATGTTCTACGCCTCGGTCGAACAGGACGCCTGGCTGCTCTATCTGCACGGGGCCGCGCTCGGACTGCTGGTCGGCGCCACCCACCTGCTGATCTTCGGCTGGTAGCCACTCCACCGACACGCAGTGCGCCCGTTCCTGGTATCGACGCCCGCGCACTTCAGGAGTCGGGGTTCCGCCGAATAAAAGCAGTCATGCTTGTATTTATTCTGCACCGCTGGAATGCTGATCACCGCACCGACCTGCGTGAACGAGACGAGGGAACCGATGACCGATCTGGACGCGTTGCTTCGCGACCTCGCAGCGGAAGGCGCCGAGCTCGAGGCCCTGGTCGCCGACCTGCCGCCGTCGGACTGGGCCCGCCCCACCCCGGCGGCCGGCTGGACCGTGGCCCACCAGATCGGCCACCTCACCTGGACCGACGAAGTGGCCACGCTGGCCGCCACCGATGCCCGGACCGGCGCCGGCGCCTTCACCGACCTGCTGACCGCGGCCGCGGACCGGGTGACGACCTTCGTCGACGACGCCGCCGCCGAAGCCGCCGCGGCCGCGCCGCCGGAGCTCCTCGAACGCTGGCGGCGCGGCCGGACCGAACTCGCCGCCGCATTGCGCGCGGTCCCGGCGGACGCGAAGGTGCCGTGGTTCGGACCGCCCATGCGCCCGGGGTCGATGGTCACCGCCCGGCTCATGGAGACCTGGGCCCACGGCCAGGATGTCGCCGACGCGCTGGGAGTACATCGCGATCCCACCGACCGGCTCCGCTCGGTGGCCCATATCGGCGTGCGCACCAGGGATTTCGCTTATATCGTCCGGGAGTTGCCGGTACCCGATACAGAGTTCCGGGTGGAGCTGCGCGCGCCCTCGGGCGAGCTGTGGTCGTGGGGGCCGGCGGAGGCTCCCGAACGGGTGACCGGGCCGGCACTCGATTTCTGCCTGCTGGTGACGCAGCGCCGGCACCCCGACGATCTGGCGCTGCGAGCCACCGGCACGGAGGCGGCGCGGTGGCTGACCATCGCCCAGGCCTTCGCCGGGCCACCCGGCACGGGCCGGGAACCGGCCCGGAAGGGCTGACGGGCCGGCGAGCGTCACACCAGGTTCCCGGGCAGCCGGACATCGTTGGCCGGATACATCATCACGGCATCGAGTACAGCGCTCGCCGGCTGATGATAAGTACCCCCGAGGCCGTCCCCGAAACCCCGCAGGGGTTACGGATCGACGCCCACGAGCAGCGCTACTGTGACGCTCGTCTCGAGTGTTCAGGCCCCTTGTTCTCCGGCCGTCTCGTCCCCACCAGCTCTGATACGCTCTCCGAACGTTTCGGCGCTGTGTCACATCCGGCGCCCCACGGCTATCGATTCGCATCGGCCTTAAATAAAACGGAAAGCTATAGTACTTTTAGCGGGCAGCCGTGGAGGGAGGGCCCGTGGGCTTCATCAAATACGCCAGCGACGTAACGGCGCCGATCACCGTTGCCTTTGCCTATACCGACGATCCCCTGCTCATCCCGAACTGGATGGCCGGAGCCGCCGAGATCACCCGGTGTGGCGATCCGGAACGCGGTGTCGGAGCGAAGTACCGGATCGGTTACCGGTTCGGCCCCTGGCGTCCCGTCCTCCACTGCGAGATCGCCGAACACCGTCAGGACGCGGTGCTGGGCTACACGCTCACCGGCCCCTTCACCGCCCGGCTGACCCTACGATTCGACCCACTCGGCCGCGGCCGCTCGGTACTGACCTCCGAACTCGACTTTCCCAGCTCCAGAGGTTTCGCCGCGGCACTGCGCGAACGGCCGCGCGCCGCCCTGCTGCGCCGGGCCCTGCGGCGCAGCGAATCACGATTGCGCAGGGCGATAGAGGAATTCCACGGTACCGACCTTGTCGGCCGACTTGCGTAGGGTACTGCCATGATCATCGTGAGTACCGACGGATCGTGCCTGCGCAACCCCGGCGGGGCGATCGGCTGGGCGTGGGTGGACCACGCGGGTGGCGCGGAAAGCGGCGGCGAGGCATCGGGTACCAATCAGATCGCCGAATTACGTGCCGTCCTGGAGGCGATCCGGGCCCACCCGGGATCGGATCCGCTACTGATCGAGAGCGATTCGCTGTACGCGATCAAATGCGCGTCCGAATGGCTGCCGAACTGGCGCAACAACGGCTGGCGTACCTCGAGCGGGTCCGCGGTCAAGAACGTCGAGCTCATTCGGGATATCGACCATGCCATCGCGGGCCGTCCCGGCCCGGTGCGGTTCCGCTGGGTGCGCGGACATGTGGGCAACTATTTCAACGAACAGGCCGACGCACTGGCCGGTGCCGCCGCCCGTAAGGCAGCGGCCACCTCGACAGTGGCCACCCGGACCGTCAACCGGGTCGCCCCCGAAACCTCCGCGGCAACAGGGAAGGCTGCGGAACCGGCGGTTGTACCGACCGCCGACTACGCGACAACAGCGCAGGCACTCCACCTGTTCTGAATCCCGTCCGGGATCGGCGCGCCCGCGCTGTTGTCGTAGCAGTACCGATGGATCCGGATACCAACCGAATAGCCTCCGGCGGTGGTGGCTCGACCCACCGCCGGGGGCGCCCGGATTGTGTTTTCTGCTTCCAATCAACGTTATTCCGAAACCCCAGTGCTCTAGATCGCGGCCGACCTCCCGAAATACCTCGCTTCGTCTTGCCCAGAATGCGCTCACGAACGCACGCGTGTTCGGGGTGGATCACGCCCGGAACAGCGCGATCGTCAGCCAGGTCAGTGCCGAAGCAAGCAAAATCAAGGCGATGTCGTGGCCCGTCACAGCTGCACGACCGGCCAACGATATCCGCGCGGATAGACGTGGACCGGAGTCACCAGCGCGGCGATGTCGGTGATTGCATGTCGTACCGCGTCCGCGTGTCCGAACGACGGAACAACAACTGCAGCCGCGCCGTGCTCCATGACTGCGCCCGAGAGAATGAGTGCACTCGCGAGCGGTCCGGTATCCAAGCGCACCGTCCACACGATCCGGAAGCCGTACTTCTCGGCAACACGGTAGACGTCGACCCCTTCGCCATAGATGTCCCTGCGGATCAACCCGATCGCTCTCGGCAACTCGCCGGTCATGCTGCACCCCTCCGTCCCTTGCTGTCTGTGTGGAGCACTCCGGGCGATCGTGTCGATGTCACCACTCGCCGGGTGCTGAATCGAGCATCGCCCGAATCGGTCTGCACCCGAGACACATTCGCGTCCACACCTGTCCACAACCGCGCTATGGTGCGCAGATGGAACCCGGTGCACTGTTGCGTGCCGCTCGGGAGGCCGCGGGGATCTCGCTGCGCGTCATGGCCGAGCGCACCTACTACGGAAAGACCTACCTGGCCCTTATCGAAACCGGCAGACGGCCGGTGCCCGGCGGCGTCGTCACGGCCTACGAGCGCGTCCTCGGCGCGGACCTGGGGCGGCTGACCGCGGCGGTGCGACGGCCGACGAGCGTGGACTCCACCGCGCTCTCCGAGGTCGCGGTGATGCTGGCGGCCATGCGCCGGATCGAAGATTCGGCCGGAGCGGTGACGGTGCTTCCCGCGGTGCGGGGCATCGTGAACATGACCGAGAGTTTCGTCCGAGAGGGAAGCACGGACCGGGCCGCGGCCGCATCGCTGGCATCGGAGGTCACCCAATACCGGGGATGGCTCGAGCACGCGATCGGCGCCGATACCACCGCACAGCGCACCCTCGGGACGGCGGTGGCGCTTGCCGAGGAATCCCGGGACCCGGATCGCCTCGCACATAGTTTGGGTTTCCTCGGCTATGTGAGCGTGAGCGCCGGAGATTACAGCGAAGTTCTCGCATTGTCCGACGCCGCGCTGGCGGTGACCGATGCGCACCCACTCATCCGGGCGTACGGGCAGATGCGCCGGGCCGAGCTACTGGCCGCGCACGGCGCGAAGCGAGAAGCGGAACACGCGCTCATGCTCGCCGACGCCGCGGCCGAGGAGGCGGACGGCAACGAGCCGTCTGCATCGATGTACTGGTGGAGTCCGGGATTCGGAGCCGTGCAGCGCGGCGGTGTGCTCTCGATGCTGGGGCACACGGCAGCCGCAGTAGAAGAGGCATCCCGAGGACTGGCGTCGATGCCGAGCGCGCACCGAGGTACGGAGTGGCTGGCCTCGGCACTGCGCCGCGTAGACCCGGACATGGGCGGCCAAGCGTAGCTCGAGCGGCTCCTACAACGCCAGGGCCGAAACGATGCTCATCCGCATACCAGGAATGTCCGGCGGTGGGTCGATCCACCACCGGGGGCCGGATCGACCCGGGCGTCCAGGATCAGTTACCCGGCTGCGGGGCCGGCGCTCCGCCTTCGGGGGCGGCCGGTGCGGGACCGGCGGGTGCGGGCTGCCCGCCCTGACCGCCGACACCCGCGAGCATGGCCAGCTCCCACTGGTTCACGATCCAGCGGTCGCCGTCCTTTTCCAGGCTCGCGGTCACCGCGATGTCCTGGCGCTTCGGCTCGGGGGTCACCGAATTCGTCTTCATCAGACCGATATTGACGAGTACCTTCGCGGATTTCTCGTCACCGGACTGGAAACCACAGGTCGCCTCGTCGACCCAGGATTTCACCTTGGATTCGGTGAGCAGCTGGCGCAGTACGTCCCAGTTCTGTTCGAGCGAGGACACCACATTGTCGGTGGCGCCGTCCTTCATGGCCTGCATGAAGCCGTCCAGGTCGCCCTGGTAGTCGTAGGTGTTGGTCGCGCGGGCGAAATCGCATGCGGCGCGGGTGGACTGATCCTGGGCGGCGAGCTCTCCGCGGTTCTGCTGGAACGCCCGGAAGTACACGACGCCGGCGGCGACCAGCGCCACCAGCACCACGCCCGCCACGAAGGCAGCGACCACCGGCAACAGTCCGGATTTGTCGCCGGTGTCCGGTGCCGCGGTCTCGTTCTTGGCCATAGCTTCGAGTCCTAACGTCTGTTCGTCTCGCGGCTGCAACTACTGCTGCATCATCGGCGTATCGAAGTCGGCGACCAGCCAGGTGCCGTCGACCTTCTGCATGGAGACATTCGCGGCCACCTTGACCTGACCCGGCCCCTGCTCCTGCGGAACGTTCGCGGTGGTGAACTGCTGGTCGATCACCAGCACCACCCGCGCCTGGTCACCGGACCCGGATTCGTAACCGCACTGCACTCCGGTGGCAGTGGAACTGACCTGGGACTCGGCGAAACGGGTCTTCAGGTCCGGCCCGATCTGCGAGACCAGTTTCTTCCACTCGCCGGTGGCGGACTGATCCAGGCGCTGCAGGTAGTCGTCGGCCTTGTCGCCGGTGTAGGTGGCGAAATCGTTCCCGAAATCGCAGGCGGCCTTGGTGGCCGCGGCGCGCCGGTCCAGTTCGTCCTGCTTGTTCCCGGCGAGCAAGAAGAAGATCCCGACCGCGACGAGGGCCGCCACCAGCAGCACCGCGGCACCGATCAATGCGGGTAGTGGGAAGGGTGAGCGACGGCCGGCGGGTTTCGCGGCATCGGCGCCGCCGGACTTCTCACCGTTGGCCGCGTCCTGCTCGGTGGCGGCGGGCTTCTTCGCGGTGTCGACCTTCTCGGTAGCGGCGTCCGATTTGCTCGCTGCGACCGTGGAGTCGGACTCCGCCTCGGCAGCCGTCGCGCCGGCGCCGGCCTTGCCCACCACTACGGTGTCCTCGGCCGCTGCGGCCTTGCCGATCACCACCGTTTTTTCCTCACCTACGCCCGCAGTACCGGAGCCGACCGTATCGGCAGCGGACGCCGACTTCGTGTTCTTCGAGGTCGGATCCGGGTCGGCCGCTTTCCCGGCTCGCCCGGTGGCCTCCGCATCACCGGTTTCCGCCGCGGCGGTATCGGCGCTGCTCTCGGCTGCGCCGCCGCTCGTCGCAGCATCGGTTTCGTCGTTACCGGAAGGGGCGTGCTCAGCCGCGGCGTCCGCTGGCACACCGGTGCCTTCCGGCTCCAGGGGGTCGGAGACGGGTTTTTCTGAGGACATCTGTACTGTTCACACCTTCCCGGCGCGGCTGGGAAACGCGCCGTAATCTACCGGTCGAAAACGACCGCCGGGTGTGGCGGGCATCTCTGCGAGAGTATGCACCGTCGCACCCTGCGCGCGGCGACCGGTCCTCCTACCGCACGGGCGGCAGCGTACGTTCGTTCGGATCCACCCCCGGCGGGATCGTCGCGCCGTTGTTCGGGATGTTCGGTCGCGGTGCGTTCACCGCGCCACGGATCTGCTCACCCGGTCCGGGGCTGTCGCAGTAGTTCCACTTCGGGATGGTGCCGTCCTGGACCACCTGGGTCTTCATCGGGGTGGACTGGTACTGGCAGTACGGCCGGAACCAGATATCGAGGATGGTGTGGAACTCGTTGTCGTGGGCGGGGACGCCGAGCGCGGCACCACCGAGCTCGAGTGCCGGGAACAGCGCCGCCAGCGCGGGGGTACGCAGCTGCGCCGCCCGGGTGAGCGCGAGGAAATTGCCGGCCAGCGCGGTGATCGGATCACTGGTGCTGTCCAGCGTGGCGGTGACGCTCGCGAACTGTCCCGGCGCCTGATCGAGCACCTTGATCAGTTCGGCGTTGGCCTTGTTGAACTGATCGAACAGCACCCGTGAATTGGCCGTCAACGTGCCCAGATCGGGCTGGGCCTGCGAGGTGGTGCCCGCGATGGTGCGCAGATTGGCGATCAGGTGCGTGGTCTGCGGGAGCAGCGAATCCATACCCGCGGTGACCAGGCTGACCCCTTCGATCAGCGAACGCAGCTGATCGGGCCCGCCGCTGAGCGCGGTATCGAGCTCGTTGAGGATTACCGCGAAATGTTCCGGGTCCACCTGGGCGATGAGATCGCTGGAATTCTCCAGCACCGCTGAGATCGGGACCGGGGTGCTCACCCGCTCGGCATCGAAAGTGATCGCCGAACCGTCGGTCAGGTACGGGCCCTGGTCACCGGCCGGCCGGAAGTCTATGTACTGCTCACCGGCGCCCGACAACGCCTGTACGGCGACCTTCGTATCCACCGGGATGTCGTAGCGGGAATCGATCTCGGCCTTGGCCTGGATACCGGCGCCATTGTCGACGAGTTCGAGGTCGCTGACCTCACCGATCCGGAAACCACGCAGGGTGACATCGTTGCCGGGCTGCAGCCCACCGGACCGGTCGAGGTTCACGACAACGGTGTAGGTACTGCGCAGCGGATTGACCCGCATGACATTGACCAGCAGATAGGTGCCGCCGATCAGCAGCGCCAGCACCAGTCCGATATTGGACAGCAGGATCTTGTTCTTGGACAACATCACTGGCCTCCCACGCGGTACTGCACAACCTGGAGGATCTGGATCAGGCTGCCCGCGAAGTCCTGCAGATCGCGCCCGTCGTAGAAATGGCTGGTGCCGGGCGCGGTCAGCATGGCGATATCCAGATTGGTGACATTGACCTGGGCGGCCAGGCTGCTACCGCGGAAGGTGGCGTTGACCGGGCCTTTCAGCTCGTGCAGGGCGTCCATCAGCGCGCCGAAGTTGTCGCCGGTGGCCGCGAGCGCCGCCATCAGGTTGTTCAGATTGTCCAGCGTCCCGGCCAGATCACCACCGGTGGTGTTCGCGTAATCGCCGAGCGCCGCGCTGGTGGTCGCGATCTTGCCCAGCAGATCCCCGAGCGCCCGGTTGTTCTCCGCGACCGCTCCGATCATGTCCGGCAGGGTGTCTGCCACCTGGCCGAGGTCGTTACGGCGGGCATCGAGAGTATCGGCCAGGACGTTGAATTCGCCGAGCACGCTGTCGATCTGCGCGGAGTTGGCATTGATACTCGAGACCACGCCGGTGATCTCGTTGACCAGATGCACCAGCTGATCGCTGCGACCGCCGACGATCGAGTCCAGTTCGGTGCCCAGCCGGGTCAGATGGGCGATACCGCCGCCGTTGAACATCAGCGATACCGACAGCAGCAGTTCCTCCACGGTCGCGCCCGCCGAGGTCTTCTCGATGGGCAGCGTATCGCCGTCGGTGAGCAACCGGCTGCCCTGTTCGGTGGGCGGTTTGGAGACCGCGATGAACACGTCGCCGAGTGGGGTGGCCTGGCGCAGTTCGGCGGTGGTGCCCTCCGGGAGGTCGATATCTTTGCGGATCTCCATATCGACGACGGCCTGGAAGTTCTTGGTCTCGATATTGGTGACCACACCGACATCGGACCCACCGATCTTCACCTTGGCCTGGTCGGGCAGGTTCAGCGCGTTCTCGAACACCGCCCGCAGCGTGAAGGTGTCACCGCCGATACCGGGTTTCGGCAGCGGGATGTCCTCCACGGTCAGACCGCATCCGGAGGCCAGCACCACCGTCCCGGCCGCGGTGAGGGCGGCCATGGCACGGCGGGCCCGGCGGATCGTTCGCATCATTTCGTCAGTCCCAGCAGTGCGGCGGTGAGTCCGAAGTCGGGTCCGAAATCTTCGGGCCGGCCGGTGCGGCAGCCGTCGGACTTCATCTGTATCCGTTCGCAGAACAGGCTGATGAGCTCACCGTTCGCGAGGTTCGTGCCGATCAGCGCGTGCAGCCGGACGTAGCCCTGTTCGTAGTTCATCGACCGGTGGATACTCTGCAGCAGCATCGGCGCGACGTCGACCACCTCGGTGACCCCGTGCGCGTTGGCCCGCAGCTGCTCGATCACGGTGTTCATCCGGTTCAGCGTGTCCACCAGCTGATCCTGATGCTGCGCGAAGACCGAACTGGTGTTGTTCAGGAAGTCGTAGAGCTGCTGCAGGGTGGCCTGCAGGCCCGGCGCCTGTTCGGCCAGCATGGTGGTCATCTGGGTGGCCTGGTTGCTGAAATCGCGGACGGCCTGGTCGTTCTCGGCCAGCATCGTGGTCAGCTCGTTGAGCTTGATGATGATGTTGGAGATGTGATCCTTGTTGTCGACACCGACCTTAAGCGCGCTCGACAGCGCGTTGAGGGTGTCGCGCATTTTCGCGCCCTGGCCGTTGAGCATCGGGTACAGCACCCGGCCGGAGAGCGGGCCGACACCTTCCTGCCCCTCCTGGGGTTTGAGCGCATCGGCGAACTTGTCGATGGTCTTGAGCATCGTGTCCAGTTCCACCGGGACATCGGTGCGTTCCAGCGGCAGGTGATCGCCGTCTTCGAGGGTGTCCCCCTCGACGTAGCGGGGGGTCATCTCGATATGCCGGTCGGTGACGATGGAGGGCGAGACCACCACCGCCATCGCGTTCTTCGGGATCTGTACATCGCCGTCGATGGTCATATGGACCTCGACCAGATCACCGTGCGGCACGATCTTGTCGACCTTGCCGACCTCGAGCCCGAGCACGGTGATCGGGTTACCCTCGAACATGCCGGCGATGTTCTCGAAGTCGGCGGTGATCTCGATATCCCCGCCGGTCACGCTGTTCACCACCGAGCAGCTGCCGAGCGCGACCGCCGATACGCCGATGACCAGCGCCTGGGCGGTTCGCTTCACGATCCCGATCTTGTTCTTGCTCATCCCTGGCACCCCTCGGCGACTTCGGCGAAGCACAACCAGTTGTCCGGGAACAGCCACGGAATACCGACCTCGGCGTAGTTGCCGTTACCCCACGCATTGGCCAGGTAGCGCACCGACGGCGGCATGATCGACAGCAGCCGGTCCAGGTTGTCCTTGTTCTTCTGCAGGCCCGTTGCCATGACGTTCAGCTGGTCGAGCGTGGTGCTGAACTGGTTGTTGTTCTGGGCACCGATCGCCTGCAACTGCGCGGTCAGCGTGGCCACATTGTCGAGCAGGGTCCGCAGCAGCTGCTGCCGTTCCACCACCCGCGAGGCGATGGCCTCGCCCTGGGTGATGATCAGCAGCGCGCTGTTGCGGTTGTCGGCCAGGATGGTGGTCACCCGGTCGAGATCGGAGAGCAACTGCGAGACATCGTCCTTGCGCTGGTCGATCACCTTGGCCAGGGCGCCGATACTGTCCAGTGACTGGACGACCAGTTCCGGCGACCCCTTCAACTGCTCGTTGAACAGGTTCAGTGATTCGGCCAGTTTGCCGGGATCGAGTTCCTGGAACTCCGGAGTGCCCTTGGTGACCACATCGGCGAGGTCGTAGGGGACCGCGGTATTGGTCTTGGGGATCCGGTCGTCGGGCAGGCCGGAACCGTCACCGGGATCCAGATCCACATAGCGGGCGCCGAGCAGGGTCGCCATCTTGATAGAGGCCCGGGCATCGGGTCCGAGCTTCACGTCATTGCTGACCTGCAGGGTCAGCAGTACGTGATCGCCCTCGAGTTCGGCGGCCGCGACCCGGCCCACCGGCACCCCGGCGACATCCACCTTGTCCCCGACGGTGATACCGGCGGACTGTACGAATTCGGCCTCGATGGACTGTTCACCGATCCCGAGATTGCGGAATCCGCTCGACGCCAATACCAGCACACCGACGACGACGACGCCGATGATGCCGAGGCCGAAGTACCGATTGTTGTTGAACCAGGTTTTGAGTTTCGTCATCATGGCCGGCACACCGCCGATTGCGAATTGCCGCCGATCTGGGAGAACAGCCCGCGCGGGAAGAGCACACCGTAGAGCGATACATCCAGTCGGCAGATGTAGGCGTTGGCGTACGCGCCCTCGGAGGTGAAGCGCCCGGCGTCGGCGAGGATGGATGGGAGGTCGATCGCGGCCTGATCCAGTTTGGCGCCGTTGGCCAGGAACAGGGTCAAAGCGTCACGTGTCGAATTCTGGACGGCCTCCAGCTTGGGCTGGATATTGCCCACCATGCCGACGAGAGCCGTGGTCGCGCCCGCGATCTGCTCGGTCGAGCCGAGCAGTTGCCGGCCCTGCTCGTACAAGCCGCCGATCAGGGCCCGCGTCTGGGTTATCAGCGTCTCCAATTCGTCCCCTCGTTTGGCCAGACCGGCCATCACACCGCTGAGGTTGGTGATCACATCGCTGAGGATGGCGTCACGCCGCTGGAAATCGCCTGCCATGGTGGCGGCCTGGGTGATGAACGAGCTCAGCGACACCCGATCGCCCTGCAACGCCAGGATGAAGGTTTCCGAGAGCCGGTTCACCTGCGCGGGCTCGAGCACCTCGAACAGCGGCTGGAAGCCGTTGAGCAGCGCCGAGATATCGAAGGACGGCTCGGTGCGGTCCAACGAGATGGTGCCGTCCTCGGGCAGCTCGGTCGCATCGCCACCGGAGCCCGGCGCCAGCGCGACATAGCGCTGGCCGATCAGGTTCTGGTAGCGCACCAGCGCCTTGGTGTTGCCGAAGAGCGTCTGATCGTCCTGGACGATAAAGCTGACCTTGGCATTGTGGTCGTCGGTGACCTCGATCTTCTGGACCTTGCCCACCCGCACGCCCGCCATCCGGACGTCGTCGCCCTCGCGCAGACCCAGTACATCGGTGAACACCGCGGAATACGATTTCGTACCACCGTCGACCGTCCGGGCCAGCGTATTCCACACCAGCACCGTGACCAGCACGGATACCACCGCGAACAGGCCGAACCCGATCAGCGGTTTGCGAACTCCCCTCACGAGGCGGCCTCCTCGGTCACACGCAGGGTTCCGCCTTCCAGAATCGAACTCAGCATCAAGTACTCCATCGAGGACGGCTTGCGACCCAGCAGCGTCTCCACCGCGGCGTCGCCCTCGTAGGTGATCGGTGCGGCCGCGGGCACCACGCCGGTCCCCGGGGTGCCGTTGTCCGCGGCCGGTGCGGGCGCACCCGGCTGGGCCGGCGGGTTCTGCGGCTGCTCACCGGGCTGCGCGGCCGGAGCCGGAGCCGGCGCGCCGGGCAGCCCCGGAAGCTGCGGGAATCCCTGCGGGAAAAGCCCTTCCAGCGGCGTTCCGGCGAACGGGTTGTTGCCCGGCGCCTGCGCCGTCGGCGCGGGCGCGCCGGCCTCGGTGGTGACACCCGGGATCTGCGGCAGACCGGGCAGCGGCGGCAGCACCGGCAGCCCGTCGGCGGCGGGGAGCCGGCGCGGTTTCACCTGCTCGGGAAGGTAGCCCGGATCCGCGACCGCGGGGGCGGTGAAGCAGCTCGGGCCGGCCAGATCGCCGTAGCGCGGGCAGTCCGCCACGGTGTTGGGGTTGAACGGAGTGAAGGTGACACCCGCGTTCCAAACCATCTGCCGCTGCGGGCCCCAGGTGAACACCGTGCTCAGCTTGCGCGACGAGTTGTTCAGGTTACTGATGGCGTTGGTGATCGACGACGGGTTCGCGGCCAGCGCGCCGAAGGTCTGGTTCATCCCGACGGTGAGCTCTTTACCGACATTCGGGTTCCGGGCGAACAGATCGTTGATCTGGTCGGCCATACTGCTGGCGCCGGTGATCACATTCACCAGTTCCTCGCGCCGGTCGGCGATCGTGCTCGCGGTCTGGACGGACGAGGCCAGGACGTCCATGAGTTCCGGCGCCGATTCGTTGAGTGCGTGCACCGAACCCGAGAGATCGCCGAGGAATACACCGAGATCGGGAATCGACTCGTCCACCGAGGTCACCCAGCGGTCGATCCGTTCGATGGTCGACCCGGGCATCCGGCCGCTGCCGTCCAGCGCGTAGGACAGGGTGCCCAGGACCCGGCCGAACTGCATGGGATCGATGGCGTCGAGGATGTTCTGCACCGTGGTCAGGGTGTCCTGCAGGGCGATGGTGCCCTGGCTGCGGTCTTCCTCGATGGTCGAGCCCTCGTCGAGATGGTCCGGGCTCGGCCCGTTGTAGACCAGTTCCACCGAGGTGACGGCGAACAGGTTGCTGGGCACCACCCGGGCGGTGACCGTGGCCGGGATACCGTCGGCGAATTCGGGCTTCAGCTCGATGTTCACCTGCTGCAGCTCGCCCTGGGCGGCCACCGAGACATCCTTGACCGCGCCGACCAGTACGCCACGGAACTTGACGTCGGCTTGTTCGGGCAGCCCGTCACCGGTGGTGGTGAGGTTGGCCGTCACCTTTACTTTTTCCACGAAATAGCCCTGGTATCGGGCCATCAGGAAGCCGAGCACGACCGCGAAGACGATCAGGCCGCACACGCCCGCGATCAGCAACTGCTTCATCGTGGGCCCGCGCCCACTGGGATCGATGATCATTGCCTACCCCGAGATCCGGATGCCGGGGTTGACACCCCAAATGGCCAAGGTCATGAAGAGGTCCACGAAAACGGTGGCGATGATGCACATCTTGATCGCGCGACCGGCCGCCACACCGACGCCCTCGGGGCCACCGGAGGCGAAGAAGCCGTAGTAGCACTGGATGAACGTGGTGATGGCGACGAAGACAATCGCTTTGAGCAGCGAGTACAGCACGTCCGTCGGAATCAGGAACTGATAGAAGTAGTGCTGGTAGGTACCGCTGGCGGTACCGCCGATGAGCTGCACGGTCAGCGAGCAGGAGATGTAGGCCATCGCCAGACCCAGGCAGTACAGCGGCAGGATGGTGATCATCGCGGCGATCATCCGGGTGCTCACCAGGTAGGGCAGCGGGCGGATGGCCACCGACTCCAGCGCGTCGATCTCCTCCGAGATTCGCATGGCGCCGAGTTGAGCGGTGAACCGGCAGCCCGCCTGGGCCGCGAAGGCCAGTGCGGCGAGCAGCGGACCGAGTTCACGGGTGGTGGCGAACGCCGAGATAGCGCCGGTGATCGGACTGAGCCCGAGCAGATCGAGCGAGGTGTGGCCCTGGATGGCCACGGTCATTCCGCCGAAGGCGCTCAGAATGAGTACGACGCCGATCGTTCCGCCGCCGACGATGAGATTGCCGTTGCCCCAGGTGACATCCGAGAGCAGGCGCCAGACTTCTTTGGGGTACTGCTTGAACGCCAGCGGCATCGAGCCGACCGAGCGCAGGAAAAAGAACACTTGGTGCCCGAGGCGGGCCAGCATATCGACCGGCGCGCCGGCCGCTTTTCGCAGTTGCTGCAGCGGTTTGAGTAGCGGGGGCACATAGGTTGCGGACACCGGCTCACACCACCTGCGGGGGGAACAAAGTGTTGTACACCTGGGTGAAGATCACATTCACTCCGAACAACATCACCGCGGACATGACAACGGCGGTATTCACCGAGTTGGCGACACCGCCCGGACCACCGCGGGTGTTCAATCCGGTATCACAGGCGATGATTGCCGCGAGCAGACCGAACAACAGCGATTTCACCAGCGCGACAAGCAGGTCCAGCGTTATCGCGAACGAGGCGAAGGTCGCGATATAGGAACCCGGGGTGCCGCCCTGGGCGAAAATATTGAAAATGTATCCGGTCAGAAATCCGACGAAGACCACGAAACCGCAGAGCAGCACGCTGACCAGCATTGCGGCGCCGAGTCGCGGCGCGACGAGCCTCCGCAGCGGATCGACGCCCATGACTTTCATGGCGTCGATTTCTTCGCGAATGGTCCGGGAGCCGAGATCGGCGCAGATCGCGGAACCGACTGCGCCCGCGATCATCAGCACGGTGACCAGGGGGGCGCCCTGCTGGATGATGCCCAGGCCGTTGGCCGCGCCGATGAACGAGGTGGCGCCGACCTGCTGTGCGACCGCGCCGACCTGGATGGATACGATGACACCGATCGGAATCGCGACGAGCAGTGTGGGCGCCGCGGCGACGCTCGCCATGAAGGCGCACTGCCGGATGAACTCGTCGAGAGGGAACCGGCCGCGGAAGATACTGACCACGAGTTCGGAGACCGCTTCGACACCCATGGTCATCTGCCGGCCGAGCGTCTCCAAGGAACGTCGGGGATGGTCGCGCCAGTAGTCCCGCGTCCACTCGACCGCCCCGCTCAACCGAGAACCTGTTGGTGGACTCTTGGTCGACTGCACTGACTAACCCCTCTCGACGTCGGTTACCTACCCCGACGGCTGGTTTGCTTGAGGCACCTTACTACGTAGTAGTGCGGAACACACCATAGGCGCGAGACCGCGGTCACAGATGTTCATCACTTTGTGGCGTGACCACCGAGTTATCACACGTTCCTTGGTGTGTATCCCAATGAGAGTTCCGCGGCACCGGAAGAACATACCGCTGACCGGCCCCGAATGTCGCGAAGACCGCGAGAACCGATGCGAATGATGGTTCACTTAAATAACGGAGAGTATTCCGGGAAATTAACCCTTTCGCGGCACTGCGGAGATTCGACCGTTACTCGACCCGCGCGCTCAAATCCGGGACAATTAATAGCGTTCGGCTATTCTTCCCAGGGTTATCGTGGCCGGAGTTCGTGCGGTGCGTGCCGCACGCGGAGTATCCCGGTCGAATGCACGACCGAATAGCCGAACCCCTCTGTTACACAACGGAACTCGCGGGTAACGGCTACTCGGGGCGCGCATCGGGGCTTTTGCTGCCACGATGAGGTGCCACACATTGATATCGTGCGGCTTCAAGGTCTGGAGGGATATGTTCAGGAAACTCGCCCAGGCGGCCAGTGCCGTCTTCGCCGTCGCGCTGAGTACGGCGCTACTCGGCACGGGGACGGCAGCCGCCGACCCCGCCCGGCCTGTACTCGGTGGTGGCTCAGGGCTCATCATCTCCTCCGAGTCCGGCCAGATGTCCGAATATGCGATCCAGTGCACGCTCACCACGATCGGTCGCGACGGTGCCGGCAGACTGGTCGGCATCACCGCGGGACACTGCGGAACCCCTGGGCACGAGGTGTATGCGGAACAAGACCCGGGCGCCGGGGCCCTCGGCCGGTTCGTCTACTCCAACCAGGACCTGGACTACGCAGTACTCGAGTTCGATCCGGGCCGGGTCACCCCGGTCAACCGCATCGGCAACCTGAGCATCACCGGGGTCGGCGCACCGGCCCAGTTCCCCAATATCGTCTGCAAGGAAGGCCGCACCACCGGCAACACCTGCGGTCTCGCCTACGGCGACGTCTTCGCCAGCAATATGGAGACCTGGTCGCAGATGTGTGTGATGGAAGGCGACTCCGGCGCCCCGGTCGTCGTCGGTTCCACCCTGGTCGGCATGGTGAACGCCTACCTGGCGATCGCCTGCTTCGGCCCCGAGGTCGGCACCAATATGACGACCATCATGGGCGATATCGACAGTCGCAACAGCATCGGAGCCGGCTACCGGCCCATCTAGGGGCTACCGGACAAAAAGAACGAGGCGGGCACCTCCGGTGTCCGCCTCGTTCTTCTATCCGCTCTCGGGCGTGTCCACTCGCGCAATCCGCGGGGACCGATTACCTCAGAACGTGTCCGGGAACTGCGGTCCTTGGGCCTTGTCGATGTTGCTGCTGTCCCGGCCCACGGTCGGCGGCGGGGTTTGTGTCGGTGGCCCGGGGTGCGGTGAACGCGGGTCTCACGTTGGCGGATCGGGTGTTCACCTGTGGGTGTGGGTACGGGCGGATCGGGATCTGAATGCCGCGGTCAACCTCGCCGCCTGGGCCGGCAATGGAGACGTGTCAGAATCCCCGAACCTCCGAGCAGGGGGCCGGGTTACCAATGTCCGCCGGCGGGAAGGCACTGACCGGCACCCTGCGGGTGCCGGTGCAACCGGCCCGGACGACGCGGAAACCACGGTTGATTCCCTGGTCAGGGTGTGAACCGAGGACGCCCGGGAAGGGCGGTGTCCGGTAATCCACACGAGTTATCGGACACGCTGTCAGAGTTCGTCGACGCACACCACGAAGCGGCGCTCCGGGTACACGTATCCGGAGCTGCCCGCGCCGCACGCGTTGACATCCGTGGCGCCCTGCTCGATCGCGACGACCTTCACCCCGTCCGCGGCCGAGGTCTCGGTGCAATCGATACGTTCGGGGCCGGTGGTCCCGCCGCCCACATCCATGCAGCCGCCGACCACCCAGTCGATATCCAGGCACAGCGCGCCCATCTCGATACCATTGCGGCTCTCGGCGTAGTAGTTGTCGGCATCGCCGACACACTGGCTGCTCTGCTCGGCCTTGCCGATCACCTTGTAGTTGGACTCGTTGCTGCCGCAGGACGCCTCTTCGATACTGGCGTCGGTGGTGGTGCCACCGAGCGTCACGCAGTCGCCGATCTCGGCGTCGAAACTGACATCGCCGGCTTCCGGAGTGGTGGTCGGCGCGCTGGAGGTGGTGGTCGGCGAGGTATCGCCGGAGCCCGGGGTACCGGTCACGTCCACCGCATCCACCGTGCCGGTCTCCATCACCGGCTGCGCCCGGCCCTCGATGGTGGAACTACAGCCCGCGACCGCCAGGCCGGCCGCCACCGCGGCCCCGGCGATCGCGACCGACAATCGAGATGATGCCCAACCAGACACGCACAGTCCTCCCGCTGTGATGCCGAACTCTGCCCCCGCATCGAATCCGCGCCTCACTACAGCTCCGCCAGCAATATCACGCCATGAATACACCATGGCCGGGCCGAGCGTCGACTCCGATGACGCCGCCCACGGGGAGTCGCGACGGACCCGCCGACGACCGCAGCACGGAGGCAGCCGGGTGACGTGACATATCTCATCGGAAGGTTTGGTAACGCAGATCACCCTCCGCGCGCCCGGAGACACCGTCCGAACAGGAATCCCCGGCCCACCGGGCATCCTGCGGCCCGGGGTATGCCACGCCGGGGGAGCGTGGTACGACACACCGGTCATGCATAACGGCTATGTAACGGAAATCCGGACTGGTCACGACTTCGTAAAGGCAGTACGAAGGAAGTCGGAGCGGAAGAGCATCAGCCGGATGCCGGCGAGCTTCCGCGATGCGCAACAGCCCGTCGGGACCGCTCCACAACTCTACGACCGGTGGCGCGCGGACGACCAGACGCCCACGGGCCGGACGGTCGTGGAGGGGCTCCACAGAACTCCGCGAACACTCGCCGGGGTGCTCCGAAGGACGCATCGGCGGCCCACCGGCCGCGTGCGCTCCAGAGTCGAATGGACGGACGAACACTCTTATGCATGTCTTCGACAACACCGGGTCGCTGCCGACCGGTCGCCGTGCTCAGCGGCGGCTTCGGCAGGGTGTCCTGTTGACGGCCGCTATCGCCGCAGCCACCACGGTGGCCACGGCGCCGGTCTACGCGCTGCCGAGCCTGCCTTCCGGGTCGGCGGCGGGCGCCGTCGAACCCGCACCGCCCGCGGCCAACTTCGCGCCCCCGGCGATCAACCCCTCCGAAGGCGAAGAGGTCGGCATCGCGCAGCCGATCATCATCAACTTCAAGGATCCGGTCGACGATCGGGCCGCTGCCGAGCGTGCCATCAAGATCACTTCTTCGACCGACGTACCCGGTCATTTCTACTGGTGGAGCGATAAGCAGGTGCGCTGGCGGCCCAGCGAGTTCTGGCCCGCGCAGACCGACGTCGTGGTCGAGGCCGGCGGTAGCCGCAGCGCCTTCCACGTCGGCGACGCGGTGATCGCCACCGCCGACGACAACACCAAGATGATCACCGTGACCCGTAACGGCGAAGTGGTGCGCACCATGCCGACCTCGATGGGCAAGGTCGACCACGAAACGCCCAACGGCACCTATATCGTCGGCGAGCAGCGGCGTGAAATGGTCATGGACTCCTCGACCTACGGGGTCCCGATCGACGCCCCCGAGGGCTACAAACTCGATGTCGAATACGCGACGCGTATCTCCAACAGCGGGATCTTCGTACACGCCGCACCGTGGTCGGTCGGATCACAGGGCTATGCGAACACCAGCCACGGCTGCCTCAATGTGAGCACCGAGGACGCCAAGTGGTTCTACGAGAACGTCAAGAAGGGTGACGCGGTCATCGTGCAGAACACCCAGGGCGGCACCCTCAACGCCGGCGACGGTCTCGGCGACTGGAATTAGATTTCGGCGCCGCCTCCGGCGGCGAGGCCCCTCGGAAACAACAGGACAGAACGTGACCCCGCCCGGTGCTCCGGGCGGGGTCACGTCGTTACGGTCACCAGATCTTGACCCGCTCCTCGGGCGCCAGGTAGAGGGCGTCGTCGGGGGTCAGGTCGAACGCCTCGTGGAAGGCGTCGATATTGCGGACCACCGCGTTGCAGCGGAATTCCGCGGGCGAATGCGGGTCGACCGCGAGCCGGCGGATCGCTTCCTCCGGCCGCGCTTTGGTCCGCCAGACCTGCGCCCAGCCGAAGAACACTCGCTGCAGCCCGGTCAGGCCGTCGATCACCGGGGCTTCCTGCCCGTTCAGCGAGATCCGATACGCCTCCAGCGCGATGGAGAGCCCGCCCAGATCGCCGATGTTCTCGCCGATCGTGAACTCACCGTTCACGGTGTGCTCGTCGGACAGATCGGCGGGGGAGAGCACGTCGTACTGGTCGATCAACGCTCGCGTGCGCTTACCGAACTCGGCGCGATCGGTATCGGTCCACCAGTCGACCATATTGCCGTCGCCGTCGTATTTGGCGCCCTGATCGTCGAAACCGTGCCCGATCTCGTGCCCGATCACCGCACCGATGCCACCGTAGTTGGCGGCGTCGTCGGCGTTCATATCGAAGAAGGGCGGCTGCAGGATGGCGGCCGGGAAGACGATCTCGTTCATTCCCGGGTTGTAGTAGGCGTTCACGGTCTGCGGGGTCATGAACCATTCGTCCCGGTCCACCGGGCCGCCGAGCTTGTTCAGGTCCCGGTCGTGGTCGACGGCGTAGCCGCGGCGGTAGTTGCCGACCAGGTCGGCCGGTGCGACGGTGAAGGCGGAGTAGTCGCGCCAGCGCTCGGGGTAACCGATCTTGGGCGTGAACTTGTCCAGTTTCGCCAGCGCCGCCTGCCGCGTCGCCGGGCTCATCCACTCCAGCTCGGTGATGTTGCGGCGGTAGGCCTCACGCAGGTTCTCCACCAGCCGCACCATCGCCGCCTTGGCCTCGGGCGGGAAATGCTGCGCCACATACAATTTGCCGACGGCTTCGCCGAGCAGGTCCTGCACCAGCGACACCCCACGCTTCCACCGCTCCCGGTTCTCCTGGGCGCCGGTCAGCGTGCGGCCGTAGAAATCGAAACTCTCCTCCACCACTGCCTCGGTGAGGTAAGGCGCGCGGGACCGTAGCACCCGCCACTGCGCCCACAGCTGCCATTCCTCGACCGATTCGGCAGCCCACAGCTGCGCGAAGGTCCGGAGGAAGTCGGGTTGCCGGACCACCAGCTCGGCCAGCAGATCCGGGCCGTCACCCTCGACACCCTCGGCGAGACCGTCGGCCCAGGCGGTCCAGTCGAATTCCGGATGCGCGGCCGCCAGGTCGGCGAAAGTGGTGAGGTTGTAGCTCAATTCGGCGTCACGACGGCGCACCACATCCCAGTGCCCGGCCGCGAGTTTGCGTTCGAGCTCGAAGACGCGGCTACCCACCGGGCCCGCGGGCAGCAGCTCCGCGATCCGCGGATCGGCCGCCACCAGTGCGAACATCCGGTCGATATGCGCGATATAGCGCTCGCGCACCTCGGCGTAGTCGTCGGAACGGTAGTAGGATTCGTCGGGCAGGCCGATCCCGGACTGCGTCGCGTAGACGAGGTAGCGCTGGGAGTTCTTGTCGTCGGTATCGACGTAGACGGCGACCGCACCGGATACGCCGACCCGCTGCAGCCGGCCCAGCAGCCCCGCGAACTCACCCCGGTCGGTGGTCCGGGCGAGCGCGGCGAGTTCTTCGACGATGGGAGTCAGGCCCACGGACTCGACCGCGTCGGTGTCCATGAAGGAGGCGTAGAGGTCGGCGATCTTGCGGGCATCGCTGCCGGGCTCACCCGTGGCATTGCGGATGATCTCCTGGACATCGAGCTCCGCCCGGTCGAACAGCGTGCGGAACGCGCCGTCGACCGCCCGGTCGGCCGGGATCTCGTATCCGGCCAGCCAGGCGCCGTTGACGTGCGTGAACAGGTCGTCCTGTACCCGGACGGCCGGGTCGAGATGGGTCAGATCGATACCGGAGGGGCTGGTCACGTCGGAAGTCACAGAATCCAGTATGCCGGTGCCGGGCCGGTCCGAGCGGTGTACCGGACCGGCCCGATCGATCAGTTGGTGGGCTCCGGCGGAGCGATGGTCACCCCGTACTGGTCCTCGATGCGCTGGTTGAACTCGTCCTCACACCGCGACACCGCACTCTGGTCACCACCTGCGTTGCTGACGCAATCGACAAAATCGCGACCACCCGAATCCGACCAGATACCCCAGCCGACGATCCCGACGACGATCACCCCGGCGAGGGCGAGCACGCCGAGGATCAGGCCGATCACGGCCATCACCCCGCCGCCGCCGGTTCCGCGGTTCGCCTTCACCAGGGCGATCACACCGAGGATCACCGCGATGAGCCCGAAGAGGATCCCGCCGACAATCGTCCAGAAGCTCAGTACGCCGAGGATGCCGAGGACCAACGCGGCGATCGCCATCCCCTTGCGCTTCGGCGATTCCTGCCAGTACTCGGGCTGCCCGCCGGCACCGGGGTAGGGCCCCGGCGCGGGATAGTTGCCGGGCGGCGGTGGGTAGGACATACGTTCCTCCTCAGCTGAGCTGGTCGAGACCCTGCCGGTAACGCTCGAGCGATCTCGGTCCGCATATCATTGTCGAGGGTCGATCACCGATGGGTCGACCCTTTATCCGGACTTTTCGGACGTTACCCGGCGCCGAGCCGGGCATGCATCTCCCAGATCAGCACTTCCGCCGGTTCCCGCGCGGTCAGCCGCTGGCCGCCGGAAAAGGTCAGGCGCACCGCATCACCCGCGTCCAGCAGGCCCACGCCCTCCATCTCGACCGCGCCACGGGCGACGAACGCGTGGACATAGGGCGCCTCGGGCAATTCCACCGATGCCTGCGTGTCCGGCGCCAGCTTCGCCACGTGCAGCGCCGAGTGCGAGCTGTTGATGGCGATGGCGGTACGGTCGCGGTACCGCGGTAGCCCGGACGCGACGGTCACCAGACCACCCGCGGCCAGCTGGTCGTCGATTTCGAGTTGCTGGTAGCCCGGCTCGATCCCGGGTTCGTCGGGTAGCACCCACATCTGCACGAAATGCACCGGCTCGTCATGTTCGGGACGGCTGCCGTCGATCCGCCACGAATCGTTTTTCTCCGAATGCCGGATTCCGGTACCGGCACTCATCCGCTGCGCGAGTCCCGGGTATATGACACCGCTGTGGCCGAGCGAATCCTGATGAACCAGGGAACCCTCGAGTACCCACGTGACGATCTCCATATCGCGGTGCGGATGGGTATCGAAGCCCTGGCCCGGAAGAACGATATCGTCATTGTTGACCAGTAACAGACCGTGATGGGTGTTCTCGGGGTCGTAGTGCGCGCCGAAGGAGAACGAATGCTTGGAATCGAGCCAGGGAATGCGGGTTTTCATACGGTCACCCGCACGGTGCACATCGATATGCGGCGTCGGCAGCGTGGACATCGCGCGACTCCTTTCCGGCTCGGGCACAATTACCTTTCCCGTATGTAGTACCGCGGCGATACCACGACCTCGTCGATTGTCCGCTCTCGGCATTTTACGCGAGCGACCTCGGGATGAACGGCCGGTGAGCAACCGGGCGCGGTAATAGCGGTATGGCACAGGTTTCACGAAAATGGATCTGTAGGGAACCGGGAGGTGAAGGATGCGCCCCGAAGCGCTCGCGCGGACCGAGCAGCGGTTGCGTGCCGCCGCGCGGCGCGACGGCGTCACCGACCTGGTCGTCGGCGTCGCAGTGTTCCGGGACGGAAAGCTGCTGGTCGTGCGCCGGGTGCCGGGCGCTTATCTCGGCGGTATGTACGAGCTGCCCGGTGGCGGGGTCGAATCCGGCGAATCGCTCACCGAGGGGGTGGCGCGGGAGCTGCTGGAGGAAACCGGCCTGGTGGCCCGCCGCATCACCGATTTCCTCGGCTGGTTCGACTACGCCACCCGCACCAAGGCCAAGGTGCGCAAATTCAGTTTTCTGGCCGAAGCCGAACCCGGTGAGATAACACTGGACCCCGCCGAGCACGACGACTACGCCTGGATAGACGCCGGCGCGCTGGGCGCTCTGCCGATGGCGCCCGATATGCGCGAGGCCGTCGATCTGCTGATCGCCGAGCGGGTGCCCGGACCGGCCGAGATACCTCCCGGGCTGCGGGGCAGGTAGCGTCGCGGCGGTGTCCAGCTCTGCGCCCCGACCCAGCACCACGGACCGGACACCGGGAGGCGGCGGACGGCGGCACGATCTGTCGGCGTTACGCGCCGCGATCAGCGAGAGCCCCGGCGCGGTCCGGCTGACCCTGGTGCGCTTCACAAGCCAGTTCGGTGACGGCATGTTCCAGGCCGCGCTGTCCGGGGCGATCCTGTTCAATCCGGAACGGGAAACCGACCCGCTCGCGGTCGCGGCCGGTTTCGCGGTACTGCTGCTGCCCTATTCGCTGGTCGGACCGTACGCCGGCGCACTGCTGGACCGCTGGGACAGGCGACTGGTCCTGCTGATCGCCAACCTGGTGCGCGGCCTGTTGATCGCCGCGGTGGCACTGGGCCTGCTCGCCGGCGCCAGGGCGAGTTTCCTACTGCTACTGGCGCTGGCGGTGGTCGGGATCAGCCGGTTCACCGCGGCCGGTGTCTCGGCGGCGCTGCCGCGGGTGCTGGCACAGCACCGGCTGGTGCCGGCCAACTCCGTACTGGCGACCGTGGGCTCGGCGTGCGCGGCCGGGGGCGCGGGAGCCGCGGTGGCGGTGATCGGCGCGATCGGCGCCGGCGATACCGGATCGGCCGTCGCCGTGGCGGCGAGTATGACCGGATCGGTGGCCGGAGTGGTGCTCACGGCCGGATTCCGGCCGCGCACCCTCGGCCCGGAATCCGTGGCCGGCGACGCCGCGGGCGCGGTGCGCGCGGTACTCGCCGGCCTGCTGGTCGGCGCACGCGCGGTCCGGCATTCGGTCGATGTGTCCACCGCGATGATCGGTATCGGGACCCACCGGATCGTATTCGGCGCCAACACGCTGGTCATGGTGCTGGTGCTACGGCAGTCACCGTCCCAGGGCACGGTGGTGGACAGTGGATTGATCGGCTTCGGTGTGGCGATCACCGCCACCGCCGCCGGAATGCTGCTGGCGGCGCTGCTCGCCCCACTGCTCATTCCCCGCCTGGGTCGCCCCCGGACCGTCCTGCTGGCTCTGTCCGGTGCGATCGCGGTACAGCCGGCGCTGGTCCTGCCCACCGCCCTCACCCACTCGGCCGAGAGCGTGCACCACGCCCATCAGCTCCTGCTCGCCGGGGCGTTCCTGCTCGGGCTGGCCGGGCAGACCATCAAACTCACCGGTGACGCCGCCATGCAGATGGATATCCCCGACGACCGCCGGGGACAGGTTTTCGCCCTTCAGGACACGGTCTTCAATATCGCGTTCGTCCTGGCAGTCGCGGGTACGGCACTGGTCGTCCCGGCCGATGGCAGATCACCGGCCGTGGTGCTGGCGGGGACGAGCTGCTACGGGGCGGGCATTGTCGCCGTGCTGCTCAACAACCGCAGGAGGATTCGGCCACCGTCCGGCGCCACCGGATGAGGAGCGGCAGTGCGGGCTGCCGATCCGCCGGCCGTCGACCAACCGACCAGCAGCCGCAGCGGATCGGCCGGACCCGCGGTGAGCCCGTCCGAACCGAGCGTGGGCAGCCGCGCGGCCGCGAGCTCGACCGCCAACGCCGAAATTGCGCGACGCGGACGCGGGCAGGAGTGGGTCGCCGGGCCGGTTCGGCCGGACACCGCGCGACAGCGGTGACCGGTGCCGGTGCCGGTACGGCCGACCACCGGGCCGGTGGCTCCCGGGCAGCCGGCTCGGCCATCGCGACCTGCGCGGCCCACGGTGCCGCGCCGGGTTCGACGAGCGGCGTGTCGCGTAACTGGGAGGTCGAGACCGATCGGCGCTTCGGCCGGCGGGCCGTCCGGAGCGCGGTGCACGGCGACCCCGCCGTGTGAACAATGGAGGCAGTACCGGAAGGAGGGTGTGGCATGGGTCTGGACCTCAACAGTGACCTCGGTGAGGGGTTCGGCGCGTGGAGTATGGGGGAGGACGCCGCCATGCTCGATATCGTGACCAGTGCGAACATCGCCTGCGGTTTCCATGCCGGCGATCCGTCCATCATGCGGCGTACCTGCGCGACGGCGGTGGAGAAAGGGGTCCGGATCGGGGCGCATATCGGTTACCGGGACCTGGCGGGGTTCGGCCGGCGGGCAATGGCGGTAACGCCGGCGGACCTCCGGGACGAAACGCTGTACCAGATCGGCGCGCTGGACGGTTTCGCCCGGGCGGCAGGCGACCGGGTGCGGTATGTGAAACCCCACGGCGCGCTGTACCACGCCGCCGCGGCTGACGCGGCGCTCGCCGATGCCGTGCTCGCGGGTCTGCGGGACTACGACCCCGACCTCGTCCTGCTCGGACCCGCCGGTACACATCTCGAGAAATCCGCGCAGGCCGCGGGGACGCCGTTCGTGAGCGAGGGCTTCGCCGACCGGGCCTACACCGCCGCGGGCGGTCTCGCGGCGCGGGGAACCCCGGGTGCTGTGCTCGGAACCGACGCGGCCGTCGCCCAGGCGGTCTCGCTGGCGGAGAACGGTACCGTCCGGGTGCTGGGCGACGGCGGGATCGTGGCGGTCTCGCCCGACAGTATCTGTGTACACGGCGACACCCCCGCCGCGGTCCGGATGGCCCGGCGAATCCGTGCCGCGCTCGCGGACGCCGGGATAGCGGTAGCGTCGTTCACCTGAACGACGGAACGGGGTGAGGTGACGTGTCGGGAGCACCACGAATCCGGGAAGCGGCCGCGGTACGGTGTGCCGGCGACCGGGCCTTCCTGCTCACCCCGGACGATCCGCAACGGGTCGGCCGGCTGGTCGCGGAATTGGCCGGGTGTTCCGTCGCCGGGGTGGTGGATATCCTGCCCGCCGCGGAAACCGTGCTGGTGACCCTGGATTCGGTGCGCTGCGCGCCCCGGGTGCGTCATGAGCTGGAACGAATCGTCGCCGAGGTGAGCGCGGGACAATCCGATGTTTCCCGTGGAACATGCGATCCCGCGACCGAATCTGTGTGTATCCCCGTGCGTTACGACGGTCCCGATCTCGATACCGTGGCCGGGATACTGGATCTGCGACCGGACCAGGTGATCGCCGCGCACACCGCCGCGACCTGGCAATGCGCTTTCGTCGGCTTCGCGCCCGGCTTCGGTTATCTCACCGCCGCCGACTGGCAGCGCAGCGTTCCCCGCCGTGATACC
This sequence comes from Nocardia sienata NBRC 100364, assembly GCF_001613205.1. Lineage (GTDB taxonomy): Bacteria > Actinomycetota > Actinomycetes > Mycobacteriales > Mycobacteriaceae > Nocardia > Nocardia sienata. The sequence goes on along the minus strand of NZ_BDBX01000068.1, from coordinate 5,433 downwards.
GCGCGCACCCGCATACCGGCCGGGTCGGTGGGCCTGGCCGGAGGCTGGTCGGCGGTGTACCCGCGGGAGACGCCGGGTGGCTGGCAGCTCATCGGCACCACCGCGCTGACCATGTGGGACACCGAGCGAGACCCACCCGCTCTCGTCCATGCCGGTGCGCGGGTGCGATTCGTCGATGTGGACGCCGCCTCGTGATGGTGATCGAGCGAGTCGGTCCGGCCGCCACCATCCAGGATCTGGGCCGCCCGGGATGGTTCCATTCCGGCGTCGGACCGTCGGGCGCCGCCGATCGCGGCGCGCTACGGCTGGCGAACCGCCTGCTGGGAAACCCGGAAGGATTCGCCGGGATCGAAGTCCTGCTCGGCGGCCTGACCCTGCGCGCCGAAACATCACTGCTCGTGGCGGTTACCGGAGCGCCCGCGCCCGCGACCCTCGACGGGACTCCGGTGGGTCACGCCGCCGTGCTGCACCTCGCGCCCGGGCAGCGCCTGCGGCTGGGCACGACACGCACCGGGCTACGCAGCTACATCGGGGTACGCGGGGGGATCGACGTCCCCCCGATACTGGGCTCGCGCAGTTACGACACTCTCTCGGGTATCGGCCCGCCTCCGTTGCGCGAAGGCAGAACTGTCCCCATCGGTCCACCACCCGGCGTGTGGCCGAATATCGAGCAGGCGCCACTGCCCGGACCAGAGGCAACGCTGGAGATACACGCCGTGCCCGGCCCGCGGGACGACTGGTTCACCGACCCGGCGGCCCTGTTCACAGGTCATTGGTCGGTGAGCGCGGATACCGACCGGGTCGGGGCACGCCTGGACCGGGTGGACGGGCCTGCGCTGCAACGGAAATCGTCCGGCGAACTCGCCACCGAGGGGATGGCACTCGGATCGGTGCAGGTTCCGCCCAGCGGTCAACCGGTGGTCTTCCTCGCCGACCACCCGATCACCGGCGGTTACCCCGTGATCGCGGTGGTCACCGACGCGGATATCGACCGGGTATCGCAGGCCCGGCCCGGTCAACCGATCCGGTTCCGCCGCGCGGCGGGCACCGGCTGATTCCGGCGGCCGCGCCGACCTCACGAAACAGGCGGCTCGTCCGGTGGTGCCAGCCGGGCGTGCAGGAGATACACATTGTACGAATCCCACTCCGACAGCGCGAAATACAGATCCCGCGAGGTGGACCACGGGTGGAGGAAACCGCCGTAGGCCTTCGGGTAGTCGGTGGTCGACACCAGCTGCACCGCTTCTGACCAGCTGCCCTGTGGGTCCGCGGCGGTCCGCAGGACGATCGCGCCGCGTGCGGGATCCAGATAGCTCATCTGCCAGTACCCGGTCCCCGGATCGACCCGCACCGACAACTCACTGGCGATACCGGCCACCAGCGGCGTCGCCTGGTTCTCCGCCGCCGGCGCCCAGGTACCGTCCACCCAGTACTGGTACGCCGACTTGTTCAGTACCTCGTCCTGCGGGACCCGGGCCAGGCCGATCATCCCGACCCGGCCGTTGGGCGTACCGAACATGTAGACGTGGTCGCCGTGCGGCACCATGGCCGTCACCTGGAACCGGCCGAGCCCGAACAGGTTGTCCCAGCGGGCGTGCTGGTCCTTGACCCAGGTGCTGCCGCCGTCGTCGGAGTAGGCGATACCGCCGTAGTTCGTCCACCACATCCCCGGAATACGGCTCCAGCGGTTCACCGACATGAAGCTGAGGTACTGCCGCCCGCCGAGCGCGAATCCGGAGGTCGGAATGGTGGTGGTCTCCCAGTTCTTGATCTTGCGACTACCCAGCAGTTCGGCCGCGTGGCAACGGCTGTCCTGCACCATCGTGTCCAGTGTCAGACCATCGGAGAGGTCGCGGTCGGTGCTGTAGGCCAGCACATTGCTGCGCCAGTCCGGGCCGCCCACAACACCGGCCGTCCAACCCTTTCCGAACGTATCCCCGAACACCATGGCGATCCGGCCTGGTTCGGTCTCCCACATCAGCCCGAGATCGGTGCCGTCGACCTGCCAGCGCATATCGGTGCGATTCGCCGAGCCGTGCCCGGTGACCTGCTCGACCAGTCGCACTGCCTCGACCTGCGGTAACGCCACCGGCGCCGCGAGCGGACCCGGTTCGGCCGGGTGTACCACCGGCGGCGGCGCCGGTTGCGGCGGCACGCCTTCACCGCCGGGAACCGGGTACGGGATCGGTTCGATCTCCGGCTTCACCCGGACTTCGGGTAGCCGCCACGGTGTTGCGGACCCGGAGGAACCCCAACCGCTACCGGTCGCCGAACCGCCACCCGGCGCGGCCGGAGCAGGTGCCGGGTCGTCGGGCGCGGGCGCCACCGGTTTCGGCGTGTCGCGAATATCGGGACAGGGGTTCTGACACGGATCCGCGGGCAGCGGATCCGGAACGATACGGGTGTTGTCCGGCAGCGGATCGGGGACGGGCACCGGTTGCAATTGCGGTACCGGAACCGGGATATCGATCTGCGGCGGCACCGGCGGCGGGGGCGGGACCGATGGATCGGGTTCCCGGGCCAGCGGGTCGAAACCGGTTTCGCCACAATCGTTCACCGGCGGCGGCGCCCACGGATACGGCGCAGCGCGAACGGGGACCGGCACGGCGACATACCCGGCAAGTACCAGTCCGAGGAACGTGAGCACAACACGGCCGGGCCGCCGGCCCGGCACCACCTCGATCAAAACTTCTCGCAGTCTCTGGTCGAGTCCCATTGCCGGACCGAACCTACCCGAACAGGACGGTATCCGTGCCGATTGATCGACGCGGGTCGTGATCCGGCCCCCGCGAAGTTGCGTGCGGCCCGACACGGCGGGTGACCCGCGCGACTCCACGTGGTCCGGACCCCGCCGAACCAGTACCCTCGAATACGATCATGGCCGCCTACTCCGATCCCCCCTCGGCCTCCCTGTTCTCCGCGCTACGGGCCGTCGACCTGGGTAAACGACTGTTCGAGCAGACCCGGCTGGAACAGTGGATCAGCCTGAGCACCGCCTGGATGGAACCGATGGCAGACCTCGGCGCCGGTACCGTCACCGCGCTGCTCCCGGACACGCTGCTCACGGTGCTCAGCGAAGGGATACTGAGCCGGTTCGGCGGACAGGAGATCAGCGCGACACTGCTGGGTCATCGGCTGACCGGCACCCTCGAGCTCCTGAAGGTGCGTCGGCGCGGTGCGCATTTCCAGACCAAAGCCGTCCTGCGGGGACTGCTCTGGGACCAACGGCCCATCGACGAGGTCACCGTTGTCTCGCACGAGGTCCGGCTGGTCCCGGGCGTGCCGACCCGAGTCCGCGCCAACCGGGTGGATATCGAGGGCACGGTCGGCCTGGACACCGTGGTGGAGTGGCTCGCGAGCCGGCAGCGGGAATGGGAACTCTCGGTGACCGGACAGGGACTCATCCGCGCGGTGCACCACCGCAAACGGATCACCGCCGACCTGGATGCTTCGATCACCGAGGACGTATTGCACCTGGCGGTCCGGCGCGCCACCTGGGCCGGGCTGCCGGTCCCCCGGCGCTGGCGCACGATGAACCCCATCCCGATGGGGGAGCTGCCCCGGGGCGCGCGGGTGCGGTGGGCCGTCCGCGAGGACGCCGTGGTGCGGTTCCGGATAGAACTCGCGCCGGTCAGCGGCTCGTTCGACCTGGCCCAGATCCGTTCGGCGATCGTGGCCGGCACCACCCTGATCGTTTTCTGACCGGCCGGCTCACTTCTGCGTCTGCCACCACTGCTCGAGCGCCGCCTCGGCCTCGTCCCGGGTCAGCGGTCCGCGATCGAGACGCAGCTCCTTCAGATAACGCCAGGCGCGCCCGACCTCGGGTCCCGGCGGCAACCCCAGTAGTTCCATGATCGCGTTGCCGTCCAGATCCGGCCGGACCCGTGCCAGGTCCTCCTGCTCCTGCAGCCGCGCGATCCGCGCCTCCAACTCGTCGTAGGTGGACCGCAACGCCGCCGCGCGGCGCTTGTTGCGGGTGGTGCAGTCGGCGCGCACCAGTTTGTGCAGGCGAGGCAGCAAATCGCCGCCGTCGGTGACGTAGCGGCGAACCGCGGAGTCGGTCCACTGCCCTTTGCCGTAGCCGTGGAACCGCAGATGCAGGAAGACCAGCCGTGCGACATCCTCGGTGAACTGTTTCGGATACTTCAGCGCGCGCATCCGTTTGCGCACCATCTTCGCGCCCACGACCTCGTGATGGTGAAAGCTCACCCCACCGCCGGGTTCGTTGCGTTTGGTATCCGGTTTCCCGATATCGTGCAGCAGCGCCGCCCAGCGCAGCACCAGATCGGGGTCGCCCTCTTCCTGGTCGATGGCCTGTTCCAGCACCGTCAGCGAATGCCAGTAGACATCCTTGTGCTGATGATGCTCATCGATCTCCAGCTTCATCGCCGGGACCTCGGGCAGCACCCGCTGAGCCAGGCCCGTTTCACACATCATGTTGATACCGTCGATCGGGTGGGCGCCGCCGATCAGCTTGTCCAGCTCGGTCCGCACCCGCTCCGCGGTGATCCGGTCGATCTCCGCGGCCATCTCGGTGATCGCCGCCCGCACCCGCGGATGCACGTCGAAACCGAGTTGCGAGACGAAACGCGCCGCGCGCAGCATCCGCAACGGGTCGTCACCGAACGAGTCCTCCGGTGCCGCGGGGGTATCCAGCTCACCGGCCAGCAGTGCCGCCATCCCGTCCAGCGGATCCACGAATTCCAGCGCACCGTCCGCCGCGATCCGGACCGCCATCGCATTGACCGTGAAATCCCGCCGGACGAGGTCGTCCTCCAGCGTGTCACCGAAATCGACCTGCGGATTGCGTGAAACCCGGTCATAGACGTCGCTGCGGAACGTGGTGATCTCCAACTGCTGCCCGTTCTTGGCAGCACTTACCGTCCCGAACGCCAGCCCCCCGGTATCCCACAGCTGGTCCACCCACCCGCGCAGCATCTCCTGTACCTGCTCCGGCCGCGCGTCGGTGGTGAAATCCAGATCCGTCCCGAGCCGCCCCAGCACCGCGTCGCGCACACTTCCCCCGACCAGATACAGCTGGAAGCCACGCGCGGCGAACATCTCGCCGAGCGGCGTCAGCACATCGGAGAGCCGACCCAGCGTGATCGCGGCAGCCGCGAGCAAACGGGTACGGCGATCCTGCACAACGTCGTCGGACTCGGTCGAAACCACAGCAGAACCATACCGAGTAGGAACAAATGCGATTTCTCGGCCGGAGGGTATGGTCGGGCGCTTATGGGTCCGGGAATTGCCATCGGATGGCCGGGGGTCTGCGACACCACCACCCGAATGGAAGAGGCGTCGAGGGCGGGCCGGCGGCGAAGACGAGACGCGAGCTGACGAATCGGAGAGGCATGCTCACGAGGGGCGTGGGCCTGCTCGCGAAGGCGAGGGCGTGGGCCTGCTCGCGAAGGCGCTGTGTTTTTGGCGCCG
>NZ_BDBX01000067.1 GCF_001613205.1 Nocardia sienata NBRC 100364 | reverse complement strand
GCCGCCGCGTCCGCGGCGGCGACACCCGCGACTGCCGGGGCGCATACGGCCCAGTTGTCCAGCCGTTCGGTGAGCGCGTCCCGGGCGGTCGCGGCCGCCTGTTTGGAATGAGTGAGCAGCAGCACCGACTCCGGATCCGCACCGGCGGCGATCCGCGTCGCGGCCACATCGATCAGCAGGGCGGTCTTCCCGGTGCCCGGGCCCCCGAGTACCCGCCAGATCCGGTCCGGTTCCGGTTGCGCGGCGTTAACCGGCGGCGGGGCGGCGAACAGCGCGCCGACCTCGGCACCCCAGGTCCGAGCCCGGGGAGCCGCCGCTTTCCGGCGCACCAGCCGCACCGGCTTATCCGAACGCACCACGACGGCTATTCCAACAGACGGGGCCGACACCGCCGATACCCCGTCGCCACCGCACCCGCCACAGTCTCGGAGCGCTCGGATAGAAATGTCATTGTGCCCACACTGCATGTTCACCGTTTCGGCCCGGCGACCGGCCCGGTGGTGCTGGCTCTGCACGGCCTGACCGGCCACGGGAAACGCTGGGAAGCGCTGGCCACCGAGTTCCTGCCCGATATCCGGGTGCTCGCTCCCGACCTGCGCGGACACGGTCGTTCCACCGCACTGCCGCCGTGGGATCTCGAAACGATCGTCGCCGATCTGGCGGCGCTCGTCTCCGCCGAAACCGAGGAACCGGTGGTGGTGGCCGCCCACTCCTTCGGCGGGGCGTGCGCATTGCATCTGGCGCGGCGGCACCCGGACCTGGTCCGCGGCCTGGTGCTGCTGGATCCGGCCGTCGCACTGGACCCGGCGTGGTTGCACGAGATCGCCCAGGCCACCCTCGACTCGCCCGATTACACCGATGCCGACGAAGCCCGGATGGACAAACTCGCGACGGGCTGGAGCGCGGTCGCCCCCGACCTGCTACGCGCCGAACTCGACGAGCATCTGGTGCCCGCCGCGAGTGGCCGGATGCGCTGGCGGGTGGATACCGCGGCACTTATCGCGTATTGGGGTCAGCTCGCACGTGACCTGGTACTTCCCGATCCCGGTCTGCCGACTGCGCTGGTCCGGGCCACGAAGGTGGATCCGCCGTTCGTGACGCCCGAACTTCGCGCCGCACTGGCCGACCGGCTCGGCGAGGCGCTGACCGTGCACGAATGGGATTGCGAGCATATGGTCGCCCAGATCCTGCCGGGCGAGACCGCGGCGCTGATCCGGGCCGCGCTCTGATGGTCACCAGCGACGAACAGATCGAACGCGTCCGCGAACTGGTCGCGGCGATTCCGCCGGGCCGGGTAGCGACCTACGGCGATATCGCCGCGGCGGCCGGACTGTCGACCCCGCGGACGGTGGGCTGGATCATGCGTACCGATGCCGCCGATCTGCCCTGGCACCGGGTGCTGGGCGCCTCGGGCAGACCGGCCGCCCACCTCGCCGAGCGGCAGCTGCGGCTGCTCGCGGCCGAGGGCGTACCCGTCACCGACGGCCGGGTCGCGCTGCGTACCGCACGTCACCGGTTCGAGTGAACCGCGTCCGGGGCCGCGCCGGTCAGCCGGGTTCGAGCACGCGTTGCAGGAACCGCCGCGTCCGCTCTTCGCGCGGCGCGCCGATCACCTGATCCGCCGGGCCCCGCTCGACGATGACACCCTCGTCGAGGAACAGGACCTGATCGGCCACCTGCTGCGCGAACCGGATCTCATGGGTGACGATCACCATCGTCCAGTCCTGGGTGGCGAGCTCCTTGATCACCGCGAGCACCTCACCGACCAGTTCGGGATCCAGCGCCGAAGTCGGCTCGTCGAACAGCACCACTCGCGGTTTCAGCGCCAGGGCGCGCGCGATCCCGACCCGCTGCTGCTGGCCTCCCGAGAGCTGGAACGGGTAGGCGTCCGCGCGGTCGGCCAGACCGACCTGCGCCAGCAGGGTCCGTGCCTCGGCGACGGCCTCCTCCCGGGGCCGCCGCTGGGCGACGACCGGACCTTCGACGATGTTCTCCAGCACCGTGCGATGTGGGAAGAGGTTGTGCGACTGGAAGACCATTCCGCTCTGCGCGCGCAGCCGGCTCGCCTCCCGGCGCCCCGCCCGGCCGCGGGGCAGCCGGGCGAAGTCGATCTCCACATCGTCGATGCCGACCACTCCCCGCTCCGGGATGTCCAGCGCGTCGAGTGCGCGCAGCACCGTGGTCTTGCCCGAACCCGAAGGGCCCAGCAGGACGGTCACGGTCCCCCGCCGGGACTCGAAATCGATACCGCGCAGCACTCGCCGGTCGCCGAAGGACTTCTCCAGGCCGCGCACCCGGATCCGGGCGGGCTCGGTGTTCTGGCCGGTGGTGTCGGTCATTTCGCCACATACCTGTCGAGTCGGGTCTCCAGTCGTTTCTGACCGGCGGAGAGGGCCACGCAGATCACCCAGTAGTACAGCGCGGCGAACGTGTAGAGCGCGAGGAATTCGTTGCTTTCGGCCGCCGCGAGCTGGGCTTCCCGGAACAGCTCGGTCAGCAGCACCACCGAGCCCAGGGAAGTGTCCTTGAGCAGGGAGAGCAGAGTGTTCGACAGTGGCGGCACCGCGGTTCGGGTGGCCTGCGGAAGGATGATGCGGCGCAATGTCTGCGCATAGCCGAGGCCGACGGTGGCCGCTGCCTCGAACTGCCCTTTCGGCACGGACAGGATCGCCGATCGGATCACCTCGGCCGCATAGCCGGCCACATTCAGACTGAACGCGATCACGGCCGCGAGGAACGGATCGAACTTCAACCCGATCTGGGGCAGCCCGTAGAACACGATGAACAGCTGGACCAGCAACGGTGTACCGCGAATGATCGAGATGAACGCGCGGGCCGGACCGGCCAGGAGCCGGTAGGAGGAGATCCGCGCGAGCGCGACCAGCAATGCGAGTACCAGCCCGATCGCGAAACTCAGCGCGGTCAGCGGGATCGTCACCTTCACCAGCCCGACGAACATGGGCCACGCCGCGCCACGCAGCACTTCCCAGGTGTCGCGGTGGCCGCGCCCTCCGGACAGGTCGGCGCTGCCGCCGTCGGGTACCGAGACATCGGCCCGGAAGTATTTCTGCGAGATGGCGGTGAGCGTCCCGTCGGCGGCCAGCGCGGCGATCGCCCGGTCGGCCTGGTCGAGCAGAGCCGAATCGTCCTTACGGAAGGCGAGGACCTGTTCGCTGGTCTGCGCTCCGGCATCACCGACGATCTCGATATCGGTGGAACCGGTACCGGCCAGATAGTCGAGCACGGCGATGTTGTCGTTGACGATCGCGTCGACCCGGCCCTGGGTGAGCAGCGCGGCGGCCTGCGTGAATCCTTCGACCGCTTCGACGTCGGCACCGGCATCGCGCGCCACCCGGGCCCAGTTGCTGGTGCTCGACTGCGCGGTGGTCCGGCCGGCCAGATCGTCCAGGGTCCGGATGCGCTCGTCACCCGTGCGCCGGACGATCACGCCGCGGGAGTAGGTGTAGGTATCGGACAGGCCGTATTTCGCCCGGCGCTCGTCGTTGACCGACACCTGGTTGGCGATGACGTCGATCCGGCCGGAGTCCAGGGCGGGAAAAATCGCATCCCATTGGGTTTCGACGAATTCCAGATCCCAGCCAGCCCGGTCGGCGATCGCCTCGATCACCTCGATGTCGTAGCCGGTCAGCTGCCGGCTGCGCGGATCGTGGAACGAGAACGGCGGATAGGTGCCCTCGGTGCCGACCCGGACCACCGGGCGGTCGGGCTCCTGCGCCGTCGCCACACCCACCTGCGTGGCCCCAGCGAGCACCAGCAGCAGAGACAGCACGATCCCCCTGAGCACATGTCGCATCGGCGACCCCCTCATCACGGCCGGAACCGGAAGCCGGCCCTCCGCAGGGACAGTAGTGCGCTGCGCGGCCCGGCGCCGGATAGACCGGCGCGCGCACTCGTCCCCCCGGTCCGCAATGCCCGGCGGCCGGTGCCTCCGGCGACCCATCGTCCCAGACGGCGAATAGCATGACCGTATGCCGAATTCTCCGCTGGCCCCGGACGTGATCGTGCTCGCCGGGGGGCGGGCCAGCCGTATGGGTGGTGTCGACAAACCGGGTCTCGTGGTCGGCGGACAGTCCATGCTGCAGACGGCACTGGTCGCGGTGGCCTCCCTCGGGCGGACGGTCGTGGTGGGGCCGCCGCGCCCGGAGCTCGCCGCCCATATCGTGCAGACCCGCGAGCCCGAGCCCGGCTCCGGGCCGGTGGCCGCGGTCGCCGCCGGTCTGGCCGCGCTCGGGGCCGAGCCCGCGCCCCGAGTCGTCGTCCTCGCCGCGGACCTGCCGTTCCTCACCGGGTCCGTGATCGGTGAATTGATCCGGCACAGTGGCGATTTCGATGCGGTGTTCGCCGCCGACGATTCCGGACGCCCCCAGTACCTGATCGGTGTGTGGCGGACCGAACCGCTCGCGGCCCGGATAGCCGAACTCGACAGCGTAATCAACCAGCCGATGAAAGCCCTCGTCCCGCTCCGCACGAGAATCGTGCCACTGCCCGGGGTCGACGATTGCGATACACCCGGCGAGATCGCCGCGGCGCGCACCGCGCTCGGCGACCGGGGCGGCGATGCCGCGCCCGCCGCTCCCCGAGCCGACACCGCGGTATCACTCGACCGGGCCCGGGAGCTGCTGCGTACCGGCCTGTCCCGCCTCCCCGAACGACAGGCGGATCTGCACGCGGTGCGCGGGGCCGCGCTGGCCGCACCACTCACCGCCGCCGAGGCCCTGCCCCGCTTCGACGTCTCCGCCATGGACGGCTACGCCGTCGCCGGGGACGGCCCGTGGGAGCTGCGCGCCGATATCGGCTTCGCCGGCGGGCAGCGACCCGACGGGCTGCGCCCGGGGGAAGCAGTGCGGATCGCCACCGGCGCACAGGTCCCGGAGGGCACCACCCGGGTACTGCGCGACGAATTCGCGCGGGTCACCGGCCACAGCGAATTGCGCCGGCTCCCGGAGACACCGCTGCGTTCCGATATCCGCCGGCGCGGCGAGGACCGCGCTCCCGGCGACGAGATCGCACCGGCCGGCACCGCGGTGAGTCCCGCGCTCGTCTCGGCCGCCGCGGCCGTCGAGGTCACCACCGCCACGGTTCGTGGCCCGGTCCGGGCTCGTATCGTCATGACCGGCGACGAGATCCGCAGCAGCGGCCCCTTACAGGCGGGGCAGACACGCGATTCGATCGGCCCGATCCTGCCCGATCTACTCGCCGCACACGGCGTGCCGGTGCTCGACCGGGTGCATCTGCGCGATACCGCCCACGGTTTCGACCAGGTCCTGGCCACCGCGGCCGACTGCGATCTCCTGGTCGTGGTCGGGGCCACCGGCGCAGGCGCGGCCGATCAGCTGCGCGGCGCCCTGGCGCGCTGCCGGGCCCGGCTGCTGGTGTCCCGGCTCGCACTGCGTCCGGGCGGGTCCACCGTCGTCGCCGAACTCCCTTCCACAACAACGGTTCTCGGCCTTCCCGGCAACCCCTACGCGGCGATCGCGACCTTACTCGCCCTGGTACCCGCCATCGTCGGCGGCCGGACCGGCGCGCATGCGCCCCGCCGGGCCGGCGGACCCCTGCGCAACGCGGCCGAGATCTCCGGCCCGGTGGCGCGGATCGTGCCCGCCCGATACGCGACACAGCCCGGCGGCGGTTGGGTGGGCGATCCGGCGATCCGCACCGCTCACCTCGGCGGTCTCATCGACCGCGACGGCCTGGTCGTCGTGCCCGCGGGGGCCCGCGACGACGACCACGTCGAGTTCATCGCTCTGGTCTAGCGCGAGTACCCGGCTCTGCTCGCAGCGGTGTGCACCGGTCGTAGCGGCGGCTCTCGCGGTGACCGGTGCGGCTCGCTGCGCCCGCACATGCCGGCGCCGATCGACGCGGCCTGATCCGGCCGGACCGCGCACTGGGACCGAGCTGTGCAGTGGCAGCCGGGTTCAGCTCCAGCGGTCCGGGGTGACCGGTGCGTCCCAGGCGCGGGCGTAGCGGCGCTTGTCCGGCCCGGCGACCTCTTTGCTGCGGTACACCACGTACGGCCGGACCAGGTAGCCGACCGGAGCGGAGAACATATGCACCAGCCGGGTGTACGGCCACACCGCGACCAGCGCGAGTACGAACAGGCCGTGTGCCTGGAACGTCCACGGCGTGCCGACCATCAGTTCGGGGTGGGGGCTCGCGGTGAACAGGCTGCGGAACCACGGGGACACGGTTTCCCGGTAGTTGTAGGTGCCCCACAGCAGATTGCTGCCCACGGTATTGAGCAGACCGGTGATCAGGGCGCCGCCGAGCAGGAAGTACATGAATTTGTCGTTGGCCGTGGTCGCCTTGCGGACCGCCGCGACGGTGAACCGGCGATAGAGCAGGATGCCGATACCGGTGAGGACCATGAGTCCTGCCACGGTGCCCGCGCTCACCGCGACCTGGTGGTACAGATGCTCGCCGATACCCACCGCCTCGGTCCACGATTCGGGGATCAGCACGCCCAGCACATGACCGGAGAACACCCCGAGCATGCCGAAATGGAACAGCGGGCTGCCCATCCGCAGCAGGCGTGATTCGTAGATCTGCGAGGACCGGGTGGTCCACCCGAACTGGTCGTTGCGGTAGCGCCAGATATGGCCGAGCACAAAGGAAGTGAAGGCCACGTAGGGCAGGGTCAGCCACAGCGCCGTAGTCATCGGGTCCTCCTCGGAGCAGGTACACGCGGTCTGCGGTGGCCGAGGCGAAGGAGCGGGTACCGCCTCATCGGCGGCCTTCCGATCGGTCCGGCATCGTCGGATCCAGGGCGAAGGGTTCGAGCCCGACCTCTTCCTCCGGCGGTCCCTGGGCGGCGAGTTCGGCGATCCGGCGCCGATCCGCCGTGGTGGGCGGAGCCAAGGTGGCGACGACCGCGGTCAGTACCCCCGCGTAGGGGGAGGCATTGTCGGCCAACGACAGCCGCAGCAGTTCCAGTACCGGCACGTGTTCGCCGAGCAGGCGTTCGCCGCCGATCGGATCGACGGTGGCCGCGAATTCCAGCAGGACGGGCAGATGGTCGGGCAGTTCGGCATCGCCGAGTTCCACTCCGGCGTGCCGGTAGGCGTGTTTGAAACGCAGCAGCGCCATCCCTCGCTTGCGGGTGTCGCCGTAGGCGTAGAAGGTCAGGTGCAGGGCGGCGCGGCGCCGCATATCGAAGGTCTCGACGTAGCGGGCGGCCAGTTCGAGTTCGGGTGTGGCGCGCACGTGGTCGCAGAATGCCAGCAGCGGTGTCCGTACCGACTCCGGCAGTTCACCGATCGCCGCCTCGATCCCGTCCAGCGTCGTGCGGAGCGCGGGGCCGGGGTAGTCCAGCAGCAGCGCGGCCGTGCGCCACACGATCCGGCGGTCCCGTTCGCTCATCGCCAGTGCCGGTGCGGGCCGGCGTCGGAGTTTCAGCAGCGCCATCGGTCACCCCTCGGAGCAGGTTCGTGCGGTCCGCGCAGGACGAAGCGGAGGTGGCGGTATCGCATCATCGGCGGACCTCCGTGGGTTCGGGTGCCACGGGCGCGTCAACCTGGGCCGGTGCGCCGAGCGCGTTCCCCTTCGTCCCGCCGGAGCCGTGGGTCCCGTTGTCGCCGTTTCCCCCGACTCCGGTCGCCGGCCGCCCGTCCGGGCCGTGACCGTTCGTACCTCGGCCCTCCGGGCCGTGGCCGTTCGAGCCCGGCCCGGCCGTCTTGCCGTTCGAGCCGCTCGCACCGACGGGCACCAGACCCGCTGTGCTCTGCCCGTCCCAGTTCAGCAGGTTGATCCGGCCGGTTTTCGTCTCCGGCGCGGCGTCGTTGGTATCGGTGAGGTGGAATTTGTCCACCATCTGGTCGAACGCTGTCATCCCCGGGCCGCCGTCGTTGTCCAGGCTGCATCCGGTCGCCAGCGAATCCAGTTCGTGGGCCTGCGCGCTCGCGCCTGTCGGGATCACGTAGCGGTGTTCGTATTTCGCGATGGCCAGCAGCCGGTACATGGCCTCGATCTCCTCGGGCTCGAGCCGGACCGAGGGTGCGATGGCCGGATCGGGTTCCTGACCGAGGTTGATCGAGCGCATGAACGCGCGCATCCCGGCCAGTCGCTGCAGCGCCGCCCGCACCGGCCCGATTTCACCAGCGGTGAACAGTTCGGCCAGGTACTCCACCGGGATCCGCAGCGCGTCGATGGCGCCGAAGAGGTTCGCGTGGTCTTCCCCGTCGTGCCCGGTTTCCGCCAGCACATCCACCACCGGGGACAGCGGCGGTACGTACCAGACCATCGGCATGGTGCGGTATTCCGGATGCAGCGGCAGCGCGATCTGATAGTCGACGATGAGTTTGTAGATCGGCGAATCCTGCGCGGCCTGGATCCATTCCGGGGAGATACCGGCGCGTTCGGCTTCGGCGACGACCCGCGGGTCGTGCGGGTTCAGGAAGACCCCGAGCTGGCTGGGATACAGATCCTTGTCCTCGGTGACCGACGCCGCGGCGAGCACCGCGTCGGCGTCGTAGAGCATCACGCCGATATAGCGCAGCCGTCCGACACAGGTTTCCGAGCACACCGTGGGAATACCGACCTCCACCCGCGGATAGCAGAAGGTGCACTTCTCGGCCTTACCGGTTTTGTGGTTGAAGTAGATCTTCTTGTACGGGCAGCCGGTGGTGCACTGCCGCCAGCCGCGGCATTTGTCCTGGTCCACCAGGACGATCCCGTCCTCGGACCGTTTGTAGATCGCCCCGGACGGGCAGGACGCCGCGCACGACGGATTGAGACAGTGCTCGCAGATCCGCGGCAGATAGAACATGAAGGTCTTGTCGAATTCGAGCTTCACCTGTTCGGAGACCCGGGCCAGCAGCGGGTCCCGGCCGACCTGATCGGGCCCCGAGCCGAGATCGTCGTCCCAGTTCGCACCCCAGGTGACCTTCGTATCGTCTCCGGTGAGCAGCGATTTCGGCCGCGCCACCGGAGTGGTGTCGATGGCCGGGGAGGACAGCAGATTGTCGTACTCGTAGCTCCAGGGCTCGTAGTAGTCCTCGATGGTCGGCAGGTCGGGGTTGGCGAAGATGTTCAGCAGCCGTTTCAGCCGCGAGCCCGACTTCAGTGTGAGCCGGCCGCGTCGGTCGAGTGTCCAGCCGCCCTTCCACTTCTCCTGGTCCTCGTACTGCCGCGGATAGCCCTGGCCGGGCCGGGTTTCCACATTGTTGAACCAGACATACTCGGTCCCACCGCGGTTGGTCCACGCCTGTTTACAGGTGACCGAACAGGTGTGGCAGCCGATGCATTTGTCGAGGTTCATGACCATGGCCATTTGCGCCATCACTCGCATATCTTGTCCTCCGGGGTCGCGGGCGGCTCGTGGTGGCGGCGCATCAGTGTTCCTTTCGACGTGATCGGGAGCGCTACGCGGTTACGCTGCGCTACCGCCTCCGCGCTCGACCCGATCACGTCAGTACTCCACCTGCTGGCTGCGGCGGCGGATGGTGGTGACCTCGTCGCGCTGATTACCGGTCGGGCCGTGGTAGTTCAGCGCGAACGACTGCTGGGCGTAACCGCCGATCAGATGGGTGGGTTTGATCATGATCCGGGTGAGCGCGTTGTGGATACCGCCGCGTTTGCCCTTGCCGGTGAAGGTTTTGCCCGCTGCGGCGGTGCCCTCGATCCGCGGGACATCCACGGCCCGGTCCTGCGCGTGGTACATGAATACGGTGCCCTCGGGCATCCGGTGCGAGACGATGGCGCGGGCCACCACCACACCGTTGCGGTTGATCGCCTCGATCCAGTCGTTGTCGGCCACCCCGATCTTGGCGGCGTCCTTCTCCGACATCCAGATGGTCTGGCCGCCGCGGGAGAGGGTCAGCATATGCAGGTTGTCCTGGTAGGCCGAATGGATCGACCATTTGGAGTGCGGGGTCAGGTAGCGCACGGTGACCCCGCCGTCGCCGATATCGCCGACGGCGGGTTCGGCGAACAGCGCGGTCATGTCCAGGGGCGGCCGGAAGGTCGGCAGCTGTTCGCCGAGTTCGATCATCCAGTCGTGGTCGAGATAGAAGTGCTGGCGGCCGGTGAGCGTATGCCACGGTTTGAGCCGTTCGGTGTTGATGGTGAACGGCGAATAGCGGCGCCCCCCGGTTTCGCTGCCCGACCACTCGGGTGAGGTGATCACCGGGACCGGCCGTGCCTGTGTATCGGCGAAAGTGATCCGCTTGCCCTCGTGTTCGGCCGCCAGATCGGCGAGTCCGGTGCCGGTGCGACGTTCCAGGGCCTGGAAACCCTCGACCGCGAGCCGCCCGTTGGTGGTGCCGGACAACGCGAGGATCGCCTCGGCGGCATGCCTGTCCTGGGCCAGCGAGGGCCGGCCCTGCGCCACTCCGGAGACCACGGTCCCGTTCGCCCCGGCCAGGTATTCCACCTCGGCGCCGGGATGGGTGGTGACGCCCTTGACGGTGAGTCCGAGGGTTTCCACCAGCGGCCCCAGCGCGGCCATCTTCTCCGCGATCTTCGCATAATCCCGTTCGACGACCACCAGTTTCGGCATGGTCTTGCCCGGGACCGGTTCGCATTCCCCGGCCTTCCAGTCCAGCACCCGTCCCCCGGCCTGGGCCATTGCATCCGGTGAATCGTGCTGCAGCGGCACCGCGACGATGTCCTTGCGCACCCCGAGATGTTTCTCGGCGAGCCAGGAGAAGCCGCGAGCGATGCGGTGGAATGCCTCGAAATCGGTTTTCGCCTCCCACGGCGGCGAGATGGCCGGGGTGAAGGCATGCACGAACGGATGCATATCCGTCGAGGACAGATCGTATTTCTCGTACCAGGTGGCGGCCGGGAGCACGATATCGGAGAACAGCGTGGTGCTGGTCATCCGGAAGTCCAGCGACAGCAGCAGATCGAGTTTCCCGGTGGCGGCTTCCTCGCGCCAGACCAGTTCCTCCGGACGCACCCCGGTGGTGTCGGTGGTCTGCAGATTGGAATCCGCGCCGAGCAGATGCCGGTGGAAGTACTCGTTGCCCTTACCGGAGGAGCCGAGCAGATTGGCCCGCCAGACGGTGAGCACGCGTGGGAAGTTCTCCGGGGCGTCGGGGTCTTCACAGGCGAAGCGCAGCTCCCCGGATTTCAGTCCGTCCACCACATGCTCGGCCGCGGTCCGGCCGGCCGCCTCGGCCTCGTCGGCCAGGTCGAGCGGGTTGCGATCGAAGGTCGGGTACGAGGGCATCCAGCCCAGCCGAGTCGCCAGCGCGATATTGTCCGCCGCCGTCCGGCCCGCGAACTTCCCCTTCGCCAGCGGCGAGGAGAAGACGTCGGCGGTGAACGGGTCGTAGCGCCACTGGTCGTTGGTCAGATACCAGAACACCGTGCCCTGCATCTGGCGTGGCGGGCGCTGCCAGTCCAGCCCGAACGCGAGGGTCGACCAGCCGGTCACCGGACGGCATTTCTCCTGGCCCACGTAATGCGCCCAGCCGCCGCCGTTCACGCCCTGGCAGCCGGTGAGCAGGGTCAGGGTGAAGAAGGACCGGTAGATCTGGTCGGAGTGGAACCAGTGATTGGTTCCGGCGCCCATGAGGATCATGGAGCGGCCGCCGGACCGGTCGGCATTGTCGGCGAATTCCCGCGCGATCCGCCGGGCCTGCGCGGCCGGGACACCGGTGAGGGCTTCCTGCCAGGCCGGGGTATAGGGCTCGGTGGCGTCGTCGTAGCCGGCCGGCCAGGTGCCGGGCAGGCCCGGACGGCCCACCGCGTACTGCGCGAGCAGCAGATCGAACACCGTGGTGACCCGTTTCCCGGCGACCGTCGCGGTCGGTACGCCGCGGGTCACGACGCCCGGGGTGTCGGTGTCGAACCGGGGGAACTGGACGGCCGCAGCGTCGTCGGTGCGGCCGTACAGCGTCAGGAGTGGCTCGATACCCCCGAGATCCAGATTCCAGCGTCCGGTGCCGTTCTCACCGAACCGGTCCCCCAGCGAACCGTTCGGCACCACCGGTACACCCGCATCGTCGAGCAGGACGGTCCGGAACTCCGCGCCCTCGTCGGAGTTGCCCAGATCGGCGGCGGTCAGGAACTTCCCGGGCACCGCCGTCCCGTCCGCGCCGTCGTCCAGGGTGATCAGGAAGGGCAGATCGGTGTACTTGCGGACGTAGTCCAGGAACCGGGGCGTCTCCCGGTCGACGAAGAACTCCCGTAGCACCACATGACCCATGGCCATGGCCAGCGCGGCGTCGGTCCCCGGCCGGGCGGCGACCCATTCGTCGGCGAACTTGGTGTTGTCGGCGTAATCCGGGGAGACCACCACGACCTTCTGACCGCGATAGCGGGCCTCGGTCATGTAGTGCGCGTCCGGAGTACGGGTCACCGGCACATTGGAACCCCACATGATGAGGTAGCCGGCGTCGAACCAGTCCGCCGACTCCGGGACATCGGTCTGGTCGCCGAACACCTGGGGCGAGGCCACCGGCAGATCGGCGTACCAGTCGTAGAACGACAGCATCGACCCACCCAGCAGCGAGATGAACCGGGCGCCGACCGCGTGACTGACCATCGACATGGCCGGGATCGGGGAGAATCCGGCGACACGGTCGGGTCCGTACTTCTTGATGGTGTGGACGTGGGCCGCGGCCGCGATTTCGGCGGCCTCCCACCATTCGGCGCGCACGAAACCGCCCTTGCCGCGCGCGGCCTTGTACCGGCGTGCGCGTTCGGGGTCCTCGATCAGATCGGCCCAGGCCAGTACCGGGTCCTTCAACCGGGTCTTGGCTTCCCGGTACAACTCCAGCAACGCACCCCGGACGTAGGGGTACCGCACCCGGGCCGGTGAGTAGGTGTACCAGGAGAAGGAGGCGCCGCGAGGGCAGCCGCGGGGTTCGTATTCGGGTTTGTCCGAGCCGACCGACGGATAGTCGGTCTGCTGGGACTCCCAGGTGATCACCCCGTCCTTCACATAGATCTTCCAGGAGCACGAACCCGTGCAGTTCACCCCGTGGGTGGAGCGCACCACCTTGTCGTGCGACCAGCGGTCCCGATAGAACTCGTCGGCGCCGCGGCCACCCACCTTGTGCACCGTGCGGTGGTCCGCGGAGACCTCGCCGCGCTGGAAATACTTGCCCAGCCGCAGCAGTGCGTCCCCGGCCGCCGATGCCCCGGGGTGCTGTTCCGCGGTGGTGTGCGCCGAGCCCGGAGTGCGTGAGACGACCACGACGCCCCCTTTTCTGCAAGCGGTGAAATCGAGCTGATGCTCCGACTGTAGGGACGCCGCCCGACCTGGCCAAACGCCGTTCTCACATCGAAAAGCGCAGGTCGGTGAGCTGTGAGGTCGCCGCAATCCGGTTGTCACGGCGGGCGGATGCGCGCGGCCCCGGCGGCGACCGATCTCCTGGGAAAACACGCGGGGGATGCGGCGGATGCGGCTTCCGGAAGGCCGGGCGGGGCCGCGACGGTGAAATATCGGAAATCGCCGCTTCTCCAGCGGTTTACATTTGTTTACACAGGCCGGAGTGGCCGCCGTCACCCGCCGTCCGCCCACCCGGCGTAGGCAGATCCTCACTTCCACCGGCTGGGAAGGGCCGCGACGGGCGGGCGAGCGCCCGATCGTCTACGCTGACTGCCCGATCCGACCGCGTCGGCGGTCGCTCGAGCAGGTTCGAGGTACGCGATGTTCAGCGTTTTCCGGCGGGGACGCAGTCGCCGCTCCCTATCCATCACCGCGGCGGTGTGCGCGGTGCTCGCCGCGGCCGGTACGGCGCTGTTCCCCGGATACCCGGCCGTGGCCGCACCCACCGCGGCCGCACCCACCGTAACGGTGTACCCGGGCATGGAGATCCGGCACACCGAGATCGCCGAGGGGAAGGCGGTCACCACCCGCTGCACCGTGGGACTCACCGGCTCGATCGGCGCGGCCCAGTACGCGGTGACCGCCGGCCACTGCTACCACCAGGGAATCGTCACCGACAAGGTCGGTAACCCGATCGGCTGGTTCGAAGTCCACCGCCCGGACGAGGGCCTGAAGTTCGGTTTCGGGTTGATCCGCCTCTACGACGGGATCGGCGTCGCCGCGTCCATGGGACGCTTCGGGCTGTCCACGGTGGATATGGAACCGCAACTGGGCCAGGAGGTCTGCAAGATCGGTGCGACCACCGGCTGGACCTGCGGGTCGATCACCGAGGCGAACGAGGAATGGCTCTACGCCACCAACGCGCTCGGCGCCGAGGCCGGCGATTCCGGTGGGGTGGTGTACCGCCAGACCGCCGACGGGCACGCCGCCTTCGTCGGGATCCTGGTGGCCTACGACGACGCCCGAGGTCGCAGTGCGGTCGTGGAACCGGCCGCCCTGCTGTTCGATCAGATCGACCGGTACGGCCCGACCCGCGAGGACCCGTTCGTCTGGTACCGGGTCTGATCCCTCCCGCCCGCCCCCTTCGCCAGGGTCGGTCCCGCGCGACCCGGACCCGGTGCGGTACTGCACTTCTCCGAAGACCCGGTGATCACCCGCTTCGTGCCGCATACGGCCGCGACCGCCCGGCAGTCCCCACCGTAGGTCTGTGCCGTGGACGCGGCCCGCACACCCGACTACTGGTTTCCCCGGCAATGCCCGCGGGCGATGGGCTGGGGCACGCCGGCGACAACCTGGGGTTCAGCGGCATCCGGTTGCGCGAGGGGCACTGACGGGCCGTCCGCCGCGATACCCGGCGAACACCGCGGGAGCAGCGGCACCGCGATCAGCGCACTCGTTGCCGGTCTACGTGCCGGACAGCGCCGCGGTAGCGGTCCACGATCAGCCGGACCACGGCCGGATGGATCCCGATCGGCTCGGCCACCCCGGTCGCGCCCGCCTGGTGCAGCCGCTCGTGGAAGAGTCCGTGGGCGAGCAGATAGGAGGCGATGAACACCCGCTCCTGTCCGCTCTCCCGCAGCTGCGCCACGACTTCGGGTACGCGGGGCGCCCCGGTGGCGACGTAGGCGGTGCGTACCGGAGTCGCGAGCTGTGCGGTGAGCATGGCGGCGGCGCGGCGCACATCGGTGCGGGCGCGCGGGTCCGAGGAGCCCGCGGCCGCGAAGACGACGGCGTCGCCGGGCCGCCAACCGGCCGCCCGCAGCCGGAGGGCCATGATGCGGGCCAGTGCGGGGTCGGGACCCATTGCCGCGGTAACGGTCACCGCGGGATGGCCGCTATCGGCCACCTCGCGGGGTACGTCCTGGTAGACGTGATATCCGGAGGCCAGAAAAGCCGGGACCACCACGGCCGGAACGGAACCGCCGGTCACCACGGCCCGGGCGGCCAGATCCCGCAGCACCTCGGCGGGCGAGGGACCCAGCACATCGACGAACGCCGTGCGCACGACCGGGTCCGCATCGGGTCCCGCCGTCGGCCCGGGCATGCAACCGCAGTTCACGTAACCGGGCGCGCCGGGCGGTGTGGTGACGCGGCGGCCGGACGCAGCGGGATGGACGCAGCGGCCGTCCGCAGCGCCGGGCCGCCGGTCCAGTTCGTGTCCGACCGCTTCGGCCAGCGCGGCGATCATCTGCACACCCTTGGCACTGCGAGTGCCGTGCGCGACCAGCACCAGCGCGGGCGGCGGCCTCACCCCGGCACCACCGTCCGGACATAGCGCGGGTTGCGCGCCGGGGCCGCGGCCGGTTGCGCCGTATCGGCATTGTTGTCGGTGCATTCGGCCGGATCCATGGCCAGCCGGTACCCGCGCTTGACCACGGTCTGGATCGCTTTGGGCGTGCCCAGACCCGCCCGCAGCCGCGCGATCGCGGTCTCCACCGCGTGCGTATCGTCGCCGCCGCCGGGCAGCGCCGCCAGCAGATCTTCGCGGGAGACCACCCGGCCGGGCTGGCGGGCCAGTGAGCGCATCAGCGCCATGGGCGCCGGGGCGAGCTGTTTCACCGTGCCGTCCACCACCACACACGCGCCGCGCACGCTGATGGTGTGGCCGGCGGCATTGATCCGGCCGGCCCGGCGCGGAAGTTCCTCCGCGACGTGGCGGGCCAGCGCGCCCAGCCGGGCCCGGCCGGGCATCGTGGTGGGGACACCGAGTTCCTCGAGCGGGGCCGCGGTGATGGGGCCGACGCAGGCCGCCGGTACCCGGCTGCGCAACGCGTGCAACACCCCCTCCAGAACTCCGGTTTCCTTGGCACGCATCAGCAGCGACGCGACGGCCGGGGCGCTGGTGAAGGTCACACAGTCGATCGCGGAGGTCACGATGGCCTCGATCAACTGATCCATCGGACCGCGGTCGGCGGGCGGTTCCCACCGGTACACCGGTACGGGCACCACATCGGCTCCCGCACATCGCAAGACTTCGCAGAAGTCGGGGATCGGTTCCCATTCGGTGGTGGCGCCGTGCAATTGGACCGCGATCCGCACACCTTCGACGCCTTCGGCGAGCAGATGATCCAATACCTCGGCCGAGGACTCCGACGCCGGCGACCACTCCTCGCGCAGTTCGGCGGCCCGGATCGCGCCTTTGGCCTTCGGGCCCCGGGCCAGCATCCGGGTACCGCCCAGGGTCGCTCGCAACTGTTCGGCCAGGCCCCAGCCCTCGGCGGCCTCCATCCAGCCACGGAAACCGATACCGGTGGTGGCCACGGCGATCTGCGGCGGATCGGCCACCAGCTCGCCGGTCACCCGTTCCAGTTCGGTGTCGTCGGCGAGCGGGATGATCCGGATGGCCGGTGCGGACACGATCGAGGCACCGCGGCGGGTGAGCAGCGTGGCGAATTCCTCGGCCCGCCGGGCCGCGGTGATACCGATCGTGAAACCGGCCAGCGAGGTGTTCGTCTCGGGAACTGTCATACCGGGCAGCCGTCCGGGGCCACCGTCACGGGCCGGTCCGAGATCGACACCTGTCCGTCGTCCACGCGCACGGAATATACCGGCAGGCGCATTGTGGCGTCGTCCAGGCACCGGCCGTCGAGCAGGGAGAAGGCCTGCTTCAGCAGCGGTGACGTGACCACCGGCTCACCGCCACGGTCGCCGACGATACCGCGCGACATCACCGCCGCCCGGCCGAACGGATCGATATTGCCGACCGCGTACAACGTGCCCTCGGGCAACAGGAACAGGGCCGCTTGGGCCCCGCCCGCCAGCAGCACCGCCACACCGCGGCCGGGGATCAGGTATTCGAGCGGGCACGCCCGGGTCCACCCGGTGGTGGCCGGAACAACTACTGGGGTATCGATCACGGTCATAGGTGTTCTCCTCCACACGCCGTTACCCATTGGTACCGGCGGCCTGTTTCCTGACGGTTAAGCCGTCATTTCTCATGCGTAGCGACCGGCGCTGCCACCCGGCACGCCCTGCGTGGTCACGCTCCGCTACCTCCTCCGGGCATGCCGGGCAGGCCGAGCAGGACCGGGACCTTGCGCTCGCCGCTGTCATCGAAGGCGATGGTGGGGTCGGCCTCGGCCGGGGCGTTGACGAACGAGACGAACCGCGAAAGCTTCTCCTCGTCGTCGAGGACCGCGGCCCATTCGTCGCGGTAACCGGCCACATGGTCGGCCATCGCCTGCTCCAGATCGGCGGCGATCCCGAGGCTGTCCTCGCACACCACCTCGCGCACGTAGTCGATACCGAGGTCCTCCTGCCACGGCGCGGTGCGCTGCAGCCGGTCCGCGGTGCGGATGTAGAACATCAGATAGCGGTCGATATAGGCGATGAGGGTCTCGTCGTCGAGGTCGCCCGCGAGCAGGACCGCGTGTTTGGGGGTCAGGCCGCCGTTACCGCCCACATAGAGATTCCATCCGTTCTCGGTGGCGATGACGCCCACATCCTTGCCGCGGGCCTCGGCGCATTCCCGGGCGCAACCGGATACGGCCAGTTTCAGTTTGTGCGGCGAACGCAGCCCCCGGTAACGCTTCTCCAGCAGTACGGCCATGCCGACCGAATCCTGCTGGCCGTACCGGCACCAGGTGGAACCGACGCAACTCTTCACCGTGCGCAGCGATTTACCGTACGCGTGGCCCGATTCCATACCGGCGTCCACCAGGCGCTTCCAGATGAGTGGCAGCTGTTCCACCCGCGCGCCGAACAGGTCGATCCGCTGCCCGCCGGTGATCTTGGTGTAGAGACCGAATTCCCTGGCGACCTCACCGATCACGATCAGCTGTTCCGGGGTGACCTCGCCGCCGGGCATCCGCGGCACCACCGAGTAGGTGCCGTTCTTCTGCATATTGGCCAGGAAGTGATCGTTGGTGTCCTGCAGCGCGGCCTGTTCGCCCTCCAGGATGTGATCGCTGGAAGTGGAGGCCAGAATCGAGGCGACCGTCGGCTTGCAGATATCGCAGCCGGTCCCCCGGCCGTGGCGGGCGATGAGCTCGGAGAAGGTACGGATACCGGTCGCCTGCACGATCCGGAACAGTTCGGCGCGCGACTGCTCGAAGTGCTCGCACAGCGCCTTGGACATCTCGACGCCGGACTGTTCGAGCACCTTCTTGATCATCGGCACACAACCGCCGCAGGAGGTGCCGGCCTTGGTGCAGGCCTTGATGGCCGGGATATCGCAGGCGCCCTCGGCGATGGCGCCGCAGATGGCCCCCTTGCTCACATCGTTGCAGGAGCAGATCTGGGCTTCGTCGGGCAGCGCGTCGGCACCCAGTTCCGCCCCGGCCGGGGAGATGAGCGCGGCCGGTTCGGCCGGTAGCGGCCGGCCCACCAGCGGGCGCAGCGCGGCGTACTGGGTGGCATCGCCGACCAGGATGCCGCCCAGCAGGGTCTGCGCGTCGTCGGAGATCACCAGTTTCGCGTAGGTGCCCCGGGCGGCGTCGTGCAGCACCACCGACAGCGCGCCCTCGGTTCTGCCGTGCGCGTCGCCGAAGCTCGCCACATCCACCCCGAGCAGTTTGAGCTTGGTGGACATATCGGCGCCGGGGAACTCACCGGCACCACCCAGCAGACGGTCGGCCACGATCTCGGCAGTGCTGTAGCCGGGCGCCACCAGCCCGTAGCAGACCCCTTCGATCGCGGCGCATTCCCCGATGGCGTAGATATTCGGATCCGAGGTGGCCAGGCCCAGATCGGTGATCACGCCACCGCGCGGGCCGACCTCGAGCCCGGCTTCGCGGGCGAGCTCGTCACGCGGGCGGACCCCCGCGGAGAACACCACCAGCGCGGCATCGATCACGGTGTCGTCGGACAGGGTGACCCGCAACCGTTCGGCCGGGCCGGCGGCCGCGTCGCGTTCGATCCCGGCGGTCCCGACCCCGGTGTGCACCCGCAACCCCAGGTCGGTGACCAGTTTCTCCAGGATCGCGCCCCCGCCCTCGTCGATCTGGGCCGGCATCAGGCGGTCGTTGTACTCGACCACGTGCGGGGTGAGCCCGAGCAGGCGCAGCGCGTTGGCGGCCTCCAGCCCGAGCAGGCCACCGCCCACGACCACACCGTGGGCGCCCGGTCCGGCCGCGTCGGCCGCGGCCCGGATACCGTCCAGGTCCTCGATGGTCCGGTAGACGAAACATTCCTGGTGTTCGTGCCCCGGCACGGGCGGTACGAACGGGTAGGAACCGGTCGCCAGGACGAGCGCGTCGTAGTCGAGCACCTCACCGGAGGTGGTGGTGACCTTCTGGGCGTCTTTGTCGATGGCCTCGGCCCGCTGTCCGAGGCGCAGGTCGACCAGTTCGTCGCCGGCGTACTCGTTACCCGGCAGCGCCAGCGAGGCGGCGTCCCAGTTGCCGACGTAGGAGGACAGGCCGACCCGGTCGTAGGCGGCCGATTTCTCTTCGCCGAGCACGACGACCTGCCACTGCCCCGACTCGTCCCGGGCGCGGACGGCCTCGACGAACCGGTGCCCGACCATGCCGTGACCGGCGACGACGACTGTTCTGCGCTGTGCGTTCATGGTGTCCTCCGTGGAGATCCGGGGTCAGAGGGTCGCCGACGACCGGGCGGACCGGGACTCGGTGGGCCGGGAGTGGCGGGAATCGGATTCCGCCCGCCGGACCAGGGCCTCGGCCGCCGCGACGACTTCGTGGTCGCGGACCGGGGCGCCGGGGCGGCGCAGGAAAATCGCCCAGGTGACCAGGGCACAGGCGATGTAGAACACCGTGAACACCCAGAAGGCGGTGGTCGCGGACTGGGTCGAGGAGTACGACGACCGCAGCACCAGGTTGATGCCGAAACCGCCCAGGGCGCCGATGGCGCCGACGAATCCGATCAGCGCACCCGAGGTGTTCTGCGCCCAGGCGGCACGTGCGGCGGGGGTCGCGTCCAGACTGCGGGATTTGGCGTCGAAGACCGACGGGATGATCTTGGTGACCGATCCGTTGCCCAGTCCGGACAGGATGAACAGCGCCACGAAACCGGCCACCAGCGCGCCCAGCACCGGACCGGAGAAGCCCTTGTGCGAGCCGTCGGCAACCGTCGAGGCCGTGGCCACCGCGATCGCCGCGACCATCATGGCCGCGAAGGTGAACAGGGTGACCCGGCTGCCGCCGATCCGGTCGGCGAGTTTGCCGCCGTAGGGGCGGGCGATCGACCCGAGCAGCGGTCCGATGAAAGCGATCTGCGCGGCGTGCAGCGTGGCCTGGGCCGCGGTGTCCCCGCCGGCGACGAAACTGATCTGCAGTATCTGCCCGAACGCGAAGCTGTACCCGATGAAGGAACCGAAGGTGCCGATGTAGAGGAACGAAACCGCCCACGACTGCGGCACTTTCAACGCGGTGAGCATGAAGGACAGATCGGCCTTCTGGTTCGGCAGGTTGTCCATGAACAGCGCCGCGCCGAGTCCGGCGAGCACCACCAGCACCAGATAGGTCGCGCAGATGACCGAGGCGTACTCGTTGCCGAGGGTCGCGATGACCAGCAGCCCGAACAATTGGATGACCGGGACCCCGATATTGCCGCCACCGGCGTTCATCCCCAGGGCCCAGCCCTTGAGTCGTTGCGGGTAGAAGGCATTGATATTGGTCATCGAGGAGGCGAAATTGCCACCGCCCAGACCGGCGAACGCCGCGACGATCAGGTAGGTCGTATAGGAGGTCCCGGGCTGGTTCACGAAGTACAGGGTGAGCACGGCCGGCACCAGCAGTGCGGCGGCGCTGAACACGGTCCAGTTGCGACCGCCGAACCGGGCCGTGGCGACCGTGTACGGGATGCGCAGGAACGCGCCGACCAGCGTCGGCACGGCGACCAGGAAGAACTTGCCCGCCGCGTCGATCCCATAGGTTTCGGCCGGCATGAACAGCACCATGACCGACCAGATGGACCAGATCGAGAATCCGATGTGCTCGGCCACGACCGACCAGATCAGATTGCGTGTGGCGATCCTCTTACCGCCGGCCTCCCAGGCCGCGGTGTCCTCGGCGTCCCAGCGCTCCAGTTTCGGCCGCCGCCACATCACCGCCAGGGCGTTGCCGCGGCTTTCGGTCTGCGTGCTCAAAAGGGCCTCCCAACGTGGTTCGACCCCACGGTAGGAAACCGGTATTGCGAAAATGCTGCCCGAGATGACCGTCGAATCAACGGTTTCTCACGCGGTTCGCGGCACTCAGGTGAGCAGGCCGCCGATGTTAACTCGTGGTGTCATCGGCATTTCCGCCGGTGACGAAGTGCCCATATCCGCCGCGGAACGCGGTGAGGGCTGAGCCGATCATGACCCGCGTCACCTTCCGGCGCAACTCCGGGCGCCGGACCGGCCACCGAGGCGACGGCCCCGCGTCACCGGTTCAGCGCGGGGAGACGGTGTCCTCGAGCATCCGCGGTTTACACGCCTGCCAGGCGCCGGTCAGCAGCACCAGCACCGAGACACAGAGCAGCGCGAACGGGGCCGCCCACCCGCCGGTGACCGTGTGCAGCATGCCGAACACCAGCGGTCCCACACACGCCAGCGCGTAACCGACGCCCTGCGTGAAGCCCGACAGAGCGGCCGAACCGGCCGGAGTCCGGGTACGCAGATTGATGAGGGTGAGTGTCATCGGGAAGGTACTCGGGCCGAAACCGAGGATCGCCACCCACAGAACGGGCGCGCTCATGGGCGCGAAGAGCAGCCCGGCGAAGGCCACGAAGAAACAGGCGGCACAACCCACGACCACCGGATACGGGTTGGTGAGCCGGGCGGCCACCGTGGGCGCGGTGAGGGCGGCGACCAGTCCGACGAGGGCGAAGAGCGCCACCATCGAACCACCGAAGGCCGCGTCGGCACCGGCGTCGGCCAGGATCGTCGGCAGCCAGGTGAACACCGAGTAGGTGGTCAGCGAGGTCATCCCGAAGGTGGCCGCCATCCCCCAGGCCAGGGGCGAGCGCCATACCTTCGGGACCGGGGCGCTGCCGGGATCCGGCAGGCCCGTCGTGTCCGCCGCCGTCCGGCCGCGCCGGGTGCGCAGTACCCCGATCCAGGGGACGGCCGCCGCGAAGCCGAGCAGGGCCCATACCCCCAGAGAGACGCGCCAGCCGTGCGCTTGCGCCAGCGGCACCGCGACCAGCGCCGGCAGTACGGTACCGATCTGCACCATGGTGATGTAGAGCGCGCTGACCGTGGCGAGCCGGTCCGGGAAATAACGTTTGACCAGTGGCGGGACCACAATATTGCCGATCCCCATACCGCCGAGCGCGAGCGCGGAGAACAACAGCAGTTCGACCGTCCCAGAGACGAGGACACGCACGAGCATGCCCGTCCCCGCCGCCGCCATCGCGAGCAGCGCCGTCCGCTCCAGCCCGAGCCGGCGGGCCAGCAGCGGCGCCAGTAGGCCGGTCACCGAGAACATGAGGGTCGGGATCATCCCGAAGACACCGACGACGGCGGTGGAGTAGCCGATATCGCGCCCGATGTCCTCGGCGAGCGGTGTGAAGGCGGTGACGGCCACCCGGAGCACGAGCGCGGACATGACTATTGCCGCGAGTACCAGTAAGCGGCCTTCGATCAGTTTGCGTTTCCGCTGCTCGAGAGGTGGATCGGCCGCTTGGGTGGTCTCGGGCAGCGCAGCAGTCACCGCAAAATCATAGGATGACCCTATGACCAGGGCAACCAGATTGTGATGGGCGGTACTCTGTTGCCGTGCAAAGCGTGCGCCGCACCAGTCTCATCGCCCAGGTAACCGAGCAACTCAAAGAAGATATCCGCTCGGGACGCTGGCCGATCGGGACGCGGATCCCCACCGAGCCCGAATTGGCCGAACTCACCGGCACCGGCCGCAACACCCTACGCGAGGCCGTCCAGGCGCTGGTCCATGCCGGCATGCTGGAACGGCGGCAGGGTTCCGGTACCTATGTCATCGCCACCTCCGAGGTGGGCGGGACACTGACCAAATATTTCGCTGAAGCCGCCGAACGCGATGTCCTGGAATTACGCCACGGACTCGAGGCCACCGCCGCCGCGCTGGCCGCCCACCGGCGCGACGACACCGATATCGCCACCCTGCGCCGGCTGCTCGACGACCGCAACCGGCTGTGGCGGGTGGATCGGGCCGCGGCCATCGAGGCCGATGTCCAACTACACCGGGCGATCGTGCTCGCCAGCGGCAACGCCGTGTACATCGAGTTCTACGACTCGTTGCTGGGCTACATCGAGTCCGGGATCCGTTCGCGCACCGACCGGATCGACAGCTGGTACGCCGCCGAACATCGCGAACTGGTACAGGCCATCATCGACGGTGACGCCGAAAAGGCCGCCCGCACCACCCGATGCTTCCTCGACACCCTGCTGGCCGATTACCGCGACCACTGACGGGTTCCATCGAGGTTACGGACCGATCACCCGGGTGCGGCTGTGCCGTGAGCGGGATTTGTGGCGATCGTCATTGCGCGCCACGTGGTGGAAACACCCGGCTCCTAGCGTTTTCTCACGTCACGACACCACACTCGACCGCCCGACTGCCGCAGCCGGGCGCCCCGGTCCGGGGGGCGTCGAGTAACGACGAGAGGGGCGCCGATGACCGCGACAGCCGACACCGGCCGGCAACCACCCGAGACCGCAACGACTTTCGTCCACCAGCGCCGGGGTCGCTGGATCGACCGGTGGGAACCGGACAACGAGCGGTTCTGGAAATCCGGCGCCGACCGCACCGCCAAGAAGAACTTGCTGTTCTCGGTGTTCGCGGAGAACCTCGGATTCAGTATCTGGGTCCTGTGGGCCAGCGTCGTGACCGGAATGGGCGCTGCCGGATTCGCATTCCTGGACGGGCTCGGCAAAGGTGACCCGGTCGCGGTCGGCAATGCCCTGCTGCTCACGTCCATTCCCACGCTGGTCGGTTCGACCCTGCGCATTCCCTACACCTTCGCCATCCCTCGGTTCGGCGGACGGGCCTTCACGGTGTTCAGCGCCGCGATGCTGCTCGTCCCCGTCGTCGGCCTGATCGTCTTCGTCAACCAGCCCGGCACGCCCCTGTGGGTTTTCGTGGTCCTGGCCGCGCTGTCCGGTTTCGGTGGCGGCAATTTCTCGTCGTCGATGGCCAATATCTCGTTCTTCTTCCCCGACGGGAAGAAGGGTGCGGCGCTCGGGATCAATGCCGCGGGCGGCAATCTCGGTGTCGCCCAGACCCAGCTGCTGGTGCCGCTGCTGATCACCCTCGGCACCCATCTCACCGCGAAGGACGCGGCCGGATACCGCTTCGGGATCACCCTGGCGGTGCTGGTGTGGATTCCGTTCATCCTGGCCGCCGCGTTCGGCGCGCTGCGGTACATGGACAGCCTGTCCACCGCGAAATCCGACGGACGGTCCTACAAACCCGCGCTGACCAATCACCACACCTGGGTGATGGCGTTTCTCTACATCGGTACCTTCGGCTCGTTCATCGGATTCTCGTTCGCCTTCCCGACACTCATCAAGGCCAACTTCCCGGATCTGGCGAGCATCGGCTGGATCACCACCCTCGGCAATCTCGCGTTCCTCGGCGCCCTCGTCGGCTCCTTCTCCCGGCCGTTCGGCGGCTGGCTCTCCGACAGACTGGGCGGCGGCGCGAAGATCACCATCGCCGTATTCGGCGGGATGGCCGTCGCGGTCGCACTCATCATGGCCGCGCTCGAGATGAAGAGTTTTCCGCTCTACCTGCTCGCCTTCCTCATGCTCTTCGTGCTGACCGGTATCGGTAACGGCTCCACCTACCGGATGATCCCGTCCATCTTCGGCGCCGAGGCCAAGAAGTACGCCTCCGAGCACGGTCTGGAGCCGGCGGAGGGGGCGGCCTCGGCGAAGCGGCAGGCGGGCGCGGCCATAGGGGTCATCGGGGCGGTCGGTGCCTTCGGCGGTTTCGTGCTACAGCAGGCACTGCGCCTGTCCAATACCCATTTCGGCACCATGGCGCCCGCGTTCTGGGCCTACGCTGCCACGTTCCTGGTGATGGCCGGGGTCACCTGGTGGTTCTACCGCCGCGCCTCGTTCGCGGTGGGCCGGGTGCCCTCGCTGGCGTACGCCAACGTCTGAGGGCTCCGCAGCCAGGGCAGGGCCCGGCCGGTTCGATACCGGCCGGGCCCTCACTCATCTCGGGTCCCGCGTGGAGCGGACGAGGCCCAGAGCCTGTCCGACATCTCGGATTGCCGGGTTCGGATCGGTGGGCCGGGGCAGGCACGCTGTCACAGCAGGAATCGCACCATATCCGCCGTCCGGACCAACCCCGGCAGCGCTTCCGGTGTGGACCGCGGATGCAGCACATGGACCGCCAGCCGGAACATCACCGCGCGCAACAACATCTGCGGCCATTCCGGCAGGTCGGACCAGCGTTCGAGCAGCCCGTCATCGGCCCCACCCCACGACAGCGCGTCCACCACGACCACGCCCGCCGCCCACGCCGGTGGCCGCCAGTACGGGGTCAGATCGGTGAGCGCGGGTGTCTGCGCCCCGGCGAACAGCACGGTGCCGAACAGGTCGCCGTGCACCAGCTGCGGCGGCGTCCGCACGGGTTTGCGCAGCGTGGCCAGCTGACCGATCAGTTCCAGGCTGTGCCGTCCGTCGGGCGAGTTCTCCATCACCGCGCCCGCCGCGCGCAGCGTCCGCAGCGGCACGGCCTCCCACGCAGCCCGGTCCGCGGCGACGAAAACGTCCACGTCCAGCCAGGGTGTGACGGGTGGCTGGGAGAGGAAGCGGGGCCGCTCGAGAGTCGCGGTGGCCTTGTGCAGTCGCAGCGAAACCGATACCACCTCGTCGTGCCGCGGTTCGGGACAGCCCGACATATACGTGTCGCATCGCCAGCCCGACACCACGTACCGGCCGTCGGTGGCCCGCACCGGGCGGGCCACCCGCACCCCGTCCACCCGCAGGCTCTCCCGAACCTTCGCCGACCAGGCCGCGCGCGCATGGTCGGCGACGGGGCTGAGCACCACATCACCGAGGCGCCAGCCACCCTCCCAGTCGCCCAGAGCGACGGGGGTCATTTCCCGCAGACCGTACGTGGCCCGCACATGTTCGGGGGGTTCGACAGTGGTGGTCACGGCCGTACCGTACTCCCGCCACCGGGCCCGGGTATCGCGCCACACCGTGTCGTAGCAGTGCCGCGACACACCGCGACCGTCCTCGGTCACATACCGCGCGCGGGGACCGGAGCCGCCGCCCGCGCGCGGCTCACGCGCAGGTCAGCGGCCTGTTTCGCGCGGCGGCTCAGTACACCGGCAGCGAGGGGTCGACCTGGTGCGCCCAAGCGATCACGCCGCCCTGTAGATGCGTGGCGTCGGCGAACCCGGCCCGTTTGAGCGCGGCCAGCGCCTCGGCCGACCGGATACCCGTCTTGCAGTGCAGCACGATCTTGCGGTTCTGCGGCAGTTCGGCCAGTGCCTCCCCCGAGAGGATGCGATCCTTCGGGATCAGCGTCGCGCCCTCGATGTGCACGATGTCCCATTCCACCGGTTCACGCACATCGATCAACTCCACATCACCGGCGTCCAGCAGTTCCTTGAGCTCACGTGCGGTCACGGTGGAACCGGCGGCCGCGGCCTGCCCCTCCTCGGACACCACACCGCAGAACGCCTCGTAGTCGATCAGTTCGGTGATCGGCTGCCGCGCGGGATCGCGGCGCAGCTTGATGGTCCGGTAGCTCATATCGAGTGCGTCGTACACCATGAGCCGGCCCAGCAGCGGGTCACCGATACCGGTGATCAGTTTGATGGCCTCGGTCACCATGACCGAACCGATGGACGCGCACAGCACGCCCAGCACGCCGCCCTCGGCGCAGGAGGGAACCATTCCGGGCGGCGGGGCCTCCGGGTACAGATCCCGGTAGTTGATCCCGCGACCGTCCGGGGCGTCCTCCCAGAACACCGAGACCTGGCCCTCGAACCGGTAGATCGAGCCCCAGACGTACGGTTTGCCGGCCAGCACCGCGGCATCGTTGACCAGGTAGCGGGTCGCGAAGTTGTCGGTACCGTCCAGAATCAGGTCGTATTCGGCGAAGAGCGCCACCGCGTTCTCCGGCTCCAGCCGGATCTTGTGCAAGCGCACATCGATCCCGGAGTTGATCTCCAGAATGGAATCGCGGGCGCTGTCGGCCTTGGGGCGGCCGATATCGGATTCACCGTGGATGACCTGCCGCTGCAGATTCGAGGCATCGACCTCGTCGAACTCGACGATGCCCAGGGTGCCCACGCCGGCGGCGGCCAGGTACAGCAGGGCCGGAGAACCCAGCCCGCCGGCGCCGATCACGAGCACCTTCGCGTTCTTCAGCCGTTTCTGCCCGTCCATCCCGAGGTCGGGGATGATCAGGTGACGGCTGTAACGGGCGACCTCGTCCCTGGTCAGCTCGGCGGCGGGCTCCACAAGTGGGGGCAGGGACTGCGGTGATGACACGTCTTCGAACTCCTCGTATCGAAATAGCCGGATGTGGGTGTGCGGGGTGCGTACGGCGGTGACCCGTGGCCGCTGTGACCCGCACCCACACCGGCGTAGGTTCCCTGTACAACGCCGGCGCGCGAGCCATTCTTCCCGGGCCGGCGCCGGTCCCCGGCGGCGGACCCGGGTGCACCGGGGCCCGCTCAGCCGCGCGGATACGGCCAGGGGTTGAAGCGGCAGGTCTTGCCGTCCATCGGCACCACCCCGTACGGATCCAGGACGGCGATCTCGTTGTTGGCGGTGCCGAAGGTCTGCTGCATCATCACCGGGGCCAGACCGCCCTCGCTCTCGCAAGGCTGATGCTCGTGATAGCCGATGGCGTGCCCGACCTCGTGGTTGACAAGATACTGCCGGTAGGAGCCGATATCGCCGTCGAACGCCGGAGCCCCGCGTACCCAGCGCGCCTCCGACAGCACCACCCGGGCGCGATCGGAGTTGTAGCACGAGGAATCGATCGGGATATCGAATCCGCAGACTTCGCGGGTGGTCGCGCGGGCGGTGAGCGAGATCCGGAAATCCGGCTCTCCGCGATCGATGCGCTGGAAGGCGAACTTGCGGTCGTGCACCCAGCTCTTCGGATTACCCAGCGTGGAATCGACCATCCGGGCCACCGATTCGTCGCCGCCGAAATTACGCGTGTCGATGCCGTTCTCGATTTCGACGGTGTAGGTGAAGGTGTACTGCTCACCCGCGCCGATTCGGGCGGAGGTGCCCGGCACTATCCGCCAGGTGCCCATACCCGTCTCGGTGAACTTCCCGCCCGCGGGCAGCGCCCCGATCGGCAGATCCTCGGGGAAGGTCCCGTCGCCCGGCGGTGCGCCGATGACTCCCGCACTGGCCGGCGGCGGACCCAACGCCCCGAAACCGGGATCGATCGGATCCACGGGGCCTCCACGACCGGTGCGCACCGCGTCGACCACGACGAACACCGTCAGCGCCAGCAGGACCGGCAATGCGTACACCCGCCACCCGTATCTGGATACGACGTGACGCAGCCGCCGCGGTCGCCGCCCGGCCGCGAGCGGGGCGGCGGACGGCGGATCACCCTCCGGGTCCCGGCGCGCGCGTAACGGCTCCCGGGATCCGTCGTCGTGCGATATCGCCATCGCCGCCCCCGCGGCGACCGCGACATCCGAATCCTGGGGGCGGTGCGCGCTGCGCCCGCCGCCGGAGGGGTTTTCCGGTCGGTCGGTCACGGCTCCAGACTCTCACAACCCGCCGTAACAGCCACAATGGAAGTACCCCCGGCGGCCGCGCCCCCCGGAGCCGCCGAGCCACTTTCGAGCATTCCCGAAGAGCACCATGCGGATCGGGGCCCATCCCGGGTTCGCCAACCCGGGTCGGCAACAGCATCGGAAGCGAGTATGGTGCTCGAAAGACCCGGTACACACCCCTTTGCCGGGGAATCGACTGGGAGATCCGAATATGACCGACCTCGTGGACCGGATGACGTCCCGCTCGTCGTCCGGCACCGCCCCCAAACGTGGCACCCGGCTTCCCCGTGACGAGCGGCGCCAGCAACTACTTGCCGCCGCCAGCGAGATCTTCGTACTACGCGGCTATCACGCCGCCGGTATGGACGAGATCTCCCAGTGCGCAGGCGTCAGCAAGCCGGTGCTGTATCAGCACTTCACCAGCAAGCTGGAGCTGTACCTGGCCGTCCTGCAGAACTATGTCGACATGCTGGTGTCGAGCGTGCGTCAGGCGCTGCGCTCCACCACCGACAACAAGCAGCGCGTGCGCGCGGCGGTCGCGGCCTACTACGACTTCGTCGACAATGAGATGCAGGGCTTCCGGCTGGTCTTCGAATCCGATCTCACCAACGAGCCCCAGGTCCAGCGCCGCGTCGAACAAGCCACCGAAGCCTGCGTGGACGCCGTCTACGACCTCGTCGCCCACGATTCCGGCCTCGACCCCTACCGGGCCCGCATCCTCGCGGTCGGTCTGGTCGGCGCGAGCCAGTTCACCGCCCGATACTGGCTGGAAGCCGACCGCCCCATTCC
Organism: Nocardia sienata NBRC 100364; assembly: GCF_001613205.1. Lineage (GTDB taxonomy): Bacteria > Actinomycetota > Actinomycetes > Mycobacteriales > Mycobacteriaceae > Nocardia > Nocardia sienata. The sequence goes on along the minus strand of NZ_BDBX01000067.1, from coordinate 4,720 downwards.
CAAGGACGAAGCGGTGGACACCACGGTCGCACTGGCCTGGGGCGGCCTCAAACACGTCCCCCTGCACCCGATCGGCTGAACTCCCGCCGACCCGGACACGACGAAGCCCCTGCCGGACCGGCAGGGGCTTCCGATCGTCGGGGCCCGGTCCTCAGACCGCGGCGAAGCCCACCCGGCCGCCGGTCACGGCCCCGATCTCCACATAGGCGACCTTGCCGGCCTGGATCAGGTACTTGCGGCCCTTCTCGTCGGCCAGCGCCAGGACCCCGCTGGTAGCGGCCAGCGCCTCGGAAACCAGAGCCTCGACCTCGTCCGGGCTCTGCGAGCTGGCGATGACGAGTTCACGCGGGCTATCCGAAATACCGATCTTGACCTCCACGGCCAACCTCCGAACCTAGAGTCCTGTGCTGTCCCAGTAAGGCTAGTTGAGCCGCCGGAGCCCGGACACACGACGGGGTGCGCTGTCAGCGAACAGTGTTTATGGCGGCGCCTCCGGCGCCGCGGGTCGGGGCCCTGTGACCCCGATTCTTCCCTCCTCCGCTCAGTCGCTGCGCTCCTTCGCTCCGTCGGTCCAGAATCGGGGGCGGGCCCCGACCACGGAGGTGGACCATCCGGAGTGGGAATGGAAGGGTTCTCAGGCGGGTGCCTCGACCGGCCCGGAGAGGCCCGAGTCACTGTCGTCCGGCCGGGTCGAAACGTCAGAGACCGAGTACCGCCATTCGTTCGGCGTGGGCGCTCTGCATATGTTCGAACAGCGTGGCGATCCCGTTGAGGTCTCCGGTGGCGGCCAGGACGAGTTCGGTGAGTTCGTCGCGCTGGGCCATCACATACTGGGCCTGGGTGATCGCTTCGCCGAGCAGACGGCGGCCCCACAGCGTCAGCCGGTCTCGTTCGGACCGGCTGGCCGCGACCGCGCGGCGGACCTCTTCCACGACGAATTCCGAATGGCCGGTGTCGGCGAGCACATCTCGCACCACGGCGGCCACATCCGGGCTAAGCGCACCGGCGATCTCCCGATAGAAGTCGGCGGCGATACCGTCACCGACGTGGAATTTGACCATCGACTCGAGCCAGGTGGACGGGTCGGTGGAGCGGTGGTAGTCGTCGAGCGCCCGGGTGAACGGAGCCATGGCCGCGTACACATCGGCGCCGCGCGCGCTCAGTGCCGCGTCCAGCCGTTCGAAATGCGCGAGTTCGGCCGCCGCCATCCGGGCCACCGCGACCTTGCCGCGCAGGGTGGGTGACAGCGTGGCTTCCTCGCTCAGCCGGTAGAACGCGGATATCTCGCCATAGGCGAGTACCGCGAACAGGTCGGTCACGCCGGCATGATCGGCAGGAATCGGCGAAGCCGACGAATCGCTCGCTGTAACACTCAGACCGGCCGGTGACTGTGCTCCCATGGAACTCCAGCGTAGTACGCCCGCGTTGCGCGATGCCGCGCTCACACGGGTGTTGTGAGGAACTTGTCCAGATAGTTCCAGGTCGTCGCGCGGGCGGTGGCACCGGTGAGTATGCCGAGATGTCCGCCGGGCGCGGTTTCGTAGTGGACCGCTTTCGCACCGGTGAGCGTTTTCAGTCCGTGCTCGACCGCACGGGCCGGAGTGATGACATCGGCGGGCCCGCCGACCAGCAGCACCGGGGCGATGATGTCGGCCAGGCGGACCGGCCCGCGCCCGAGATCGACCACACCGCGGCCGATTTCGTCGCGCAGCACCAGCCGGTTCCACAGCTGCTGGTACATGCGACCCGGGTAGCCGGGCATATCGGCCATGAAGCGGTCGATGGCCTCCATCCGGGCCAACGATTCGGTGCGGGCGAGGTTGCTGGCGACGAACCAGGGCCGTTTGACCTCTCGGTCCCAGGCGGTGATGCGGTACGCGAGCCGGGTCAGGGGGGCCGGAACACCGCCCACCGCGCGCAACGCCGCACCCACGGCATCGCCGGTGCCGGTGAGCCGGGCGGCCGCGGCGAGCTGCGGCGTCAGCGGCATCGCGCGGTAGTTCAGCGGCGCACCGATCGCGGTGATCGAACGCACCGGCAGATCGTTGTCCGCGGCCACGGTCAGCAGTGCCATGGTGCCGCCCAGCGACCAGCCGACCAGGTCCACCTCCGGCTCGCCGCCGGCGGCGGCCCGATCGGCGGCGGTGCGGCGGATCGCCTCGGGCAGGATGTCGTAGACCCAGTCGTCGAAGCCCATCCGGCGGTCGGCGTAGGTGATCTCGCCGTAGTCGATCACATACGGCGCGCGACCGGTCTCCAGCAGGAACTCCGCGAGACTCTGGCCCGGGCGCAGGTCGAAGCAGCTCGCGGGCGCGGCGAGCGGCGGCACCAGCAGTACCGCGGCCGCCGACGGGTCGGTGGTACCGGCGAGCAGGGCGGGTTCGAAACGGCGGAGCAGGCGATGCGGCCGGTCCCACAGCACCGACGACGGGGTGGGCCGGCGCCCTTCGACGCCGTCGCCGAAGGTCATGGCCCAGGCGTTGCGCGCGGCCCGCTCGACGGCCCGGGCCAGCTCACCGTCCGGATCCACCGCGCGGACGGCGCGATCGGCCAGGGCGATACCTCGGTCTGCGATGCTCACGGCACGAATCTCTCATAGATGTATATGGCGGTACCAGCTATGCCGGCTCCCGGCCGTTCGGGTGTGTGCCGAATCACTTACCGCGAATACCGGCTCCCGGGTGCGTGCGAACAGCTGCCGCACCGGGCGAAACGCTCTGCCACACAGCGCGGCTCACCCGGAGTGGTCATCGAAAAGATCAACATCCAGCGGATTTGCGCGAGCGCCTTTCGGAGCGCGGAACAATAGCACGCTACAATCGCGACGGACAACGGAAGAATTCAGCCGATCCATGAGAACCGGCAGCGCCGATAGTCGCGCACCGCCACGGTGCGTCGTGCGGTGGTCGAAGAATTCTCCGGGGTCCACGGAAAATGTGCGCGCACCAGATCCGCGTCACCGATGCGCTGCGCCGATGTCCGAGCTTCGCTGCCCCCATCGGGGCACCTGCCGACATCCGGCGGCGGCCCGGGTGAGTATCGCAGGGCGGATCCGTGGTCGTCGCGGACCGGCCGGTCCGCCCCACGCCTCGTGCGCGTGTAGCGCGATAACGAGGGAAGGCACGAACCTGAGCAAGATCACAGTTGAACCGGAACCCGGTCTGGCGGAGACGCTGCTGACAGCCGAGTTGGACTCCGCACACACCGCACCGACTTTCACCGAATTGGGAGTACGCGACGAAATCGTACGCGCGCTCGGTGAGATCGGTATCGAACGCACTTTCGCAATCCAGGAACTCACCCTGCCCCTGGCCCTGGCCGGGGAGGACCTCATCGGTCAGGCCCGTACCGGTATGGGCAAAACCTTCGGGTTCGGAGTTCCCTTGCTGCACCGGATCAGCAGCATCGAATCCGGGACCACGCCGCTGGACGGCACTCCGCGCGCCCTGGTCATCGTGCCGACGCGCGAACTGTGCATCCAGGTGACCCAGGACCTGGAGAACGCGGCGAAATACCTCACGAACCAGAAGGGGCCACTGCGGGTCACCTCGATCTACGGCGGTCGCCCCTACGAAGCGCAGATCGAGGCGCTGCGCGCCGGGGTCGACGTCGTGGTCGGCACACCGGGCCGCCTGCTCGACCTGGCCGATCAGCAGCACCTGATCCTCGGCAAAGTGGGCGTCCTGGTATTGGACGAGGCCGACGAAATGCTCGACCTGGGCTTTCTGCCCGATATCGAGCGCATTCTCGGCATGGTGCCGGACAAACGGCAGACCATGTTGTTCTCGGCGACCATGCCCGGTCCGATCATCACCCTGGCCCGCACTTTCCTCACTCGCCCAACTCATATCCGGGCAGAGGAACCCCATGACTCGGCGGTACACGATCGCACCGCACAATTCGTGTACCGGGCGCACGCGCTGGACAAGAGCGAACTGGTCGCACGGGTGCTACAGGCCGAGGGCCGGGGCGCCACCATGATCTTCACCCGCACCAAACGCACCGCGCAGAAAGTCGCCGACGAATTGGCCGAACGCGGATTCGCGGTCGGCGCGGTCCACGGCGATCTCGGGCAGATCGCGCGCGAGAAAGCGCTGGCGAAATTCCGGAAGGGCACCATCGATGTCCTGGTCGCGACCGATGTCGCGGCACGCGGTATCGATATCGATGATGTGACGCACGTCGTGAACTACCAGTGCCCGGAGGACGAGAAGACCTATGTGCACCGGATCGGCCGCACCGGCCGGGCCGGGCGCACCGGTGTCGCGGTCACCCTGATCGACTGGGACGAACTGACCCGCTGGGCGTCCATCGATGCCGCGCTCGGGCTGGGCATCCCCGACCCCGTGGAAACCTATTCACGCTCCCCGCACCTGTTCGCCGACCTGGGCATCCCGGAGGGCGTCACCGGCACCGTCGGGGCGCACAAGCCCCAGCGTGATCCCGATGCCGTGGTGGTCGAGCGGCCCGAGCGGGCACCGCGTAAGCGCAACCGCCGGCGCACGCGCGGCGGCAAACCGGTCGAGGCGGACGTGACCGCAACCTCGGCCGACGCGCCGGCCGGGACGGGTCCGGACGACGAGGCGCAGCCGGCCGAGGCACCCGCGCGGCGGCGACGCCGGCGGCGGCGTGCGGCCGATACCGAGTCCGGTGGACGCGAGGACAACGCTTCGGATGGATCCGAGGCGCCGGCGGCCGAGTCCGATCCCGCGGCGGCCGA
>NZ_BDBX01000066.1 GCF_001613205.1 Nocardia sienata NBRC 100364 | reverse complement strand
AGCGCAGGAGTAAGGGTGCCGCGGCATTCGGGTCCCGGCTGCTGCCGGTGCTCGCCGCACTGCTGTGCCTGACCGCGTCGGCCTGTTCGACCGGTACCGACGCGGTGGCCACTGGCGGCACCTTCGAATTCGTCTCGCCGGGCGGGCAGACCGATATCTTCTACGATCCGCCGTCCACCCGTGGCACGATCGGCAAGCTCGCGGGTCCCGAGCTGATGTCCGATACCGGGGAGAACGTCTCGGTGGAGGATTTCCCGGGCCAGGTCGTCGTCATCAATCTGTGGGGGCAGTGGTGCGGGCCCTGCCGCGGTGAGGTTCCCGCGCTCGAACAGGTCTACGAACAGACCAAAGATCTCGGGGTCGCTTTCCTCGGGATCAATGTCCGTGATCTCCAGCAGGACAAAGCACAAGATTTCGTCATCGATAATCACGTCGGTTATCCGTCTATCTACGACCCGTCGATGCGCACGCTGCTGGCGCTCGGTGGAAATTTCCCGACCAGTGTCATTCCCACAACTCTGGTGCTGGATCGGGACCATCGGGTGGCGGCGGTTTTCCTGCGCGCCCTACTCGCCGAAGATCTTTTACCGGTGGTGCAGAGCATCGCCGCGGAGGGAGCATCATGAGAAGTCTTCGATCCCGAGGCGTACGCCGCTATGGGGCGACCCGGCCGCCGCGCGGAGTCCGGGCCGAGGTTCTGGTGAAGTCCTCGCTCGGCTCGTGGGAGCTACAGCCCGCGGTCCAGCAGCCCGGCAGTGATCGGCGGGTGTCGAGTTCGCGCCCGTCCGGTGGCCGGGGATCGACCGCGCCGGGTGGCCGCGGTGACGAGCGGCGCGTGACCGGCTCCGAGGGCGAATCGGAGCGTAGTTCGCGTTGACGGTGTTGGCAGGAGTGGGGGAATCGTTTCAGCAGACAGCGGCCACCGGGCCGTTGCTGCTCGCCCTCGGCGCCTGCCTGCTGGCCGGTCTGGTGTCGTTCGCTTCGCCGTGCGTGGTGCCGCTGGTGCCGGGGTATCTGTCCTACCTGGCCGGTCTCGTCGGTGCGCAGGCGCCGCCGGCGACCGTGGACCAGGCCCGGCGCAACCGGAGCGCGGCGCCCGCCGGTGGCACCGCCACGGCGGCGCTCACCGAAACCCCGGACGCCGCGGAGACCGCGTCCGCGCCCGATTCGGGGCGGGTGCGCGTCGCGGGCGCGGCCGGACTGTTCGTCGCCGGTTTCACGGTGGTGTTCGTGCTGGCCACCGCCACCGTCTTCGGTCTCATCCAGACACTCAATGTGAACCGGGAACTGCTGCAGCGCCTGGGTGGCGTGGTCACCATCGTGATGGGCCTGGCGTTCCTGGGCCTGATCCCGGCGTTGCAGCGTGATACCCGGATGGAGCCCCGGCGGTTCGCCGGGATTGCCGGCGCTCCGCTGCTCGGCGCCGTGTTCGCGCTCGGCTGGACCCCGTGCCTGGGTCCGACGCTGTCGGGTGTGATGGCGGTGGCCGCCGGTACCGAGGGCACCACCGCGGTGCGCGGCGTCGCCCTCATCGTCGCCTACTGCCTGGGACTCGGCCTGCCGTTCGTGATCCTGGCGTTCGGGTCGGCGAGCGCGCTGCGCGGGGTGGGGTGGCTGCGGCGTAATTCCCGCCGGATTCAAATCGTCGGTGGAATCCTGCTGGTCGCGGTCGGGGCGGCATTGGTCACCGGGGCCTGGGACCAGTTCGTCGGCTGGGTCCGGGACGGCTTCGTCGCGGAGGTGACGTTGCCGATATGACCGTGACGATGCCTCCCGAGACACCCCCCGTCCTACCGCCCCGGCAATCCCCGCTGGGCCGTGCCCGCGCGCTGGTGCGCAACGCCTGGCGGGGGCTCACCAGTATGCGGACCGCGCTGGTGCTGCTGTTCCTGCTGGCCCTGGCCGCGATTCCGGGCGCCTTGCTGCCGCAGCGCAGCCTGAACGAACAGAAGGTCGCGACCTATATCGCCGACCGGCCGGTGCTCGGTGAGTGGATGGACCGGTTCGAGCTGTTCGACGTGTTCTCCAGCTTCTGGTTCACCGCGGTCTATGTGCTCCTGTTCATCTCCCTCGTGGGTTGTATTCTGCCGCGCACGGTGGACCACTACCGCGCACTGCGGACCCCACCGGTGCGGGTGCCGCGCAATCTGGCCCGGCTGCCGCACCACCATCGAGTGGTGCTCGACGGCAATGCGGACGAGATCGCCGAGCGGGCCCGGACGCGGCTGCGCGGCTGGCGTATCGAGACCCGGCCGGGGGAGCGCGACGGCGAGGTCACGCTGTCGGCGGAGAAGGGCTACACCCGCGAACTGGGCAATCTGGTGTTCCATCTGGCCCTGGTGGGTCTGCTGGTGGCCATCGCGGTCGGGAAGCTGTTCGGTTACGAGGGCAATGTGATCGTCGTCGCGAACAACGGGCCGGGTTTCTGCACCACCTCGCCGGCGGTTTTCGATTCCTTCCGGGCCGGGAACGTGAACGACGGCACCGGAATGACTCCGATGTGTGTGAAGGTGAAGAATTTCCGGGCCGACTATCTCGACAACGGGCAGGCCGAGATGTTCACCTCCGATATCTCGTATCAGGAGGGCGCGGATCTGGCCGCGGGTACCTGGCGGGATACGACCCTGCGGGTGAACCATCCGCTGCGGGTCGGTGGGGACCGGGTGTACCTGCAGGGGCACGGTTACGCGCCGACGTTCACCGTGACCTTCCCGAACGGTGAGACGCGCACCGAGACCGTGCAGTGGCAGCCCAACGATATGCAGACCTTCCTCTCCAGCGGGGTGCTGCGGATCGATCCACCGGGTGGAATGTTCGCCACCGAAGCGGAGCGGCGGCAGAATCAGATCGCGATCGAGGGACTGTTCGCGCCGACCGCCGCTTTCCATGGGTCGCTGCTCACCTCGGTGTACCCGGAGATGACCGATCCGGCGGTGGCGGTCGATATCTATCGTGGTGACACCGGGCTGGACACCGGCCGTCCACAGTCGATCTTCGCGCTCGATCAGGAAATGGTCGCGCAAGGCCGGCTCACCAAGGAAGCCCGGGTGAATCTGCGGCCGGGTGAGACCACGAAGCTGCCGGGCGGCGCCGAGGTGCGTTTCGACGGGGCCGAGGAGTTCGTGAATCTCCAGGTGTCGCACGATCCGGCGCAGCAGTGGGTGCTGGTCAGCGCGCTGGTGATGATGGGCGGGTTGCTGGTCTCGCTGCTGGTTTCGCGGAGGCGGGTCTGGTTGCGGGTGACCCCGGAGGGTACCGTGGAGCAACGACGCGTCGTAGTAGAGATGGGCGGCCTGGCCCGTACCGATCAAGCCGGCTGGGGCGGGGAGTTCGATCGCCTGCGGCACCGGCTGCTGGACGCGTCCGGCGACTGATCGCCGCCCCTGAACACCCGCGTGGGCGACCACGCACGGGCAGCAGCGCTGTCCACCGAGCACCGCGGTACGAACACGGGAGATGTAACGATGCCGATCGACGATACGCTCGCCGGCTACAGCGACCTCGCCTACAAGACGTCGATCGTCGTGTACGCGCTGGTGCTGCTGCTGTTGATCGTGCAGTACGCCTCGACGCGGGTCCGGCAGGTGAGCGAGCGGGAGATGGTTCCCGCCGGTGGCGTGGCCGCGGGTAGTGCGACTCCGGGCCGGATCGTCGAGACGCCGACCCTGCCGCTGTCCGAGCGGTTCGGCAACAGCGCCTTCTCGGTGCTGTTCGTGGCGGTGGCCCTGCACGTGGGCTCGATCGTGCTGCGCGGGTTTTCCACCGGGCGATTTCCGCTCGGCAATATGTACGAGTTCGTTTCGATGGCGACCGCGGCCGCGGCGGTGGTCGGCCTGGTGCTCATGCGGGATGCGCGGTATCGGGCGATATGGGTGTTCCTGCTCGTACCGATGCTGATCCTGATGTTCCTCGCGGGCACGGTGCTCTACACCGACGCGGCCCCGGTGGTACCCGCGCTGCGCTCGTTCTGGCTGCCGCTGCACGTCACGATCGTGAGCCTGGGCAGCGGTGTGTTCCTGGTGTCGGGTGTGGCGAGTCTGCTGTTCCTGTACCGGCTGCGTCAGCCCGAAGGCGCCGAATCCTCGAATATCGTGGGTGCGATCGCACGTCGCCTGCCCGATGCCCGCACCCTCGACCGGCTGGCCTACCGCACCACCATCATCGGGTTCCCGCTTTTCGGCGCCGGGGTCATTCTCGGGGCGATCTGGGCCGAGGCGGCCTGGGGCCGCTTCTGGGGCTGGGATCCGAAGGAGACCTGCTCGTTCATCGCCTGGGTGCTCTACGCTGCGTACCTGCACGCACGGGCCACCTCCGGCTGGCGGGACACAAAAGCCGCGTGGATCAATGTGGCGGGTTTCGTGGCGATGCTGTTCAACCTCTTCATCATCAATCTGGTCGTTTCCGGGCTGCACAGTTACTCCGGCCTGACCTGATCGGACGGCTATTTCTCCGGCCGTAATGATCGTTACTCCGCTGCAATGCCCAGTTGCTATTGTTCGGGCGGGTTATTTGCTGAACTGTACGAGGCCCGGCCTGCGATACACCGGGCGTGACCGGTCATTTCCCCTCCATAGCGCGGCGAGCAATGAGGAGAGCGGCAGTGGATTCGGAGAATCTCAGTTCGAATAACAGCGGCGATGCCGATTGCTGCACATCTGTGGCCGCGAACAACGCGCTCATCTGCGGTCTGGAGCCCGACTCCCTGGTCAGATTGGTGCGCACCGCGGTCGGCTTGCCGGCCGAGGCGCTCGACCGTCTGGCCGTGGTCGCGGATAAATTACGTGCGGTCGAAGGGCTGCCTCAACTGGACAGCACCAGCGATTGATCCCGACCTCCGGGCCGCGGGGCGAACCCGCGGCCGGTTTTGTCGCCGGGGAGTGGGGTCAGTGCTCCGCGGGCCCCGGATCGCCGTCCCGATGTTTCTGCTGACGTGAGATACGCCAGAGGAATTCGGGATCGTCATCCGGGCCGAGAATACGTTTTCGGGTCGGTCCCGAAGTGGGCGTGCTCTGCCCGGGGCCGAATGCCTTCCAGCACAGCACCACGATCGCGATGATCGCGATGAGTGCCAACAGGTACATCACGTGGCTCACCTCCTTCAACGAGGTTAACTCCGCGAGCCGCTACGGGGTAAGTGCGGCCGCGGGGCCGACGTACCTGCGCCTTCGCTGCCGTCGCGCGCGGACCGGCGGATGGACCCGGCCACACCGTGCTCATAGGACGGTGCGCTCCGCCGGGACCAGCTCAGCCGCGAGAAGAAGCGGCCGAGCTGCCCGCGTAGTGACGCCGTCCGTGGGGACGCGGACTCAGCCGCGTACGGTCGCCTCGGTGGTGAGCGATTCGAGCAGGCGCATCACCTCCGATTCGCGGAACCGGCGATGGCCACCCGGGGTCCGCAGCGAGCCGAGCCGTCCCGCATGCGCCCAGCGGGTGACGGTCTTGGGGTCTACGTGGAACAGGGCGGCAACCTGGCCCGGGGTCAACAGGTTCTCCTGCGCCCCCATGGCGATCGCGGTCATGGCAAACCTTTCTGTTTCGTCACGTCTTCTCATCGGGTTCCGACATAGTGGCACCGCGACCCCCGGGTGTTCGAACCACCTACTGTTGGTAAAGCGGAGGTAATGGACAAAACGGATACGCGGTACGAAGGGGTTCGGTGCGTCGCTTACGCTGGTCAGGTGAGTGACGCGAACCTATCCGAGGAACCGAACGCCCCCCGGCCCGGTACAACGCCGGGCCGTCGGCTGGCCCGCAATCTGGCGCTCTACACCGTGGCCCGGCTGGCGTTGGTCGCGCTACTCACCGCTGTGATCGTGGCGGTGACCGCGCTCGTCGGAGTGCAGATTCCGCTGGTCGTCGCGATTCTCTTCGCGATCGTCATCGCACTGCCGCTCTCGCTCACCCTGTTCAAGGGGCTGCGCGCGAAAGTGAACTCCGATATCGCGGCTGTGGACGAAGGCCGCCGCCGGGACAAGGCGCAGTTGCGGGCCCGGCTGCGCGGGGAGCCCGAGGCCGCCGCACCGGAGAAACCCGCCGCGCCGGAGCCCGGCACAACCCCCGAGAGCTCGCCGCAAACGGATCCGGAGCGGGGAGAAAAGGGCAGCTCCGGCGGCCCGGCGTGAAGTCCTGCGCGCGCGGCAATCCGCGCGACTGGGCCGATGAGGCGGTCCGGCTCATCGATGCCGACGCCCAGCGCAGCGCCGACACCCATCTGCTCCGGTACCCGCTGCCGGCCGGCTGGAATGTGCAGCTCTACCTCAAGGACGAATCCACCCATATCACCGGCAGCCTGAAGCACCGGCTGGCCCGGTCCCTGTTCCTCTACGCCCTGTGCAACGGCTGGATCACCGAGGGGACCACGATCGTCGAGGCCTCCTCCGGATCGACCGCGGTGAGCGAGGCGTATTTCGCCCAACTGCTCGGCCTGGACTTCGTGGCGGTGGTCCCGGCCAACACCTCGCCACAGAAGATCGCGCTCATCGAGGCCCAGGGTGGGCGGTGCCACTACGTCCGGCGCCCGCCCGAGATGTACACCGAGGCGGCCCGGCTGGCCGCCGAATGCGGCGGGCACTACCTCGACCAGTTCACCAACGCCGAACGTGCGACGGATTGGCGCGGTAACAACAATATCGCCGAGTCCATATTCGACCAGCTGACCCTGGAGACCCACCCGGTGCCGGAGTGGATCGTGGTCGGCGCCGGCACCGGCGGTACCAGCGCGACCATCGGCCGGTATCTGCGCTACCGCAGATACCCGACCCGGCTGGCCGTGGTGGATCCGGACAACTCCGCCTTCTACGGTGCCTACGAAACCGGGCTGCGCGACTACACGACCGGTATGCCGTCGCGGATCGAAGGGATCGGGCGTCCCCGGATGGAACCGTCGTTCGTCCCGGAGGTGGTGGACCGGATGATCCACGTGCCCGACGCCGCCTCGATCGCCGCGGCCCGGTTCGCGAGCCGGGGTCTCGGCCGGAAGGTGGGCGGTTCCACCGGCACCAACTTCTGGGGTGCGTGCGCGCTGATCGCGCAGATGCTGGCGACCGGGCGCAGCGGCAGCGTGGTCACCCTGTTGTGCGACGGCGGTGAACGCTACGCGGGCACCTATTACAGCGATGAATGGGTCGCGGACCAGGGGTGGGAGCTGGCCGAGCCCACGGCGGTCCTGGACGAGTTCCTGGCCACCGGCCGGTGGCGGGCCTGACGCCACGACCCGGTGGTGACGACGCGCTGACGGGGTGGTTCGGCGCATACGATGGCGTCGGTATGGTTGTCGATCCCGGCCGCTCGCCCGGCCGTCCCCCGGTGATCCCGGCATTCGCGGACGAAACACTCGTGGTCACGTTGCTGGGTCGTATCGCGCTGCGCCGCGACGGCGAACTGGTGGCATTGCCGGGGGCCCGGGCCCGATTGCTGCTGGTCGCGCTGGCGCTGCGGCCGGGTCGCAGCCGCAGCGCCGCCGTACTCATCCAAGAGGTGTGGGGCGGCGCGCCCCCGCGCTCGCCGATGAACGCGCTGCACACCCAGATCTCGCGGCTGCGGGCCGCGCTGCCCGAGGGAGTGCTGGAGGCGGGCCCGGCCGGATATCGGCTCGCGCTGGGACCGGAACAGGTGGACCTGACGGCCGCGCGGCAGTCGGCGCGCCGGGCCGGCGCCGCGGTTTCCGCGGGTGATCCGGCCACGGCGCTGGCCATCGTGGAAAGGGCCCGCGGCCTGTGGTGCGGTGAGCCGGGCACAGATCTGCCGCCGAGCGAACCGGCCACCGAACTCGCCGGTCTGGCCGCGGAATACGCCGGCGACCTCGACGATATCGAGCGAGCGGCCCGGGAGGCCTGCGGCGATCTCGATGGCGCCGTCGAGATCGCCCGCGCGCAAGCGCGGCAGCGGCCCGCGGACGAGGCCCGCGCCCGAACCCTGATGCGTTTGCTCGCCGCAGCGGGCCGCGACAACGAGGCATTGGACGTTTTCGCCGCACTGCGGGCGACACTGGCCACCGAACTCGGTACCGATCCCGGGGCCGCGATCACCGAACTCAACACCGCGATCCTGCGCGGCGGTAACGGATTCGAGACGCAACCGGACCGACCCGGATCGGCCGCGCCACCAACACCGTTCGCGGCGGTCGGCGTGCGAGCCGCGCCCAACGCGCTGCTCGGCCGTGCCGACGATCTCGCGGAACTGGCCCGCCTACTCCGCGTTTCGCGGGTGACCACCGTGCTCGGGCCCGGCGGGGCCGGAAAGACGCGGGTGGCCAATGAACTCGCCGCCCGCTCGGCCGTCGACCGTCCGGTGGTGCTGGTGGAACTGGCCTCGGTGCGTCCGGAGGGTACGAGCCGGGACGCGGTGGTGGATATCGAGTCCGCGATAGCGGGGGCGGTGGGGCTCGGGGAGACCGTCCGGGATCGCGCGCTGCCGCAGGTGCGCCCGCCCACCGACAGCAGCCGCCGGCTCCGCGACGCGCTGTCGGCCCGGCCGATGCTGCTGGTACTGGACAACTGTGAACATCTGATCGACAGCGCGGCCCTGGTGGTCGCCGACCTGGTGGGCAGCTGCCCCCAGCTGACCGTGCTCACCACCAGCAGATCGCCGCTGGCGATCACCGCCGAAACGGTGTTTCCGCTGGCGCCGTTGGCGATCGACCCCGGCGGGTCACCGGCGACCGACCTGTTCGCCGCCCGGGCCCGCGCGGTCCGGCCGTCGGTCCGGCTGGACCCGGTGGTCGTGGCCCGGCTCTGCCATACGCTGGACGGCTTGCCGCTGGCCATCGAACTCGCCGCCGCCCGGGTGCGGACCATGAGCGTGGAGGATATCGAGCGGCGGCTCGACCAACGTTTCGCTTTGTTGCGCACCGGCGACCGCACCTCGCCGGAACGGCACCGCACCCTGCACGCGGTGATCGCCTGGAGCTGGAACCTGCTCGAGCCCGCCCAGCAGATCGCCCTGCGCCGGATGTGCCGTTTCCCCGCGGGTTTCACACTGGACGCGGCGGAGGTGGTGGCCGGGGGGCCGGAGGTCGGTGATATCGCGACAGCTGTCGACGGACTGGTCGGGCAGTCGCTGCTGACCGTTGTCGAGGACACTGACGCCGATCACGTAGTGAGTGTGCGCTACCGGATGCTGGAGACGGTCCGCGAATTCGGTGAGCAGCAGTTGATCGCGGCCGAGCACGAGAACGGCGGCGAGGTCGAACTCGTGGAGTCGCGGATGGCGCGCTGGGCGTGCGAATTCGCGGTGGCGGTCGCGCAGCGATACCTCGCCGGTGACGAACTCGGACCGGCCCTGCTCATGGTCGCGGAACTGGACAACCTCGTCGCGGTGCTGCGCCGGGCCGAGGCGGGCCGGGACCGGGTCACCGTCTACGCCGTTTTTCCGGTGCTAGCCATGCGATGGGTCGCGCACGGGGCGCACCTGGAACTGCTGGGATGGATTCCGCGGCTGCTCGCGCTACCGCCGCCCGGGCACGCGTCGGGCACCCACGCCGATCTGCACATGCTCGGCCATGCCATGACCGCACTGCACCTGGCTTTCATGACACGCAGACTCCGGGAGCTGGCGGTGGTCCGGTCCCGGGTCCGCGCGCTGCTGCGGTATGCCGTCGGCATGACCGGGACCCTGCGCTATCTCGGGTTGTTGCTGACCTGCCCCGCCGATGCGATACGGCTGGCCCGGTTGCTCGCGGACGGGGCGCGTGCCGACGACGAACAGATCAGGGTCGTCGCGCTGGTCGCCCGGGCGAATATCTGGGAGAACATGGGCCGCATCCATGCCTCCCGCCGCGACGCGCGGGCCGCCCGGGCGCTCACCGGCGAGGCACAGGTGTGGAATCGGGCGATGGTGGTGCAGCATCTGGGCGCGCTGGACGGGCAGACCGCGCATTACCGCGAATCGGTCGGCCATTACGAAGAAGCGACCGAGTTGCTGCTCCGGATCCGGGCCTACGACGAAAGTCTCGAGGTGCGGTCGTATCTGGCGGTCGGCCTGGCCGGTATCGGGGATCCGGTCCGGGCGCGCCGGGAACTCGCGGCCGCACTGGGTCTGTCCGGTTCCGGCCGGGCCGGGCTGGAACTGATCGACGACCCGACCATCCGCCGCAATCATCGGCTGTCCACGATCGCGGCGGGCCTGGCCGAGGTCGAAATGGCCGAGGGCGATACCGAGGCCGGACTGGCCCATTTCCGGCGCGCGCTGGACCTGCTGGCCTGGCAGGAAGGTGAATTCACCCCGGGCCCCGGGGCGCTGCTGATGTGCGCGACGACCGTCGCCGCGCATGTGCTCGCCGGTCGTACCGAGACGGTCGCGGTGCTGGTGCCCGAGCTCGCCGGTATCGCGCTGGACCGGCTCGACACCGTCCTGGATCTCCCGCAGATCGGTGCGGTGGCCTGTGCGCTCGGCTCGGGGTTGCTGGCCTTGGACGAGCGGAGTGAGGCGGGCGTCGAGCTGCTCGCGCTGGCGCAGGTGGTGTCGGGCCGGCAGGACTATCCGGTCATCCGGTGGGAGCGGCACTGCGCGCTGTGGCGGGACAGGATCGGTGCGCCGCGGCTGAACGCGGCGCTGGCGGCCGGGCGCCGGTTGCGCAGGAATGTGGCCGCTGCGCGGATCGTGGAGTTGATCGGGGGGATCGCGACGGGGACACCGGGCCCGCTCGATCGCATCACGGCCGATTGAGCGGGCCCGGCGGACACGGCCATCAGGCCCGGCGCATATAGGCCCGGACGGTCAGCGGCGCGAATACCGCGACGATCGCCGCGGCGCCGACCAGGGACCAGACGACGTGCATTCCGATATGGCCGGTGTTCATCAGGTCCCGGCAGGCCCAGACCAGGTGGGAGACCGGGTTGATGTCGATGAACGCCTGCAGCCAGCCCGGCATCGTCTCCTTGGGCACGAAGGCCGGGGAGGCGAAGGTCAGCGGGAACATGACCAGCATGGAGTAACCCTGCACCGCCGAGGCCTTGTTGGCGATCACGCCGAAGAAGGCCCAGATCCAGCTGGTGGCGAAGGAGCAGGCCACGACCAGCAGTACCGCGAGCGCGACACCGGCCGGCTCCGGACGGTAGCCCATGAGGAAACCCATCACCACGGTCAGCACCGAGGCGATGCCGTAGCGGACCATATCGGCGGTCAGCGCACCGGACAACGCGGCGATCCGGGCGATGGGCAAGGATTTGAAGCGGTCGAAGACGCCCTTCTCCATATCCTCTTTGAGCTGCACCCCGGTGACCACCGAGGTCATCACCACGGTCTGGACGAGAATGCCCGGAATGATCACCGGCAGATAGCTTTTCACATCGCCGGAGATGGCCCCGCCGAAGATGTAGGTGAACATCAGGGTGAAGATGACCGGCTGGATCACCACGTCGAAGAGCTGCTCGGGATTGTGCTTGATCTTGAGCAGGCCGCGGTAGGCCATGGTCATGGTGTTGTCGAAGGTCTTACGCAGGCCGACGTGGGCGGCCGGCACCGGTACCGGCGGTGCGACCATGGGCGCGGGTTCGGTCAGTGTCGTGGTCATGCTGCGGTCCGTTCGGTGTCGGTATCGGATTCGGCCGGGTGGCCGGTGAGGGTGAGGAACACTTCGTCGAGGCTGGGTTTGGTCACGGTGATCTCCTCCACGGCGACCGCGCGGTCGCGCAGGCCGATCAGCAGATCGGTGGTGCCGTTCGGGTCGGGCAGCGCCGCGGTGAGCCGGCCCGCCTCCGGTGTGGTCTGGGCCTCGGTGTGCAGTACCTCGGCGATGATCCGGCGGGCGGTTTCGAGCTGGGACCGGTCGGCCAGGGTCAGCTGTAGCGAGGACCCGCCGATGGACGCCTTCAGTTCGTCGGCGGTGCCGTCGGCGATGACCCGGCCGTGATCGATCACCGCGATCCGGTCGGCCAGCTGATCGGCCTCGTCCAGGTACTGGGTGGTGAGCAGGACGGTCGTGCCGCCCCGCACCAGCCTGCGGATGGTCTCCCACATCTGGGCCCGGGTGCGCGGGTCGAGGCCGGTGGTCGGCTCGTCGAGGAACAGCAGCGGCGGGGTCGCGATGAGACCGGCCGCCAGGTCGAGCCGGCGGCGCATACCGCCGGAGAAGTTCTTCAGCGATTTGTTCGCCGCGTCGGTGAGTTCGAATTCCTCGAGTAGTTCGCCCGTCCGGCGTCTGGCGGCCGGTCGGCTCAGTCCGAGCAGCCGGGAGAAGACCATCAGGTTCTCGGTGGCGGTCAGGTCCTCGTCGACCGAGGCGTACTGGCCGGTGACGCCGATGAGCGACCGTACGGCGCCCGGTTCGGCGACGACATCGTGGCCGAACACCCGCGCACTGCCGCCGTCGGGGCGGAGCAGAGTGGCCAGCATGCGGATGGTCGTGGTCTTTCCCGCCCCGTTCGGCCCGAGTACGCCGTAGACCGAGCCCTGCGGCACGGCCAGGCTCACCCCATCGACGGCCCGCTGGGTGCCGAAAACCTTGACCAGGTCGTTCGCTTCGATCGCGAACGTGGCCGCGGATACGTGATTCGTCATAGCGGCTACAGTCCTCTTCCCGTCTTGCACGGCTCTTGCGCCGCGATTGCGTCGACCTTTCGTCAATTTTTGTTGACATCGGGCGGGAGTGTCAATAAAAATTGACGTATGACTGAAGCAACCACGCTGGCCGCGGCGGCGGGCAGCCCGGACCCCGCGGTGGGTCTACGGGCGGTGCTGGCGCTGCGCAGACTCCTCGAACGGCTCGAAGCGATCCAGGTGGGCAATGCCCGCGACCAGGGCTGGTCCTGGCAGGCCATCGCCGACGCGCTCGAGGTCAGCAAACAGGCGGTCCATCAGAAGCACAACCGGAGAGACAGGGGTCGATAGATGTTCGAACGATTCAGCAGGGCCGCCAGAACGGCGGTCGTCGCGGCGCAGGAGCAGGCGCGGGAACTGAGGTCCCCAGAAATCCGGGTCGAGCACCTCCTGCTCGGACTGTTGGAAGAGGGCGAACCGCAACTGCGCTCGCTACTGGAACAGACCGGGCTCACGCTGCACGGCGCACAGCAATCGCTGAGCGCCGCGACCACAGACGATCCGCTGGGCCCCGGCGACGCCGAGGCACTGCGCTCCATCGGTATAGACCTGGACGCGGTACGCGAAAGCCTGGAAGCCGGATTCGGTGCCGACGCACTGGACCGTGCGATCCCCGCGGACGAATCCCGTCGCCGCGGCGGGCGGTTCGGACATATCCCGTTCACACGCGACGCCAAGAAAGCGCTGGAACTGTCGCTGCGCGAAGCCCTGGCGCGCAAGGACAAATCCATCGAATCAGGACATGTCCTGCTCGGCATCCTGCGCACACCCGGGCCGGTCGCCACCGCATTGCTCGGCGGCCCCGACGCGATCGCCCACCTGCGCGGCGAGATCAACACTCTCCTCGACAAGGCGGCATGAGCGCGGCCGGCCCGGCGTGCGCGGCGTCCGACGCTGCCGGCCGGGCCGGAATCCCGCTGTATCCGGCGCGCGACGCTGCGGTGTGCTTAGCATGAGATATGCAGCTTGTGCTCCGGTTGATCGGCACCGCCTTCGCCATCTGGCTCGCCGCGCTATGGGTCGGCAATATCGAACTCGTCTCCCCGCCCGACCAGGGCAACGGTGCGAAGATCGTGGTCCTGCTCGCGGTGGCGGCGGTCTTCACCGTGGTGAACGCCTTCGTCAAACCGCTGGTGAAACTCCTGTCGCTACCACTGGTCATCCTGACCCTGGGCCTGTTCCTACTGGTGATCAACGCCCTGATGCTGTGGCTCACCGCCTGGATCACCGAAGCCACCGACTACGGCCTGCGGATCGACGGGTTCTGGGCGGCGTTCCTGGGCGCCATCATCATCACGCTCGTCAACTGGGTCATCGGCATCCTGATTCCGGACAACGACTGAGCGGTCAGGTACCGAGCCAGAGGGCGATTGCGGACAGCACGGACCAGGCGAGTAGGGCGAGGCCGGAATCACGCAGGGCGGGGATCAGCTCCAGGCCGGCGCGGTTCCCGCGGACGGGGGCGTTCGCGCGGACGGCCAGGGGGAGCGCCAACAGGCCGGCCAGGGCCCAGGGGGTGCGGGCCGCCAGTGCCAGGGTCAGCACGAACGGGACCACCAGCAGAACCAGATGTACGGTCCGAGTGCGGGTGTCACCCAACTTCACCGCCAGCGTCGTCTTACCGGTTTCGCTGTCGGTCGGGATATCGCGCAGGTTGTTGGCCACCAGGACCGCGCTGGAGAACGCCCCGACCCCGACCGCGAGCGCCACCCCGGCCCAGTCGATCCGAAGCGCTTGGACGTACTGCGTACCCAGTACCGCCACCAGTCCGAAGAACACGAAAACGGCGATCTCACCGAAACCGCTGTAGCCGTAGGGCTTGCTCCCGCCGGTGTAGAACCAGGCGCCCGCCAGGCACACCGCGCCCACCAGCAGCAGCCAGGGGGCCGACAGCACCGCCAGGACCAGCCCCAGGACCGCGCCGATCGCGAGACTCGCGACCGCCGCGCCCCGTACCGCGGCGGGGGAGGCCAGCCCGGAGCCGACCAATCGCAGCGGGCCGACGCGTTCGTCATCGGTACCGCGGATCCCGTCGGAGTAGTCGTTTGCGTAGTTGACCCCGATGATCAGCGCAAGAGAAACACCCAGCGCCAGGAGCGCTTTCCACCACACCGCGCCGTCGACGGCGGCCGCGGCACCGGTACCGGCCACGACGGGGGCGATTGCGTTCGGCAGAGTTCTGGGCCGGGCGCCCTCGATCCATTGTGCTGCGGTAGCCATCTCCGCAGCCTAATGCGCGTGGCGGAGCGCAGCTCATCTACCGGCGCGCGAGACCGGTTACTTGCCCGATCGGATCATCCGGGGCATTCTCGACAAGGTTGGACTGATCTTCCTCTCGGCGGGTAGTCGCCCGGCGAGGCGTATACGGAGGAGAGGAGCCCATCATGGCCCAGCGTGACAAGCTGCCCCGGACGATCGATCCCGGCACCTTCGAAGCAGTGCCCGAGGCCGACCGCGCCGAACAGGACGTACCGGCCTACCCCGACGATGCCCCCGACAGCGATATCGACCCCCGGTCGGTGCCCGACGATATGCCGCTACCCGACGAACCCGCGCTGGTCGGCGGGGGCCCCGACGAGTGGCATGCGAACCCGGTCGATATCGCCGAACAGTCCATCGCGGTCCCGCTCGGGGACGATTACGAAGGCGACTACGGCGACGACGAGTCCTGATCCACCGAGCCGGTCCGCGGCGCGATCCGCCGCGGACCGCTCGCTCAGGACGCCGACTCGGCCAGCAGGTATCGGCGTAGTGCGCTGCGATCGGGCTTTCCCGGCCCGAGCAGCGGGATATCGTCGACGAGGGTGAGTTCGCGCGGGGCGGCCGCGGCATCCAGTTCGGCCAGCACATGCGCACGCAACTCGTCGAGCGTGGGCGCGGATCCGGGCGCGGGCACCACCGCGAGCGCCACCCGCTGGCCCAGCCTGTCATCGGGGAGGCCGAGCACCACACATTCCGACACCGCGGGATGGGTGGCCAGGACCGCCTCCACCACCTGCGGGATCACCAACAGGCCGCCGGTGCTGATGGCTTCGTCCAGCCGGCCCAGGACGCGCAGAACACCGTCCTGGAAAACTCCTGAATCGTCGGTGCGGAACCAGCCCGGCTCGGCGAACGCCGGATGGTCGGGCATATTGCGGTACCCGGTGGCGAGCATCTCGCCGCCGAGCAGAATGCGGTCGTTCTCGATCCGCACCCGGGCCCCGGTCAGCGGGATACCGTCGTAGACGCAGCCGCCGCAGGTCTCGCTCATCCCGTAGGTGCGCACGACATTGATTCCGGCGTCCCGGGCCCGCTCGTACACCGGAGAGGGGGTCGCGGCGCCGCCGATCAGCACCGCGTCCAGTTCGGCCAGCGCGGCGGTGACGTCGGGTGTCTCCAGCACCTTGATCAACTGTGTCGGCACCAGCGAGGTGTACCGGCGTTCACCGCGCATACTCGCGATCGCGCCGGCCAGCGCCTCGGGCAGAAAACCGCCGGAGACATCCACCACCGTCGGCTCGGTACCGGCCAGCAACGACCGCAGCAGCACCTGCAGACCGGCGATGTGATGGGTGGGCAGGGCGAGCAGCCAGCTACCGGGGCCGCCGAGCCGTTCATGGGTGGCATCACCACTGGCCCGCAACGCCGCGGCGGTGAGCATGGCGCCCTTCGGGACCCCCGTAGTACCGGAGGTCGTCACCACCAGCGCGATATCGTCGGCGATCGGTTCGCCCGGGGCGAGCGCCTCACCCAGCCGGCGGGCTTCGCGCCGGTCGCTGGCGGGCACCGGCAGCCAGGCCGCCGAACCGCTACCGTCCAGCACCTGCCGCAGATGCGGCAGCACATCGCTGACGCCGCTGCCGGTGGGTATGGGCAGGGTACGCAATGTTTTCGTCACGGCCGCGCCTTGTACGCGGCTTGCCGGAAGGCCGTGATTCGCTCGCTGCGTTCGGGAACGACAGCGATGGTTTCGAGCCCGCCGGAAAGCGGACGGCAGGGGTCGATACTGCCGGGACGGGGCGCCGGAACCGGCTGATCGGATAGGGCTGGGCCAGGCATGGGACTGCGATTCACTCGTCGGACGGTACGAAAGCGGTCGCACCGGGCGTCGGTGATCGGGCGGCCATTCGATCGTATCGTCGCCCGCGAGGCCGGGGGTTGGCAACCCGGCAGAAAACTCCGACCCGCACCGAGGTCAGCGGGTGTCCCGTCGGATCGGGTGCTCCTCCGGCACCTCGACCAGCACGATCGGTACCCCATCCGGGTCGGTCAACCACATCTCCACCAGACCCCACGGCTCGGTTACCGGTGCCCGGTCGATCGCCACGCCGTTGAGCGCCAATTCCACCGCGACCGCGCCGACATCGCGTACCTGCAACCAGATCGCACCCGCGAAACCCCGCGGATCGGTCTCGGCACCGCCGTGCCCCGCCACCTCGATGAGCGACTGCCCGGCGAAGAAAACCGTTCCGCCCGGGTATTCGCGGAAGATCGCCAGGCCGAGGGAGTCCCGATAGAAGGCCAGGGTGGTCGCGTAGTCCCGGGGGCGCAGGATGATGCGGCTGCTGAGGATGTCCATCGTCGAAAAGTCTAGGGGTGTGACGGCGATATTGTGTCCGATTTGCGGCGCGTGGGGGGCCTGAACGGCG
>NZ_BDBX01000065.1 GCF_001613205.1 Nocardia sienata NBRC 100364 | reverse complement strand
ATTCAGAAGTACCAGGGGTAGGGGGTCCAGTCGGGGGCGCGCTTTTCCAGGAAGGAGTCGCGGCCTTCTATCGCCTCGTCGGTCATGTATGCCATCCGCGTCGCTTCCCCGGCGAACAACTGCTGGCCGACGAGTCCGTCGTCGGCCAGGTTGAAGGCGTATTTGAGCATGCGCTGGGCCTGGGGTGATTTGCCGTTGATGGCTTCGGCCCATTCCAGTGCGACGTTCTCCAGTTCGGCGTGGTCGACCACTTCGTTGACCGCGCCCATGGCGTGCATGTCCTCGGCGGTGTAGGTGCGGCCGAGAAAGAAGATCTCGCGGGCGAACTTCTGGCCGACCAGTTTGGCGAGGTAGGCACTGCCGTAGCCACCATCGAAGCTGCCGACGTCGGCGTCGGTCTGTTTGAAACGCGCGTGTTCGCGGCTGGCGAGGGTGAGGTCGCAGACGACGTGCAGACTGTGACCGCCACCGGCGGCCCAGCCGTTGACCAGTGCGATCACGATCTTGGGCATGAACCGGATGAGCCGCTGGACCTCCAGGATGTGCAGCCGTCCGGCGCGCGCCTTGTCCACGGTGTCGGCGGTATCGCCGCTGGCGTACTGGTAGCCGCTGCGGCCGCGGATGCGCTGGTCGCCACCGGAGCAGAACGCCCAGCCGCCGTCCTTCGGGCTGGGGCCGTTGCCGGTGAGCAGGACGGCCCCGACATCGGCGGTCGTCCGGGCGTGTTCGAGGACGGCGAAGAGTTCGTCGACCGTATGCGGGCGGAAGGCATTGCGCACTTCCGGGCGGTCGAATGCGATCCGGACGGTGCCCTGTTCGATGTGGCGGTGGTAGGTGATGTCGGTCAGGTTCTCGAACTCGGCCACTTCGCGCCACAGCGTCGGATTGAACGTCATGGGGGTGATTACACCAGGCCCGGTGGGGCCGCCGGTGGGCCGTTGAGTTCACCACATCTGACCCGAAACGTTTGGACGCTGTATAACCCGGAGTTACGGTGCGTATATGAGCGAGCAGACCCAGCCGACGATCGACGACAGCGCTGTCGACGAGGATCGGGCAGCGCAGGAGCGGTCAGCGCCCGGAGGCGGCAGCGCAGCGTCACCACGGAGGGTGCCCGCTCATGCGCCTCAGGAATACGAGCGGCACGGCGGGTTCCCCAAGGTCACCCCGGCCCGGGTGGGCCCGGAATTCGGCGAATTCGTCGAGGCCATGCGCACGCTCCAAGACCTCGCCGTCTCCGCGGACGCCCCCGCCGAGGTCTACGGAGCGGCCCGCGACCAGGTGAACGCGCTCATCGATCTGCTCGGGCCGTACCGGGCGCCGGAGCAGCAGGGCCCGGCCGGCCGGGCCGTCGAACTGCCCGGGCGCGGCAGTCTGCTCCTGCTGCCCTGGCGTACGGTCTCGGCCGGACCCGACGGCATCGTCATGCAGGGTGTGTTCCGGCGGTTCCATCTCGGTGGGAACGCCGCCGCGCACGGCGGTGTGCTCCCGCTGCTGTTCGACGACCTGTTCGGGATGACCGTGCACTACGCCGGGCGGCCGATCAGCCGGACCGCCTTCTTGCACGTGAACTACCGCAAGGTGACTCCGCTCGATACGCCGCTGACGGTACGCGGCCGGGTCGAGCGCATCGAGGGCCGCAAAACCTTCATCAGTGCCGAACTCGTCGACGAGGAAGGCACCGTACTGGCCGACAGTGAAGGGCTCATGGTTCAACTTCTGCCCTGGCAGCCGTGATCGCAGCGTCCCGGCGGCATCGCCACGGCGGTATCCGGGGCGGGGTCGGGGCTTTCGCTTCCCGTGTGTGACGAGTGGCCCGGCCGATCGTGCTGGTGGGACCGGGTGTGGCGGGGTAGGTCCGGGTGAATCACGCGGTGCCGTAACACTTCCGTCGTTGCGGAGGCGTCATCTCCGTCTGTTGCTTACCCATGCGGGGCGAAAAGTACTCCTGTGGGCGGTGCGTATAGTTGCGTTGCCCGTCCATACGAGTACTGATCCGGAGGATCCTTAAATTGGTTGCAGCACTGTCTGAATCACTGCTTGACGAGGCCACGCGCCCGGCCTTCCTCGCCGACGCCGTCCAGGTCCTGGACGCCGAGGTCTCCGATAAGGGTGGTGCGTCGGGTCTGGCCGTGAAGGGTGGGTACGCGGCGGTGAAGAAGATCAGCCCGTCGATCGTGCCCGACGCCCTGGAATCGCTGGCCCCCAAGCTGCTCGAGCAGCTTCAGCCGTACTGGAGTGAGTTCCAGGCCGGTGGCGCCGGCACCTTCGGTGAGCTGCTGAGCTCCAAGGGTGACGAGGTCGCCGAGTCCCTGCTGACCGTCACCGACGCGCGTGCCGCGAGCTCCAGCCGCCCGGCCCTGCAGAAGGTGTACAACTCGATGCGTTCCTCGGCCAAGAAGAACGTCATCGAGGCGCTGCCGCGGGTCGGCGACCTGGTGCAGAAGCACGCCGGCTGACCGACGTGTGATACGACCGCGCGTGCGCGCGGCACGTGGGGGGCCTCGACGACGAGGTCCCCGACGGGGGGAGTTTCAGGGGGTTGGATGTCCGGCGCGCGCTCTCGGCGGCGTGGAGCCGCCGGGCTTTCCACGCCGCGTGCGGCCACGACTCATTGGTGTGAGCAGGGCGACGCCGACGCGACGTCCGTGGTCTGACAATCTAGAGGCGTGAATCCGTCAACAGCGCAGGCGCGGGTGGTCGTCGACGAACTCGCACGCGGTGGGGTTCGGGAAGTCGTATTGTGTCCCGGCTCGCGTAACGCTCCGCTGGCGTTCGCCCTCCAGGCCGCCGACGCCGCCGGACGGCTCCGGTTGCATATGCGGGTCGACGAGCGGACCGCCGGATTCCTGGCGATCGGCCTGGCCATCGCCTCGGGAGCCCCGGTTCCGGTGGTGATGACCTCGGGCACCGCGGTGGCCAATCTGGGACCCGCCGTAATGGAGGCCAATTACGCGCGGGTTCCGCTGATCGTGCTCAGTGCAAACCGTCCGTACGAGATGCTGGGCACCGGCGCCAACCAGACCGTCGAACAGCTCGGTCTGTTCGGCAGTCAGGTCCGCACGACCATCAGCCTGGGACTCGCCGAAGCCGAGCCGGTCGCCGATTATCCGAAGCAGAACAGCGTCTGGCGCTCCGCGGTGTGCCGGGTGCTGGCGGCCGCGCGCGGAATCCGCTCGGGCAATGCCGGACCGGTGCATTTCGATATTCCGCTGCGCGAACCGCTGGTTCCGGATTCACTGGACGCCGAGAAGCTCCCGGCCGGGCGCGACACCGAGCAGCCCTGGACGGAAACCCAGTACGCCACCCTCGATGTGCCGCTCGATATCGACCTCGGCCCCGATACCGTGGTGATCTCCGGGCACGGTGCCGGTTTGCACACCGAACTGGCGGCGTTGCCGACGGTCGCCGAGCCCACCGCGCCGGTGCACGGTCCGGCCCTGCATCCGCTGGCATTACCGCTGCTCGAGCCCCGCCAGGCGATCATCACCGGACGGCCGACACTGCACCGGCAGGTCTCCCGGGTGCTGGCCGATCCCGAGGTCAGGGTGTACGCGCTGACCACCGGTCCGCGCTGGCCCGACGTCTCGGGCAATGTGGTCGGTACCGGCACCCGCGCGGTGACGACCGGGACGCCCGATCCGCAGTGGCTGGCCCGCTGCCGTGATCTGGACCGGCGGGCCCACTCGGTGGTACGCGACGAGCTGTGCAGGAACATGAAGCCCACCGGCCTGCACGTGGCCGCGGTGGTGATGGATGCGCTGCGCGATGGCGATCAATTGCTGTTGGGGGCCTCGAATCCGGTGCGCGACGCCGCGCTGGTGTCGACACCGCGCCCCGGCGTCCAGGTGCTGTCCAACCGGGGGGTGGCCGGTATCGACGGCACGGTGTCCGCGGCGGTGGGCGCGGCACTGCACCATCGGGGTCGCACCATCGCGTTGATCGGGGATCTCACCTTCCTGCACGACGCCTCCGGTCTGTTGATCGGGCGCGGCGAACCACGCCCGGAGGATCTGACCATCGTGGTCGCCAACGACGACGGGGGCGGGATCTTCGAACTTCTCGAACAGGGCGACCCCCAGTACGCCGGTGTGTTCGAGCGGGTGTTCGGGACGCCGCACGGGATGGATCTGTCGGCCCTGTGCGCGGCCTACCGGATCCCGCACCGGCAGGTCGGGCTGGACGAACTGGAGATCGAGCTCACCGGGCAGGCGACCGGGTTCCGAGTGCTGGAGGTGGTCACCAGCCGTGCCGGGTTGCGTGATCTGCACGCGGCGCTGCGCGCGAATGTAGGGGCCTCCGCGTAACCTCCGCCTTTGTCCCGGCCGTGCCCGGCCGTATCGAATCGGTTTCGGCCACAGCTGCGCCGGGTGCGATCCTCGCCGATAGGCGCTCGGTATCTTTTGCCGCGCGGCCGGTGAGTTCCTCCGGCCGGGTTCGTCGGTACAGGTGGATCCACCCACCCCGAGGAGCTTTGATGCAACCCGAATTCGATCTCTCGCAGGCGGCCGCCGCGCTCGCCGATATCGTCGCCGCGATCGGCGACGAGCAGCTCGACGCCGGTACTCCCGCCGGTCTTCCGGTCCGCGCGATTGTGGAACATGTCGGTGGCCTGGCCGAGGCGTTCCGGGCGGCCGCCACCAAGGAGGCGGTCGGGGGGTCCGCGGCGCCGCAGTTCGATTCCGGCGCGGCCCTGGCGCCGGATTGGCGGGTTCGTATTCCCGCGCAGTTGAAGGCTCTCGCCGGAGCCTGGCAGGAGCCCGGGGCATGGGAGGGCGAGACAGAGGCGGGCGGCGTGACCATGCCGGCGGCGGTCACCGCGCGGGTCGCGCTGGACGAATTGGTCATCCACTCGTGGGATCTGGCGCGGGCCACCGGCCGCGACGTCGAGGTGGCCGATATCGATCTCGCGGTGCTGCTGGAGTTCCTGAAGGACACACCCCCGGAGGGCACGCCCGGACTCTTCGGCCCGGTGGTACCGGTCGGACCCGGCGCTCCGGCCCTGCACCGGGTGCTGGGGCTCACCGGGCGAGATCCGTTCTGGATTCCCAAAGCGCGGTGAGCGGCTGCCCGAGTGCTGTGGCGACCGTCCAGGCGGTTCATGCGCCGGTGCGGCCGAATATCCCGGCTGCGGCCGCGTTCGCCGCGGTTTCGGCTGCCGTCCGGGCGGCCTCGTCGTCGATGGGATCACCGCTGGCCAGCAACCGGTAGTAGAGCGGGCCGGAGACGGCGGTGAGGACCGCGCGGGGGTCGGTTCCGGCCGGCACCTCCCCGCGGGCGACGGCAGCGGTGATACAGGGCGACCATTCGGCGAGCCGGACGTCGTAGAACCGGCGCAGCGCCACGGCTGTGGTCTCGTCGCAGGTCGCGGCGGCGATCACGGCGCGGAACAGGCGGCTCTGCCGAGGGTCGGCGAGGGTTTTCGCGACCAGGCGGGCATTGGCGGTCAGATCGCCGATCAGGGAGCCCGTATCGGCGCGCGGTAGCGACTGTTCGGCCATATCCACCAGAAGGTCGGCGATGAGCCCGGTCGGAGTGCGCCAGCGACGGTAGACGGTCGTTTTGCCGACCTCGGCGCGTGCGGCCACCTCGGTGAGGTCGAGGCGGGCGAAGCCGTGTTCGGCCAGCAGATCGCCCGCGACCTGCAGTACCGCGGCGCGGACGCGCGCGGTACGGCCGCCGGGCCGCACCGAGCCGGGAGCGGCCAGCTCAGGATCCATAACGGGACTCCAGTTTCATTTATCGCTCGATGGGTGTAGCTTCGAATTTGTTAACGAAACCATAGACCCTTTAGGAGTCGAGATGGAATACCGGCGGTTGGGTGCCTCAGGTCTGGTCGTTCCCGCGCTGAGCTTCGGCGCGGGCACCTTCGGCGGCCGCGGCGAATTGTTCGGCGCCTGGGGAGATACCGATGTCGACCAGGCTCGTCGGCTCGTGGATATCAGTCTCGACGCGGGCGTGACCATGTTCGATACGGCCGATGTCTATTCCGACGGCGCGTCCGAGCAGGTGCTGGGCGCGGCGATCCGCGGCAGACGCGATCGGCTGCTGCTGTCCACGAAGGCCGGGCTGCCCACCGGGCCGGGCCCCTTCGACGCCGGAACTGGTCGCGGGCGCCTGATCACCGCGGTGGAGGCTTCGCTGAAACGGCTCGGTGTGGACCATATCGATCTCTTCCAGCTACACGCCTTCGACGCCTACACCCCGGTCGAAGAGGTACTGCGCGCACTCGACGAGCTGGTGCACGCGGGCAAGATCCGCTACCTGGGCGCCTCCAATTTCGCGGGCTGGCAGCTGATGAAGTCGCTTGCCGCCACCGACCGCCACGGCCTGACCCGGTATATCGCCCATCAGGTGTACTACTCGCTGGCCGGTCGGGACTACGAATGGGAGCTCATGCCGCTGGGCCTGGCCGAAGGGGTCGGGGCGGTGGTGTGGAGCCCACTGGGCTGGGGCCGGCTCACCGGCAGGATCCGCCGGGGGCAACCACTGCCCGCGGGCAGCAGGCTGCACAAGACCGCCGAAGCGGGGCCCCCGGTGGATACCGAACATCTCTACAACGTGGTCGACGCGCTGGACGAGATCGCGGCCGAAACGGGTCGATCGGTACCGCAGATCGCGCTGAACTGGCTGCTCACCCGGCCCACCGTCGGCACCGTCATCGTCGGTGCGCGCAACGAGGAACAGTTGCGCCAGAACCTCGGGGCCGTCGGCTGGGAACTCACCGCCGACCAGCTGGCCCGGCTGGACGAGGCCAGCGCGCTCACCCCGCCCTACCCCTATTACCCGTACTACCGCCTGCCCGACTTCGCCCGGCTCAACCCGCCCGCCGCCTGAGCCGGGCCGTCAGTACACGTCCCGGACATAACGTTTCTCGGCGGTGAGCTGCTTCTTGAAGGCCAGGGCGCCGTCCTCGTCGAGTTTGCCGTGGACCCGGGCGATCCGCAGCAACGCGTCGTCCACATCCCGGGCCATTCGCGCGGCATCACCACAGACATAGAAGTGGGCGCCGTCGCGCAGCCACGACCACAGTTCGGCGCCGTGTTCGATCATGCGGTGCTGCACATAGATCCGTTCCCGCTGATCCCGGGAGAAGGCCAGGTCCAGCCGCGACAGATGGCCGGTGCGGAACATATCCTCCAACTCGGTCCGGTAGTAGAAATTCCGCGCGGCGTGCTGATCGCCGAAGAACAACCAATTGCGTCCCGTCGCCCCCAGCGCGCGCCGTTCGTGCAGGAAACCGCGGAAGGGAGCGATCCCGGTGCCCGGGCCGACCATGATCATCGGCACAGTGGGATCCGACGGCGGCCGGAAATGCGGTGCGCGATGCAGGAATATCGGTACCGCCGTGTCCGCGGCCCGGTCGGCGAGAAAAGTGGAGCAGACGCCGCCGCGCCGGGCCGCCGAGCCCGCGGCCGGGTCGCCGTAGCGCACGATGCCCACCGTCAGCTCGACCCGGTCGGGGCTCGTCAGCGGACTCGACGAGATCGAATATTGGCGCGGCTGCAGTTTTTTCAGCACGTCCAGCCATTCCACCAGGTCGGCACGGACGGGAAAGTCCCGCAGCACATCCACCAATTGGCGGTCCCACAGATAGGAGGCGAGTTCGTTGCGGTTGTCGCGGCGCAGCAGTTTGGCGAGCCGGTTGCTCGGGTTGTGCCCGGCGACGAATTCCAGCAGATCGCGCGAGACCCTGCTGATGTCGTAGCGGGTGCGCAGGGCCTGTTCCAGCGGCATCTCGCTAGCGTCGGCCGCTACCGTGCGACGGCCGTCCAGACCGGTCGCCGCCAGCCATTCCCCGACCAGCGATGGACAGTTGGTGGGCCAGACCCCGAGTGAATCGCCCACCTCGTACCGGGCGTCGAGCCCGGTGAGGTCGAAACCGATCCGCCGGACCTCCTTCGCGGCGTCAGGGGTGGTCAGTATCTCGTTGTCCAGGAGGGGCGCGGCGACCGGAGCGGTACGGGTGAACACCGCGGGTGCCACCCGCCGCACCGGTAGCGGGGCGGGAGCGGTTCGTTCCAGGACACCGATCGCGGTGGCACCGCCGGCAGACGCGCCGACAGTTCGGCGCGGAGTTCCACCGCCGGGGCCGGCGGCCGGGCCGGGTTCGCCCGGCTCGGACAGTGCGGTGATCACCGTGTCCAGCCAGTGTGCGCCCGGTTCGTCGAAATCGGGCTCACAGTCCTGGCGCGGTAACAGCCGGGTCGCGCCGCGGTCGGCGAACAGGGTGTCGAGTTTGCGGCCGTGGCCGCAGAAATCGTCGTAGGAGGAGTCTCCGAGCGCGAAGACCGCGTACCGCATACCGGTGAGCCGGACCGCGCTCTGCGCGAGCCGGGTCCAGAAGTCGGCCCCGTTGTCCGGTGGGCCGCCGTCACCGAATGTGCTGGTGACGACCAGTACATCATCGGTCAGTACGTCGAGTTCGCAGGAGTCCATATCGAGCAGCCGCGGCCGGAGCCCGGACTCGGTGAGCCGCGCGGCCACGGTCGCGGCGAAATCCTCGGCATTGCCGGTCTGGGAGGCCCACAGCACCGTTACCGTACGGGCCGGTGCCGCGGCCGGATCGCCGGTCGCCGGGTCCGCGGGAACTGCGCGCGAATACATACCGGCCAGCAGGCCGTCCACCCACAGCCGGCTCCGATCCGACAGCGGTGCCGACGCGGGCAGGACCGGCTGCCCACAGACCGGCAGCGACTGCAACGCGGCCAGATAACCACCCAGATAGATCCGTTCGGTTTCGCTCAGCGTCGGGGTGGCCGCGGTATCCAGGCCGAGCATCGTGGCCAGGGGATGTGGTCCGGTTGCGGTGGATTCCGGCGCGCTGAGCACCGTTTCCGGTCTCTGCGCCCGTTGCATCGGCGCGACCCTGCGCAAGGCGACCGCGCATGCCTTGAATTCCGGCTGCAGGGAATCGGAATCGACCGCGTCATTGGTCACCGCGTTGACGGTCAGGTATTCGCCCTGTTCGTCGTTCCAGTGGAAAGGCGCGAAACAGCCGCCCGGCCGCACCCGGTCGCTGATGCGGGCGGGCAGCACCGCGCGCCCGCGCCGCGAGGTGATCTCCAGTTCGTCACCCGGCGCCAGCCCGAGGGTACGAGCGTCGTCGGGATGGACTTCCACGAACGGTTCGCCGTTCAGCTTGCCGAGTTTGCCGACACGACCGGTCTTGGTCATCGAATGCCACTGATGCTGCAGCCGGCCCGTATTGAGCAGGAACGGGTAATCGTCGTCGGGCATTTCGCCGGGCAGCATATGTGGCCGCGGCCAGAAGACGGCGCGCCGGCTCGGGGTGGCGAACGCCAGCCGGGGTTCGTGGCCTTCGGGATCGGTGTAGCGCGGCCCGCTCACGCCGTCGTTCAGATAGCGAATCGGATTGCGGCGTTGCGCGGGGTCGGGGCACGGCCACTGCAT
Source organism: Nocardia sienata NBRC 100364 (assembly GCF_001613205.1). Taxonomy (GTDB): domain Bacteria; phylum Actinomycetota; class Actinomycetes; order Mycobacteriales; family Mycobacteriaceae; genus Nocardia; species Nocardia sienata. The sequence continues at coordinate 9,042 of NZ_BDBX01000065.1, read as the reverse complement.
CGGACCCTCGCGCAGCGCGTCGTAACTCATTCCGCTCAGGTCGTAGCCGGTGGCCGGATTGGCGAAGTGGCGCAGTTCGTCGAACACCTCGGCGTTAGAGGCGTACTCGAAGCCGGGGAACCCCATGGCGGTGGCCACCTGGGCGATCAACTGCCAGTCCGGCAGGGCCGCACCGGCCGGCTCGACCGCGTTTCGCAGCAGCGTGACATTGCGTTCGGAGTTCACCATCACCGCGTCCGATTCGGCCCACAGGGTGGCCGGCAGCAGGATATCGGCGTAGGTGTTGGTGGCGGTCTCGGTGTAGGCGTCCTGCGCGATAACCAGTTCCGCGGCTTCCAGTCCGGCGATCACCGTCTTCCGATTGGCGACGGTCGCCACCGGATTGGTACAGATGATCCAGGCCGCCTTGATGGTGCCCGCGGCGAGTTCGCGGAACATTTCGATGGTGCCGGGACCCGCCTCGGTGCGCAGTGTTCCCGGCGGCAGCTCCCAGGCGGCCTCGACGAAGGCGCGGTCGGCGGGATCGAGCAGACTCCGCTGGCCGGGCAGGCCGGGACCCATGTAGCCCATCTCGCGTCCGCCCATGGCGTTCGGCTGGCCGGTGAGCGAAAACGGTCCGCTACCCGGACGGCAGATGGCGCCCGTGGCCAGGTGCAGATTGCACAGCGCATTGGTGTTCCAGGTCCCGTGGGTCGACTGGTTGAGCCCCATGGTCCACAGGCTCATCCATTCCCCGGCCTCCGCGATCCAGCGCGCGGCGGTACGAATATCCGCCTCGGCCAGACCGGTCAGCTCCGCCACTGTCTCCGGCGGATATCCGGCGAGGAACTCCGGCATCGCGTCCCAGCCCTCGGTGTGCTCGTCGATGAATTCGGTATCGATATCACCGGCTTCGACCAGCAGATACAGCAGACCGTTGAGCAGGGCCAGATCCGTGCCGGGGGCGATCTGCAGGAACAGATCGGCGCGGGCGGCGGTATCGGTGCGCCGCGGATCCACCACGATCAGTTTCGCGCCCGCTTTGAGCCGGTCCGCCATGCGCAGGAACAGGATGGGGTGGCAGTCGGCCATATTCGCGCCGATCACGAAGAACAGGTCGGCGTGCTCGAAATCGTCGTAGGAACCCGGAGGCCCGTCGGCGCCCAGCGACTGTTTGTAGCCGGTGCCCGCACTGGCCATGCACAACCGGGAGTTCGCTTCCATATGGATGGTGCGCAGGTGACCTTTGGCGAGTTTCGTGGCCAGATACTGGGCCTCCAGCGACATCTGCCCCGAGACGTAGAGCGCGATGGCGTCGGGACCGTGCTCGTCCAGGATCCGCCGCAACCGGGTAGCGGTCTCGCGTACCGCATCGTCCACGCCGACCGGCTGCGGTGCGACGCCGCGTTCGGGCCGCAGATAGGCGGTCGACATCCGGCCCGGCGCCCGCATCAACTCCAGGTGGGTGGCTCCCTTGGTGCACAACCGCCCGGCATTCGACGGATGCAGTTTGTCCCCGCTGATCTTGGCGATCACCGGCGCGCCGGTGTCACCGGCCGCGGTGGTGACCTCGATTCCGCAGCCGACCCCGCAATAGGAGCACGCCGTCCTGGTCGTACCCGGCCGTTGCTCTCGGTGCCGATCGGCCATGAGCGAGGGCCCTGCGTGGTCACGCTGCGCTGCCGCCTCCGGGCCTGACTCGCTCCTGCCGTGTCGATCAGGCATGAGCGAGGGCCCTGCGTGGTCACGCTGCGCTGCCGCCTCCGGGCCTGACTCGCTCCTGCCGTGTGCCTCGGACATGACTCCGATCGTCCCCGCGGCCGATTTCCTCGGGTTTGCCCGATGTTATCGGTGGGTGACATTCCACTTCACCGGCGGAAATCACAGCTGTGAGGTTGATGAACCCGGCCGATACCGAGGTTCAGCCGCCGAGTTTGTATCCGCGGTGCAGGGCCACCACGCCGCCGGTCAGATTCCGCCATTTCACCCCGGACCACCCGGCTGCGGCCACCCGGCGGCCCAACTGCCGCTGGTTCGGCCACGCCCGGATGGATTCGGCCAGGTAGATGTAGGCGTCGGGATTACTGCTCACCGCTTGGGCCACCTTCGGCAGCGCCTTCATCAGGTATTCCATGTACAGGGTCCTGAACCCCGGAATGACCGGGGTGGAGAACTCACAGACGACCAGCCGGCCGCCGGGTTTGGTCACCCGCAGCATCTCCCGCAGCGCGAGATCGATGTCGGCCACATTGCGCAGCCCGAACGAGATGGTCACCGCGTCGAAGGAATTGTCGGCGAAGGGCAGCGCCATGGCGTCTCCGGCGACCATCGGCACCTTCCGAAACCGGCCCGCGGCCAGCATGCCCTGCGAGAAATCGGCGGCCACACACCATGCGCCGGAGCGGCCCAGCTCCACCGTGGACACCCCGGTTCCGGCGGCCAGGTCGAGCACCTGCTCCCCAGGGCGCGCAGCGATGGCCTTGCGGGTCATCCAACGCCAGTAGCGGTCCTGACCGGCCGAGATCACGGTGTTGGTCAGGTCGTATCGTCGCGCCACCCCGTCGAACATCGACGCGACCTCGTGCGGTTGTTTGTCCAGCGAGGCCCGGACCGATTGTGTTTTCACCACATCCCGACCCTAATAGGCGTCGCTGAGCGAAGCCCATTCGCAATCCGCACATGGCCGCAGCGAAACGCGGAGGTACGCCCGACCGCCTGCTCGGCGAATCCCATCCCCGGTCCGCGTACGGCCGGAGGGCAGGCGCAGCCCGGTGAGCCGAGGGCGGTCTTCGGCGTCCGGTCACGCCGAGCGTGACAACAGGTATCCGGTGCCGATCACTTCGGTGTAGTGGTTCATGAGTTCGGTGCAGAGGGCAGGCCACGTGCGGTGCAGGACCGATTTGCGGGCCGCGCCGGCGAACCGGTCGCGCAACTGCGTATCACGCAGCGCCGCGACGGTGCCGGGCAACAGTTCGGTGAAATCCCGCACCGGGAGCAGGTAGCCGTTGCGGCAGTGCGCGATCAGGTCACGCGGGCCGCCGGCATCGGGTCCGATCACCGGGACCCCCGACGCCAGCGCTTCCTGCACACCCTGGCAGAACGTCTCGTGCTCACCCGGATGCACCATCACGTCCAGGCTCGCGTAGGCCCGGGCGAGCTCACGGCCGCCGAGTTCGCCGGTGAAGATCGCGTCCGGCAACAGCGCGGCGAGTTTCTGCCGCTCCGGGCCGTCGCCCACGAGCACCAGCTGTACCGACGGGTCCTGGGCCAGCACCGAGAGCCGTTCCACATGCTTTTCCGGGGCCAACCGGCCGACAAACCCGACCAGGAGTTTCCCGGTTCCACCGCGCCACTGTCCGCGCAGTTCTTCGCTGCGGGCCGCCGGGGCGAACCGCACCGTATCGACGCCGCGACCCCAGGTGTGCACGCGGGGGATCCCGTACCGGGCCAGGTCCTGCACCGCGGCGCTCGACGGCGCCAGCGTCCGGACCGCGCCCTCGTGGATGCGTCGAGTCCAGCCCCAGGCTGCGCGGGCCGCCAGGCCCAGCCCGTAGCTCTTCGCGAAACCCGCCACATCGGTCTGGTACACCGCCACCGCGGGCAGGTCCAGCCGCAGTGCCGCTGCCATCCCGCCCGCGCCGAGCACGAACGGTGAGGCCAGATGCACCACATCGGGGTCGAAATCGTCCAGTACGCCGACCATGCCCGGCTGCGGCAGGCCCACCGGCAGCGAACTGATCTTCGGCACCATCACCGCCGGGACCCGGTGGACCGGGAATCGGCCGTGGTGCCGGGGCGCGGGCGGCTGTCCGCGCAGCGTATCGGGCGCGATGACGAGAGCGTCGTGCCCGTGCTGATGCAGATGATCCAGCACCCGCAGCACCGAGTTCACGACGCCGTTCATATTCGGGAGAAACGACTCCGCAACGATGGCTATGCGCACTCGCTCAGTCTGCGGGGCCGCGGTCCCCCGGGACGCGTCGCCGATATGACGCCGGATCGAAGATCGGGCGAACACTCATCGAACCGGTCGCCGCCCGCATCAACAGCCATAGCGTCGGCAGGGTGAGCGCCCAGATCACGGCCAGTACCGACAGCGCCGGCAGGACAGCGACCCGCACATCGCGGCCCGCGACCCGGACCAGGTCGGGATCGGCGCGGCTGTACTCGACATTGATCCGCTCGCCCGCGGTCAGGTTGGTGGGGTAGAGCACACCGACCTTGGGGTTGTGGGTGACGCCGTCGGGGGTCACGTACATCACGGCCGAGCGCAGCCGGCCCGCGGACAGCACCTCGCCGGTGGTTTCGCCCTTGTCGGATTCGATCAGATAGTCGTTGCGCCAGGCCGCGAGGAACAGCAGCACCACCAGCACGCTGACCGACACTGCGGTGATCACCACGCCGACGCACACCTTGCGCAATCGTTCGGCCCGGGCCGAACATGCGGCCGGGTCCGCCGCGCGCACCGGTTCGACACCGGGCTTCGGGTCCGCGACCGGCGGCGCGACCATCTCTGCCTGCTCGGGCACGCTGCCTCCTCCGGAATCGTTCGCGGCCGGGGCGGCGGTGCCCTCACGCGCACTGTCGCCCGGGTGGCCGGGGGCGCGCGGTCCGCGGCGGCTGGTTTCCGGCACCGCAACAGGCTAGCGGGGTCGGCTAGGGTGAGCGTTCATGGCCCGAAAATTCGGCTTCACCCTGTCCTATCCGATCCCGGTGTCCGACCTGCACGCCGCGCTCACCGGAGAAGAACTGTGGCGAGACCGGTTCGCCGGCGCCCCGACGGCCACCCTCGACCTGTCCCACCCCGGTGGCCCGGGCACCGCCCGTATCCAGATGAGCGAGACGATCCGGCAGGACAAGATCCCCGGCATCGTGCGCAAGGTGCTCAAGAGCGAACTGGTGGTCACCCGTATCGACTATTGGCAGCCCCTCGACGGGTCCACCGCCGCGGGAACCTTCGAAGGCAGTTCTTCGGGCATCACCTCGGAGATGAAGGGCAGCTACGAACTGCGCCCCACCGCGGAAGGCTCGGAGGTCGTGGTCTCCGGTTCGGTGAAGGTCAAGGTTCCGCTGGTCGGCGGGGCCATCGAACCGCTCGCCGAGCAGTTGCAGCGGCGGGTCGCCGAGAGCGAACGCATGTACATCGTCAAATGGTTCGAAGATCGCGCCCAGGCCTGACAGTCCTTCGGGGCCGCGCGGTACGCGCGGCCCCGAAGGTACGCCGGAATCGGGCCGGCGGCTTCAGAGTTCCGCGCCGCCAGGGTCCATCGCCGCGGCGGCGGCCGTCGAATCGAACTCCTTCGGCTCCACCAGCACCAGCCAGTTCCCCGAATTGTCCCGGAACACCGCTTCTACACCGTAGGGCCGCTCCGACGGGGGTTGGACGAAATCGACACCCTTCGCGGTGAGTTCCGCATAGGCCTTACGGCAGTCCTGCGTGCTCAGTCCCAGCGAGCCGTGGCTGCCGCCTGCCAGCGACCTGCTGATCGCGTCGGCGAGGTTATCGTCCAGGGGCGGTCCGGGCAGCATCAACGTGACCTCGAGTTCCCGGTGATCGGGGTGGGCGATGGTCACCCAGCGGAAACCGTTGTCCCCCATCCGGATATCGGCGGTCTCCACAAAGCCGAGGGTGTCGATGTACCAGTTCTTGGCCGCTGTCTGATCGGTCACGTACACGGTGACCAGGGAGATATTCGAAATAATCGAAGGCATGGTCTGAGACTATGGGCGGGCCGGGCCGCCGGGCTTCTCCGAAATTGCGGTATCGCGCCGGCGATCGGACAACCCGTGCATGAAGATGTAGCAGCCCGGGATCCGGGGCGCGCCGTCGGCGAATTTCGCCTGGTACTCCGAGGGCGAAACCCCCACCGATTCGGTGAATTTCCGAGAGAACGAGCCCAGGCTGCTGTAGCCGACCAGCAGGCACACCTCGGTCACCGTGGTGTTGGTGGCACGCAGCAGATCCTGCGCGCGCTCGATCCGGCGCTCGGCCAGATATACCGCGGGCGTCCTGCCGTAGGTGGCCGCGAAACAGCGCAGGAAATGGTATTTCGATACCCCGGCGGCCGCGGCCATACCGTCGAGGTCCAGCGGCCGCGCGTACTCGCGATCGACGAGATCACGGGCCCGCCGCAGATGCGGGAGCAGATCCCGCGGTACCGGCCGCACCACCACGGCCGCCTAGCAGAAGGGCGCGAGGTCGTCGAACCGCATCGACGCCCGGCCCGCGGTGCGCCACGCGCGGGCGGTGAGGTCCACATCCTCGTCGGTGACCAGATTGCCCATCACCCTGACCGCGGTGCGCTGCAGAAGTTTCGAACGCATCACCGGTGGGCCGCCGATCGGGACCATCCGCGGGTGGGTGGCCAGGCCGGCGATCCGTCGCGCCACCGAGTAGGTGCGGCCGTATTTCGCGCGCAGCAGCTCCGGCCATACCCGGGTGAGGTCGGGCTCGTCCAGCAGCCCGGCGAGCATATGCCCGCCCTCCAGGCCGTAGTCGATTCCCTCGCCGTTCAACGGATTCACACAGCCGGCGGCATCGCCGAGCAGCGCCCAGTTGCGGCCCGCGATATGGGAGACCGCCCCGCCCATCGGCAGCAGCGCCGAGGAGACCGCGCGCACCGAACCGCTCAGCTCCCACTCGTCGCGGCGCAGCTCGGTGTAGTGCTCGAGCAGTGGTTTCAACGCGATATGCGAGGGCCTGCGTTCGGTGGCCAGCGAGCCGACGCCGATGTTGACCTCGCCGTTGGCCAGCGGGAACACCCAGCCGTAGCCGGGTACCAGCTCACCCTCGGCATTGCGCAACTCGAGATGCGAGGTGATCCACTGATCATCGCTGCGGCCGGAGGAGATGTAGGCGCGCGCCGCCACTCCGTAGGCGTAGCGCCGATGCCAGGTGCGGCCGAGCAGTTTGCCGACCGGGGACCGCACCCCGTCGGCCACTATCAGGGTCCGGCAGCCGATCTCGTGCGAAGCCGTGCCCACCTGTACGGTCACGCCGGTCACCCGGTCGCCGTCACGCGCCACCGCTACGACCTTCGCGCCGTCGCGCATCCGCGCCCCGGATTTCACCGCGGTATCGCGCAGTTTGTCGTCCAGTTCGGTGCGCGGGATCGCACTACCGTAGGTGGGGAACGAACCACCCGGCCACGGCAGCAACGCCTCGGCGCCGAAACCGGTCATCCGCAGACCATGGTTGACGGTATGCGCCCGCACCCATTCGCCCAGCCCGAGATGCTCGAGCTCCGCGGTGGCCCGCGGGGTCAGGCCGTCACCGCAGGTCTTGTCCCGGGGGAAGGTCGCGGAATCCACCAGCAGCACATCGCGACCCGCGCGCGCGGCCCACGCCGCGGCCGCCGAACCTGCGGGGCCCGCGCCCACCACCAGCACCTCGACGTGCGCGGGCAGCGCGTCCCGGTCGGCTTCGGAAGGTGTGGCTTCGGGTGCACCCATGCGGTCAATAGTTACAGGCAGTCGCCGGCGCTGTCGATGGCGGTACCGTGCACAGCATGAGCGTGTCGGGCCCGGAGGCGGTAGCGGAGCGTGACCACGGAGGGCCCTCGCTCATGCTCGATCAATACAGCATGAGCGTGTCGGGCCCGGAGGCGGTAGCGGAGCGTGACCACGGAGGGCCCTCGCTCATGCTCGGTCAATACAGTGACGGTGTTCATGGGCGTTCCGACGTGAACACGCTAGGTTCATCACCGTGGGGTCGGACGCATCCTTGGGAGAAGGTATGAGCACATCTGCTGTGAGCGAAGCCGGCACGGTGGTGGCGGGGGTGGACCTCGGGGACCCTGCGCTCGCCGAGACCGTACGCAACGGCCTCGACGAAGTAGAGAAACTGCTGGTCGAGGAGCTGTCCTCCGGGGCCGCCTTCCTCCAGGAGGCCGCGCTGCACCTGGCCAAGGCCGGCGGTAAACGATTCCGGCCGCTGTTCACCATTCTCACCGGCCAGCTGGGCCCCCGCCCCGGCGATCCGGATCTCGTCACCGCGGGCACCGTGGTCGAGCTCGTCCACCTGGCCACGCTCTACCACGACGACGTCATGGACGAGGCCACCATGCGCCGCGGCGCGACGAGCGTGAACTCCCGCTGGGGCAACAGTGTGGCCATCCTCGCCGGGGACTATCTCTTCGCGCACGCCTCCCGGCTGACCTCCACCCTCGGTCCCGACGCCGTCCGCATCATCGCCGAAACCTTCGCCGAACTGGTCACCGGGCAGATGCGCGAAACCATGGGCGCCCGCGAGGAGAGCGACCCCGTCGCCCACTATCTGCGCGTGGTCTGGGAGAAAACCGGTTCGCTGATCGCGGCCTCCGGTCGCTTCGGCGGTACCTTCTCCGGCGCGGACAGCGACCATGTGGAACGCCTGGCCCGCCTCGGTGACGCCGTAGGCACCGCCTTCCAGATCTCCGACGACATCATCGATATCTCCTCCGAATCGGCCCAGTCCGGCAAGACTCCGGGCACCGACCTACGTGAGGGTGTCCACACCCTCCCGGTCCTGTACGCCCTGCGCGACGAAGGTCCCGACGGCGACCGTCTCCGCACCCTGCTGGCCAAGCCCTTGGAATCGGATGCCGAGGTGGCCGAAGCACTGGAACTGCTCGGTCGTTCCCCGGGTATGACCCGGGCGAAGGAGAAACTGCGCGAATACGCCGATATCGCCCACGCCGAGCTGAAGGCCCTGCCGCCAGGCCCGGCCAATGATGCTCTGGTGCAGTTGGTCCAGTACACGATCGAACGGGTCGGCTGAGTATTCGGCGCGGGGCGCGGACAGGTCCGTGAAGGTGAGGGGGTGGGCTTGCTTGCGACGTTGGGTGTGCACTTGCTTGCGCGGGTGGGGGTGGGCTTGCTTGTGAATGGGGGATGGACCCCGTTGTGAAGGTGCGGGGCGGGCTTGCTCGCGAAGGTCGGAGACGGACGTGCCCATGATGTGCGGGTGAGGCCCTGTCGTGAAAGGTCCAGGTGGGGCCCTGTCGTGAAAGGTCTAGGTGGGGCCCTGTCGTGAAGGTGAGGGGGTGGGCTTGCTCGTGAAGGTGGAGAGGCGGGCTTGCTCGT
>NZ_BDBX01000064.1 GCF_001613205.1 Nocardia sienata NBRC 100364 | reverse complement strand
CGCGCCAAAAAACACAGTACGTTCGTGGTATGGAGGTTCTGCTGCACCAGATCGACGCGTTCGCCGACGCACCGTTCTCCGGGAATCCGGCAGCGGTGATGCCGTTGCCCACCTGGTTGCCCGATACCGTGCTGCAACAGTTGGCCGAGGAGAACAATCTCGCCGAGACGGCCTTCTACACCTCCCGGTTACCCCCAGAGGCCGGGGTGCCGCCGGGGAGCTGGCCCGCCTACCATCTGCGCTGGTTCACGCCGATGACCGAGGTGGTGATGTGCGGGCACGCCACGCTGGCGGCGGCGGCGCATATCCTCTGCGATATCCAGCCGGGTGAGGACCGGGTCGGTTTCTTCACCCATAGTGGCTGGTTGCGGGTGGATCGCACCGATGACGACGAGTACGTGCTGGATCTGCCCGCGGTGGCCTCCGTTCCGGCCGAACCGGATGCGGCACTGGTGGCGGCGCTGGGCGTGGAACCGGTGCGTGTGTACTCGGGTGCGGATGTGGTCGTGGTGGTGGACAGCGAGCGGCAGGTCCGGGAGCTGGCACCGGCCCTGAGTGCCTTTCCGAAGGTGCAGCGGGGTGTGGTGGTCACCGCCCGGGGTGACGAGGTGGATTTCGTCTCGCGGTTCTTCGCGCCGGGGGTGGGGGTGCCCGAGGATCCGGTGACCGGTTCGGCGCATGCCCAGCTGGCGCCGCTGTGGAGTGCCGAGCTCGGGCGCAGCAGGTTGACCGCGCGTCAGCTGTCCCGGCGGGGCGGTTCGCTCGGCGTCGAGCTGGTCGAGGACCGGGTATTGCTGACCGGTCGCTGCCACCGCTATCTGGACGGTGTGGTGACGCTGGACTTCTGATCAGGCCGGTGGGACGGGCCCGTCGTCCGGTGGCGGGCCGACGGGGTCGGTGCTGTCGGGGAGCAGGGGGTCGACGGCGAACCGTCCGGCGACGGCATCGGCCGGTAGCGCCTGCACCGCGCGGATTCCGGGCTGTCCGGTGAGCTCGCGGAGCCGGGGCAGCGGGGCCCGGACGACGACGCCGGGGGAGCAGGCGCAATCCGCGCGCAGGCGCGCGATGACCACCTCCAGGGTGCGGGCGGTGCGGTCGTCGCCGACGTAGCGGCGCTGATCGTCCAGTTGCCAGGCGGCGTCCGCGCCGGAGCGCCGCAGCGCGACGTCACCGGCGGGGGTCTGGACCGCGACCACGGGAGTCGCGACGCGTGGGAGCGGAACCCGGTACAGCGCCTGGCCGATGCGTAGATCCCCGACCTGGCCACGTAGCTCGGGGGCGGGCCGGTACTCGGTGAACGACACCAGCGCCCACCGATCCGCGGCGTCTGTCCCGGTGAGCGATTCCCGGGCCCGGTCGAGGTATCCGGCGATGGTTTCGCCCTGGTCGGGTCCGAGGCGGTCGGTGGATACGATCGCCTCGGCCGGGGGTATCAGGTAGCCGAGTGCGAGGACGAACACACCGCAGGCGGCCGCGGCCGCGCCGTAGCCGAGTCCCCGGCGGATGTTGCGGGGCCGGTGCGGCGGTGCTGCGGGTACCTCGGGCATCGGCGGTCAGGCGTCGCGTAGCACGCGCAGCGCGTGGGTGAGGTCGTCGGGGTATTCGCTGGTGATCTCCAGGTAGCGGCCGTCGGCGGGGTGCTGGAAGCCCAGTGATCGGGCGTGCAGCCATTGGCGCTGCAGGCCGAGCCGTTCGGCGAGCCGGGGATCGGCGCCGTAGGTGAGATCACCGCAGCAGGGGTGCCGGATCGCGGAGAAGTGCACCCGGATCTGGTGGGTGCGGCCGGTTTCCAGGTGGATATCGAGCAGGCTCGCCGCCTGGAACGCTTCCACGGTGTCGTAGTGGGTGACGCTGGGCCGGCCGTCGGAGGTGACCGCGAATTTCCAGTCGTTACCGCGGGCGCGGCCGATGGGGGCGTCGATGGTGCCGCTGCTGGGATCCGGATGGCCCTGGACCAGGGCGTGGTAGCGCTTGTCCACGGTGCGCTGTTTGAACGCGCGTTTGAGCACGGTGTAGGCGTGTTCGGACTGGGCCACCACCATCACCCCGGAGGTGCCGACATCGAGCCGGTGCACGATGCCCTGCCGTTCGTGTGCGCCGGAGGTGGAGATCCGGTAGCCGGCCGCGGCCAGTCCGCCGACCACGGTGGGTCCGCTCCATCCGACTCCGGTGTGTGCGGCGACGCCGACCGGTTTGTCGACGGCGACGATATCGTCGTCGGCGTAGAGGATTTTCATACCCTCCACCGGTTCGGCTTCGATACTCAGCTCCCGGCGCGGTTCGGGGAACACCACTTCGAGCCAGGCGCCGGCGGTGAGCCGGTCGGATTTGCCGGCGGCCACTCCGTCGAGCTGCACCGAGCCTTCTTCGGTCAGGGCCGCGACCGCGGTCCGGGACAGTCCGAGCAGCCGCGCGAGGCCGGCATCCACCCGCATCCCGTCGAGTCCGTCGGGGACGGGCATCGTCCTGGTCTCTCTCATGCGGCGGTCTCCTTGCCGTCGGAGGTGGCGGAGTCCGCGGTTCCCTTGCCGGCGGTGGACTCCGGGGCGGCGCCGGACGCGGAGTCCTCGGGGGTGGTGTCACCGGCGGAGCGGTCCAGGCCGGGGCCGGGCTCGTCGGCCGGGGACGGGGCGGGATCGGTGGTGGACGCGGCCTTCTCCTTGTCCTTGTAGCGGGTGCCGTCGGGCTCGAAGCCGAAGACGGTGAGCGTCACCAGCAGGATCGCCCCGCACACGATCGAGGAATCGGCCACATTGAACACCGGCCACCAGCCGACCGAGACGAAATCCACCACATGACCCTGCAGGGGCCCCGGCGCGCGGAACAGCCGGTCCATCAGGTTGCCCAGCGCGCCGCCGAGGACCCCGCCGAGTCCGATCGCCCACAGGGTCGAGCGCAGGGTGCGGCCGATGCGCAGCACCCCGATCACCACCGCGGTCGCGATCAGGGTCAGCAACCAGGTCATGCCGGTGGCCATGGAGAAGGCGGCACCCGGATTGCGTACCAGCACCAGTTCCACGGAGTCGCCGATGATCGACACCGGTTCGCCGGGACGTATCCGCGCGACCACGATGATCTTGGTGACCAGGTCGAGCGCGAACAGCGTCGCGGCGACCGCCAGCAGTAGCGGCAGCCGCTGCCGCGGCTGCGCGCCGGTCCCGCCGGGGCGGTCGTCGGGGTCCTGCTCTGGCGTAGGCCGGTCCTCACTCACGCCGACCATCATCTCTCGAGAGGGACCGGCCCAGTACCGTGGGCACCCGCGCGCACCGGTGGTGGGCCGCCGCGCCGGTGTGTCGCGGCGCGGACGCCGGTGCCGGGCGGTGCTTCCGGAAGTCGGCGCGATGTCCCAGCCCACGCTCAGGTACGCCTCGTAGGCTGTCGGGCGTGACGGTGTTGTGTTCGTTTCCCACGCCCCGCCTGGCAAGGTCCAGAGTGCTGATGGTGGTTCTCGCGGTGGGTCTCACCGCGTTCGGTTCCGGCTGCGGCGACGGCGGCGACTCCGGGGCCGAGGCCGACGGCACCGAACCGCTCGGAATAGGTGAGGTCACTGTCCCGATCGCGGCGGCCGTGGTCACCACGGTGGACCACGGCGAGGAGCCCCGTTCCATGTTGCGGCCCTCCTACCACGAGGGCACGGTCCAGGCGGTGACATTGCGTACCGATCACCGTATCCAGCAGCAGATCGATACCCAGCAGGTGCGCGATTTCTCCAGTCCGGCGCTGACCATCCCGATGACCGCCACCACCGATGCCGGCGCAGTGGAGCTCACCCTCGGTTCGGTGACGACTTCGGATCCGGCGCTGTCGGAGGCGCTGACCGCCGCCGACGGAACACACGCCGGGTTCGAGATGAGTGAACTCGGCGGGATCACCGCGCTGCGTCTGGCGCCGGCCCCCGATACCTCGAATTCGGCGCGGGCCGCCTTGGAACAAGCCTTTTACCAGGCGGTCTACCGATCAGTCACCTTTCCCGACGAACCGGTCGGGGTGGGCGCGGTATGGCGGGTACAGCAGACCGTGGGCGGCGGCGTCGACCTCGACCAGGTCACCACGGCCACCTTGGTCGCCCGTGACGGTGGGCGATTGTCCATCCGGCTCGACGTCACCCAGACGCCGAAATCGAGTATCTGGGATCTGCCCAACGAGGCCGGCATGCTCGAAATCGAGGACTACGCGATGCAGGGCAGCGGAGATATCACCGTGGATCTCGGCCTGCCGCTGCCGGTGGCCGGGTCGATCTCGATCGGCGGCCACCAGTACTACCGCGATCCGCGCACCTCGACGGTGCTGCGTCAGGTCATCGAGACCAACGTCAGCTGGGGCGGCTGATCCGGCTGGTCGGGTTCGTCGGAGGCCATCGGCGCCGAACCGGGCATAGGCTCACAGGTGTCCGACACAACTCTGCGAGACGGAGGTCCCGTGATGTCCGATGTCCTCCCTGTTCCCGAAGGTTATCCCACTATTTCCCCCGGTCTGGCGATCGCCGGAGCCGCGGACGCGGTGGAGTTCTACAAACGGGTACTGGGGGCCACCGAACGGATGCGGATCCCGGGCCCCGACGACACCGTGATGCACTGTGAACTCCTGATCGGCAATTCGGTGCTGATGCTCGGCGACCCCGCCCCGGATATGGCGTTCCGGGACCCGCATTCGATCGGTGGCACCCCGGTCAACCTCTACGTCTACGTCCCGGATGTGGATGCGGCGCACGCCGCGGCGCTCACCGGCGGCGCTACCGAGATCAGTGCCCCGCAGACCCAGTTCTACGGTGACCGGACCGGTTCGTTCGTGGACCCCTGGGGTCACCAGTGGACCGTCGCCACCCATGTGGAGGATATCGAGCCCGAGGAAATGCAACGGCGAATGGACCAGCTCGGATCCTGACCGGCCCCGAACCCCGGTACCGGACCCGCGGCCGGACCCCGATGACTACCATGGGCGAGTCGATGGAGCAGGAAGGGTCTGGCAGATGCGGGTGCTGGCCGTGGACGACGAGCAGCCGGCGCTGGACGAGTTGCTCTATCTGCTGCGCGCCGAGCCCGCGGTGACCGACCTGCACGGTGCCGCCGACGCGACCGGCGCGTTGCGGATTCTGCGGGCACATGCGGTCGACGTGGTTTTCCTGGATATCAATATGCCCGGCCTGGACGGTATGGAACTGGCCGGGGTGCTCGCCGAATTCGTGCACCCGCCGGCGATCGTCTTCGTCACCGCGCACGAGGATCACGCGGTGGCCGCGTTCGATCTGGGCGCGGTGGACTACCTGCTCAAACCGGTGCGGCAGCAGCGGCTGGGCGCCGCGGTGCGGCGGATCGCCGACCGCCTGGCCCGCACCGATCCGGAACCGGACCCGGGTCCGGCCGGGGGGCACGAAGTTATTCCGGTCGAGCTCGGCGGGGTCACCACGCTGGTGCACCGGTCGCAGGTGAACTGGGTGGAAGCAGAGGGCGACTACGCCCGGCTGCACACCGACACCGGTTCTCATCTGGTGCGCATTCCGCTCTCGGCGTTGCAGGACCGCTGGCGCGAGGATTTCCTACGGGTGCACCGCTCGTACCTGGTGGCGCTCGGGCGGGTGACCGGGCTGCGGACGGTGGGCTCGGGCACGCTGGTCTGTCTGCGCGGGGCGCAGCGGGTGGAGCTCCCGGTGAGCCGTCGCCAGGTGCGCGAACTCAAACAGCGGCTGGTGCACGGACCGCATCCGTCGCCGGAGCGGCGATGATCGGCCCCGCACCGCGGCCGCCGCGCCGGCGGGTGGTGCTCGCCGAACGCCGGGGCGCGCGCCGCGTCCGGACCCGGGTGGAGGTCGCCGAGCAGACCGAGATCGGCGAGGCGCTGATCGGCGGACTGATCCGGGCGCAACTGGGGTTGGCCCTGAGCTGTGGTCTGGTGATCGCCCTGCTCCTCGCCGCGCTCCCACTGCTGTTCGGGGTGACCGCGGTGGCCGAGACCGTGGTGCTGGGTATCCGGCTGCCGTGGCTGGTGCTGGGAGGAGCGGCCTATCCGCTGCTGTGGCTCACCGGACGGGTGTACCTGCGGCTGTCCGAGCGCAACGAGAACGATTTCCTCGAGCTCACCGGTGATTGAGCGGCCCGTGTCGGGGGCCCGGACCCGGCCGATCCGCAGGCCGGGACGGTGACCGCGTCCGGCCTCACGGTGGCGGCGCTGCTCGCGGCGGCGCTGGCGACGGTCGTCCTCGGTGTGTACGGGGTGCGCTGGGCGCGCACGACCTCGGATTTCCTGGTGGCCTCCCGCAGTGTCGGTCCACGCTGGAACGCCGCCGCCGTTTCCGGTGAGTATCTGTCCGCCGCGTCGTTCCTCGGGGTCGCCGGACTGATCGCCAAATATGGCGCCGATGCCCTGTGGTACCCGGTGGGTTTCACCGCCGGGTATCTGGCGCTGCTGCTCTTCGTGGCGGCGCCGCTGCGGCGGTCCGGGGCCTACACCGTGCCCGATTTCGCCGAGTTCCGGTGGGGTTCGCCGCGGTTGCGCCGTCTCGCCGCCGTGGTGGTGGTGCTGGTGTGCGCGGTATATGTGATCCCGCAGTTCCAGGGCGCCGGGCTGACGCTGCGCATTCTGCTGGGGGTACCGGGCTGGGTGGGTGCGGTCGCGGTGGCGGTGATCGTGGTGGTCAATGTCGTCTCCGGAGGGATGCGGTCGATAACCCTGGTCCAGGCCTTTCAGTACTGGCTGAAACTGACCGCGGTGGCGTTGCCCGCGCTCGTTCTGCTGGTGCATTTCTTCGCCGCCGACCGGCCCGGCGGCGATCGCGAACTCGGCGCGCCCGCCCCGCCGACGGTGAGCGAACAGACCACGGTGGAGGTGACCACCCCGGTACTCGTGCAATTGGCCGCGCCGCAATGGGTCGCGGTGCACGGGGTAATGGACGACCGCGGGGTGGACGGCCCGGTCCTGCTGGCGGCGGGTATCCACGAACTGGCCCGCGACACCCGGCTGGTGCTCGAACCGGGCGCGGCGGTGCCGGTGGTGGCGGGCGCCCCCGCCGACGGCGCGCACTGGCTGCTGCCCGGCGGCGGTTTCGCCGGACCGCATCCGCGGTATCAGGTGTACTCGCTGATGATCGCCACGTTCCTGGGCACTATGGGATTGCCGCATGTCCTCGTGCGCTTCTACACCAACCGCGACGGCCGGGCCGCCCGCTGGACCGCGCTCGCCGTGATCGCGCTGGTCGGCACCTTCTACCTGTTCCCGGTACTGCTGGGCGTCTTCGCCCGGCTCTACGTGCCGCAACTGCTGATCACCGGTACCTCCGACGCCGCGGTCCTGCTGCTGCCCTCGTCGGCACTGGCGGGACTGCCCGGGCAGCTGCTGGCGGCGCTGGTCGCGGCGGGCGCCATGGCCGCTTTTCTGTCCACCTCCTCGGGGCTGGTGGTGAGTATCGCCGGTGTGCTGAGTACGGATGTGCTGCGCGGGCGGATCCGGGATTTCCGGATCGCGGCGCTGGTCGCCGGTGCGGTGCCGCTGGCACTGTCGCTGGGCGTGGTCTCGCTGGACCTGTCCCGTACGGTGGGGCTGGCGTTCTCGCTCGCGGCCGCGACCTTGTGCCCGCTGCTGGTCCTCGGCATCTGGTGGCGGGGCCTCACCGCGGTGGGCGCGGCCGCCGGTCTGGTGATCGGTGGCACCGTGGCGGGCGCGGCGACCCTGGTCTCGGTGCTCGGCGGCGTCTCCGGTCACCTGGCGGACGGCTGGGCCGCGGCGCTGCTCGGATACCCGGCGGCGGTGGCGGTTCCGCTGGCCTTCGCGACCATGGTCCTCGTCAGCCGCTGCACCCCGCGCTCGCCGGGGGTGGGCCGGGCGTTCGTCCGGATGCACGCGCCCGAGCGCCTGGGCATGGGCGCCGACCGCGTACCCGGGCACCGCCCGGACTGATCGGCGGCAGCGATCGGGTCCGACCGCTCGTCGCGGCCCAGCGACCGCTCACCGCACACTTACCCGTCTCTACCGAGTGACCCCCATCACAAGGGTCCTGCACCGCCGCCGGCCCGCTACCTTCTGCTCAGGTAATACACGCCACATGATGAGGGACCCGGCATGACCGATATCGATCTCGACAAAAGCGGGGAGCGGGCCGACCCGCCACCCGATTTCGTCGCCGCGCAGGAGAGCCCGGAGTTCCAGGAACTCCGTAACCGGCTGCGCCGCTTCATTTTCCCCATGGCCGCCCTGTTCCTGCTCTGGTACCTCGGCTATGTGCTGCTCGGCGCCTACGCGCACGATTTCATGGCCACTCCGGTGTTCGGTGAGGTCAATATCGGACTGCTGCTGGGGCTGGGCCAGTTCGTCTCGACCTTCCTGATCACCGGCCTCTACGTCCGATTCGCCAACCGGGAATTGGACCCGCGGGCCGCCGCGCTACGCGCCGAACTGGAAGGAAACCGGTCGTGACCACGCTGCAGGCCGCCGACGCCACGGTCGGCAATCCGGTCGCCAATATCGCCATCTTCGCGCTGTTCGTCGTGGTCACCATGATTGTGGTGTTCTGGGCGGGCCGCAATACCTCCGGCGCCACCGACTATTTCACCGGTGGCCGCGGATTCACCGGGCCGCAGAACGGGATCGCCATCGCCGGGGACTATCTGTCCGCGGCGAGTTTCCTCGGAATCGCCGGCGCCATCGCGGTCTACGGCTACGACGGCTTCCTCTATTCGATCGGATTCCTCGTCGCCTGGCTGGTGGCCCTGCTGCTGGTGGCCGAGATGCTGCGCAACACCGGCAAGTTCACCATGGCCGATGTGCTGAGCTTCCGGCTGAAGCAGCGGCCCGTGCGCACCGCCGCCGCGATCAGCACCCTGGCCGTCTCGCTGTTCTACCTGCTCGCCCAGATGGCCGGCGCCGGTGGTCTGGTGGCCCTGCTGCTGGATGTGTCCAGTAAAACCGGGCAGGCCGTGGTGATCGCCGTGGTCGGTGTGCTGATGATCGTGTACGTCCTGGTGGGCGGGATGAAGGGCACCACCTGGGTGCAGATCATCAAGGCGGTCCTGCTGATCGCGGGCGCCGCGGTGATGACGGTGATGGTGCTGGCGAAGTTCGGGTTCGATCCCTCCGGCATCCTTTCCGGTGCGCAGAGCGCGATCGGCGGCTCCGAGAACGCGAAGGTTGCCGCGCGCGATGTCCTCGCTCCCGGCGCGCAGTACGGCGGCAGCGAGATGTCGAAACTGAACTTCGTCTCGCTCGGCCTGGCGCTGGTACTGGGCACCGCGGGCCTGCCGCATGTGCTGATGCGCTTCTACACCGTGCCGACCGCCAAGGAGGCCCGCCGCTCGGTGGTCTGGGCGATCGCGCTGATCGGCGCCTTCTACCTGTTCACCCTGGTGCTCGGCTACGGCGCGGCGGCCATCGTCGGCCCGGACCGGATCCTCGGCGCGGCCGGGGGCCAGAACGCCGCGGCGCCGCTGCTGGCCTTCGAACTCGGCGGCGTGATCCTGCTGGGCATCATCTCGGCGGTGGCGTTCGCGACCATTCTCGCGGTGGTCGCCGGACTCACCATCACGGCCTCGGCCTCCTTCGCCCACGATATCTACGCCAATGTCATCCGACGTGGCAAAGCCGACGATGCCGCCCAGGTCCGGGTCTCCCGGATCACCGCGGTGGTGATCGGCGTGCTGGCCATCGCCCTGGGCATCCTGGCCAACGGCCAGAACATCGCCTTCCTGGTGGCGCTGGCGTTCGCGGTCGCGGCCTCGGCGAACCTGCCGACCATCCTGTACTCGCTGTTCTGGCGGCGGTTCAACACCACCGGAGCGCTGTTCAGCATGTACGGCGGGCTGATCTCCACGGTCGTGCTGATCGTGTTCTCCCCGGCGGTCTCCGGATCGCCGACCGCGATGCTGCCGGACCTGGATTTCGACTGGTTCCCACTGTCCAACCCGGGGATCGTGTCCATTCCGCTGGCATTCGTGCTCGGCGTGGTCGGCACCTACCTCGGCGGCAAGGACACCGAAGATCCGGCGAAGGCCGCGGAGATGGAGGTCAGGGCGCTGACCGGGGTCGGCGCCGAGAAAGCGGTCGCGCACTGAGTGCGGGCCCGGATGCCGTGTCGGCGGCATCCGGGCCGCGTACTGCTCGGCGCAGGCCGGCCGGACCCCGCTCTGTGAGGGTGAGCGGGGCTCGGCCGTTATCGCGTCATGGCCGGATACCGGGGCGGAACTTGGGCACTCGCATACTCACTCTGGTCCCGGCGCCGGGTGCGGTATCCACCACCAGCCCGTAGTCGTTGCCGAAGGCGGCGCGTAACCGGTCGTCCACATTGGCCAGGCCGATATGCGCTCCCTCCGCGGCCGTATCCAGTGATCCGGACCGCAGCAGGTCGGGATCCATACCGGCGCCGTCGTCCTCCACACTGAGTACACAGTCGGTCCCGGCGTCCAGTGCCTCGATAGTGACCGTGCCACCGCCCGGCGTGGCCGCCAGCCCGTGGCGTACGGCATTCTCCACCAGCGGTTGCAGGGCCAGGAAGGGCAGTGTGACGCCGAGTACCTCGGGGGCGATCCGTAACCGTACCTGCAGCGCCGGACCGAACCGGGCGCGTTCGAGTTCGAGATAGCGTTCGATATTGCTGAGTTCGTCGGCCAGCACCGTGTACTCCCCGGCGTCGCGGAACGAGTACCGGGTGAAATCCGCGAAATCCAGGATCAGTTCCCGCGCCCGTCCCGGGTCGGTACGGACGAACGACGCGATGGTGTTCAAGGCGTTGTAGATGAAATGCGGGCTGATCTGGGCGCGCAGCGCGCGGACTTCGGCGCGGTCGAGCCGGGCCCGGGAGGCGTCGAGTTCGGCGAGTTCCAATTGGCCGCAGGCATACCGGGCGACCTCGGCCAGCGCACCGAGCGCGCCCGGGCCCGGTCGGTTCCCGGTGACCATCCCCAGCGCGCCCACAACGGTACCGTTGTCGCTGAGCAACGGCTGGGTGACCAGGGTGCGCCCCGGATGATCGGTATCGGGCAGATGCGCGAGTACGGGCCGCTGCGCCGTGACGGCTCGCCGGGCCGTGCCGGTGAACTCGGCGGCCAGTGGCTCGTGGACGCCGTCCCAGGCCAGGAGTTCGCCGTCGGGATCGCTCACCCCGAAACCCTCGGCCCCGACCAGAGCCCGCAGATGCGGGGCCGCCTCCTGCGCGGACTCCCGGGTGAGGCCCCGGCGCAGCGGCCGGGCCGCCAGCGAGGCGGTGTGCAACGCCGTGTGCACCGCGCGTTCGGCGGGGGTGGTGACCATCCGCCGCGGGCGCGCCCAGACGAGCAGTGCCGCGGCTATCAGCACCGCCGCGCCGGACACGGTGAGCAAGGTCGCGGTCATCGCACTCCCTGTCCCGTCCCGGCTCGTCGCGCCGCTGTACCGATCGCCCGGTCCGCCGGTCCGCTCCGCCGGAGGTCACCGTGGCTCGGGCACATGCTACGAGCAGGCGTACCGGAGGCTCGGGGCGCCCGGCCGGCCGACGGCCACCGCGCGGTTCGGCGCGTCGGACCGTCGCCGGGCCCGGTCTCCGGCGCGGCGCGGTCCGCCGGTCTCCCGCGCGGCCGGGCTCGTCGGCCGGTCGTCGTCCGGCTCGCCGCCGGGGGCCGGCCATCGTCTCATGCTTCCCGCGGCAACCGCCATTGCCGCGGGAAACCTTCTCCGGAAGCGATGACCGGCCCGCGTCGGCGAGCCGAGGCCGGAGATCCGGCGTCGCGAGCGCGCCGGATGGAAGGAAAGTGGAGCGCGGCCGCTCGGAGCCGATTACGCCGAACGGGCCGGGTGCTGTCTGCGTGGGCCGGTGATCACCCCTGATACTTCTGGACGATGAATTCCACCGACCCCGATTCGGGGGTGTGGGCCGCGCCGACGGTGACGGTCGCGGTGAAACGCCCGATCCCGGGACGGAACAGGGCCGAGCGGCCGTCGTTCATCCAGTGCCCCGGGCCGTTCGCGATCTGCGTGGTCGACCCCGTCTCGCCGGTATCGAGGTTGCGCCAGTTCAGCGTGACCGGCAGGCTGCACGAACCGAAGCCGAACGTGATGGTCGAGACGGTGAAGGACGCGTGCTCCGGATAACCGGGACCGTTGACCGAGGCGTCGACCTGAGCGACGCACGGGCCATCGGTGAGGGAATAGATCGTCTGGAACGAACCGCCTTCGGCCGCGGCCGGAGCGGCGGTCGCCGCCAGCGTTCCCACCGCGAGTACCGCGGCGGCGGGCAGCGCGAGCGTGGTCCTGCGTGCTGTCATCGTTCACCTCGCTGATCGATCGGGCACGGGCGGGGTCGATTCGTGGCCTCGGCGGCGATCCGCCGGATGTGACGCGGCACGACCCTACCAGTGACCGGGCGTGGCGGGGGCCGAATCGGTTTCCCGCGCCGGGCACCCGGGCCGACACGCCCGGCCCCCGCGGGCACGCCCATCCGGCGCCGCACCGGTCGGACGGTGCGCATAAACTCGCTACACCAACCCCCGCCGAGCCATTGGGAGGAAGGACAGATCTTGGCCGCCTCGTCCGGATTCGTTCATCTGCACAACCACACCGAGTACTCCATGCTCGACGGTGCCGCCAAGATCTCGCCGCTGTTCGCCGAGGCCGACCGGCTCGGGATGACCGCGGTGGGGATGACCGACCACGGCAACATGTACGGCGCGGCCGAGTTCTTCCATTCGGCGAAGAAGGCCGGTATCAAACCGATCATCGGCATCGAGGCCTATATCGCGCCCGGCTCCCGGTTCGACACCAAACGTATCCAGTGGGGCGATCCCGGCCAGAAGAGCGACGATGTCTCCGGTTCCGGCGCCTACACCCATATGACCATGGTCGCCGAGAACGCGACCGGCCTGCGGAACCTGTTCAAACTGTCCTCGCTGGCCAGTATCGAGGGTCAGCTCGGCAAATGGGCCCGGATGGACGAGGAGCTCATCGCCGCTCACGCCGAGGGCATCATCGCCACCACCGGCTGCCCGTCCGGTGAGGTGCAGACCCGGCTGCGGCTGGGGCACGAGCGCGAAGCCCTCGAGGCCGCCGCCAAATGGCAGGAGATCTTCGGCCGCGACAATTTCTTCCTCGAGGTGATGGACCACGGCCTGTCCATCGAGAAGCGGGTCCGCCAGGGTCTGCTCGAGGTCGGCCGGGCTCTCGACATCCCGCCGCTGGCCACCAACGACTGCCACTACGTCACCAAGGAACAGGCGAGCAACCACGAGGCGCTGCTGTGCGTCCAGACCGGTAAGACCCTGTCCGACCCCACCCGGTTCAAGTTCGACGGCGACGGCTACTACCTGAAGTCCGCCGCGGAGATGCGTGCGCTGTGGGACGCGGAGATCCCGGGCGCCTGCGACAACACCGTCTGGATCGGGGAGCGGGTCCAGTCCTATGCCGAGGTGTGGGAACACCGTGACCGGATGCCGGTCTTCCCGGTGCCCGAGGGTGAGGACCAGGCCGGCTGGCTGCGCAAGGAGGTGCACCGCGGCCTGGAGCGGCGCTTCCCGGACGGGGTGCCGCGCGAGTACATCGAACGCGCGGAATTCGAACTCGACGTCATCATCGAAATGGGGTTCCCGGCCTACTTCCTGGTGGTCGGTGACCTGATCAACCATGCCCGCGAGGTCGGTATCCGGGTCGGCCCGGGGCGTGGTTCGGCGGCGGGGTCGCTGGTCGCCTACGCCATGGGCATCACCAATATCGATCCGATCCCGCACGGGCTGCTGTTCGAGCGCTTCCTCAATCCCGAACGCGTCTCGATGCCCGATATCGATATCGACTTCGACGATCGCCGCCGCGGCGAGATGGTGCGCTACGCCACCGACCGCT
Source organism: Nocardia sienata NBRC 100364 (assembly GCF_001613205.1). Taxonomy (GTDB): domain Bacteria; phylum Actinomycetota; class Actinomycetes; order Mycobacteriales; family Mycobacteriaceae; genus Nocardia; species Nocardia sienata. The sequence continues at coordinate 22,506 of NZ_BDBX01000064.1, read as the reverse complement.
GGGGCAGCGACCGGGTGGCCCAGGTCATTACCTTCGGCACCATCAAAACCAAGGCCGCCATCAAGGATTCGGCGCGCGTCCAGTTCGGTCAGCCCGGATTCGCCATCGCCGATCAGATCTCCAAGGCGCTGCCGCCGCCGATCATGGCGAAGGATATTCCGCTGTCGGGCATCATGGATCCCGAGCACGAGCGGTACAAGGAGGCCGCCGAGGTCCGCGAACTCATCGGCAGCAATCCCGATGTCGCCAAGATCTACGAGACCGCCCGGGGCCTCGAGGGCCTGATCCGTAACGCGGGTGTGCACGCCTGCGCGGTCATCATGTCCTCCGAACCGCTGATGGACGCGATCCCGCTGTGGAAGCGGGCGCAGGACGGCGCAATCATCACCGGCTGGGACTACCCCTCGTGTGAGGCCATCGGCCTGCTGAAGATGGACTTCCTGGGCCTGCGCAACCTCACCGTCATCGGTGACGCGCTGGACAACATCAAATCCAATCGCGGTATCGACCTCGATATGGATAATCTGCCGCTCGACGATCCGGCCACCTACGAACTGCTTTCCCGCGGTGACACGCTCGGCGTCTTCCAGCTCGACGGCAGCGCCATGCGCGATCTGCTGCGCCGGATGCAGCCCACCGGCTTCGAGGACATCGTCGCGGTGCTCGCGCTGTACCGCCCCGGTCCGATGGGCATGAACGCGCACAACGACTACGCCGACCGCAAGAACGGCCGGCAACAGGTCAAGCCGATCCACCCGGAGCTGGAAGAGCCCCTGAAGGAGATCCTCGCCGACACCTTCGGCCTGATCGTCTATCAGGAACAGATCATGCAGATCGCGCAGAAGGTCGCCGGGTATTCGCTCGGCCGAGCCGATATTCTGCGCCGCGCGATGGGTAAGAAGAAGGCCGAGGTCCTCGAGGCCGAATTCGAGGGCTTCGAGGCCGGTATGCAGTCCAACGGCTTCTCGAAGCCGGCGATCAAAGCGCTGTGGGACACGATTCTCCCGTTCGCCGGATACGCGTTCAACAAATCGCATGCCGCGGGCTACGGTCTGGTGTCCTTCTGGACCGCCTATCTCAAGGCCAACTTTCCCGCCGAATACATGGCGGGTCTGCTCACCTCGGTCGGTGACGACAAGGACAAGGCCGCGATCTATCTGTCGGACTGCCGCAAACTCGGTATCACCGTACTGCCGCCGGACGTGAACGAATCGGAGACCAACTTCGCCTCGGTCGGCGCGGATATCCGGTTCGGGCTGGGCGCGGTACGCAATGTCGGTCAGAACGTGGTGAACTCGATCATCAACGCCCGCACCGAGAAATCGAAGTTCACCGATTTCTCCGACTATCTGAACAAGATCGATACGGTGGCCTGCACCAAGAAGGTCACCGAATCGCTCATCAAAGCCGGTGCCTTCGATTCGCTGAACCATCCCCGCAAGGGGCTCATGCTGGTGCACTCGGACGCCATCGACGCGGTCATGTCCACCAAGAAGGCCGAGGCCATCGGTCAGTTCGATCTGTTCGGCGGAATGGGCGAGGACAGCGACGCATCGGTGGCGTCGGTATTCGATGTGAAGGTTCCCGACGAGGAGTGGGAGACCAAACACCGTCTCGCGCTCGAGCGGGAAATGCTCGGCCTCTATGTATCCGGGCATCCGCTCAACGGCGTCGACCATGTGCTCGCCGCCCAGGCCGATACCCAGATCCCGACCATCCTCGAAGGCGATATCAAGGACGGCACCCAGGTCACCGTCGGCGGCATCCTCGCCTCGGTGAACCGCCGCATCAACAAGAACGGCCTGGCGTGGGCGTCCTGCCAGCTCGAGGATCTCACCGGCGGTATCGAAGTACTGTTCTTCCCGCAGGCCTATTCGGTGTACGGCATGGATGTGGTGGAGGACGCGGTGGTCCTGGTGAAAGCCCGGGTCTCCATGCGCGACGACCGGATCTCGCTCATCGCCAACGATCTCGCCGTACCGGATCTGTCGGCGATCGGGGTGGCGAAACCGCTGGCCGTCACCATATCCACCCGGATGTGCACCCCCGACAAGATCGGCGAACTGAAGCGGGTGCTGTCCCGGCATCCGGGGACCTCGGATGTGCACGTACGGCATGTGGGCGCGCGGGAGAAAACGACGCTGCTGAAACTCGACGACAGTCTGCGGGTGGAACCGTCCTCCGCGCTCATGGGTGATCTGAAGGCCCTGCTCGGCCCGGGCTGCCTGGCGAGCTGAACGTCCGGGTGGGCGGCTACCGGGCCGCCTGCTCGACGCCGGTGGCGTTGCTGTCGTCCTGGACGCCGAAGTCCGTGGCGACCGCGCCCACACCGTCCCCGACGCCGCTCACCGCCTGTTGTAGCAGGTCGAGACCGGTCAGGCCCTCGACGGCCGCGGGCCCGTACTCGACCGGCCGAGCTTTTCCGGAGTGGAGCGTTTGAATGCCTCGGGAGCGAGGTGCACCTGCACCGGTATTCCGGCGGTGTTGGCGTCTATTCGCACCAGGTTGTCCGCCGACCAGACACTCACCGTGGTGGTGGCGAGCCGTTCCCGGGCCTCCGTCATGGTCTGCCGCTGTCGCTCGAATGTGCTCAGCAGCTCTTCCACGCTGTCGCGCAAGACGCCGGTGGCCGGCCGGGTGGGGCCGGTCTCCCTGCTCATCGATCCCCACTTTCGGGGGACTGCTGCCTACCCTTGGACGCGCCGTCGAGCCGAGCTGTTCCGGTACCTGCCGGTCCGGCTCGAGGACGCGCGAGATGTACCCCTGTACTCCATCCTGGCACCGCTGACCAGCGAAAGCCGTGAGGGCTCAACCCGATCCGTTATCCTGGGTCGGAGCAAGGGAGGTCGCTCATGCCCATCAGGTTCCGTAAACGTCAGTCCTTCGGACCGTTGAAATTGAACTACACCCAGTCCGGGCTGTCCTCGTGGAGTATCAAGATCGGCCCGTGGTCGTGGAACTCCAGGACCAAGAAGAACAGCGTCGACCTACCGGGTCCGCTGAGCTGGCGCCAGCGCTGAGCGCCCGCCGGCCGCGCCGTAGCCGCGGCCGGATCCCGCTCATCGGACCGGGCGAAGTTCGATCACCACACCGCCCTGCTGCCAGGTCTGGTAGATATCGGCCTTGTTCGGATTGCCCTCGGCGTCGAAACCGATGCCGTTGTATCCCGCGTTGGTCCGGTTGTCCCGGGCGATGACCTCGAACAGCCGCAGCACGTCCTCGGCCGTGGTGTGCACCACCGGGTCGAACTGTTCGGGCCGGCCGCCGCGGGTGATGGTGAGCGGGGTGCCGGTCGCCAGGTTCTTCACCCACGGTCGCCGGGTGGTGCCGATCAGCAGCGTCTGTCCGTGCACTGTGTAGGCGACCGGGATATCGTAGGCGCGGCCGGATTTGCGGCCCACCACGTGCAGGGTCAGGAGCCGTTTACCCACCACGCCGGACAGGCCCGGGAGTCGGAGCAGCGTACGCACCACTCGGTTGGTCAGGCCCTGGGCCCGGCCGATGGGCCGGGGTCCGCTGGTGGTCGGGGTGCCGTAGGGGTTGGCCGCCGGGGAATCCTCGCTCATCGGTTCAGTATCGCCGCATCAGAGCACTTGGTCGAGAAACCTTCGCAGCCGCGGGGTTTCGGCGTTGTCGAACAGTTCGTCCGGACTGCCCGACTCCACCACCACACCGCCGTCCATGAACACCACATGATCGGAGACGCTGCGGGCGAATCCCATCTCGTGGGTCACCACGATCATCGACATACCGCCCGCGGCCAGCTCCGACATCAGCGCGAGCACACCCTTGACCAGTTCCGGGTCCAGCGCGGAAGTGGCCTCGTCGAAGAACATGATGTCCGGTTTCATGGCCAGCGCCCGCGCGATCGCCACCCGCTGTTGCTGGCCACCGGAGAGGTGGGCGGGCCGGGAATCGGCCTTGCCGGTGAGCCCCACGACCTCGAGCTGTTCCAGCGCCAGGGTGCGGGCCTCGTCCTTGGACAGGCCGCGCAGCTTGCGCGGTCCCAGCGCGATATTGTCGGCCACCGTCCGGTGCGGGAAGAGATTGAACTGCTGGAAGACCATCCCGATGCGCTGCCGCAGATGGTCGGGGTTCTCGGTGAGCACCGATTCGCCGTCGAGCAGGATATCTCCGGCATCGGGTTCGTGGAGCCGGTTGAGGACCCGCAGCAGGGTGGACTTACCGGAACCGGACGGGCCGATCACCGTCGTGGTCTTGCCCGCGTCGACGTGGATGTCCACCCCGCGCAGGATCTGATTACCGCCCAGCCGCAGGTGGAGTCCGGTGCCGGTCAGTGAGGCGCTCATCGGTTACCCCCGGCCTTCGGTGATGGCGGACTGCTCGACCGGATCGATCGGCTGATCGGGCCGGCCGGTGCGCATCCGCCGGTCGATGTAGTTCACCAGATGGGTGAGTGGGATGGTCAGGAGCAGATAAACCAGGCCGGCGGCCACCAGGGGCGACAGGTTGCCTGTCTGGGCGTTGAGATCGCGGCCTACGGCGAACAGTTCGCGCTGGGTGGCCAGCAGCCCCAGGAAGTAGATCAGCGACGAATCCTTGATCAACGCGATGAACTGGTTCATCAGCGCGGGCAGCACCCGGCGCACCCCCTGCGGGATCACCACCAGGGTCATCGCCTGCCGGTAGCCGAAGCCGATCGCCCGGGCGGCCTCCAGTTGCCCCGGCTCCACCGATTGGATACCGGAGCGGAAGATCTCGCCGATATAGGCCGAGGCGAGCAGGGCCAGCGCCACCGCGCCGAGCCAGTAGGGGTTGTTGCCGGTGAAACCGCTGACCACCGGGCCGATCCCCAGGCCGATGAGCAGAATGATCACCACCGCGGGCAGGCCGCGGAAGATATCGGTGTACACCCGGGCCGGCCAGCGCAGCCAGCGGGTCCGCGAGATCCCGGCCACCGCGAGCAGCATCCCGATCACGGTGCCCAGCACACCGGAGACCAGCGCGAGGATCAGTGTGTTGGGCAGGCCGGTTTTGAACAGGTCCGGGAATGCCTGCCGGTAGAGCGACCAGTCGAAGAAGGTGTCGCGCAGCTGTTCCAGCGTCGATTTCGGCGCCTGCGCGGTCTGCTGCCGCGGGGCCTGTTCGGCGGCGAGGGCGGCGAAATCGGGCAGCTGCGGGGCCGGGGCGGCCTTCGACCCGGGTTTCCACCCCGGCGGCAGCTCCCGCGGCACCCAGTCGCTGTAGAGCCGGGCGTAGGTGCCGTCGGCGATCACCGCGTCCAGGCCGGAGTTGAGTGCGTCGATCAGTGGCTTGTTGTCCTTGGCGACCGCCCAGGCGACGAAATTGTCCAGACTGAACGAGTTGTCCACGATCGATGTCGCATCGCCCGGCGCGATCGCGCCCTGGGCCTGCGCCGACGGGGCGACCCACGCGTCCACCTGGCCGGTTTTCACATTGGCGTAGGCGGTGTTGTAGTCGGGGAACTTCACCGGGTCCAGCCCGAGTTCGTTGACGACGTATTCGTCCTGGACCGTGCCCTGTACCACCGCGACCCGGGAGCCGGGACCCAGATCGGCGAACCCGCGCACCGGGCTGCCGTCCGCGACCACCAGCGAGAAGTAGCCGAAATCGTAGCCGTTGGTGAAACCGACCATCTCGCGCCGGGCGTCGGTGGTGGTGATGTTGGAGGAACCGACATCGAAGCGCTTGCCCGCGACCTGGGCCAGCAGCCCGGCGAACTCGGTACCGGAGAACTCGACCCGCAGGCCGATCTTCGCGGCCGCCGCACGCAGCAGTTCGTTGTCGAAACCGGTGAACGCCCCGGCGGAGTTCACGCAGATACTGGGTGGCGCGTCGGAGAGGGTGCCGACACTCAGCACGCCGGGCCGGATCAGGCCGAGCCGGGAGACGTCCACCGCGGCCGGTGGTTCGGTCGACTCGGTGGTGAAACGATCCTCTTTGCCCGCACCCGGGGCGGTCAGGTTCGCCGGGGCCGCGGTGGCCGCCTCCGGTCCCGGCGGCGCGCACAGGTCGCGGGCGGTGCCGTCACCGCCGCCGCTGCCACACGCGGTCGCCAGCAGGGCGACGGCGAGGAGGAGCGCGGCGAGCAGCGCACGGGCGCGCGGAGGGGGCAGACCAGGCATGATCGCCAACCCTAGCGCCCGCCCCGACCCGGTCCGGGCACCCGGGTCGGGTGCGGCCGCCCGCGCCACGGCACCGCGGTTCACCCGCCGGCGAAGAACCTGCGGGGCACTTCGACGAGCATCGTCTGCAGCTGCCGCTCCTCGATACCGCGATCCAGCACATAGGGGAAGACGTCGTCGAACAGATGGGTGTAGTGCCACTGGGGCAGGACCGCCGCCCGCATGGCCGGTTCGATCCAGTCGATATAGCAGCTGGCGTCCTGCGAGAGCACCATGCGTTCGGCATAGCCGCGGCGCACCATTTCGATGAGGGTGTCGGCGCGCGCCTCGAAGGTGGTCTCCAGATTGATCCCGAATCGATCCATGCCCAGGACGAATCCGGAGTCCGCGAGTGCGGTCAGATAGTCCAGATCCGTGGTGTCGCCGCTGTGGCCCAGGACGATCCGGGTCGGATCGACGCCTTCCTCGGCGCACATGACGCGTTTGACCTCGAAACCGGACCCCGATTCGGGGTGGGTGTGCACGGTGATCGGCACCCCGGTCTCGTGGTGGGCCCGGGCCACCGCCCGCATCACCCGTTCGACACCGGGCGTCAGTCCCTCCGCGTCGATCGCGCATTTGAGCATGCCCGCCCGGACGCCGGTCCCGGCGATGCCGTCGCGGATATCGCCGACGAACATATCGACCATCGGATCGGGGACATGAGTGCCCACCAGGGGGTCGAGCGCGGGTCCACGGTAGTGGAAGAAGAACGGGACATCGTTGTAGGTGTAGAGGCCGGTGGCCACGATCAGTTGCAGCGGGACCCGCTGCGCGATCTGCGCGATCCGGGGGATGTAGCGGCCCAGGCCCACCACCGTCGGGTCCACGATCGTGCGCACACCGGCCTCGTAGGCAGTGGTCAGTTGCCGGACCGCGTCCTCGATCCGTTCGTCCTCCGACCCCCACTCCTGCGAATAGTTCTGTTGCACATCGGAGCTGAGCACGAAAACATGCTCGTGCATGAGGGTGACACCGAGATCGGCGGTGTCCACGGCACCGCGGACGGTTTGGATCGAGGGCACGAGAACTCCTGGAAGAGGGCAGCGCGCAGCGCGACGACGCCGGCACGACGGATGGGATCGGTCCGCGACACCACCCGTGGCGGGCGCGGCGAACCGGTTGCCGGGGGACCAACTACTCAGGTGGACACCGGTTTCCGGGGATGACTGAACCTTACGGCGCGAGCTGTGGGGCGGACCATATCCCGGCCGCATGAAAGCTCGGCCGGCATTTGTGCGCTGAGCACATGCGGCATCGTGCGCGCCGCCGAGATCGCACAGACGTCGGAGTACGGCCGCGCCATGGCCGAACGGATTCACACCCGGTCGGCGGCGCCCGGGACGCCCTGCCGGTTCGGGCGGTATCGGTGCCCGCGGCTCAGTGCTGTCTCGTATCCGGTCGCAGCACCGCGGCGCCGAGCAGGTGGGTGGCCTGCAGGGCCAGCCGCGGATACAGATCCGCGCCGGGTGCGTCGGTGCTCACGCCGATGAGGTTCAGCGCCTGCCGGACGCGATACTGGACGGTGTTGCGATGGACGGCCAGCCGGGTGGCGGCCGCGGCGTAACTGCGGTTCACCGCGAGGAATACGCGCAGTGTCTCGCGCAGCCAGAGATTGCGTTCGTTGTCCACCGCCAGTTCGCCGAGTTCGTCGGCGACGAATTCGCGCAGGGTATCGATATCGCCGGCCAGCAGCGCGACCGCGGACACATCCGGATACGACAGCACCCGGGCGCCACGCTCCCCGCCCAGCAGTGCGAGGCGGCGTACCCGGTCGGCCTGACCCGCGGTGCGCCGGAAGCCGGCGACCCCGGTGCCGTAACCACCGAAGGCCGCCCGCACCGGCAGAGCCCGGTCGGAAAGCAATTGTTCGATCGCGGCACTGTCGACGGGTATCTCGTGCGGGAGGGCGAACCATATCCGGGCCTCGTGTTCGTCCACCGGCACCAGCAGGTTCCCGTGCGCCCGATCGAACACGGTGGCCAGCGCCGTGCGGAGGTGGTCGAAAACCTCCACGGCGGTGGCGGGGTCGATATGCGGGTCGGTCCAGGTGTCTATCGCGAGGTGCCCGCGGGTGAGCGGATAGCGCAGCACCTGCTCGGCTGCCTCGGTATCGGTGGCCGTGCCGCTGAGCAGCCGGGTCACCCACTGCTGCCGTAGTCCGCCCCGGTTGCCGACCCAGCGGTCGCGTTCCTGTTCATAGGCGACACCGACCTGCTCACAGACCCGATCGATGTAGACCGAAGTGCGGTTGACGATGCGGACGATCGCCGAGGTGCTCACCGGGCCGCCGCCGCCGAATTCGATCGCGTATCGCATACCGGTGTCCAGGAATCCGGCCTGCCCGATCCGGTACGCCCGCATCAACGCCGAGGCCGGCACATCGCGCTGAGCGAGGATTCGGGCGTATGTCAGGGCCCGCTCCGGGGCCCTGACATCGTCCTCGCCGGCCTCGTTCTGCAGGAATTGCAGCGCTTCCATCAGGTTGTCGGTCGTACCGTCGTCCATCAGTTCACGGAGCCGGGGGTCCTGGTCCAGTGTCGGCACCTGAGTGCGCATCAGGTGCGACAACTGGGCGATGAACTCGTCGCGGTTCCGGAGGAATGTCTGTGCGACCAGTCCGACCACTTCTTCGGTGCTGTGCGCCGCCTGTCGTAGCTCCACAGGGGTAATGATCGCGCGCTCGGCCGTACCGATGACCGGCCGGGCGGCCGTTCTCGGCCACGACCGCCCGGCCGGAGCCGAACCGATGCCCCCGTGTCTGAAGATGATCCTGCTGGCCGGTCCGGACCGGGACGTAGCGACGCCCAGCGGGCGCCGCTACGGCCGGGATGGTCAGTTCAGCGGGCTGCGCCGCTCGAGCAGCACCGCGTCGCGCCAGCGGCCTTCGGAGCGGCCGCTGCGCTCCCGGATACCGACGGTGCGGAAACCCGCCGCGTGGTGTAGCGAAATGCCGGCCCGATCCTCCGGGAACGCGGTGGTCTGCAGGGCGCGCAGGCCCGCGTCCTCGGCGGCGGTGACCTGGCGGCGCAGTAACGCGGTGCCGACGCCGCGACCCTCGAGGTCGTCGGCGACCATCACGCAACTGTCGGCGACGTCCCGATAGAACTCCTGGCCCGAGACCGGGGTGAGGGCCGCCCATCCGGCGATCCGGCCGTCGGCCTCGGCGACCCAGCGGTGCCCGGGCAGCCATTGGCGGTCCAGGGTCTCCCGGTCGGGTGCGGCGGCGGCGCCGACCGCGGGGTAGGCCGTCCCGCGGGCGGCGTAGATGGCGCGCACGGGTTCCCAGTCCGCGTCGGTCAGCGCCCGGACGGTGATATCGCGAGGCGGCTCGTCCGGGCCGGGTGGCCGGGGGGTGAGCAGGCCCATCACCGCGTCGGCGGTGTGCGGCAATTCGGTGCAGCGGTGTGGATCGACGGTGACGAGGGTGGCAGTGCCCTCTTTGTGTACTGTCACGAACCCGGCGTCGGTGAGCTTGCGGACATGGTGGGAGACGGTCGGCTGTCCGATACCGAGTGCTTCGGCGATTTCGCCGATGTGGATGCCGGCGGGGCTCGTGGCGACCTGGTGCAGTAACCGGACCCGGGTCGGGTCGGCCAGGCAGGAGAACCAGCCTGCGTATATGGCCGCGTCGGCGACCGGGAGCGCGTCGCCGCGCACCTGGTTCCGCACGACCGGCGGTGCCAAGGAGGTCATGGGGCCACTATATCGACGGAAGATATTTCACCCGAGAAAGTCGACTTTCCGGGTTTATCCAGTGTCGTCGATATTGCGGGGGCCACTATCGCCGGTGGCCGCGACCGCATTCGGGCGCGATGGCCGAGGGCCGACCGGCGGATATCGGAATACGCGTTCGACCGGGGCGTCTGTGCGAAATCGTTTTCATCGCGCACCGGTACGACCCGGGCGCGGGTGGATCGCTGGTGGCCGGATGCGGTACCTATTCCATGCCGGAGTGAGAGTGCGAATTCTTTACCGATTCGTTTCCTGTCGGGCCGGTGGAATTGCGGTCGGACCGGAAAGTGCCGACAACGAATTTTCCGGTGGATAGCCGCAGCGAACGATTACATTCAGGTGTCCGGGCGGGATTCGGCACGGCCGTGCCGGCGGCCGGCGTCGGGCGGTCCGGCCGCGCACCCGGCGGTACGGCGTCCGGGACTGCCATTGCCGGAAACCTCCGATGACCTTACTGTGTAAGGATGAGCAGCGTCGCTTATTCCGGTAACGCCGGAGCAGAATTTCGGCGGCTGACGTCCGCATTCACCCGGGTCTACGGTGGCCGGAAGGGCGTAGGTGCGGCGCTGGCGGTGTACCGGCACGGGGAACCGGTTCTCGATATCTGGACGGGGGAGTCCGCGTCGGACCGCCCCTGGACTCGTGATACCGGCGCGGTGGTCTTCTCGGCGACCAAAGGTATCGCGGCCACGGTCGTGCATCGGCTCGCCGATCGCGGTCTCATCGACTACGACGCCCCCGTCTGTGAATACTGGCCCGCGTTCGGTTGTAACAACAAGGACAAGATCACCGTCCGGCAGATATTGACCCATTCGGCCGGTCTGTCCGGTGTCGGCGCCCTGGCGGTGCAGGGGGCCGAACTGCTCGACCATGAACTCATGGCCGAACGTCTGGCCGCCGCCACCCCGGATCGACTGCTCGGTGTCCCGGCCTACCACGCGATGACCTTCGGCTGGCTGCTCGCCGGACTGGCCCGCGAGGTCACCGGTGTCAGCATGAAGGAACTGTTCCAGCGCGAGGTCGCGATCCCACTGGGGACCGACGGCGTGCACCTGGGCCGTCCGCCCACGGGTTCGGTCACCGTGGCGGCCGAGAGCTTCGGCGCGGGCTTCTCCTTCGCCGGCACTCCGCGTGGATCCCGGCTGGTCACGCTGCTGCAGGCCATCCCCGGCGCGCTCGGCGTCAGCAGCCGTTCGCTGTTCATCCCCGGGGCCGAGGCCATTTTGACCGGCCCGAACCCGCCGCTGCTGGACAGTGAGATGCCGGCCGCCAACGGAGTGTGCAGTGCCAACGGCCTGGCCGCGGTGTACGAACCGCTGGCCTGCAACGGCCTCGCCGGAGGTCGGCGGTACCTGTCCGGCGCCGCCGTACAGGCCATCCGCCGGATCGAACGGTTCCGGCCGGATACCGGGTTGTTCCTCTATATGGGACCCTTTTGGCATCTCGGCTACCACTCCATGCCCACCCTGGGTGCGCCCCGCGGGTTCGGTCATATCGGCCTGGGCGGCTCGTTCGGCTGGGCGGATCCGGACAGCGGTATCTCGATCGGTTTCGTGCACAACCGCCTGGCGATGGAAACCCTGGCCGTGGATCAGTCCGCGTTCGCCTGGTTGCTGCCCCTGGTCATGTCCGGAGCGCGCTCGGCCGCCCGGATCGGCCGCGGCGCTCCCCGGGAGGCCGCGGCCTGATCACTCAGGTCAGGTAGCGGTAGGCCGGGGAACCCGGCTCGAGCCGCTCACACTGGATCGGCGAATGGGCGATCCGGTCCAGCAGCGGTTGCAGGCCGGTACGTTCGCCCAGTTCGACGCCGACCAGCGCGGCACCGGTTTCCCGGTTGTTGCGTTTGACGTATTCGAACAAGGTGATGTCGTCTTCGGGACCGAGTACTTCGTCGAGGAACCGGCGCAGCGCTCCTGGTTCCTGTGGGAAGTCCACCAGGAAATAGTGCTTGAGCCCCTGGTGCACCAGCGAACGTTCGATGACCTCGCCGTAGCGGGAGACATCGTTGTTCCCGCCCGAGACCAGGCACACCACGGTGGAGCCGGGTTCCGGCGGTGATTCCAGCAGCGCGGTGACCGCCAGCGCGCCGGCGGGCTCGGCGATGATCCCCTCGCTCTGGTACAGGTCCAGCATGGCGGTGCAGACTGCTCCCTCGTCCACCTGCAGCAGCCGGAAGGAGCCGGCACCGCCGGGAGGGTCGGTCGAGATGAGCAGGGGCAGGGAACCGTGCGAGACGACCCGTCCGCCGAAACCGGCGACCGCGTCGTAGGGGACCCGGCCGATCCGGCGGACCGCGGCGCCGTCGACGAACGGGTCGACCTCGGGCAGGGTCACCGGCCCGCCCGCGACCAGCGCCGCGGTCATCGACGCGGCGCCGGCGGGCTCGGCCGCCAGAATCGCTGTCTGTGGGGCGCGTTCTCGCAGATAGGTGCCGATACCGGCGAGGCATCCGCCGCCGCCGACAGGGACCACCACCAGATCCGGCGCGGTCCCGAGCTGCTCGAGGATCTCGGCGGCGATGGTGCCCTGCCCGGCGGCGGTCCGGGTGTCGTCGAACGGGGGCACCATGGTGGCGCCGGTGCGCCGGACATCGTCGGCGGCCGCGGCGGCCGCGGCGTCGAAGGTCTCGCCGACGGCGATCAGTTCGACGAAATCGCCGCCGTGGACCCGGATCCGGTCACGCTTCTGTTTGGGGGTGGTGGTGGGGACGTAGATGCGGCCGGTGATACCCATGGCGCGGCAGGCGAATGCCACGCCCTGGGCGTGGTTACCGGCGCTCGCGGCGACCACGCCCGCCGCGCGCTCGGAATCGCTGAGTTGCACCACCAGGTTGTATGCGCCGCGCAGCTTGTAGGAGCGGACGACGGTGAGATCTTCGCGTTTGAGGTACACCTGGGCGCCGGTGAGCTGCGATAGGCGTGGGCATGGTTGTAGAGGGGTGGGCTCGATGATGTCGGCGATGCGTTTGGCTGCGGCGTCGATCTCGTCCGCGGTCAACGCGGGACGGGCTTCTGGCAGGTGAGTGAGCACATCGGACACCCGGTCCATGCTGCCACCCACCGCGGCCGGAGCGCGCGGCGGGTGGGCGTGTCCTGCGCTTTCGTTCATCTGGGCGGCGTGGTTCGGGGGCTGCCGGAACCACGCCCGGACCGGTTCGTCAGCGCGGGGTGAGCACGAAGACCGGGATCTGGCGATCGGTCTTGAGCTGATAGTCGGCATAGGGCGGGTAGGCGGCGACCGCCCGAGCCCACCAGAGTGCCTTCTCCTCGCCGAACACCTCGCGGGCGGTGTAGTCCTTGGTGACAGTGCCGTCCTGCAGTTCCACATGGGGTTCGGCTACCACGTTGTGGTACCAGACGGGATGCTTCGGCGCGCCGCCCAGCGAGGCGACGATCGCGTACTCGCCGTCGTATTCGACCCGCATGAGCGCGGTCTTGCGCAGTTTGCCGGTCTTGTTGCCGACGGTGGTCAGCACCACCACCGGCATACCCTGCATGGTGGTGCCCTCGGTACCGCCGGAGTTCTCGATCTTCTCGGCCTGTTCGCGGGCCCAGTCGGATGTGGACGGTGCGTATTCTCCAGTCAATGGCATATCCCGGGAAACGTCCCCCCCGGGGCCGCTTGTTCCCCGGGCGGTCCGACCTGGCCGGATAGGGCCCGCGGGGCGGCCGGGCCCGCGGAGCCGGCCGTCCGCGGGGCGTTCCGCGCCGGACGGCGGAGTGTGTGGGCGGGAAGACAAAAGTTCGATGGACCGAACACCGCCTCCACGGGTAGCCTGAACATATGACCGCATCCCATCTCACCGCCCCGCGTGCCGCCGTCCGCGGCCCGGCGGTTGTGGATATCGCGGGGTCGCGCTGGCCGGTATACAAGCTGGAGGCGCTGATCGTGGGATCGCTGGTGTTCCTGGTGGTGGCCGTCGTCCTGGGGTCGGTACAGGCCGGAGTCCTGCTGGGGGCGGCCGTGGGTGCTCTGCTGTGGTCCACCGGCCGGTGGCGCATGGCGCACCGATAGCTGCCGCACGTGCGCCGCGCCGGGCGCAACAGCGCCCGCGCTCTTGCGCTCCGTACTAGTCTGGGCCGAGTTGAACACACGTCCACTTGGTTCCGGGTCGGATATCCCGGTCCCCGAGGTACAACGCGAGCCGATTCATGACCGATCGAGTACATGCCTTCACCGACGACGCGTTGGGCGAACACGACGCGGTGGCGCTCGCCGCCCTCGTTCGCGCCGGTGAGACGAGTCCGGAGGAACTGGCCCGCGCGGCCCTGGAGCGGGCCGACGCGGTGAATCCGCGGTTGAACGCGATCGCCTACCGCTGCCCGCGACCTCGACCGGCCGTGGCCGGAGACGGTGTGTGGTTCGGAGTGCCGGCCTTCGTGAAGGACAACGCCGATGTGGCCGGGCTACCGAGTTGTCACGGCAGCGCGGCGATCACGGCGCATCCCGCCGGGAAGGACGACCGGTTCACCGCGCAACTACTGAGCACCGGGGTGACGGTGCTGGGCAAGACCACCATGCCGGAATTCGGCTTCACCTCCACCACCGAGTTCGAGCGCGGCGACCCGACCCGCAACCCGTGGGATACCGGGTACACCGTCGGTGGTTCCTCGGGCGGATCGGCCGCCCTGGTGGCGGCGGGGGTGGTTCCGGTGGCGCACGGTAACGACGGGGGCGGGTCACTGCGTATCCCGGCGGCCTGCGCCGGTCTGGTCTCGCTGAAACCCAGCCGCTTCCGGCACCTGGACAATGCCCAGGCACGGCAACTGCCGATCAAACTCGTCTCCGAGGGCGTGCTGTCCCGGTCGGTCCGCGACCAGGCGGCCTATCACGCCGCCGTCGAAACCTACTGGCGTAATCCGAAACTGCCGCCCATCGGCACCGTCGAGGGGCCCGCCACCCGGAAACTGCGGATCGGCCTGCTGACCACGGCGTGCAACGGCCTGGAACCGGACGCCGAAACCCTGGCCGCCGTGACCGCGACCGCCGCGATCCTGGAGAGCGCGGGACATACCGTCGAGCCGATACCCTCGCCGGTCTCGGCGCAGCTCGTCGCCGATTTCCTGCAGTACTGGGGATTCCTGGCGCAGATGTCGGGAGTGACCGGAAAACTGAGTCACGGCCGGTCCTTCGACGCCGCCCGGCTGGAGACCTTCACCAAAGGACTGGCCGCCGCCTTCCGCCGGCGGCTGTTCGCCACTCCGGGCGCGCTGTATCGGCTGAACCGCGCCCGCGCCGACTACGACGCGGTGCTCACCCGCTATGACGCCGTGCTCTCGCCGGTGCTCACCCACACCACACCCGAGATCGGGTACTTGAATCCCGGGGTGCCGTTCGCCGAATCGATCGAGCGGGTCACCAATTTCGTCGGCTACACACCGATCAACAATGTCACCGGGTCGCCGTCACTCGCCGTTCCGGCCGGGCTCACGAAGGCCGGGCTGCCGGTCGGGGTCATGCTCAGCGGGCCCTACGGTGGCGAACGCACGCTGCTGGAACTGGGCTTCCTGTTGGAAGAGCAGGCGCCGTTCCCGCGGATCGCCGCCGCGCCGACCGGGTCCTGACGGCGGCGCGGTCAGCGGACGAGCAGCGCGACCGGAAGGCGGGCGAACAGTTTCTCCGTGCGGGCGCGGTTCTGAAACGTATGCCCGGTGAGGCGGTCGGTCCAGGACCCGCCCGAGAGTTCGATACAGGTGTCGCCCCATCCGGTTTCCCCGATCGCGACACTGTGCCGGGTGACGGCCACGATGATCTCCGGGTCGGCGCCGACCCGGCCCCGGGCGTAGGCGACGAGTTTGTCGGCGTGCTCACCGTGCCCGAACACCGGGGTGTAGGTGCCGCCGACGAAACATTCCGGACGCTCCCGCCGCAACCACAGCGCGTAGGCGACCAGCCACATCTTGGCGGCGCCGGTGATGTCCAGCGGCGGTGTCGTGGTGAGGGTGTGCAGCATCGCGCCCCGGGACCCGAAATCGACCGGGCGGCGATTGTCGGGATCGACCAGCGAGTCCTCCCAGACCTCGCACCCCTGGTAGATGTCGGGGATCCCCGGCGCGCACAGCTGCAACAACTTCTGTGCCAGTGAATCCGACCAGGCGTGCGGGGCCAGATCGTGCGCCAGATCGGTGAGCTGGCGGCCGACCGGTCCGTCGATCACCTGGTCGAGCCAGGCGTGCACCGCGTTCTCGAAATCGGCGTCGGGTTCTTCCCAGGAGGTGTGCTCCCCGGACTCGCGCATCGCCTTTTCGGCGAATCGGTGGACCCGGTCGCGCAGGCCCGGTACCGAGGGTGCCGGACGCCCGTCGGCCGGCCACATCCCGAACATGTTCTGCAACATGAACAGCGCGGTGGCGCCGTCGGGTGGGGGGAGCTTCTCGAGCCACAGGGTGACCGCGCGGGCCCACATCCGCGGGACCTGGGACAACACCCCGATCCGGGCCCGCACATCTTCACCGCGTTTGGTGTCGTGGGTGGACAGGGTGGTCATCGATGCGGGCCAGCGCCGCGCGCGCGAGGCGTTGGCGAGATGGAATTCGTTGACGGTGCGGCCGAACCGCGCCGGGTTGCCGCCGATCTCCTGGAGTGCCACCAGCCGTACCGCGCGGTAGAAGAGGATGTCCTCCACGGCTTTCGCGCCGATCGCGGTGCTCACCTGATGGAACCGGGTGAACGCGGTACCGCCGGCGATCAGCGCGCTCACCAGGACCGCCAGCGGCGCCCGTAGTTCGGCGTTGCGTTTCTCCACCTCGGCGATCACCGCGCTGATCATCCCGTACAGCGGGGTGTAGTCGGCCCGGGCGACGGGCAGGAAGGACAGCACTTCGATGGTGGCATTGGTGAGCGCCATGGTGTCGAAATCGTCGGCGCCGGCGTCGGCTTTGATCGCGGCGACCAGGCGGCGCATCTCGGGCGCGAGGATGCTCTCCGCGACCGCGCGCTTGATGCGGTGTTCCTTCTCGCCGACCCACACCCGATCGCTGCCGTGCCCGGTGATGTGGCGGGACAACTCGGTGAGGATCTGTTCCCCGGCCGGTTCGAGCAGCACCCCACCGAAATCGGCGATGCCGTCGTAGCCGGTGGTCCCGTCGATCGGCAGGGTGGGGTCGAGGGGTTCCCGGTTGGCGAGGGTCTTCTCCACCAGCAGCAGCCGGGTGGGCCCGATCAGCTGTCGTAGGCGCTGGAGGTATCCGGCCGGGTTGGCGAGGCCGTCGAGATGATCGACCCGGACGCCGTCGATCAGATCGTGTTCGCACCAGGCCGCGAGTTCGCGATGGGTGGCCTCGAACACCACCGGATCCTCCTGGCGCAGCGCCGCCAGCCCACTGATCGACAGGAACCGGCGATATCCGCAGATCCCGGATTTCCAGCTCACCAGCCGGTAATGCTGTTTGTCGTGGATCCGCAGCGCGTTGTCGCCGTCGGTGCCGGGCGCGATGGGGAAACGCAAATCGTGCAGGGCCAGTAGCGGTTCGGGGCCGGACCGGTCGACGGTGAGGGCGGCCGGGTCGTTCGCGCCGCGCAGGACCGGTAGCGCCAGCCGGCCGCCCACGCCGTTGCCCGGACTCCAGTCGATATCGAAGAACGACGCGAACTGGGATTTGCGACCGTACTGCAGCACATGCCACCACCACAGGTTCTGCTGCGGATCGGCCACTCCCACATGGTTGGGCACCAGGTCCATGATCAGGCCCATCCCGCGGTTGCGCACCTCGTCGGCGAGGGCTTTGAGCCCGAGCGGACCGCCCAGCGCGGCGGAGACGGTGGTGGGGTCGGTGACGTCGTAGCCGTGGGTGGAGCCGCGGGCGGCCGTCATCACCGGGGAGAGGTAGATATGCGAGACACCCAGTTGCTGGAGGTATTCCGCGATGGCCGCGGACTGGGCGAAGGTGAGTCCGTCCGGGCGCAGCTGAAGCCGGTAGGTGCTGCGGACCGGAGTGGCGCGCGGGTTACGGCGGAAGCTCGGCGGGTCTGCGGGCATACGGTTCTCGGTGGGGTCGGTGAGGAGCGCGGTGGGGGGAAGAACGCCGGATGTGGCCTGGCGCGGAGATGCCGGGTCCGACCGGATCAGCGCGGATGCTCGGGGGCGCCCGATGGCCGGAAGCCACGCGGATATACCACCGGCGGTGTCACTTCCTCGATCAGCGAGTCGGACGCGTCCATGGACATGACACTAGCGCCATTGCGGCGTGCGGAGGGCAAGGGTCACTGGTCGATTGCCCGGGCCCGGCCGACCGAGCCGGTCCAGCGACGTGCGTAACCGGTTCGCCGGGCGATTGCGGCGAGGCGTCCCAGGATCGCGCGCTGGAGCCAGGGCGGTATTCCGGCGAGGTAGCCGTCCTGCAGTTCCCAGAGCATGGCGAGTGCCAGTGGATTGCGCGGCACGCCGGAGCGGGTGGTCGCACCCGCTCTGTCCAGGGCGCTCCACAACGCGAACATCTCCAGATGCCGCAGCGGCGGGCGGATCTCGTGGTCGAGCACCGTATCGGGTGCGACGCTACGGAATTCGTGGACGGTGCGGGCCGGGGCGCGCACCGTATCGCCGGGGCCGGCCGCGATCTCGCGGCCGTCGACCCGGAACCTCAGTGATCCGCGCCGGACCGTCCAGCTCTCGCCGATCGCCGGATGCCAGTGCGGACCCGCCTGCCGGCCGGGGGTGGGCAGTTCGTGGCGCAAGCGGAGATAGGGACCGTGCGCATCGGTGCCCTCGTCGAGCACGGTGACACGGTGACCGTTGCGGAAGGGGATGGCCCGGTCTGGCATGACTCTATTAGAAAGGTTACCTTCATAATATGTCAACGACCCCGTCGCTGCTGAAGCTGCTCACCCTGGCCGCCCGGGCCGTCGAAGCGGAGCTGAACGACGAATTGCGTACGCGGTTGGCCGCGCCGTTGCGTCCCGCGCACTATGCGGTGTTCCGTTATCTGGATCCGGCGGGGTCGCGGGTGGGGGAATTGGCGGCGGCCGCCGGGATGACCCAGCAGTCGATGGGTGAACTGGTGGGTGAGCTGGAGCGGGCCGGTCTGGTCCGCCGGCAGGTCGATCCGCAGGACCGGCGGGCCCGGCGGGTGGTGTGCACCGAGCCCGGGCTCGCGGCGCTGGAACTGGCCGGCGAGCGCATCGCGCGGATCGAGGATCGGATTCGGGCGGATGTGGGGGAGGGCGGGGCAGCGGAGTTGCGGCGGCTCCTGATCCGGGTGGCGGCGGTGCTGGACGGGGCGGGGTGACGATCCGGTGTGTCGGCGGCCGATCGGGCGCGCGAGTGTCCGGTGGCCTCGTCGGCAGCCGCGCCTGTGAGAGCGTCGGGTGCATGCGCGCGCCCGGCGCACCGGATGTGTCCCTGCTGTGGGGTCCGTCCGGTGCGGGTTGCTAACTTGAACGGTGTTCAAGGTTCGTGCGGCCGGCCGCGGCCGCGCTACGACGTAGAGGATCGCCGTGCCCGCAGCACTCACCGCCGCGCAGATATCCGACCTCGACGCGCGCTACGCGTGGCATCCCTACGGCGGCTTCCCGCCCACCACCGAACCACTGGTCGTCACCGCGGCGGCGGGAACCCGGCTGACGCTGGCCGACGGCCGCGAATTGGTGGACGGGATGAGTTCGTGGTGGGCCGCGGTGCACGGCTACCGCCATCCCGTCCTCGACGAAGCCCTGGTGGCCCAGTCGCGCCGGATGAGCCATGTGATGTTCGGCGGGCTCACCCACGAACCGGCGGCCCGGTTGTGCGAGCTACTGGTACGGCACACTCCCGACGGGCTGGACCGGGTGTTCCTCTGCGATTCCGGTTCGGTTTCGGTGGAGGTCGCGGTGAAGATGTGCCTGCAGTACTGGCGGTCGGTGGGGCGCCCGGAAAAGCGCCGCCTGCTGACCTGGCGCGGCGGATATCACGGCGACACCTTCACGCCGATGAGCGTATGCGACCCGGAGGGCGGTATGCACGCGCTGTGGACCGATGTCCTGGCCGAACAGCGCTTCGTCTCCGCGCCACCTCGGGACTATCGCGACGAGTACGTGCGGGAGTTGGAACAAGCCGTCGCACGGCACGCGTGCGAGCTGGCCGCGATCGTGGTGGAACCGGTGGTCCAGGGCGCGGGTGGAATGCGCTGGCACGATCCCCGTTATCTGGCCGACCTGCGCCGGTTGTGCGACGAGCACGGGGTGCTGCTGGTGTTCGACGAGATCGCCACCGGGTTCGGGCGGACCGGGACGCTTTTCGCCGCCGAGCAGGCGCGGGTCGCCCCCGATGTCATGTGTGTGGGCAAAGCGCTCACCGGCGGGTATCTGACACTCGCCGCCGCACTGTGCACGAGCGAGATCGCCGAGTCCGTCAGCGCCGCGCACGGGGGTCTCATGCACGGCCCGACATTCATGGGCAACCCGCTGGCCTGTGCCGTCGCGGTCGCGTCGGTGGAACTGCTGCTCGCGCGCGACTGGCAGGCGGAGGTGGCCCGGATCGGCGCCGGCCTGCGCACGGGGCTGGCTCCGGCGCGGGAGATGCCGGGGGTGGCCGAGGTACGGGTGCTGGGGGGTATCGGCGTGATCGAGCTGGATCGGCCGGTGGATATGCCCGCGGCCACCGCGGCCGCCGTGGCCACGGGCGCCTGGATCAGGCCGTTCCGCAACTTGATCTACGCGATGCCGCCCTATATCAGCGACGACGCCGATCTCGCGACCGTCACCGCCGCCATGGTCGCGGCGGCACGCGCCGGTACCTGAGCCGGCACCGGCCCCGGTGACGGGTTGCCACCGGGCCGGGTCGCGGCGGCGCCCCGAGCCGGGGATCAGCGTGGTGCGGCGGACCCGGAATCGTCGCGGCGGGCACCGCTTTCGGCGAATGCCCGGGCGTAGCGGGTGCCGGCGATGAGCAACAGCACACCGACCACCAGGAACGCGGTCACCCGGATGAGCCCGTCGAGGGTGGCCAGATCGAACAGGAACAACTTGGCCAGCGCGGCGGCCGTGACCAGCAGCCCGGAGCCGAGTGCGACCTTGGCGGCCGTCGGCGTCCCCGCGCTCAGCCGGCGCAGCCCGTACAGCAGGGCGGCCAGCGCACCGGCCATCCAGACGATGGTGGCGATACTGTGGCCGACGACGAATCCGTCGGCGATACCGGAGATCACCCCGAGCGATACGGTCGTGACGGTCACCAGATGGAGGGCCGCGACGCTGCCGCCGACCCACAGCAGGGTGGCGCGGGAGTCGGTGGATCCGCCGGGAATCCGCGGCGCGGTGAACCGGCCCGAACCCCACAGCGCCACCGCGACCACGCCGAGCCCGGCGA
Organism: Nocardia sienata NBRC 100364; assembly: GCF_001613205.1. GTDB lineage: Bacteria > Actinomycetota > Actinomycetes > Mycobacteriales > Mycobacteriaceae > Nocardia > Nocardia sienata. Next base: position 1,347 of record NZ_BDBX01000064.1, on the reverse strand, counting down.
TCGCCGAGGCCGCGGTCCCGGCCGACAGTTCACCCACGGCGATCCATTCGGTGGACAGGGTGCCCGGCCCGGCGACCGCCAGGAAGGCGAGTCCGCCCAGTGCGGCGTACCCGGTGCCCAGCGCCGCCGCGACCCGATTGCGGGTGCGGCCCGCGATCCCCAGATAGCAGCCGGCGACGAGGAACAGGCCCAGGGCGAGCGTTGCCTCGGTGGTCACGCCCCAGCAGGTCTCCAGCAGGGCGAACGAACCGGCGACAGCCGCGACGGCAGCGGTATGGCCGGGTACCCGGGCCATCTCGCGCACCTTCGGCAGCAGCGCGGTCGCGGCGAGCGACAGCAGGACCAGGGCGTAGCCCGACGAGATCGCGGTGGCGGCCGGCCGCTCGAACAAGGCGGGCGCGGCGAGCAACGGGGTGGCGGCAAGCGCGCAGGTCAGGGTGGCCACGATATCGCCGGGGCGATGCCGCACCACGACGACGGTGCCCGTCAGTCCCACCACGGCGACCGCGACAGCCGCCGCGAGCACCAGCACGTTCCGGTCGGGATCATCCGTGCCGATCGCCGCGGCGACGACGGCGATCTGGGTGGCGAGTACGGCCGGAACCGTGCGCACCAGATGCAGGAACGGCCAGTCGTAGCGGTACTGCACCGGCACACAGGCCAGCTGCAGCACGATGAGGAACGCGAGCAGCGACAACTCGAGGGTCACGAACGGGGCCAGGATCGCGGCGCCCGCGACGACGAGAACCCCCAGCGCTTGCGAACGCCACTGCACCGCCAGGCCCACCCCGGCCGCGGCGACACCGAGTGCGACGGCGAAGCCCGGCACCGGGTGCAGCCAGTCGTAGATCGTGGTCGTCGCGACCACGTCCAGATAGGCGCCGGCGAAACCGGTGGCGGCCAGCGCGACTCCGCCGACCCGGCCGCCGGTGCGCCGGTATACCCGTACACCGGCCGTGACCAGGGCCGCCGAGAACACCGCCCCGGCGACGACGCGGGGGACCGGACCGAAGATACCGGCCTGGGCGGCCAGCACCAGCAGCATCACGACACCGATGAGGGTCACCGCCACCCCCGCCACCGCGAGCAACCGGCTGATCACGCCTTCCCGTTGCCACCACGGCGTCCGGGGTGCGGCCGGCCCGGCGGGGCCGCGGCCGGGAGGTACCGGCGGCGGTGTCGGCGGCCGGTCACGGTGGATCGGGTACGCGCCGGCATATCTACTGTGCGGCCGCCGCGGCGGTGGGGCCGGCCAGGGCTGCTGCGGCGCGGTGGCCGCGGGGACACCCCAGGGGCCGGGATGCGCCGGCATCGGGCCGCCGGCCGGTGCCCCCGCGGTCCCGCCGG
>NZ_BDBX01000063.1 GCF_001613205.1 Nocardia sienata NBRC 100364 | reverse complement strand
CTACAGCGGGTACTCCTGTGTTCCGGTGATTCCGCCGGTCGTTTACATAGAGCAGTACACAGGCGCCCTCTACCTGGAGAAGCCGGACGAAGTGCAGCAATATCGAGATGCGTATGCTGACGTCCAGCGTGTCGCACTGGATCGGGACGACAGTCGCCAGTTGATTCAGCGGCTGGCCAGTGAGATGCCCGGTGAGTGAGGAGTCAACCAGGTGAGTGCCGATCTATCCGGAGCCCGCTGGTTCAAGAGCAGCCGCAGCACGGCAAGCCGCGACTGTGTAGAGGTTGCGCACCTCGCGCGGTCCGAGGTTGGTGTCCGGGACTCGAAGAATCCCACTGGGCCGGCGCTCGTGTTCGGCCCGACTGCTTGGGACGACTTCACCTCAGCAGTGCGGCACGGGCAGTTCGAGTCGGACTGACTCAGGTCGGGGTATCGCACGGCCATGCACGCACGAGTCGATGCCGCTATTCACGCCCGTCGATCCGGCCGAGCCACATATCTACACGACGGCCAGTTCCCGCCGGGCGATGGACGTATCGGCTGAGGCCATGTCAGCGTGAGTGATGGACAGCGTGCTATCCGGCCGTGCTGATCCCGAAAAAGGCTCGGAGAGAAACCCGCGAGGATGACTCGGCGCTGTCGGCCGCGGAACGGGTAGTGCGTCGCCAGGTCGAACGAGCCTCGTTCTTCGCCGGCGGTATCCATAAGAAATTGCGGCAAGACAAGAAGCCCGATACGCGTTATATCGAGGAACTCGACAAACTCATCGAACTGATTCCAGCACCCCGAGCAGCTGGAATCAGGTCCTAGCAGGCCTGCCTACCGTCGTGACGACCTGCACCGAGAAGCAGCCGCAGCGGCGCGCGACTTTCGCCACCAGTGGAAGGCGCGCCTCGGACTGGTACCGAGCGCAACTGTTGAAGCAGAACATTGGAGCCGTGTAAAAGCCCTTGCGCGGCGGCTGGCGTTGGGCTGGGCGGACGAATACGACTCGCTTCGTCCTGTCGCCGACCTGCACGGAGAAATCCTGGAGGGAATCTACGGCACGCTGCAGAAACCGGTGCGGTGGTCCGGTCCCACCCCGGCTGCCGACGAACGCCAAGTGATATTCGACGAGTTCGCAAGTGAAATCTCCAAGCGGCTCATCGAGTTGGTGCAGCGCCGGCTCGACGAGGATCGAATCGGCGACTGGGAGGCCGCCTTCAACTTCAATGGCCCCGGATCGGTGCAGCGTCGAGCTGTGACAGTCGACGATGACATCTACGGGTCTGCCGCGCCGACGGGCGCCCGTTTCGATGCCAACCCATTGATCATGGAGGTCGCCGCGATCCTCTCCGAAGCCGCCACCGAAGTCGGCGTAATGCTCGAATAGGCGCAATGGGCACGATCGGTCGCCTAACGCTTTCCGGCGGTACGTGCAGGATGGTCGAGCAGTGCGCGCCACGCGGTTTCCCAGGGGAACAGGTCGAGGTAGCTCTCACCTGTGCCGGGTTCGTGCTGTTTGTATACCTCGTCGCCGACGAGCATCGTGACCCCCCAGTTCGAGAGGTTTCGAATGGCTGCTCGGACGGCTGGAAAACTGATCTGAGCTCGATTGGAGAACGGCACCGCCACTACTGGAAGTTGTTTGCCCACCGCCTCGACCAAGAGCCCGAGCGGAAGGGTGTCCGAGATACCCGCAGCCCACTTCGCCAGCGAGTTACAGGTGACCGGTGCGGCGATCATGGCGTCGGCGGGCGGGAGCACATCCGGAGTGCCGGGTTCTTTGTATCGACTGCGGACAATGTGCCCGGTCTGGGTGGCCAGCTGTTCGGTGTCGATGAAGCGGCGGCCATCGGGGGAGGCGACAACGCAGACGTCCCATCCGTCGGCCTGGGCGAGGGCAACGAGTTTGCCGACATCCCGGGCGGCGGGTGAGCCGGTGACGATGGCGTACAGAACTGGTTTTCCCTGGTCGTTCATACGATTCATGATGTCAGCTCTGAATTCCGCACCAGCGGGCGAAGTTGCCCGATTTCGGGGGTCTCCACCGCCCGCAGTCGATGTGCGTCCGGCTCCGCGGGGAGCCGTGGAGACATATATTCTTCCATTTAAATATTTGGATGGAGGACGCATGCGGATTCTAGTGGTGGGCGACGGTGCTCTCGGCCAGGTTTTCGGGCTGCGGCTCGGGCGCGGTGGCGCGGCGGTGAACTATCTGGTCAAGCCGGGACGGGCCGGTTGGGGTGACACCGGGCGCACGCTGTATCGGCTGCGCAGGTTCGGCGGGCCGGTCGCCGAGCAACTGCGTCCCGAGGGCGTCCACGCCGAGATACCGGACGCGCCGTGGGACATGGTCTGGCTGTGCGTGTCCTCGACCGCGCTGCGCGGGTCGTGGCTGCCCGGCTTGCGGGACGCCGTCGGCGAGGCGACCGTGGTCACCATCGGGCAGGATCTGAACGATCGGGCCGTGCTGGAGCGGGTGTGGCCGGCCGAGCGGATCGTGCAGGTGGTGCCGTCCATGTTCGCTTACTCCGCGCCGTTGACCGATGAGGTACCGGCGCCGGGGATCGCGTACTGGGTGCCACCGGGTTCGGCATTGACGGTGCTCGGTGACCCGGCTCGGGCGGAGACGGTGGTGAGCGCCCTGCGCGCCGGTGGCCTGCCTGCCCGCCGCTCCGCCCGGGCAGGTACCGGTGAACGCGTCGCCGCGCTGATGGTGCCCTATATCGCCGCGCTGGAAGCCGCGGGCTGGTCGCTACCCGCTCTGCTCTCCGACATGGGATCGGCGGTCGAAGCCGGGGCGGAGGCCGCGGCGGTTGTCGCCGCGCAAACCGGCGGACGCCGGGTCCGTGCGCCGAAATGGGTGGCCGGGTCGGTGCTGCGGCTGTTACGGGTGCTGCTCCCGTTCGACCTGGACCGCTATCTGGAAGCCCATTTCACCAAGGTGGCCGACCAGACCAGGCTCATGCTCGATGGTTGGATCGCCGCGGGCGAAACCAGGGCGTTGCCGGTGACCCGCCTGCGTGAGCTGCGGAACCGTCTCTCGGCCCGGGAGACGGCATGACCCCCACCGCCGAAAGTGTGCTGGGCACACTGACCGAATGCGGGCCACTGTTCACCGCGCTCGGAGACGACCGGCGGCAGGCGATCATCGCCCTGCTGTTGCGAACCGGCGGGGAGACCGGCGTGGGTGAGATCGCCGCGCAGATCGGTCTCTCCCAGCCGGCTGTCTCGCATCACCTGAAGATCCTGCGGGCGGCGCGACTGCTCACCGTCGAACGACGGGGCACCCTCCGGCTCTACACGCTCAACGGTGCCGAACTGAGCGATATCCTGGCCCCGCTGCGCGAACTCGTGGACCAGATCACCTCCTGCGCCGACCGGCCCGAACCCCCTCAGCGGCCGGAGAATCAGGCCCGGATGCGGTGAGCGGCGAGAATTTCGCTCAGGAAGCGGATCGCCGCCCTCCGGCGCCGAGTGGTGAGCGCCGCGCGCGGCCCCCGCAGCGGACCGCCGCGGGCCTCTATGCGCTGACGATTCTCCTCGGGGCCGGGCAAGAGGCCCACCGCGACCGGAGCCACGGTGCGGGACTACTCTTCGTCGGCGTCCCATTCCGACTGGTCGGCACAGGTGATCCAATGCAGCGCATGGAATCGTTCCGATGTCAGGAAGGGCTCCAAATCGCCGATTATTTCGCCGGTTTGCTCGTGAATATCCTCCATGAAGTGATTCAGGAAGAAGTAGTAGTGCAGTTCCGCGAGAATCTCCTCGCTGGGGCGTAGCCCGGCGTCGCGGATGAACGGCTGCAGGGGTTCGCCCAGCGCCGGTAGGTGCCCGCCGACCAGCGAGCCGTCCATCCTCTCGCCGGGGTCGGCCAGGTCCGGGATTTTCCCCGAGGCCCACAGCAGGACGTACAGAGACTCGGCTCGCCAGGTCAGCAGGTTCGATTGCATAGCTTCCTGCCGCCACAGCATCTCGTCTTCGGGCAGCTCGGTCAGCGAGAAAGCCCATCGTTCTCGCTCGGTCAATTCCTGCAGGAAATTTTCCGCTCTCATCCATTCCGCGATTTCTCTCGGATCCGGATGGAAGATGACGCCGAGCAGTGCGTGCAGGGCGAGTGTACGTCTGGCCAACTCGCTGGGTTCGCGGAGTCGGATGGGGAAGATTTCCGCTATGCCGGGCAGGAAGTCCACTTCCACCCCGTGCTGCTTCAATCGGTCCTGGGTCGAAACGATCATTGAACACCTCTCTGTTGCGCTATCTGTCACCGAACCCGCGGCGGAGCCGTTCGGCGGAGGGTCGGGCGATGCGGTCGCCGACGCGGGCGCGGCCGGCCACCCACGATGAGCAGCGGTCGGGTCCGCGCATGTCGAGCAAAGCCACTGTCGCCCAGGGTTTTTCCTCTTTGCCTCTTCTCATTCGGTCGAGCGGTCAGTTTTTCGCGCCACGCTCCCGGATGCAAATGGCAGGAGTCCCGGTGACGGTGCAGGCGGCCGAGCACCGGTTATCGGTGGGCGTGGCCCCGGCGATCTTCTGGCGCCGGTGCAGCGCCCGGTCGGGCGGCACGAGTATCGGCTGGTGCGGCAGCTGTCGACCGGATGTGGGCGGGCCTGCCGCAGATGTGCCCACGGTTGCTCCGGTGCTCACCCCATCACCCGGTATCCACCCCGACGGCACCGGCCGCCCGAGACCGGACCCTCCATCGCCGCTTCCGAAGGTTCGCAGCGGCGTTACCGCGTATGCCGATCCATCACGCCACCCCCGCCGAGTGCGGTCGGCAGTGCCTGTTGTCGGAACCCGTTCGTCTCCCCGGTGAACTGCGGCGATATCGAGTCCGACTGGTTCACGCGGGAGTTGTGTATTGGCTCCGCCGACCGGGGCCATGATGTGCTGCGGCGGTGAAATTCTCCGCACTCGTTCAGCTCATCTCATTCGATCGCCGCCGGTTCGCTGCCGCCGCGCTGGCGGTATCCGCGCTCTCGGCGGCGACCGCCTGTGATGCCGACCCCGGTACCACGGTCGTGACCGCGCCTGTGGGCATCACGGGCCAGGCCGCGACGACGCAACAGTTCACCGACCTGGAAGCGGCACACGGCGCGCGGCTGGGGGTGTTCGCCCTCGATACCGCCGACGGCCGCAGCGTTGCCTATCGTGACGGTGAGCGGTTCCCGATGGCTTCCACGTTCAAAGGGCTCGCCTGCGGTGCCCTGCTGCACGAGCACCCGCTGTCCTCGGGGTTCTTCGACCGAGTTATCCGGTACCCGCGTACGGATCTCGTCGACTACTCACCGGTGACCGAGCAGCATGTCGATACCGGGATGACGGTCGCCGCCCTGTGCGAGGCCGCGATCACGGTGTCCGACAACACGGCCGGCAATCAGATCTTGAAACTCCTCGGCGGGCCCGCGGGCTTCACCGCGTTCCTGCGCACCCTCGGTGACGACACCTCGCGACTGGACCGCTGGGAGACCGAGCTGAATACCGCGATCCCGGGCGATGAACGCGACACCACCACTGCGGCAGCGCTGGCCGCCGACTATCGCGCTCTTGTCGTCGGCGACAGCCTCGTGGAACCGGAACGCGCGCAATTGGCCGCGTGGCTCGTGGCCAGCGCGACCGGCGGTGATCGCATCCGGGCGGGGCTGCCCACCGGCTGGAAGGTCGGCAACAAGACCGGGTCCCCGGCCTACGGTTCTGCCCTCGATGTCGCCATAGCCTGGCCGCCGGGACGGGCTCCGCTCGTCATCGCGGTACTCACCACCAAATCCGAGCAGAATGCCGAACCGGACAATGCTCTCGTGGCTTCCGCCGCTCGCGCCGCCGTGGAAGCGCTCGGAGCGGGTCCGGCCAACTGACGCGCGTCGTACGAGCACCGATTATAGGTACCAGGGTGCGACACGGCCGGCTCACGGCGGCGGGCGCGGTCGCTCGGCGCGGAAGGTCCGGTGGGTCACCGCCGCCGCCCTCGAGTCCACGGGTAGTCGGATCCGAGGAGTCGCCAACGGAAATCGGTCGTGGCACCGGGCACGTGCAACGGTGCCCGGTGTCTTCCATACGGGTGCTTCAAACGGATGAATGTGGCCGGTGGTCGCCGGCCGGTGATGTCGGGACGGGCACCTGGAACGGGCAGCTCTGCGGCTCCAGCAGCTGTTGGTCGTCGGGCAGCATGTACTGCCGCCATTTGAAATCCGGTATGTGCAGCGTATCGCCGAGATGCGGATGCGGGCCGACCTCGTCGTAGGTATGGAGCCGTTCGCGGACCTTGTGCTTGGCCCGGTCGCCGGCGACCGACATCGCGTCCAGCCCTTCGAAGACCCGCAGTACCTGGAAGATCACTGTGAGGCAGGGGCCCAGATTGCGGCTGCGGCGAGCGTGGTAGGCCGGGCTCGCGCCGAAGACGAACCAGGGCTCGCCGGAGAAGCACCACTGCCAGTGTGGATCCGTTACGTTCTGGGTACGGTCCGCCGGCCAGGGCCGGGGATCGGCGGCCGTGAGCCGGCCCAGCAGCGACCAGAACTGTTCCGCGTGTGTGGCCAGTTCCGGCGCCGGGTCGGGGGGGCCGGCGAATACGATCAGCGTCTGCCGTTTGGGGCCGGTCCACGCCTGTTTCTGGAAGGCGACCAGGGTTTCGGCCAGACCGCCTACGCCACGCGGCCCTTCCCCGCCGGGTTCTACCGCGGTGAACCAGTTCTCACCGTCCTGCTGGCCGCGGACGCCGAAGTGACAGGGGTAGTCGGCATCCCGGTCGAGCAGTACCTCCGTGAAAGCCCGCTGGGCTGCGTGGAGCCAATCGGGCGCGTCCGGCGCGGTATTCGTCGACCCCCACATATGAACCATCCGTCTCGGTCTCCCATACTCGGATATCTACTTCTCGGTCGCTGCTTGCGACAGCGCTTGCTCGTTCGGCTGTGGTGTATCGCCGGAATGCCGCAGGCGCGGCCGGCGCCGTGCGGCCGCGGCGGCCAGGAACGGTATGGACACCGCGACGAAGATCGCCCATACCAGATGCACGTGGTGGGCGGCCAGCAGCGGTTCGATCAGGAACCCGGACGCGAGGTTGCCGATGGCGGCGCCGACTCCGGTGACCAGGCCGAGGATGCCGATGTAGGTGGCCAGCCGGCCCTCGGGTGCGATCGCGGCCATATGAGCGTTGGAGAACGTGTTGAACATGATCTCGCCCAGGGTGAAGACCGCGACCGCCGCGTAGGTGAGCAACAGGGGGAACCGGGATTGCTGCACAACGGCCAGCGCGAGAAAGCTCGCCTGTACGACGACGAAGCCGGCCACCATGACTCGCAGCGGCGGCCGTTTCTCCAATGCGCGGGTGAGCGGCAGGTTGAACAGGATGATCAGCACTCCGTTGAGGAGGTAGAGCGTGCCGATCACCGCCTGCCCGTCGTCCGGGCGCTGGGCCGCGACGATCAACGGCATGGAGAACTGGAACTGGGAGAACAGCACCCAGAAGCCGGTGATGAGGGTGACGGCCCGGCGTAGTTCGCGGTGCCGGGCCAGCCTGCGCAACTCGGTGCGGAAATCGATCGGCTGGGTGGCGGTCCCCGGCGCCGAGGCAGCGGTCAGCAGCCGTTGTGCCGCGTAGGTGGCGAGGAAAACCGCCGCGACGGTGGCGAAGGTGAGCTGATACGACAGGCCCAGGAGCAGCGCCCCGATCAGCGGACCGGCGACCGATCCCGCGTTGAAGCAGACCGAGCTGAGGGCGAACAGCCGTGGGCGCAGGCCGGGATCGGCGTTGGCGATCAGCTTGTACCGCATGGCGATCACCAGGCAGCCGTCCCCCAGACCCAGCAGGAGCATCGCGGCGAGCACCGGCGCGGCCGAGCCCGCCACCGACAGGATCAGGAACCCGCCCACCATGCCGAGGAACCCGGCGGTGATGATCCGCTCCGGCTGGAAGCGGTCGGTGAGATATCCGCCGAGGAATTGCGCGCCCCGGGAGGTGAGCACGAACGCGGTCATGACGGCGGCCGCGAAGGCCACGTCCAAGTGGAGCGTCCGGGTGAAGTGGACCGAATAGTAAGGGATGACCATGAAGTCGGCGGTGACCGTCAGGGCCGTGACCGCGAGCAGCACCCACACCGATCGGGACAGCCCGCGCAGCGATGCCGGCCGCCCGGTCATCTCCGCCCGACCGTCCGGCTGCGCTCGTCGAGGACTTCCGCGCGTACCTGGTGCGATACCCGTATCCACTGCTGCCGGCCGTCTTCACCACGGATCGAGACGGCGAACGCCTCGTCGAGCTCGTCCAGGATCCGGCGCAGGTCGGCCAGGTCGTGGGCGAAGACGCTGTAGCCGCCCGCGGTGCTCCAGTTGTCGCGGGCGACGGTGACGCGTTCGCCCTCCGCCGCGAAGAAGTCGAACTCGACCACGCCGGGAATCGTCTCCGGATCGCGGTCCTGCCGTACCTCCACGATCACGCCGGGCGGAAGTTCGATGAATACCGTGACAGCGATCCGTTCCGAGTTCTCCACGGGCGGTGGTAGCGTGGCGCGGCCGAGATGCGTTCCGACGAGATAAGGTGTCGCGCGCTCCTCGAAACGCCAGTTGATGAGATCCATAACGGCGTGCCCGGGTTCCCGTACCGCCCATTCGACCGGGTACACGCGAGAGGTCTCCGCCTCTTCGATCGCCTCCAGATGAAGGATCCCGGTCTGCATCCCGGTCAGCTCGACGATGCGCCACGCCAGTTCCCGGTAGGCGGTGCGTTGGTGGTCGGTGAGCTCGGCCGGTACGACCTGCAGCGTCTCGACGAAGTACGGTTCGGCACCCTTGCCCTTGTGGGTGATGCTGGTGACGATCGCCGTGCCGTCGCGCACCAGACATTCCACACTGACCTCGCGTCCGGCCAGATACTCCTCCAGCAGCAGCGCGCAGCCATTCTGCTCGGCCGCGTGGTCGAGCAGGTAGCGGTCCAGATCGGCGGTGCTGTCCAGCCGGCGGACCCCAGCGCTGCCCCAGTGCGTACACGGTTTGGCGACGACCGGCCCCCGGCCGACCATGAAATCGCGCGCCTGCTCGGCGGATTCGACCAGGGCGAACGCGGGAACCGGCAGCCCGCCCCGCCGGCAGAGCACCCGCTGCATCAGCTTGTTACGCGAGACCGAGGCGGCCCGCAGCCCGGGACCCGGCAGGTCGTATACCGCCGCTACACCGGCCGTGACCTCGACGTATTTCTCTCCGCCCGCGTACACACCCTGGATCTCATAGCGCTGGGCGAGTGCCTGCACCGCGCCTACGGCCTGGGTCGCGTCGAGCGCGGCGACCTCGACGGCTCTGTCCACCATGGCCAGCCGTCGCCGGTACAACTCGGCGAGCCCGCCGGCCGAGGGGGAGTCGCCACCGAACGGCTCGTGGATCAAGACCACCTCGACACCGAAATCGTGACCGGCCTGGACGAATGTCTGTAGTCCGTCGGAGAGGTTGAGCCCGAAGACGACGATCGCGGGCGTTTTCGTTTCGATCATGTTGCTTCCCGGGTCATGGCTTCCGTGTCCGAGGGTGTGAAGGCGATCAGGCGCAGTGCCCGGCCCGCCCGGCGGCGCGCCTCGGCCGCTGTGCCGGCGCGCACGACCAGGTTTCCGTGCCGGTCCCGGTAGTCGCGCAACGCTCCCGATGCGTCGACGGTGTCGGGCACGCGCAGGTCGTGCACGCCGGGCAGGGAACGGGCCGCGGCGGTATCGACCCGGAACGATCCCGCTCCCGGCGCGGTGACGAACCGCACGCACGCGGCCCCCCGATAGCGCAGCGGCCGCTCCGGCGCGGTGGCACCCAGGAAGGCGCGCACCGTTTCCCGGTACATGTCGACTCCGGTGGCCGCCTCGACGAGGTCGATGATGCGGTCGCCGGCGAGCCGGGCGGCTACTTCGATCAGCACGGGTTCGCCGTTCGAGCGCACTCGCAGTTCCATGTGGGCGGCACCCACTCTGATCCCGAACGCCTCGTGCACGGCGGCCGCGAACGAGCCGACCGCCTCCAGTGCCGGCTCGGGCAGCGAACTCGGCACGCAGTGCCCGAGCTCGACGAAGTGCGGACCATCGGTCACCAGCTTGTCGGTGATGTTGACCAGGGCGGGTCCGCTGCCGAAACTCACTGTCTCCACACTCAGCTCCGGCCCGGCCACGAACTCCTGTATCAGGGCCGCGGATGCGAGCGGGAAATCCCAGTCCTCGTCCGGTGGGCGCCGCCAGATCCTGCCGCACCTGTCCAGCAGCGCCGCCTCGTCGTGCACTTTGTAGACGTCGCTGCTGGCCGTGTTGTCCGGGGCCTTCACCACCGCCGGGTAGCCGATCTCGGCGGCGGCCGCCAAAGCCTGCCTCCGGTCGCGGACCAGGTGGGTGTGGGGTACCCGCAGGCCGGCGGCCCGGGCGCGGTCCATCATCAGGTCTTTGTGGCGGGTGGCGTCGACGAGGGACGAATCGTTGGCACGCAGGCCGAGCCGGGTGGCGAGGCGATGCGCCAGCGGGACGAACAATTCGAACCCGGGGATGACGGCGGTGATGGGCCGGGCCGCGTGCAAGCGTTCGACCGCGCCCAGCACCGCCGCCTCGTCGCTGACGTTGAGCTGGATCAGCCGGTCGATATGAGAGCGGCACTCCTCATCGAGCCGGACCGCGCCCCGGTCGAGCGCCATGGCGGTCACCTCGGCGCCCAGCGTATGCGCCGCCGCGGGGAGCCGGGCGCCGGCGCTCAAGGGCTCGATGACAAGGACGTGTTCCCCCACGACGAATAGTTCCGTTCTACTCGTAGTCGCTACAGGTAGGTGTCGAAGAGCGAGACAGGTCCCGCCCGCCAGGAGGCGAAGAAGGTTTTCAAGCGGCAGACGGTCGAATCCAGATACGGCAGCACTCCGACGTGCCGGCTCCTGGAGCGCCCCGGATGGAAGAACCGGATGAGTATTGCCTCCGGATTCGTCCGGAGTGCCGCGAGCGCGTCCACCAGGCGTGCGTAGCCGGGGCGGTACTCGTCGGTGATGAGCGCATCGGGGTTGGGATCGGTGACCGAGCCGTCGGGCCACAGCACATACCGGCTCAGGATGTGATCCTCGATATTGGACAGGTAGACCGTGTCCGCCGTTTCGCCGAAATGCTCGAGCAGGTCGTTGAGCAACGAAATGCTGTCCGGTTCGCACAGGTTCCCCAGCACCGGAATGATGCGGTCGCGCAGGTGCATCTGCCGCACGTAGTCGAACCTGGACGGGTCGGTCAGGAAATGGAAATTCCATCCGGTGGAGGTGGTCGCGAGAAGGATGTCGCGCATCGTCGGGCATTCCTCGCCGATATCGCTCTTCTCGCCGAATACGAAGATGTCGAGCTGCCGCCGGAAGAACTCGCCGTACAGGTAGTCGATCCGATCGGTGTGCGCCGGTTGCAGGCCCCAGCGCCGGGCCGCGGTCGAACGCAGCAGGGCCAGGTTCTCGTCGTAGAGCGCGGGGGAGATCACTGCGTTCTCGAACGCGTCGACCAGGTCCCGCGGTGTGCGCAGTTCCGCGGCGGGCGGCCGCTGCGGACAGGTGCGGGAGAACAGCAGCAGCAGATAGTCGAGGGGGTCGGCCGCTCGCTCGACGAGCATCTTGAATATCAGGTGCTCCAGCAGGTTGTCCGGCCGGCTGTCGCAGATGAGTGCGAGCCGGGGCCGGAGCGCGCCCACGTAGGTCAGGTTCTGGCACGGTCCCACGCCGACGAAGGCTCCGGTGGTCGTCTCGGCCGGGGCCGGTCTGCATTTGGCGATGACGTCGCTGTAACCGAGCTCGGAGGTCACGAAGCAGTCTTCGGTGTAATTACTGGGTGCCGGCGCGGCCGCCAGCGAGCTCCGGACCACATCACCGAACGCGAATGATGTCATCGTGTTCCGCGCAGTGCTCATCTCGTGCTCCTAAGCGTCCCGATTCAGCGACGGCCGTACGGAGAGGTCGACGAATACGCGATTGTCCTTGGGGGCAGACTCTTTCCCGTAGACCTTGTAGGTCATGCAGCCGCCCTGGCAGACCTGCTTGATATGCGCTTCACAGGTGACGCATTCGGGGAAGGACGGCTGCTGTTTGAGCTGCCGGTCGTGTTCGCGATGCCGCTCGATGGTCTGTGCCAGCTCCTCGGCGTCGGCCGGCCGCGGCGCGGTGTAGAGCGGCATCGCGGTGCAGTAGCTGACCCGGCCGTCCACGTGGAAATAGGCGAACGGCTGGCAGCGGCGGATCAACGCGAATCGCTCGCCGTGCTCCTGCAAGAAGTCCGGCTCGAAGATGCACAGGGGGATCGGCAGGTCCGGCGAGGTCTTGACGCCGCGTTCCAGGGCGTGCAGCAGCATCCGCTGCACGACCGGGCCCAACTCCCGCATCTGCCCCAGTCCGAGGAACGGGGTGCCGCCGGAGGTCGGCGTGGCGAAGATCCAGGTCAGCGCCGCGCCGTGGTCGGCCGCCAGATCGACGAGTTCGACGAGCGGGAAGTCGGGCCCGTCGATCACCCCGTTGATGGAGGTCTCGCAGGTGGTGCCCATCGCCCGCAGGTTGTCCTCCCAGCGCGGGCGCAGCCATTTGAACTTCTCGAAGAGCAGCTCGTCGTAATGGAAGACGATTCTGCGCACGGCGGGGCTGGCCAGCATCATGTCGCGGCGTTTGGCGTTGAAACCGCCGTTGGTGTAGATCGTGGTGGTCCAGTTCCGGCGTTCGATCTCGGCCAGGTACTGATCGAGCTGCGAAAGCACGGTCGGCTCCCCGCCGACCAGATACACCTCGGGGAAGTCGGATACCTCCTGGAGCCGGTCGAGGATCTCGCGGAACAGCTCGATGGACATGGTGTGCGATTCGGTCTTCTGATCACGCGCATAGCAGTACGTGCAGACATCGGTGTTGCACAGTGAGGTGACGGAGATGTACGCGCCCTTGTACGTACGGACACGGCCGGTCTTCACCGGGGTGGTCGAGGCGTCGGGACCGTGGGATGTGAATCGATAGTCGGTGACCTGATTTTGCATCGTGCTATACCTTCGAACGAGTTCTGTTGTAGCCGCGTTCAGCGGCTCTCCATCCAGTCGGACAGGCGCTCCGCCGCCGGCGCCGTCCAGTGCACGCCGCGATCGAGCACCGTGTACTCGCTGACGGTGAACCCGCCGAAAAAGCGCGTGCAGGTGTCGTACACCTGTTGGGCCTCGAAAGCCCGGCAAGAAAAGAGATCGAGGAAGAGTTCGCGGCGATTCGGATAGGTATGCACGGCCGCGTGCGACTCGTAGAGAATCACCACCGCCGAATAACCGTAGTGATCGTCGTCTCCGCCTTCCGCCGCGGCATGCGGCCCTTCCAGAATCCGCATCCCCACCGCGTGCACCAGGGCGACCAGGAAATCGGCGACACGGGTCGCATCATCGATCGAATCGACCCGTTCTATATTGCACAGCCTGAGCATCAGATGCTGCCCGTAACTGCGCGACTGCGCGTTGATGGAGCTCATAACCCCGTCTTCGACCTACTTCGCGGCCGGTGCTCGATTGGCACGGTGGCTCCCTTCGTCGGACAGCGTTGTCCTCAAAACATTTGTGGCAGAACATATTCAGGAATCAGGCGGTGCCCCTACCGATACCCGCGCCATGGGTCGAGTAGGAATCACGCCGCACCGTCAGGGCGCGACGGCAAAGCGGTGCCCGCGCGACGGGTGCCGATCCTGATCAAGCAGGAGAAAAGCCGGTGGCGGCTGCTGTGAGTGCAGTGAGCGCCCTCGTCATGGCTCGGTTCCTCGATTCATCCAGAACTGACCGTGTCGGCCGACAGGGCTCCAGAACAGCTGAAGCACTCAGAGTCTCGATCTTGCGCGGCAAGGTGTCAACGGTCGCACTTCCCACCGCTGACGGGCTCGGGAAAGCTAAAGCTGCTGCATAGCAATATGTTTCGACAATTACGCTGTAAAGCAGACGAGAGGAGTGGGCTGCCGGCGTGGCCGGGCGGGGTGTGTCGAACCTGGCTGTGATCGGCCGGACATCGGGCCACGCCGGCCCGCCCGCTTGCATGTCGGTCACAAACGTGGCGACCCGGTCGTGTTCGGCAGTGAGTCGGGACCGTTCGAACTCGGCGCCGACCGGCAGGACGCGCGGCATCTGCGTAGCCCTGCCCGTGTCGGGAAGGCAGAAGCGTTTGCGCCGCGAAGGAGTCAGGCCGAGATGGTGCCGCTGTAGACGGTGAAACCGCGTCCCTTGGACTGGCAGCCGAAGCTGCCGTGGAATCCGACATCGCAACGCGCGCCGGCGTGTTCGATGTAGGGCCCCCACGTGCCCACCCCGGTTTTCACGTCCCCGATTTCCGGGTTTCCGCCGGGCAGTGTGTACGGCGTGCCGCCGTCGAAGGTCGGATGCGCGGGCAGCCACGACCGGTCGATGACTATCTCGTTCGTCTGGAACGGGAACGGCAAGAAGTCGTATTGGAGGCGGGTGGATTGCGCGATATCGCAGCCGACCGTTCCGTCGCCGTAGATGGCGCAGCTGAAGGTTCCGGAGGCGAAGTGGACGGTGTCCGCTTCGGCGTGGGCGGTCGCGGTCAGGAGCAGGGGTACCAGTCCGGCGGCGGCCAACACGCCCGCGGCCTTCGTCATCATTCGCTTCATGGGGATACTCCTCCAGATCGAATCGGGGTGAACCAACTGGTGTTTCGCGAGACGATAGTCGTTCGTTTCGGAAAGCGAAGAGGTTCGGCTCGAAGAGGTCGCCCGCGCGTGATGATGGTTGTCGCGCCGGCCCCGAGCGCGATCCAGCACACGGTAGCCACCGGAACCATCATCGGTCGATATCGAGAACGGCAGGCTACACCGGATCGGCATCAGTGATGTCAGCTCCTCGGCATCAGTGATGTAATATAGCCGGTATGCGCACTACTATCCGACTCGACAGCGATGTGGCGGCTGCTGCGGAGCGACTCCGGCGTGAGCGCGGGATCGGACTCGGAGAAGCGATCAACGAGCTGGTGCGCGCCGGAATCCACCAGCGGCCGGTGGCTCCGCGTCGCCCGTTCCGTCAGCGCACCCGTGCCATGGGCGCGCGGGTGGATCTGTCCCGGAACTCGGAAGTCTTCGACCTGCTCGACGAGCAGTACCCCGGTGAGTCATGATCCTCGACGTCAACGTGCTCCTGTACGCAGTCGACGAGGGCAGCCCTCATCATGAGGTAGCGCATTCCTGGCTCGAGGACGCGATGAACGGTGATGTGCGGGTCGGATTCCCCTGGCACAGCCTGGTCGGTTTCGTGCGAATCGCGACGCACCCGAAGATCTTCACCGCCCCGATGACCGGCCGCGAGGCATGGAGTTACGTCGACGAATGGCTCGACCACGATATGGCATGGATTCCGTTGCCGACGGACCGGCACCGCCGGGTCCTGGGTCGGCTGGTCGATGACCATTACGCAACGGGCAACCTGGTGCCCGACGCGCATCTCGCGGCTCTGGCCGTCGAACACGGTGTGGCGGTGTGCTCCTTCGATACCGACTTCGCCCGCTTTCCCGAGGTGAAGTGGATCAATCCACTCCGTCGGTGAACCCTTCGGGGGTCATTCCGTGGCCGCCGGCCTGCTGTCGATACGAAAGTGAACCGGCCTCACACCCGCTCTTTTCCGGAGAGTTCGCGGCGAGTCACTGCATCCGGACACCGATCACTCCCGGAACAGTGCCACGGTCAGCCCGATCAACCCGACGGCGAGCCCGACGAGGGTGAGGTTCGCGCCCATTACCGTGTGACCACCGGCCGGCGACCGCAGCGCGGGCCGGTGTATCTCGCGCCGGCCGGTACGGGGCCGGCGATTCTCGTGTTCTCGGCCGAGGGCATGACAGCGGTCAGCCGTTGAGCCGGTTGAGCAGGAAGTCGCGTGCGACGGTGGCGGCCCGCTCGAACTGTTCCTCGTAGACGGAGAAATGCCCGCCGGGTATCAACGCGAGTTGTTTGGGTTCGAGGGCGTCGTTGTAGCTGCGCAGGGCGACCTCGGTGGGAGTCAACGTGTCCTGTTCGGCGACGACCATGAGCAGCGGCGTGGGTGATACCCGGGCCACGAATGCCTCCGGAGCGTAGGACTGGAATTTGTCCACGCTGGACAGGGTCACCTCGTTACGCCAGGTCGGGATCTGCGGGCCGTTGGCCATCAGCCATTCGTAGACCTCGGGGCCGGGCATGGCCACCATCTCGGTGGGGTCGTCGGAGGCCGCTTTGATCGTTTCGTGGGGTTTCCCGGCGAGCCGGCCGGACCGGTCCGCGGCGATGGCCGCGTGGACGGTGGGCAGCATGACGGAGGGGACCAGCCGGGTGAACGTCGCCCAGCCTGCGGTCAACGGCACCTGGGACACGACGGCCCGCACTCGCCGGTCGGTGGCGGCGACGACCAGTACGTGCGCACCCGCGTAACTCGTTCCCCAGACGGCTATCCGTTCCGGGTCGATACCGTCCAGGGTCCGGGCGAAAGTCACCGCGTCGCGATACCCCTCGATCTGGGCCATCGGGTCCACCTCGTATCGGGGTTCGCCGTCGGAGGTGCCGAATCCCGGGTGGTCGTAGACCAGGCAGGCGAGCCCGGCGGCGCTGAACACCTCGGCGAACGGCGCAACCCACTCCTTGACTCCGGCGAAGCCGTGCGTCATCACCACCAGCGGGGTTTCGTCTGTGGATACGTCGGGGCGGTACAACCAGCCGCGCAACGTCACGCCGTTACTGCCGAACTCGATGTCCGTCCGCATGCCGACTCCTCTGGTTACGTTACGGATCGTAATCAATGTAGGTCGGCCGAAACGTGACGTCAACCATAAATGTCCCGGATGGGTATGACTCGGTTCAGCGCTCGCGGTAGCCGACGGCGTCGAGAGCCGAACGCACCGTGAGCCGAACCAGTTCCGCATCGATCGGGCCCAGTGTGGGAACGAGCGCCCGCATCAGCATGGGGCCCGTGATCAGATCGCAGAGCCATTCCGGGTCGGTGCCCGGGGCGATCTCTCCACGTAGCACCGCGCGTTCCAGAATCGTGGCAGTCGAAAGCCGGCGTGGCCGGAGGAACCGTTCATGGAATCGCCGCGCCAGCTCCGGACTACGAGCCAGGTCTGCGAGCAGCCCGGGTAATGCCCTACGCATCACCACGTCGTTGAACAACTGCCGCTGGTGCTGTTGGATCGCCAGGAGTTCCGCTTCGATTCCGCCGAGATCCTCGGCGCCCGGTTGCAGGCCGAAACGCTCCATCAGCATGGACGCGACCAGATCGGCGAGGTCGGTGTACCGGCGATACAGTGCGGGACGGCTCGTCCCGGCGGCGTCGGCCACCGCCTGCAGGGTGACCGCGCTGTATCCGCGCTCGGCGATCAGCTCGGCTGTCGCCGACAGCAATGCGGTATCGAGCCGGGTGTCGCGAGGGCGGCCGACGCGGGCCGATGCTGTGCTATCGGTCATACGATGACCGTAGCGCCGGGGCTACCGCCCGGGCACGGCACCGGGAACGGTGTGGCGCCGCGGGAAGCAGGTTCTCGCCGGAGGGGTATCACCACCGGCGGCTCTCACGGATTCCGCGGACGCGATCCGGCCCTGCCGCGGGATTCCGCGCTCACCGAACCGCACGAGACCGCGGTGCCGGTCATGGCCTCCCCGGCGGCCTCCGGGAACCCGACCGGCGCGGCCTATCCGGCCGACCGCGGGCGGGGAAGGCCGTCTAGTGGAGTGGTATGTCCACCCCGTATTCCTGCTCGGGCCGGGGCCCGCGGATCCTTCGCTCGGTGTCGCGGATCGCGACGTCGTCGATGCTCGCTTCGCGACGTCGCATCAATCCGTGCTCGTCGAACTCCCACAGCTCATTGCCGTAGCTGCGCCACCATTGCCCGCTGGTGTCGTGCCACTCGTACTGGAAACGGACCGCGATGCGGTTGTCGTGGAAACTCCACAGGCTCTTGCGGAGTGCGTAGTCCAATTCGCGCTCCCATTTGGCGGTCAGGAAGACGACGATCTCCTCGCGTCCGGTGATGAAGAGATCGCGATTGCGCCAGACGGAGTCCGGTGTGTAGGCGAGGGCCACGCGCTGCGGGTCGCGGGTATTCCACGCGTCCTCGGCGGCTTGAACTTTGCGGAGTGCGGTCTCTGCGGTGAAGGGAGGAAACGGTGGTCGGGCGTCGGTCATGGCAACCTCTCAGGGGGAAGGGCGTTCTCGGCGGGCGGATCGGTCATGGGGAGGGCGGGACGGGAATTCTGTTCTCCGCCAGCGTTGCCTCGAGCCGGCGGATACGTTCTCTGAGCGGTTCGGTGGCGGTCCGCATCTCATCTGCGGTGAAGCGTGGGGTGATGAACTTGGGGCAGTTCCAGTCGAAGGCCACGACCTCGACGGTCAGCAGGCCTTCGAGGCGGCCGGTGATGCCGAGCTGTTCGAGCATTTCGGAAGTGGGTTCCGGATCGAACCGCGCGTGACCGAGTAGCTTGAGTCGTTGCCGGTTCGGGTAGTCCACCGCGATGATCGCGACCCGGTCGTCGTGGTCGAGGTGGCCGGCGGTGATGTACTGCCGGTTGCCGGTGCTCTCGGCCCACACCAACTGCGTTGGACCGGTTACTTTCACGAATCCCGCCGGCCCGCCGCGATGTTGCACGTAGGGCCAGCCGTTGCTGCCGGTGGAGGCGAGATAGAAGCTGTCGCGGCGCTGCAGGAACTCGGCTTCCGCCGCGCCCATGCCGGTCGGCACGGGCGCGGCGGAAAGCATGTGTTCGTAGCGGGCGAAAGAGCCCTTCCGGCGCTGGTGCGCCTGCTCGTCCGCTCCGAAGGTGAGTGCGAAGAAATGTTCCATGGTCAGAACGAGAGGATGGAGTACCCGTTGTCGACGAGGGTGCGCACGCTGGCCACGCCGGAGGTGCCGGGCAGGGGGTTGTCCTTGATCAGCTCGAGGCCGGAGGCCTGGGCGCCCTCCTTGCCGCCGAACAGATCACTGCATCCGCATGAGATCCCGGCGACGGTGTGCCGCACTGCCTGATAGACGTCGTAGGCGGGATGGTCGGGTGCGTTGAGAAGTTCGGGCCACCGGGTGCCCGCTCCCTGGAATTGCAGCCGGACCTCGTCGCCGGCCTGGTCGAAGTCGTAGGCGGCGGCGAGGGCGTTGAACACCCGGCCGAGTGCTTCGTCGCCGCCGTGGGGGTCGCTCATCACGAGAACGGCGGTCTTGGTCGTGGTGGGTCGACTCATTGTCTTCTCCTTCGGGGGTGACCGGACCTGTGGTCACGGCAGTTCGGGCATGACCTCGAGGGCCGGGTGAGTGCCCCGCTCCAGGCCGAAGTCGTGCCGATCGATCCGGGAGAACGCTCGTTCTCACCGGTAGCAGTAGTATAGGAGAACGTAGGTTCTCAATGCAAGGAGGTCGCGGTGCCGGATGGACCCGAAGCGCTACAGGTGGTCGTCGCGGCCGATCGGCTGTTCAACGACCGAGGTGTGCAAGCGGTGGGGATGGACGATATCCGCGATGCCGCGAACGTGTCGCTGAAGCGGCTCTACCGGCTCTTTCCCTCCAAAGGCGATCTGGTGTGCGCGGTCCTGGAGCAGCGTGACCGTGACGTGCGCGGCGCGATCGCCGAATATGTGGACACGCGGGCGCACACGCCGCGGGAGCGGATCCTCGCCGTGTTCGACTACTTGCTGGAGTGGTTCGCCCAACCCGATTTCCGGGGGTGCCTGTTCATCAACACCGTCGGGGAATTGGGCGGCACCTCCGATGACGTCGCTCGGATCGCGCGGCGCCACAAACTCGCCGTGCGCTCCTATCTGGCCGAGCTCGTCGCCGAAGGCTCATATCCCGGCGGTGTGGCCGATCAGCTGGTGATTCTCGCCAATGGCGCCATGGTCACTGCCGCCATCCATGAGGATCCCCAGGCGGCACGCCACGCGCGTGCCGCTGCCGAGATCCTGCTGTCCGCCGCCGGACGCGGCTCCGGGTAGCAGCGTTCTCGCCGCCGGCATCTGCCGGGCCGGCGCCACCCGCGTGGCGTAGGAGACAAATCTCCAAGTCGGTACGCGGCATTCCCGCACATACTTCGACCATGAGCATCGAACAGATCACCCCGAAACTGATTGTCGAAGGCGCCGACACGGCCATCCGTTACTACGGTGACGTATTCGGCGCCGTGGTCCGGCAACGCCACGAAGCGAACGGCCGGGTGGTCTTCGCCGCGCTCGGGCTCGCGTGTGGAGCGGTATTCGAGCTGAAAGACGCCGACCAGTTCGATCAGGACCCGTTGCGGCTCGGCGGTCGCGGACTACTTCTCACCGTGCGGACGCCCGAGCCCGACCGTCTCGCCGAGCGGATGGTGGCCGCCGGCGGCGAGATCGTATTCGAGGTAGCCGATCAGACCTACGGCGCACGTCAGGGGCGGGTGCGGGATCCATTCGGTCACGAGTGGATCGTCGGCACCGAGATCCCGGCAGACGCGGGGTGAGCGCCGGGGCGTACCGGCGTGCCGGGCCCGCCTGTCGCCCGAAGCCGGAGATTTCCGCGTCCCGGGGCTGTACGGTGCCCCGGGGCCGGTATCCGACTCCGGCCACCCCGGTCGCCGGCCCGCAGTGCGCGACCCCGGGCATGCACCGCTCGGCCCGCCCGGTGTCGGTTCGCCCGGCGTCGGTCAGGCCGGTACCCGGTCGCCGGCGAGGAAATCGTCGACGAGGTGCCGGGCCCGGTCTTCCAGTGCCGCGTAGTGGGCATCGCGAACCGTGCCGGTGAGTGCCTCGTCCAGCAGCAGGTTGCCGTCGGCGTCCACCCGCTGCCTTTTCTCCTCCGCGCCGGGCAGCAGCCCCACCGACGACTCGGCCAGACCACAGTAGTACGCGATACCGTCGTTGAGTTGCATGCTCAGTGACTGCTGCATGATGTCGACGACCCCGTCGTCGTCCGCCGCGCCGGCCAGGCCGAGCCACAGCATCCGTTTGCCCGCGAGCCGGGGTTTGCTGCGGCCGTAGGCGAATCCGTAGTTCCACACGCGGTCGATCCAGCCTTTCAGAATCGCCGGAACCTGTACCCAGTACACCGGGAAGACCGCGACGACGATATCGGCGGCGAGGACGCGCCGCATATGGCTTTCGACCTCGGGGGAATAGGTCTTCTCGCGGTTGCCCCACTCCGGGAGGTCGGCGGCGGTCATCCGGGGGTCGAATCCCTCGGCGTGTAGGTCCAGCAGGTCGATGTGGTAGCCCGCCGCGGTGAGCCGCTGGGTGGCCAGGCCGGCGATATGGGCGGTCAGCGAATCGGGGCGGGGGTGGGCGACGACGACCAGCGCGGTGCGGGTGGTCGCGGTGTCCTCGTTGGGGTTGAGCGGCACGGGATCCTCCATTGCGGGCCCGGGGTTTCCGGACGGTCGGTTGTGCTGTCGGATTCCATTCCACCCGCTATCGGCGTGGACGTTCTATGGGTAAAGCTCTACATTCGATAGGAGTTCGTCTACCCTCGGTGGTGTGGATCCCTTGAGTAAACTGCTGGGCGGTATCCGCGCCGAAGGCGCCGTGCTCACCCACGCGCTCCTCGAGGCGCCCTGGACCATCCGCTTCGCCGACCGCGCGCCGCTGACCATGGTGACCGTGCTGCGTGGTGGCGGCACTCTGCTGCTGTCCGGCGGTGCCGAGCGCCAAATCACGGCCGGCGACACCGCGGTCGTGCGCGGTCCGGAGCCGTTCCTGCTGGCCGACCGTGCCGAATCGGTGGGCCTGCCGCACGAGGAGTACGAGATCGCCTGTTTCACACCGGATGCCTCATGCGACGCCGCGCTCGACGACGGCCGCTGGGGTAACGATCCGGGTGGGGAAACCGCCCTGCTCGTCGGCGCGTACCGGGCATCGGGCCGGCGGCACGAACGGCTGTTGGGTGCGATACCACCGGTTCTGGTGGTTTCCGACGATGTGGAGACATGCGCCTGGATGGAATCGGTCGCCGCGAATGCTGTCGCGCGGCCGGCGGGCGCCCAGGCGATGATGGACCGGCTGCTCGACTGGGCGCTGGTGTGCACGCTGCGTGACTGGTTCGAGGGAGCGGCCGCCGAAGCGCCGGGATGGTATCGCGGATCGGCCGATCCGGTGGTCGGGCCGGCGCTGGAGGCAATGCACGGGCAGCCCGCCGCGGGCTGGACCGTGGCATCGCTCGCGGCCGAGGCCGGTGTCTCCCGGGCGCTGTTCGCCCGGCGTTTCACCGAGGTGATGGGGCAGTCGCCGCTGGCGTACCTCACCGAATGCCGGATGGACGACGCCGAGGAACTGCTGTCCGACCGCAGCCTGACCGTCGCCCAGGTGGCGAAAGCGGTGGGTTACGCGGACGCTTTCGGTTTCAGTGCCGCGTTCAAACGGCATCGAGGGATACGGCCCAGCGATTTCCGCGCCGCCGGTGTCGGGGCCTGACGGCGATCCATCGAGCGAAGTGCCGGGCGGGGCGCCGGACGCACCGCGACACGAACCCCGCGATACGCAGAACGGGGCGGCGAGGAAACACCTCGCCGCCCCGTTGCCGGTTGCGCGGTCGAACCGGGCTCAGACCGCAGCCGTTGCCAGCGCTTCGGCGGCCTGCACGGCCTGGCCGACTCCGGCCACGATCGCCGCGGCGCGCAACGCCTCGAAGATCACCTCACGCGATACACCCTCTTCGCGCAAGGTGTGCTCGTGCGCCTCCAAGCAGTGTTGGCACCCGTTGATCGAGGACACCGCGAACGACCACAGCTCGAAATCGGCCTTCTCGACGCCGGGGGAACCGATGATCTGCATCCGCAGGCCGGCCCGCAGATCGTCGTACTTACCATCGAGAAACGCCTTGCCCCGGTAGAACACATTGTTCATACCCATGATCGAGGCGGCGCCCAGCGCGGCGTTGTAGGCCTCGGCGGACAGCACATCGGCTGCCTCCTCGGCGATTTCCCGCAGAGTCGCCGTGGAACGGGTCGCGGCGGCCGCGGCCAGCAGGGTGCCCCACAGCTGCTGCTCGTTGAGCACCGTCGTCCGCGAGATGGACGAGAGGTTTAGCTTGAGGTCCTTGGCGTACTCGGGGAGCGAGCTCTTCAGATTGTCGATACTCACCGGTTCTCCTTCCGCTCTCAGACGCTCGCGGCCAGCAGCTCGCGCGCGTCGATGGTCGGGTCGCCCTTCTTCCAGTTGCAGGCGCACAGCTCGTCGGACTGCAGCGCGTCCAGCACGCGCAGCACCTCGTCGACATTGCGGCCCACCGAGCCGGCGGTCACCGATACGAACTGGATCTCGTTGTTCGGATCGACGATGAAGGTGGCGCGGTCGGCGACGCCGTCGGCATTGAGAACGCCGGTGGCGGTGGCCAGTTCGCGCTTGAGGTCCGACAGGATCGGGAAGGGCAGGGTCTTCAGGTCCTCGTGCTGGGCCCGCCACTGGAAGTGCACGAACTCGTTGTCCACGGACGCGCCGAGGACCTGGGCGTCACGGTCGGCGAACTCCTCGTTCAGCTTGCCG
This sequence comes from Nocardia sienata NBRC 100364, assembly GCF_001613205.1. Taxonomy (GTDB): domain Bacteria; phylum Actinomycetota; class Actinomycetes; order Mycobacteriales; family Mycobacteriaceae; genus Nocardia; species Nocardia sienata. The sequence goes on along the minus strand of NZ_BDBX01000063.1, from coordinate 14,670 downwards.
AACGCGGCGATCTCGGTCGGGCACACGAAGGTGAAATCCTTCGGCCAGAAGAACACGATCCGCCACTTGCCCGGGTGATCGGCGCTGGTGATCCGGGTGAAATAGTCATCCGGCTGCTGAGCGTCGACCTTGGACAAGTCACCACCGATCACCGCGGTGAGATCGTAGGCGGGGAACTGGTCGCCGATGGTCAGCAGGGACATGCCCGAAACTCCTTCTTGTGTAGGTGGTACCGGCCTGCTCGATTTCCAGCCGGTAAGGCGAAAGCTCGTAACTAATCTTGCCGAAAGACCGGCAAAAGGCAAAAGTGATAGGTGGCACTAGACTGATAGGTGTGTCCGATCAGTCTTATCAACCCACCCTGTCACAGCTGCGTGCCTTCGTAGCGGTCGCCGAATACCGGCACTTCGGCACGGCCGCGGCGCGGCTAGCGGTGAGCCAGCCCACGTTGTCGCAGGCATTGGCCGCACTGGAAAGCGGGCTCGGATTACAGCTCATCGAGCGCAGTACCCGGCGCGTCCTGGTGACCGCGGCGGGCGCCCGGCTGCTCCCCGCCGCCACGGCCACACTCGAAGCCGCGGACCGTTTCCTGGCCTCGGCGACCGGTGACGTCCTCGCCGGTGTGCTGCGCGTCGGGATCATCCCCACCGCGGCCCCCTACATCCTCCCGGCCCTGCTGCCCACTCTGCATCGCAAACTCCCCGCGCTGACCCCGCAGGTGATCGAGGACAAAACGGCCCGCCTGGTCGACGAATTGCGTGCCGGCGTGCTCGATGTCGCGGTGCTCGCTCTTCCCGCCGAGGCCGCGGGACTTGTCGAGATACCGCTCTATACCGAGGAATTCGTCCTGGTGGTTCCCGCCGGGCACGCGCTGGCGGGTCGAACCGATATCGAACCCGCGGCGCTGGGCATGCTACCGATGCTGCTCCTCGACGAGGGGCACTGCCTGCGGGATCAGACCCTCGAGCTGTGCCGTTCCACGGACGTCCATCCGGGCGGGGCCGGGGACACCCGTGCGGCTTCGCTGTCCACGGTGGTCCAGTGTGTGGCCGGAGGGCTCGGGATCACTCTCATCCCGGAAATGGCGGTCGCGGCCGAGACCGGCCGCGGCGCACTCGATATCGCACGTTTCGCGAATCCGGCGCCCGGGCGCACCCTCGGGCTGGTTTTCCGTGCGTCCAGCGGCCGGGCCGACGACTACGCCTACCTGGCCGAGATCATCCGCACCCAGCGGCCCTTCTGATTCGATCCGGCAGGCGGCCAGGACGTGTGCCGGCTCTGGACGTGCCTGCCCACGTTCTGTTCGGACCGGCCTTCGACGACGGTCAACCGTCGTAGTGTGTCCGAGGGGGGCACTACGTCCCGGCGCCGAGAACGGGGCGCCGAACCGGCGACCCCGTTCTCGATCCGGAAGCCGTTACGCGAGTTCGGCGACCGGCTGTTTGCGCGCCGCCAGCGCCGTGGCCGAGGCCAGCAGGCCGACCACCGCGACCGCGGTGACCAGGTAGAGCCCCGGGCGGTAACCGTCGATGCCGCCCGTGGCCGCACCGCTGATCAGACCTGTGGCGATGGCGAGAACCACCGCGCCGCCGATCTGGAACGAGGTCTGCACCAGGCCGGAGGCCAGGCCCTGTTCGTGGTCGGCGATACCTTCGGTGGCCTGCGACATGACCGCGGAGAAGCCGAGCGCGAAACCGAGGCCCAGCAGCAGGAACGCGGGCAGGTAGTCGACCGCGTAGGCGGGATCGGGGCTGCCGCCGCGGGTGAGGAACCACAGGTAGCCGCCGACGAACGAGGTGAGCGCGGCCAGAATCATCGGGCCGGTGCCGAAGCGGTCGATGAGCTTACCGGCCATCGGGGACAGGATGGCGACGATGATGCCGGTGGGCGCCATCGCGAGTGCCATCTGCAACGGCTCCCACTGCAGGGTGTTCTGCAGGTACAGCGAGACGATGGTCTGGAAGCTGAGGTAGGAGCCGAAGATGGCCAGCGCGGCGAGGTTGGCCCGCACGATCGACTTCACCCGGAAGATGCTCAGTCGCACCAGCGGGTGGCTCACCCGCTTCTCCGTGACGAAGAACGCGCTGAGCAGTCCGACCGCCAGGATGGTGGTCGCGATCACGGTGGCGGTGAAACCGGTTTCGGGTGCGGTGACGATGGTGTAGACCGCCGCGAGCATACCGCCGGTCAGTAGAGCCGCTCCGGTGAAATCGATACGGCCCTCCTCTTTTTCGATGGTGCGTGGCACCACGATGTAGGCGGCGACGATGACCGCGGCGACGACGACCACGGGCATGTAGAAGGTGAGCCGCCAGTCGATACCGGTGAGCAGGCCGGAGACGATCAGGCCGGAGGCGTATCCGGTGGCGCCGAAGATGGTGAAGATCGACAGTGCCCGGTTGCGGTCCGGGCCCTCTTTGAATGTCGTGGTGATGATCGAGAGGGCGGCCGGGGCGGTGAAGGCGGCGGCCACGCCCTTGACGATCCGGGTGGCGATCAGCAGCCAGCCGGCGTCGACGAGTCCGCCGACGAGCGAGGCGATCCCGAAGACCACCAGGGCGGTCAGGAAGACCTGGCGGCGGCCGAGCAGGTCGGCGGCGCGTCCGCCGAGGAGCAGCAGGCCGCCGTAGCCGAGGATGTAGCCGTTGACGATCCACTGCAGGGCGGAGGTGTCGAGGCCGAGGTCGTGGCCGATGGAGGGGAGTGCCACGCCGACCATGGAGACGTCGAGCGCGTCGAGGAACATCGCCAGTCCGGCGACGAACAGGATCGCCCACAGCTTCGGTCCCCAGCGGTCGGCGGCCGGGTCGGTAGCCGTTGCGGCGGTGAGGTTCTGCGGGGTTGGTGCGGTGAGGGTCACCCGAGAGAACTTAAATGCACGAGCATGGAATGTCAACGCATGTAATGCTGTGGCATGTAATGCGTAGGCATAAAATGACTTGACATGCTAATCTCGGATCATGTACCACGACTCCGACAACGATGTCTGCGCGAAGTGGTCCGAAACCCTGCGTCGCTACCACGTCACCTCGTGCGAACTCGAGAACGCGCTGCAGGCGCGGCATCGGCTCGGGCTCAGCGAATTCGAGTTGCTGCAGATCCTGGGCGGGCGCTGTGGAGTTGGGCCGGCGGAGAAGGTCAAGATGAAGGACATCGAGGCCGAGATGTACCTGAGTCAGAGCGCGCTCTCGCGAACGGTGACCCGGCTGGAGAAGGCCGGGCTGGTGGAGCGGGCGGCGTGTGATTTCGATCGCCGCGCGAACTTCCTGGCACTCACCGCCGAGGGTCGCGCACGGCTGGAGGACGCTCGCCCGACCCATCGAGAAGTTCTGCGCAAGCACCTGGTCTGACGGTTCGGCCCGGCCGCGTCGGAAGTTGCCGGGGAGCCCTCACCGACTCTCGTCCGATGGGGCGGGAATGTCGAGAACGGTGAGGAACGCCGCGGCCGCGGGCGTGCGGGAGAAGCTGTTCCAGACGATGTACTCCACCCGGGCGGGAGCGTCGGAGACGTCCACGGTGACCACGCCGGTGAGCTGCGGTACATAGGCGGAAGGCAGCATGGCCACGCCCAGGTCCTGTTCGACGAGGCGGGCGATGTAATCGGCGGAGGACACTTCGAAGGCGACCTCGCGATCGATGCCGGCGGCGGCGAAGGCCTGATCGGATTGCGCGCGGCCGGCGGTCCCGGCGGGCAGGTCGACGAATGTTTCGGCGGACAAGCGCAGCAGGTCGACCGAGGCTTCGCGGGCGAGCGGATGTTCGGGGGCGACCACGGCGACGAGACGATCACGGGTGAGTTCATGGGCGGTGACACCGCGTGGGCGGGCGGTGGTCGGAAGTCCGAGAAAGGCGATATCGAGGGCGCCGTCGCGGACCTGATCGGTGAGTTCATCGCTCGCGCCCACCCGGAGACTGATGCGGACATGCGGGTAACGCCCGCGGAAATCGCGCAGTGCGGCGGGGAGATCGACCGCGGTGACCGAGGGGATCAGGCCGACGGCGAGCCGGCCGCGCACCTCGCCCACCGCGGCGGCGGCCGCGGCGGCGGCGCGTTCGGCGGCGTCCAGGCATTGGCGGGCGGCCGGTAGGAACGCGACGCCTGCGGGGGTCAGCCGGACCCGCCGGCTGGTGCGTTCGAACAGTTTCGCACCGAGTTCGCGTTCCAGGCGGGCGATCTGGTGGCTGAGTGCGGATTGGACGACCAGGCAACGCTGGGCCGCCCGGGTGAAGTTGTTCGTTTCGGCGACGGCCAGTACATAGCGCAGCTGTTGCAGCTCCATGGATCAATCTTGTACCGAGATCGATGAAGTGACAAACATGTGTTGGACTCATCAATAGTCGCCGCGTGAGACTTCGGGGGTGAAAAGTCCAGCTGTACAAGAGGTCCCCGTGGGGCCCGAGGGCTCCCGCCGTGGTGATCTGCCCTGGGCCGCGCTCACCGCGTTCGCGCCGGTCGTCTGGGGGACGACCTATATCGTCACGACCGAACTGCTTCCCCCGGGGCACCCGCTGTTCGCGGGTCTGCTGCGCGCGCTACCGGCCGGACTGATCGCGCTCGCCCTCACCCGGACCCTGCCGCGCGGCGCGTGGTGGGGCCGGGCCGCGGTACTCGGGGTGCTCAATATCGGCCTGCTGTTCCCACTGCTGTTCCTCGCGGCCGAACGGCTGCCCGGCGGGGTCGCCGCCACGCTGGCGGCCGCGCAACCGCTGGTCGTCGCGGTGCTGGCGGTGGCCGTGCTGCACGAGAGCCCTTCTGCGTGGCGGATGGCCTGGGGCGCGGTCGGCTTGGCGGGTGTCGGTCTGGTGGTGCTCGGGCCGGCCGCGGCCTTCGACCCCATCGGCATCGCCGCCGGGCTCGGCGCCGCGGCGTCGATGGGGCTGGGCCTGACGCTCACCAAGCGCTGGGGCCGGCCCGCCGGGGTGGGCCCGACCGCCTTCGCCGGCTGGCAGCTCACGGCGGGCGGGCTGTTCCTGGCGCCGCTCACGGTCCTGGTCGAAGGGCCGCCGCCGGCGATCGGCCTGCCCGCTGCCCTCGGATATCTCTGGCTCGGGCTGTTCGGCGGGCTCATCGCCTATGTGCTGTGGTTCCGCGGTGTCACCACGCTGCCGGTGAACTCCGTCGCGATCCTCGCCCTGCTCTCGCCACTGGTCGCTGCCGTTCTCGGTGCAGTCCTGCTCGGTCAGACGCTCGGCCCGATCCAGCTGGTGGGATTCGGGCTCTCGCTGGCGGCGATCGTCGCGGGCCAGCTTCCCGCGCCGGCCCGGCGGCGGCGCGGCACCTTTTCCGCCCTCACCACGAAGGAGTTATCGCAATGAAGATCACTGTTGTCGGCGCGGCCGGGATGGTCGGTTCCCGGGTCGTCACCGAAGCTGCTTACCGCGGACACGACCCGGTGGCCGTCTTCCGGAACAGGCGGCCGGCCGTACTGCCGCCCGGGGTCGTCGCCGTACAGGGCGACGCGAACGACCGCTCCCGGATGAGCGAGTTCGCGGCCGGCGCGGATGCTCTCGTGGTCGCCACCCGGCCGGTCCCCGGACAGGAGCACACGGTGGCCGCGGGTACCGAGGCGCTGCTGGACGTGGCGGCCGCGCACGGAACTCGCGTCCTCGTCGTAGGCGGTGCCGCACCCCTGCGCAATCCTGCGGATCCCGGACGGCTCGTCCTCGACAGCCCCGAGTACGTGCCCGAGCCGATCCGGGCGATCGCGGGCGCCGGCGTCGCTCAACTGCAGACCTGCCGTGCCCATTCGGCCGATTGGATCTATCTGAGTCCGCCCGCCGTGCTCGAGCCGGCCTCGCGCACGGGACAATACCGGCGCGGGACCACCACGCTCCTGGTCGATGCTGCCGGAAACTCCCGGATCTCGGCCGAGGATCTCGCCGTCGCGATCGTCGACGAGCTCGAGACACCCAGCCGGGTACGGCATTTCACGGTCGGCTACTGAACCGGAGATCGGGATGCGGCGTGTTCTCGATATCGTGATCGCCCTGGTGATACTCGCGACGGCACTCATCGCGCCGGGCTGCGCACCACCGCGATCCTTTCCCGCCACGATCGAACTACCGGCGGGGTTCGCGCCGGAAGGTATCGCGATCGGATCGGCGCCGGTCGCCTACCTCGGATCACGCCTCGACGGCACCATCTACCGGGTCGATCTGCGGACCGGCCGTGGCGCGGTGTTGAGTCCGGGACCGGGCACACCGGCGCTCGGGCTCGCGCTCGATCCGCACGGTCGGCTGTTCGTCGCCGGTGGTACCGGGGGAGACGCTCGTGTCATCGATACCGGGACCGGTGAAGTATTGGCGCGCTACCGTTTCGGATCGGCGGACCCGTTCGTCAACGATGTGGTGCTCACCTCCGCAGGCGCGTGGTTCACCGATTCGCATACGCCGGTGCTGTATCACCTACCCCTCGGGCCCTCGGGTGCGTTGCCACGGCCCGGCGAGGCGGTTCACCTACCGCTCACCGGTGATATCGAGTTCTCGGCGCATGCGATCAACGCCAACGGGATCGTCGGTACTCCGGACGGCGCCGGGCTGATCGTGGTGCAGTCGGCGACCGGGCGGCTCTACCGGGTCGACCCGGCGACGGGGGCGACCGAATCGGTCTACCTCGGTGCCGCGTCGGTCCCCTACGGCGATGGACTGCTGTGGCACGACGGCAGGTTACTGGTCGTACAGAACCGGCTCGGCACGATCGCCGAGGTGGGGTTCGACCATACGGGCATTCGCGGCACGATCGAGCGCCACCTGGGCGACCCGCGCTTCGACGTTCCGACGACGGTTGCGGCTTTCGGGGAGCGTCTCTACCTCCCCAATGCCCGGTTCACTACGCCTGCGACCCCGGAGACCGCCTACGACGTCGTCGCCATCGTCCCGTGATCGGTATCGGCCCGCCGCGACGGGGTGCCGATGGTGAAGGATGGGGCCATGTCGCCGGGTGTGGTTTCGACGTTGCTGACGAGTCTGATGCCCTTGCTGGGCGCCGCGCTCGGCGCCTCGGCAACGCTTCTGGTACAACGGAGTTCGGCGCGGCAGTCGAAGCTCGAATTACTCGCCGAGAGCCGCCTCGCCCACCGAGACGAGTTGAAGTCCGCGATTCTCGGCTATCTGGAGACGGCGCAGCGGCTGCAATCGGAGCTCGATGTGCGCGAGCGGGGCGGTGCGCCGGAGGATCTGAAGCGGCTGATCGAAAGCGTCTGGCTGGCCGAGAAGCGGGTCGAGATCATCTGCTCGGACGCGCTGCGCGCCAGGATCGTCGCCCATGCCGAGGGATTGCACGCCGCCGTCCGTGACCCCGCGACGCATCCGGACTGGTGGGCGCATTGCGAGTCGCTGCAGGCCGGGCTGCTGGCACAGGCGAAAGTGGAACTCGTGCGCGATCACGAATGGTGAACGGTCGTGTCGGCCCCGTCCGGTTTGCCGGGGCAACTGGATGAAGGTGGCGGCCAGAGCCTGATGTCGGCGAGGGCCAGCACTACCGCCGTCGCGTGGTCGACCAGGCGGTCGCGTTCCACCGGGAGACGTCCGTCGATCCAGTCCAGATAGAGGGCCACCAGAGCGCCGCCGAGCGCGGTACCGGCGACCGCGAGAGCTTCCTCGCTATCCGGTATCAGCGCACCGGCCGCGGTGCCGAGGGCCGGCACCATGGTGCGCAGGAACGCCGGTAGCCGACCGGCGCTGTGGCGGCGCAATGTGTCATCGGTGAGAGGTTCGCGCAACAGGATCCGGGCCCGGCGTGGGTCCTCCTCGAAGAAGGCGGCGCAGATCTGGAGCGCCGTGCGGATGGTGGTGCGCAGATCGCCGCCGTAACCGGCCGCGCGCAACCTGGTGAGTAGTTCGGCTTCGAGCCGGTCGTAGACGGCGGCGATCAGAGCGGACCGGTCCTCGAAGCTCTCGTAGAAGTAGCGCGGACTCAGATTCGCCGCCCTGGTCACCGCCCGCATGGTGACCGCGGCCGAGCCACCGGTGCCGAGCAGTTCGACACCGACGTCCACGAGTTGCTCGCGCCGCTCCGCGGACCTGGCGTCCAGGGTCCGGCCACGCCACAGTTTGGGTGCGTTCACCGACTCATCCTCGCATCGGCTCCGACAATCCATTGACATCACCTGATTCAACATGAATCATACGATTCAAGTTGTAGGTCGATTGCGCCGTCCCGGGTCGCACTTGCCGAAAGGCTCATGCCGTGTTCAGTGACGAACAGTTCCAGCAAGCTCTGCGCCGTCCCCGCCTCGCCCGGCCGGCCCCCGAATACCTGGACGCGAACCGCGCGGTGCCCATCCGGGTGATCCCGGAACCGGAACTGCAGGCCACCACCGAGGAGTGGTTCGTCGAATTCGACCGGAAGCTGGAGCTCTACAGCAAACTCGGCCAGGACCTGTCCTGGCTCATGGACTGGGCGAAGAAGTACTGGTGGAGTTTCCTGGTGCGGGATATGAGCATCAACCACGAGCTGTACGCGCCCGATGTCCGCTACACCGATGTCACCACATTCGGCCGGACCATCGTCGGAATCGACGAATTCGTGAAATACAATTTCGCCTTCTTCGACGCCATCCCGGATTGGCGCTACGACCCGCTGCCCGGCCAGGTCTACCTCGATATCACTCCCGAGGGCCGGGTGCGGGTGGTCATCCGCTACATAGGCAGCGGCCACTGGGACGGACCCCTGCGTCTCTATCCCTACGACAGCAGCGCCCCGGTGCTCTACGGCAACGGCCGCTTCATCCAATGTCCCGCCGTCGACCGCTATCACTTCAACGCCGAAGGACTGATGGAGGAGGGTGAAACCCTCTACGACGCCTTCGATGTCACCCAGCGCGGTGGAATCCTGCCGCGCGATGACAGCTGGCAGTTCAAGGCGCTCATGTCGGCCTCGAAGATCCCGGCTCTTCTGCAGCGCATCAAGTTCTAGCCGGACGATCAGGTCAGCGGACGGATTTCGGCGATCTCGTACTCGGCCACCGAAGCACCGCGGATCGACGCATTCTGCGCGTCGCCGGTCCCCGGGCCGCGGAACGCCTCCACCGATTCCCGGTCCGTCCAGCGCTCGAAGATATTGATGCGCCCGGGATCGGTGAGGTCGGCGCTCAATGCGAAATCCAGGCAGCCGGGTGCCGAACGGGCCCGGTCGACCACCTCGAGGCAACCGTCGAGGTAGGCGGCGCGGGCAGGCGGATCGACGATGAGATATCCGGCGACGATGAGCATGTCGAGTCTCCCTGGGAATTCCGGTGGTGTCACCGTTCAGGACGGGTGGGCACTGCGGGACTCATCGCTGATCCGCCGTCCTATTTCTCGTGGCGACTACACCCACGGATCGATTACACGCACTCCCGCGGCCCGGAAGGGGGCGGTATCCCGGGTGGCCACGGACATGTTCGCGGACTCTGCCGTAGCCGCGATCAAGCCGTCGGCTGTGGCGATCGCCCTTCCGGCGGCACGGGCCGCGGCCATGACCTCGGCGTAGGCGGCGGAGGCGGCCAGATCGAAGGCGAGCACACGGCCCGTGAACAATGGCAACACACGAGTCTCGACTCTAATTTTCAGGAGGTCTCTGCGGCGTCCCGCGGGCATAGCGGCGATCCCGAAACGCAGCTCGGCCACGGTGACGGCCGACAGATACAGCGTGTGGAGGGGCTGCGCGTCGATCCACTCGACCACTCCGGCCTCGGGCGCTTTGCGTAACGGTTCGGCGATGACGTTCGTGTCGAGGATGATCACCCGAACTCCAGCGGGTCGGCAGGTCGGCGGTCTCGGACGGTGAGGGCGTCGATCTCGTCGTCGGCGAGCTCGATTTCCCTGCCGATATCGTTCAGCAGAGTGCCGAGTCCGACCTCCGGCCTGGGCGAGACGGTTTCGATGAGGATCGCCCGGACCTCGGCTTCGGTGCTGCGCCCGTGCTGGGCTGCCCGGACGCGAAGCGCCTCACGCACGTCATCGGGAAGATCTCGGACCGTTAGTCTCGCCATATGTGCTCACCTGCCTTCGTTGCCGTCAAAGGCGCCATTGACTTCAATGCCTTCATTGTAGTGTAGGTAGCGGTCTCGAGCTCACGACCGAGTGTCGAGTGGGGTGGTCGCGATGAACGGCATGGACGAAGACGGTCATCATGACCCTCTGGTATGTGGGAACGTTTGCGGCGCAGGCACTCGGCCTGTCGGTGCCTCGTCGGTTCGGGCGCAAGCCGCCGGTTCCATGGATGATCACGGTCCGATTCGACGGGAGGGGCCGGATTCTGCACGTTCTGTGCCGTGGGCAGCAGCTTCGGAGGGCTCTGCGGAGTGGTACTCCGGTCCGTCGGGGGTACCGGCGACGGACCGGAGCGAAAAACCTCAGATCCGGGACCCGAACCGTTCCAGAACAGCGCTGGCCTCCTGGGTGGCGGTGCCCTCGGCGGCGAGATGCGCCATGACTTCGGGGATGGGGCGGCCGTGGTGGGCCATGGCCTGGGCGTACAACCGGCCCGCCCGATAGGAGGAGCGGACCAGTGGTCCGGCCATCACCCCGGCGAAACCGATCTCCTCGGCCACCTTCGAATGTTCCACGAACTCCTCGGGTTTCACCCAGCGGTCCACCGGGTGGTGGCGCGGCGAGGGGCGCAGGTACTGGGTGATGGTGAGGATGTCGCAGCCCGCCTCGTGCAGGTCGCGCATGGCCTGGGTGACCTCGTCGGGGGTTTCGCCCATACCGAGGATCAGATTGGACTTGGTGACCAGGCCGTCGGCGCGGGCCGCGGTGAGTACCTCGAGCGACCGTTCGTAGCGGAAGGCGGGGCGGATCCGCTTGAACACCCGGGGCACGGTCTCGAGGTTGTGCGCCAGTACCTCGGGGCGGGAGGAGAAGACCTCCGCGAGCTGATCCGGTTTCGCGTTGAAATCGGGAATGAGCAGTTCGACGCCGGTGGCCGGGTTGAGTTTCTTGATGGCGCGTACGGTTTCGGCGTACAGCCAGGCGCCGCCGTCCTCCAGATCGTCGCGGGCGACGCCGGTGATGGTGGAGTAGCGCAGTCCCATGGCCTGCACGCTCTCGGCGACCCGGCGGGGTTCGTCACGGTCGAGCGGCGAAGGTTTGCCGGTGTCGATCTGGCAGAAATCGCAACGCCGGGTGCACTGTTCGCCGCCGATGAGGAAGGTGGCCTCGCGGTCCTCCCAGCATTCGAAGATATTGGGGCAGCCCGCTTCCTCGCAGACCGTATGCAGACCCTCTCGTTTCACCAGGCCCTTGAGCTCGGTGTACTCCGGGCCCATGGTGGCGCGGGTGCGGATCCAGCCGGGTTTGCGTTCGATCGGGGTCTCGGCGTTGCGGGCCTCGATGCGCAGCAGTTTGCGGCCGGCGGGAGCTTGGGCGGAGGTCATGCGGCGTCCATCGGGCATGAGCGAGGGCCCTCCGTGGTTACGCTGCGCTGCCGCCTCCGGGCCTGACTCGCTCATGCTGTGGCACCTTTCGGATCGCGTGCCGCGGTGGCGGCGGCGTGGTCCGCGACGGCCGGGGTGGCGGCCCGCGGGATATCGTGCTCGGTAACCGGGATCTCGCCGTCGAGCGCGGCCGGAACAGCTTCGGCGATACGCGGCGTGACCTCTGCGACGGTGACCTCGCGGCCGAGTTCCTGGCTCAGGCTGGTCGAACCGGCATCGCGGATTCCGCAGGCGATGATGGCGCCGAACGCGCCGAGATCGGCATTGCAGTTCAGCGAGATGCCGTGCAGGGTGACTCCGCGCTGCACTCGGATCCCGATCGAGGCGATCTTGCGCTCGGGCAGCAACCCGGACGCGGGCAGCCAGACGCCGGAGCGTCCGGGGACCCGTCCGCATTCGACGCCGAGATCGGTGACGGTCCGGATGAGGGCCTGTTCGAGGCGCCGGACGTAGTCGACCACATCTATCGGTTCGGCGAGGCGGATGATGGGGTAGCCGACCAGCTGTCCCGGGCCGTGCCAGGTGATCTTGCCGCCCCGGTCCACATCGATCACCGGGCTGCCGTCGGTGGGCCGATCGGCCTCCTCGGTACGGCGGCCCGCGGTGTAGACGGAGGGGTGTTCGAGCAGGAGCAAGGTGTCGGTGCCGGCGCCGTCGGCCCGGCGGGCGGCGAGTTCACGCTGCAGATCCCACGCCTGCTGATAGTCGATGAGACCCAGTTCACGCACGTCGACGGGGGTGCTGTCGTAGCGAGCCGACCGGGTTGCGGTGCGGGTGTTGTTCACCTTCATGACGTTACGCTCATCTCCAGGGTGAGCTGCATCAGCGTCAGATCCATCCAGCGGCCGAACTTGCGGCCCACCTCCGGAAGTACGCCCACCGTGCGGAAACCGAATCGCTGGTGCAGGGCGATCGAACCGGTGTTGCTCGATTCGATGGCCGCGACCATGGCGTGGATATCACCGGCCTTCTCGGCGCGGCCGATCAGCTCGGCCAGCAGGGTGGCGCCGATCCCGCGTCGCTGGAATCGGTCGGCGATATAGACCGAATTCTCCACGGTGTGGCGGTAGCCGGATTTGGGCCGCCACGGCCCGTAACTGGCGTAACCGGCGAGTTCACCGCCGACTTCGGCGACCAGGACGGGACGGCCGTGCTCGGTACGGTTGCGGAACCAGGCGACGCGCTCGTCGAGTGCCACGGGTTCGTCGTCCCAGATGGCCGTGGTCTCGGCGATGGCGCGATTGTGGATCTCCAGGATCGCGGGGAGATCCTCGGTGCGCGCTTCCCGGACCGAGGTGACGCCGGCGGTCATCGGCCCACCGCGGCGGCCAGTGCCGCGCCGACGGTGGCGTGACGGAATTCGTACCCGGTTTCCTCGAGCACTCGCGGCAGGGCCCGCGGACTGTGCAGGATGGCTTCCTCCGCGAACTCGCCGATCACCACGCGCAGCGCGAAACCCGGGACGAACAACGGTGTCGGCCGGTTCAGGGCATTGCCGAGCGCGCGGGTGAAAGCGGCATTGGTAACCGGCGCGGGGCCCACGGCATTGAGCGGACCCCGTACCGATTCGCTGGTGAGCGCATGTCGGATCGCGCCGATCTCGTCGTCGAGGGAGATCCACGGCTGATACTGGCGTCCGCTGCCCAGCCGGCCGCCCAGGCCCAGCAGGAACAGCGTCCGCAGTTGCGGCAGCATGCCACCGGAGCCGGTGAGCACCACCCCGCTGCGCAGTAGCACCGTGCGGGTCCCGGCCTCGGTGGCGGCGTGGGTCGCGGCCTCCCAGTCGTGACACAGCGTGGGCAGGAAACCGGTTCCCGGAGGGCCGCTCTCGTCCACCGCTCGCGCACCGGTGTCACCGTAGTAGTGGACGCCGCTGGCGTTGACCAGCGTCGGGACCCCGGCCCGGGCCACCGCCGTCGCGAGGACATCGGTCGGGGTGACCCGGCTGTCGCGGAGCAATTGTTTGTACGCGCCGGTCCAGCGTTTGTCACCGATACCGGCCCCGCACAGGTTCACCACCGCGTCGACGCCGTCGAGGATCCGCGGGTCGAGTTCCCCCTGTGCGGGATCCCAGCGACGTTCGTCGGGCGCGGCGGCCGGCCGCCGGACCAGCCGGATCACCTGCTCCCCGTCGCGGCGCAACGCCGCGACGAGCGCGGTGCCGATCAGTCCGGACGAACCGGCCACCACAACCGACATCGTCGTCGCCCCTTACAGGCCGAGATCGGCCTCGAACGCCGCCTCTTCCAGGCGGTGCCGGATGGTCGTGAGGAACCGGCCGGCATCCGCACCGTCGATGAGGCGGTGATCGTAGGTCAGCGGCAGATAGCACATCGAACGGACGCCGATGAACTCGCTACCGGACTCGTCGGTGACCACGGTCGGGCGCTTCACGATGGCACCCGTGCCCAGCATCGCCGCCTGCGGCGGGACCAGGATCGGGGTGTCGAACAGGGCGCCCTGGCTGCCGATATTGGTGATGGTGAAGGTGCCACCGGCCAGCTCGTCGGGCTTCAGGCCGCCGGTGCGGGCCCGGTTGGCGATATCGGCGATGGCACGGGCCAGACCCGCCAGCGACAGATCGCTGGCGTTGTGGATCACCGGGGACAGCAGACCCTGCTCGGTGTCGACCGCGATGCCCAGGTGCACCGACGCGTGGTAGGTGATCTCCTTGCTGTTCGCGTCGTAGCTGGCATTGACGTTCGGGTGCACCCCGAGCGCCTCCACCACGGCCTTGGCGAAGAACGGCAGGAAGGTCAGGTTCACGCCCTCGCGCTTGGCGAAATCGGCCTTGGCCTGCTTGCGCAATGCGGCGATCTTGGTGACATCGGCCTCGTGCACCTGGGTGAGCTGCGCGGTGGTCTGCAGCGACTCCAGGGTCTTGGTCGCGGTGATCTGCCGGATCCGGTTGGCCTTCTGGGTGGTTCCACGCAGTGCCGCCAGCGCGGGGCTGGGGGTGGCGGCCGCCTTGGCCGGTGCCGCGGCGGTGGGGGCGGCGGCCGTCGGTGCCGCGGCGGCCGGAGCCTTCTTGGCCTCGGCGGCGGCGAGCACGTCCTGCTTGCGGATCCGGCCGCCGACACCCGAGCCGGTGACCGACGCCAGGTCGACGCCGTTCTCCTCGGCCAGCTTGCGCACCAACGGAGTGACATACGGAGTAGCGCCGTTACCGGAGGCAGCCTGCGCGGCGGGGGCCGGAGCGGCAGCCGCAGGCGCGGGCGCCGGAGCGGGGGCGGGCGCCGGAGCGGGGGCA
>NZ_BDBX01000062.1 GCF_001613205.1 Nocardia sienata NBRC 100364 | reverse complement strand
GGCGCGGACAAGCCCGCCCGCCGCCGGCGGCGCCGCAAGCCGGCCGAGGCGGCAAACGGCGGTGAACACGCCCCGCGGGCGGATACCGCCGACAGCGCGACACCGGTGCACGAGAACGCCGCGGCACAGGCCTGACGAGCACACCGCGAGCGCCGGCGGTAACCGTTACCGCCGGCGCTCGCGGTGTATCCGGACCGGGACACCGGTGCGGGGCTCGGCGAGCACCGTCGGATGCGTTACCTGCCATCGGTTACGCTCGCCTACGTGCTCGCACCCGAGCGGCGAACGCGCGCCGACGTCATCACCGCAGCCGCGATCGCCGTGTTCGTGGTGGTCGCGGTGGTCGTGGGGTGGGCGACCAGCGGGGTGGCCGGCACCGAGTCGGCCGTCGCCGACCAGCCGGCCCGGCCGCCGCAGCCCGCCGCGAAGCTACCGGGAAAACTCCAGGAGATGTGGCGGGCACCCGATACGGCGACCACCCGTGCCCTCACCGCCGAGGGCGTGGCGGTCACCGGCGCGGACGGCAGTGTGGTCGGGCACGATCCGCGTACCGGGGCGCAGGTGTGGCGCTACACCCGTGACCTGCCGCTGTGCGGAGTGGAATCCCAGTTCGGCATGGTCGTCGCGGTGTACCGCACCGACCGCGGGTGTAGCGAGACGACCATGGTCTCCGGCGCCGACGGTCGCCGCCGGACCGCTCGCAGCAGCTATATGGACGGTCAGGTGCGCCTTTCGGTCGACGGCACCTACGTCCTCGCCCAGGGGCCGCAGCGGCTGGAGATGTGGCGGTCGGATCTGGTGCGCACCCTCGAGTACGGCCATGTGGACGCCAAGGAGAACTGGAAGACCCAGCCGCGCAAGGGTTGCGCGCTGCTGTCGGCCGCCTCCAGCCCGTCGCGGCTGGTGGTACTGGAACGCTGTCCGGGGGAGCCCGCCGACCGGATCACCGTGCAGGCACCCGCCCCCAAGGACGACAACGTACCCGAGGAGTACGGGTCGCGACTGCTGGAGGGCGCGGGCGCGGCATCCGCGGACGCGCGCGTGATCGCCGTGTCGGACAACCGGATCGCGGTCTACCAGCCCGGCGCCGACGGACCCGGATCTGCGGCGCCGCGACTGACGATCCTCGACGCCAAGGGCAATCCGATTGTGGTGCAGGAACTCTCGGCCCCACTCGACCGTACCGCCACCACTGTACGCACCAGCTCGGCATTCCTGGTGTTCACCGGCAACAGCGTGATCGCCCTGGATGCCGGTACGTTCGAGCCGAAATGGACCGCGGCGGATGCGCTCGGCCCACCGGTGGCGATGGCCGGGAAGCTACTGATGCCGGTTCCGGGAGCGATCGCCGCCCTCGATCCGGCCACCGGCGCCCAGACCAACCGGATACCCGTGGCGCGGCCCGATTACGGCGGCGGCCCGATCTCACTCGGCGCTCTCGGCACCACGGTGCTCGAACACCGCGACGGCCAACTCGTCGCCCTCGCCGACCCCGCCACCGTCGACACACCGCGCAGCGATACCGAGCGACCCGCAAAACCTTTGCGGTGAGCCATTTTCTGTCGGTACCCTCCGGCAGACTGCGCGCCATGACCGAAGCAGCGCGACCTCTCGACGCGGCCCCCGTGACCGACCATCTCCGTTACGACGATCCCGACGCCCCGTGGAACCAGTACTCCGAGCAGGACCCGGCCGACTGGAACATCGAGGTGATCCGGGAGTTCCGGGCCAACGGCGGACGGGTCGGCGGCGCCTACGCGGGGGCCGAGCTGCTGCTGCTCACCAGCACCGGAGCGCGGACCGGTAAACGGCATGTGGTCCCGCTGGGGGCGCTGTACCGCGGCGAAACCCTGTACATCAGCTCGTTCGTCCAGGGCGGTTGTCCCGCCTGGTACCACAATGTCCGCGCGGACCCGGCGGTGATCGTGGAACTGGGCGATCACGTGTACCACGGCACCGCCCGAGTGCTCACCGGCTCCGAGTACGACGAATTCGCGGCCTGGGTGCTGGCGAACAACCCGCTGCTCGCCGATTTCCAGGCCACCACCGACCGTCCGGTGCCGCTGGTGGTCCTCACCCTGGCCACCTGACACCCGGCATCGACAGGGTGCCGCCGCGCCGGGGTTGCCCGGACGCCGGGCATGATGGACCCTATGCCCGGCTCCGACGACGCCCGTGTGGTGCTGGTCCGCCACGGTGAGACCGATTGGTCGGTGCGGCACCGCCACACCGGCCGTACCGATATACCGCTCACCGATACCGGTACCCGGCAGGCCGCCGCCGCCGGCCGGGTGCTGGCAGGGCTGCGGTTGCGCGATCCCCTCGTCTACGTCAGTCCCCGCGTACGCGCCCGGCGCACCGCCGAGCTGGCCGGTCTGCCCGACCCGCAGATCGATCACGACCTGGCCGAATGGGACTACGGCGACTACGAGGGCCGCACCACCACCGAGATCCGCACCCGGGATCCCGGGTGGACGGTGTGGACCGGCACGATCCCCGGCGGCGAATCCGCCGAACAGATCGGCGCCCGCGCCGACCGGGTGCTGCGCCGGGCCGCCGCCGCCCTCGACAGCCGGGATGTGGTCCTGGTCGGGCACGGGCATTTCTCCCGGGCCCTCATCGCCCGCTGGCTGGGGTTCGAGGTCCGGGAGGGACGCCGGTTCGCGCTCACCACCGCCGCGGTGAGCGTCCTGGGCCACGAACACGAGGACCCGACGTTGTGGGCGCACAACCTGCGCGCCGACGACCCGGATTGATCCCGTACCAGCGGTCTGCCCGCCGCACTTCCCCACCCGGGCCCCGGCCCACGACCAGATAAGGATTCCGCGCCCGTGACTTCCGCCCCGCTCATCCGCCGCGCCACTCCCGCCGATATCCCCGACCTCGTCGATCTGGTGTACGGCCTGGCCGAATACGAGAAAGCCCGGGACGAATGCACGCTCACGGCCGAGCAACTGCACATCGCGTTGTTCGGTCCCGAGCCCGCGGTTTTCGCTCATGTGGCGCTGCGGGACGGTGTGATCAGCGGTTGCGCCATCTGGTTCCGCAACTTCTCCACCTGGGACGGCGTGCACGGGATCCATCTGGAAGATCTGTACGTCACCCCCGCGGCCCGCGGCAGCGGGCTCGGCCGGGCGCTGATCGCGGCGCTCGCGCACGAGGCACGGATCCACGGCTACAGCAGAGTGAGCTGGTCGGTGCTCACCTGGAACACGCCCTCGATCGGGTTCTACGAATCACTCGGCGCGCGCGTCCAGGACGACTGGGTGGGCTACCGGCTCTCCGGGGAAGCACTCACCGCCCTGGCCGATACCGCGGAGATCGCCGCCTGCGAGTGAATCGCGGCGCCGCTCACTCCTCGCCCGTCACGCCGTACTCCTGCGCCGCCCAGCGTGAGGTCGGCGGCGCGAACAACAGGCCCAGCGCTCCCAACGCCACCACCCCCAGCACGGTCCCGTACAACGGCTGCCCCGACCCGAACAGCAGCGACCACACCACCGGCAGCAGCAGCAGCTGGGTGATGACCGCGATCGCTCGACCCCAGCGCTGGCCGAACAGCAGCCCGATCCCGGAGGCCAGCACCGCGCCGCCCAGGATCCCGAACCACATGGCAGTGCCGTAGCCGCTGATCTCGTCCTCCCGGTGCCCCAGCAGCGCCCGCACGATCAGCACCACGGCCACGATCACCGCGACCGCGCCCTCCAGCGTCACCAACCCCCCGGCCCCACGGACCGTCCCGGGCACACCACCGACGTCTTTTCGCTCGACCACCCGGCCAGCTTAGGTGGACACACTCCCATCCCACCCACAGCGTCACGTGATCGCTACCCACCCCATCCTCAGGCCACCTATCGTTCCCCTGGCAGACCCCGCGGCGCCGGAGGCGCCGCCATGTGCACAGCCCATTCCATTAAGGTGCGTAGGTGCGGACGTTGTTGATCGTCAACCCCAATGCGACCTCTACCACCGCGGCCACGCGAGATCTGCTCGCGCACGCGCTCGAGAGCCGGACCCAGCTGACAGTGGCGCACACCCAGCATCGCGGGCATGCCGCGGAGCTGGCGCAGTGGGCGGCGACCAATGAGATGGATCTGATCGTGGTGCACGGCGGCGACGGGACGGTCAACGAGACCATCAACGGTTTCGTACCGCTGCCGCAGGTGGACGACGGTCAGGTGTGGCGACCGCGACTCGGCATAATTCCCGGTGGTTCGGCCAATGTGTTCGCGCGTTCACTCGATATCCGGCCGGACCCGGTGGCGGCCACCAATCAGTTGATCGATCTGCTCAAGGCCGGTGACGCCGACCGCCGAATAGGGTTGGGGCTCACCGATGATCGGTGGTTCTGTTTCAGCGCGGGCGTCGGTCTGGACGCCGATGTGTGTGCCGCGATCGATACGGCCCGGGCCAAAGGGCATGCCGCGACGCCGGCGCGCTATGTACGCACGACCGTCCGTCAATTCTTTCGCGTCAAACGCGACCGGCCCGAAGTCACGGTGCACGTTCCCGGACACGAACCTGTTTCCGGGGTTCATTACGCCTTTGTGACCAATACCAGTCCCTGGACTTATCTGAACGCGACTCCGGTATGTACCAATCCGGGTACCCGGTTCGAAACGGGACTCGGTGTGTTCGCCGTGCGAACCATGGCGTTACTGCCTACACTGCGCCTGGCGACACAACTGCTGTCGCCGCACTCCGAGCCGAAGTCGCGGAAATTGTTCCGTGACGACGACGTCCCGTCGGTGCGCATCACCAGCGCCGATCCCATCGGCCTGCAAATCGACGGCGACTTCATCGGTGAACGTGACGTGGTGGATTTCACCGCTGTACCCAACGTCCTGGACGTGGTCGCCCCGCGACCGGTTTGAACTGACGCATTCGGGAAATACATCTCGTTGTGCTGCAGAAACCGGCGTAGGCGAGTACAAAGGACTGCGGCGGTCCCCGATGCGGGACTTCAGTGCGTGAGCTTCCCCACGGTGCATCGGATACCTATTGACATCTACGGTGTTCGTGAAAGCATTCACAAGCAACCGTGCGGAAACATTCAGTTCGCACAAGTGAACGACCCACCAACCGAATCGGCGCCCGGTAGCGGCGCCCTACTAAGGAGCAGAAGGAATGGACTGGCGCCATAAGGCCATCTGTCGCGACGAGGACCCTGAGCTGTTTTTCCCGGTGGGCAACAGTGGTCCTGCGCTCGCGCAGATTGCCGATGCCAAGCTGGTCTGCGCTCGCTGCCCTGTTACCGCCGAATGCCTGTCCTGGGCTCTGGGATCCGGGCAGGACGCCGGCGTATGGGGCGGAATGAGCGAAGACGAGCGACGTGCGCTCAAGCGCCGCAATGCGCGTACCCGCACTCGGACGGCCGTCTAGAGCGCAGGGAAGCGATTACCGGACCCAGCCCGGTCCGGGGCGTCGCGAGTGCCCGGCACCAGCATTCTGGTGCCGGGCTGAATCTTTTCCAGGGCCCGGCGGCCCGGGCGGCGGACTTTACCGGAATACAGACCCGGAAATCCTCGTGGTGTTTTCGACCACAGGCGATCCAGGGTATGCATAATTGAAACCGGCGAGTTTCCGTCAGGTATCACCGTGCCGAGCGGCGCCCCAGCGGCACGCGCAGCACTGCGTCGGTGCCGATATCGGCCCCCGGGTGCAGGCCGATCGTACCGCCCAGTTCCGCGGTCACCAGCGTGCGCACGATCTGCAGGCCGAGACTGTCGGAGGACTGCAGGCTGAATCCTTCCGGCAGTCCCCGCCCGTCATCGCTGATGATCACGTCCAGCCAGCGTGCCGAACGCTCTGCGCGGATGGTCACCGTACCGTTCTGCCCGCCGTCGAAGGCGTGCTCGATGGCGTTCTGCACCAATTCGGTCAGCACCATGACCAGCGGAGTCGCCCGTTCGGCGGAGAAGACCCCCAGAGAACCGGCCCGGCGCACCGTGATCCGGGCCGTGTGCACCGTGGCGACATCGGCCATGATCGGCAGCAGCCGATCGACGACCTCGTCCAGATCGACTTCCTCGTCGACGGACATGGACAGCATCTCGTGCACCGACGCGATGGAGGTGACCCGGCGCACCGATTCGGTGAGCGCCACCCGCGCCTCTTCGTTCTCGGTGCGACGCGCCTGCAGCCGCAGCAACGCCGCCACCGTCTGCAGGTTGTTCTTCACCCGGTGGTGGATCTCGCGGATGGTGGCGTCCTTGCTGAGCAGCGCCCGGTCCCGGCGTTTGACCTCGGTGACATCGCGGACCAGCACCGCCGCCCCCGCCAATTGCCCGTGCGGGCGCAGCACCAGGGTGCGCAACAGGACGGTGGCCCCCCGCGCCTCCACCTCCATCCGGCGCCCGGTACGACCCGCCAGGGCGGCCTGGATATCCCCCACCACCTCCTGGGCGTCGAACGGATCGGTGATCAACGATCGCGTGGTGACGGCGAGATCCTGGCCCGCCAGATCGGCCTGCAACCCCATCCGGTGATACGCCGACAGCGCGTTCGGGCTGGCGTAGGTGACGATTCCCTCGGTATCGAGCCGGATGAACCCGTCGCCCGCACGCGGACTGGAATGGGTGGCAGCGCGGTCCTCGGTGGTCGGGAACGTCCCGTCGGCGATCATCTGGCACAGATCGTCGGCGCAGGCGACATAGGCGATCTCGAGCCCACTGCGCACCCGCGATCGCTGCCGGTCGGTATCCCGGCTGAGCACCGCGATCACATCGTCGCCGCACCGCACCGGGATCGCCTCCCGGATCGCCTGCACCGGATGCGGATGGTAGACCCCCTGTGCCTCTCCCTCGGTGTCGGTGCGCACGATCTCGCCACGGGTAAGTGCCTCGAACACCTGTGAATGCTCGGCATACCGGGCCGTGGTCCCGACCAGGTCCTCCAGGTGCACCGTCGGCGCGGTGGTCGGCCGGCACTGGGCGACGCAGACGATATCGGCGCCGTCGTCGACCGGCCCCGCCCCCACCCACAACAGCAGATCCGAAAACGACAGGTCGGCGAGCAATTGCCAGTCACCGACCACCCGCTGGAGATGATCCACCCCCGCCCCGGGCAGATCGGTGTGCTCGGCCAGCAGATCACTCAGTGTCGACATACGGTAATTTTGGCGCGCCTTCGGCGCGCGGGGTCGAGGCCCCCTTGGTCCCGCCGGTCAGCGCCGAAATTACTGCACGACGGCGATGAGGTCGCCTTGCTGGAGGACCTGGCCCGGGGTGACCGCGATGGCGGCGACTTCGCCGCCGACCTCGGTGATCACCGGAATCTCCATCTTCATGGATTCGAGCAGGACCAAGGTCTGGTCGACGGTGACCTGCTCCCCGACTTCGACCTCGACGGTGAGCACCGTGGACACCATCTCCGCCCGCACTTCTTCCGCCATGGACACCCCGTTCACTAGGTTCGTTCCGGTATCGGGGCCGGGCCCGCTGTACCGCCGTCGGTACAGCCAACCACACATGGAAGAATGGCCGGGATCAACATGTACTCCCCGCAGTCGCGGGATATGTCCCCAGGAGGGAGCTACCGATGGGTAAGCGTGGCCGCAAGAAGCGCAGCCGTAAGGGAAATGCCGCCAATCACGGCAAGCGTCCCAACGCCTGAGCCGACCGGCTGAGGCCGGGCACAGACCACGAGCGGCCCGCACTTCTCGAGAAGTGCGGGCCGCTCGGTGTTCGGGGGTGGGCCGGTATCAAGCCCGGTTCGGGTCGACCGGGAGATCGCCGGTCCGGAAGGTCACCGATCGGATCTCCACGGCGAGCCGTTCGCGCAGTGAATCGGGTGCCCTGTCGCCGCCGCATTTACGGTGCAGCATGCTCTTGATCTTCTCTTCGATGCCGTAGGCCTCGATGCAGGGCGCGCAGTGGTCCATATGGTGTTGGAGGCGTTCGCGGGTGCGATCGTCGCATTCGCCGTCGAGCATGAGCCAGACGTCGGCCAGTACCGCCGTGCAGTCGAGCTCCATATCGGGGTCGTGCTCGGTGCTCACTGCTTGACCTCCTGGCGAACCGCCGCGGCGGTATCGGTATCGCCGGACCCGGACGCGGCGCGGTTGAACCCGCGTTCGCGCGCCACATCGGCGAGCAGACCCTTCAGTTGTTTGCGGCCGCGATGCAGCCGGGACATCACCGTACCGATCGGAGTGCCCATGATGTCGGCGATTTCCTTGTACGGGAACCCTTCGACATCGGCGTAGTACACCGCCATCCGGAACTCCTCGGGCAGTTCCACGAGGGCGGCTTTGATGTCGTCGTCGGGAAGGGCGTCGAGGGCCTCGACCTCGGCCGAGCGCAGGCCGGTGGAGCTGTGCTCGGCGGTGGCGGCCAGCTGCCAGTCGGTGATCTCGTCGGTGGGGTACTGCGCGGGCTGGCGCTGTTTCTTCCGATACGAGTTGATGTAGGTGTTGGTGAGGATCCGGTAGAGCCAGGCCCGCAGGTTGGTGCCTTCTTTGAAGGACTTGAAACCGGCGTAGGCCTTGACATAGGTCTCCTGGACCAGGTCCTCGGCGTCGGCGGGGTTACGCGTCATCCGCAGGGCAGCGCCGTAGAGCTGGTCCAGCATGGGTAGCGCGTCCCGCTCGAACCGCTGGGCCAGTTCGGCGTCGGTCTCCGGCTGCCCGGCAGGCCGCGCGTCGGCGCCGGTGTCGGTCGCCACGTCGTCCTCGCTCGTCACACGTGTCCCTTCGATCGGCTTACCTGCCAAATCTACCGGGAGCGTGAACTGCGGGAAGAACCGCGTGCGCGCCGGAGCCGGATCATGGTGGACCGGGCGTGGTTCGACGAGAACGGGCACCGTCACTCCTTCACTCGTGCGCGGGGCCGCACCAGCGGAACGGTCTGTTCCGCCGATGCGCTGTATCTGCCGCGTACAACTCACTGTGCGCGCGAAGTGTTCCCCGACCATGGGAAAGTCACCCCAACGGCCGGTACGGTGTCGCCCGGGTAGGGTCCGGACCATGGCAGCAGCCGCTACTCCGGCGATCCGGGCACTGGTCAGCGCCGGTACCGCACACACCGTGCACAGCTACGACCACGACCCCCGCGCCGGTACCTACGGTGGCGAAGCGGTCGATGTACTGGTCGCGCGCCTCGGTGTCGAACCGGGGCAGATCTTCAAGACTCTGGTGCTGGAGTTGTCCACCGGCGCGCTGGCGGTCGCGGTGCTGCCGGTCCCCGGCACCCTGTCGCTGAAGGCCGCGGCGGCGGCGCTGGGGGTACCCAAGGCGGCGCTGGCAGACCGTACCCGGGCCGAGCGGGGGACCGGTTACGTGCTGGGCGGTATCTCCCCGCTGGGACAGCGCAAACGCCATCCCACGGTGGTCGACGAGTCCGCGCTCGGCTGGGATCGGGTGCTGTGCAGTGCGGGGCGGCGGGGTCTGGAAATCGAACTCTCGCCCACCGATCTGGTGCGATTGACCGCGGCGGTCACCGCGCCGGTCACCGCCTGAGGCCGGGCGGCGCGGACCTCCGATTCGGCCCGCGCTCCGCGTGCCGGGCGGGAATTCCCCAGGTCAGACCCGTTCGTATGCGTTACTTGGTACGACCGATCGTCCGACCCGAGGATGTGATGCGATATGTCCCCGCGCAAATCTGTGCGCACCGTGTTCTTCGCCGTATCCGCGGCCGTGGCCTTGTCCGCCGGCCCGGCGGTGCTGTCGGCACCGGTGGCCCTGGCGGCACCGGGTGAGTTCCCGTTCGACGGCCAGGGCGCCTCCGAGAACGAATCGGACAGCCGCACCCCGGAGAGCCGCACCCCGGAGGACGAACTCGGAAAGCGCGCCGAGGAAGCCGGCGAGCGCGCCGAGGAAGCCGGCGGCGGAGTGGTGACCGAGGTCATCGATCTGAGCGGCGATATCTTGAAATGCGGCTTGCACATCGCCACTCCGGCGATCGAATGCCCCCTGGGCGGCTGAGCCGGCGTCTGCCCGGGGCGGTTCACTGTCTCGGGCAGACGTGACCTCACAACAGGGTGGTCTGCTCCGCCGTTTCGGGGGCGGGCGCCAGTAGTTGCGGACCGTTGTTCTTCACACTGTTCACCAGGGTCGACACCGGCCGGGCCACGATTTCGGCCACCAGGGCCTCGCTCGGTGGGCCGAGCAGGTCGGCGGGGGCGCGATGATCGGGATCGAGCCAGGCGTCCCAGTGCTCGCGGGGCATGGGCAGCGGCATCCGGTCGTGGATCCGGGTGAGGTCACCGACGGCGTCGGTGGTGAGGATGGTGCACGACAGCAGCGGTTGCGGATCCTCGAGTGAGCGATCCCGCCAGACCGACCACAACCCCGCCATGTACAACCGGTCACCGTCCGGACGGGACATGAAGTACGGGTGCTTGACCACCTTGGCTTTCTTACCGTTGCCCGGTCCTGCCGGATCGGGTTCGACGAGCCATTCGTACCAGCCGTCCATCGGCACCAGGCAGCGCCGGTATTTCACCGCGTCCCGGAAGGACGGGAGCGTGGCAGCCTTGTCGGCCCGGGCGTTGAACAGCGGTTTCCCCTTCACCGGAATACCCGGTTCGGCGGCTTTGCTCCAGTGCGGAATCAGCCCCCAGCGCATCCGCCGGATACGGCGGCTCGGTGTGTCGTCGGGGCGTTCGTGGGTATGCCGGTCGACGACCGTGACGATCTGCGTCGTCGGCGCGACGTTGTAGTTCACCCCCGGCGCCCGGCCTCCGCGGGCATCAGCGTCCTCCCCGGTCGCAGGTTCGCCACCGCCCGGCGCTCCAGAACCCCAGGAGGTCCCGGTCTCGTCGATGGCGTCCAACTCGACCGCGAGCCGGCCGGGATCCGTCGTTGTCGCGTACCGTCCGCACATATTCCGATACTTCCACCGAACACCGACAGATCAAGACAATCCCGCCCCCGTCCGCAACAATGATGCCAGTACTTGGTGACGTGTTGAGAGTTATGTCTTAGCATTCTCTCACCGGGGACGCGGCGGTGAGAGGCTGCCCGTTCACGCGCGCAGCCACCGCCCTACTTCCGCAGAGGAGAACCTGTGACAACCACCGAAAACGCTACCGAGAAAGAGTCGGTGCTCACCTCGGTCGATCCGGCCACAGGAGCTACCCTGGCCACGTACCCGATCGCCGACGAGAAGGCGGTCGGCGAGGCTGTCGCGAAGGCGCGCGCCGCCGCTCCGGTGTGGGAAGACCTCGGCTTCGACGGCCGGAAGAAGGCCCTGCTGCGCTGGTCCAGCCGGCTGGTCGCCAAATCCGACGAATTCTGCGCGCTCATCCACGCCGAGAACGGCAAACCGCTCGACGACGCATTCCTGGAGCTGATGCTCGCGCTCGAGCACATCGCGTGGGCGGCCAAGCACGCCAAGAAGGTGCTGTCCCCCCAGAAGGTCCCCTCGGGCCCGCTGATGGCGAACTTCTCGGCCCGCATCGAATACCGGCCGCTGGGTGTGATCGGCGTGATCGGACCGTGGAACTATCCCGTCTACACCCCTAACGGGTCGCTGGCCTACGCCCTGGCCGCCGGTAACACCGTGGTGTTCAAGCCGTCGGAATTCTCGACCGGAATCGGCAATTTCCTCGCCGAGGCATTCTCCGAGGCCAATCCGGAATTGCCCGAGGGCGTTTTCGTCGCGATCAACGGTTTCGGCGCGACCGGCGCCGCGCTGGTGAAATCCGGAGTGGACAAGGTCGCGTTCACCGGTTCGGCCGCCACCGGGCGCAAGATCATGGCCTCGGCCGCTGAAAACCTCACCCCGGTACTGCTGGAGTGCGGCGGTAAGGATCCCGTGATCGTGGCCGCGGACGCGGACGTGAAGGCCGCCGCCGACGCCATAGCCTGGGGCGCCACCTCGAACAGCGGTCAGACCTGCGCCGGCGTGGAACGCGTCTACGTGGACAAGTCGGTCAAAGAGGAGTTCCTCGCCGAGCTGACCCGCATCCTCAAGGATGTGAAACCCGGTTCGGACAAGGGCGCCGCCTACGGCCCGATGACCATGCCGAGCCAGATCGATATCGTCAAGAAGCATATCGACGCGGCCCTGGCCAGCGGCGGTAAGGCGCTGCTGGGCGGCCCGGAATCGATCAAGGGCCCCTTCATCGAACCCGTCGTGCTGGTGGACGTGGACGAGGATTCGCCGGCGGTCAAGGAGGAGACCTTCGGGCCGACCGTCACCGTCACCACGGTGAACAGCATCGACGAGGCCGTGGATCTCGCCAACAACACCACCTTCGGCCTGGCCTCGGCGGTGTACTCGAAGAAGCAGGGGCTCGAGATCGCCCGGCGGCTGAAGGTCGGCGCGACCTCGGTGAACTCGGTACTCGGCTTCGCCGCCATCCCCGGACTTCCCTTCGGCGGCAGCGCCGACTCCGGTATCGGCCGTATCCACGGTGAGCCGGGTATGCGCGAATTCGTCCGGCCGCATTCGATCGCGGTGCAGCGCTTCACGATTCCCGGGATGGCGTTGCAGAGCTATCGCCGCACCCAGGCCAACATGAAGATGCTGCGCAAGATGGTTCCGCTGCTGCACGGCCGGAACAAGTAGCCCGGCCACCACAGATGAGGACACGATCGGTGGTGCTCGGCGACACACTGACGAGCACCACCGACACGCCTGTCGGCCCGATGCGCCAAGATGGTCGAGTGAGTTTCTGGCCAGCGCCCCATGTCGATGCCCCAGTGCATGCGACCGTCACCCTGCCCGGCTCCAAATCGATCACGAACAGAGCACTGGTCCTGGCCGCGCTCGCCGATGGCCCCTCGACCATCACCGGGGCCCTGCGCAGCCGCGACACCGGTCTGATGATCGCCGCGCTGCGTGCCCTGGGCACCCAGATCATCGGTGACGCCGACACCCTCGCCGTCACCCCCGCGCCACTACGGGGCGGGCGGGTCGATTGCGGCCTGGCCGGAACCGTGATGCGTTTCGTGCCCCCGGTGGCGACCCTCGCGATGGGCGAGACCGCCTTCGACGGCGATATCGCCGCCCGGGTCCGCCCGCTGCGCACCATCCTCGACGCCCTGCGTGGGCTCGGCGCGGATATCGAGGGCGACGCCCTGCCGTTCACCGTGCGCGGGACCGGCGCCCTGCGCGGTGGCGCCATCACCATCGACGCCTCGGGTTCCTCGCAGTTCGTCTCGGGTCTGCTGCTGTCGGGGGCGCGTTTCGACGAGGGCGTGGTGGTGCGCCATTCCGGTAGCGCGCTGCCCTCCATGCCCCATATCGAGATGACCGTCGAGATGCTGCGCCGCGCCGATGTCGTGGTCGAGGCGCCCACCGATGTCCGGGGCGAGCAGACCTGGACCGTGCCACCCGGCCCGATTCGCGCGGTCGACTGGAAGGTCGAGCCGGACCTGTCCAATGCCACTCCGTTCCTGGCCGCGGCCGCGGTCACCGGCGGCAGTGTCGGCATCCCGCACTGGCCTCGGCTGACCACCCAGGCCGGCGATGTGATCCGGGAGATCCTGGTGCGGATGGGGGCCGAAGCCGGTTTCAGCGAGGGCTCGCTCACCGTGACCGGCCCGGACCGTCTGGCCGGTATCGATATCGATCTGCACGATGTGGGCGAGCTGACCCCGACCGTCGCGGCGCTGGCGGCGCTGGCCGATTCGGAGTCCCGGCTGCGGGGCATCGCCCATCTGCGCGGGCACGAGACCGATCGGCTGGCCGCACTGTCCACCGAGATCAACCGGCTCGGCGGGCAGGTTTCCGAAACCGAGGACGGCCTGGAGATCGTCCCCGCCCCGCTACACGGCGGTCGCTGGCATTCCTACGCCGACCACCGGATGGCCACCGCCGGCGCGATTCTCGGGCTCGCGGTACCGGGGATCGAAATCGAGGACATCGGGACGACCGCCAAGACCCTGCCCGATTTCGTCGCCCTGTGGGAATCGATGCTCGACCCGCAGTCGGCCGAACCGGGAGCGGCTCACTGAGCCGGCGCGGCCGCACCACCGCCTCCTACGACGAATCCGATGTCCGGGTGCGTCCCGGGCGGAGTTCGCGGCCGCGGACCAAGACCCGCCCCGAACACCGGGACGCGCAGCCGGCGATGGTCGTCTCGGTGGACCGGGGGCGCTGGGGATGCGTGCTCGACGGGGATCCGCAGCGTCCGCTGGTGGCCATGCGGGCCCGGGAACTGGGACGCACCCCCATCGTGGTCGGTGATCGGGTCGAGGTGGTCGGCGACCTGTCCGGCCGGCCCGACACCCTCGCACGGATCGTCCGGGTCACCGAGCGCACCACCGTGCTGCGGCGCACCGCCGACGACACCGATCCGTTCGAGCGCGTGGTGGTCGGTAATGCGGAGAAGTTGTTCATCGTGGTGGCGCTGGCCGATCCGCCGCCACGCACCGGGTTCGTGGAGCGGGCCATGGTGGCCGCCTATGCGGGCGGCCTGGAACCGGTTCTGTGTCTCACCAAACATGATCTGGCCGCAGACTCGGAATTCGCGGCCGCGTTCGACGATCTGGACCTGACCATCGTCTACGCGGGGATCGACGACCCGCTCGATGCGACACTGGCCCTGCTCACCGGCCATCTCACCTGCTTCCTGGGGCATTCGGGGGTAGGGAAATCCACCCTGGTCAACCGGCTGGTTCCCGATGCCGAGCGGGCGGTCGGCGAGGTGTCCGGGGTCGGCAAGGGCAAGCACACCTCCACGCAGTCGGTCGCGCTGGCGCTGCCGGGCGGCGGCTGGGTCATCGATACTCCGGGTGTCCGGTCGTTCGGCCTCGCCCACATCACGCCCGACGATGTGATCGCGGCCTTCACCGATCTCGCCGAGGCGATCGAGGACTGCCCGCGCGGTTGTACGCATCTGGGCCCACCCGCCGATCCGGAATGCGCGCTGGACGAACTCCCGGACAAAGCGCGGCGAGTGGCCGCGATCCGCCGGCTGCTGGTCGCCCTGAACTCCAACGACCAGTGGTGAGCACACCGGTCACCGCAGCCGGGCGTTCTTCCGCCTCGGTCGCCGGGGTTGCGGCGTCTTGGGCGGCAGCGCTGCGGCGAACCGGACGCCGCGTGCGACCCAGGTGGTGAGGTCACGGTCGTCGCGGACCGCCGCCTCGGTCACCCGTAGCCACCCGTCCAGTTCCCGGCCCTGCATCACCATGGGGGTCACCGAGATGTCGTCGACCAGCGCGGCGGCCGCCGCGGGCTCCATTCGCACCATCAACCCGCCCTCCCGGCTGACCGCGACCCCCATATGGCCGCCGATCAGGAAGGCCAGCCCGCCGAACATGCGCCGCTCGGATACCTCGGTGCCGGCGTTCAGCACAGCCCGGACCCGCTCCGCCAGTTCCTCGTCGTATGCCATGGGATCAGTGTCCGCTCCTGGGCCGACAGAGTCTCCCACCGTCAGGGCATAGCCCGTCGTGCGATATCGAGCAACCGGCGCACCCCCGCGCAGATTTAGCTACACTTGCGTAGCTATATCACCGTAGCTACAGTTGCGGATCTAACTCCCACGAAAGAAGTAATCATGAACTTCTCGCTGCCCGTCACGGTCGACTGGACGACACCGACCATCACCTCGAAAACGACACTGACCACCCATCTGTGGACCGCGCCGCCGCTGCGCCGCGGTTCGCAGATCCACGACAAGGCCTTCGACGCGCTGCGTGCGCTCCGGACCGACTACACCCGATTCCTACCCTGGTGGTCCTCCCCCAAATTGGCGGTACCCGAACTCGAGGCGCCCGCCGACGGCCGGACCTCATGGGATTTCCGGCGGCTCGACGAGTTCGTGGACGACTTCCTGGATGCCACCTCCGGCCGGCCGGTGGTCGCGAACTTCGCCACCATCCCCACCTGGATGTTCGAAACACCGGAACCGGTGGTGGTGCAGGACGATCCGGCCGCGATCCATTGGGACTACGAACAGGGCACGCAATTCCGTGACCGGACCCTCACCGAAGTGGCCGAGCATTTCGAGCGGATCGGCCGCTGGTACATCGACGGCGGATTCACCGACCAGTTCGGAGTCCGGCACGAATCCGGCCGCGACCACCGCTTCGCCTACTGGGAGGTGCTGTGCGAACCCGATATCGGCCATCAGCTCTCACCCGAGGTCTACACCAGGCTCTACGACGCGGTCGTCGAACGGCTGCGCCCGCTCGATCCGGAGATGAAGTTCATCGGGCTCTCGCTCAGCCCGGTCACCACCGATCCGGAGTACTTCTGGCACTTCCTCGACCCCGCCAACCACCAGGACGGCACCCCCCTGGATGCGTTCTCGTACCACTTCTACGCGACCCCGCAGATCGTCAACCCGATGTCTCTGGCCGGGAACGCACCGTTCGAGCAATGGCCCGGCCTGTTCTTCGCCCAGGCGGACGGTTTCCTGCGCCAGGTGCAGCTGGTCGAATCCATCAAACACCGCCTGTCGCCCGCGACCGAGACACATATCAACGAACTCGGCACCTTCACCCCGGATGTCATGAATCCGGAACCCGATGCACCCGAGGACTATTGGGCGCTCAGCGGAGCCGTCGTCGCGTACCTGTGGTCACGGCTGACCGCACTCGGCATCGACCTGGTGGGCGTGGCCGAGTTCATCGACTATCCGGGGATGATCCACGGCGCCTCGCTGCTCGACTGGAACACCGGGGAGCCCAATGCCCGCTATCGCGCGCTGCAGCTGCTGCTCGATAATTTCGGCCCGGGCGACACCGTGCACCGGGCCACGACCTCTCCCGTGCCGGACGCCCCGGAGACCACGGTGCACAGCCAGGCCTTCACTTCCCCGGACGGCCGGCGCCGCATCCTGCTCGTCAACAAGAATCCGCACCCGGTACCGGTGAACTTCACCGACCCGGTGGTCGCGATCGATACGGTCGACACCACAACCGGTTCCGGTCCGGCAGTGCGGAAAGAGGTGACGAACGGGGAGGTCGAGCTCGGCCCGTTCGCCACCGCCGTCGCGGTCGTCGATTCCGCCGCCGACTAGTCTGCACGGGACAGGTCCCGCGCGATCACCGGAAAGACAGGTTCCATGCCCGGCACACGTGGCCGCCGAAGCGACGCCGAAGTGGTGGCGGCGGTGCGTGCCGCGGTCGTCGAGGAACTGATCGAAGTCGGCCTGGGCAAGCTCACCATGGATGGGATCGCGCAGCGCGCCGGTATCGCGAAAACCTCGCTGTACCGGCGCTGGGACAGCCCGCAGACGGTACTGCTGGATGCGCTCGGCAACGCGTTCCCGCAGGAGCGGCCCACACCCGCCCCGACCGACGATCTGCGTCACGACCTGATCGAGGCGCTCCGGCTGATGGTGTCCTGGCTGGCGACCCCCACCGCCCGCGCCACCGGCGCGATTCTCGCCGAGCGCGAGCGTTATCCGGAGCTGGCCGAGTCCATCTACGCCCAGGTGTTCGAGCCGAAAGGCGGGCGCTTCACCAGTACCGTGTTGCGGCACTACGCGGAGGCCGGCCGTATCGACCCGGACCTCCTCACCCCCGTTGTCGTCGATATCGGCGAGGCCCTCGTCCTCAAGTTCTCCCTCGACTCCGGTGAACTCCCCGGCGATCGGGTTCTCGCCGATATCGTCGACCAGGCCATTCTTCCCGCGGTCGGGCACCGGCGCTGATTCGATTCCGGCCGACGCCGTGATCGGCCGCGCCCGTGATCACGCCCGACCACGAGCTCCCGGACGGGTCACCCACCAAGAAATCACAGCACCTCCGTGCCTCTCGGCGCCCCGAGGCGAGCCTGTCCGGACCGGCCGCCGGCCGTGTCAGTTGATGCATTTGTTATAGTTCAAATATAACAAGGAGGTGCCATGACCACCCTGAGCTCGCTCCGGCTCGCCCTACTCGCCGGACTCCCGCCGCTACTGTCCGCTGTGCCCAATGTCGTGCTGCTCGGCGCGGCGGCCGACCGGCTGCCCGATCGGCTGGCCACCCACTTCGGCGCGGACGGCGCCGACGGGTTCACCGGACGGGTACCGGCCATGTTCGTCTCCGCCGGCCTGGGCCTGGGCCTGGGAATCCTGTTCGCCGCGATCCTCGTGGTGGGGGCACGCACGAACGTGCGCCGGGCCGATACTCCCGTGGACCCGATCCGGTCGCTCGTCGCCACCGCCTGGGGGGTGGGCGGATTCGTCGGCGCGCTCACCTCGGCGGGTACCGTCGCCAACCTGGACGCCGCTGATCCCGCACAGGTCACGCTCTCGGGCTGGGCGTTCGCCGCCGCGGCGCTCGCCGGGGTGCTGTTCGGTGCGGCGGGCTGGCTCGCCGCACCGAACAGTCCGGTGTCACCGGATCCGGCACCGGCCGAATCCCTTGCTCTCGGCCGTACCGAACGCGTCAGCTGGTCGCGGCGGGCGGTGTCCCCGTGGATGCTGTTGATCGGTGTGCTCGCCTTGCTCATGGGGGCGGTGGTCGGATTCGTCGCCCAGCCGGTACCCGGTGCACTGCTGGCGCTCACCGGAGTGTTGCTCGCGCAACTGGCGCTGCTGCGGGTGGTGGTGGACCAGCGCGGCCTCACCGTGGGGACCGGCTTGCTGGGCTGGCCCCGGTGGCGGCTGCGGCCCGAAGACATCGCCGAGGTCTCGGCCGACGACATCTCCCCACTCCGGTACGGCGGGTACGGCATTCGGATGATTCCGGGCGCCACGGCCGTGGTGCTGCGCGCCGGACCCGGCCTCGTGGTGACCCGTCGCTCGGGGCGCCGGTTCGTGGTCTCCGTCGACGACGCCGGCACGGGTGCGGGTGTCCTGGCCGGTGTCGTCGCACGGGCGGACTGAACCGGTGCTGATCCGTGTCGACCCGGCGCGGCCCGAACCGCTGGCCGACCAGATCGCGGCCTGTGTCCGGCGTGCGATCTCCGAC
This sequence comes from Nocardia sienata NBRC 100364, assembly GCF_001613205.1. Classification (GTDB taxonomy): domain Bacteria; phylum Actinomycetota; class Actinomycetes; order Mycobacteriales; family Mycobacteriaceae; genus Nocardia; species Nocardia sienata. Next base: position 22,860 of record NZ_BDBX01000062.1, on the reverse strand, counting down.
GGTGGCGCGCCCGCGGGTACTCGGCTGCCCGGCGCCCGGGAACTCGCGGTATCGCTGGATGTGAGTATCCATACCGTGCTCGCGGGTTATCAGCGGTTACGCGACGAAGGCCTGATCGAACTGCGCCGCGGGCGCGGTGCCACTGTCCGCGCCGGGGCGCCGGACGGGCGGGCGGCGGTGATCGAACTCGCCCGGCAACTCGTGGACGCCGCCCGCCGCATCGACCTCGACGAAACCGAACTGCTCGAACTCGTCCGCGCCGCCGGGCGCTGACCGTACCTGCGCTGCGTTCGCGGCCGCGGGACACGCAGGTACGCGCCGAACCCGGACGGCGGAGCCCGGTTGCCGATCGCCTTCGCGCCGCCGAAGCCGGCGCCCGCCGTCGAGAGGTGGCCGTGATGACCACCGGGCCGGCACGGCGGTCGCCGGTTGCGGGCGCCGCTGCGCGCCGGCCGCAGTACTACCGGGCACCCGCCGACGTGCCACCCGGCGCTCGCCGCCGTGCTGCTAAGCGCTCGCCGCGACCGCGTCCGGGGCGAACCGGCCGGTGTGGCGGCCGAGTCCGTAGTGCCCACGCAGGGTGCGCTCGGTGTACTCCGTGCGGAACAGACCGCGGGCCTGCAGGATCGGGACCACCTGGTCGACGAAATCGATCAGGCCGCCGGGCAGGTACGGGGGCATCACATTGAAACCGTCCGCGGCGCCCGCCTCGAACCAGGCCTGCAGATCGTCGGCGATCTGCTCGGGAGTCCCGGCGATGGTGCGATGTCCGCGACCACCCCCGAGCGCGGCGATGAGTGTGCGCACGGTCAGCGACTCCCGGGCGGCCAGATCCTTGACCAGCTGGTATCGGCTCTTGTTGCCCTGGATCCGGTCGATCGGGGGCAGCGGCGCGTCGAGCGGATGACCGGTCAGGTCCAGGCCCAGCATCTGGGAGAGCTGGCGCAGCGAGTACTCCGGGGAGATCAGATCGGTGAACTCCCGCTCGAGCCGCTCGGCGGCCGCCTCGGTCTCGGCGATGAACGGCACGATCCCGGGCAGGATCAGCACCTCGCCGGGATCGCGTCCATGGCCGGCGGCCAGCGCCTTCACCTCGCGATAGAACTCCCGGCCCTCCGGGATGGAGCGTTGCGCGGTGAAAACGGCCTCCGCGTACCGACCGGCGAAATCCTTACCGCTGGCCGAAGAACCGGCCTGGACCAGCAGCGGGCGTCCCTGCGCCGAACGTGGCACATTGAGCGGGCCGCGCACCTTGAAGCGGTCGCCGTGGTGATCGATCGTATGCACTTTCGACGGATCGGCGAAGATCCCCGTCTCGGCGTCGAGTACGACGGCGTCGTCCTCCCAGGAGTCCCACAGCGCCGTCGCGGCCTCGACGAACTCCGCCGCCCGCACATACCGGCCGTCGTGGTCGGGCACCTCGTCGTAGCCGAAATTGGCGGCTTCGTCGGCGGTCCCGGAGGTGACGATGTTCCATCCGGCCCGCCCACCGCTGATCTGATCGAGCGAGGCGAATTTGCGGGCGAGATTGTAGGGCTCGTTGTACCCGGTGGAGGCGGTGGCGATGAGTCCGATCCGCTCGGTCACCACGGCCATCGCCGACAGCAGGGTGATCGGTTCGAACACCGCCTGGGTGTTGCGTTCGATCCGCGGGCCCACCGCGAGGCCGTCGGCGAAGAACACCGAATCGAGCTTGCCGCGTTCGGCGACCCGCGCGAGTTCCTGGAAATGGCCGACCCGCAGCACATTGCGCGCCTCGGTCCGCGGATGCCGCCAGGCCGCTTCGTGGTGGCCGACACCCATGAGGAACGCGTTGAGATGGAGTTGGTGCGACATCACTACCTGTCTAGAGAGCTACGCGCCAGCTGGACAGCCGGCGCTCGACGAACACGAGGATCGCGTTGAAGATCAGGCCGACCAGCGCGATGGCGATGATCCCCGCGTACATGTCGGGGATCTGGAAGTTGAGCTGCGCGGCGGTGATCAGGTACCCGAGGCCGGCCTTCGCACCGACCATCTCGGCCGCGATGAGCACCAGGATCGAGGACGCCGCGGCCATCCGCAGACCGGTGAAGATGGTCGGTACCGCCGCCGGCAGCACCACCTTGTACACCAGCGCGATCTGGGAGAAACCCAGCGAACGCGCGGATTTGACGAGCAGCGGATCGACCGTGCGCACCCCGGAGATGGTGTTGAGCAGGATCGGGAAGGTGCAGGCGTAGATCACCAGCGCCACCTTCGAGGTCTCGCCGATACCCAGGACGAGGATGAAGACCGGCAGCAGCGCCAGCGCCGCGGTATTGCGGAACAGTTCGAGAACCGGATTCAGGAAGTCGGCCACCGGCCGGTACCAGGCGATCGCCACCCCCAGCGGGACCGCGAGCGCCACCGCGATCACGAACCCGGTCAGCGCGCGGGACAGGCTGGTCGAGACGTGTTCCCAGAGCTGCCCGTTACCGACCAGATCGAAGAAGGTCGCGGCGACCTCGGTGAACGGCGGCAGGAAGACCCTGTCGACCAGACCCACCCGGGGCGCGACCTCCCAGAGAGCCAGGAAGGCGAGGATCGCGACCGAGGGTTTCACCACCCGCCAGGCCAGCGCGGCCAGCCACTGAACCGGCCGGCGGCCCGGGGTGCTCGCCGGTGTGGCGGGCACGAGTACGGGCCCGGGGCCGGCGGCGCGCGGCGCGTCGAGGGTACCGGTGGCGAGTGCGCTAGACATGCTGAGCCTCTTCGGTCGTCGAGATATCGGCGAGTTCGAGCGAGTGGGCGCGTTCGACCTCGTCGTGCAGCAAAGACCAGATCCGGTGCCGCAGAGCACGGAACTGCTCGCCGGAGCGGATGTCCTCGGCGGTGCGGTCGATATCGACATCGACCACCGTTTTGACCCGGCCGGGCCGGGAGGTGAGCACCGCGACCCGCTCGCCCAGGTAGATCGCTTCGTCGATGCCGTGGGTGATGAACAGGATGGTCTTGCCGGTGCGCTCCCAGATGCGCAGCAGTTCGTCCTGCAGCGATTCCCGGGTCTGCGCGTCCAGGGCGGCGAACGGCTCGTCCATCAGCAGTACCTCGGGATCGAAGGCAAGACTGCGGGCGATCGCCACGCGCTGTTTCATACCGCCGGACAGTTCGTGCGGGTAGCGATCGGCGAAACCGGCCAGCCCGACCAATTCGAGATAGTGCTCGGCGCGTGCCCGGCGCTCGGCGCGGGGCACGCCCTTGGCCTCGAGCCCGAATTCGATATTGCGCCGGGCGCTGCGCCACGGCAGCAACGCGTACTGCTGGAAGACGATGCCCCGGTCCAGGCCCGGGCCTGTGATCGGCGTGCCGTCGAGCAGGATCTGGCCGGAGGTAGGTGTACTCAGGCCGCCCAGCAGGTCGAGCAGCGTGGATTTCCCGCAACCGCTGGGTCCGACGAGCACCAGGAACTCACCGGCGGCAAGGTCGAGGGTGATGTCCTCGACCGCGGTCAGTTCGGCTTTCTGGCCTCGGATCGGAAACCTCTTGGTCACCTGATCCAGGCGGAGTTTGGGTTCAGTGCTCATTTCTCACCGGCCAATGCTTGTCCGTCGGGGTCACCGTCGGCGGGATAGGTGCCGTTGGCGTACGGGTTGTACTCGTTGGTGTAGAGGTCGCGGGCCGCGAGCTTGCCCTCGTCGAGTTCGCCGTTGCGGATCAGCCAGTCGATCCAGATCTGCAACTCACGCTCGGCGATCACCGCGCCCGGTACCGGGATTCCGGGACTGCGCCAGTACTTCACGGGTTCGGCGCTTTCGGTGCGGCCCCGCGTGTGGATGATGTCCAGAAAGCGGGCCACCACCTCTTCCCGCGGATGGACCTGGGTCCAGCGGATCGCCCGCGCGGTGCCCTGGACGAAATCACGCACGGCCTCGGGGTTGGCGGCGATGAAGTCGTCGCGCATCACATAGGTGCCGTAACTGAACGCGCCGAAGAGGTCCCGGTCGGTGAACAGCGCCCGGATACCGCCTCGGTCGAGGGCGCTCTCCCGCTGGATCGAGTTCAGTGTGGCGACATCGATCTGTCCCTCACGCAGCGCCTGTTCGGTGTTCACCGGGGGCACCACCACCAGCTGCACCGACTTGATCTCGTCCTTGGTGAGGCCCTGCTGGGCCAGCCATTCGCGGGTGAGGAACTCGTGATGCGCACCGAGCGTGTTCATCCCGATCTTCTTGCCGATCAGGTCGCGGGCCGACCGGATCGGGCTGTTCTCCAGCACGTAGTACCCGGTGTACTCACCCGCGTCGGCACCGTAGGAACTGAGCACCGAGGTGATGGGCGCACCGGCCGCGTTGAGTTTGACCACGGCACCGTTGAACGCCGAGCCGAATTCGATCTCCCCGGTGGCCGCCGACTGGATGTCCTGCGGACCACTGGTGGTGTCGCCGACCCATTCCAACCGGATCTTCTCGAAATAGCCCAGATCGGCGGCCAGTTCGTGGAATCCCACTTTTCCTGCCCACCCTTGATAGCGCAGGATCGTTTTGCCGTCGGCCGTCCGAGCGGCCTCGCCGCCGGCACCGCACGCACACAGCAGCATCAGGAGGGCGGCGACCGCCGCGACGCACGCGACGGCCCGCGGCCGCCGGTGACTCTGTGTCGTTTCCGGACGTACTGGCATGGGTTCTGCCCCTTGTGATGTGGTTGCGCTGCCCGGTTATCGTGCGGTCCGGGGGCGCGACTGCGAACCCTTTACCTCAGGGCGAGTCCAACCGCCCGGCCTCATTCCTGCCTGTTCTCCGACCACACGCGAACGCGGGAACACGGCCGGCCACCGCATGGCTATGCGAATCGACCAGGCAGATTGATGGGATGATCGGCGACGCACGGTGAATCAGCAAACCACCGGCTTCGCGGCACGTTAATATGCGGCGCGCACCGAAGTTATTCGGCCGAGACGGCAACGAAACGTCGGCGCGACAGTCCGGGTCCGAGCTGTCGGCGGCCCCACCTGACGACCATTCCGTCCAGCACCAACGAACACAGAAGGAACGATGCTCAAAATCATGGCCATCGGCGCGGTCACGGCCGCGCTCGTGTTCGGCAGCTTCTCCAGTGCCTCGGCACACCCTCCCGGCGCCTCGCGGCCGGGCTCGACAGGTGTGCACAGCCCGGCGGGCAAGGACGATTCCGTCGCGCAGCTTCCTTTCACCGACCGAGAATTCCTTCGCGCCAGTGCGTTCGACGACGAGACCCGCCAACTCCAGGACGCGGCGATAGCCCTGGCACACGCCCAATGCGATTACCTGGGCAGCTCCGGTAACACCCCGGCCAACCGCACCTACCTCGCCGAGGAAGCACGCCCGTTCGTGGAATACCCCTACTTGTTCCTGGAAGCCGCGGTCGGCGCCTACTGCCCGCAGCACACCGCGCTGGGCTGAGCGGCGACCCCACGCGGCATTCCGAACAAACCCCTGGCGACACGACGGCGCCGCTCCCGGTATCCGGGAGCGGCGCCGCCTGTTCCGAGATCAGTGCTTACGACGGGTCTTGGGACCCCGGCCCTGTTTGGTCTGCGCCCGGGCCGCCTCGCGGCGTTCCCGCCGGGTGCCCTGCGTCGGCCCATCGGAGCCGTACTCCTCCGCGTCGCTGTGCACCGCGGTGCGGCCGCCCTCGTCCGGCCCCGAGTAGCTCAGGCCCCGCGGGCCCGAGTCGTCGATACCGCGGGCACGCAGCGCCGGCGGCGCACCGTTGAGGATCGGCAGCTTCTCGGTGGGGTACTGGCTCTCCGGCGGCACCGGCTGCGAGCCGACCGGGGAACGCAGACCCTGGCCCACCTGGACACCGTCGGGTTGCGGCTGCTGGACCTCCACCTGAACGTTGAACAGGATGCCGACGGCGTCCTCCTTCAAGCCCTCGAGCATGTTGGCGAACATATCGAAGCCCTCGCGCTGGTATTCCACCAGCGGATCGCGCTGGGCCATGGCCCGCAGGCCGATGCCTTCCTTCAGGTAGTCCATCTCGTAGAGATGCTCGCGCCACTTGCGGTCCAGCACCGACAGCAGCACCTGGCGCTCCAGGGTGCGCATACTGCCCTCGCCGGCCAGGCCGTCGATCTCGGCCTGGCGCTCCGCGTAGGCCTTCTGCGCATCCTCGAGCAAGATTTCGAGCAGATCGTCGCGGGTGATCTCACCGGCTTCACCGACCTCGGTCTCGCCGGTGATATCGCGGTGGTTCAGGCTGATCGGATAGAGAGTTTTCAGCGCCCCCCAGAGCTTGTCGAGATCCCAGTCCTCCACATAGCCCTCGGCGGTGGCGCCGTCCACGTAGGCGGTGATCACATCGGTGATCATGCTCTGGACCTGGCCCTCCATATCCTCCCCACGCAGGATCTGGTTGCGCTCGTTGTAGATGACCGTGCGCTGCTGGTTCATCACCTCGTCGTACTTGAGCACATTCTTGCGGATCTCGAAGTTCTGCTGCTCGACCTGGGTCTGCGCGCTCTTGATGGCCTTGGAGACCATCTTCGCCTCGATCGGCACATCGTCGGGCAGGTTGAGCCGGGTCATGATCGACTCCAGCGCCGCGCCGTTGAACCGGCGCATGAGCTCGTCGCCGAGCGACAGGTAGAACCGCGATTCGCCCGGGTCGCCCTGACGGCCGGACCGGCCGCGCAGCTGGTTGTCGATACGCCGGGAGTCGTGGCGCTCGGTACCGAGCACGTAGAGACCGCCGGCCTCCTTCACCGCCTCGGCGTCCTCGGCGACCTGCTTCTTCACCTTCTCCAGCGCGTGAAACCAGTTCGCCTGGTATTCCTCGGGAGTGTTCACCGGGTCCAGGCCCTGCTGGCGCAGCAGGGTGTCGGTGATGATGTCGGGGTTGCCGCCGAGCACGATATCGGTACCGCGGCCGGCCATATTCGTCGCGACGGTGACCGTGCCGGGGCGGCCCGCCTCCGCGATGATCTGCGCTTCCTTCTCGTGGAACTTCGCGTTCAGCACATTGTGCGGGACACCGCGCTTGGTGAGCTGCTTGGATAGATACTCCGAACGGTCCACGCTGGTGGTACCGATCAGCACCGGCTGCCCGGCCTGGTGGCGTTCCACCACATCGTCGACCACGGCGTTGAACTTCGCCTCTTCGGTCTTGTAGATCAGGTCGGCCTGGTCGATACGGATCGGCGGCTTGTTGGTCGGGATCGGGATGACGCCCAGGTTGTAGATCTGGTGCAGCTCGGCCGCCTCGGTCTCGGCGGTACCGGTCATACCGGAGAGCTTGTCGTAGAGACGGAAGTAGTTCTGCAGCGTGATGGTGGCCAGGGTCTGGTTCTCCGGCTGGATCTCCACCCCTTCCTTGGCCTCGATCGCCTGGTGCATACCCTCGTTGTAGCGGCGGCCGACCAGGATGCGCCCGGTGAACTCGTCGACGATGATCACCTCACCGTCGCGGACGATGTAGTCCTTGTCGCGGGTGTAGAGCTCCTTGGCCTTGACGGCGTTGTTCAGGTAACTCACCAGCGGGGAGTTGGCGGCCTCGTAGAGATTGTCGATACCGAGCTGATCCTCGACGAATTCCACACCCGCCTCGTGGACGCCGATGGTGCGTTTCTTGATATCGACCTCGTAGTGGAGATCCTTTTTGAGAAGCGGTGCAATCCGGGCGAATTCGGCATACCACTTGCTGGAGGCGTCCGCGGGGCCGGAGATGATCAGCGGAGTCCGCGCCTCGTCGATCAGAATCGAGTCGACCTCGTCGACCACGGCGAAATTGTGGCCTCGCTGAACCAGATCGTCCAGCGAATGGGTCATATTGTCGCGCAGATAGTCGAAGCCGAATTCGTTGTTGGTGCCGTAGGTGATATCGGCGCCGTAGGCCGCGCGCCGCTGCGGCGGCGTCATACCGGCCAGGATCGCGCCCACCTCGAGGCCCAGGAAGCGGTGCACCCGGCCCATCCACTCGGAGTCACGTTTGGCCAGGTAGTCGTTGGTGGTGACGATATGCACGCCGTCACCGCTGATCGCGTTCAAGTAGGCCGGCAGCACCGAGGTCAGGGTTTTGCCCTCACCGGTTTTCATCTCGGCGATATTGCCCAGGTGCAGCGCCGCGCCACCCATGATCTGCACTTTGTAGTGCTTCTGCTGCAGCACCCGCCACGAGGCCTCGCGCGCCACCGCGAAAGCTTCGAGCAGCAGGTCGTCCAGCGATTCCCCGTCGGCATAGCGCTCGCGGAATTCGTCGGTTTTGGCACGCAGCTCGCTATCGGTGAGGTCGGAGTAGTCGCCCTCGAGCCCGATCACCTCGTCGGCGAGATGGGAGAGGCGCTTGACCATGCGACCCTCACCAAAACGTAGCAACCTCGTCAGTGTCAGCGCAGGCACGAGTCTCGTCAGTCCTCTGGGTCGGTTTCGGCTCCGATGTCGGCGACGCGCGGCCCGACGACGGGCCACGTAGCCGCAGCTTGCTTCATGGTAATGCGGCTCCCATGGTAGGCGCCGCAGCGTACCCGGCCAGTGTGCCTCGTCCGACATTCGGCAGGCGGGCGGGGCCCGCGCGGATATATCACCGCAAGCCCTCCCGCAAGCCTTCGAATTACTTATCGGAATATCACACACAATGATGCGGGAACGCGTACTACCTGGTCACAATGGAGACCGGGTTCCGGACGCCGAAGGGGCAGACACCAGGGTGATAGCGAAGCTGACACCGCAGGACGCGGACTTCTTCCGGTTGGAATCGACCACCCACCCGGTACACATCGGGTCACTGGCCGTTCTGGACAACACCGGCGACGACGGCGAGCCGATCCTCGACTACCAGGGGCTGGTCGACCTGGTCGAGTCACGCCTGCCGCTGGTGCCCCGCTACCGCCGCAAGGTGCGGGAGATCCCGCTCTCGCTGGGGCGCCCGGTATGGGTAGAGGACAGCCACTTCGACATCACCTACCACCTGCGCCGTTCCGCCCTCCCCTCGCCGGGCAGCGACGACCAGCTCTACGAACTGACCGCCCGGCTGGGGTCCCGGCCACTGGACCCCGGCCGCCCGTTGTGGGAGATGTACCTGATCGAGGGGCTGAGTGGGGGGCGGTGCGCCATCTACACGAAATCGCACGCGGCCCTGGTCGACGGGCGCGCCGCGCTGGAGATCGGCCATGTCGTCGCCGACGGGGCGGAGTCCCCGCGCGAGATAGCCGACGACGCGTGGATGCCCGGCCGCGAGCCCAGCGATACCGATCTCCTGCTGGGCGCCCTCGGGCATCTGGTGGCCCAGCCCCGCTCGGCGGTGGAGGTGTTGCGCGAGGTCGGTGCGGGCACCGCCGGATTCATCGGTACAGCCGGACGGACGGTGGAGGGCGCGATGGCGGCGGTGCGCTCGGCGGCCAGCGGCACCCCGGACAGTCCGCTGAACACGCGCACTTCCCGGCAGCGCAGATTCACCGTCGCGGTCACCGAACTCGATGACTACAAACGGGTGCACCAGCAGGCCGACTGCACGATCAACGATGTCGTGCTGGCGGTGGTGACCGGGGCGCTGCGCAACTGGCTGCTGTCGCGGAACAAGGGCCTGACCGAATCGAGCGTGCTACGCGCGGTCGTGCCGATGTCGGGCTACAGCGGGGAGCCGGGTTCCGGCCGCACCCTGCCCAGCGGGATCACCCCGTTCCTGATCGACCTGCCGGTCGGCGAGCCCAGCCCGGTCATGCGGCTGTCGCATATCGCCCATGCCACCGCCGAGGACGCCCGTGGCCGGCACGGCGTGCGGGCCTCGACCCTGGTACACCTGGCCGGGTTCGCTCCGGCCAGCCTGCACGCGATGAGTGTGCGGGCGGCGAGTACGTTCGCAGACCATACGTTCAATCTGGTGATCACCAACGCACCGGGCCCGCAGACGCCGATGTTCGTCGGCGGCGCGCGGATGCTGGAGATGTACCCGGTTTCGCCACTGCTGCGCAACCAGGCGACGAGTATCGGGATCACGTCCTATGACGGGCGGGTCTGCTACGGACTCAATGCCGACCGCGAGGCGATGGCCGATATCGGGGTTCTGGCCGCGTCGGTGCCCGAATCGATGGAGGAGTTACTCGGTGCCTGCCTCTGACCGCAAGACCATGCGCGTGTACGTGCCGGCCACCGTGCCGATGCTGCGCGAACTCGTGGACAAACGCGTGCTGCACGCGGTCGGCGGGACGGCTTTCGCGCTCACACCCGCGCTCCGCGAGGCCTACGCCTCGGGCGACGACGAAGAACTGGCCGAGGTCGCCATGGCCGAGGCCGCGCGCGCGGCACTGCGACTGCTGGCCGAGGAGGTACACGGTTCCACCACCCCGATGTACCGCCGCGCGGTGATCGCGGTGGATGTCGAGGGCGCGACGCTGCGCCCGGACCTGGACGACGCAGTGGTCAAACTGGACGGACCGATCGAGTACGAGCGGATCGCCTCGGTTCATCTGGACCTCGCCGAAGCCGAACCGGCGGTGGCCGAGGCGGTCGAGGCCGTCGATGCCGCCGACCTCGGCGACGAGGACGCCGAGTTCGTTCTCGGCGACGCCGAGGACCATCAGCTGGCCTGGTACGCCACTCAGGAACTGCCGTTTCTCGTCGAACTGCTCTGAGCCCGCGCTTGTGACCGGAGACCGCCGCCGCGGCCGCCGGTTGTGAGCCGCAACCGGGTCCGCCGGTGCCGTTCACCTGGGCCCCCGCGACAACCTACGATGCCGTAACCTGGTGCCACGGCGCGCCCCGGGCGCGGAGAACACAGGAGACGAACAGCGCAAATGGGCAGGAAACCGAACGCGATGACGGTGCGCGGTGTCAAGAACTGGCTGGAGGCACCGGCGGCCGGTATCGCCGAACGCGGCGGCAAACTGAATCTGCTGCGAGGAGCGGTGGCGCGGGTCACCACGCCCCTGCTGCCCGACGACTATCTACATCTGGCCAACCCGTTGTGGTCGGCGCGGGAACTGCGCGGCCGGGTCGTCGACGTCCGCAAGGAAACCGCCGATTCGGCGACTCTGGTGATCAAACCCGGTTGGGGCTTCGATTTCCGCTACGAACCCGGGCAGTACATCGGTATCGGGATCCTGGTGGAAGGGCGCTGGCACTGGCGGTCCTATTCGCTCACCAGCCCGCCCGACTGGGACGACCCCCGCTACGGCAAGAAGGTCATCGCCATCGCGGTGAAGGCGATGCCGGAGGGTTTCCTCTCCAGCCATTTGGTCAACGGGGTGTCGCCCGGGACGATCGTACGGCTGGCCGCCCCACAGGGCGCGTTCGTGCTGCCGTCCCCGCCGCCGCCGAAGGTGCTGTTCTTGACCGCCGGGTCCGGGATCACCCCCGTCATGTCGATGCTGCGCGCCCTGGACCGCCGCGACGCGGTGACCGATGTCGTGCACATCCACTCGGCGCGGACCGCCGAGGACGTGATGTTCGCCGCCGAACTCGACGCCCTGCACGCGCGGCATCCCGGGTTCGTCTCCCATATCCACCTCACCGGTGAGAAGGGCAAGTTCGCCACCTCCGCCCTGGACGAGCTCTATCCCGATTGGCGAGAGCGCCAGGCCTGGGCGTGCGGCCCGCTGGGCATGCTCGACGAGGTCGAGAAGCACTGGCAGGAAGCCGGTCTCGAATCGGCACTGCACGTGGAACGGTTCGAGGTGGAGCGGTCCGCGACCACCGAGGGCGGCACCGTCACCTTCGGCAAGACCGGTCGCACGGTCACCGTGGACGGCGCCACCACCCTGCTGGAAGCCGGGGAATCCGCCGGTGTTCAGCTGCCGTTCGGCTGCCGCATGGGTATCTGCCAGACCTGTGTGGTCACTCTGAGCTCGGGACACGCCCGCGATCTGCGCAACGGGACCGAGCGGTTCGAGGGCGAGAAGGTACAGACGTGTATCTCCGCCGCGGCGGGTGACTGCACACTGGAGGTGTAACCGGACACGTTCACCCGGAGATCGGCACCTGGCGGTATTCTCGGGTGAACACAGGTTGCTTCCCGACGCGGGAAGATTTCCGAAACCCTCTTCCGGTTTCCGCTCCCGGTCCGGCACGGACCGGCCTTGTGGACGGAGTGTCCGCATAAGAAAGCACGGCCGGAGCGATGGCGGAGGTACGCCTGTTCCGATCTCGTCTTCGCAGACAGCGCTTACAGAAGGGACGCCGGTGGCCATCACCGACATCAGAGCCTTTGCCCACTTGACGGCCGAAGATGTGGAGATGCTGGGGCAAGAGCTCGACACGATCCGCCGGTCGGTGGAGCAATCCCTGGGCGAGCGGGACGCGCGCTATATCCGGCGCACCATCGCCGCTCAGCGCGGGCTGGAACTGGCAGCCCGGGCCGTGCTGTTCGGTAGCCGCAACCGCTGGGCCTGGGTAGCCGGCACCGCGATGCTGTCGGTCGCCAAGATCATCGAGAACATGGAGCTGGGCCACAACATCAGCCACGGTCAGTGGGACTGGATGAACGATCCGGAGATCCATTCCACGAACTGGGAATGGGATATGACCGGCCCGTCGGCGCAATGGCGGCGAGCGCACAACTACTCCCATCACACCTACACCAATGTGCTGGGCAAGGATGAGGATCTCGGCTTCGGCATCTTGCGGATGACCCGCGACGAACCGTGGCGGCCGGTACACCTGGTGCAGCCGATCGCCAATATCGTATTGGCCGCGGCGTTCGAATGGGGCATAGCTCTGCATGATTGGGCGATCGAGAAAGAGCTTTCCGGAACACCGCGTACTCAGATCTTCTCCGAACCGAACAAACTGTTCGGCCGCAAGATCGCCCGGCAGGTGGCCAAGGATTTCCTGCTCTATCCGGCGGTCACCGGGCCCGCCTTCATGTCGACGTTGAAGGCGAACGCCACAGCGAACCTGATCCGCAATCTGTGGGCCTACGCGGTGATCTTCTGCGGCCATTTCCCCGACGGCGCGGAGAAGTTCACCGAGGAACAGCTCGAGGGCGAAACACCCGGTGAATGGTATCTGCGGCAGATGCTCGGCAGCGCGAACTTCTCCGCCGGTCCGGTCATGGGTTTCATGAGCGGGAATCTGAGCTACCAGATCGAACACCATCTCTTCCCGGATCTGCCCAGCAACCGCTACCCCGAGGTCGCGGTCGGGGTGCGTGAGCTCTGCGAAAAATACGACCTGCCCTACACCACCGGCTCGCTGGGCAAACAATATCTGCTCGCCTTCCGCACCATTCACAAGCTCGCCCTGCCCGACCGATTCCTGCGGCGCACCGCCGACGATGCGCCGGAAACCTCCTCGGAACGCAAGTTCGCCGGGGTCACCTTGCACGCGGGGTCGGAGAACCGGCCGTGGAGTGTCGACCCGGCGACCGGAAAGCGGCGCGGACTGCGCTGGGCTTTGCACGAGGCGAAAATCGCGTTGCGTGCCAAAGCGGAGCAGGAAAAGGAAATGCTGCGCAGCGCCGAGCGGACTCTGCGGGCCAAGGCCCGGCAGGAGAAGGATGTGCTGCGGCGAGCCCGGCACGCGCTGCGCACATCGCGGCGTTCCTACTCGGCCTGAGCGGCGGCTGCGATTCCGGAAAGAAATGCCGTGGCGGGTGTAACACGGCCGCCACGGCGCGCGATCATCCCCACCGAGGCCCGAGTGTGACCTACGATTGCGGCGTTCGCCTCGATCTATCATCGGGATTTGGGACGCGCAATAGGGCGCACACCACATTTCTTACGCGGATCCCCAAACCTACGGTGACGTAACTTACGGTAGGGTAGCCGCCATGGCTATCTCGGATGTCAAGGAATACGCGCATCTCACCGAGGCGGATGTCGAGGCTCTCGGAGCAGAGTTCGACGCGATTCGCCGGGACATAGAATCGACCCGGGGCGAGCGCGATGCCCGATACATTCGCAATGTCATCAGGCTGCAGCGCGCTCTCGAGATCAGCGGCCGGACGGTTCTGTTCGCCAGTTTCCTGCCCCCGGCCTGGCTGGCCGGTGTGGCGTTGCTGGGCACCGCCAAGATCATCGAGAACATGGAGATCGGGCACAATGTGATGCACGGTCAGTGGGACTGGATGAACGATCCGGAGATCCACTCCACTCACTGGGAATGGGATAACGCGGGCCCGTCCAAACACTGGAAACACACCCACAACTATCTGCACCACAAGTACACCAACGTCCTGGGAATGGACGACGATATCGGCTACGGGCTGCTCCGGGTCACGCGCGATCAGCGCTGGAAGCCGTTCAATATCGGTAACCCGGTCTACAACCTGGTACTGCAGTCGCTGTTCGAGTACGGCGTCGCCATCCAGCACCTCGAACTCGGGAAGCTGGCCGCCGGAAAATTCAAGCCGGGAACCCCGGAGCGGGCGGAATTCGACCGCAAGGTCGACGAGGTCGTGGCCAAGGTCAAGAAACAGGCGGTGAAGGACTACGTCGTCTACCCGCTGCTGACCGGCCCCTCGTTCTTCCACACCCTCACCGCCAATCTCACGGCGAACGTGATCCGCAATGTCTGGTCCAACGCGGTCATCTTCTGCGGCCACTTCCCCGACGGCGCCGAGAAATTCACCAAGGCCGATATCGACAACGAATCCCAGGCCCAGTGGTACCTGCGGCAGATGCTGGGCAGCGCCAATATCTCCGGCGGCAAGCTCATGCACTTCATGACCGGCAATCTCAGCCACCAGATCGAGCACCACCTCTTTCCCGATCTGCCCAGTAACCGCTACGCCGAGGTCGCTGTCCGGGTGCGCGAGCTGTGCGACAAATACGATCTGCCGTACACCACCGGCTCGCTGCCGGTGCAGTACTTCAAGGCTTGGCGCACCATCCTGAAACTGTCGCTGCCCAACAAGTACCTCCGCCACACCGCCGACGACGCCCCCGAAACGGCCTCGGAGCGGAAATTCAACGGCCAGGCGGTTTCCACGTTCGATCCGGTCACCGGAAAGCGCCGGGGCCTGCGTACGGCGATCGCCGAAGGCCGCCGCCGGCTCCGCCGCCGCTCGGTCGCCCTGGCAGGCTGAGTCACCGGCGGCGGGATCGCAGGCCCCGGCTTCGAACCACCCTGCGATCCCGCCGCACCCCGCTCCCCACCTCCGACCGGGCACAACGCTCCCACGGCGGCAGCGAGCCCCGAACCCCCGGCAAACCTCCACCTGATCACCGCGAACGGCCGCACCCTCTCGGTGCAGAGTTCAGCGTGGCCTACGAAGGGCCGAGGCCCGCCCCCTTGGCCGAAGGTGCTCAACGGTCACAACTCTATGGACGGTCCACCGCACATCGCAGGCGGCGCAGCCCCGATTCCCGAGGCCTGAACGACGGGACCTTCGCGGGGCCTGGGCCCCGCGCTACCACAGGCGCTGCCGATAAAACACAGCCCCGTCCCGCTCGGCCGGTTGCCGGGCAAGAACAATGGCTTTGTGTGTGCAGCGGAGATGAGCGTTTACGAGGCCATCCGAACCCGCCGGGATGTGCGGGCGGAGTTCACCGGCGAGCCCATCGACGACCCCACGCTGTGGCGGATTCTCGGGGCGGCGCACTGCGCGCCGAGTGTCGGTAATTCGCAGCCCTGGGATTTCGTTGTTGTTCGTGATCCGGCGACGCTGCGGACGTTCGCGGCGCATGTAGCCGAGCGACGGCTGGACTTCGCGCGATCACTGCCCGCCGAACGGGCCCGGGCCTTCGCGCCGATCAAGATCGAGGGAATCGCCGAGAGCGGCACCGGCATTGTGGTGGTCCACGACGATACGCGGGGCGGGCCACAGGTGCTGGGCCGGGCGACACTTCCCGAAACCGGCCTGTATTCGACAATTCTCGCCATCCAGAATCTCTGGCTGGCCGCCACCGCCGAGCGGATCGGAGTCGGCTGGGTGTCCTTCTACGAGGAACCCTTCCTTGCCGAGCTGATCGGCCTGCCCGCGGGAGTCCGGCCGGTCGCCTGGCTCTGTATCGGGCCGGTCACCGAATTTCAGCGTGTTCCCGATCTGGAACGTTTCGGCTGGCGCGACCGACGGCCGCTGAGTGCCGCGGTGCATCGGGAGCGGTACACGCCCGCGAGCCGGGAACGATAAAGCCGACCGGCCCATCGCGCGGACCGGTCGGCTGCAGTGTCGGCTAGGCGAGCCTTATCAGGCCGTAGTCGAAGGCATGCCGGCGGTAGACCACCGACGGACGATCGGTCTCCTTGTCCTGGAACAGGAAGAAATCGTGGCCCACCAACTCCATTTGGTAGAGGGCGTCGTCGACCGTCATCGGTATCGCGGAGTGCACCTTGGTACGCACGATATGCCCGGGCCCCTCGTATTCGGGGTAATCGGCCGCGAAATCGGATCGCTTCCGGCTGTGCGGAGAGTGGTCGTGCGGAATTCCGGAGAGGTCGCCGAGCAGCGCATCATCGGCCAGGTCGGCGGTGGCGTCGTGTACCGAGACCGGAGTCTTCTCGCCGTAGTGGACGCGGCGGCGGTCCTTCGTGCGGCGCAGCCGGCTCTCCAATTTGGCGGTCACGGCCTCGAATGCAGCGTAGAAACTGTCCGCGCAGGCCTCGGCGCGGACGATCGGGCCCTTGCCACGCGCGGTGATCTCCACCCGCTGGCAATTCTTGCGTTGACGACGGTTGCGCTCGTGGAAGAGTTCCACGTCGAAGAGAAAGATCGATGGATCGAAGCGTTCCAGCCGGGACAGCTTCTCCGACACATAGATTCGGAAATGGTCGGGAACCTCGACGTTGCGGCCCTTGACGACGATATCCGCCCGGGTGTCCCGCGGTCGGTCGAGCTGGTCGTCCAGCTGCGTCTGGGCTGTGTCCTGAACTGAAGGTCGTGAAGTAGTCGTCACGCGTACCTCCCGGATTCGGCCGCACACTTGTCGTCGCATGCGGCGGGATGAAACGGTGCCGGCCATGTCGGATCAGTCGGCCGGCACGTGATGTACGAGGCCCACCTCCAAACTCCCGGATCGGGTGTGTGCACGCGACGCTAGTACGCGGATCGAAGGTTCGCCACTGTTAACGCAAATTTCCCGGATTCACCCAGCACACGTCACGAATACGCCATCCGGGCGTGTTCCTGCGGCAACGAGAGCCCGAGCGCACGCGGATACCGTGACACCTGTCGTCAATACGTCGTCGACCAGGACGACCTGCGCGTTCACCGCATGCGACGGCAGCGGCGCAGCACTCACCCGCCCGCGTAGATTGCGGTCGCGCTCGCGCGCCGACAGACCGGCCGAATCGCGGACTCCCCACCAGACTCGCAGACACGGCAGAACCTGGCAACTGCCCAGCGACTGCGCTGCGATCCGCGCGCATCGCAATACCGGGTCACCGCCGCGCCGCCGTGCCGCGGCCCGCCGACTCGGCGAAGGTACAAGTATCAGGGGCCGGTCCGGGGCCCGCAACGGCGCGAGTCCTGCGGCGAGGGCGCGTCCCAGCGGCCCGGCGAGATCACGCCGGTCGCGTTCCTTGGCCGCCAGTACGGCTTGCCGCGCGGGGCCACGGTAGCCGCTCAGCGCCCAGCACGGCACTCCCGGATCCGCGCGGGGATACACCCGGATCGGTGGGCCGGAGATACTGCGCGCGCACTCGGCACACCACGGGATCCCCGGCCGGCGGCAGCCGCCGCATTCCGACGGTACGAGCAGGTCCAGCAGTGTCCGCATGCGCGAAGTGTGCCGGTGGGCACCGACACGGCGCCCGGGATCAGCCGGGCAGCACAGGTACGGCGTCCGCGCCGAGCCCGGGGACCTCACGCCAGTAGGGGTCGCCGCCTTCGGGTGTGCGGGTGAATTCCAGTACCGCGCGGGAATCGGCGACATACTGGCGTTCGATGGAAGCGGTGACCTGACGGACCGGCGGGGTGAGGTTGCGTCCGCCCAGCGAGGCCATCCCGGAGCCGTCGATCTTCACCGTCCGTACCGGATCCACATTGCCTGCGGTGGCCAGGATGACCGTATCGTCGCTGAACCAGTCGACCGAGGTCGCGTCGGTGCTGAGCTCCATCGCGATCTGCCGCGGTGAGGTGAGCGCGAAGGTGCCGTCCGGCCGGCGCAGCACCATGGCGACATACACTTTGCCGTCGGCGATCAACACCGCGCTGACCCCGTTGCGGGAGATCCGCAGTTCGGTGATCGGCAGTGCGAAGGTCGGCCCGGAGTCGGGGGCGAACAGCTGGGCGGTGTCCACCTCCTGGACCGAAACAGTGCCGGTATCGCGGTTGGTGACCGCGCGGATCACCCGGTTTCCGTCGATGACCGCCCAGGCCGCGCTGCCGTCGGCAGTCCAGGACGGGCGGGTGACGGCGCCACCCTCCGCGACCGGGAACGCGTTGCCCCCGTAGCTGCCCACCATCAGCGTGCGTTGCGGCTGCGGGGGCTGCCGGCCCGCGTCGGCTACGGCGGCCACCAGTTTGCCGTCCGGCGACAGACCCACCGACTGCAGGTTCTGCACCTCGCCGAAGTAGCCCGGGGCGGGAGCCGGGGCACGATTGTCCTCTACCTTGACCAGCTTGCCCTCCCGCAGCGCGTGCAAACCGATCAGGGCGTCCGGCTGCACGGAATCGGCGAGCGGCCCCAGATCATCGACCGACCAGCCGTTCCCGGCGAACCGCTCGTCCAGCGGCCGGCCGTCCTCGAGCAGCATGTAGGGGCCGAGCACATCGGCGCCGGCGAGGGTGAGGATCACCTGCGCCGCGAACAATTCACGGTCGCGGGGACTGGGCTCGCCTATCCCGGTGAAGTCGATCCGCACCCCGCCCAGGCCCACACCTACGCCTACCGGATCACCGTTGGCCTTGGTGACGGTTCCGCGCACCGCGACGGGCGGGGCAAGGTAATTGCGGACGACCGGGGCGATATACGGCTGCGGACCCGCGATCAGCATGGTCACCAATTGCTGCGCGAGTTCGTCCGGACGCCCCGCGACCCAGCGCAGATCCGGCGCCACATGCTGCCCGTCGGCGGTGACGAAGTACAGGGCGTACCGCCGGTAGGACTGGGTGAAGGCGCTGTACTCCACGACCACGCCGTCGGGCAGCTCGTCGATACGCCATTCGCCGTCGACCCGCGTCATCTCGATCTTGTTCTCGATGATCCCGTCCACCGCGTGGTAGGAACCGTCCGCGGAGAGTTCGCCGACCTTGCGCGCGCGCAGCACATAGGTCGCCTCGTTCTCGTTACGCGATTCGCGCAGCGTATCCGCGCGCTCCACGATCACGGTCGAGTCGGCATCGTTCCACTGGGTCGACGCGGCGGGGGTCATGTATTGACGGGCGGCGAGATGACCGTCGGCGGGGTCGGCGGTGGCCTGCAGGAAATCGCGCAGCAGCAGATCCGGATCGCGCCCCTGCGTCGGGAGGGGCGGCCCCTCGGCGGTCGGTTCCTGGTTGATCGTGCCGAGAGCCTGGGGTTGCGAGGAGTCGGGCAGATTCGCGCAGCCCCCGGTGGCGGCCAGGCCGACCACCGCGACCGCCACCAGCAACTGCCGGAACC
This sequence comes from Nocardia sienata NBRC 100364, assembly GCF_001613205.1. Classification (GTDB taxonomy): domain Bacteria; phylum Actinomycetota; class Actinomycetes; order Mycobacteriales; family Mycobacteriaceae; genus Nocardia; species Nocardia sienata. Next base: position 3,443 of record NZ_BDBX01000062.1, on the reverse strand, counting down.
ACCGCCTGCGTGCGCTCATGACTTCTGGTCCCCATGGTCGGTGGGCACCGAACCGGCGGCCGGGCCGGATGGCTCCCGGTCGGCGGCGTCGTCCGGTCCGGAGCCGGGATCCCGGGCCGGCGGCTCCGAATCCGTATCGGCGCTTTTCGTTCCGGTCGTCGAGGGGCCCGACGCCGGGGTTTCCGGTTCCGCACCGCCCGTATCCGGCTCCGCGGGGGTGGGCAGGGGCGCCCACGGTTCGGTTTCGGTGACCGGCGGGCCGAGTTCCACCCGTTCGCCGCCCGCCCGCTCGTTCTCGGAGTTCGGCCGCCGCGGCGCCCGGCGCATACCCGGTTCCAACGGCAGCGGGCTCTTACCCAGCTTCTGGCCGCGGACAAGCGGCAGGGTCAGCCGGAAGCTGGCGCCGACCCCGGGTCGTCCCCACGCCTCGAGTTTCCCGTCGTGCAGGTTGGCGTCCTCGACGCTGATCGACAAACCGAGCCCGGTCCCGCCGGATCGGCGCATCCGCGACGGGTCGGACCGCCAGAACCTGCTGAACACCAGTTTCTCCTCCCCCGGCCGCAGACCGACACCCTGATCCCGCACCACCACGGCGAGGGCATTTACTTCGGTGTCGCCGCGCATCCGGATCAGGACGGGTTTGCCCTCACTGTGGTCGATCGCGTTGGCGAGCAGATTGCGCAGCACTCGCTCCACCCGGCGCGGATCGACCTCGGCCACCACCGGCTCCTCGGGCAGATCGATCACCACCTCGATTCCGGCGTCGCGGGCAAGATGGCGCACCGTGGAGATCGCCGCGCGTACGCACATCCGCACATCCAGCGATTCCACCTGGAGTTCGGCGACACCTGCGTCGTGCCGCGAGATCTCCAGCAGATCGTTGAGCAGGCCTTCGAATCGGTCCAGTTCGGTGACCAGCAGTTCGGCGCTGCGGGCCAGCGCGGGATCGAGATCGTCACTGCTGCCGTGGATGAGGTCGGCGGCCATTCGCACCGTGGTCAGCGGGGTGCGCAACTCGTGGCTGACATCGGAGGTGAAGCGGCGCTGCAGATTGCCGAATTCCTCCAGCTGGTTGATCTGGTTGGACAGGCTCTCGGCCATTTCGTTGAATGCTTTCGCCAGCCGGGCGATATCGTCGTCGCCGCGCACCAGCATGCGTTCTTTGAGCCGGCCGTCGGCGAACCGGCCCGCGATACGGGCGGCCGACCGGATCGGCAGCACCACCTGCCGGGTCACCAGCGCCGTGATGGCGGCCAGCAGGATCAGCAACACCACTCCGCCGACCAGCATGGTGCCGCGCATCAGCGCCAGACTGCGCTCCTCGTTGCCCAGCGGGAAGATCAGATAGATCTCCAGCGTGGGCACCTCGGCGCTGGGACTGCCGATGATGAGCGCACGACCGTGATAGCCGTCCGGGTCGGCGACCGTGGCGAACTGGTAGCTGACCTGGTTGCGCTGCACGAACCGGCGCAGCGCGTCGGGCACCTCTTCGATGGGTCCGGCGGTGATCACCTGCTGTGGGGTCCCGCCGATCATGCTCAGCGCCGAATCGAAACTGCCCGCCGCGCCCCCGGTCCGGCTGGGATCGCGCCGATTGGACAGCGAATCCCGGGCGTCGGACAGCCGCTGTTCCTGACTGGTGATGTCGTGGACCCCGGCCAGCTGGGTTTCGACCGTATTGCGGACACGGTCCATTTCCTCGACCCCGGCATTGATCTTCGCATCGAGCAGCCGGTCGGTGATCTGGCTGGTCAGCACGACACCCAGCACCGTGATGACGATCAGCGACAGGGTGAGCGTCGAAACGATGACACGTAGCTGCAGCGAACGCCGCCACAGCAGGCCCAGTGATCTACCGACGTGCTGGAACCATTCGTTGACCGGTGTCAACGCCTCCCGCACGTCGGCGAGACGCCCGTTCTGTCCGTCTTTCCGACCGGCGTCCGACCCTACGTGCTCGCGCAAGGTAGCGCCTCCGGACCCGGCAACTCGAGCCGGATCACGGCGGACCGGCCTTGTACCCCACACCGCGGACGGTCAGCACGATCTCGGGATTCTCCGGATCCTTTTCGACCTTCGCTCGTAGTCGCTGCACATGGACGTTCACCAGGCGGGTGTCGGCGGCATGCCGGTAGCCCCAGACCTGTTCCAGCAGTACCTCGCGGGTGAACACCTGGCGGGGTTTGCGGGCCAGCGCCACCAGCAGATCGAACTCCAGCGGCGTGAGCGAGATCTGCGCGCCCTCGCGGGAGACCTTGTGCGCCGGTACATCGATCACGATATCGGCGATGTTCAGCAGTTCGGCCGGCTCTTCCTCGGTGCGGCGCAGCCGGGCCCGGACCCGGGCCACCAGTTCCTTCGGCTTGAACGGTTTGACGATGTAATCGTCGGCGCCGGATTCGAGGCCGAGCACCACATCGACGGTATCCGTCTTGGCGGTGAGCATCACGATCGGCACACCCGAGTCGGCGCGCAGCACCCGGCACACATCGATACCGTTCATCCCCGGCAGCATGAGATCGAGCAGCACCAGATCGGGCCGGATCTCACGAACTGCCGACAGGGCCTGGGTGCCGTCGCCGACCACGTGCGGATCGAAACCCTCGCCCCGCAGGACGATGGTGAGCATCTCCGCGAGCGCCATATCGTCGTCGACGACCAGAATCTTCGGCTTCATAGTTACTATGTTGTCATCTCCCGCGCTCGTAACGGGCCGCCACGCCACACAGTGGCGCGTTCCCGCCGGATATCCAACACTAATTCGCGACCAATGCGGCGAGCCGCGCGGCCAATGAGTTCATTTCCCCGGCGAGTCGGCCGGAACCGTCTTCTTCGGTGGATCGGAAAACCCACCAGGTCCCATACCAATCATGCCGAGCAAGATCACGGTACACCTCGGCGGTACGTTCCTGTAATCCACCGTCGCGTTCATAGGCGTCCAGGTCGCGCGCCGCATCGAGTTCACCGCGACGGCGTGCGCGCGAGGCCGCGACCTCGACCGGAACATCGAGCAGCAACTGCACCCGTGGTACCGGGAGTTCGAACCGGCCGAATTCCAATTCTCCGATCCACCGCACGATTTCCCCGTCGGCCGACTGGCCCAGCCGGGCCGCGTTGTAGGCGGCATTGGAGGCCACGTATCGGTCCAGCACGACGATATCGTTGTCGACGAGCAATTTCGCCAGTTCGTCGGCGGCCCCGGCCCGGTCGAGCGCGAACAGGACGGCCATGGCGTTCACCGAAGCCGCCAGATCGCCGTGGGCGCCGCGCAGGGCTTCGGCGGCCAGGTCCGCGTGTACCGACCGGCCGTAGCGCGGGAAGGCGAGGGTCGCGACGCGGAGTCCGCGACTGTCGAGCGCGGCCGCCAACCCGGCGATCAGCGTCCGCTTACCCGCACCGTCGAGGCCTTCCACCGAGACCAGCACACCCACGCTCTGTTCATA
>NZ_BDBX01000061.1 GCF_001613205.1 Nocardia sienata NBRC 100364 | reverse complement strand
GGTGAAATCGGTGCCCATCAGTCCGCAGGCCCGGGCCGCGCTCGGTCTGTCCGATGATGTGGTCAAGCTTTCCCCACCCGAATTGATCCGCGCCATTCTGCTCGCCCCGGTGCAATTGCTCTGGAACGGTGGTATCGGTACCTATATCAAGGCGAGTTCGGAAACCAATGCCGACGCCGGTGACAAATCCAATGACGCGGTCCGGGTGAATGCCGACCAGCTGCGGGTGAAGGTGATCGGTGAGGGCGGTAATCTCGGCGTGACGGCGCTGGGGCGTATCGAGTTCTGCCGCAACGGCGGGAAGATGAACACCGATGCGCTGGACAATTCCGCGGGTGTGGACTGCTCCGATCACGAGGTGAACATCAAGGTTCTGCTCGACGGTGTGGTGTCGGCGGGTGAGCTCGATATCGCCGACCGTAATCCGCTGCTCGCGGAAATGACCGACGAAGTCGCGCAGATGGTGCTGCAGGACAATGTGTCCCAGAACTATGTGATGGGAATATCCCGGGCGGAATCGGCGCGGATGCTCAATGTTCATCGGCGTCTCATCGAAGAACTCGAGACCGAGCGCGGACTCGATCGGGGACTCGAAGCGCTGCCCACCGATGCCGTACTCAAGCGCCGGCTCGACGAGGGCACCGGGCTCGCTTCGCCCGAACTCGCGAATCTGCTGGCCCATGTGAAATTGGCGTTGAAGGCGGACCTGCTGGCCGGCGATCTGCCCGACAGCGCGTTCTTCGCCGCCCGGCTGCCGGAATACTTCCCGACACCGCTGCGAGAACGGTTCGGTGCGGCGATCAAGAAACATCGTCTGCGGCGGGAGATCGTCACCACCATGGTCGCCAACGAGGTGGTGGACTACGGCGGCATCACCTACACGTTCCGGCTGGGTGAGGAGATCGGCGCCACCGCGACCGATACCGTCCGGGCCTTCGCCGCGGTCACCGATATCTTCGGCCTGCACGATATCTGGGCCCGGATCCGGGCCGCCGATACGACGGTGGGCGTCCGCGACCAGCTCGAGCTGGAGACCAAACGGACCCTGGACCGGCCGTCGCGCTGGCTGCTCACCAATCGCCCGCAGCCCATCGCCGTCGGCGCCGAGATCAACCGGTATCGAGTGGGTGTGCGGGAACTCGCGCCGAAGGTGCCGGGCTGGTTGCGCGGTCACCATGTCACCACGCTCACCGATCAGGCCGCCGACCTCGTCGCCCATGGCGCGCCGCTGGATCTCGCGACCGAGGTCTTCGGACTGCTGCATCTCTTCCCGCTGCTCGACGTCATCGATATCGCCGATATCACCGACCGCTCGGGCGAGGAGGTCGGCGCGCTGTACTACGCGCTGAACGAGCATCTGAAGATCGACTGGCTGCTGGAGGCGGTCAGCCATCTGGAACGCGGCGACCGCTGGCACGCGCTGGCCCGGCTCTCCCTGCGCGACGATATGTACAGTTCGCTGCGGTCGCTCACCCTCGACGTACTCTCCGGGGGCGACCCAGAGGAGAGCGCGGACGAGAAGATTGCATACTGGGAGTCCAAGAATCAGTCCCGGCTCGGCCGTGCCCGCGCGGCGCTGGCGGAACTGTTCGAGTCCGGAACCCACGATCTCGCCACGCTGTCGGTCGCGGCGCGGCAGGTGCGCAGCATGGTGAGTGGGGTGGGCGCCCAATCGGAGGTACCACGGTGACGAACGCTGTTCCCCGCAACGGAGCGAGTCCGGATGTGGAGATACCCGCTGCGGCCTCGCCGCGGCGGTTCCACACCGCTGTGCACGTGCGGTGGTCCGATATGGACGTGTTCCAGCACGTCAACCACGCCCGGATGGTGACGTTGCTGGAGGAGGCCCGTATCCCCTGGCTGTTCGAGGACGACCGGCCGACCGTCGGCCTGCGCGACGGATGTGTGCTCGCGGATCTGCACGTGAAGTACCGGGGACAGTTGCGACACGACGACACGCCGCTGGATATCGCCATGTGGATCGAACAGTTGCGGGCGGTCGATTTCACCGTCGCCTACGAGGTGCGGGCGGCGGGTGCCGCGCCCGATTCGCCCGCGGCGGTCACCGCGACCACCCAACTGGCAGCATTCGATATCCGAACCCAGCGGCTGCGCCGGCTCACCGGGCCCGAACGCGACTATCTCGCCCAGTGGCTGGTCGCATGAGCGAGTTGGGTCTGGAGGCGGTAGCGGAGCGTGACCACGCGGGGCCCTCGCTCATGCTCGATGGATACCCCGTGAGCGGGTCTGCGGCGCCGGTTCGATCGTGACGACCGACCAGCGGGTCCTGACGGTATCGGACCCGGCAGAACGCGAGAACCTGGCCACCTTCCTCACCCGGGCACAGCGTCTGGATCCGGCGGCGGTGGTCCGGCTGCGGCGGCGCGGCACCGGACTGGTCGCCGCCTGGGTCGCCACCGGCTTCGAGGCCTTGGCGACCCGGACGGTCGCTGCCGAGCTGGCCGCCGACGATGTGACGGTCGGCGCGGACACCGTGCTGACCGGCCTGTCCACCCCCGGACCGATAGATCTGGGTTACTCCCTGGATTCGGCATGGCGGGGCGCGCTGCCGCCGGACAGCGGCTTCGGGCATATCGACGATCTGCCCGCGCGCACCCTGGTCGAATTGGCCGAACGCGGGGCCGACCTGGCGAAGGAACACGGATCCGGGCACGGGCCACCGGCCTCACTGCTCGATCAGACCGTGCTGACGGTCTCCGCGGCGCAGGTGCGTGTGCAGGTGCCGATGCGGGTGGTTTTCGCGCTCACCGCCATGGACTTCATCCCGCATGCGGGGGAGCGGGCGGATTCCGGACGGATTGCGCCGGGCGAGCTGGTCCGGGTGCGCGCCAGCAACACCTGGCTGCGGTTGGACGCCCGCTACGGTTCGGTCGCCCGGCGCAGAACCGGCGGGCTGTCGCTGACGCCGGCGACGGAACGCTGAGACCGCCGTGGCGCCGTGCCGCCGGGGTGTCAGGCCGCGCCCTCGCCGAGGTATTGCAGCCAGACCGGGTCCAGCTCGTTGACCGTGGACAGCAGACGCCAGTGCGGCCCCTTCGGGGATATCAGGGGTGCGCGTAGCGTCCAGCCGAGTTCGCTGAGCAGCTTGTCGGCCTTGCGATGGTTACAGGGTGCGCAGCTGGCCACACAGTTCTCCCAGCTGTGTTCGCCGCCGCGGCTGCGCGGGACGACGTGGTCGATGGTTTCGGCCTTGCCGCCGCAGTAGCCGCAGCGGTAGCGGTCCCGCTGCATGAGTGCGGCTCGGGTCATGGGGACGCGGGCGCGATAGGGAACGCGGACATAGGTGCGCAACCGGATGACCGACGGAATGGCGACGGCGGCACCGGCCGAATGCAGGACCGGTCCGGTGGGGTCGTGGTGTACCGCGTCGGCTTTGTCGCAGACCAGTAGCACGATCGCGCGGCGGGCGGTGAGCGCGGTGAGCGGTTCGTAGGTGGCGTTGAGGAGCAGGACGCGGCGCTTGAGCCAGCCGATCGGCTGCGGCGCGGCGAGGTGCGGAGCGGAATCGCTCCCGGACAGAGAATCGGAACGAGCGGCGGTATCGGCATTGTGCCGGTCGACCGCGTGATCGGACAACAGTTGCAGCGGAGGAGCCCCCGACCCACGAGCGTGGACGTCGGCGGGCTTCAGTTGTCGGTGGCGTATCGCCTCCGGTGATCGGGCGCCGGTCCGTTGCTTCATGTCGACCCCAAATTCTGCGTTTCAAGATCATGTGGTATCTCGGCGGAGACAGAACCCAGTTGACCATGGAAAGCCCGGCAGCGCACGGTTATTTTGCACAATGGCCGGTTAACTGTCGCTGAAGTGACCCGCGACGGCCACCGAGCCGGAAACACCAGGTGTGAGCGGTCGCACCGGCCCGGGAGGCGGCGAATCTGCGAACCCGTGCCGGCGCGGGCACAATGGACGGCGCATCCGGCGAAACGAGAGGGTTCATGACTTCGGGTAATACGGCTTCGGGCACTCCGGCCGGCGAACAGGCCACACGCTCCTTCTACGAGGCCGTCGGCGGGGCGGACACCTTCCACCGGCTGGTGGCCGTTTTCTATCGCGAGGTCGCCGCCGACGAGGTACTACGCCCCATGTACCCGGAAGAAGACCTGGGACCGGCCGAACGCCGGTTGCGGATGTTCTTGGAGCAGTACTGGGGCGGTCCCCGCACCTACTCCGACGAACGCGGTCACCCGCGCCTGCGGATGCGACATATGCCGTTCCAGGTCGGGCCGGTGCAGCGAGACGCCTGGTTGCGCTGTATGCGCATCGCGGTCGCCGAGATCGAGCCGGAAACCTTGGACGACGAGCACCGCCGCCAGTTGCTCGACTACTTGGAGATGGCGGCGAACTCGTTGGTCAACTCGGCCTGGTGAGACCGCGGCGGTGGTGCAGCCTTTCGGTGTGGGCGGCGCGGTGCCATAAAGGTTGGGGATATGGGGTAGGGATGCCGGCTTGCTCGTGGAAGCGGGGATGTGGGCTCGCTC
>NZ_BDBX01000060.1 GCF_001613205.1 Nocardia sienata NBRC 100364 | reverse complement strand
AGAGGGCGACCTCTGAGCACCTTCGGCCAAGGGGCGAGACGGGCCTCAACCCTTTGAGGTGTCTCGTAACACTCGACGCAGGTGGTCGCGTTGGCCGACGAAGACCTGATCCCGGGTCCGACCTCGGAGTATGGGTGGTGTTACCGGTGACACGGGCTATCCCTCGGTGAACTACTACAGAGGATCGTCTACCTTTAGGGCGTGAGCATTCTCGAGACGGTGGCGATTTTCGCCGGTATCCCATTGGGGATCTACCTCATAATCGCTGGTTTGTCGTACCTCGGTAAGCCGCTGCCCGGTGAGAAGCCGGTCCACTTCGATATGAGCAAGAAGTGGACGGCCGCCCCGGTGCTGTGGAGTGCCACCGACGAGGTGACCGGATCCGGTCACTCCTATGACGCCGGTGAGTCGTCGCACGGCTCGCATGTGGCGTTCGATGCCCTCGAGGCACCCAAGGAAGCGTTGATCGGAGGCCGGGCAAGTGGCAAGTACTAAATGGCCTGCGGTGGTCGAGTCCGAACTGCCGCGCGGATACGCGCTCACCAGCAGCGGCCGGGTCTCGGGGGTCCACGAGGCCGGTGATGTGTTCAAAGAGGCTCCGTTCGACAACAACGAGCGGCTGGCCATGGACAATGTGCTCACCGAGGCCACCCGGGCGACCAAGGTCCGGTTCAACGTGTTCATCGGCGATCTCGGTGTGGATCCCGCGGCCGCGGTGGACGCCTTCTTCCCCACCACTCCGGAGGCGGCGCGTTCGGTGCTCATCGCAGTCTCCCCGAACGACCACGCCGTGGAGGTCCGCTCCGGTAGGGATGTGGCCGAGCGCGCGAACGACCGGGTGTGCCAGCTCGGGGTCACCGCCGCGTTGAGTTCGCTGCGGCAGGGTGAGTTGATCGACGGGCTCATCTCGGCGGTGCGGGTGATGGCCGCGGCCATCGGCCGCTGACAACACCCGGCCCTGTGGCCGGGGAGCGCTCGCGAAAGACGACCACGGCGCGTCCACCACTGGTGGACGCGCCGTTCGCCGTTCCGGATCAGGAGATATCGAAGGCCCGGGCGCGCAGTGACCGTTCGACCCCCGCCTTACCCTCGCTCACCAGGCGTCGCAGGGCAGGCGGGTGATCGGCGGCGAGGAACTCGTCGGCGCGGGCGACGGCTTCGTCGCTGATATCCCAGGCCGGGTACAGTCCGACCACCACGGTCTGCGCGACCTCACTGGACCGGCGTTCCCAGACCGCGGGGATCTCGTCGAAGTACCGTGCCACGAACGGCGCCAGCAGGTTGTCCTGTCCGGCCGGCGCGAAACCTCCGACGATGGAACGGGCGGTGATGTTGGGCACCGAATCGTCGCCGATCACCTTGTCCCACGCCGCTTCCTTCACCTGCTGCTGCGGGCGCGCGGTGGCCGCGGTGGCCGCCTGCCGTCGGCCGGCCGCCGTCTCGTCGTTGCGCAGTTCGGCATCGATGGCCGGGGTGTCCGGACCGTCGGCGTCGATCTCTCCGGCCGCCGCGAGAGCGGTGAGCAACCGCCAGCGCAGGTCGGTGTCGACGGTCAGGCCGGGCAGGCCGACGGCCGCCGGATCGCCGTTGAGCAGTTCGCGCAGCACCTCGCTGTGCCATGCGGACAGTTTGGCGCCGGTGAGGGCGTTGACGAACGCGAGCTGATGATCGGACCCGGGCGCCGCTTCACGCGCCAGCTCCAGCAGTCGGTTCGCGTACTCCGGCCAGCCGGTGCTCTCGGCCCAGGCCGGATCGGCGTAGCTGCGCAGAGTGGTGTTGGCCTGCATGAGCAGCCGCTGCACCACGCCGATCTCGGTTTCCGCGCCGATCCCGCGCTGGACCAGCGCGACGAAATCGCGGGCGCGGAACTCGGCCTGCCGGGTCATCTCCCAGGCCGCGGACCAGGCGAGGGTGCGGGGGAGGGGATCGGCGATATCGGCGATCCGGTTCACCAGCACATCGAGTGAATCGGCGTCGAGGCGCACCGAGCAGTAGGTGAGATCGTCATCGTTGACCAGCACGAACTTCCCGCGTTCGGTACCGATCAGCTCGGGGACCTCGGTGCGCTCGGCGGCGTCCAGGTCGAGTTCCACCCGCCGGGTGCGTACCAGTTTGCCGTCGCGGTCGTCGTAGACACCGACGGCCAGGCGATGCACACGCCGTTCTCCGGCGCCGGGCGCCGCGCCCTCCTGGACCACCGCGAAGGAGGTGAACCTGCCGTCGGCATCGACCTCGAACTCGGGGCGCAGGATATTGAGGCCGGTGGTCTTCAGCCACTGCGCGCCCCAGGTGGACAGGTCGCGGCCCGAGGATTTCTCCAGCGCCGTCAGCAGGTCGTCGAAGGTGGCGTTGCCGTAGGCGTGGTCGGCGAAGTAGGCGCGCAGACCGGCCAGGAACGGCTCCAGCCCGACGTAGGCCACGAGCTGTTTGAGCACGCTCGCACCCTTGGCGTAGGTGATGCCGTCGAAGTTCACCTCCACCGCCGCCAGGTCGGGGATATCGGCGGCGATCGGGTGGGTGGAGGGCAGCTGATCCTGCCGGTACGCCCACGATTTCTCGACATTGGCGAAGGTGGTCCAAGCGCTGGTGTATTCGGTGGCCTCGGCCTGGCACAGCACCGACGCGAAGGTCGCGAAGGATTCGTTGAGCCACAGGTCGTCCCACCACTTCATGGTGACCAGGTCGCCGAACCACATATGCGCCATCTCGTGCAGCACGGTTTCCGCGCGCCGCTCGTAGGAGGCCCGGGTGACCTTCGACCGGAAGACGTAATCCTCCAGGAAGGTGACCGCGCCCGCGTTCTCCATGGCGCCGGCGTTGAACTCCGGGACGAACAGTTGGTCGTATTTCCCGAACGCGTAGGGGACGCCGAAATTCTTGTGGTAGAAGCCGAAACCCTGCTTGGTCTCGGTGAACAGCCGGTCGGCGTCCATATGTTCGGCCAGCGAGGCCCGGCAGTAGATGCCCAGCGGGATATCGCCGTGCTCGTCGGTGTAGGTATCGGTCCATTCGGCATAGGGGCCGGCGATGAGCGCCACCAGATAGGTGCTCATGAGCGGCGTGGTGGCGAACCGGTGCTTCCCGCTGTCCACGGTGCCTGCGCCGTTGGAGATGACCTTCCAGTCCGCGGGGGCGGTGACCTCGATATCGAACGTGGCCTTGAGATCGGGCTGGTCGAAGCAGGCGAACATCCGTTTGGCGTCGGCCGTCTCGAACTGCGAGTACAGATAGACCGCGCCGTCGGCCGGATCGACGAACCGGTGCAGGCCCTCACCGGTGTGGGAGTACTCGCAATCGGCCTCCACCACGAGTTCGTTGCGCTCGGCGAGGTCGGTGAGGGTGAGGCCGGTGGACTCGTCGTAGCCGCCGATATCGAGCGGGGTGCCGTTGAGCACCGCCGAACGCACTCCCCGGGCGACGATATCGACGAACGTGGACGCACCGGGTTTCGCGGTGAAGGTCACCGTACTGCGGGACAGGAAAGTCTGCTCGCCCGGTTTCCCCGCCCCGTCGGTCAGATCGAGGTCGATGCGGTAGTTCTCGACCGAGACGATCTCGGCGCGTTCGATCGCCTGTTCACGGGTGAGGTTCGGTGCGGACATCGGGCTCCTTCGAGGACACGAGTGCAACGGGCACGGGCGTTGTCCACAATGCCACGCCGGTAAGGTTGCCCGCGCGGGAGTCGATCTCGCCGCCCACACGACCAGGATCGGAGCGACAACGTGAAGCATGTGCACGCCGGAAAGGTGCGCGACCTGTACACCGACGGCGACACGCTGCTCCTGGTCGCCTCGGACCGGGTTTCGGTGTACGACGTCTCGCTGCCCACCCCGATCCCGGACAAGGGCGCCCTGCTGACCCAGCTGTCGAACTGGTGGTTCGAGTATTTCGCCGATATCCCCAACCATGTGCTCTCCGCTACGGATGTGCCGCCGGAGTTCGCGGGCCGGGCCGTGCGGGTGAAGCCGTTGAAGATGGTGCTTGTGGAGTGCGTCGCCCGGGGTTACCTGGTGGGTTCGGGATGGAAGGACTACCAGCGCACCGGTTCGGTCTCGGGGATCCGGCTGCCCGAGGGACTGCGCGAAGGCGACAAACTTCCCGAACCGATCTTCACCCCGACCACCAAGGTGTCCGATACCGGCCACGACGAGCCCATGACCTTCGACGAGGTGGTCGCGCAGGAGGGTGCCGAGGTCGCCGCGCGGCTGCGCGACCTCACGCTCGACCTGTACTCCCGGGGCGCGGCCTACGCGGCCGAGCGCGGTGTGATCATCGCCGATACGAAGGTCGAATTCGGCTGGGACGGTGAGGTCCTCACCTTGGGTGACGAACTACTGACCTCCGATTCCTCCCGTTTCTGGCCGGCCGCGGAATGGGAGCCCGGCCGGCCGCAGCGGTCGTTCGACAAGCAGTTCGTCCGGGATTGGGCCACCTCCACCGGCTGGGACAAGGAACCGCCCGGCCCGGAGATCCCGGCCGATATCGTCGCGGCGACCCGGAGCAAATACGTCGAAGCCTATGAGCTGATCACCGGCCGCAGCTGGGGATCGACGGAGTCGTGAGGCGGATGCCGGAGCCGGGCCGCTCGTAGGGTGAGGTAGTCGTATTCGGCTCGGCTGCCGGTCCGGCCGGCCGCTTCGGTGTAGTGGGCGATGGCCGCGGCGGTGTCACCGGACATCTCGTAGAGGTGAGCGCGCACCGCGGCCAGCCGATGAGTGCTCCGCAGGGCCGTGTCCAAGTCGGCGACGAGCGCCAGGCCGGCCTGCGGCCCGTCCACCATGGCAGTTGCGACCGCCAGGTTCAGCGTGACCAGCGGGCCCGGGGTCACTCGCCACAGCAGCAGATAGAGGCGCCGGACCGACTCCCAGTCGGTATCGGTGTAGCGGGCCGCCTGTGCGTGGACTCCGGCGATGGCCGCCTGGATCCGGTAGGTGCCGGTGAGGCCGTGGGCCGCGGCGGCGGCTGCCAGCCGCAGACACTCGGTGATCGCGGTGCGATTCCACCGCCGCCGGTCCTGGTCGGCCAAGGGGATCAGTTCACCGTGCGGACCGGTGCGGGCGTCGCGGCGGGCGTCGGTCAGCAGCATCAGGGCGAGCAGGCCGCTCACCTCGGGGTCGCCCGGTAACCGCTGATGCAGCTGCCGGGTGAGCCGGATGGCCTCCACCGACAGATCGACGCGCGCGAGCCGCGGGCCGGAGGTGCTGGTGTGCCCCTCGGTGAAGATCAGGTACAGCACGTGCAGCACCATGGCGAGTCGTTGTTCCCACTGGCCGGCGGCCGGCGGTGCGAACGGTCTGTCCAGTGCCGCCAGCCGTCGCCTGGCCCGGGTCAGCCGCTGTGTCATGGTCGCTTCCGGGATGAGGAAGGCGCGGGCGATCTCGGCCGTGGTGAGCCCGCCCACCGCGCGCAACGTGAGTGCCACGGCGTGCGCGGGGGTCGATGCCGGGTGGCAGCACGAGAAGAAGAGGGTGAGTGTGTCGTCGTGTTCTCGATCGTCGCCGGGCGAGTCCGGTGTCGCCGGGTCCGCCGGCGATGCCGGACCGGCGGACCGGGTCTGCGCGGCGACGAGCGATTCCCGCTCGCGCCGGGCGATATCGGCCCGGACGGCGTCGGTGGCCCGGCGCCGGGCCACCGTCAGCAACCATGCGCCCGGATTGTCGGGGAGCCCGTCGGCACGCCAGCTGTGTACCGCCGCGAGCATCGCCTCCTGGAGCGCGTCCTCGGCCGCGGCGAAATCACCGGACCACCGGATCAGCGCGCCGAGAACCCGCGGCGTGAGGTCACGCAGCAGGTCCTCGATCGGATCACTGTCGTGGCGACGGGTTCCGGTCACAGGTCGGCGGCGGGCGCGGACATGATCTGGCGGACCTCGATGTATTCGCCGATCGGCTTGCCGCCGGGGCCGGGAGCCGCGGAGGCCTGCGCGGCGATCTCGACGGCCCGTTCGGGGCTGTCGACATCCACGATCCAGTAGCCGGCCAGGAACTCCTTCGTCTCGGCCCACGGCCCGTCGGTCACCACCGGCGCCGAACGGCCGTCGGAACTGACCAGCCGTGCCTCGTCCGGGCCGCTGAGCCCCTGCGCGTCGACCAGCTCGCCCGCCGCGGCCAGTTGGGCGCCGAGTGTGCGCTGGAATTCGATATGGGCGGCAATGTCCTCGGGCGCCCACTCCGGCAGCGGGGTATCGCAGTGGGCGGCCGCGGCGTAGGTCTTGATCAGCATGTATTTCACGAGTACTCCTGGTGCCGGTCGCGCCCCGGTGGCGCGTTCACGATGAGGTCGGAGCCGGGTCGCGGATTCCGACACGGCGAACCCCCTCAATCAAGTGATGTGGGTCACATATCACAACGGCGTCGAGCGGTCCGCCAGCCGGGCCGGGTCGACCGGTTCGCCCGAAAGGATCAGCTCCTTGATCCGATCACCGACATCCCACACGTTCACATTCATTCCCGCCAGTACCCGGTGTTGGGGATCGAGCCAGAACGCGACGAATTCCCGGCCGTCGCGGTCGCCGCGGACGACCACCTGTTCGTAGTCGCCGGGTGCGGCGAAACCGGTGTACTCCATGCCGAGGTCGTACTGATCGGTGAAGAAGTAGGGGAGCCGGTCGTAGGACGCGGCGCGGCCGAGCATGGCCGCGGCCGCCACCGCGGGCTGATTCAGCGCGTTCGCCCAGTGCTCCACCCGGATACGGCGGCCCAGGACCGGGTGGTCCTGCTCGGCGATATCACCCACCGCGAAGATATTCGGATCACTACTGGTCAGGCTCGCATCGACGAGGACGCCGCTGTCGGTCAGCAGACCGGACGTTTCGGCGAGTTCGATATTCGGCTTCGCCCCCACCGCGACCAGTACCGCGTCCGCGGCGAATTCGGTACCGTCCGCGAGTGCGACACCGGTCGCGCGCCCGTCCGCCGTGGTGATCCGCTGGACCTGCGCGCCGAAACGCAGATCGACCCCGTGGTCGCGATGCAGTTCGGCGAATACCTCGCCCATCTCCGGGCCGAGCGCGCCCAGCAGCGGCGCGGAGCCGGTTTCGAGGATGGTGACCGCCACCCCCGCGCCGCGCGCCGCCGCGGTGACCTCGAGCCCGATCCAGCCGGCCCCGATCACCACCAGGCGCCGCGCGGTGCGGAACAGCTCGATCAGGGCATCCGATTCGCCCAGGGTGCGCAGGGTGTACACACCCTCGGCATCGGCGCCGGGAATGGGCAACTCACGGGACTCCGCGCCCGTGGCCAGCGCGAGCCTGTCGTATTCCAGTGCCGAGCCGTCGGCGAGGGTCACGGTGCGGGCGGCCCGGTCGATCGCGGTGACCTCGATGCCCAGCCGCAGCTCCACATTGTGGTCGCGGTACCAGGCCGCGGTCTCCACGGTGAACTCCTCGACCGGTTTCGCACCGGTCAGATACTCCTTCGACAATGGTGGCCGCTCGTACGGTAGCCGCTCTTCCCTGCCGATCAGGGTGACGTGACCGTCGAAATCGTTGTCCCGCAGCGCCCGGGCGACTTTCGCCCCGGCCAGGCCGGCGCCGACGATGACGAAATGCTGCGCAGATGGCATGGCTGATACTCCCTTGTGGTGGGTGGTTCCAGCGACGATCCGAGTCCTCTCGTCAGCCTACAAAGGACGGCACCGATCTCCCGGCCCGTTCGGGAACGAAAAACCGCCGGCCGCGGTTGCTCGTTACAGCGCCTGCGTCCGGTGACCGGCCGGTACCACGGCGGTAGCCCTGGCGGCGGGTGATATCCGCCGCCGACCTGTGGAGAGGAACGAAACGTGTCCGACTCGGCCGAGAAGAAGGACCTTGCCGAATTCTGGTTCGACCCGCTGTGCCCGTGGTGCTGGATCACCTCCCGATGGATCCTCGAGGTGGCAAAGGTCCGCGATATCGAGACGCGGTTCCATGTGATGAGTCTGGCGGTGCTCAACGAGGGCCGGGATCTGCCGCCGGAATACCAGGAACTCATGACGTACGCCTGGGGGCCGGTGCGGGTGGCCGTCGCCGCGGCCGAACAGCACGGCGAGGAGATCCTGTCGCCCCTGTACACGGCGCTGGGGACCCGGTTCCACAATCGCCGCGCCGAGTTCGAGCGCGAGGACGACCGTAAGGGCACTTTCGCCGCGACCGTGGCGGACGCGCTCGCCGAGACCGGGCTGCCGGCCGAATTGTCGGCCGCCGCCGAGAGCAGCGAATACGACGAGGCGCTGCGCAAAAGTCACCACGCCGGGATGGACAAGGTCGGCCCGGATGTCGGTACGCCGACCATCCACGTCAACGGAGTCGCGTTCTTCGGCCCGGTGCTCTCCCGTATCCCGCGCGGTGAGGAAGCGGGCAAACTGTGGGATGCCGTGGTGACGCTGGCGGCCTACCCGCACTTCTTCGAACTCAAGCGCACCCGGGACGAGAGCCCGGAATTCGACTGAGCCGCGGGGTTGCGGTTTCCGCTCCGGAGCCGCAACCCACCCGGATCAGCGCGGGGCCTTCGACAAGGCGACCGCATCGCCGCCGTGACCGGGGTACGGCGGCGGGCCGGGCATCGGGCCGAACCGCGGCGGTGCCGGGTCGGGCCGCCAGAACAGCCGTCCGTGCCGACTGCGATCACGTAGCGCCCACATGCGCCAGGTCAGCACCGGATGCGAGGCCATCGCATTGACCATCCAGACGAAGAAACCGCGTTCCTGAGCCGCGCGGTCGGCCATCTCGTCGAATCCCACCACCGAGTTGAGGTATTTTCCCGCCGCCAGGGTGCCCATCGCGGCGGGTGCCCCCTGCGGCCGATGGCAGAAGCCGTGGTTGTCGGCGGTGTACTCCTGGGCGCGGATCAGCGAGTTGCCCAGGACCGGCAGGAAAGGCACCAGGAACATGCCCAGCTGGCGCCAGTAGGAGGCGTGACCGGCCGCGATATGGCCCACCTCGTGGCCGATGATGAACGCCAGGGCGTCCGGTTCCCGGGCGGCGCCGCTGATCTCGAACAGATCGCTGTACACCACCACATAGCGGCGGAAACCGTGCCCGGAGGCGAAGGCGTTGATCCGTCCGTTGCCGAGCACGACGTAGGCGTCCGGCGCGCTGGCCATACCGAAGCGGGCCGCGGCCTCCTGCACCATCCGATATCCCTCGGGGAACTGGGAGGGCGACATCTTCACCCCGTTCACCCGCTGGGACGAGAGGTTGACGCCGCGACCGAACCAGAGCAGCAGCGGCGCCGCCACCAGGATCAGGATGTACTGGTTGACCAGCCCGAGGAACAGGAACAGGAACGCCAGCAGGTACGAGGTAGCGGTCAGCAGTATCACCACGACCAATAGCGGGATCTCCCAGCTGTGCCGGGCGGGCATCCCGAACGGTGACAGCCCGCGGGGCTCGTGCCGCGGTACCGGCGGTGGGGGATAACCGCCCGGGAGCGGAACGGAGGAGGCGGGGTGGTCGCTGAGCCACGGGTAGGGCCCGGGCTCCGGCGTACTCGCGGACCAGGCGGCGCCGGGGCCGGATCCGGACGGCTGCTGAGGGTCGTGCGGCTGCATACCCACGACTCTAAGCAGTCGGCTGGTGCCCCCGCCCGCCGTCGGCGCCCGGTAGCAGGCCTGACAGAATCGCAGCCATGCGCGTATACCTGGGTGCCGACCACGCCGGTTTCGAATTGAAGAACGCCGTCAAGGACCATCTCGAAAAAGCCGGTCACGAGGTTGTCGACTGCGGCGCCCTCGTCTACGACGCGCTCGACGACTATCCCGCCTTCTGCATCGAGGCGGCCCGCCGCACCGTCGCCGACCCTGGCAGCCTGGGGTTGGTCTTCGGGGGTAGCGGTAACGGCGAGCAGATCGCGGCGAACAAGGTGCCGGGTGCGCGGTGCGCCCTGGCCTGGAGCGTGGAAACCGCTCGCCTGGCGCGGGAACACAACAACGCGCAACTGATCGGTATCGGGGGCCGGATGCACTCGCGCGACGAGGCACTGGCGATCGTGGACGCCTTCATCGAGACCCCGTGGTCCGACGAGGAGCGGCATCAGCGCCGGATCGATATCCTCGCCGATTACGAGAAGTCCGGCCAACCGCCGGCGCTGCCCGCCAACTGACCCACCGGGCAGGCGAGTAGTCGGGTGCCCGAAGGTCACACCCTGCACCGCCTCGCCCGCCGGCACGAACAACGGCTGGCCGGCGCGGTGGTGCGGGTGACGAGCCCGCAGGGGAAGTTCGCGACGGGAGCCGCCCGGGTCGACGGCCGGATTCTCGTCCGCTCCCAGGCGTGGGGCAAACATCTGCTCCACGAATACGAGGGTGAGCTGTACGTGCATATCCACCTGGGGTTGTACGGCACCTTCAGCGAATCGGAGTTGCCGATGCCCGAGCCGGTGGGCCAGGTCCGGATGCGGCTGACCGGCCCGGGCCGCGACGGCCGCGGGTTCGGCACCGACCTGCGCGGTCCGACCGCCTGTGAGATCCTCACCCCGCCGGAGACCGAGGCGCTCATCGCCAGGCTCGGACCCGACCCGTTGCGCCCGGACGCCGAGCCCGACCGGGCGTGGGCGCGGATCCGCCGCTCGCGGCGCAGTATCGGATCTCTGCTCATGGATCAGCGGGTGATCGCCGGGGTGGGCAATGTGTATCGCGCGGAAGTACTTTTCCGGCACGGCATCTCCCCGCAACGCCCGGGCGCGGATCTGACCGCCGCGCAATGGTCGGCGCTGTGGGCCGACCTGGTCGAGCTGATGCGGGTGGGTGTGCATCGCGGAAAAATGCACGTGGTGCGGCCGGAGCACGATCACGGTGCGCCCTCTTACGCCGCGGACCGGCCACGCACCTATGTCTACCGCCGGGCGGGTGAACCCTGCCGATGCTGCAGCGGGCCGGTGCGGCATGCGGTGCTGGAGGGCCGGAACCTGTTCTGGTGCCCGCAGTGCCAACCGGCATGAGCCGCGGCGCTCACCCCGCGACGGCCGTATCGGCGTCCAGTGTTTCGGCTCCGGCGTAGCGGCCCCCGCCCGCGGTTTTCGCCGAGTACATCGCCTGATCGGCCCGGCGTAGCAGTGCGGCCAGTTCGCTGCGGTCCTGCGGCGGGGCATAGGTGGTGCCGACGCTGGCCGAGACCGGGACCGGCCCCACCGACGACCACACCGAATCGTTGAGCGCGTGGACGATTGCGTGGGCCAGTTCGGTGACGCGATTCTCGGCCATCCCGGCCGCCAGCACGAATTCGTCCCCGCCGTAGCGGCACACCACCGCTCCCGGCGGCGCCACCTCCCGCAGCCGCTTGGCCAGTTCGACAAGTACCTCGTCGCCCACCGCGTGACCGTAACTGTCGTTGATCTGCTTGAACCGGTCGAGGTCCACCACCAGCAGACCTACCCCGCGATCGGCTTGTTCGGCCATCATGCGTACCCGCTTGCGCAGCAGGGTGCGGTTGGCCAGTCCGGTCAGCGCATCATGGGTGGCCTCGTGCTCGAGCCGCTGCTGCAGCGCGGCGAATTCACGGACCCGTTGGGTGGCCTCGTCGGAAAGGTTCTTCTTCTGCTGGGCCAGGGCCAGTTCCTGGAGCGCCTGGGCATAGCTGTCGATGGCCTGGCTGGCCACCAGCGGCCACCGGGTCGCCACCAGTGAACCGCGCGGGCCGGCCGGAAAGCCGAGCAGGGTGCGCGTGACCAGCGCGAGCATCCGCACCTGGTGCAGTGGTTCGGCGCAGAGGCGGGCGCCGAGCCGGCGGGCCGCCCGGATCGGGAAGGGATCGGAAACGGTCAGGTGCAGCAGCTGATCGAGAATTTCGACGAGAACGGGTTCGATTTCGGCGGCGCTGATATCGGCGTCGGGCTGGGCACCGGCGGCCTGCGCCCACTCCCGTGCCGTCGAACGAACGGGTGGGCGGCTCTCAGCGGTCATATCGACCACCGGCGCCGGTGGAACTCGCGTTACGAACCGGGGCCCGCCGCGTGGGCGCCGGGCCGGGCCGGCTCTGTCGCACTGCTATGCGGATGGTCCACCTTGTCGGGTGCACGCTACCGCCCCCTTTCCAGATACCCCGTCCGGCAAGAAGATCGTAGCAAGATGGTGGAACCCGCCGACCTGCGTTCTATAACAAGTTCTCGGGCTCCGGTACAACAGTGATCTCTGCCCCTATCGTCGCGGAATCGCTTGTGTTACACCCTTTTGCAGGAAGCCGGATGCCGCGCCCGGCGCAGCTCGGCGATCGGCCCGGTGGCCCTCGGAAACCGAGGTTTCCCGTCACTGGTAAGTCTGCGGGAGTCGGCCGCCGCCCGGTGCCGCCGGTGATATCTGTGCCGGTGAGGGGGTTGATTGGCGAAACGAAACCAGGATTGGGTAGAGTCGCTGTGCACACGATATCGTGGCGATCCTATCGATGTCGTATGCATGCGGGTGTAGTTCAATGGTAGAACCTCAGCCTTCCAAGCTGATGGTGCGGGTTCGATTCCCGTCACCCGCTCAATCGGAAAGGCCCTGCTGGCAGGGCTTTCTCTACAAGCTTTCAAGTCTCGGAGCCGGGTGCCCCTGCGTTCGGCTCCTTCCTCAGGTCGGCGACGACCGTTCGCCGAACGCCTGCTGTGCCCCTGGAGTTGTGGTCACCGCCGAGCGGTGAGCGCGTGCCGGATCGAGCGCCGGTATCGCTGAGGTCGGCCCGGCCTTCTAGCGCAGTCTTCTCCCGCCGACCGTAGGTACGGCGCTCCTGTGCGGTTTGCCTTCGCCGTGAATGCATGGCATCTTGTTCTCGTTCGAACGTCCCCGGCAACGGGGACCAGAGAGCGTGGTGAGACCCGGCCGGTATGGATATCGGTTCGGTCGCACCGGCCCGATCGGGTACGATCGGGCGGAGCGAGAGTCAGTTCGACCAGCGGTTTTCTGGCATATGGGCAGGTCCCGTATTAACGAAGATCCGTCTTCGGGGAGCTGATGGGGTGCGGGATCGACTCCTCTTACTCGCTCCGGTCCGGTGCTCGTTCCCTCCGGGGGCGGTACGGGGTGTGGCGCAGCTTGGTAGCGCACCCGCTTTGGGAGCGGGTGGTCGCAGGTTCAAATCCTGTCACCCCGACAGTTGTTCGTTCGTGCCGCCGCGCGCCGCCGATCCGGCCCTCAGATCCGCGACCGTGACGGCTGCTTTCCGTCGTTCACCGCGCTCTGCTGACCGGCCCGGGGAAGTCCGATCTCCACCTCCGGCGCCGGGAGTTCCGCGCGTCGGCCGAAGGCCTGATCGATCAATTCGGACGCGGCCCGGGTGACGATCAACCGGGCAATGGCCAGGTCGGTCTCCAGTTTGGTGCGGTCCTTGGGGTTTCGTTCGGATTGCTCGTACGCGCGACTCGCCAGTACATAGAAGATCTCGGCGGCGTAGCGGTCGGCGATACGGTCGCAATCCGAGCGCATACGTTCGACCAGATGGAAGGTAGCGGCGGCGGGCAGGCCGGCATCGGTGAGCCGGGTGGCCAGATCGCTGCAGCGCGGGTTGGTGACCCGGTACACGTCGAAGGGGTCGTCACTGGCGGCCAATGCCTGCTGGACGTACTCGGGGAGTTCGTGAACCGGCTCCTCGGGCTCGGGCTGTGCCGGGGCCGGGGCCTGCCGCCCGGGGGTACTGACGGTCTGGTCGGTGACACCCAGCACATCCCCGAGACCGTCGCCGCGATCCCAGGCGGCCAGGAGTTCCCGGATGCCGTTCAGTTTCATACCCCGTCCGAGCAGACGGCTGATGGTCTGCAACCGGTTGAGGTGGTCCGAGCCGTAGTAGCCGATCCGGCCCCGGACGTCGGGCGAGGGCAGCAGCCCACGCTCGTGGTACACGCGGACACTGCGCACGGTGGTTTCGGCAGCCCGCGCCAGCTCGTCGATCGTGTACTCGGATTCGCCAGCCATACGTATAGGAAACCATAATCGGGCCCGTAGATAAACGGTCCGTAACCAAACGAACCGCTGAGCAGCGGCTAAAAGATGTGAAAAACACGTCAACGTCCCGTTACCTAACGGCATGAGGCCTTGCCTGGAGAGCCTTCTGTGCTCTAACGTGCGTGATACAGCTGACACCAGCTGGTTTCCGGGGACTGTTGAGCAGCCCTGACGTTCCGCCCGACCAACGGGACACGTATCGGTTCCCCCGGCGTGCCCTCGGCAGTTCCGGAGACGGCTATGAGCACAATGCGAGTTCGTTCCCTGAGCGTGGTTGCACCTCGCGCCACCACTACTTCCCGGCTTCCCGCGACGCCGCTGCCGGCCGCGGCGAAATCGGCGCAGCGGCCCCCGTGCGCGGAGGTACCCGACAGCTGGGACCTCGACTCCGGCACTCCGGAAGCCTGGCATTCAGCGGTGCGCATTTGCTATGGCTGCCCACTGTTCGCCCAGTGCAGTCGGCTGGCGCAGACACTCATCGAGCGGGGCGATGCGCCGCGAGCCATGATCTGGGCGGGCGTCGCCTACGACAACTCGGGCAATATCATCGAAAATCTCGACCGGCACCGGACGGTGCCCATCGACCACAAGCGCCCGATGCGCATCATTCGCAACGGTCCACGTCCGACCCACGGCACAGCGGTCGCCGGTGCGCCGAAACGGCATATCGTACTGGGTCGCCCGCTTCGGCCGACGGAGTCGGCGGCTGTCTGAACTATGCTCCGGGGCAAACACGGATCTAGCTCTGGTGGTGCGTAGATGACAATCCTGGCGTTGGAGATCGGTCCGGCCCGCTTCGCTGCGATCGAGATCGCGGACGATGTCGGGGCCGACCGGGTCCAGCGGATCCCCGTCCCGCGTGCCGGGGCGTGGGATCGGGTCCGGGAGCTGCTGCTCGAGATCGCCGCGGGGCGAGAGGTCACGGCGGTCGGGATCGCCTCGAACGGCCCGATCGATATGGCTTCCGGAGTGGTGGCGCCGGATCAGGTGAGGGAATGGCAATCCGGCTTTCCGCTCGTGGAAGCGGTGCAGAAGCTGTTCCCTGCCGCGACCGTCGCGATGGCTCTCGACGGGGTGTGCCTGGCACTGGCCGAACGGCATTTCGGCGCCACCCAGGAGGTCATGGATTCGCTGTCGGTATACGTCTCGGACACGATTGTCGGCGGTGTGATGGTCGGCGGTTTCGTAGTGGTCGGGCGTACCGGTAACGCGGGCCAGATCGGCCATGTTCTGGTGCCCGGCTTCGACGACCGATGCGGATGCGGAGGACGTGGATGCCTGGAATCGGTGGCCGGCGGTGCGGCACTGACGAAATGGGCGCGTGAGCAGGGCTGGGGCGGGGACTCGCTCGAGGCTCTGGCGGCCGACGCGCAGGAGGGTGACCGGACCGCGATCGCGGCGCTGGAGCGGGCCGGTACGGCGCTGGGCCGGGCGATCGCCTCGGTGGCGCCCCTGCTCGATATCGACCGGGTGGTGATCGGCGGGCCGATCGCCACGCCCGGATCGGCGCTGTGGAAAGCGCTGCACAACGCCGTCGCGATGCACGCGCGGCTACCTTTTCTCACCGGACTGCGGGCGGTCGCGTCGGAGCTGGAGGATCTCGGCCTGCTGGCCGGTGCGGGTGTTATCGCCCTGACCTCGCAGGGTGAGTGAATTCTCCTTCTCGGAACGCGGAGTCGAGGCCACCGGCTCCTTCGCGGCCCTGTGTCCAGGGCTCCGTGCCGCGGTTGCTCCATAACCCCGAGCTGTGGCGGCCGGGCGGCCGCCGCCGGCTTTGCCGATGAATAGCTGTTCCCTCCGGATGGGGTCGCCTCTCGGCTCCGGTCCACGTGATCTCCGGTGCGGGAGCCCCTCGGCGACCCCGAACGTTTCGTGTTGCCAAGGGTTTCCGTAGAATTTTCGGGTCGGCGGGCCACAGGCTCGGTCAACAGGGATTGCCAACGGACTCGGTTGCGCTGGGCGCTCTTCGTGATAGGCCCAAGGTCCACTATTGAACGTACCGCTGCGCAACGGTACATTATCTCTTGCGGCCGTTGTCTCGTTTGAGGCACCCACCGCGCAACAGTAGGACGCACGCGATGAGAGGGCGCAGTGATCCCCTGGGTGACGGTCGAAACTTTGGCGCCGGAAGGATTCTCGGTCGCGTCGGTCGGGGATACCGCCCGGGAGTTCGCCGACTGGCGACGAGTACTGCAGCGACAGCTGGCTCGTACGCCGGCCCTGTACGACGGGCTGAGCACCCGTGATATCACCGAGGCTCTCCGCGCCTGCATCGAAGGCTCGGTCGAGGTGGACAAATCTGTGTCCACCCGCTCGGGCCCGCACAGGCTGATCGTGCGCCCGGTCTTCGGACCGGGCGGCGAGGTCCACGCTGTCCGCTGGTGGGCCGGGCCTCAGAATGGCCCGGTGCCACCGTTACCCGGCGCGGTCGGAGCGATCTGGGATCTGGACAGTCAAACCCTCGCGCAGCCCAGCGGTATCACCGCCCTCTCGGGTATCGCACCCGAGGAATACGTGCCGCGGATGTCCATCGCGGAATTCTTCCACCGGATCTCGGCCTTCGATCGGCACGCCGAAGTACTCGATCTCCTCTATCGGCCCGTCCCCGGCGACAAGCTGCAATTCGAGGTCTCTGTACTACGCAACGCGGGTCGCGCCACCCGGTGGCGGATCACGGTGCGGGCACGTAACGACGAGCACGTCCGCGGTGCCTGGTGGCTCATAGAGGACATCACCTCCGACCACGACCCGGCGGTCTGGCCGACACTGGAAAGTGTCGGTTTGCGGGAGGCGCACCGGAGGGCGGGCAACCACTTGGCGGTTGTTCAGCTGGCGCACGCCAGCATTTCTCATTGGCTGACCGATCCCGCACCCTGGATGCGATGGGACTACCTGTTCCGGCCGGTCGATGTCTTCCATCCCGATGATCGGGTCCGGTTGATGGATCTGGGCTCCCGGGTGCGCGGTGGCGACAGCGCCGGGGTTACGTTGCGGGCGCTCAACTACGCCGGCGGCTACACCCCGACCTCACTGCTGCTGTATCCCTACCCCGGGTTCTCCAACAGCGAGCTGGCCATCGCTCAGCTCGTGCGGGTTGCCGACGATATCCCCATGGTGGAACCGGAACCGGCGGATCTGGCCGCGCCGGGAACGCCGATCGGATACGACGACCAGCTCCGGTATCGGCTCGCCGGCCGGTTGCGGCACAACGCGATGTCCTGAGGTCGCGGGCCCCGCGCCCGGGCAGCCGAGTCCCCAGATGTGGGAAGATATCTGCGGTCGGTGGCCCGGCTGCTCTTTACCATTTCGAGAGTGAGGACTGGGGTGGCCGGGCGTGCGAATTCCGGCGAAGCGCTGCTTCGCCAGATGGCCGCGCGCAGGCGCCGCGACAATATCGTCGTGATCGTTCTCGCGGTCCTCGCCGTGCTGGGTGGCGGCCACGCCGTCTACGACTTCTTCGCCTCCGATCCTCAACCCCCCGGTGATGACGCGATGGTCACCGTGACCGGCCACGACCGCCTCGCCGGTTCCTTCGCCGAGGATTTCGTGGTCGCCTACCTGAGCGCGGGGACCGGGCAACAGGAGGCTCTGTCCCGCTATGTCGGCGGTTCCCAGCAGCTCTCGCTGCCGAAAACCGGTCAGCAGGTGCGCGACCCGATCGTCGTCTACACCAGTCGGACTCTGTCCGCCGGGACCGTGGAGGTCTGGTCGGTAACCGTTTCGGTACATGTGGGACGCAGTCGATCCGACAGTGTTCGGCAGTACTACCGTGTGCCGGTCTCGATATCGGAGGGGAATCTACGGGCGCTGACCCTGCCCGCCGCGGTGCAGCCGCCGGGGGTCGGAGCCGATCTGGCCCAGGCCTATTCGGCGCCGTGCGGCGAGGAGACGCCGTTCACTCAGGTCGTCACCGGATTCCTCACCGCCTACCTGACCGGCTCGGGGGATGTCGCGCGCTATGTGAGTGTCGACTCCGGAATCGCGGCACTGAGCCCGGCCCCGTTCACCGAGCTGACCACTGTGGCCGTCACCGCCGAGGACACCACCTGCGGAGCCGCCGGTGGTACCGCGCGTGTGCTGGCGACAGTGACACCCGAAGGACAGTCCGGGGCTGCTCCGGCGCTCGCCTACCCGCTGACGATGGTGCGCGGTGACGGGCAGTGGCAGGTGCGGTTCATCGAGACGATGCCGGCCCTGAAGGAGCCGCTCACCGCTGTCGTGAACCAGGGGGAGAGAGCCGGTCCGGCACCGGGCGCCACCGGGGCACCCACCACGACCGTAGAGATTCCACGGGCCACCCAGAACTGACGTGAGGCGACGAAAACATGGGCAATATATCCAACATCCTGTACGGGATTCTCGTCTTCGTCCGCTGGGCGGGCCTGATCCTGATCACCATTGTCTCGATGGGCGTCATGATCTCGGAAGCCGCGAAATCGAAACTGTCCCCGGCGAAGATTCTCGGTGTCGCGGGTTCGGCGATCCTGGCCGCGGTGTTGTTCTGGATGTTGCCGACCCTGGTGAACTACGCGCGCGGTGACGCCAACATGATCGTGCCGGACCACCCCGTGGGTGGTTATAGGTGACCCAGGTGATCAAGGTCTTCACGCCGGTAAAACGTGTCCCCACCATGATCGGCAAGGCCCAGAACGGCCAGAAGTTGCCGTTCGGGCCCTACACCCTGCCGCAGGTGGCGGGTGTGGCCGTGGGGTTGATTCTCACGGGCTTCGGCGCGATGACCCTGCCGGTGAATCCGGCGATCACCTTCCTGGTCGGTGTGGCGCTGACCGTAGTGATCGGGTTCGGGCTGGGCCTGATCCCTTACACAGGAGTACGGCTGCTGTCCCGGATCGTATGGTTCGGCCGGCTCATCCTCTATCCGAAACCCGCGCTCGCCTCGGGTATGCCGGTCACTCCGGAATCGGCTCGGATCACCATGTTCGTCGAAGAGACAGTGGTGGCGATCCTGCCGCACGAACCGGCCGCCTCCACATCGGCGAGACAGCGCGGCAAGCGCAACGCCGCGCGCGGCGGTCAAATTCTCGAAATGCTGGGGACGAACCGTTTCCTGCGACCGGTGGGGGTGGTGGAATCCGCCACCGCGGCCGGCACCCCCTCGGCGTCCAGTACACCCTCGAATTGGCGGACGATGATAGGCAGTAATGGGGGGCGACCGAAGAGCGGAGAGGGACGCTGATGGGGTTCAACCGGGATCTACAACCCACCGCCGCGATTCGCGGGCATCTGCAGTTCACCCATTCCGGACTGGTCACAGCGAACTATTTCATCACTCCGCTCGGCTACGGCCTGCGTAAGGCCAGCGATAAATACGATGTCAAACTCGCTCATCATTCCCTGGTCAACAACCTGCCGAACGGGTCGCTGCTGCTCGGTATCCAGGCCCGGCAGAACACCATCGACGTCTTGAGCAAAATGGTCGAAGGTGTGGATCTCGATGAATGCGCCGACTACGCCGACGAGGTGTTCGCCTCCTACGAGCGGGTCCGTGCCATCGCCCCGCAGACCCGGATCTTCCTGCTCTCGATCCCGGTGGGCACCGCCAATACCAGCGGTATCTCCGCGCTCTCGCGCATGTGGCGGGGTAGTACCACCACGATCGATGCCACCGCCATCTCACGGGCCGAGTTGGACGCCTACGAGAACGAGGCGAACGAAATCCTGTCCCGGATCGGCGGCGACTTCGATCCGGTACCCGTGCCGGCGGCGATGTTCCAGTGGCTGTGGGAGCACTATCTGGCCCGCGGCGCGGTAGGCGATCCGGTGGCCCCCACCCGCGCCGGTGCCCTGGACGACGCGACCGCGGCGGTGTTCAAATCCGCGGCGCTGGACGAGGGCGCCCGAGCCGATTCACAGCGCCGGCTGCGCCCCTCGTTCGTCCCGGTGATCAAGGTGGTACAGCCGGACACCGGCTATCGCCCTTCCTACCAGGCGATGCTCACTCCGCGTTCGTTTCCCTACGCGGGAATGATGTTCCCCGGGGGCAGTGAATTCCTCAACGTGATAGACGGCCTCGGCGATGTCACGGTCGACTGGGGGATGCGGATCTCCACCAAACCCGCCGACCAGGTACTCAAGGCCAACGAGATCAACCTGCGACGGCTCGGCGAGCAGATGGACCAGCGCGACCAGGAGATCTCCTTCGCGCAGAACACACTGATGTCCAAGGCGCAGATGCTGAGTGAGTACAACCAGCATTTCGAGGTCAACGGCGGCGAATCCGAGGTCTCCTTCACCACGGTCATCGCAGTAGGAGGCCCCTCCCGGGACGAGACCATGGACGCGGTCAATACGCTACGGCGCCGATACAAGCGTTTCCAGGTGGAGATGACCGCGCCGGTGGGCGCGCAGGTGGATCTCTGGTCGCTGCTGGTGCCGGGTAGCCCGCCGCGGCGGGCCTTCGACGATTTCGCCCATATCGTGCCCTCGGATATGTGGGCGGGATTCGTACCCTTCACCACGAGCCAGATCGGTGACGACAGCGGGCCGGTCATCGGGATCAATTTGCTGTCGGGCCATTTCGAGCCGATCCACTTCGGGATCATGGAGGCGGCGCTGCACGATCTGTCCGCTTCCTTCGCGGTGACCGGCGAACTCGGTTCGGGTAAATCGTATTTCCTGAAGCTGATGGCCGTCCTCGTCCACGATATGGGTGGACAGTTCCTCGCCATCGACCGCAGTCAGGTCGGGGAATGGGAGCATTTCGCCTCCGCAATCGACGACGCCGTGATCATCGACCTGGCAAATCCCACAGTATCGCTGGACCCGCTGCGCCTGTTCGATCCGCGAGTGGCCGGGGAACGCGCACTGGACTCCGTGCTGCCGCTGCTGGACCTCTCACCGACCTCGGGGACCGGCGCGGTCATCAGCAATCTGCTCTCCCCGCGGGGGATCGAAGAACACAAGATCACCAGCCTGCTGGACCTGTTCCGGGTGGTCTGCCGGCTGCGCGACGAGCCGGGATCGCTCGAGGAGTACTCCGATCTCGCCTCGCGGCTGGGAACCATCGTGGAACGGGTCCCGGTACTGTTCGATCCCGGCCTGGCGCCGATCCGGCTGGATGCCGCGGCCACGGTGGTCCGCAGTCATCGGCTCGCGCTACCGACCGCCGAGGAACTCACCACGCCGCATCTGTACAACCGGTTGCCGCTCACCAAACGACTGGGTACCGCGCTGTACGAATTGGTCGGGGTCACCGCCCGGGAGGCGTTCCTCTCCGACAACGGCCGGTTCGGCCTGCTGGTGGGGGACGAGGCACACCATTTCACCCAGACCCAGGTGGGAGCTGCGGTGACTTCCGACTTCAGCCGTGACGGACGTAAACACCTGGCTGCCATCGGTCTCGCGTCGCATGATCCCGCCACCGACTTCCAGGGTGCCGCGCACAATCTGATCCCCAATCGCTTCGTTTTCCGTCAGCGTGACGAGACGTTGGCCCGTAACAGTCTGGAGTGGCTCGGAGTCGATCTGGAGGAGGCGCCGTTCCTGCTCCAGGCGTTGCGGGAGGAAACCTCGCCGCCGGTGGGCGCGGGACGACAGGTGCCCGAAGAGCGCCGGGGCGAGATGTTCATGCGCGATGCATTGAGCCGGATCGGTCGCGGTAAGGTGCTCGGCCCGGCCCGGGCGGATCGGGCCGAAGCAATCACCAGTACTCCGACCGTCGTGGCGAAGACCGAACGACGAGAGCCGGAGGCGGTGCGGTGACCGAGGCGTGACGATGGCAGACCTACCGGGTTCGACCGGCTCCAAGGGTACGGTGCGGTTGCTCATCGTGGTGGCCGTCGTGGCGATCTGCTGTTGTGGTCCGGGCTTAGTACTCGCGTCGCTCGTTCCCTCGGCGGAGAACATGTCGTTCGCCAAGCAGAAGTACGACTTGCAGTGCGATATCGCGCTCGGGCCGGAGCCGGGCGCGTCGACGCCGGCCACGGCCACCACGACCCCCGCGTCGAGTCCGGAATCGGTCGAGCGGCAACCGAGACCGGAGAAGAATCCTTATGCGGAGTTGACCTTCGACCCGGATGATCCGGATGTCACCGATCGAGACCTGGCATGCGCGTCGGCGATGAAAACGGCGCCGTTTCAGGAGGAGCCGTGGCAGGAGTTCAATACCGGGCCCGCAGTCTCCTGCGCTGCCGACCTGGCACTGCGCTATTCGGAAGCGGGAGGCACCGCGACAATGGCCGACTACGCGCGCGATGTTGTCTACAGTGCCTCGATCGCCCGGGTAACCGGCCAGTGCGCCCCGACCCGGGCACCGGCGGCGGTCGCGGTGGAGAACTGCGGCGACCCCACCAGCGCGGTGGCGGCTGCGGTCTTGCCGGCAACGGTCGGCGATCAGGGATATTGCGGGCAACTGGTCGACCCGAAAGCGGCATCTCCCGGTGATCTGGTGTTCTGGGAGTACCTCGACCGCCGCGCGACCCGGGTCGGCGTCGCGCTCGGACCGGGGGAACTGGTAACGGTGGACAGCGGAAAGTTCGTGCGTCTGCGCCTTCCCGAGGGCGCCGAGGTGCAGATCAAACGCGTATTGAGGGGTGCCGCGTGACCAGTGCGGAAATCGGTCCGTACCCGATAGAGATCGATCTCGTCGGCGAGGAACGGGACGGCGGTGACACCCAGCCGGGGGAGCCGGGGAAGCCCGGAGAGCGCCGAACCTGGGGTGGCGGAAGAAACGGCTCGGCGCCGGGGGCACCCACGCCACCGCCCGGTGCCCAGCCCCCGAACGGAACCGCTCCTCCGGTCGGTTCCGCGTCTGCACCCCCATCTGCGCCCGCGCCCGCGCCCGGGTCCGGTGCGGCGGTATCTCCCCCTCCGGCAACGACGCCCCCCGCGCCGGCCCCCTCCTCCGCGACCACTACCGCTCAGGCGCCACCGCCGGTAGCCGCGCCGCCCGCTGCGCCTCCCGCCCGGACCGAGGACCGGCCGGAACCCGAACCGCTGGTCGACCCGGAGACCGTGGCGCAGATGGCGCCCATGGCGATGATTGCCGGCGCCGCTCTGCTGCCGATGATCGGATCGGCGTTGTCGGGTCTGCTCGGTGGCGGTTCGGGTGGTACCGTCGCTCCCACGGCGGCGGCCGGCGGCACGGCGCTGGATCCGGAGTCCCAACAGGCCATGAAGGCGCTGAAGGCGCTGGAGTCCGTATACGGCGAGGGGGAGCCGGCCGACCCCGGAATGAAGAAACTGCGGGAAAAGGTCACCGGTGCGGACGAGGGCACCGGCGACGGCCCGGCAATGGTCAAGGCGAAGCGGTTGTTCCAGGCCAACCGTGCCACCGCCTTCAACAATCTGGACAAGCAGTTCGTGAACTACCTGTCCACCGTGGGCGCCTCGAACAAGGTCGACCAGAACGCTATACGGCGGCTGCTGAAAATGACGAACGAGGCGCTGGCCGAGCTGGGGCCGATGGCCTACACCAAAGAGGGACAGCAGAAGGTTCGCCGGATCCTGACGGCGGCTCTGCAGACCGCGCACAAGATCGTCTCCGGAGGTACGGCGAACAACGGCGACACGGCCTCGGCGATAAATCAGCTCACCAACCAGTACCTGTACAACATCATCGGTAAGCAGTTGCCCGGCGGTGTGAAGTTCGCTGCGGCATCGACTGCGCAAGGTGTACAAGCCGGACAGGGCGGTTCACAGCGTGCGCAGATCGCCGTGCAGAACGCGCTCGCCCAGATCGGCGACCCCTATGTGTGGGGCGCGGAGGGTCCGAACAGTTTCGATTGTTCGGGTCTCACCCAATATGCCGCCAGGCAGGCGGGTGTGAACATCCCGCGGGTGGCCAACGACCAATACCGGCAACTGCCCGCGGTCAATCCCGGCGATATCAAACCAGGGGACCTCATCTTCCCGTCCACCAGCTGGAAGAACGGTCAGATGGGTCACGTGATGATGTACATCGGCAACGGGCAGGTAGTACACGCGCCGAGAACCGGTGAGACTATCAAGGTTGCGAGTCTCCCGCGTAGTTACGAGGCCCGTCGCTTCGCCTGAGCGGAAGGCGCGGCCCGGGGGCGAATCCACCGGGCCGCTTCTCGACCGATAACGAATCCAGAGGTCCGTCGCCCCCGCTCGGATCGCCTCGGCGCCGGCGACGACCCAGCGAGTACGGCGGCCGACCGTGCTCGATCGGCCGCGGTACTCGCCCCGGGTAGGGCGATATAGGAATCCGTGGTCGGCTGCGGGAAACCCGCGCGGCGCGGACAGTCTTTACGGATCCCAGGGATCGAGGCCCTGAACCGGGTCCATGTGGTCCAGGTTCGCGAGCCGGTGAGCCCACTGCGTGACCAAGCGGCGATTCATGTCTGTCGGGTTGGCCTCGTAGCTGTGCACGGCCTGCTGGAAAGCTGTCGTCACCTCGGTGGCAATAGTCCAGCGAGTGGCCCGGCCGACCGAGTTCCATTCTCCCGCTGTGATGGCCTGCTGCAGCCCGATATCCGAATCCCAATTCTGCCGGACCCGGTTGATGAACCCATGGTTGACCGGGACGCCGGGCGGGGGTGCATTCGTGTGTCGGGCGAAATTGTCCGCCGCGACGACCGCCTGCGCGGCGAATGCGTTGCGCAAGTCGACCGGATCGCTGGGCCGCATGTGATTCTCGATCGCACGAGAGGCAGCGAGGGCCTTCTGTAGCGGACCCCAGCCGTAGGGATTCGACGACATACTGGACTTCTGGGCCGCTGCCGCGCGAAGCGCATGGGACACCATGACATCCGGTCCACCGGAGGCTATCAACGCCGCGGCCATATTGCCGTCCGGGACCCGGTTGTCACCGAGGCCGTCCAGTGCGTTGGCGATACCGGCGGCAGTCCCCATCCCGCCGACCTTATCCGCTCGGGTCTTCGCCTTGAGCAACCAGTTCGCCCGGGCATGGTCGCCCCACTGGTAGGTGTCCATCCGGGATTCGGCAGTTATCATATTCGCCAGGTCAGACCGCTTCCTGCCCCGTGCCAGCGGGCTGAAGGGACTCGGTGTGGCGGCCATCAGCCACGCGGTGACGGGCGAACTGTTGACGGTGTTCAGGGCGGCCATGGCGGCCAGGCCGCTCAGTGATCCGCCGCCGCCACCGCCGCCGCCACCCATACCGCCCATCCCGAGCGCGGTACCACCACCACCGCCGCCCGAGCCGCCACCGCCGCCCTGGATAGCCAGCGAGAACCGGTTCGCGATCCAGTCGTTCCCGCGGGACAGACTGCTGTTGAGCCGCCGGACCTGTGAGATCGCCACGATTTCCACGACGCAGGCGATGACGATGACCGACATCACCTGCCCCTGCGCTTGATCGAAAAGGTTGCTCATGAACAGGATGTACACGCCGAGAAAGATGGTGAACACGGTCATCCGAGCGGCGGCGATCAGTCCGTCGACGATATTGCGCACCAGGAAGGTCTGGGTCGGGCCGTAGATGAAGCCGCCTGCCGCGAAACCGAATATCGACATGAAGCCGTGGTAGATCGTGTTCATGGCCGCTTTGATGACCTTCAACGCGAGGTAGATCGCGAAGGCGAGCAGCAGTGTCGCGCAGACCAGCAGGATCAGGCCGGTACCCACCTGACCCATCGATGGATTGTCGGCACGGGCGTACGCGGCGGAGTTGCACTGCTTGATGCCCTTCAGGATGTTGTCGTCCTTACCCGAGAGCACGCCCGAGGACCAGGCCGATTCGCAAGCCGCATAGTTGTCGACGACCTGACCGAAATTCCATACCTGTACCGGTTTCCGGGCGAAATTGTCCGCCAGATCCTCCTGCATGGTCTTCACCAGCAGCACCGGGTTGGGATTGTTGTCGCCGGTGAGCCCCGCCGCGACCGAGATGCCCACATCCCGGCCCTGGGTGAGCAGGCCGTCGGAGGACAGCACATCGGCGAGGGGTTCGGCCAGGAATACCGGGCCGATGATCGCGACCCCCAGCATGGTGATCACCTGCATGGTGGCCTTACTGGGGAAACCACGGACTATGAACCAGGCCACGAAGAAGGTGCCGATGGTCGCGGCGGTGATCAGCATCATCGGAGTGGCGAGCTGCCGGGAGAGCGCGGCGGCGACACCGTTGAGCGCGTTGGCGAACATATCGAGCCAGGTGAAACCGAAGGCGAAGCCGATTATCCAGATGGCTGTGGTCACGATGGCCATATAGCCGACGAATTCGAGGCCGATCAATGTCCACAACACGGTGTAACCGGGATTGAGCAGACTGCCGCGATTCGAGGCGAAGGTGTAGCTGGACAGCGGCACTCCGTTGGAATCGGTGATGTTCATCCAACCGAGGCCGTCGATCTGTGAGACGCCGCTGCTGACCTGCGCGGTCGCGACGACGCCGACTATTCCCGGGAATACGACGAAGAGAAAGAGGATGGCCGACAGCCACAGCGCCCGCCGATGCCAGGGACGCTCGCCGAGCCAGTCGCGGGCACGTCGGACCAGCGTATCGGGATACCAGCGCAGTGGGTCCCAGCCGGTGTCCACGCCGCGGCGACATCGGAAGTCGCGGGCACGAGCCACCCGGGGAGAACGAACCGGCGCCGTCATATCGCGCTCACCGCCGGGTACCGGTGCTGACGACCCGTGATGCGGAGTTGTCCGGTGACACGACGAGAATGTTGCCCGAATATCTTCCGGCGACCGTTGGCCGCCGGCCGGGTAGAACGCAGGTTCATCCGGGTGTTCCTCCTGCGCATGAATCCGGGCCTCGATGGAAGAGGGCATTTTTCGTGCACGTCAGTCTACGGGTCGCTGTCTCGATGATGACCTGTCGTACCAGGTCACCGCTTCCCCTCGGTGGGAATCCCGGACAATGGGGCTGTCAGGAAGGAGAGGCGCGCATGGTCGGCTGCCGGTGCCCGCGATCTCGGCTCCGCCGGACCGAAATCCCCTGCCACCGCGCCGACTACGACCGTATGACGCCGACGGCCGGCGTCCCGACCTGAGGCAGGTGAGAAGTGGGCCTCTGGGACGCAGTAGGTGGTGTCGTCGAGGGACTCGGCGATGACCTCCTCATGCGCGGCGTGAGCATCGCGGGGTTCGCGCTCGGCGGCCCACCGGGCGCTGCACTGGCCGGCGGTATCGTCGGTGGTGTCACGGCCGGCCTGAAAGGTGAGAATATCCTGCTGGGAGCAGGTCTCGGAGCCGGGGGTGCGTTGATCGGTGGCCTGGGGGGTGTCGCGTTCAGAGGTCCGGCCAAGGGTATGGTCGGTGGGCTGCTCCGTAGGCAACATTCACTCGACATAGCTCGGCGGATGACGGGACCCGGTGCGGAGAAGATCGCCTACAACCAGTCGGGGCTGTTCGCGAAGACGATTCCCGAATGGCTCGGCGGCGCGCATTTGTCGCCTTGGAAGACCCGCCTCGGTCTCATCGGATCGTTTTTCGCTCCCGAATCCACCGCTTTCCTCGAGTCGATCCCGGATAAATGGCATCGGCACACAGGTTATCCCGAGATCCCGTTGATCGATATCAGCGAGGAGGAGCTTTCCTCCATCCCGGACAAGATGCCTCATATCATGATGCCCGATCCGGCTCGGTTGCCGGAGGGTCTCGAACTCACCCCGCCGGTCGAGGCGAACTATCGCACCCTGCCGACCGCCTATGCGGGGTACTGGGACACCTTCGGTGAGAAGCCGGGGAAACTCGACCCGCCGAAGGAACTGAACGTCAGTGATATCTCGGGTGAGGACAAGGCCGGGGTCACCAATTATCCGGAAAAGGTCGAGAAAATGCGCAAGAAACTTGCGGATTTGCGATCCAAGGCGCCGAAGATCGAGGAGGTGAACCAGCAGACCAGCCAGTTGTGTGGTGCGGGCCGCAGCGATTTCGCCGCGGTGGTGGAGGCGCTGAAGAGTTTCGCCGAATTGGACCCACGGGGTCTGAAGTTCATCGACAGGCTTAATTCCGAGTACTCGCAGAAGGCGAGTCCGTACAGTGGTCTACCGGTATTCCGGGTGGACCCGAAAAGTTTGAAGATGTTGGGAGCCGTCGCGCCGAGCGAGGATGCCTACGCGATGGTGCTGGTCGAAGCGGGTTACGGGAACGCCGCGTCCATACTCGGTTATTACGTGGAAGCGTTCAAGGCGCTGGGTGCCGCGACCGAGTCCGAGAAGCCGACTGCAGAACAGAGCGGACAGCCATCGGGATCCCCGCAGAATACGCCCGTGGGAAATGGCACCTACCCCGTCTACACTCCTGCCGCACCCCAGCCGGGGCCGACCGCGCAGACGAGTCCGCCGGCGGTCCCCGCACCAACCCCGTGGGATCTCACGAGCGACACCCGGTCGAAATCGGACGCGAATCGATCGGCCGCCGACCGGGCCGGCATCGGCACCGGCGCCGATCCACTCGGCACAGCAGCCGGCACGCCGGAGGCCACCACGACTGCGGCCGCAGCCACACCCATTGTTACCCCCACGGTGCCCCCCCCGGCCGATGGAATGAAATCCGCCTTCCAATCGATGCTGCTCCCACAGCTGATGCAGACCATGCTGGGACAGACTCGTCGGGGAGCTCCGGACGAGCGGGAGACCGGCCACCGGGTCGAGCGTGACCGGCCTGACAACCGAGCGACAGTGGCGGCGGTCCCCACCCCGGCGCCCACGACGAACGCCGCGCCCGCCGCACAGGCACCGGGACAACCGGCGGCAGCGTCGAACGGCGACGCCAAGACCGTGTCGGCTCGCCCCGATTCCGGGCGCCCGGCCGGGAAGCCGATGCCCGCGACCGTATCGGAGGGCGCGGACAATCCGGTCTACACTTTCCCCGACAGCCGGACTCAAGAGGTCTCCCCGGTGATGGTGGGGGTGCTGAACGCGGCATTCGGTAACGCGGCGGGCACCGACGCCCGTAGTGCGTATACAGGGACACCCGCCGAGTGGACCGATTCGAAACGGATCGGGCGCCGGATCGACTCGAACGAAGTGATGACCGGCGATGTCTGCGTCTGGGAGGAGCGGACCGCCGTACTCGTCAAGTTCGACGGCCAGGACATGCTCGAAGCGGTGGTCGACGGCGCACTGGTGAAAATCGCGGATCTGTCGCAGATGCGTGACGGTGCAGGCGAGTTCGGCGGATTCGTCGGTATCTTCCATCCACCCGGAATCGAGAAGGTGGCAGACAAGTCCGCCGCGACTGCCGTTCCCGGCTCGCCGGTCGACCTGTCCGCACCCGGCGCTGTGGCATCTGTGTAGGAGGGGTAAATGGTCGAGTGGAGGGATGTAGCGGGGTTCGGGGTCGACATGCTGGTGAGCTATGGCGCCGAACATGTCTTCAAAGGCCCCAGCGATAGTCTCATAAAAAAACTCGTCGTCGGGTCGGCCTCCGGTGGATTGGGTGCGGTGGCGGGTGATGCGGTCGCCAACGGCGGCTTCAACCTCCAGGATTCACCCAAGGCATTCCTCTCCGGAATGCTCGGTGGCGCGGCCGGTGCGGGTCTGGAACGACTCGCCACCAAGGGGTTGGCGAAAGGGAAGACCACCGCTGACAATGCGCTGGCCGAAGCGCAGACGGCCAAGTCGACGGCCGACTCCGAGCGGGCGGCTCTCGACAGTGCGGAAGCTGCTCGCGATTCCGCGCGGACCGCACTGGACGATGCCAATAGTGCTCTGCAGCAGGCGAACGACAAGGTCAATAGGCTTCAAGCCAAGGTCGACGATCTGGAGGCCCAGTTGGATGCCGACCCGGGCAACGTGGCCTTGCAGCAGCGATGGGCCAGTGCGGATCGGCAACTCGAGGATGCGGTACGCCAGGCTGATGCGGCCAAGCAGGCCCGCGATGCGGCGAGCAAAAAATTCGACGAAGCCGACGACAAGCACACCGAGCTCGATGGCAAACGGAGCGAGCTGGACAAGGCGAAGAGCGACGCGGAGGCGGCCTTCAAGAAGGCCGAGGAGGCCGCGAAGGCGGCCGGTAAGAATGCAGACAGATTCGAAAAGTACGGTCGCGGCTCACTGGTAGGTCTCGGC
Source organism: Nocardia sienata NBRC 100364 (assembly GCF_001613205.1). Taxonomy (GTDB): domain Bacteria; phylum Actinomycetota; class Actinomycetes; order Mycobacteriales; family Mycobacteriaceae; genus Nocardia; species Nocardia sienata. The sequence continues at coordinate 8,589 of NZ_BDBX01000060.1, read as the reverse complement.
TCGGCGACCGCCATGATGCTCGGTGAGCACGGCCCGCCGTGGGAGTGGGGATCCGATGGATCCGGCGGGGACACACCGGGAGCCGCGGTGAACAGGGTGACCCTGGTATGGGACGGCTACAAGCCGGCCGCGGCGGTGGGCCTGATGGGGACGCCTCCTTTCCAGCAGGGCTCGTCTCCCCAGCAAGGACAGGGGTTCCTGCTGAGACCGGAGAAACTCAATCCGAGCATTGTCACGTGGTACGGCGGCCCTTCCAACTCGTTCGCGTACTCGCTGGTGGATACCTATGAGATGTTCGGCGATCTGAAGAAGAAGCAAGAACTGAAGGTGTCGCCGATTCCGGCGATGCCGACCACGGTGCAGGGTGCCACCGGTCCCAGCGCCGGCGGCGCCTCCTATCGCAACGTATCGGACGCGCTCAACGATGCGGGGAAAAAACTCACCGATACGCAGCAGAGCGTGGTGAGTGTGCTGCCGACCGTCGAGGAGATCAGCAGGCGCGGCAAGGAGAACATCGGGAAGCTCATCGTCGGCGTCAACAGGTTCATGGTGGAACGCTTGCAGACCGGTTCGGACATCGAATTCCTCACCGTGCTGGGTCAGGGCTTCACCGAACTCGCCAACGAGATCCAGAATGCCGCGATGGCGAGCCAGAACGCGGCCGATCGCGTTCAGCTTCCGACCGCGGAGCAGGACAGGGCCGCGGCCCAGAACCTGGCCAATTCGGTCGGTGGCTTCGCCGGTCAGCAGTACAATCCGGGCTTGACCCCCGACAGCTCGCAGATCGGCGTGAACAACCCCTGGAAGCCGGGCGACCTCGGTACCAGCAGTGCTGCAACGCCGGATCCCTCGGCGTTCAAGGATGCCAGCGAGAAGTGGCGGGACAAGGCCGAAAACCTGGCGGGCGCGGCGAACACCCCCCCGAACGTCAACCCCATCTCCTACGATCCGGGCGCCGCCTTCAACCCGGGCGCCTCCCAATTGGGGTCCGCCGGATCGATGGGCGGGGCGGGCGGGGTGGGCGGCCTGATGGACATGTTGATGCCGCTGCAACTCATGGCCCTCCAAAGGGGAATGCGAGACGAGGCGGACAAGGATATGTCCGACCAGATGGAGGATCTGGATCCATCCCGTTTCGACCAGGCCGCCGTCGCGACCTTGCCGCAGGCGCAGCAGCCGGTAGGAACCACGCCGTGGTCGAATCAGGCGGCCGCGAACAACGCCGCCGCCACTCCGGCCCAGCCCGCGGTGCATCACCCGGCCGGTGCCCCCAACGGCGCCACCTCCACCCAGCCCGGCACAGCGGTGCCGAAGCGGGTGCCCGGGGAGGACGGTCTCGTGCCGTACGCGTTCCCGAAGGAGACCCAGCGCGTCCCGCTCGCTGTGGCGCAGGCGTTCGACAAGGCGCTCGCGAACAAGAGTGGTACCGACGCCCAGGTCGCGTATCAGGGAACCGCGGGGGCGTGGACGAATTCCAGGGATATCGGCGAGGCAGTCTATCCGCCGAAAACCGGCGATGTCGCGACCTTCATCATCCGGCAGCCGAAGAGCGAGCCGCAGAAGGCGGAGCCGGTGCCCGCGCAGAGCGGTGGCGAGGCGCAGATCCAGCCCGCCGCAGTGGTCACCGTCGGTGGCGATACCGCCGAGAAGAACGAACCGGATACTGGTTCGAGCGGGGACTCGCAGTACCGGACCGCCCTTCTCGTCGTATACGGAGACGGGGAAACCGGCACTGTCGAAGCTGTGGTGAACGGAGAGTTCCGGCAGTTCGAAACGGAAATGTCCGATACTGGAGGTGACTTCGGTGAGTTCGCCGGCTTCAAGCACCCGAAGGGTGTGGAGGCCACGGGCGACACGGGCCAGGACAGTGAAACGATGGCGACGTCCGGAGACCAGACCACGGCCGATATACCGGTGCTCACGATGCCGGTCTAGCGGTTGTGGAGCCACGGTGTGAGAGGAGATGAGACATGCCATTGAATGTCGATCTCGGTGAACTGGTATCGGTCGCGGGCCGATCGGCGGACCTCGCGCGGATCACCGGAGCCGCGATGCCACGTGAATGGGTGCTGCCCGCGGGAGCCGACCCCATCTCTGCGCAGGCAGTTCCGCAGCTCAACGCCCAGGCCGCGACGCTGTTCAACGCCACTATCGGGGTGCTGAACAAGATCCAGCGCGACGCCCATCACATCGGTGCGGCGGCGACCCAGTATTCGGTGGCCGACGACGAGGGCGCCCGCCTTCTCAACGCTTCGGGGCGTGAGCTGGTCGCCAACCCGGTGCCGGCCGTGGAGCCGGTGGGGTACCGGCGCGTGCCGGAAGGGTTGAGCAGTATGCCCGTGGTCACCGGGGACCCGCTGACCCTGGCCAAGCAGCTGCACAACGGTCCGGGGCCCGAGCCCGCGCACCGCTTCGCGGATTCGGTACGGCTGTTCAACGCGAGCTCACGGACCCAGGCATCCGCCGATATGGATAGTGCGAGTTCGGTCCTGCAGAATTGGACGCCGGTGGGGACAGAGGTCGCCGAGCGATTCGCCACGTACCGCGGCTGGATGGACCAATTGGGGGACGCGATGGAGAAGTTGGCGCAAGGGGCCGAGAACTACGGCAACGCCTTCTCCCGAGCCAAGGCCAAACATCCCACCCCGGAGGAGATCCTGGCCGCGCGCAAGCGGATGCTGGCCGCGGCGCGTGCGAAGAACGAAGCCGCGCTCGCCGCCGCTACCGCGGAATACAACGAATTGAACGTACGATCGGGCGAAGCCGCGGGGTCTTACGCCACCGAGACCGGTACCAGTATCGCGAATTCGTCGCAGGGGACCGCCGCCGCGGCGCAGACACAAACCGGTTCCGGCGGTTCCAGCGATACGCTCTCCCAGATGCTGCCGATGCTGATGAACATGATGCAGCTCGGCAGCAACGGCCTGGATCAGGCCGATGACATCTCCGAGGACGATTGGTACGACGATTCCTTCGACGACTACGGTCTCGGGGGTTACGGGGTACCGTCACTGGGCGGTCCGTCCGGCGGGTCGCCCTCGCTTTCGCCCTCATTGCCCGGCAGCACGATTCCCAGCGCGGCCGATGTACAGGTTCTCTCGGCCACAACCGCGATGCCGTTGACCGCGGCGACCGGCGGCAACGTCGGGTCGCCGGCCCGGTTGCCGATGGGCGACGGCGGAGCGGGCGGTACTGCCTACGGTCGCGGCGCCGGTGCCGGTACGCCCATGATGCCCATGGGAGCGCCCATGGGCGGGGGGATGGGTGGTGCCGGCGGCGCCGGTGGCGGGAACGAGCGAAACCGAGTGGTCGCCTGGCATCCCGACCGGCTGATGTATGTCGACGACACCCCGCACACCGAACCCGTTATCGGGGAACGGCCCACCATCGCGCCGACGGTCACCCAGCCGACCCCGACGCCGGCCAATCAGGCCCCGACCCGCTCCGGAGGTAACGCATGAGCATCCACCCAGACGTGCAGGCCGCGCTGGACGCGGCCCGCGAATTACGGCATCGCATCGCCGATATGCGGGAGCGTATCGACGACGTGCGTGCCCGGCGGCCCTCGCCCAGCGGCACCGTCATCCCGGAGGTGGATGCCATGGGGCGGCTCACCGGCCTGTACCTGGCGCCGGGTACCGCGGGCCGCTTCACCAGCGAGGAGCTGGCAGCCGAGATCATGGCCGCCATCCGGGAGAGCACCCGGGATGCGGCCCGGCAATACCAGGTGATCATGGAAACCGTGATCACCGAGCACGGCGCGGCGGAAGACGCGGCGGACGGTCGTGAGTCCGCCGGGATCCCCGAGGCGGTGCGGTGACCGGTACCGAGGCCGCGGAGGCGGCCGACGATTCGGTCTCGGCCGCCGATGCCATCGGCTGGCTTCACGAGGAAGGTCTCACGCGCCTGGCCGCGCTGGGCTCCGGCTCGCCGAACCCGGCCGTCGCCTTCTCGGTCGATGTCGCTACCGGCATCGTCACCAAATATCCCGCCGCGAACGGCGGTATCGGCGCCGATTCCAGCACGGTCGCAGCCGATGATCTGCCCGCTCCTCTGGACAGCTCCAATCGGCTGGTGGTCGTCGGTATCACCAGCACCGACCAGATATTGGTGGTCGATCTGGCCGGATCGCTGGTCATCGGGATCAACGGTGACCGGCCCGAGCTGGCCGCACGGTCGTGGGTGATGCAGTTGCTGCTGAACCCGAACATCACCGTGACCACCAATAGTGCCGATGTGGCGATCGGCAGCAGTCCGCGATGCCGCAAGAGCTTCATACCCGGCGGCAGTGGTTCGATCATCAGCGTGGACGACGGTAATCCACCGGTGACCACGGTTTCGATGAACTCCGATGTCGAAGGGTCGGACTACCTGGACCTGCTCGGCGACGGCACCGGTGAAATGTACCTGGGAGCGCGGGTATGGCAGCTGCGGCTGGTGATGACCATCGGCGACGCCGCGTGGTCGGCGCTGTCGCAGACCTTGGACCGGGCAGCCGGATAGATTCGCAGGAGAAGAAGATGAACGACGATTTCGACTACGACGATATCGAAGACGAACAGGACGAAGGTGCGGCCACCAAATCCGCGGCGGCTCCGCAGATACACGAGGTGTTCAACCCCGATCACACCGTCGGAGTGGCCTGCGACCGCGACGGCGAGATCGTCGGGTTGCACATCACCGACGAGGCGCAGGACAACGGTGACAGCTGGTTGAGCGCGGAGATACTCAAGGTCGCCGGTCTCGCGCACGCCAAATCGCGCCTCGGCCTGCGGCGGGAGATGGAGTCCAACGGCGCTCGCTCCTACACGATCGACTCGTTCGGCCTGCCGACCGAGGCCGCCTATCAGGCCATGGAAGACGAGGCTTTCGGCCTCCGCCCCGCCTGACCCCCGCATCGGACAGACAGGACACGACCATGGTGAAGATCCTTTCCCTCGACGCGGTGAAGGCGACCGTCGGTGACGCCGCCGGGGCGCTCACGGTGATGACCGACGATCTCGGTACGACCGTGGATTCGCTGGCGGCCGAAATGAAAGGTGGCTCGCCGCTGGATGCCGCCACGACGGCGGTGCGGGAGGTGGTTCTCGATCTCTTCGCGGCCTGGACCGGTGACGTCACCGAACAGTCCGGTATCACCGTCGAGGCGACCGGCCATGGCACAACCGTTCTGGCCAATGCCGATGACGACGGTAGCGCTACCGTGCGCTCGTCCGCGGTCTGACCTGACACGATGGCGCCGGAGCAGACGAGTCCGTACTGGGATCGGATCGTCGGGGAGAACTGGCCGCAGACACCGCCGTCGGCCTGGCACGGGCTGGCCGACAACGCTCGTGAAGGTGCCGACGCCCTGAATCCGATCGACGTGGCGAAGGCGCGACGCGCTTTCGAGGAGACGGTGCAGCAGTCGGAGGGGTTGGCGGAGATCCGACGGGCGCTCGTGGCGCTGGAGCAGAATCCCCGGGCTGCCGCGACGGCTCTCCGGGCCGCCGCGGATACCTTCGACACCATCGGTGATGTGGTCCGGCGTACCCGCAATCAGATCCTCGACGTGGTCGGCAATGCCGCCGAACGGATCGAGCAGGCCACCCGAGGCGACAACACCGGCGACGGCGAAGAAGGCGACGCGGCCGAGGCCGAAGCCGATCGCCGGGCGACCGAGGCCATCCTGTCCGACGCCCAGGGCGATGTGCGCGATATCGTCGCAGCCGCCCTGAATTCGATGGGGCCGCAGGGGCTACCGAGGCTGGACGATATCGCCGAAGCCCTCGGGCAACCGGGACCGTGGCGCAAGGGTGGGGGCGTTCCCGGTGTCGCACCCCGCAGACCCGGAGCGCCCGGCAGGCCCGGCCGGCACGATGGCGTTCCGCGCCACCACGGGCCGGGGTTCGAACCGGGACCGTGGGTTCCCGGCCACGACCGCCCCGTGCGGCCCGACCCGGTCCTCGGGCAGATCCTCATAGACCTGATCGACGGCCTGCTACATCCGGAAACAGCTCCGACGGTGCTCGGGCCGCCACCGGATCTCGACGTGCAACCACCGGTGGGCGTAGAGGACAGCCCGCCCGTGCTCACGGAGCCGGCCGGGCAGATCGATACCACCGGTGCTGCGCCTGGGGTGACGAACCCCGAATCCGCCGGACCCGGAGTCCCGCAGCCGGGACAGCAGGTGCAGAACACGACTCCTCCGGCCGAAGCCGGTGAGGCCGGTGCGGAGACCGGCGTCGACACGGCTGCTGTCGACGAGTCGCCCGAGTCGAGCGAATCGACCGAATCGAGCGAATCGAGCGAGTCGACCGGATCCGAATCGCCGAGCACCGAGGCCGGTAGTGGGTCCGACGAATCCGCGCGGCCCGACCGTGAGATCTCGGCCCACGATGGTGCCGATACGCCGGAGGCCTGGGCTTTCGGCAAGCAGGCCGGCGCGCACGTCACTTCGGAGTCCGAGGCGGAGAATGCGCCTCCCGGCGCCGTACCGCCGGTAGCGCCGGCGGCGATGGGCCCGGTCTCGGGTACGACCACGGCTGCGGCGGTACCCGGCGCCGGTACCGCGGCTGCGGCGAGCGGTCCAGCGGTGAGCGGCCCCGCCTCCACCCCCGCGGCGGTGACATCGGCACAGGCCGGCCGGAGTGCGGTGGGACCGATCGAAACGCAGCGCGGGTCGGGCGCCACCGGTAAAGCGCTTGCCTCGGCCTCCCAATCGGGGGTCACCGCGACGCCCGTCGGGAAGCAGCCGGTGCCGGTGCCGGACGGTGATCCGGGCGCCGGGAAATCGCGTGGGCCGGGAGATTCCGTACAGGATGCCGTCGGCGCCGCCATGATCGCGGCTTCCGCGCCGGCCTTCGTGGTCGGCGAACGCGTCGACGGGGACCTGGTCCTCGCGCGCACACTACTGGGCGGGATTCGTGCGGCCACCGATTCCTGGGTCGTCGGTGTGGATTGGGCAGTGGCGATTCTGCGCCACTCCAGCGGGGTCAGCGCGTTCGTCACCTCGAACGAGGGCCGCGGCTGGTTGCCTGCCCGGCTCTATCTGCCCACCGAAGTGTCGCTGCCGTGGCTGTGGGCGGTATCCGAGGGGTCCGGGTGGGAAGGTACGGCGGACCCTGCTCGGATCCTGGTGGAGTTCGCGATCGCCTGGGGCGCGAAGTCCGGCGCGAAATTGTCCGCGCTGGCCTCGTCGCAACCCATGGACCCGGTTCTCGCCGGGCGGCTCGGCACCGTCGCACTGGCCGGGTCGGTCGCGGCCTCGGACACCATGGATCTGCGCCGTCCTGCCCCGGGCACACTGGATCGTCTGGGGGTCACGTCATCGCCGCGCCTGCTCGACCGCGCGACCAAGGTCGGAGACCGCGATATCGCGGTGCGCTGTCTGGAACTGGCGGTCGACGCGCATATCCGGGTCCAGCGTGCGGAACTCGCGCCCGTGGACACGATGGAGGCACCGGAGATCAGATTGCGTATTCTGCGCGCTCTGCGCGACGGCCGCGATTTCGCCGACAGTTGGTGGGAGGAGCTCCAGGATGTCGACGATCTGATCGCAGCGACCGCGCTAGGGCATCGTGCCGACACCAGCCGAATCGGACTCGGGGAGCTCCGGTCCGGCGCGGCCGACCTCGATCCGGGCTCGGACTTGTCGATCTTGCGCGCCCTCACCTTCCAACGCCGCTGCAACGAGTTGGTTCTGCTCCTACTGGAGGAGAAGTCGCGCCAGACAGTGCGCGATTCGGTGTACACGCACGCCCAGGTGCTGGGGCATCCGCTGTTCGCGGCGCCGCCGGCGGCCCCACCGGCTCCGCGGCGGTCGACGGTCACCACCGGCGTCCGCCGGTAGAGCAGCGCCTTCGCCTACCGGCGAGTATTCCCAAGGTTGGGGAGAATCGACAATGAGGAGAATCGCTGGTGGGAAAGGATTGATCGAGCATGCCGGAACGGTTGGAGATCGACCCTGCGGTACTGCGTCAGCTGGCCCTTCAGCACCTTCTGGTTGCGGCGGAGACCCGGGAATGGGCCCAGCCACCCACTGAATGGCTCGCCAACTTCGAACCCACCTACGGCAAGATCGCCAATCCGGTCAAGGAAGCGCTGGAACGGTACTACGACGCCCGGCTACGCGCGGGCGAGGCCCTCGCCAGAGAACACGAGCAAACCGCCGCCTCTCTGCGTGAATCCGCGGATGCCTACGAGCGGGCCGACGCGGAAGCCGCCGCGAGCCTGAGCCCTTCGAGCGAGAACGCCGGTGGCCGTGTCGGGGCATTCGGCGATCCTGTCACCGCGGGGTTCGCCCCCGGTTCGACAGCCCCCAACAGCCAGATGGGTGCACCTGTGGTCACCGGTCCCGGCACCAGTGCCGGTATCGGCCCATCGACTCCTCCGACGCAGATGGATCCGGCGGTCGCCGCGAACGGTGCCGCACAAGGTCCCGGCGGTGCCCCGCCCGGACAAAGCCAGAGCGGCGTTGCGGCCGGGGGCGTCACCGCTACGCCCGGTATCGTGGCGCCCGCTGAGCACACCACGGGCGCGGGAACCGCACCGGCCGGGACCGGCAACGCGGCCTCCGGCGCCCCGGCGGGTACCGGCGCGCTTCCGCCC
>NZ_BDBX01000059.1 GCF_001613205.1 Nocardia sienata NBRC 100364 | reverse complement strand
CGGGGCCGGGATGTTCGGGGCGGGGCCGTTGTTCGGCATTCGGCCGCGGAACCTGGCCCGCCGGACGCACGGGGCGTTCCGGGGGCGGCCCCGCGGGCGCACCGTGGCGCGGCGCCTCGCCCTCACGACGCCGGACCGACCGCTCACTGTCCACCCGGTCGACCAGATCCTGGACCGTCAGCGGCCCGGGGTTGGCGGGCGGCTCCGGCTGCCGTGGCCGGCGCGGCCCTCGCGCGTCGTCCATTTCGGGGGACTCTCCCGCGGGATACCGCTCCCACGGTGCGCGACCTCCGGGCCCTGATGATCGCCCGTGCCGATCGTCACCCACCAATGAACCTCGCTTTTCCGCAACTCGCTGCCGACGCAACCGTGCTCGAAAGGCTGCGCGGGATTCCGCAATGATAACGATTTCGCCACTGAGAGCCACTCGGACATTACGAGAGGGCAGCAAAAGCGGTAAATGCTGGAAAGTTGCCCGCAGTTATATTTGCACGCGCATACGACAGCTTCCCGGCGTGTCGAATCGGCGTGTCGAACCGTTCGCCGGTCGGTTGTAGATATTCAGCCGCCGCTGTGCATGACATCGGCCGCAGCCGGGACGGTCCCGTCCTCGGGATCGTCGAGCCAGCCGTGTGGAAGCGCGACCTTGCCCGGTGAACCCTGCCGCCCCCGGGGGCCTTCGGCGTCCGGGGGAAACGGGACAGTGGGATCGAGCGCAGCGATGAGCGTCTCGAGTTCGGCCAGCGACGACACGGTCGCGAAACTGCGCCGTAGCTCGGCGCCCAGCGGGAAGCCCATGAAGTACCAGGCCATATGTTTGCGCAGATCACGCATGCCTTTGTCTTCGCCGTGATGTTCGGCGAGCAGCCCGGCATGGCGTGTCAGGATCGCGCCGACCTCACCGAGGGTGGGCGGCACCGGCGCGGGTTCGCCACGCAGGGCGGCACCGAGTTCGCCGAACAGCCAGGGCCGGCCCAGGCAGCCACGCCCCACCACGACCCCGTCGCAGCCGGTCTGCGCCATCATCGCGACCGCGTCGGCGGCACTGAAGATATCGCCGTTGCCGAGGACCGGGATCGTGGTGACCGCCTCTTTCAGGCGTGCGATGGCCGACCAGTCGGCGGCCCCGGAGTAGCGCTGTGCCGCGGTGCGGGCGTGCAGGGCGACCGCTGCGGCCCCCTCGCTCTCGGCGATGCGGCCGGTGTCGAGGTAGGTCCGATGCTCGTCGTCGATTCCGATACGGAACTTCATGGTCACCGGCACACCGGCCGGCTCGGCGGCCCGGACCATCTCCCGGACGATCCGGGCGAACAGATTGCGCTTGTAGGGTAGGGCGGCGCCGCCCCCGAGCCGGGTCACCTTGGGTACGGGGCAGCCCAAATTCATATCGATGTGATCGGCCCAGCCTTCGCCGACGATGATCCGGACGGCTTCGCCGAGGGTGGCCGGGTCCACACCGTAGAGTTGCATCGACCGCGGCGATTCGCCTTCGTCGAACGACATCATGTGCAGCGTTTTCTCGTTGCGTTCCACCACCGCGCGGGCGGTGATCATTTCGCAGACATAGATCGCGGTCGGGCTGCCGAACTCCCGGCAGAGCTTGCGGAAGGCCAGGTTGGTGATCCCGGCCATCGGCGCGAGGACAACCGGCGGATCGACCGGGTAGGGGCCGATCCGCAGACGTGTCTCCTGCTCCAGCTGTGTTTGCACAGTGTTCCATTTTCCCTCGAGCGTCCGGGCCCGGTCACTGTCGGGTGCCTCACCGCGCGCCGGCGCGCCGCCGGAGGCGCTTTCGGCTGCGGCGGTGACCGGCGCGGCGAGCCTCGCGGGGTAGCTGCCGGTCCGGTCCGGCGGGGCGTTAGCCTCGTGGACGCCGGACCCGGCGGCCGCCCGATTTCCGCTGGATACACGCCGGGGCCGCTGCCCCGACCGGGAGCAATCGAAAGAGGACGACATCCATGGCCGAGAACACCGACGACACCGGTCGCGAGCCGGGGGAGACCGCCGGTGGCGCGGGCGAACCCGTCGCCGCCCCCGCGAAACGCGCCCCGGCCGAATCCCGCCCGGGCACGGTGTCCATCCGGGTTTCCAGCCTGATCCGCGGCGCGGTCGTCGCGGTGCTCGTCGTGGCGGCGATCGTCTTCGCCGTGCTGTATTTCACCGCACGAGGTGAACTGGCCGAGCGCGACGAGCGCGCCGCGGCCGACAGGCACGCCGAACAACTGGCCACCGAGTACGCGGTGGGTGCGGCCACCGTGAACTTCGAGGATCTCGACGCCTGGATCGCCGCCTTGAAGAAGAACACCAGCCCGCAGCTGGCGGGCAAGTTCGACGACACCGCGCCGAAACTCGAACAGATCCTGGTGCCGCTGCGGTGGACCTCGACCGCCACCCCCATCACCGCGAAGGTCATGTCCGAACAGGACGGGGTCTACAAGGTGAACGTTTTCGTGAACGTGACCTCGACCAACGCCCAGAATCCGGGCGGTACGCAGACCACGGTCACCTACACCGTGACGGTCGAGGAGAACTCCGGCTGGCAGATCACCGATGTGGGCGGTGTGGACGGTGCCCTGCCGGTGAAATAGGAGGTGCGACGCGGCACACCTGCGAATACGACGAGACCGCCGGTGGCACCGGCGGTCTCGTTCGTTGTGTTCCTGGTTCGTGGACGGCTCAGCCGTTCACCGTGGCGAAGGCCTTCTCCCGTTTGGCGGCCTCGCGGGCGAGCATCCGGTCGCGCTGTTCCTCGAACTTCACGACGTCTTGGGACAGCTTCTCCAGGAAATCGCCGAGCCGCTCCCGCGTCTGCTCACCGCGCGCGGTGAAGTCGGTACGGCCGAATATATTCCACTTCTTGAGCACCGGCTGGACGACCTCTTCGAGGTGCTGGCGCAGGTCGTAGATGCCGTGTTTGGCCATCAGCACCCCGTTGCGGCGGAAATTCGGCATACCCGCGCCGGGCATCTGGAAATTCTCCAGGATCAAGGTGATGGCATCCAGCGCCTGGTCCGGGCACAGATCGAGGGCCGCTCCGCACATATTGCGGTAGAAGATCATGTGCAGGTTCTCGTCGGCGGCGATGCGCTGCAGCATGCGGTCGGCGATGGCGTCGTCGCACACCTTGCCGGTATTACGGTGCGAGACGCGGGTGGCCAGCTCCTGGAAGGTCACATAGGCCACCGAGTGCAGGAAGCCGGCGTCGGCTTCGGCGGGTGAGGCGAAACCGTTGGTCATATGGACCATGCGCGCCTGCTCCAGTGCCACCGGGTCGACGCCACGGGTCACCACCAGGTAGTCGCGCATGACGATCCCGTGCCGGTTCTCTTCGGCGGTCCAGCGGCCGACCCAGGTTCCCCACGCACCGTCCTGGGAGAAGTTCTCGGCGATTTCCCGGTGGTAGGAGGGCAGGTTGTCCTCGGTGAGCAGGTTGGTGATCATGGCCGCCTTGGCGACCTCGTTGAGCTTGGATTGGTCGGGGTCCCAGTCCTGTCCGCCGAGCGCGGCGAAGTTGCGACCCTCGTCCCAGGGGACGTAGTCGTGCGGATGCCACTCTTTTGCCAAGGAGAGGTGCCGGTTGACGTTCTGCTCGGCAACCGGCTCCAACTCTGTGAGCAGCTCGAGTTGAGTCAGATCCCTTGCCATGTAATCAAGCCCTTCATACTGTCGCGTTCGTGCGGGTCACCTGATGTCGACCGTTGCCGATGCGGCCATACCTTACGGCACCGTAGGTGTGATGCGAAACGCATCCGACCGAGAAAGAGTGCACGTTGGCGCAGGTGCCCCTGCTCGGGGTCACTCCGAGTGTATGGCCGGATCCGCAGTCATGGGCCTATCGCCCGTTGTCCCGATCGCGTTAGCGGCCGTGGGAAATAGCACACCGGCCGGTGCGCGATCGGAAGCTCCCGGGCTGATCAGGCCGTACGTCGGGGCGGCGTGACCGCCCGATCTCCGGGCCGGCGAGAGCCCGCGCGGGTCGGCTCCGGTCACAGCGCGGCCGGAGCAGGGCTGGCCCAACTCACAGGCGAGGCGCCGGGTGCCGGGAAGGAGAAATCGGGCGCCCGGCCGGTGGGCCGGGCGCCCGATGGTGCCCCCACCAGGGCTCGAACCTGGGACCTGCGGATTAAAAGTCCGTAGCTCTACCAACTGAGCTATAGGGGCGCGGGCGCAAGTGTACTGGCCTGGTCCGGGTTTCTCGTAATCGGGTGGCTATGCTGGTGCTTTCCGTCACTCCGGGCGCCGGGGCCCGGCCTCATATGGTCCGGGCGGGCGGCGGTCCGCCGGGGTCGTGGGGAGGTCGGACCGGTTCGGCGGGGCCGGTGAGCCGGAAACCATACCCATGAGTTCGGTGTTACGGTACCTGCCGCATTGTTGATACAACGGGTAGCACGATACGATCCAAATATGTTGGATACCAATGCCTTTGGATCGGTAAAGGCGGATTTTTCGCAGTTGTGGGGCCCGGGAACCGGTTTTCCGGAGTGTTGCGCTGCCAGCGGGCCGCGCGAGCGGAACGGTGTCCTTCCAGGGGTCGGAGCGGCCGGCTGAGTACCGGTCGGCGAACCTGCCCGAGTGGTCGAACATCCTGCGTTACCGGAGGATTCGCTCGGTCTTTCGTTCGGTGCCGTGAGTGTCCGGTCCGCGATATCCGGACGGCGAAATGGTAGCCCGCTGTATCGGTTTACCGCATGCCGGTACGAGATTCCGAGTACCGTGACGAATCAGCGAATTCGGGGTGTCACTCGGGACGGCGCTGCGGGAGGCGTATGGGGGACCAGGAACGGCGCAAGGGAATGCCCGGATGCGCACCCCCTGCGGCGCACCCGGGCCATCGAATTATACCAGCCGGTGTGTTTCCTCTGCGGGCTGGGTTTCGTACCAAAGGTTCGGTACGGGTCAATAAACCGACCGCAGGTCGGCATACAACAGGATAAGTTCGCGGCGTCGGCCCGCTCGTCAAAGGCGGATGAACGGTCGCGAGCATTCTGCGGGTGGAAATCCCGCGGATTGCACAAGGCTTCGGAGGCGTTTCGAGCATGGCACGGCAGCAAGAGCGGGCCCGTCGGACACGGGCAGCAATTATCCGGTCCGCCGCCGTTGAGTTCGGGAAGAGCGGCTATGCCGCGGCTTCGCTCAACCGCATTTTGGAAGGATCGCGGGCGACCAAGGGCGCCATGTACTTCCATTTCGATTCGAAAGAAGATCTGGCGCGGGCCGTCCTCGATTCGGCGATCGAGCGATACGGCAGCACCATCGATCGCTGGCTCGTGCGTTCGGACCTGGGCCCGCTCGATATCCTGCACGGCGTCTTCGACGAGCTCGCGTTACGGCTCGAGCACGACATAATCGTGCAGGCCGAATTCCGGCTCGTCATCGATCCCGGCTTTCATCGGCAGGGGCACGGCGGCTGTCCGATGCTCGCCACGGCCATCCGCGATCTGACGGTCGCGGCGATCGAGAAGGGGCAGCTGCGTCCGGATACCGATCCGGACCGCTTCACCCGGACTCTCGCCGGCGCGCTGATCGGTCAGCGTTATATGGCCGATGCCCACGGCGGCGAGCCGGATCTGCGCACCCGGTTCCGCGAGTCGCTGGAGGTCCTGGTTCAGGCCACCTGCACCCCGGAATGGGTGACGGAGTTCGGCCGGTCGGGGTGGCGGGCGAGCGCGCGCCTCGAAGAGCTGGCTTCGCCAGCTTGACCAGCGGATTTGGGAATTGTGCGCACCCTGTCATAAGCTATGCGAGCTCCCAACGGACAGCCGTTGAAAGCCGGTCCGGAGAAATCCGGGACGAGCCCCCTTCGTCTAGCGGCCTAGGACGCCGCCCTTTCAAGGCGGTAGCGCGGGTTCGAATCCCGTAGGGGGTACCACCTATGCGAATAGGTGGGACACAGCAAGGCCCTGTGGCGCAGTTGGTTAGCGCGCCGCCCTGTCACGGCGGAGGTCGCGGGTTCGAGTCCCGTCAGGGTCGCCAGTGGATGCCGGAGCAATCCGGCTTCCATCGGATGGCATTCGTTCCGGGTGCCTGCGGCCAGGTAGCTCAGTTGGTACGAGCGTTCGCCTGAAAAGCGAAAGGTCGCCGGTTCGATCCCGGCCCTGGCCACAATCAACCCCCCAATCGCCACGATCGGGGGGTTTCTGCTGTTTCGGACCCCGGCCCGGTGGAATGCTGTGACCATGGCCGAACGGTGGTATTACTGCTTGAAGCATCAGCGCGCCGAGCGCGGGCGTCAGTGCTGGTTCCGAGACCGTATGGGGCCCTACCCGGATCAGGCCACGGCCGAACGCGCGCTCGAGATCGTGCGGGAGCGCAATGCCACCCAGGACGCGGCGGACCGGGCGTATCGCGAGGGCGACTGATTTCCCGCCGTAGAACTGCCGATCGCCCGCTCAGCGGCGCTATCACCGGTGCGCTGCATTCCCGGATGGGCCGTTGGGCTACCGTTCACGGGTAATACGTAGCGACGCTCGCGGCCTGCTCGACCGGGTTGTGGGCGAGACCAGGTGAGCAGGGAGGGCGACCCTTGAGGGTTACCGTTGTTGTGCCGACTTACAACGAGCGGGACAATCTGCCGGTTGCGGTGGAGCGGTTGACCGCGCTACCCGTGCCCGATCTGCACGTACTGGTAGTCGACGACAACTCTCCGGACGGCACGGGTGAGGTGGCGGAGAAGCTGGCCGCGGATCTGCCCACCGTCGTGTCGGTACTGCACCGCACGGAGAAGGACGGGCTGGGCCGGGCCTATATCGCCGGTATCACCCGGGCCCTCGAGGAGGGCGCGGATGTGGTGATCCAGATGGACGCGGATCTGTCCCATCCCGCCGAGGTGATCCCCGCCATGCTGGATGAGCTGAACCGGCCGGGTACCGGAGTCGTGCTCGGGTCCCGCTATGTGCCCGGCGGTTCCACCGCGGCGGAATGGAAGTGGTACCGCAAGGCGCTCTCGGCGTGGGCCAATTTCTATGTCAATGCCATCCTGCGGCTCGGGATCAAGGACGCCACCGCCGGTTTCAAGGCATGGGAGGCCGATACGCTGCGTGCCATCGAGGTCGGCACGATCCGCAGCAACGGTTACTCCTTCCAGGTGGAGATGAACTACCGAGCCAAGAAGCAGGGCATCGGTATCGCCGAAGTGCCCATCCGCTTCGAGGAGCGGACCCTCGGGGCGTCCAAGATGAGCTTGAAGGTCCAGCTGGAATCGGCACTGATGCCGTGGAAGCTGCTTCTCGGCCGCGCTCTCTGAGGCCGTTCAGCGCGGCCAGTCGCGCAGTGTGTCGAGGTAGCGCTGCCGCACCTCCGCGACTTTCTCATCCAGTTCGGACGGGTCCTGTGTATCGATATCGATCGGCGGCAGGATCGCCACATCGACCACGCCGGGCCGCGCGATCATCGAATCCCGCCGGCCGACCTCGGCGGCATTGCGGATCACCACCGGGATCACCGGTACCCCCGCCTGCCGGGCCATGTGGAAGGCGCCCTTCTTGAACCTGCCGGGCTGCGCGGTGTAGGAGCGGGTGCCCTCCGGAGCGATCGCGACGGACAGGCCACCACGCAAAGTGTCCACCACCGGTTCCAGCGAAGCCTTGGCGAGGTCGGTGTTCGAACGGTCGATGAAGGTGACGCCGACGAAGCGCATGAGCGGGCCGAAAACCGGATGCCGGATGAGTTCCTTCTTACCGACGCCGGTGACGTGCCCGCCGAGCACGGCGGGCACGATGAGCACATCGAACTGGCTCTGATGGTTGAACAGGAAGATCGCGGGTCGCGGATGGCGGGCATACTCCGCGCCGGTGACGCGGAGCCGGATACCGCACAGGCGCAGCGGCCAGGCGGTGCCGTACTTCATGAGGGCGTCTGCCATGGCCCGCCGGTCGCGAGTGTAGGACTTGCGCAGTACCCCGTAGAGCGCTCCGCCGAGCAGGGCGAGAAATCCCAGCACGGTCCGCAGATAGTCGGTCGGGCGTGGTGCGGTGCGCGGGCTCACGGCGAGTGCGGCCCAGCCGTACTCGGCCGCCGTGGCCGCGAGCACGGGGTCCGGTGCGATCGGCACCCGCGTGCCGCCGCGCGACAGCAGCGGGAGATCGCCCGCGCTGCCGCTGTAGATATAGGAACGCGCGAGGTCGAGCCCGTGGGCCGCCGCGAAGTCCGATACCGCCTCGGCTTTCTCGGGACCGTATCGCACTTCGCCCTCGATCAGTCCGGTCAGCCGACCCTCCGACACCGCCGCCCGGCTGCCGAGCACCTGGGAGATACCGAGCGCCGCGGCCGCGGGACGTAACTGGAAATCCGCCGCTTCTCCGGTCAGGACGACGGTGTGCCCGGCCGCGATATGTTCCTGCACCAGACGCAGCAGCTCGGGGCGTAACCGGTCGTACCAGCCCCGCTTGAACAGGCGTTCGCCCAGCGCGGTCAGTTCTTCCGGCGGCCGCCCGGCCGCGGCCCGCACGCCACGCTCGAGAATATCGCCCGCCGAGCTCTCGCCGCTGTGCCGCAACTGGTCGAACAGTGTTTCCAGTAGTTCACGGTCCGGCCCGCGCCACCGTGGCTCGGGCGCGGACCCGAGTTCGGCCAGCGCGGTCAGATCGAAGAAAGCGGCGATCCCGGCGCCGCGAGGGCCCGAACGGATGGCGGCCACCACCGCGTCGATCCCGGAGGGCGCCGGGTTCTCGCCGGTGTGCCCGGTGCTCGCTTCCCGCGTGCTCATCGGCCCCGCCCGGCCGGGAGATTGGAGGGGTCGAGGGTGGCGACCCGGGAGATCCGGAAGCCGATGGTGCGCAGGCGCTCGGCGAACTCGGCACGCCGGGTGGCGAGTTCGGTCACCGATTCCACCGATTCCGGGTCCGCGGGTTCGAGCAGGCCGCGATTGGCGGCGAGTTTCAGCGCACTGCCGAAGAGCTCGGTGGAAACCGATTCCGTACTGTGCAGCCGCTGCTGCAGCAGCATCTGCCTGCCGACCGAGACGCATTCGTCGACGAACTGCTTACGGTCGATCGGTGCGGCCGGGTCCCGGGCGGTCAGTCGTTCGGCCACCACCAACTGCGCGTCGAAGAACGAGCGCAGTACCCGATGGGCCATCATGAAGCCGGTGCCGGTGAGCGCGGCCAGGATCTCGCTGCCGAGCGTGTCGCGCGAGCGCGATCGCCAGCGCGGGTCGATCAGCAGCACCTCCTCGGTGATCCGCTCGGCGAACTCGGTCCGGTCCGGGAAGAAGAATTCGAATTTCAACAGATCACGCAGCCGGTAGGCCTCCTCCCAGCCGATATCCAGAGCGTCGGCGTCCGGTCCGACGGCGTCGTCGGACGGATCGTCGGGCGCGGCGTCGACCGCGGCCAGGATCGCCAGTTCGACTATGGCCCGGTCGACGAACCAGTGCACCGCGCTGTTGCGATAGAACGCGGCTTCGAGGTGGGCGCCCGCCTCGATGGAATACACCGGCTCGACACCGCTGCGGTAGACGGTGACCACCTTTGCCAGCGACAGCTGTTCGAGGACCACGGCCAAGCTCTGTTCGTCGCGTAATTTCGCGACCTCGCCGCGCGGCAGATCGCGCTGTTCGATGTAGTCCAGCACCGGGGTGAGTACCTCGCAGACCTCGGCCCGGGTGAGTGCCCGCTGGTGGACACCCAGCAGGACCAGCGTGACCAGGGCATTGACGGTTATCGGGGTGACCGAGTTGATACCCACCGCGACGTCGAACGCGAGACGTTGTACCGCCAGGCGTTCTTTTTCGCCGATCTCCTCGCGGGGCTCGGCGGGGTCGGTTCCGGCCCGGCCGGTGGTGTCGGTGCGGTGCAGTGGGATGGTGATCGGGGTCGCGATCAGCGGGTCGCCGTGGGCGGCGAGGCGTTCGCGCGCCGAGAGCGGGGCCCCGAAGCGGACGTAGACGTGCCCGGCCGAATGCTGCTGGTTGCGGACGTAGCGGGCCAGCCAGGTCAGGCCTTCGGGTTTCTTGCGACCGCCCATCTGCTCGTCGGCGATGGCGCCCAGTTCGTTGAGCCGCTCGTAGGTGATCGAGACGGGGACCAGCAGCGCGTCGGCGATCCGTTCCTGGCGCACCGCCGCGGCGAGATAGTTGAGCAGACCGTAGCGGGGCGGGCGTAGCTTTCCGGTGCGGGTGCGGCCGCCCTCGAAATACCATTCCAGGTTGAACCGCCGCGCCATCAGATAGGCGAAGTACTCCTCGACCACTGCCTGATACACCGTGTCGCCGCCGAAACTGCGCCGGATGAAGATCGTCCCGGTGCGCCGGGCGATCGGGCCCATCGGCCAGAACCGCAGATTCGCGCCGCCCACCACATGGTTGGGCGGGAAATCGTTGCGGGCCAGCACATCGCCCAGGACGAAGGCATCCACATAGGAGCGATGGGAGGGCAGGAAGACCAGCGGGTAGCGCCGGTTGAGGTCGCGCAGCGCGGTGAGCCCGGATTCGTCGCAGTCCACCTTCCAGGTCGACGCGTGGACCGGGCGCATGGCCTGGGTGAACAGATCCGAGACCATGCGGCTCTGCGCCGCGACCAGTTCGTTCAGTGCTTTCTCGGCGCGCCGGTGCACCTCCTGCGGATCGGCCCCGATCTCGTCGGCGATCATCTCGAGTCGTCGCAGGAATTCCGGCGAGTCCAGGATTTCCTCGGTGACCAGGCGGGGCACCTTGTACCGGTCACCGATCACGCCGCGTTCCGCGCGTTCGAGCGCGACCACCGCGGCACGCATCACCGCGCGGGCGAACGGCTCGGCGGTGCCGGCGTAGTGCAGGGCGGTGGCCTCGGGGTTGTTGGCCCGCAGTTCGCTCAGCCGGGCCGGGCTGCCGGTGAGCACCAGGTGCCGGTCGGGGGATCGTTCGACCAGCCGCCGCTGGGCGAGCCGGTTCGGACGGCGCGGATTGGTGAGCTGGGCGAGGTCACCGAAGGTCACCCGCCGGACGCCGTCGCGTTCGGGCGGCAGCCACAGCACCCGGACCGGGACCACCAGTGGATCGTCGGCGCGGCCGGTGAGCCGGTCGGCGATGGCGCCGGCGTCCAGATCGAGCTGGGTGACCGGGGCATGGACGCCCAGTTCGGCGGCAAGGCCGCCTTCGGCGATCCAGCGTCCGATCAGTTCGCGTTCGGTGCCCGAAGCCGAATCGACCAGCGCGACCACCGATTCCAGCGGCAGATCGGAGGTTGCCGGGGTTCCACTGCGGTGCTCGATCATGGTGTGGATCCTCTGCTCGGATGGGACGGTCGGCCCCGGCGCGGGCCGAGGCCGCATGACCGGATCGGTGGCGCCCGATCGGTTGTCGGCTCGAAAATACTCCTTGCCAACCACTATGGACGGCTCTCGCGCCGTGGGGGTTGTTTGGCCGGTTTCCGGTCGTTTCCGAGACCTTCGCCAAGGGCAGGTAATGCTAACCTTACTTCCGAGCTGGGTCGGTTAGCCTTGGAGGATCGTTGTCGACCACTGACGAACGTTTACGCGCCGAGTACGTGACCGACCCGGCGGCGGCGATGGCGCGCCTGGCCGCCGAGGACCACTTCGGTGACCATGTGGTCTATGAGCGCGGCGGCGAATGGGTCTTCGCCGCGAACCCGATCGGCACCGTCGAACTCGACGCCGGTGAACTGCGGATCACCTGGGCGGGCGAGACCGCGGTCCGCGGCTGGTCCGGCAGCCCGGCCGCGGTGATGGACAGCGTGCTCGCCGAACTTCCGATGACCGGCCGCAATGCCTACGGCTGGATCGCGTTCGAATTCTGCGCGTGGTCGCTGGGCGCCACGGAGTATCTACGCCCCGGCACCGCCCTGGTCCATCTGATGATCCCGCGCGTGGAGGTACGGATCGACGCCACCGGGGCGGTGTGGATCACCGGAGCCGATCCGGACGAAGCCGCGGCTCTCGCCGATACCGTGGCGAGTTCCCGGGACACCGAGCTCCCGCGACCCCATCCGGTCGATGTGCGGGTGGACACCTCCGGCTACCGTGAGCGCGTCGCCGCGGCTGTGGCGGAAATCGGGTCCGGGCGATATCAGAAGGTCATCCTCTCGCGACAGGTCGAGCTTCCCTTCGCGGTGGATATCCCGGCCACCTACCGGCTCGGGCGGGCACACAACACGCCGGCCCGATCCTTCCTGCTGAATCTCGGCGGCCTGGAGGCTGCCGGGTTCAGCCCGGAACTGGTGCTCGCGGTGGACGACGACCGGACGGTCAGTACCGAACCCCTCGCCGGCACCCGAGCCTTCGGGCTGGGCGCCGAGATGGACAGTGCCGCACGCGCGGAGCTGGTCACCGATCCGAAGGAGATCGTCGAACACGCCCTCTCCGTGCAGACCTGCTTCGCCGAGATCGGGACGGTCGCCGAACCCGGCACCACTTCGGTCTCTGATTTCATGGCGGTGCGCGAACGCGGCAGTGTGCAACACCTGGCATCCACCGTCCAGGGGCGCCTCGCGGCAGGTCGTACGGCCTGGGACGCGCTGGACGCCATCTTCCCGTCGGTGACCGCCTCGGGTATTCCGAAGAGGCCGGGGGTCGATTCGGTCTTCCGGCACGACCGGCCGCGTGGTCTGTACTCCGGTGCGGTGCTGATGGTTTCGCCGACCGGCGCGCTGGAGGCGGCACTGGTGCTGCGCGCGGTGTACCAGTCCGGTGCCGGCGCGTGGTTGCGCGCCGGAGCGGGGGTGGTCGCGCAGTCGCTTCCCGAACGGGAGTTCGAGGAGACCTGCGAGAAGCTGGGCAGCGTGGCGCCCTATGTGGTGAAGGCGTAGGGCGGCCGGCCGGTGCGGAGACGGTCGCGGGCCCGGTGGCCCGGGACCGCCTCCGGCCGCGGCCTACTCCTGGGCGCGGAGGGCCTTTTTGTCGATCTTGCCCACCGCGGTCAGCGGCAGGCTATCCGCGCGGCGCAGGATATCCGGAAGTTTGTAGGTCGCCAGACCGCGCCCGGTGAGGAACTCCTTGATCTCGGCCAGAGTGGGCATATCGCCGGTGACGACCAGCACCGCGCAGACCTTTTCGCCGAGTCCGGGATCGGGCAGGCCGACCGCGGCCGCGTGCCGGACGGCGGGGTGGGCGAGCAGATGCTCCTCGAGCTCGTCGCAGGAGATATTCTCCCCGCCCCGGTTGATCACATCTTTGATGCGGCCCGACACCACCAGATGGCCACTGGGCAGCTGCCGCACCAGATCGCCGCTGCGGTAGTAACCGTCGGGTGTGAAGGCGCGGGCATTGTGTTCGGGCGCGCGGTAGTAGCCGCGCAGGGTGTACGGGCCGCGGGTGAGCAGTTCGCCCTCCGCGCCCGGTGCGACATCCACGCCGTCTTCGTCGACCACCCTGATCTCGTCCGCCGGGCACAGCGGACGGCCCTGGGTGGTGCAGACGATATCCGGATCGTCGTCGAGCCTGGTGAAATTCAGCAGCCCCTCGGCCATGCCGAAGACCTGCTGCAGCGTCACCTTCAGCGCGGGGGCCACTTCGCGGGCGTTCACCTCGGCCAGTTTCGCGCCCCCGACCTGTAACAACCGCAAGGACGAGATATCGGCGTCCTCCCATTCCACCGCGGCCGACCACAATTGCGCCAGCGGTGGCACCACCGCGGTGACGGTGACGCGATGGCGTTCGATCGCCGCGAAGGCGCTCTCCGGGCTCGGGTCGGTGACGAAGGCCAGTGCGCCCCCGGTCGCCACCGTGCCCAGGATGCCTGGACAGGCCAGCGGGAAATTGTGCGCGGCAGGCAGGGTGGCCAGATAGACGTCCCGGTCGCCGAGTTCGCAGACGGCGGCGCTCGCGGTGGCGTTGTAGACGTAGTCGTCGTGGGTGCGGGCGATGAGTTTGGGGAGTCCGGTGGTGCCGCCGGACACCAGCATGAGCGCGATATCGGCGGGGTCGATCGCGGGCAGCGATCCGGTGTCCCGGGCGATGGTCATCAGCTCGGTGAATTCGCCGGCGTCACCGGCGACCAAGACGTGTCGCAGCGACTCGACGGCGGTCACCAGGGTGGCGGCCAGTTGCCGGTAGTCGAAATCGCCCTGGCGGTCGGCGACCAGGTAGGCGACCGCGCCGGAGAGACCGGCCAGGTGTTCGATCTCGGCCCGGCGGTGTGCGGGCAATGTGAGCACCGGGATGATGCCGGCGCGCAACAACCCGAACAGCGCGATCGCGAATTCGGGGGTGTTGAGCAGTTGGACGATCACCCGGTCGCCCGGCGCGATCCCGAGCGCCAGGAATCCGTAGGCCATCCGGTCGGCTTCGGCGTCCAGTTCGGCGTAGGACAGCGGCCGGTCGCCGAGCAGAGCCGGACGCTGCGGGCTGCGGGCTGCGGTTTCGCGGAGCAGATCTCCCACCGTGGTGCCGGTCCAGTAACCGGCGGCACGGTAGGTCTCGGCCAGGTCCGCGGGGAAGGGAACATAGCCGTCACGGTGGGTGCCGACGGCGGTGGAAGTCACGATATGCCTCATAGGGAACAGGGACTCGGGAAGCGTGTGCGGCGCGTTTCCGGTCTATCAATAGGTTAGGCAAACCTATATCGTTTGAAAAGACCGTCGCCACCGCGGAGGTCTCGGCGGCGAGCGGGTGATCCGGATCCGGTATGCGGTACCCGGTCCGTCGCGCCCGGTGCACCTCCCCGTCGCCCATTAGACTCGCCCCATGAGTGGTTGGGGCGTCGGGGACATCCCCGACCAGCAGGGTCGAACCGTCATCATCACCGGCGCGAACAGCGGCCTCGGCGCCGTCGCCGCGCGTGCCCTGGCCGGGGCCGGGGCGCAGGTGATTCTGGCCTGCCGGAATATGAGCAAAGGCCAGGCTGTCGCCGACGAGATCGGTGAGCGCGCACAGGTCCGGCAGCTGGATCTGGCCGATCTGTCCTCGGTCCGGCAGTTCGCCGCCGGGGTGCGCAGCGCGGACGTCCTGATCAACAATGCCGGCGTGATGGCGGTACCGCTGCGCCGTACCGCCGACGGCTTCGAGATGCAGATCGGTACCAACCATCTCGGCCATTTCGCGCTCACCGGCCTGCTGCTCGGCAAGATCGGTGAGCGGGTCGTCACCCTGTCCAGCGGTGCCCATGTGGCCGGGGCCATCGACCTCGGGGATCTCAACTGGGAGCGGCGCCCCTACAAGCGCTGGTCGGCGTACGGCCAGTCGAAATTGGCGAATCTGCTGTTCGCCTTCGAACTGCAGCGCCGCCTCACCGCGGCCGGATCGGCGAAGCTGTCGCTGGCGGCCCACCCGGGCTACGCCGCCACCGAACTGCAGTCGCATACCGAGACAGTGCTCGATTCGGTGATGAACATCGGTAACAAAGTATTCGCGCAGAGTGCGGAGATGGGGGCGCTGCCGGAACTCTTCGCCGCCACCGCCCCGGTCGAGCCGGGCGCCTACTACGGACCCACCGGACTGGGCGGGATGCGCGGCCATCCCGGCCGCTCGGGCTGCTCGAAGCGAGCGAAGGACCAGCTCACCGCGCGTTCGCTGTGGGAACTCTCGGAACGGCTGACTGATGTGAAGTTCGATTTCTCGGCCTGACCCGCGCGCCCGCCCGCGGCACTCACCGCGGGATGTCACACCTGGTTCCGGTGCGTCGTCGTCTCTGTGAAAAGGCAGTTACGAAAGGAACCGGTTATGGAACCCCGCGTGAATCTCTTCGAGAACAAGATCACCGCCGGCTACGTCAAGCGGCTGGTCACCGCCGGTAAGGTGGCCGAGAGCTCGGGTCTGCCCGCTGCCACCTACGAACTGGTGAAAATCCGGGCCAGTCAGATCAACGGCTGCGCGATGTGCCTGGACATGCACACCAAGGACGCCCTGCACGCCGGGGAATCCACAGTGCGGATCAACCTGGTCGCCGCCTGGCGGGAGGCCACCGTCTTCACCGAGGCCGAACGCGCCGCGCTCGAACTCACCGAGGCGGGCACCCGGCTGGCCGACGGCGGCGGGGTGAGTGAGGAGACCTGGCAGCGGGTGCGCAAGCACTACGACGACGACCAGATCGGTGGCCTGCTGGTCGCCGTCGCCACCATCAATGCGTGGAACCGGCTCAATGCCCTCGCGCACACCCCGGCCGGGAACTACGAGCCCGGCCAGTTCTGAAACGGTGCCGGGGCGGGATTGTGTCGAGCATCACTTTCCCTCAGGCGATTCCGCCCCGCATCCCCCTCCGTGGTCGGCTGCCTGGTACCGTGACCAATCGTGCAGCGCGTGTATTTCTGGTTTAGCAAGCCGGCCCGGGGCGGGTCGGTCTGCGGCTACCACGCGCGCTGACCAGTTCCCCTGAGCCGGATGACGACCGGCTCGACGGGTGAATCTTTCCGTGGGTCGGCCCGAACGAGAAGGACACCACCCACGATGACAACCGCAGTCGATATCGACGCCCAACATTCCGATCTGGACGATCAGCGCACCCTCAGTGTGAGCCCGCTGCGCTCCCCGGCCGAGGTGCGCCGGGTCCATGCCATCACCGACGATCATGCCGCTACCGTGCGGGCCGGACGTAAGTCCACCGTGGAAGTTCTCAACGGGGTCGACGACCGCCTCATGGTGGTCGTCGGTCCGTGCTCGGTGCACGATCCGGTCGCCGCGCTCGACTACGCGCGACGGCTGGCCGCCGCGTCGGCGGAACTCTCCGACCGGCTGCACCTGGTCATGCGGGTCTACTTCGAGAAGCCGCGCACCACGCTGGGCTGGAAAGGGCTGATCAACGATCCGCATCTCAACGGCAGTTTCGATGTCAACACCGGGCTGGGTATCGGCCGTCAGCTGCTGCTCGATATCACGGCGCTGGGCCTGCCGGTGGCCTGCGAGTTCCTCGACCCCATCACCCCGCAGTACATCTCGGATCTGGTCTCCTACGGCGCGATCGGTGCGCGCACCGCGGCCAGCCAGGTGCACCGGCAGCTGAGCAGCGCCCTGTCCATGCCGGTCGGGATCAAGAACGGAACCGACGGTGATGTGCAGGTCGCCGTGGACGGGGTCCGGGCGGCCGCGGCCAGTCATGTGTTCCCCGGTACCGATCTGGACGGCCGGGCCGCGCTCATCCAGACCGCGGGCAACGAGGACTGCCATGTGATCCTGCGCGGCGGGTCCAACGGCACCAACTACGACACGGCCTCGGTGGCCGACGCCTGCGCGCGGCTGGAGAAGTCGAGACTGCCGCAGCGGATCGTGGTCGACGCCAGCCACGGCAACAGCAACAAGGACCACCGGCGCCAGCCCGTCGTCGTCGCCGATATCGCCGAGCGGCTGGCCGCAGGTGAACCGGGTGTGGTCGGCGTGATGCTGGAGAGCTTCCTGGTCGAGGGCCGCCAGGACCTGACCCTGGGCCGGTCCGCCGATCTCATCTACGGCCAGTCCATCACCGATGCCTGCATGGACTGGGACACCACCGCCGCCCAGCTCGGCCGCCTGGCCGACGCCGTCGCGCAACGCCGCCGACGCTGACGATCCGGCCGCTGCGCCGTACGGACCAGCGGTCCGCGGCGCGGGCGGCCGGGCCGGCGATCGGGTGAATCCCGCCGCTACCACCGAACGTCGCGGATCAGACCCCGGCCGGCCAGCCGTCCGCCGGGCCGGGCGGATCGGTGTTCAGGCAGGCGGCCATCCAATGGTCGCGGCGGCTTCCGCGTAATACGCTGCCCAGCCGGGCCAGGCCTTCGTAGCGGAACCCCTGTTTGCGGGCCACGGCGGCGGAGGCGTGATTACCGACGAAAGCCCGCCAGTGGATACGGGTCAGTCCCATCCCGTCCGGGTCGAAGCCGAAATCGCATGCCAGCGCGATCGCCCGGGACATCAGTCCCTGCCGGCGGTACTCGGCGGCGACCCAGTACCCGATTTCGGCGGAGCCCTCGTCCTGCGGCCGCACGCCGAGCCCCAACGTCCCGATGAGACGGCCGTGCTCGCCCGAACGGATCGCCCAGGTGGGGCTGTTTCCGGCCCAACCCTCGGCCGCCCTGGTGCGGACGAAGTACTCGGCATCCGCGCGCCCGTAGGGCACCGGGATGGTCACCCATTCGGCGATCGACGGGTCCTGACAGCATTCGACGATCGTTTCGATATCGGATTCCGCCGGCCGGCTCAGCCAGACGGTCCCGTCGGTCAGTGTGCGCTCCTCCACCCGTCGATGGTGGCAGCCCGGGAGGGGCTGCGGCATCCGATTTCTCGGGCCGGGGCGCCGGGGCGCCGCCCGGTGGGGCGGCGGGGCTCCGTAGAATTCCGGCGGTGGTAGCCACGCTTCTCGCCGATCTCTTCGAGTCCCATCGCGGGCATCTGCTGGCGGTGGCCTACCGGCTGACCGGCAGCGTGGCCGATGCCGAGGACGCGGTCCAGGAGAGCTGGTTACGGCTGGCCGGCGCCTCGCAGTCGGAGATCGAGGACCTGCGCGCCTGGTTGACGACCGTGGTCTCCCGGCTCTGCCTGGACCGATTGCGCAGCGCCGCGGCGCGGCGGGAAAACTACGTCGGCCAATGGCTCCCGGAGCCGGTGGTCACCCCGCTGACCGGCCCGCCCGGCCCGGACCCGCTCGCCGCCGTGGTACAGCGCCAGGAATTCCGGATGGCCGCGCTGGTGGTACTCGATCAACTCACCCCGCCGCAGCGCGTGGCTTTCGTTCTGCACGAGGGCCTGCAGGTGCCCTACGGCGAAATCGCCGGCATCCTCGACATCACCCCGGAAGCGGCCCGGCAGTTGGCCGCCCGCGCGCGCAAGGTCGTACGCGAACAGACCCCGCCGGTCGCCGCCGACGGCGAGCACGCGGCGGCGGTGCAGAAACTGGTGGTGGCGCTGGGTACCGGCGATGCCCGCGCGGTGGCCGCGGTGCTGCATCCGGATGCGAAGATGATCGGCGATTCCGGCGGCACCACCCAGACCGCGCGCAATGTCATCTTCGGGCCGGCCAAGGTCGCCCGGCTGTTCCTCGGTCTCATCCGCCGCTACGGCCTGGACCGGCCGGGTGTCGATTTCGTGGCCGAGAACGTGGAGTTCGTGCGGGTCAACGGTCAGCTCGGAGTACTTGTCCATGCTCGTCCGGGTGACGGTGACTATCCCGGATTCCCGTCGCGGGTCCTGGGGTTCACCGTCGTGGACGGCATGATCCAGGGAGCCTACGACCACGCCAATCCGGCGAAACTGGGTGGGGTCCGGTTGAACTGACCGGACCGCTCAGGCCGGGGCCGGCCGAGTCCGGTCGGTGAGCAGCAGCGCCGCCATCGCACCCAGCACCGAACCCATCAGGAACCGCTGCGCGCGCAACCACAGCGGCCGTCCGCCCAAGAATCCGGCGACGGTCCCCGCGGTGCACACGATGAGAGCGTTCACCGCCAGCGCGACCACGATCTGCACCGCCCCGAGGCATAGGCTCTGGGCCCACACCGGGCCCGCGCCCGGCGATACGAACTGCGGAATCAGCGCCAGGTACATCACGGCGATCTTCGGATTCAGCAGGTTGGTCACCAGCCCCATGGTGAAGAGCTTGCGGGCCGGGTCCCGGGGGAGCGGTTCAGGGGTGAAGACCGAGACCGCACCCGGCCTGATCGCCTGCCAGGCCAGCCACAGCAAGTACGCGGCACCGGCCGCCTTCAATGCCGTGTACAGCGCCGGGACCAGAGCGAACACGGCGGTGATGCCGGTCGCGGCGGCGGTCAGATACACGCCGAAACCGGCGGCGACCCCGGCCAGCGAGACCATTCCGGCCCGCCTCCCCTGTGAAATCGTGCGGGAAACCAGGTACATCATGTTCGGGCCGGGAGTGAGCACCAGGCCGAGCGCGGCCACCGCCACTCCGGCCGCCGCCGCGAGTTCGATCATGGTTCAATACTGGCTTCGCCGGTCGGGTGGTGTCTCGGTCCAGTTCGTATCCACTGGTTGTGCCGGTGTCCGAGCGAGGGCCTTATCGGGCCTGCACGCGGTAACGGAAGAAAAGCTCGCCGCTGCTTGTTATGCGTGACTGTCCCGAGACGTCCCGGATGTGTAATCCGGCCGCAACCCGACATAGTCGAGTGTTGCGAGACACCCGGAAGGGTTGAGGCCTGTTTCGCCGTTCAGGCCTGGAAAGCGTATGAGCCGAAGGCCCGAGTCCCGAGGCCTGAACGGCGAGACCGATGGGGCCTCGATCCCGCGCGCCGCCAGGCGCGCCGAAAAACACGGTTCGGGGAGAATAGGTTGAAGCCGAGGTGAGGAGGTGTGTCCGTGGCAGACGGGCCGCTGATCGTGCAGAGCGATAAAACAGTGTTGCTGGAAGTCGATCACGAACTCGCGGATGTGGCGCGCCAGGCGATCGCCCCGTTCGCCGAGTTGGAGCGGGCGCCCGAGCACGTGCACACCTACCGGGTGACGCCGCTGGCCCTGTGGAACGCGCGGGCGGCAGGGCACGACGCCGAGCAGGTGGTGGACGCGCTGGTCGGGCACTCCCGCTTTCCGGTGCCCCAGCCGCTACTGGTGGATATCGTCGAGACGATGGCCCGTTACGGGCGATTGCAGTTGGTGAAACATCCCGCGCACGGACTGACCCTGGTCAGCCTGGACCGCGCGGTACTCGCCGAGGTGCTGCGGCACAAGAAAATCGCCCCCATGCTCGGTGAACGTATCGACGAGGACACGGTGGTGGTGCACCCGTCCGAGCGCGGGCACATCAAACAGCAGCTGCTCAAGATCGGCTGGCCCGCCGAGGACCTGGCCGGCTACGTCGACGGTGAGGCCCATCCGATCGACCTGGACTTCCATGGCGCGAGCTGGCAACTGCGCGACTATCAGGAGATGGCCGCCGATTCCTTCTGGGCGGGCGGGTCCGGGGTGGTGGTGCTGCCGTGCGGAGCCGGCAAGACGATGGTGGGCGCTGCCGCCATGGCGCGCGCCAAGGCCACCACACTCATCCTGGTGACCAATACGGTCGCCGGTCGCCAGTGGCGGCGGGAGTTGCTCGCGCGTACCTCACTCACCGATGAGGAGATCGGTGAGTACTCCGGCGAGCGCAAGGAGATCCGGCCGGTCACCATCGCCACCTACCAGGTGATCACGCGGAAATCGAAGGGCGAGTACAAGCATCTGGAACTCTTCGACAGCCGGGACTGGGGTCTGGTGATCTACGACGAGGTGCATCTGCTGCCGGCCCCCGTATTCCGGATGACGGCCGATCTGCAGTCGCGGCGGCGGCTGGGTCTCACCGCGACCCTGGTTCGTGAGGACGGCCGGGAGGGCGATGTCTTCTCGCTGATCGGCCCCAAACGCTACGACGCGCCGTGGAAGGATATCGAGGCCCAGGGCTGGATCGCCCCGGCCGACTGTATCGAGGTCCGGGTCACACTGACCGATGCCGAGCGGATGGCCTACGCGACCGCCGAACCCGAAGAGCGCTACAAGCTCTGTTCCACCGCGCACACCAAGATCGCGGTGGTGAAATCCATTCTGGACCGGCATCGCGGGGCGCCCACCCTCGTCATCGGGGCGTATCTGGATCAGTTGGAGGAATTGGGCGTGGCCCTCGACGCACCGGTGATCCAGGGGTCGACGAAGAACAAGGAGCGTGAGTCCCTGTTCGACGCCTTCCGCCGTGGCGAGATCCCGGTTCTCGTGGTCAGCAAGGTCGCGAACTTCTCCATCGATCTGCCGGAGGCGTCGGTGGCGGTGCAGGTTTCCGGGACCTTCGGTTCGCGCCAGGAGGAGGCCCAACGGCTGGGCCGGTTGTTGCGGCCGAAACAGGACGGCGGTCAGGCCCATTTCTATTCGGTGGTGGCCCGCGACACTCTGGACGCGGATTATGCCGCGCATCGGCAGCGTTTTCTCGCCGAACAGGGGTATGCCTATCGCATAACCGATGCCGACGATCTGCTGGGCCCCGCCATCGGACCCGGCGAACAATAAGGGCGTTCCGAACTCCACGAACTGTGTTAGGAATGGCGACGTGCGACGCTTCGAATTCGCGGTGGACCGCCGGCACGCCCACGCGGTCAATGAAGTAGTCGCCGGGCGCCGCCGAGTGCGGCTGTTCGCGGTGCTCGCCGCCGCCGCCGCAGCGGCCGCCACCGCCTATCTCGTGTGGCTCGGGCACCCCTGGTCCTATCCGCTGGCCCTGGCCTGTGCGCTGGGGGCGGTGACGGCGCTGTGGGTAGCGCTGTGGACGCCGCGCCGGGCCGGTATCGACCGCCTCTATGCCGAGGGCGAACTGGTGCCGGCGGTGGTGTCGCGGAGCCGGGCACGCGGCGCGGTGCTGCTCGCGCTGGTCAATCTGGCTCGCCGCGATTCCGGCGAGCAGCGGTACGCGCTGATCACCAAGAAGGTGCGTCGATTGCCGGGGCATCCGGTGGTCGAGGGGGAGCGAGTTCCGGCTGTCGCGGTGCGCGGTGACCGGACCACCCGCTCGATCGGCGAGCGCTGGCTTCCGGTCGAGATGATGCCGATCGCCTGGGGGACCGCCGATACCGCCGTGATCGAGCAGGCGCGCGCGGCCATCGCCGAGAACGAGTGGCGGCTGCTCGCGGACAACATCGCCCTCGCCGACGAGGTCCATCGCAGCGCGGCCAAGCGGTTGCTGCTCGATCCGGGCCCGCTGCCGGAGGGGCTCGGCGCCTGATCCGGTACTTGTTTGCTGCCGGACACCCGCTGAGCCGCATGTCGGGAAACGCTGGCGCGCCGCGTAATCCGGGAGACCGGAATTCCGGGTCGAAAGCGGCTAACGTCGTCGGGCGAGATCATCGGGGAACACAACTCGTCACGGAAGGTGGAACGCATGAGGCTCGGCCGCTGGCTGATCGCCGGGGTGATCGTGCTGGCGAGCCCGGCGCTGGTTCCGGCCGCGGCACAGGCGCCTTCCACATCGCTGTCGGGATCGGATGGCCTGGGCGATCCGTACTTTCCGCGCGACGGCAACGGCGGTTACGACGTCGCGCACTACGACGTGACCCTCGGCTACGATCCGGCCGACCATCAGCTCACCGGAACCACCCGGATCGACGCGGCCGCCACCCAGCCGCTGACCGCGTTCAACCTCGATTACAGCGGACCCCCGGTGCGTGCCGTGCGGGTGAACAACGCGCCCGCCGCCTTCGAATGGCAGGAAGCGCACGAATTGGTCGTGCGCCCGGCCCTGCCACTGCTGCCCGGCCTGCCCTTCACCGTCACCGTCGACTACGCGGGTATCGCCGCCGATACCCGCGGCGAGGGCTGGACCTACGCACCCAGCGGTGGTGTCTTCGCCGCGGGACAACCGCACGCGGCGTCCACCTGGTATCCGCTCAACGATTCCCCCCGGGACAAGGCGACCTTCGCGCTGCATACGACCGTGCCCGCCGAATGGGAGGTGGTGTCGGGTGGTGTGCGAGTGCGCGACGAGGTGCGCGACGGATTCCGCACGGTGAGCTGGGAGCAGCGGCACCCGGTGATCGGCTATCTCACCACTGTCGCCATCGACCGTTTCGAATACCTGGAGCAGCGCCGCGCGAACGGTACGCCGCTGCTCAGCGCGTTCGCGCCGGGCGCAGAGGATTTGCGGCAGTACGAGGAAAAGCTGCCGCAGGTGCTCGATTTCACCGAAAGCCTCTACGGCCCGTACCCGTTCGACACCGGCGGCGGAATCTTCCTGTCCGCCGACATCGCGTTCTCCCTGGAAACCCAGACCCGGCCCATCTACGCGGCCTGGGCGGACCTGAACACCGTGGTGCACGAGATCGCCCACCAGTGGTGGGGCGATTCGGTTTCGGTGGAAAGCTGGTCCGATATCTGCCTCAACGAATGCATTGCCAGCTATACCGCCGACTATCTGTGGCCCGAGCGGACCGAAGGCGCCGATGTGGACGCCGAATACCGCGAAACAGTCCGGGAGACGCTCGCGAAGCCGAAATTCTGGGCCGTTCCGCTGGAGGATCCCGGCCCCGAGAAGATGTTCACATCGGTTTATTACCGGGGACCGCTGTTCTTGCACGCCTTACGGAAACAGCTCGGGGACGGGGTCTTCTTCGCGGCCTTGCGGGAATTCGCGACCGTCCACGCCTACGGCAATGCCTCGATGCGGGACTTCCGTGCCTTCATCCAGTCCAAATCGCCGGCCGATCTCACCGGGTTCTTCGACGCCTGGCTGCGCGGTACCACGCCGCCGGCCGAACAGTACCTCTACCCCGGATCACTACGCGGCTGAGCGCAGCGGCGCCACGATCATTCGAGCAGCGCGACCGACGAGATCCGATGCAGGGTGAACTGCCGGACCGTGCCGCTGACCGGGTCCAGCGCGTCCAGCCGGCCGTTGCCGACTCGCACCGGCTCGACGATCCGCTGGATCGCGGTGCCCTTGGCGTCGACATAGCCGATGTGCACCTGCCGCCGCGCCCGCGCGGCCAGCTGCAGCAGTGCCAGGGCGGCGGCCGTGCTGGTGCGGGTGCCGTCGCTGCGTACCACCTGCCGGGAGCCGGCGGTCGCGGCGCGCTCCCCCGCGCGCAGTTCGGTGACCAGCAGCTCCAGCTGATCGCTCGTCGGTGCGGTCGGCCGGTACGGTTGCCGGGCCAGCGGTCGCACACTGATCCGCGCGCCGCGTTGACGCAGGTCCACAATCGCGCCGGAGGCGTCCTCACCTGCGGGTGCGAAACCCGCCCGGCGCAGCTCCTCGAACAATTCGCCCAGCGGTGCCTGCGATATCGCCACCGTCGGAGCGAGACCGCGTAGGGCCAGGGTCTCGGCCACCGGGGAGGCCAGGACCTGCGCCAGTAGTGCCGGGTCCTCACTGCGCACGAACGACTGCGCCATCCCGGCCCGCAACCGGCCGTGCCGCCGTGCCACATCGTCGATCAGGTAGGTGAGGGTCTGCGGCACCGGAGTCCGGGAATGCCGGGAGAAGAGGCTGTGCAGCTCGGCGGCGGTGAGACCGGCGTCGAGGGCGCGACGCAGGGTGGACTCGCCGAGCCGGTAGACGGTGGCCGCACCGGCCGACTCCACATCGGCGACCAATTCGATCCGGCGTTGCAGATCCGCGGTCAGCGGTCCGGGCGCGACAACCGTGAGGTCGGCCTGGACCAGCACATGGTCCACCGGCTCGGGGAGGGCGGCCTCGAGCGCGGTTTCGGCGGCCGCGAGAGTATCGGTCAGCAACATCCGGCCCGCGCCGGTGAGCGCGCCCCGGCCCACCACACCGAGCGCGGCGGCCTCGTACAGGGTGTTGTCGACCACTTGCCGGCGGAAATGCCGGCGGCGACGCGGGGTGCGCCAGGCCAGCAGCTGGGCGAGTCCGGCGGGGTCGAGTTCGGTGCCGGGCGTTTGCTCGGCGAGTGCCGCGAGCACGATCCGCCGGTCCCGCACGGCGTAGGGCACCCGAAGTTCGTGCGCGAGCGCGGCCAGCGGTTTGTCCGCGGCATCGCGCAGGCCGATCATCCACGGATACCGGTCCAGCTCCAGCCAGGCGTGCGCGAGTGGAATCCAGCGCCGGGCCGACGGCGCCTCCAACCAGGAATCCGCGGCGGGGGTCGGCGCCCAGAAATCGTCGGCGTCGGCCTCCGGCGGCGGGTCGGGGAACCCCTTCTCGATCAGTTTCGCCGCCGCCAGCAGTTCCACCAGCAGGCCCGCCCGGGTTTCGTCGATACCGGCCGCCTTGGCTATCCGGCGCAGCTCCCGCACGCCGAGACCGCCCGCGCGCAGTGCCGGAGCGGGCAGTTGGCCCAGCACTTCCAGGATGGTGGCGCAGTGGCGGAGCAGTTCGCCGACCTCACCCGCACCGACGCCGTCGACCTCACCCGGCGGGTGCGGGGTCGCTCGGGGTTCGGGTTCGGCCAGCCGGTACGGGTCGGTGACCGGTTCGCCGCGCAGCATCTGGCCCACGACGGCCGGTAGTTCGACTGTCTCGTCATCGATCCGGCGGAGCAGCCGCATGGCCAGCAGGCGGGGTACCGGACGGTCGGCGGGCGCTTCCGGGGCGGCATCGCGGGTGCGCCCACGGGGTCCGGTCTCGGCGAGTTTGTCCAGTAGCGCGCGTTCGGCCTCCGAGAGGTCGGTGAGCGCGGCGGCGATCTCCGATTCGGACAGTGCCGCGGTGGGCTCCGTTCCGCTTCCGGGCGGCCACGGCAGCGCCTCGGCGACAGCGGGTACCAGGCGGATACGGTCGCCTTCGAACCAGAGCAGCGCCCGGTCGGCCAGTTCGGTGACGGCCGCGTCCACCGTCGCGGCCTTGGCGCGGGCACGCAGGGCGCGTTTGAGTTCGGTGCGGGTCATCGGTTCACCGCCGCCCGCGGTGTGCAGGGCCAGCACTTCCACGATCGCGAAGGGCACGGTGCCGAGATCGTCGGCCGCGCGCAGTACCGAAGCACGCTGTTCGGCGCGGGCGGCGAGCACCGTCATGGAGGACGGCAGCGGTACCGCGAGATCGGGCCGACGTTCCAGCAGTGCCACCAGCTGTGCGTCGGATCGGGCGCCGAGCCAGGCGGTGAACGAGTCTTGGCCGGTCATCGGGTCCAGACTAGCCGGACCCCCCGGGTTCGGTGGGGGAGCGGGCCGGTCACCCCCGCCGTTGGGTCCGGCACACCGGCCCGGGGGTGCGGCGGGTGTCGCCGAGGCGGTTGACATGCGGTCGCACCGCGGGGACATGCCAGAATGAGGGTGTGGTGAACAAATCGAAGAAACCCTATATCGACAACGGCTGGCCCGAGGTGGCCGACGGTGAGCACGCGGTCACCGAGCTGTCGGCGTCCCGCTCCGGTAATCTCTCGCCCTTCGGCGAGGACACCGAGTTCCCGGTGGCTGCCGACCAGCTGCCGTATCTGCACCCGCACACAGTGATCAACCGCTGAGCGGACCAACGAAAGAACCCCGCGTCACCTGAGGGTGGAGCGGGGTTCTTTCGTAGCCGGGTGCCCGATCAGGAGGGCAGCAGGCCCTTGTTGGCCTCGAAGACACTGAGCAGACCGGGATCCAGCTGCGGGGTGCCGGCCTTGACGGCCTCGAACAGATCCAGCGCGGGCTGCGGGACCTGCACGCCCTGCGCCTGCACGGCGGCCAGCGCGCGGTCCACCGCGGTGTAGACCTCCTGGGTCTGCGTCTGGGCCTGCGCCGGAGCCTGCTGCGGTGCGGCCTGGTGCTGCGGGGCGGGGGTCTCGGTCTGGACGGCCGGAGTGTCGGCCGGGGTTTCACGCGGGGTCGAGCCGCTGCTCAGGCCCAGCGAGGAGGAGCAGGAGGGCCAGGCGCCCCAGCCCTGCGAGGCGAGCACGCGCTCGGCCACCACGATCTGCTCTTCGCGGCTGGCCTGGTTGGCGGTGGAGGCGTATTCGCCGCCGCCGTTGGCCTGCCAGGTGCTCTGCGAGAACTGCAGTCCGCCGTGATAGCCGTTGCCGGTGTTGATGGCCCAGTTGCCGCCGGCTTCGCACTGCGCGAGTCGATCCCAGTCGGAGTCGGGTGCCGCGCTGGCTGTACCGGCGAGGGCTACACCCGCACCGCTGATCATGGCGCCGGTGACGGCAACCTTGGCCACAGTGCGACCGGTATTGGTGGGCTTGCGATGGCGTCCACTCATTCGGGTTCGTCTTCCTCTCGTACGCACCTGCGAGGTCTTCGCTCGGGTCCAGGCTGAGAGGGTGCCCGTCCCGCCCTCACCCCTGTGGTTTCCGTTGGGTTCCGGTACCCGCGGGGCGAGGTTCGGTGCGGCGGGCCGGTGGGCCGGATGTGCCCGGCTGGGGTAGACGGTACGACGTTCCCGCCGAAAAATCACTATTTGGTAACCGGCGTGTGCGGATGAGTTGCGGAGCGGTCACATGCGGCGCTCAGCGACTCTGCGCAGCTAGTGGGACTGCGTTGGGTATCCGTCGTAGGACACGCTGCCCCGTTATCATGCCGTTATGTGATTATCATCACATAACGGTTGGGTCGCGGTCAGGCCGGGTACTGGACAGTTGTCACCTGGATCTGCGGCCCGAGCGCAGCGCGAAGATCAAGGCCGCCACGAAGCCGGCGGGAGCCAGCATGGCGCCCAGATACAGCCAGAGCCCCGGTTCGCCATCGGTGAGGATCGGCGTGAGGAAGATCGCCACCACCGACAGCAGTCCGAGGGCGAAAAGACCCAGCGCGAGCTGAAGTAACCAGTTGCCGGGGGTGCGCCCGGACGAGGGGCCGGAGGGCCGCGGATCGGCAGGATTCGTCACCGTTCGACCGTAAAACTGATGTGCTGGCGCTGTGCCCACCGGGGTAGACTCGGAACGATCTCGCGTCCTGCATGCTTGTGGGGCGCGTTTTTCGAGTAGGGGAACAGACCTGCCATCAGCGGGTTCCAGCAGACGAGCGTGCCCCGGCCCGGTGGGCCGGGCGCCGAACAGACGAACGGGTGAGCGCAGTGCCGACCGGCAAGGTGAAGTGGTACGACGTGGAAAAGGGCTTCGGCTTCCTTTCCCAGGACGAGGGTGAGGACGTCTACGTCCGCTCGTCCGCGCTGCCCCAGGGCGTCGAGACGCTCAAGCCCGGTCAGCGGGTCGAATTCGGGATGGCGGCCGGACGGCGCGGGCCGCAGGCGCTGAGCCTGAAACTGGTGGAGGCGCCCCCATCGGTACGGCAGAACCAGGAGCGCAGCGCGCGCAAGGAGCCGGTCGCGCGTAAGCACAGCCCCGACGAACTGCACGGCATGGTCGAGGACATGATCACGCTGCTCGAAGCGAAGGTGCAGCCCGATCTGCGCAAGGGCCGCTACCCGGACCGCAAGACCGCGCAGCGGATCTCGGAGGTGGTGCGCGCGGTCGCGCGGGAACTCGACCGCTGACCCGACGCGCGCGATGTCGTGGGCCGGCCGGATCATCCGGCCGGCCCTTGTCGTTTCACGCCGTTTTGATCGACCACACCGCGTGGGGGACGGGGAACTCGTTACCGGCCTCGTCGATCGCGATGATCATCACCTGCAATTCCACGCCGATCAGTTCCAGACCCGGTTCCGGCCGGGAGGCGACGGTCAGGGCGCGGGTGTTCGCCGGATGGTCCCGGTAGGAACTGGGCCGCTCGACGACCTCACCGTTCTCGCGGGCATACAGCGGCAGTAGTTCCCAGGGGCTCTCCACGAGAGCGTCCGGCAGCGAGATCTGCAGGGGGTTACCGGCCGGCACGTCGAGATACACGGTTTCGCCCTGCCGGCAGTCCTCCATCCGCACCGTGCAGTAGCGGAACGGCGGCACCGTCACGGTGGTGCCGTGCGCGTAGGCGGTGAGCTCCGGGTCCTTCGGCTCGGCGTCCCGGGCCAGCAGCCAGACCACGCCGGCGGTCGCGGCCACCAGCACCAGGATCCCGGCCAGGGCCAGCGCTAGGGTCGTGCGGGCTTTGTTCGTACTCACCGGGCGGCTTCTCCTCGTGGGGGGTCGTAGTGCGGAAATTCCTGCTCGGCGTGCAGCGGTCGGCGACCGCCGAGACCGGGCAGCAGACTGAACCCGCGGTAGCTCAGCACAGTCTGGACGAGCCCCCCGACCAGTACCGCACTGACCACCGCGAAACCCTTCCAGTAGTCGGTCGGCAGCAGGACTCCGCCCGCGCCGCCGATCACCCAGCTCAGCTGCAGGACGGTTTCGGACCGGCCGAATCCGGAGGCGATCGACTCGGGCGGTAGATCATCCTGGATGGCGGCATCGAGCGAGACCTTCGCCAGGGCGCTCGCCCCGGCGGCGACCAGGGCGGCCACCGCCGCGCCGAGCAGGTTGTCCAGCACCACGGCGAGGACGGCGACAGCCGCGCAGCCGATGGTGCAGTTCACCACGATCAGCGAGGGCCGGCCGAGCCGGAGCCGGGCCCCGGCGGCGTTACCCGCGAAATTACCGACGGCGGCGGCCGCGCCGACCAGCCCGAGCATGGCGGCCTGCTGGACCGGGCGGTGTTCGGTGGCCTTGGCCACGAACGCGACGTAGAAGGTCAGGAACCCGGTGAGCACCCGGATACTGCCGTTACCCCACAGCCCGGTGACGACTGCGCGGCCGAGCGGCTGACGACGTTTGCGGGCCGGTACCGCGGCTTCTTCGGCGGGATCGTAGGCCTCGGTGTCCCCGGCGCGGGCGTGATACCCGAGAGTTGTCGGCACCTCGCCCTCGGTGATCTCCACCCAGCGCGGGATCTTCCAGCTCAGATACGCCCCGCCGACGGCGATACCGGTGGCCAGGATCAGCGCGCCGGTCGAGTCCGCGATCGCCGCGACGGCCGCGGCGAGGCCGCCGGCGCCCAGCGTGCCGCCGACCAGACCGAAAACGGTCAGCCGGGAGTTGGTGCGCACCAGGTCGATATCGGGCGGCAGGACTCTGGGTGTCACCGCGCTCTTGAGCACCGCGAACGATTTGCTGAGCACCATCATGCACAACGCCAGCGGATACAGCACCCAGCTGTCGAAACTGAAGATCAGCACCACCGCCAGCACCGCGCGCACCGCGAACGAGCCGGCCAGCGCCAGCCGCCGGCCGCGCTGGAGCCGGTCCAGCGCCGGCCCGATGAGCGGCGCGATGACCGCGAACGGGGCGATCGTGATCAGCAGATACAGTGCGACCTTCGTTTTGCTCTCCGCGGTCGCGCTGGCGAAGAACAGAGTGTTGGCGAGCGCGACCGCGATCGCGGCGTCCAGCGCGAAATTCGCCATGGTGGCGTAGGTGAGCGCGGTCAACCCGGATTTGTCCGCGCCATCGGCCTCGGCCGCCCGCCGGAAGGTGGCGATACCTTTCTCGGTGATCTCCCGGCCGCGCATCGCGGCCACCCGGGTGACGGTGAGTTTGCGGGGGACACGCCGGCCTTCGTCGTCGTATTCCGTGGCGGCTTCCGCGCTCGGATACTCCTTGGTCGCGGCCGGTTCTTCGTCGCCGTCGGCGTTCGCGGCGGTTCGCCGAGCGCTCGCGCCGCTCGGTTCGGTGCGGTCCCGCGCATCGGCACCGGGGCCCGGCCGATCCCAGGGCTGCGGACTCCCCGCGACGGGGGACGGGCGTCGGCCGGCCGCACCGGACCTACCCGGATCACGCCGTGCGCCGGCGCCGGGGGAGCGATCCGAGCCGGGGGGACGGTGATCCATGGGCGGGCCCGGCCGATAGCGGGCGGTCGACCCCGGTACGGAGTCTCCAGCGGCCGGGGCAGCTCCACCGGTCCGCGGATCGGAGCTGCCCACGGCGGGAACACCCGGGATCGGCCGTTCCCGCTCGCTGCCGGGCCGTCGGGTGTTGCCGGGGGAGAACGCAGTGCCGTTCGCCTCGCCGGCCCGGTGACCGGGGCCCGGCCCGGCCGTCCCCGGCGGGTCCGCCGGTCCGCGGGACCCGCTCAGCGAGCCGAGTATGCGAGCGAAGCGACCCTGCCGCCCCGACGCGCGGTCCCGGGCCTGCGCCGGTGGGATCCGCTGACCACTGCGCGCCGGCTCGGGCGAATAGCCGTCCGGCCACGCGGCGCCGGATCCGTCGGCGGGCAGCGGACGGGTCGGCGGCGGGACGGGACGACGGTTGCCGGGGTCGGGTTCCCGGTTGCGGTGTGGCACGTTCGGCGGGGGGTAGCGGTCGAAACCTGGATGCCGCTGAGGTGGCGCAGACTCGCCGGCGGGCCACTGACCGCGATCGGAACCAGAGGGCTCGCGGGAAGTGGGCACATCATCAATTCTGGCCCACGGTGACGCCCGGCGAACTCCGCCCTGCTCCCAATGGCCGGAAAGTGAGATGTGTCGCTGGACCGCCGCGCCGGTCAGGCCGGGACGAAACGGACCTCGAACATCATGGGCCAGTACTTTCCGGTGAGCAGGAAGCGGTCGCTGCCCGGTATCTGGGCGATTCCGTTGAGCACGTCGGTCTGCGCGCGTTCGGCGGGTGACAGCAATCCGGTGGCGTCGACGACCGCCAGGACACGCCCGGTTTCCGGATCGATCCGCAGGATTTCGTCGGTGGGCCAGGAGTTGGCGTAGACCGACCCGTCCTCTGCGCATTCCAGTTCGTTGAGGCGCGCGTCGGTGTGCGCGGTCAGCGCGACCGACCCGGTAGGCGCGAAGGTCACCGGGTCGCGGAACGTGAGCCCGGCCGATCCGTCGCTCATGACGAGCTGCCCGTCGCGGGTGCACAGACCCCAGCCCTCGCCCTCGTATCGCACCTGGCGTTTTTCGGCCAGTGTCCGCGGGTCGCGGGCGAAGGCGACCCCTTCTTTCCAGGTGAGCTGCCACAGCGTGTCGCCGGCCACGGTGATGCCCTCACCGAAGAAAGGCGGCGGGAGGCGGGTCCGGGCCAGTTCGGCGCCGGTCGCGCGATCGGTCGTGCGCACCCCGGAGAACCCGACCATCCCCGTGCTCTCGTAGAGCACCTCGCCGTCGATCTCCAGCCCCTGCGTGAACGCGCCGAGGTCGTGGCGATGGGTCGCCAGCACCTCGATGTTCAGGCGCGGTACCGCGTCATCGGTGTTCCGGCAGGCGGCCGTGGTGAGCAGGCAGACCAGCGCGGCACCGACCCAGGTTCGCCGAGTGCGCTTCATACGGCAAAATGTAGACCGTGAGCGCAGTATCTGTTTCGGACACCGAGGTGCGGACGATCCTGGCAGGGGCCGTCGACCTGGCTCGTAGTGCGCTCGTGGACCTGGAACCGACCGGGGTCGGAGCGCATCTGGGAGTCCGCGCCGAGGACGAATGTTCGGCGACGCACCGCTTCGAGGCCACGCTGCCCGGCTATCACGGCTGGCAGTGGGCGGTGGTGGTGGCCGCCGCGCCCGGCACCGACCGGGTGACCGTGAGCGAGTCCGCGTTGCTGCCCGGTCCCGACGCGTTGATCGCGCCGGAGTTCGTGCCATGGGAACAGCGCATCCGGCCCGGTGATCTGGCGCCCGGTGATCTGCTGGCCCCGCCCGCCGACGACCCGCGCCTGGTCCCCGGCTACACCGCCACCGGCGACCCCGAGATCGACGAGACGGCCCCCGAGGTGGGCCTCGGCCGTAAACAGGTGCTCAGCCGGGAGGGCCGGGCCGAGGCGGCCGAACGCTGGTACGCCGAGTACGGTCCCGAGACCGAGATGGCCAGGGCCGCGCCCGCCTCCTGCGAGAGTTGTGGCTTCTACCTGCCCCTCGCCGGTGCGTTGCGCGCCTGTTTCGGCGTCTGCGCGAACGCGATGGGCGCCGACGGCCATGTGGTCCACATGGGATACGGCTGCGGCGCGCATTCGGATACCCGGCTGCCGACGGGTGCCGGGTCACCGATCTATCAGGCCTACGACGATGCCGCCGTCGAAGTGGTCGCGGTACCGCCGAAGTCTCCGGAGGCCGGGCGCGGGAGCGAGGCGGCCGCCGAGGCCGACGTCGCGCCGGACGCGGTGGTCCCGGGGCAGGCGGTCGTGGCCGCCCCTTCGGTGAGCGGGGCGGAAGCGGGGGCACCCGAATCGCGGACTGCTGCCGAGGTCGTGAGTCCGGCCGGTAACGATACGACCGAGTCCGCCGCCACAGGTCCGGCTGCGGGCGCCACCGTCGGCCCGGTCACCACGAGTGCCTCCGGCCCGGCCGGCGAGTCGAGTACCGGACCGGCACGTGAATCGGCCGCTGAACCGATTGCCGAGTCGAGCACCGAACCGGCTGCGGAATCCGGTCCCGGGCCGGCTGTCGAGGTGACCGCCCCGGACGCGGGTCCGGTGGAACCCCTCCCCGCCGCGCCGGGGACCGCCGATCCGGCGGCCGAGCGCGAACCGGCGACCACCGACGCGGAACTCGAAACGCGAACCGCCGCCACGGACCGGTCCGCTGAATCGGCCGCCGAGGCGGAGAGCGGCGAGCACGCCGCACCGGAGGCCGGCGACCCGGTCCCCGGCCCCGCCGACAACTGACCGGGCAGTCGGACCCCCACTGTGCGCGGCAGAGCCGGTGCGCCGGGCACGTACGCTGATTCGCGTGAGTGAGACCGGTGCGGTGGGCGATACCTTCGGGCCAGTGGAAACAGATCCCGGCACCGCGGATCCCTTCGGCACGGCCGACCTGCGTGCCGCGGTGCTGGCCGCCTGGCGGGATTCCCCGACTCGGCTGCGCGAGGACGCCACCACCGAGGCGGACCTGGTGCGCGCCGGTTACCGCGATCGCCTGCTGACGGAACTGGCGCAGAACGCGGCGGACGCGGCGGTGAAGGCGGGAGTACCGGGCCGGGTCACTGTACGGTGCACGGGCCGGACCCTCTCGGTCGCCAATACCGGCGCACCGCTGGATATCGCCGGAGTGCACGCGCTGACGGCTCTGCGGGCGTCGGGGAAATCGGGTAGCGGCGGGGAGGCCGGACGATTCGGTGTCGGTTTCACGGCTGTACTGACGATCTCCGACGAACTCGAAATCCGCTCCACCAGTGGGTCGCTGTGCTTCTCCCGGGCGCTGACCCGTGAGGCGTTGCGCGCTTCCGGCGTTTCGGCCCCGGGCGATGGGGACGTACCGGCGCCCCCCGTATTACGCCTCGCCTGGCCGGTGGCCGCGGCCCCGGTCGACGGCGCGGACACCGAGATCGTGCTGTCGCTGCGTGCCGGGATCGACCCGGCCGCACTGCTGGAATCCATGCGGGCCGAGGCGGTGGACCTGCTGCTGGAGTTGCCGGCGCTGCGCGAGATCCGGATCGGTGACGAGGTGGTGCGCGCCGAAACCCGCGATTCTCGGTTCGCGGGAGTACGCGAGTTGCAGATCGGCGGTTCCGGCACCGAACACCTGTGGTGGGAGTTTCGGACCCAGCGGGCGCGCTGGTTGCTGCCGTTGCGCGACGGGGTCCCGGTGCCCGCCGCGCCCGACGTGCTGCGGGCGCCGACCCGTTCGGACGAAGAGCTGTCCCTGCCGGCGGTACTCATCGCGGATATTCCGATGCAACCCGACCGCCGGCGCGTGCTGCCGGGCAATCGTCCGGCCGAACTCGCCGCCGGGTATGCCGATTTCGCCCGCGCGCTGCCCCGGCGGTACCGGCTCGTGCTGGTACCGACTCCGGGATTCGCGCGCAGCGAGACCGATGGGCTCTTGCGTGAGGCGATCCTGCGTGAACTGCGTACCGGCACCTGGCTCCCGGTGGTCGCCGCACCCGCGGACGCCGGGCACGACGAATTCTTCCGGGAAGGCGACGCGGACGACCGGGTGGCCGTACCGGCGCGGGCGAGCGTATTTCCCGATCTCACGCCCGAACTGGCCGGCCTACTGGGTGGTGTGCTCGATCCGCTGGTGGCCCCGGAACTGTCCGGTGCCCGCTACGCCGAGGCACTCGCGGCGCTGGAGGTGCACCGGCTCGGCCCGGCGCGGCTGGCGGAGCTGTCCGCCGGATTGGAACGGCCGCCTGCCTGGTGGTTCGCTTTCTACTCCGCGCTGGAACCGTTCGTCACCGACCCGCTGACGGTGGAAGAACTCGGCGCCCTGGCGGTACCGCTCGCAGACGGGCGGTCGGTGACGGGGCCGCGGACGGTGGTGCTGGACGACGAACTCACGGCGCTGCCCGCGGCGGTTCCGGTGCACTGGGCTCGGCTGGTGCATCCGGACGCGTCGCATCCACTGCTGGCGCGCCTGGGTGCGCAGCGGGCACGGATCGCGGATCTGCTGTCGGATCCCGCCTTACAGGTGGAACTGACCGAGCACCCCGGCGAGCCGGAGACGACCGAGGCGGTACTGCGATTGGCCGCGGCGGCCGATCCCGCCGAACTGCCGGACTGGCTCGGCATGCTCGAACTCCCCGAAAGCTCCGGTGGTACACGCCCGGCCGATGAACTGCTGCTTCCCGATGCCCCTTTGATCGAACTCCTGGTTCCGGATTCGCCGTTCGGGGTGGTCGCGCGGGAGGTGGTCGCCGAATACGGTGCCGACGCGCTGCGGGCGGTCGGTGTCGGATGGGATTTCGGGGTGGTCACCGAAACCGACCCCACCGGTCCCGACCATCACCTCGACGACGAGGAGACCTGGTGGTCCGGCCTCGCCGAGGATCCCGCGGAACTGATCGCGGTACGTGACCTGGATCTGGTGGACGACGCGGCCTGGCCGGAGGCGCTGTGGCGGTTGCTCACCACGGAGCGCACCCGGCCGCTGCTCGGGGACCCGGCCGGGTACACGGCGTGGTGGTTGCGCCACTATGCCCGGATCGACGGCATCGCGCTGGGCGGCTATCGGCATCCGGCGGATACCGAATTCGCCGGGCTGCTGCCGGAACTCCCGATCACCGG
The DNA here is from genome assembly GCF_001613205.1 of Nocardia sienata NBRC 100364. Taxonomy (GTDB): domain Bacteria; phylum Actinomycetota; class Actinomycetes; order Mycobacteriales; family Mycobacteriaceae; genus Nocardia; species Nocardia sienata. The sequence continues at coordinate 8,335 of NZ_BDBX01000059.1, read as the reverse complement.
CCTGTCCGCGGCCGACCTCGACGCCCTGCGCGGCTGCCTCGCGGCCCCCGCAACCTTGGACCGCGAGCTCGTCGAAATGCTGCTCGCGGCGCTGGCCGACAGCGAGAAGACCCCGGCGCCCGAGGTGGTCGCGCTGGTCCACGCCCGGCTCGGCGCCGCGGTGCCGCGGCTGGAGCTCGGCGCGCTCGACCCGCCCGACCATGTCCGGGCACTGTCCGGAGCGGTGATCGACGCCGGGGACGCCTTGGTGCTGGACCTGCCCTGGTTCGGTCTCGTGGTGCCCGCGGACCGGCTCGTGGTCGCCGATCCGGCGACCGCCGCCGACCTCGCGCTGCTGCTGGATCTACCGTTGGTTTCCGAACAGGTCGAAGCGGAGGTCGTCGGCCGGGGACACGAAACCGATTGGGCGCAGGAGCCGCTGGGTGTGGTGCTGCGCCGGATGTTCGATCTGCCATCGCAGGACGGACCGCTGATCCTGCACGACGAGCTGAGTATCCGGCTGACGGGGGCGGTCGCGCGGACGGTCACCGTGCCGTGGTGGCGGGACGGCACGGCGACCCATGTGCGGCGTCCGGGCCATCCAGCCTGAGTGGGCTATTCCGCGTGCCCGGCCAGCGCCGCGGCGAGCAGATCGAGTTGAGTGCGTACGCTTTCACTGTCGTTGTCGACCAGCCAGCGCAGGACGAGGCCGTCGATCACGCTGAGCGTGAAACGCGAGAGCTGCGCCACCGGAACCGTCCAGGTACTCGCGGTGGCGTCGCGGGCGTGATCGAGGATGTCGGCGACGGTGGAATCGTTGAAGGCGTACTGTTCCCGGGCGATCGCCAGCTTCGCGGGAGTCTGTTCGCCCTCGCGCAGCGCGTAGGTGGTGGTCTCGTAGGTGAGCAGCTGACGTTCGGGTGTGGCTTCGATATTGAGCCACATGAGTTCCAGTCCCGCGCGCAGCAGATCGCGGAGCGCTGTATTACCGCTGCCCGCTTCCTGCCAGACCGATTCGCCCGCGTCCACCGAATCGCGCAGCTCCATCGACAACGCCTTGACCAGCTCGGTCATCAGCGCGTCCTTGTTCTCGAAACAGTAGTGCACCACGCCTAGTGAGACACCCGCCGCCTGAGCGACATCGCGGGTGGTCACCCCCGCGACTCCCTTTTTCTCGGCAAGGCCGATCGCGGCCTCGATAAGGTGGGCCCGTCGTTCTTCGACGCTCAATCGGGAGGACACCTGAGCGAGTTTGGCCCGATAGGACCGAACAGTCAATTCCCCGGGTGGGCAGCAGCAAGCGACCGGGGGCCTCGGTGGACTCCCGGTCGGTGTTTTCCGACGATATCGCCGCCGGTACCGGAGAGCCGGCTTCGACGGTCACAACCCGGTCTGTGCGCCCTTGTCACCGCGCCGGGCGCTGCGGCGTTGTACCGCGAAGATGATGTACCCGAGCAGCCCGACCGCCAAACCCATCAGGCATACCGGGCGAGCCGATTCCCACCGCGGCCCGCTGAGCCAGACCACCGCGGCCGCGACGGCGAACAGCGCGCACCCGAGCGCCAGTACCGGCCGGGGGTCGGTCAGCCACGTGGGGAACTGCGGGAGCTGCGGGTCCATTCGATCAGCGTAACCGCTGTACGCACGCCGATCCGACGTGTGTCACGTATGGTTCACTTTGTGACTACCCACTCGGATGTGCGGGCGCTGGCCAGCGACCTCTCGCTGGCGGTGGTGCGCTTGACGCGGCATCTACGGGGGCGGCGAACGGAATCGCAGATATCGCTGACCCAGCTCTCGGTCCTGGCCACCCTCGGCAACGAGGGCGCGCTGACGCCCGGTGCGCTGGCGGCCAAGGAACGGGTCCAGCCTCCGTCGATGACCCGGGTGATCGCCTCGCTCACCGATCTCGGTCTGGTGGAGCGCAACCCGCATCCGACCGACGGCCGGCAGATCATCGTTTCGCTCTCCACGGCCGGGCACGCGCTGCTCGCCGATGAACGCAGTGCCCGGGAAGCCTGGATGAGCGCCCAGCTCGCGGTTCTGGAACCCGATCAGCTCGACGATCTGCAACGGGCGGTCGCGATCATGAACCAGATCGTCGCCGATTCGGAGTGAATCGGCAGCGGCGTGCTGCCGGCACCCCGCCTCCTTCGCACCGGCGATCATCCGCCACACCCTGCGCCGCGACCTCAGCGCGCCGCGAACGGCCGGTCACTGTCGACGATTTCGCGGCCCAGCGGGAACAGGGCGAGCGGAATCAGTTTGAGGTTCGCCCAGGCGAACGGAATACCGATGATCGTGCAGGCCAGGGCGATGCTGGTACCCAGATGCCCCAGGGCCAGCCACCAGCCGGCGACCACGAACCAGATGATGTTGCCCAGCAGCGCGCCCGCGCCGGCTCCCGGTTTCTCGACGGTGGTGCGGCCGAACGGCCACAGCATGTAGACGCCGTTGCGCAGCGCGGCGACCCCGAACGGGATCGTGATGATGAGGACGAAGCAGATCAGAGCGGCCAGGAAATAGCCCAGCGCCATCCAGAACCCCGCGAGGACGAGCCACAGGATATTGAGCAGGAGCTGGATCGGCTTCATATTTCGAGCATGCCCTAAAGCTGCGCCGAGCGCACCCACCACGGACCGCCGGTGGCGGGTGTTGGCAGGATGGGCGCCGTGGCCGTGGTTCTCGAGGTGGACAGTGTGGACGATCCGCGGGTCGACGATTTCCGCGATCTGAAGGCCGCCGATCGCAGACCCGATCGGCCCGGCGGCAAAGGACTGGTCATCGCGGAGGGAACCGTGGTGGTGCGGCGGATGCTGGATTCGCCTTTCCGGCCGCACGCGTTGCTCGGCGTGGACAAACGGTGGCGGGAACTCGCCCCCGAACTCGCGGGGGTGGAGGTGCCGTTCTACCGGGCCTCCGCGGAAGTGATGGCCGAGGTGGTCGGGTTCCATCTCAACCGCGGTGTGCTGGCGGTGGCGCACCGGCCGCCCGAACGCGATTTCGACGAGACCATCGCCGCCGCCACCACCGTGGCGGTGCTCGAAGGCGTGAACGACCACGAAAACCTCGGGTCGATGTTCCGCAATGCGGCCGGTCTGGGAGTGGACGCGATCCTGTTCGGCGATCGTTGCGCGGATCCGCTGTACCGTCGGTCCGTGCGGGTTTCGATGGGACATGCGCTGCGGGTGCCCTTCGCCCGGGTACCGGAGTGGCCGCGCGGGCTCGACCGGCTGCGAAACCGGGGTTTCCAGGTGGCGGCCCTGACCCCGGACCCGGCGGCGCCGACGCTGGCCGCCGCGCTCACCGGCGACCGGGTGGCGCTGTTGCTGGGTGCCGAGGGGCCCGGCCTGACCGTGGAAGCCATGGCCGCGGCGGATGTGCGGGCCCGGATACCGATGTCGGCGGGAACCGATTCGCTGAACGTGGCGACCGCGGCGGCAATGGCGTTCTACGAGCGGGTGCGGGCATCGTGACCCCGGCGCCCGGTGGCCCCGGCCGGCGGGTCCGCCCGCCCGGTGCACCCACCCCGTGGGCGGCGGGTATCACGGTCGCCGTTCTGGTGGCGGCGCTGACCGCGGTCGGTGTATTCGCCTTCGGGGCCGCACTGGCCCGGGTACACCCCGTGCTGTCGCTGGCGGTGAATCTGGTCGCGGTCGGCGGGGTTGCGCCCACCGTATGGCGCTGGCGGGCGCGCCCGGTGACCCGCTGGGTGCTGGCCGGGGCGAGTACGGGAGTGGCGCTGGCCTGGGTCGGCTTGCTGTTCGCGGCGTGACCGAGCCCGAGCTACTGGTCGGCGCCCACCGCGGCTTCGTGGCCGCGTAACCAGGACAGCAGGCCCTTGCGTTCGTGCGCGACCCGATTCTGCGGCTGCGGCGGTTGTGGATCGTCCACGCGATCTCCATGGGGACGTAACCGGAAAACACAGACCCGGATGTCTTCGGGGTCCACCGGGCGGGCGTCGGCCGCGATCGCACGATCCGCGGTGGCGGCAGGGAAATACCGGAATCCCAGCCATTCGCGGTTGGCGGTGTCGGCGAAACGGGGCGGATCGAAAGGCAGCACCAGCGGATCAGGTAGTTCGCCGGGCCGCCAGGCGATGGGATGCTCACCCGCCCAGTGCGGCCGCTCCCAGATATGAGGCAGGCCGTGGTCCTGCAGAATGTTGAGCCGGGTGGAACTGAACGCTCGCCGCAGTTCGCCGCGTTCCCAGTGCGCGAACGCACCCCAGCCGTACTCGAGATCGAACGACACCAGATAGGTGTGCTCTTCGGCGAGCGGCCGCACCAGCAGCTCCGGTATGGCGGTCGGCTGTACTCGGGCGGCGTAGGAACTGCACAGCAGAGTGAGTCCGGGATAGCTGCCGATATAGACCTCGTCGGCGTCCGGGCCGCCGGAATCGCCGAGAGTGACCGATGCGGCGGCTTCTACGTCCAGGTCGGGATGAAGTTGCCGGGCCAGCGCGTAGGCCGCGTCCGGGTCGGGGTCGGGGTCGGCGCGTAGCACCGCCGGCGGGTCGGGGGTATCGACGTACCACACGGATGAAACCTTGGACAGCATCGGTCCACCTCCGATAGCGCACGAAACCAGGTCGCGAACTTCTCGGCGCAACTGCTGTCGTCGTCCGGGCCGGCCCGGAATCATCGGACGGCGTCGCCGTATACACCGAACTTACTCGCGCAAACGGATGATCCGGGCGGTTGCGCGGGGTAACACGCCGGTCCGCAGCGGTCAGTGACCCGAACTGCGAACGCCGAGCAGTACATCCTCCCAGGACGGCATGGGCGCTTTGCCGCGCTTGGTGCGGGCCGCCGGTTTCGCGGCTTTGGCGGCAGGCTTCTTCGCCGCCGGCTTCGCAGCGGGCGGTTCGGATTCGTCTGCTGCTGCGGTCGGCTCTTCGGTGGCCGCCTCCGATGTATCGGCCTCGGTGGGCGCCGGAGCAGCGGTGATCTCGGCAACGGCCGGGATGGCGGTTTCCGCCGGGGCCGCTGCGGCTTCCGGGTCGGAAGCCGGTTCGGCGGCGGCCGCGGGCGCGGGCTGCGGCACCTCCACAGGGGCGGGTGCGGCGGGCGCGGTCGCCAGTGGAGCCGGTTCGGGCGCGACGGCTGCGGGGGCCGGTTCGGGCGCCGGCGAAACGAGTTCGGTGGCAGCGGCTTCGGCCGGTGTATGCGGCAATTCGGCCGCCGGGGCGGGAGCCGCGGGCGGTGCTGCCGCCGGGGCGGGCGCGGGCCGCGGTGTCGCGGGGTGAGCCGGTTCGGCGGGGACCGGATACGTCTCGGCCGGTGCGCGGTAGGTATCCGCAGGGGGCCGGTAGGTATCCGCCGGGGGGCGGTAGGTATCCGCCGGGGGGCGGTAGGTATCCGCCGGGGGGCGGTAGGTTTCGGCGGGGGCGTTCGCCGCCGGGGTGCCCGCGGGCAACGCCGTACCACCCGGTCGGGTGCTGCCGGGGGAGAGCGGGGTCGCGGTCGCGGGCAGCGGTGTCGTACCACCGGCGGCGACTGCGCGCTGCTCGTAGTAGTCATCGACAGCGGCGGCCCGGGCGGGTTCACGCCGCGGCTCGGCCACCGGTTCGGGCGCGGCCGCCGGTTCGGATTCGACCGGCAGGATCGAGGCGAGACCACGCAGCGCGCGACCGAAATCCGGATCGATCAGATCGGTGGCCGGATCGTCGAGCGGGGAAACGCTGCCGCCGTGCGCGTCCGGCTGATAGCGCCAGTGCGCGGCGATCTCCGAACGACCGTTCTGCCACTGCAACTGGGCGACCCAGAAGCCTTTCTCGTCTTTCCAGGCATCCCATTCGGCGTTGTCGAGGGTATGCCCGCGTGCGGTGAAAGCGGCGGTCACCACATCGATCAGGATCTCCACGGCCGGGCCGTCCGGGCGGATGGGATGCGCCTTCTGCGCGAGTTCGGCTGCGCGGGCCCGCTCCAGCAGTACCGGATAGGCGAACCGCTCCACCCGGCTCACCGGCATACCGGATTCCTGTGTCACCTGCTCGACCGACGCGCCGGCACGGATTCGAGCCTGGATATCGCGAGGACGCATAGTTGCTTCCATTTCGATCTCGATCTGGCCGAATCGGGCAAGGTCGCCGCGGGCGGCGGCACGAAGTTTGTCGTCGGCGGGAAGCCGGAATTTCTGACCACTTTCGGTGTCGACGCACACGATGTGGGCGGAGTCGGGCGTCACCCCGATCACTCGAAGTTCACGCACCGTAACCTCCTTATCGCGTCGCTCGCGATACCGCCCACGTTCTGGAACAGTAGTGCACTTCTGGGATTCGTGTGGCAAGACACGCGGCATCGAAATGTACCCTGCGGCCGTCATCTACCGCTAATCTGCTCTATTCCCTTGTGTATCAAGTTGATTCCGTAAGACGTCGGCGGGCCCGTCGCGCGACACGCGCGACGGGCCCGAACCCGCAGGTGATCTCGCCTCAGCCGAGGTTTTCCACGACCCAATCGATGCAGCGGGTCAACTGCCCGACATCCTCGGGGTCGATCGCCGGGAACATCCCGACGCGCAATTGGTTACGGCCCAATTTGCGGTACGGCTCGGTGTCGACGATGCCGTTGGCCCGCAGCGTCTTGGCCACCGCGGCGGCGTCCACCGAGTCCGCGAAATCGATGGTGCCCACCACTTGCGACCGGTGCGCCGGATCGGTGACGAACGGGGTGGCGAATTCGCTGGCCTCGGCCCACGCGTACAGCCGCGACGAAGAATCCAGAGTCCGCTTCACCGCCCAGTCCAGACCGCCGTTGCGGTTGAGCCAATCGATCTGGTCGGCGAACAGCAGCAGGGTCGCCAGGGCCGGGGTGTTGTAGGTCTGGTCCTTGAGACTGTTCTCGATGGCGATCGGCAGTGAAAGGAAGTCCGGAGTCCAGCGACCGGATTCCTTGATCTCGGCCACCCGCGCCAGCGCGGCCGGGCTCATGAGCGCGATCCACAGTCCGCCGTCGGCGGCGAAACATTTCTGCGGGGCGAAGTAGTAGACATCGGCATCGGCGATGTTCACCGGCAGCCCGCCCGCGCCGGAGGTGGCGTCGATGGCGATGAGCGCGTTCTCCGAACCGGCCGGCCGCTGCACGGGCACGGAGACACCGGTGGAAGTCTCGTTGTGCGCCCAGCCGATCAGGTCGGCGGCGGGGTCGGCGACCGGCTCCGGCGCGCTGCCCGGATCGGCGGAGACGACGATCGGGTCGCCGAGGAAGGGGTTCTTCTTGGTGACACTGGCGAACTTGGCGCTGAACTCGCCGTAGGTCAGGTGCAGGGAACGCTCGCGGACCAGGCCGAACGCGGCAGCGTCCCAGAACGCGGTGGTGCCGCCGTTACCGAGGACGACCTCATAGCCCTCGGGGAGGGAGAACAGGTCCCGTAACCCGGAGCGCACCCGGGCCACCACATCTTTGACCGGTTTCTGCCGATGGCTGGTGCCGAATACCGAGGCACCCACCTCCACCAGGGACTGCAGCTGCTCCGGGCGAACCTTGGACGGCCCGCAGCCGAAACGACCGTCGGCGGGCAAGAGGTCTTCGGGGATGGTCGGGAACGCACTGGTCATGGCGAACAGCGTAGCCGCGCCGTTGCTGTGCCGCGTACCACACTCCGGCTAACGTGAACGGGTATGAGCATGCGGTCGTCGAGGGGCGCTGCCGGGGGTGGATCCGGTGACAGCCGTGCGCGGGGCCGGAGGGAACTCCCGGGTTCGCCCGGGTCGCTCGCCCGGTTACGCGACCTGCTTCCGCGCCGCTTCCGGCGGCGCGGCGAATCCCCCACCGGACCCGATCGCCGGGACCTGCTGGCCACCGGAACGGCGGGTTCGGCGACCGTGCTGGCGGCCGGCACCCGCCGGGCCGAACCCGGCTACACCTTCCGCGTCCGCGTCCGGCTGCCCGGCCTGCCGCCGTACGAGGCCCAGGTGCACCAGCGGGTCTCCGGCGCCGAACTGGACCGTATGCGGCCCGGTGACCTGGTGTGCTGCCGGGTCGACCCCGGGGACCGCGACCGCATGGTGCTGTATCTCCCCGGCGATACCGACCCCGGCCGGGCCGGTCTGACCAAGATCCTCGCCGAGGGGCGCCGCGCCGAGGCCACCGTCCTCGCGGTGACCGCCGTGGATGCCGACTATTGCGGCTGCGACGACCCGGTCCTGCGCCTGGACCTGGAACTACGTGCCTGGGACGAACCCGGCCCCTGGCGCGTCAGAGTGGTCCAATCGGTCCCCTTGGCCGCGATCGGCCACTTGGACCTCGGCGCCAAACTACAAGCAGCCTTCTTCGCCGTGGACGCCGGAGAATCGGTGGCCATCGATTGGGAAGCCGAACCCGAACGAACCTGAGCTGTGTTTATTGGCGCG
>NZ_BDBX01000058.1 GCF_001613205.1 Nocardia sienata NBRC 100364 | reverse complement strand
CGGTGCGGCGCGCGGCGGGCGCCGCGGCCTGGGCCTCGGTCAGCAGCGCGAGCACCACCGCGTCGGTATTGGTCGCACTCCGGGCCGACTGTCCGTGCCCGTCGCGTAGTCCCAGGCACAGCCCGCACATATGGGCTTGCCAGAGCTGCGGGTCCACCCCGTATCTCGCGGCGCCGTGCCGGCACGGCCGCAACATTCCGAACACTGTGCCCTCCCGGCCGGATGGCGTCCTCCGCGACATCCGTTGCGCGCATCGCAAATACGGAGCGCGGGGGCGTGACGCAACCGAGAAGCGCCGCCGAGTGGGCGATACGAACTATTCGGGCAACAGGCCCGTTTCCGCGGTGTCCGACCCGCCGGGTTTGCGGCCGGACAGACCGCGCCAGGCCAGCGCGTCGAGCAGATCCACGGCCTCGGCCACATCGATGCGGCCGTCTGCGACGGTATCGGCGATGGCCTCCCCCGCACCGATCACCGCCACGGCGACGATATCGAAGTTGGTCCCGGGTTCGGCGTGTTTGGCGCTGGACTCCAGCAGTTTGGCGGTCAGTTCGATGACCCGCTCCCGGGCGTTCTCGATCTCCGAGGCGAAGGCCTGCTGCCCGAGCGCCTGACGATAGAGGACCTGCCAGGAGTTGCGATGGGTATCGACGAAACCGAGAAAGCCCTCGAGTGCGGTACGCAATTGTTCGTGCGGGCTGAGCAGCGGGTTGCCGGCGGGGGCGACCGATTCGAGGAAGCGCAGGCCCTCGCGCTGGATGCAGGCGCGGAACAGTTCGTCCTTCGAGCCGTAGTAGAGATACAGCATCGGTTTGGAGATCTCGGCTTCGGCGGCGATGGCGTCCATGGAGGTTTCGTGGAAGCCCTTGCGCGAGAAGACCTCGACCGCGGCATCGAGCATCTGCTGCTCGCGCACCGCTCTCGGAAGCCTTTTCGTACCGCCCGCCATCACGTCTCCTACCGCAGTGAACCCATAATATTACTCCAAAGTAAGTTCCGCGGGCCGGGAACTACCGGCCGCGATACCCGCACGCCGGTGTTGTTCCGGTAGGCGGCCGAAAACCCGGCCCGTCATCCGGGGGCCGGACCGTGGCCCGGCCCCGGAGCGTCAGCAGGGGCGCGGGACCCGCTTGTAGTCGGCCATCCGCAGTACCGAGGCGTCCACTCGTTCCATCGGCAATCGGCCGGCCGCCACCGCCTGCTCCAGCTGATCGAGCACCTGTCCCACGGCATCGGTACTGATCCAGAGCGCATTGTCCGCGCCCGCCACGAGCGCGGCCTCCACCGCCTGCTCGATGGACAGCCGTTCGGTGATGGCCGCCATACCGCTGAGGTCGTCGGTGAAGATGACACCGTCGAACGGCGCCGCCCCGTACCCGGAACCCTCGCGCAGCAGAGTCATGACCTCCGGGCTGATGCTGGCCGGGACGCCCGGGGTGGTCAGCCCGGGCACGTCGAGATGACCGACCATCACCGCCGAACCCGAACCGATCAGCTCACGGAACGGCACCAGGTCGCTGGTACTCAGTTCCGACAGCGGCGGAACCTGAACGGCGCCGAGATGGGAATCGCCGGTACTGGACCCGTGGCCCGGGAAATGCTTGAGCACCGTCCCGACACCGACCTCGTGCATGGCCCGGATATAGGCGTCGGCGTATTCGGTGACCACGGCCGGGTCGTCGGAGAACGAGCGATCACCGATCACCGAATCGTCGGGCTGGGAGCTCACATCGATATCGGGGGCGAAATCCACCGTGATCCCCAGGTCCTGCATGGCCCGCGCACGGTCCAGTGTCGCGGTATAGAACTCGTCCGGTGTCATGGTCTGCGCGGTGACCCGGGCCGAGGGCGCGGTCCCGATGAGATTCCCGAGGCGCGACACCCGGCCGCCCTCCTCGTCGGTGGTCACCATGAGCGGCGTTTTCGCCGCGGCCGTCACCTGCTCGAGCCCCCCGTCGGTGAGCATCGACTGATCGGTCCAGCTGCCGACGAAGATCCCGCCGACCTGGTGGTCGCGCACCACGGCGAGCGCGTCGTCGGTACCGGTCACCCCCACGGTGAGCAACTGCGCGAGCTTCTCGCGGGTGCTGAACTGCGCCAGGTACCGGGCGGCGCAGTCGCCTCCGGTCGTGGTGGTGGGGCCGATCGCGGCCTCGGGACTCGTGCCCGCGCCCGGGGTCGCGGTGGTACCGGGACCGGAGTTGCCGCTCTCGGTACCGGAACAGCCGGCGAGGAGCGCGGCGAGCACCGCGAACAGGACCAACGGTATCTTCCGCATCATTCGACGGTAGCCCGCGCGCCACGACCGCGACACTTCGGATCGGCTTCCGGCCGGAGGTAATCTGGTAACACCGCTGAGGAGTCCGCCCCGGAGGTGGCCGTTATGCCCTGCGATCTGATGCTCATCGCCTACGACGGTTCCGAACACGCCAAACGCGCGATCGAATACGCCGGACGTTTCCTCGCCGCCGACCGCGCGGTGGTCCTGACCGCCTGGGAGCCGATGGTGCGCCAGGCCGCGCGGATCTCGGGGATCTCCGGGATGGTCCAACCGGAATGGGTGCCCGACGAGGAGCTCGAGGACATCGCCTACACCACCGCCCGCGAAATCAATGCCGAAGGCGTGCACCTGGCCGCACTGGCGGGGTTGAACGCCGAGGCGCGCACCCAGGAATACGCCGCCAGTGCCTGGCAGGCGGTCGTGGAGGTCGCCGACGAACTCGATGTCGACATCATCGTCGCGGGTACCCGGGGTGCGACCGGGCTGCGCGCGCTGGTGCGCAGCAGCGTGGCCGACGCCGTGCTCAAGCACTGCCACCGCCCTGTTTTCCTGGTTCCCCCGGTGCAGCCGGCCGGCTCGCGGAAAGCCGGACGCGTCGGCCACGCCGCGAAATAAGGGTGCCGCGGCGTGACTACGGTCGGATCATGACCGGGTTCCTACTGGCACGGCCCGACTCGGTGGTGCGCGGCACCGGCGTACGCACAGCGCACCGCGACCCCTGGCAGGCCGCGGCCGCCCTGCGCGAGGGCACCGCCGCGGCGATCGCCGGGGCACTACCGTTCGATCCACGACACCCGGCCGCCCTGGTCGAACCGGACGAACTGCTGCACACCGCCGGTCCGTGGCGCCCGGCCGCGCTTCCGGAGCTGCCGCGGGTGCAGGTGGTGGAACAGACGCCGAGCCCGGCCGAGCACCGCGCGCGGGTCGCGCGACTGGTGGAACTGCTGAACGAACCCGCCCCTCGCCTGCGCAAAGTGGTGGCGGCCCGCTCCGTCCTCGCCACCGCGGCAGCCGCACTGGACCCCGAGGTACTCGCCGCGTACCTGCTGGCCCGCAATCCGCGGGCGAACGTCTTCGCGGTCGATCTCACCCCCGCCGGGCGTACCGGCGCGACGATGATCGGCGCGAGCCCGGAACTGCTGATCCACCGCCGCGGCACGGCCGTCGAGCTGTACCCGCTGGCCGGGACACTGCCCCGGCTCCCACACCGGGTGGCCGATTCCGCTCAGGCCGATCGGCTGGCCGCGAGCAGCAAGAACCATGCCGAACACGCGTTCGTGGTCGACTGGATCACCGAACGACTGTCCCCGGTGTGCAGCGGTCTGTCGGTACCGGAGCGGCCGCAACTGGTCGCCACCCACGATGTGTGGCATCTGGGGACACCGATCCACGGCGTGCTGCGCACGCCGGCGCCCAGCGCGCTCGAACTGGCGCTGCTGCTGCACCCGACCCCGGCGGTCTGCGGCACCCCGACCGCCGACGCGCTCGAATACCTCACCGGCCACGAGGAGGATCGCGGGTTCTACGGGGGCGCGGTCGGCTGGTGCACCGCCGACGGCGACGGAACCTGGGTGGTCGCCATCCGGAGCGCGGAACTGGCCGCGGGTGGCCGCGAGTTGCGCGCCTACGCCGGCGGCGGCATCGTCGCGGCCTCCGAACCCGCCGCCGAACTCGCCGAGACCACCGCCAAACTGCGCACCCTGCTCGGCGCCCTCGACTGCGCGGTGGCACCCGAGGACGCATGACCCCCGGGGGTCCGGGGGCGATGCTCCGGCCCGGCGCGGACCGCGATCGGGCCCGGCCGGCGGTAACCGTTAGGGTGAAACGCCCGACGGTGCCTACCCGGACCCGGCCGGTCCTGCTAGGTTGGCCCAGATATATGCCTGCTTCGGAGTTTGGAGTGCTGCGATGAAGTTTGCTGTCCCCGGTGTCGCGAGTGCGGTCGGCGGCGCCCTGCTGGGTGCCATCGCGGTCTTCGCCATCACCGCCGCGCTGCAGCAGGACAGCCGGCCGGAAGTCGACCGCAGCGGTAACGCCGACAGCTCGCTGCTGAACAGCGTCGAATACGGCAAGCGCTGAGACCCGGCCCGATCTCGTCCCGTCCCCGCCGGAGCCTGTCGGCGGGGACGGCGAACATCTGACCCACGGTGCCCGTCCGGTCCGAACACGTCGAGCCCGCCGACGCGGCCCCTCGTCCCACCCTCGATGCGGCGCCCACCGATGAACTGGGCCGCCGCTGGTTTCTCGGCACCGCGTTCGCCGCGTTCCTGCTGACATTCCTGCAGGCCCCCGGTCTCACCGTCGCCGACACCAAATACGATCTCGCCGAGAATCCGCTCGGTTTCCTCGCCCGTGCCGCCCATCTGTGGAGCAGCCAGGCGCCGATGGGCCAGGTCCAGAACCAGGCCTACGGTTACTTCTTCCCGCACGGCGCGTTCTTCGCGCTCGGCGATGTACTGCACTTGCCTGCCTGGGTCACCCAGCGGATCTGGTGGGCGCTGCTGCTGCTCGCGGGTTTCTGGGGCGTTGTCAAACTCTGCGAAACGCTCGGGATCGGCAGCCGGGGGTCCCGGGTCGTCGCGGCCGCCGCCTACGCCCTGTCCCCCCGGGTGCTGACCACCGTCGGCTCGATCTCCTCGGAAACCCTGCCCATGATGCTGGCGCCGTGGGTCCTGCTCGCGCCCGCCGCGCTGGGCACCGCCTACCGCAGGCATCGGCGCGGCGGGGCGCGGTCGCCGGCCGGCAGTGCGATGGCGCTGGCGCTGATGGGAGCGGTGAACGCGGTCGCCACCGTGGCCGCCTTCCTGCCCGCGCTGCTGTGGTGGGCCAGTTTCCGGCCCAACCGCGCATGGTGGCGGTTCACCGTGAGCTGGGTACCGCTGCTCGTCCTGGCGGTGGCCTGGTGGGCGGTACCGCTACTGCTGCTGGGCCGGGTGAGCCCGCCGTTCCTCGACTACATCGAATCGTCCGGGGTCACCACCCAGTGGGCGTCACTGGGTGAGGTACTGCGCGGCACCGACAGCTGGACACCGTTCGTCTCCCCGGAGCGGATCGCGGGCGCGGTGCTGGTCACCCAGCCCGCCGCGGTGCTGGCCACCGGACTGATCGCCGCGGCCGGGATGGCCGGGCTGGCGCTGCGGTCGATGCCGGCCCGCGGCCGGCTGGTGCTGATCCTGTGCGTCGGGCTGACCGGTATCTGCGCGGGTTATGTGGGACAGCTGGGCGGGCCGTTCGCCGAACCCATCCGTGTCTTCCTCGACTCCGGCGGCGCACCGCTGCGCAATGTGCACAAACTCGAACCGCTCATCCGGCTGCCGCTGGTGCTGGGCATCGCCCAATTGCTGGCCCGGGTACCGCTACCGGCCTCGGTCCGGCCGGAGGTCTGGCGGGCGGCGTTCAGCAATCCGCACCGCGACCGCCGGGTCGCGGTCGCCATGCTGGTCCTCGCGGCGCTGGCACTGTCGAGTTCCCTCGCCTGGACCGGGAAACTCGCGCCGCGCGGTGCCTACGACGCGGTCTCCGCCTACTGGCAGCAGACCGCGGACTGGTTACGTGCCAATGCCGCCGACACCCGGGCGCTGGTGGTCCCCGGCGCGCCTTTCGGCAGTCAGGTGTGGGGCCTGACCCGGGACGAACCTCTCCAGGCGCTGGCGCAGTCCCCATGGGCGGTGCGGGACGCCGTCCCGCTGAATCCGCCCGGCACCATCCGGGCGATGGATTCGATACAGCGGCTGATCGCCGACGGGCGGCCGTCCGACGGTCTGGCCGCCGCGCTGCGCGGGCAGGGCATCGGGGTGCTGGTCCTGCGCAACGATCTCGACCCGGACACCTCCCGCTCCACCCGCCCGCTGCTGGCACACAGCGCGGTGGAGGGGTCACCGGGGCTGCACAAGGTCGCCGAATTCGGGAAGCCGGTGGAAAACGATTCAGGCCGCGACGATTTCGTGGTCGACGCGGATCTGCGGCCCGACTATCCCGCGGTGGAGATCTACCGGGTCGACGCCCCGGCCCCCGGCACCCCCGCCGAAGTACGCGGCGGAACCGGTGCGCCGGAGCACTTCCCCGGCGCGTACACCGTGCCGCTGGAATCGGTACCTGTGGTCCAAGGCGGGCCGGAGGTATTGGAAAGACTTCATCGCGACCCCGCGACCTCGCACGAGCCCACCCTGCTGGCCGCCGACGCCGCCGCCGCGGGCCTGCCGGTGGGCCCGGTGACGGTGACCGATACCCCGATGAACCGGGAAACCGACTTCGGCAGGGTCGACAACCACAACTCCGCGCTGCGCGCCCCCGGCGACGCGCGCCACACCCACAACCTGGTCCCCGACTACGCCGTTCCGGGCGCCGAACTGGTGCAGGGCGGCTGGACCGGGGCCACCATCACCGCGTCGAGCTCGGCGGCCGACGCGACGCAGATCGGGGGCGCCGCCCCCGGCAATTCGACCGCCGCCGCCGTGGACGGCGACCCGGCGACCGCCTGGATCAGCAATGCGGGCGAATACGCGCTGGGGCAGTGGATCCGGCTGGAACTCGACGAACCGTTCACCTCCGGTCTGCTGCGGTTCACCACCACCCCCGCCGCCATCGGCGATCCGGTGAAATGGGTGGAGGTGCGCACCAACAACGGCAGTGTCTCGGCCCGGATCAGCGAACCGGGCGAACCGGTTTCGGTCGCGCTGCCGGTGGGTTCCACCGAATGGGTGAAGATCACCGCCATCCGCACCGAACGCGGCAGCACCGGCGGCCAGTTCGGGATCAGCGAATTGGAGCTGGAGGACTACACCGTGCGCGATGCCGGCGTCCCGGTCGAGATCCGGCACCGGACCATCCTCCCACCGCCACCTCCGGGCGCTACAGTCACCGGATGGGATCTGGGCCAGGAATTCCCCGGGCGCAGTGCGTGTTTCGACAGCCCCGATCGCGTGCGCTGCGGTAAGGGCCTGGCGCTGGCGCCCGAGGAGCTCGGCCCGTTCGGCCGGACGCTCTCCGTCCCGGCGCCGGTCACCGTAGAGCCGCGGCTCATGGTCCGCCCGCGGCAGGGTCCGGTCCTGGAGGCGCTGTTGACCGACCCGGCGCGCCCCGTGGCCCGCGGCGCCTCCGATGTGGGTGATCTACGCGGTTCCGCGTTCGCCGCCACCGACGGGGATCCCCGCACCAGCTGGACCGCGCCGGAGGACACCGTCCGCGACACCCTGGGACCCAAACCCGCGCTGACGATCGAACTTCCGGAACCGACCCTGGTGACCGGCCTGGAACTGACGCCTTCGCTGGGCGGCCTGCCCGCCGCGCCCACCTCGGTCACGGTGAATCTGGGCGACGGCCCGCAGGTCCGGGAGATCGCCGAACCCGACGAGGCCTCCCGGATCGACCTGCATCCCACGGTCACCGACCGGATCGAATTGAGCGTCCGCAGCTGGGAATCCGTGCTGGACCGGACGGCGCTCGGCTATCACCAGGCCCAGCCGCCCGGTCTCGCCGAGATCGAGGTACTGGGCCCGCAGTATCCGCCGCCTGCCCCCGCGGACCGGCCCGTGACCGTCGGTTGCGACGCGGGCCCGACCATCGCGGTGGGAGGCCGCCTGGTCCACACCAGCGTCACGGCCACCGTGGGCGAACTGCGTGCCGGTGACCCCGTTCCCGCTCAGGTATGCCCCGACGCGCCGCAGGACGCGGGCGCATTCCCGGCCACCGCACCCGGTGTCGTACAACCGGTCTCGCTGCCCGCGGGGGATGTCGAGGTACTGGTCGCGCCGACGGAACTGTTCTTCGTCGACCGGCTGCGCCTGGTGAACACCCAGCCCACCGCCCCCGCCCCGAGCACCGGTACCCGCCTGCTGACCCTGCCGCTGAGTACCAATACCGGCTGGTCTGCCCATACCGCCGACGGCCGTGAACTGCAGCCGATCGTGGTCGACGGCTGGCAGCAGGGCTGGGTGCTGCCCGCCGATACCACCGGCCCGGTGACCGTCTCCTTCCCGATCGACAGCTGGTACCGGCTCGCCCTGTTCCTCGGCCTCCTGCTGCTGATCCCCCTGATCGCCCTCGCCGTACCGCGCGGCCCCCGCACGGATCCGGTGGCGGCGGCGCCGGGCGCGTGGTCGCCGCGGATACCCGCCGCGCTCGCCCTGATCGCCGCGGCGACACTGATCGCCGGGGTGACGGGCACGGTACTCACCGTCGCGGGCCTGGCGGCCGTGCGATTCGTGCCCCGGCTGCCGCGCCGCGCCCTCGCCGCGGTCGCCGGAGCGGGTACGGCGGTCTCGGCCGCCGCGCTGTCCACCGGCCCGTGGCGGATGCCCGGCGGTTATATGGGTGACTCGCTGTGGGTCCAGTTCCCGGCCCTCGTCGCGGTGGTCGCGGTCGGGCTGGCGGCGCTGCCCCGGCTCAGGCGGGAGCCGGAACCCGGCGACCCGCCGCTGTCCGGATGACCAGTACCGCGACGACTGTCGTGGTCACGGTGGCCACCGAAGCGACCGTGACGATCAGTCCGGTGACACTGCTCGCCAGGGTGAGTACGAGCACCACCTCGACTACCAGACCCGCCCACGCGATCCCCGCCAGCGCCGTCCGCTGCACCGCGATGGCCGACAGCAACGCCCCCTGCAGTACCGCCAGAATCGCCCCGTGCAGCGCGAACAACCACAGCAGGCCCTCGATCGGCGCGTAGTCCTGTCCCGCGAAAACCGGCGCCAGCGGGGCGGCCAGCGCCGCGCCCAGCACAGCGACCACCCCGATGCCGGAGAGTACGGCCAGCGCCGATCGCACGGCCGACCTGGACGAAGCAGGTTGCGCCATCCGCGGATACAGCACCACCCCGACCGCCTGCGGTAACCAGAACGCGACCTTGGTGGCGATCGTGCCCAGCGCGTAGCGGCTGGCATCGGGTTCGTCCAGCACCATGCGGACCACGATGAGATCAGCGGAGGACAACGCCATCAGGGCCGCCTGCACCTGCGCGGCCTGCAGAACCGCGAACACCCCGGCGAACCCACCCGCCACCCCGGGCGTCGCGCCGGGGACCGCGGTGCGACCGTCCAACGGTTCGCCTCCCGGCACCCCCCGCCGACCGCCGCCCGCCACCACCCGGGCATATACCGCGGCGGCGGCGATTCCGCCGGCGGCCGCCCACAGCGCCGGGGTCGCGCCACCGCCGCAGGCGAGCACCACCAGCGCCGGGACAACCTTGGCGATACCGGTGACACCGAGCACCACCGCCAGACCGCGGAACCGGCGCGACCCCTGCAACACCCCCTGGTCTCCGGCCAGCACGACCAGCGCGGGCGCCGATCCCAGCGCGGCCGCCGATGCCGCGATACCGACCTCCAGCAGCGCACTCACCACCGGAACCAGTACCACGACCGCCACGGCCACCAGCAGCGCGCACCGCCGGCGCAGCGCCCGCAGCGCGGCGATATCGGCACCGTGCACGAGCTCGCGTGCCACCACGTTCTGCAGGGCCAGCGCGGGTACCGCGCACAGCAGCTGCACGGCGAGCAGGCTGGCGAACTCGCTGTACCCGGCCACACCGAGCCAGCGTCCGGCCAGCAGTTGCAGTAGATAGCTCGCGATATTCGCGGTCATCGCCCCCGCGGTCACCAGGGTCATGTCCGCCACGGCGGGGAGACGGCGAACGCACTGCACGTGCGCAAGTGTCCCACCCGGCCCGGTGTACATACCGGTCCGCCCCGCCGCGGCCGGCGAACGTAGGGTGACTGGCCGTGAGTGCGCAACGAACAGGCCGGTGGACGCGTCTGCTCCCGGCCGGTTACAGCCTGCTGCTCACCCTGCTGATCACCGCGCCCCTGCTGCGCCCCGGATACCTGCTGCTCCGGGACGCCGTGAGCACGCCGCGCTCCTATCCCACCGACGCGGCGCTGGGCCTCGACGACGCGGCCCCGCGGGCGGTACCCCAGGACGCTCTGCTCGCCGCACTGTCTCCGCTGATCGACGGCGGATTGCTGGTGAAGGCCGTCCTGCTCGCCGCGCTCTGGGCCGCCGGGTACGGCGCCGCGGTGCTCGTCCGGGAGTTGCTCGGTGCCCCGCTCGCCGCGCAGCTGGTGGCGACCACACTCGTCGTCTGGAACCCCTATATCGCCGAGCGGCTCCTCCAGGGGCACTGGAGCCTGCTCACGGGGTATGCCGCGCTGCCCTGGACGGTCCTGGCCGCACTACGGCTGCGCACCGCCGCGGGCCGGACCCGGCCCGATCGGATGCGGGACTGGTCGGTACTGGCCGGCTGCCTCGCGGCGGCGGGCCTGACCCCCACCGGCGCCCTGCTCGCCACCGTGGTCGCGGTGAGCGTGGCCGGATGGCGCCGCGCGCCCGGGGTGGCAGCTCTCGCGGTCCTGGCCTGCGCCCCGTGGCTGGTGGCCACCGCCGTCTCCGGGGTCGCGGCCGAACCCTCCGATCCCGCGGGCGTCACCGCTTTCGCCGCGCGCGCGGAACCCTGGCTCGCCACGGTGGGCAGCCTGGCCGGACTGGGCGGTATCTGGAACGCCGAGGCGGTACCGGTATCGCGGACGACTCCGCTGGCCGCCGTCGCGACGATCCTGCTGCTCGCGGTGGTCCTGCTCGGGTTCCGGCGGGCCGCGGCGGCCGACACGGACCCCGACCGCACCCGGACCCGCCGCATCCTGCCGGCCCTGGCCGTCGTGGCCGTGCTGGTCCCGGCGCTCGCGGCCACCCCCGCGGGGCTCACGGTGATGGAATGGCTGGTCGTCGAAGTACCCGGCGCGGGGCTGCTGCGCGACACCCAGAAGTATGTGGCGCTGGCCGCCCCCGGCTACGCGCTGTGCGCGGCCGCCGCGTGCCTGGGCTCCGGGCGCGGCGCGAAGGCGGGCACCCCGGGCGACGAGCAGAGTGATCTCGCCGATGACCACGGTGACCCGGTCCGCTGGTCGCCGGGTCTGGCCGCGCTGTTCATCGGGATGCTGACCCTGCCGCTGATCGACCTGGGCTGGGGTGTCGGCGGGCAGCTGCGGGCGATCGAGTATCCGGCCTCCTGGCACGAGATCGCCGAGCGCGTCGACGGACCCGGCGATATCGCCGTACTGCCGGGCGGTATGTTCCGTCGTTTCCCCTACACCGGATCGGCCCCGGTTCTGGACCCGGCGCCGCGGCTACTGCCCCGCGATGTCCTGCAGACCGGCGCGCTGCCTGTTCGCGGCGCGACGGTCACCGGCGAGGGCGCCCGGGCGCAGACCGTGGAGAACCTGCTGCTCGACGGCGGGCCGGCGGACGAACTGGCACAGCTCGGCGTCGGCTGGGTGCTGGTCGAACGAGACACCCCCGGTCCGCGCGGAAACTCCGCGGCGACGCTGGCCCTGCTGGCACCGGTTCACAGCACCGGCGATCTGGACCTGTACCGGGTCCCGGATGTCAGGCCGCGGCCCGTACCCGAACACCGATCGCTCATGGTGGCCGCGCACATCCTGTGGGTGCTGCTGCTGGTGGCGCCGCTCGCCGTCCGGGCCTCCGGCTTCGCAGTACGCAAAGTCAGGAACTGAGTTCCACTCGCCGCTGCGGTAACCCCACTTTTCCCGGGTGCGCCCGTATGAGCGCCGGAGCGCGGAAAGCCCGACGCGCTCGTACGTCGAGGCCCGAAACGAGATTCCTGTGCCCGTAGGCGTCAGGGCGCCGCGAACGGCGTACCCTCAGGCGCCGGCCGGAAGTTCGGCGCGTGTCTCGGCAGCCACGTCTTCCCCTGGTGAGATCAGTCCACTGACCCGCTGCCCCGCCGCGGCGGCCGCCAATACCCGGTGCACCCCCGAGGCGGTGTGCTCCCAGGAGAACTCGCGCGCCCGGGCCCGGGCCTTCTCGCCCATGATCGTGCGCGCGGCCGCGTCGTCCAGGAGTTCACCGACCGTGACGGCCAGTTGATCGGCGTCGTCGGCCAGTACCCCGGTCACGCCGTCGACGATGGAATCGGTGAGACCGCGCGACGAGCGGTAGCCGACGGTGGGCACACCGTGCTGGGCTGCCTCGATGACCGCCAGCCCCCAGCCCTCCTTGCGGGAGGGCAGGACGTGCACCCAGGCGCGGGAGAGCAGCTCGTGTTTACGGCCCTCGTCGACGTGGCCGTGGAAGGTCACCGCGTCGGCGATACCGAGGGCGGCGGCCTGATCCCGCAGTTTGTCCGCCCACCAGCCGCCGCCGATCACATCCAGCCGCACGTCGGGAATCCGGGACCGCAACCGGGCGACAGCGGTGAGCGCGTCCTCGATCTGCTTGTGCGGGACGAGCCGCGACAGCACCACCACGCGGGGTTCCGGCGAGCGGACGACCGCGCTGCCCGTCGGCACATGCGCGGGGACCGGTTCCGCGCCGTTGCGGACCACCGCGATCCGGGATCGGTCGACGCCGAGCGTCGCCAGTTCCTCGGCCGAGGGCAGGGAAACGGTGAGGTACTGATCGGCGCGGTGTACCCGGGGCGAGAGCACCGATTCGATCCACCAGCCGATCCGGCCGACGAGGGCACCGGCCACCGGCCACTGCTCCCGGTGGCCGTGATGGACCAGCACCACCGAGGGCACACCCGAGACCAGCCGGGCGAAGAAAGGGATGCCGTTCTGGGTGTCGATCACGGCCTCGGGACGGATACCGCGCAGCGGGCCGATACCCCACCGGCCGAGCGCGATGGCGGCCAGCGCGCGCGGATACACCGAGAACCGGCCTCCGCCCCGGCTGATCTCGATACCGTCGATCCGCTCCCGCTTCGGCGCACCCCGGTAGCGGGCGGTACGCAGAGTCACCTTCACCCCGCGGGCGGCGAGATGCGCGCCGACCTGTTCCAGGTACCGCTCGCTACCGCCGCCCTGTGGATGACCGGTATCACGCCAGCAGAGCAGGAGTACTTCGCGCACGTGAGGGTTCTCCGGTGGGCTCGGGTCCCGCGCACGGGACATGGGCATCGCGGTACACCTTAGCGCTCGAGCACGTCCGGCAAGTCGCCCACCTGCGTGTCCATTCGGTATCGAAGATCGCGTAGCGGGATTCACCGGCTGCGAAATCTGTCATCTTTCACAATATGGGAAACTCGGCATCGTGCTCGACGCCGAGGAATCAGCTGTGGACCGGATATCGCCCGAGACGGGCGGCGACGCCGATACCCTGCCCCGGCCCGGTTCCGCCGGCTCCCCGGCCCGGTCGGTGCCGAAGCGTTTCCGCTTCGCGCGCCGCGCCTCGGTGCGCCGGTCGCTGCGCCTGCTGCACAGTTTCCGTTTCGAACAGACCGATCCCGCGCGCTTCTACGGCGGTATCGCCACCGACAGCGCCCATCTGCTCGCCGATTTCTACGCCGATCTCACCGGCCGCGATCTCGCCGGGGCCACCGTCCTCGATGTCGGTGGCGGCCCCGGCTACTTCGCCGACGAGTTCGCCCGAGCCGGTGCCCGCTATATCCCGGTGGAACCGGATCCCTCGGAAATGCACGCCGCCGGTATCTCGGTACCCGCCGCCGTGCGCGGCTCCGGGATGGCGCTGCCGTTCCGGGACGACGCGGTCGACATCTGTTTTTCGTCCAATGTCGCCGAGCACGTGCCGGATCCGTGGCGGATGGCCGACGAAATGGTGCGGGTGACCCGGCCCGGCGGCATGATCGTGCTGTCCTACACGGTGTGGCTCGGTCCGTTCGGCGGCCACGAGACCGGCCCCTGGCATTATCTCGGCGGGGAGTACGCCGCCCGCCGGTACCGGCGCCGGCACGGTAAGGAGCCGAAGAACCGCTTCGGCACCTCGCTGTTCGCGGTCCGGGCGGCCGACGGTGTGCGCTGGTCGCAGCGCACACCTGCGCACGTCTTCGCGCTGTTCCCCCGTTACCACCCGCGCTGGGCGTGGTGGCTGGTGCGAGTGCCCGGTATCCGGGAGTTACTGGTCAGCAATCTCGTGGTCGTCGCGAGCAAACCCGGCTGAGGGATCAAAGCGCCACTTGCGCACGGCTGCGGCCGATCCGGCCGCGCCAGCCGCTGCGCACCACCGGCTCGGATCTGGTCCAGGGTGATTCCTGAATGGCCAGGCCGACTGTTTCGAGAGTGGTGAGCCCCACGAGATCGGCCAGCCCACCGACCACGGCCACGGCCTCGGCGGCCTGCATGGCCGCCATCGCCTGCTCCGTGGTCAGGGTACGCCCCGGTAGGAAGGACACGACCCAGCCGCCGCTGCCAACGCTTTTCGCTTGATGGTCGGTCTGGTCGCTTGTCATCAACGCCCGGCCGATCACTTGCACCGCCATGAACGCCTCTCCCAATCGCGGGTATTCGGTTCGATGAATGGAGCGAGCTGATATCTGGCTAACAGCATGCGCCTTTCAGCAACAAAACGCAATAGTGCGTTCGATGAAACACGAACCGGGAGGTCGGATTTCGAGGCTCGACTACCTGCGACAATGCTCTGACCATGACCCATTCCCCTGACCCGGATCACCAGTTCTCTTCGCGCGCAGCGCCCCCCGTGGAAATCGAAAGTTTGCCACAGCACCCGGTTCGGGGTGCCGGTAAGAATCGTGTCACCTGGGGCATGACGCGGTTACAGGCATGTTCCAGGCGCGTGGGGCCGTACCGCTGATGATGCGGTGGATGGTGGAGCGGCCGACGCTGTATTCCTCGGCGAGGTCGGCCAGGTCGCGTCGTCGTGGTAGCGGCGATAAATCGTTCGGCCACGCCGTTCGTTCGTGGGGTGATGCCCGCGGATTCCAATGGTGGTCGGGATGTTTCAGCGGAATCGGCGCCCCAGTTGGTCATTGATGACTTTCAACCAAGTGAGGCGGTCAGGTGAAGATGGATGCGGATATCAGATCGGCCAGGCGGCCCGGTGGCGCGTCGTGATCTCGCGCTTCGGCGGTGGCGGCGGCCGCAAGCATGGAGATGACATCCGCGGTGGTCAGGTTTTCGCGGAGTCGGCCGGCGTCGCGTGCTCGGTCGACGAGTTCGCCGAGGGTGGCGAGGTAGCGCTGTCCGACGTCAGGGTCGATGTCGAGGCGCTGACCGGTGGTGACGAGTTCGCACAGGGCGACGTTCTCGCGTACCTGCTGCACCGCCAAGCGCCAGAACTCGACGATTCGCGTGCCCGGCGGGTCGTCGGGCAGGTCCGGCACGAGGTCGAGGAGCTCGGTGAGCCGGGCGGAGATGACAGCCGCGTAGAGGGCCTCCTTCGTGGGGAAGTGCCGGTAGACGGTTCCGGCGCCGACGCCCGCTCGAGCGGCGATGTCCAGCAGGCCCGCGCTCTTGCCCTCTTCGGCGAAGACCTGTTCAGCGACGTCGAGCACGCGCTGGCGGTTGCGCTGGGCGTCGGCCCGCGGAGCTCTCCTCGAAGACATCGCACATCCCTCTTGTAAGCGGGTTCCGGATTCCGTATCGTCTCTTTCCGGGTTTACCAACCCGGATAATATCGCCTACGACGCTCAGGAGTGGCGACGTGTCTGAATTGATCACGGTGTTTGCGGCATCAGGTCGCCAAGGTTGCGCCGCGGTGCACGCCCTGCTCGCGGCCGGGTGTCCAGTACGCGCGGTGGTGCGGGACCCGAGCAGGGACGCCGCTCGGCGTCTCGCCGACAGGGGCGCAGAGGTCGTCCCGGGGTCGCTCGACGACATGGATGCCGTCGGCGAGGCGTTGCGCGGGGCCGCCGGTCTGTTCCTCTACCAGCCCGGCTTCATATCGCCGCGAGCGACTCCGGACATCGGTCCCGACGATGAGCTGCGTCGCGGGCGAGCGATCATCGACGCGGCCGTGCAGGCTGGGGTCGGGCACATCGTCTACTCCTCCGCGCTGAGCGCCGACCGGCCCGACACGAGCCCGCTGCTGCGTCCCAAGACCCAGCTCGAGGAGTACCTGCGCAGTACACACGTACCCGCCACCATCCTGCGCCCGGTCGGGTTCATGGAGAACTATCTCGGTGCCTTCCGCGGGCTCCGCCCCGACGGCGTGCTCGCCTCCACGACCCCGCCGGACGTGGTCGAACAGCTCGTCGCGGTCGCCGATATCGGCTCGTTCGCCGCGCGCGCACTCACCGAGCCGGCCGACTGGATGGGCCGTGAGATGGACATCGCCGGGGACGAACTGACTACGCCTCAGATCGCGGCCTCCATCGCGGCCGCCACAGGCCGGGCAGTGCGATATCAGCAGATCTCGTTGGACGAGATCCGGGCACAGAACCCGCAGCGGGCAGCCGCGCTTGCCGGCATGTACGACGACGTCGATCGGCCGGCGGCCGACCTGCGGAATTGCCGTGCCGCCAACCCCGACCTCATCGGTTTCGATACTTGGCTCGGCACACCCGGTGTGACCGAAGCGCTGAGCACCTACCTGTCCGCCGCCAAGCCGGCCTGACGGATGAGCATGGCCAGTCCGCCACTGCATAGCGAAAGACGAACAGGTCGCGCCGCACTGCGTATGCAACCAGCAGGCCGCGATGGGGCTGAGCTGATCAGCCGCCACTGAGGGTGAGCCGGCTGTTCATGTCCAGCTCGACCTCCAGCTCATCCTGGTCCAGCTCCCTTATCACGCGTGGCAGAGCTACTCCGACATCGACCAGCGCCGGGCCGGTTGTACCAGGTGACACGATCCTTACCGGCACCCCGCTTTCGCGGCACTGAAACACCGGTCGCGCGCGAGGACACTCGAGCCGGCCGATCTCGGCCGCATCGGACGGGAAATTCGTACAGCAAACTAATCGGTGGCCGGAACCGCCCGGACAACGGGTTCGTCGCCCTGGGCCGGGTCGCCGGACGCCACCACGTCGACCCGCCACCCGTCCGGGAGAACCGCACGCAACCGCCCCGCCTCCCGGCGCAGCGGTGTACTGACCGGCACACCGTCGGAGGCTTCCGGGGTCATGAGCTTCTCGGCCATGTTTCCAACCACCTCTCGGGGGTGATCGGCTCGGCCACGGATAACGACGGCGGGAGCCGATCGGGCGAATCGGGACGTCCAATCGGAAGTGCGTGGTCTGAGATCCAGGACACATCCAGAATAAGGCACCAGGAGGCCGGATCCGGCACCGCCGGGTACACCCGCGAGACAACGCGACCCGCGACGAACCGATGTTCGCCGCGGGTCGCGGAGAGGAATAGCTATGGGTCACCCGAGCCGAGCCCGGACGACCACCCTGCTCACTGCACGCGCTGTTTGAGCGCCTCGAACTCGTCGCGCACGCCGGAGGGCAGCTTGTCGCCGACGAACTCGAACCACTCTTCGATGAGCGGGATCTCGGCCCGCCATTCGTCCACGTTCACCGCGAGCGCCGCGTCGACATCGGCGGCTTCCACATCCAGGCCGGCCAGATCCAGCTGCGCGGCGGTCGGCACCTGACCGATCGCGGTGCTCTCGGCCTCGGCCGAACCCTCGATGCGGCCGACGATCCACTCCAGCACCCGGGAGTTCTCACCGAAGCCCGGCCACAGGAAGCGGCCGTCGTCACCACGCCGGAACCAGTTCACGTAGAAGATCTTGGGCAGCTTGGCCGCGTCGGCGTTCTTGCCGAGATTGATCCAGTGCCCCAGGTAGTCGCCCACGTGGTAGCCGAGGAACGGCAACATCGCCATCGGGTCGCGGCGCACGGTACCGACCTTGCCCTCGGCGGCCGCGGTCTGCTCCGAGGAGAGCGTGGCGCCCATGAACACACCGTGCTGCCAGTCGAAGGATTCGGTCACCAGCGGCACCGTGGTCTTGCGGCGACCGCCGAACAGGATCGCCGAGATCGGCACCCCCTGCGGGTCGTCCCATTCGGGCGCCAGGGTCGGGCACTGCGACATGGGGGTGCAGTACCGGGAGTTGGGATGCGCGGCCAGCGTCTCGGTCTCCCGCAGGTACCAGTCGTTGCCCTTCCAGTCGATCAGATGATCGGGCTCGCCCTCGAGGCCCTCCCACCACACATCGTTGTCGTCGGTGCGCGCGACATTGGTGTAGACGGTGTTGCCCGCCTCCAGCGTCTCCATCGCGTTGGGATTGGACGAACGGTTGGTGCCGGGGGCGACACCGAAGAAACCGAACTCGGGGTTCACCGCGTAGAGGCGGCCGTCCTTACCGAACCGCATCCAGGCGATATCGTCGCCCAGGGTCTCCGCGCGCCAGCCCGGCACGGTCGGCTGGATCATGGCGAGGTTGGTCTTACCGCAGGCGCTCGGGAAGGCCGCCGCGATGTAGTAGGCCTTGTTCTCCGGGGAGATCAGTTTGAGGATGAGCATGTGCTCGGCCAGCCAGCCCTCGTCGTGGGCCATGGCCGAGGCGATCCGCAGCGAGTAGCACTTCTTGCCCAGCAGCGCGTTGCCGCCGTAGCCGGAGCCGTAGCTCCAGATCTCGCGGTCCTCCGGGAAGTGCGTGATGTATTTCGTGTCGTTGCACGGCCACGGGACATCGGCCTGGCCCTCGGCCAGCGGCGCGCCCACCGAATGCAGCGCTTTCACGAAGGGCCGATCCGTACCCAGCAGCTCCAGCGCGGCCCGGCCCATCCGGGTCATCACCCGCATGGACACCACGACGTACTCCGAATCGGTGATCTCGACACCCAGCTTGGGGTCCTCGGCACCGAGCGGGCCCATGCAGAACGGCACCACGTACATGGTGCGGCCCTTCATCGAGCCCCGGTAGAGCTCGGTCATGGTGGCCCGCATCTCCGCGGGGTCGACCCAGTTGTTGGTCGGCCCGGCGTCCTCGGCGGTCTTCGAACAGATGAAGGTGCGCGATTCGACGCGGGCCACGTCGGAAGGATCGGATAAAGCCAGGAACGAGTTCGGTTTCTTCTTCTCGTCGAGCTTGCGGAAGGTTCCCGCCTCGACGAGCTGTGTGGTGAGCCGATCCCATTCGGCGTCGGAACCGTCCGCCCAGACGACTCGATCCGGCTGAGTCAGTTCGGCGACCTCCTGAACCCAGGCGAGCAGTTCGCTGTGTTCGGTCGGCGCGGTGCCGTCGGATCCACGAAGACCGGGAATGGTCGCTGAGGTCATGAAAACTCTCCTGAAATGGGCGGCGAAGAATGCTTCCGCCCTGGCCCTTGGGCCCGTGACCAGCGCGAAAACACCTAGCGCCACCATTGGCGGGTGAGGCTTCCGCAACGGTCCACCCTGTGCACCGCCGGATCGAGGCAGTGTACTAAGGCGCGAAGCGGACGCCCAGGTTCCTGTCTAGAGGTTAACGCGGTATTGCGCCCCCTATGGAAGCGGGTTGCCGATCAATAGGGGTGGACAAACTATTTTCCGGCCACCGGGGACCACTGCTCCAGTATCTGCCGGTCGCGGGCACACGCGGCGAGGCGGCCGGGCTGTCCGGTGGTGGCGCGGCGCAATGCCGCCTCCAGTTCGGCCACCCGGCGGTCCACATCCACCATGCCGGCCGCCGCGGCTCGCACCATTTCGTCGGAGAGGTCGGATTCGGTCTCCACCAGCGCGGTCACCGCTCGCTGCTCGAGCTGGGCTTTCACATTCGCCACCGCGTCGGCGACCCACTGCCGCAGGTGATCGCGGTCGGCGAGCTGGCGCCGCGCCCGCACCACCCACGCGGCCGCGCCCGCACCGAGCAGCAGTGTCACCGGCACGCTCGCCACGTCCAATGCCGGTACCAACGCCAGTGGCGACACCATCAGCCGTCCCAGACCGACTCCGGCCGAGGCGCCCAACACGATCATCAGGTGATCTTCGACACCCCCGCGCCGGGGTTGCGGATCCGGACCGAGCGTGGGCGCGGGTTCGTACCGCGGCGTGGGCGTCCCCTCCGCGAGTGGGACGCTCGCCGGGTGCGCGGCCGCCGCCCGCGCCCGCAGTTCGGTCAGCCGGGCGGCGATATCCAGGTCCACCGTCCCGGTCAACTGCCCGACCGCCTGCCGCAACCGCTCCGGGAAGTCGCGCCCGCCCCCGCGATCCATGCTGTCCAGTTCGGCCCGGGCCTCGGCATGCAATCCCCGCACGCGGGAGCCGACCTGAGTGAGCAGATCCACCCGGGCCAGGTTGATCTGGGCACGCAGGGTGGATACCGCCACCGCGCGCCCGCCGTCCCGATCGGCGAGCAGCCGGGCCCGTTCCGCTCGCAGCAGCTCGACTTCGGTGCCCGACCGCAGCCGGGCCTCCTCCTGCGCGATTCGTTCCCGGGTTCCGGCGACCACCTGGGCGAGGGCTGCCGCGCGGCGGGCGCCCGCGGTAGCGGTATCGGTGGTGAGCGCGACCAGCCGGGCGTGCAGCGCGGCCAGCCCGGAACGGTCGAGCAATGTCGAATCGGCCCCGGTCCGGGCCGCCAGGGCCAGCCGGGCCGATACCGGCACGATCTCGCAGTCCAGCTCCGCGGCGGCCAGCTGCTGAGCGCTGCGGTCCCGGACCAGCTGCCAGTCCTTGTGCGCATGGGTACCGTTCAGCACCAGCAGTACCCGGGCCCCCGCGGCGCACAGCCGGCGTACGGTGTCCAGCTCC
Organism: Nocardia sienata NBRC 100364; assembly: GCF_001613205.1. Classification (GTDB taxonomy): domain Bacteria; phylum Actinomycetota; class Actinomycetes; order Mycobacteriales; family Mycobacteriaceae; genus Nocardia; species Nocardia sienata. The sequence goes on along the minus strand of NZ_BDBX01000058.1, from coordinate 24,196 downwards.
GCCGCACCGATCACCACGCCGGCGTCGAGGATCAGCAGCACCACACTGCCCGGTGCGGCGTTCACCCACGGATCGGCCGTGGGCGCGCCGAGCTCGATCCGGGGTTCGAGATGGGTGAGTTCGGTACGCAACAGGGCGGTGTTCGCGTCATCGGCGCCGATGAGCCGCACCTCGGCCACGGCGCCGGAGACCGGCATCGTCCGCAACAACGCCATACCCTGCGGATTCCAGCGCGCCACCACCTCGGCCACGGCGTCGGGCAGCGTATGCACCGCCGCGGCACCGGACGACCCCCGCGGGTCCGGCGGCCTTGCCCCCGGACCCGGGTCAGAGTCCGACACTGCTCATCCGCTCCCACATCCGGACGTAACCGTTGTGGACCCGGATGGCCGCGCGGCGCGCACCCGGCGCCATATCCCCGGCCACCACCGCCCGCCACCGGATGGCGCGGGCCAGCGCGTCGTCGGCGTCCTCGGGCTCGGGCCGGGGATAGCCCGCGGCCAGATGAGCTACTTCCGGGTCGACCAGACCGCCGCACAGCGCCAGCCACCGCGCCTCGTCGGTGTCGAGGTATTCGGTGATCAGTGCCCGCGCCCGGCTGCGTCCGTGTGGCACGGCACGCACCGCCAGCCGGGTCAGTTCATCGATCAGGATCCCCGCCCGGCGGGATACCGCCTGCTGATAGCGCTGCCCGAGCAGTCGCGCCACCGGATCGACCCCGCTGACAATGTGCAGCATCTGCAGGACCGTCTGCGGAGCGAGGTCCGGTTCCCGTTCCAGAGCGGTCAGCACACAGGCCAGCCCGTACAGATCCCAGCGTTCGAGCAATTCCGCGCGTTCATCGGTATCGGGGCCCACCGCCGGTGAGACGAAGGCCTCGGCGGACAACGCCGCCGCGATACCGGACTGCGCCAGCCGGCGCAGCAGCGCCAGATCGGTCTCCTGGAACGCACCGGAAACGGTCCGCGCGGCCAGCGAACCCACCATCGGGAACGTGGGCAGCCGGAATTCCCGGGCGAACTGCCGGGCCGCGTCCACCGCGTCCGCCCAGCCGGTGCCGATCGCATCGGCTTTGTTCAGCACCAGGATCGTCCGTTCCGGGCGCAGCGACTCGAGTAACCGCCGGTCACCCGGGGAGGGGGTACTGGCCAGGACGTAGATGACGATATCGGCGTCGAGTACGGGATCGGGGAAGCCCGGTTCGTCGACAGGCGCGGTCTCCACCGCCTGTCGCAGTCCCAGGGCCCGGGCCACCGTGGTCCGCCCCGCCCGGGTGCGGCCGGCGACCTGCGCGCGCGGCAGGGTCCGCCAGCGCTGCACCGCCACCTCGATACCGTTCGCGATCCCCGCGTCGGCACTGTCGCCCATCCGGAGCGTGGAGATCAGCCGGTCCAGCGGATCTCCGGCGCCGCCCTCCCGCATATACCTGTCCGATCCTTCGACTGCCGACACGCGCCACACCCCCTTCTTCCGTGCGCATTCTGTCAGAACCGGGGCCGCTACGCGCCGGGTGCGCCGCGGCCCGCGCTACCAACGGGTAGCCCCCGGACCGGTCCGCTGCGGCCCGGAAGCGGCCATGCTGGACAATAGGGCTGTGAACGACGCCGTGCACCCCAGCTCCGAGTCCGTTCCGGTTGCCCTCTCGGAAACCTCCGGCGATACCGGAGGCCCGCGGCGACGGCACGCCGGTTCCCGGCTCTATCCCAGGGTCACCAGCTTCCGGTCCCGGCGCGGCGCACTCACCCCCAACCAGCAGAAATCATGGGATCGCAGCTGGCCGGTACTCGGCCGCGAAGTCGCCGACGAATCGCTCGACGCCGAGGCGTGGTTCGGCCGCTCGGCTCCCCTGGTCATCGAGATCGGCTGCGGTACCGGAACGGCGACCGCGGCCATGGCCATGGCCGAACCACATCTGAACCTGATCGGCATCGAGGTCTATCAGCCCGGGTTGGCCCAGCTCGTCCAGCGAATCGAACGCGAGGAGATCGGTAATATCCGGCTGCTACGCGGCGATGCCGTGGACGTGCTGGAGAACATGATTGCTCCCGGATCGCTGACCGGTGTGCGCGTATTCTTCCCGGACCCGTGGCCCAAGGCGCGCCACCACAAGCGCCGGTTGCTGCAACCGGCCACCCTCGCGCTCATCGCCGACCGGCTGCGCCCCGGCGGGATCCTGCACGTGGCGACCGACCACGCCGGGTACGCCGAGCACATCGCCGAGGTCGGCGCGACCCAACCCCTGCTCATCGGGTTGAACGGGACCGTGGGGGGAGCCGGTACCGCGCAACGCGACACCGCGCCGATCGGTTTCGAGCGGCCGGTCACCAAATTCGAGAGCAAGGCACACACCGCCGGTAGTGCGATCAACGAGTTCATATGGGGCAAGATCGAATGATGAGCGTCAGTGAGATGGCCCCGGCCGGCGACGAGGTTGCCGGAAGTCTGCACGAATCCGGCGACGAGTCGGTAGGGCCGGATACCGACGGTCTGCGGCGGGTCCTGCTGGTCTGGGACGCGCCGAACCTGGATATGGGACTGGGCGCCATCCTGGGTGGGCGGCCCACCGCCGCCTACCGGCCTCGCTTCGACGCGCTCGGCCGGTGGCTGCTGGCCCGCACGGCCGAACTCTCCGTCGGGGAGAAGAACCGGCTGGAGCCCGAGGCGACCGTGTTCACCAATATCGCCCCCGGCACCGCGGATGTGGTCCGGCCGTGGGTCGAGGCGCTACGTAATGTCGGTTACGCCGTTTTCGCCAAGCCGAAGATCGACGAGGATTCCGATGTCGATTCGGATATGCTCGGCCATATCGCCGCGCGCACCCGGGGCGCGGGCCTGGCCGGGATCATCGTGGCCTCGGCCGACGGCCAGGCCTTCCGGGAACCTTTGGAGCAGCTCGCCTCCGACGGCATCCCGGTTCAGGTACTCGGCTTCCGCGAGCACGCGAGTTGGGCAGTAACATCCGATACTCTCGAATTCGTCGACCTCGAGGACATCCCGGGAGTTTTCCGTGAACCGCTGCCGCGGGTGAGCCTCGACTCGCTGCCCGACGAGGGTGCCTGGCTGCAGCCGTTCCGGCCGCTGTCGGCGCTGCTCACCTCTCGCCCCGCACAAGGAGTCGCTTAAGTGTTCACCCGCTGGGGCGATCTGGTCTATCGGTTGCGATTCGCCGTCATCGGAGTCGTCGTCGCCGGGATGCTGGGCCTGGGGGCCTACGGTCTCGGCCTGGCCGACCATCTGAGCTCCAGCGGTCTGTTCGATCCGAACTCCGAATCGGTGAAGGCCGCCGAACTGTCCGACGAGGCGTTCGGTCGCGACCACAACGCCGATGTGCTGGTGCTCTACACCGCGCCCGAGGGCCAGACCGTCGACAGCGATCCGGCCTTCCGCGACAAGATCGTCGACAGCCTGAACCGGCTGCCCCGGGAGCATCCGGACCAGATCGCCAAGGTGAACGGCGCCTACTGGAAGACCGAGACCGGCGAAGCCCAGCCCGCGGTGTTCGGCTCGCAGGACAAGACCAAGACCTTCGCCTCCGTCGCGATCGTCGGCGACAACGACACCGATATGGTGCGCAACTATCGCGCGGTCAAGGACGTCTTCGATATCGAAGGCGTCAATGTGCAGGTCGCGGGCCTGCAGCCGGTGGCGGGCACCCTGAACGACACCATGGCCCACGATCAGCACCGGATGGAGATCCTGGCCATCCCCGCCGTGGGTGTACTGCTGTTCTTCATTTTCGGCGGCGTGGTCGCGGCGGCGTTGCCGCTGATCATCGGCGGCCTGACCATCATCAGCGCCAACGGCATCATCATGATGCTGACCAAGTTCACCGAGGTGAACACGTTCGTCGGCGCGGTCGTCTCCATGATCGGGCTGGGTCTGGCCATCGACTACGGCCTGTTCATCGTCAGCCGGTTCCGTGAGGAATTGGCCGAGGGTTACGACACCCGCGCCGCGGTCCGTCGCTCGGTGGTCACCGCCGGACGCACGGTCGTCTTCTCCGCGACCATGATCATCGCGAGCCTCGGCGGCCTGCTGCTGTTCCCGCAGGGCTTCCTCAAATCCATGGCCTACGGCACCATCGCGACCGTCGCGCTCGCCGCCCTGGCCTCGATCACCCTGCTGCCCGCCATGCTGAGTGTGCTGGGCAAACGGGTGGACATGCTCAGTTTCAAGCAGATCCGCAAGACCAAATCCGCCGAGGAGGTGGAGGCCAGTTTCTGGGGCCGGGCCACCACCTGGGTCATGCAGCATCCGCTCAAGATCGCCATTCCGATCTGTGTGCTGCTCCTGCTGCTGATCATCCCGGTGAAGAACCTGGCCTTCGGCGGTATGAGCGAACGCTACCTGCCGCCGGACAACGACACCCGAGTCGCGCAGGAGGAATTCGACAAAACCTTCCCGCTGCGCCAGTCCGACCCCATCCAGCTGGTGTTCGTCAGCGAGGACACCCGGGCCATCGCGAAGGTGATGCGCGAGGCCGACAAGGCGCCGGGCCTGGCCGACGCGTCCGGTTTTTCGGTTCCGTCCGAGTCGCCGACGCAGTCCGGGGTATTCCGTAGCAGCGCGACACTGCTCGATTCCGAGGACTACCGGCCGACCGTGGAGTATCTGCGGGCGATCGAAGTACCCGACGGCGTGACCATGTACGTCGGCGGTCAGCCGACCCTGCAGGGCGACAGTATCGACGCGCTGCTGGACCGGATGCCGCTGATGATCGCCCTGGTGCTGCTTGTCACCACGGTGCTGATGTTCCTCACCTTCGGCTCCTTGGTGCTGCCCATCAAGGCGGCGCTGATGAGCGCGTTGGGCCTCGGCTCCACCCTCGGCATTCTCACCTGGATCTTCGTCGACGGTCACGGTGCCGGGCTGCTCAACTTCACGCCGCAGCCGATCATGTCGCCGGTGCTGGTGCTGATCATCGCGATCATCTACGGCCTGTCCACCGATTACGAGGTGTTCCTGCTCTCGCGCATGGTCGAGGCGCGCGCCATGGGAGCCTCGACCACCGAGGCGGTGCGGATCGGCACCGCGCACACCGGGCGCATCATCACCGCCGCGGCTTTGATCCTGCTGGTGGTGACCGGCGCGTTCGCGTTCTCCGATCTGGTGATGATGCAGTACATCGCCTACGGCATGATCGCGGCGCTCATCATCGACGCCACCATCCTGCGCATGCTGCTCGTGCCGGCGACCATGAAGCTGCTCGGCGACGACTGCTGGTGGGCCCCGGCCTGGATGAAACGGATCCAGCAGAAGATCGGCCTGGGCGAACCGATCCTGGCCGATGAGCGTCCCGGCGGCGGCGATGTGGTCGACCTGGTCAAGACGACCCCGGTGACCGATCCGGTCACCATGCAGATGCCGGCGCTCGACACCGAGAAGCAGCGCAAGACCCCGGTGCTCAAGCGCACCCGCGAGGAGATCGAGGCCGCCGCGCCCACCGCGCATATGCAGACGGTGTCCAAGGGTCAGCGCAAGACCGGGGGCAAACAGGCCCCCGCCGGCCCGAAGGCACCCAAACAGCAGATGCCCACCGCACCGGACCCGACCCGGCCGCGCGCCAATCCGCCCGCCGACGGGCCGGTCGAAGCCGGCCGCGGCGCAGCCGAGGAACCCGGCCGCGGACCACGGTCCACAGAGGGCCCCGCCCCACAGCCCGCCGCGTCGCAGTCACCCGCGGAAGGCCCGGCGGCGCCGAAGCGGGGCCCGCAGCCATCCGGCCCGGTACCGGGCCGCCTTCCCGGCCGCGCCCCCGAACCCGGCCGCGGTCCGGGCGCTCCCGTCGCCGACCCGGGCCGTGCTCCCGCCCCGCGCAACGACTTGCGGCCGCTCCCGGGTAGCCGGCCCGGACCCGGCCGCCTCCAGCCGAACCAGCCGGGCCCGGAGCAGCCCGCTGCGCCGTCGGACGCACCGCGCACCCCGCCCGGTCCGGGTGGTCCGGCCCGGCCGCAACCCGGTGCGTCCCGGCCCGGTTTCGCCACCCCGAACCTGCGCGGTCTGTTCGCCTCCGAACCGACCGACGACGGGGAGGCCCAGAACGCCGGCGGTCGCACCGTCTACCCGAGCCCCGCCGACGCTCCCCCCGTGCCGCCCACCCCGCAGCAGACCCGGACCAGCCCGCGGCCGGACAGTTCACTGCGTATCCCCGGCGCACCCGGACAGCCCGGCGGCGCGACCCGACCGCCCGCACCGCCGCGCCCCGCGGCGCCCGAGGGCCGGCCGCCCGGTCGTCCCGGCCCCGGACAGCCGGGCGGGTGGGCAGGCGACGGCAATCGTCCGGGGCCCGGGCAGGGTCCGGCGCGACCGCCCGTCCCGCCCCGCCGCCCCGGGCCGGACGGACACCCGGCCCCGGCGGATCCGCGCCTGCGCCAGGACCACGGTTCGCAGCCGCGCCCGATCCCGCGAGGTCCGGAATCCGGCGGCCCGCCCCTGGCCGGACCCGCCTCGGGTCTGCCCGAACTTCCGCGCCGGGTACCGGGAGCCCAGCCCCCGGGCGTACCCGGTCTCTACCCCGCACCGGAGCCGCCGACCCGGCCCGCCGAACGCCCGGCCCCGGCCGGATCGCGGCCCGACAGCCTGGCCCAGCAGTCCGCCGGTGGAGTCGGTCCGCAGCAGAACGCCGACCCGCGCGAACGCAACAGCATCGAATCGTGGATGGCGGGGCTGCGGTCCGCGCGACGTCAGCAGGCCGGGATGCCGGCCGACGACTCGGGCCGCCACCAGCAGAGTGAGGGTCGTTCGGTCAGCGTGAACGAACTACTGCGCCGCCGCGAACAGGACTAGCGCCGCCGCAACGACGGCTCAATGCCCGAGCAACCGGCGCCAATGAGCGGCGAAGGGTTGTTTGGCGGTGACCGAGCCGAACCGGACCCGGCCGTGCACCAGTAGATGCAGCGGTCCGATCGGCGGACCGCTGCGCACCTTGTTGTTCACGCTGGACCCGATCAGTTCCAGGCCGTCCAGATCGACCGTTGCCTCCTGCGGCACCACCAGAGTGAGCGAACTGGCGTAGTCGTCGACCTGGATCTCCACCACCTGGGTCGTCATGATCGCCTGGGTGAAATCCAGGGTTACGCCGGACAACCAACTGTTGACCCGCATCATCGGGGCGACCTGCCAGTTGCCCCGGCGATTCACCCCGGACATCCGCGGCCGGATGACTCCGCCCTGCACCATCCCCGACAGCCCCGCGCGGGCGGCGTCCCCGGGTTGCGGTAGCGGCACGGGTTTGCCGTGACCGCCCCGCGCGGTGGCGGGTTCACCGATCAACCGGACCCCGGGCAGGTCGACGAGCACCGAATTCAGTTCGCCGCGGGTCCTGGCGGCCAGCGCGGTGTCCATCCGCTCGGTGAACTCACCCAGGGAGAGCATGCCCAGACCCACCGCGCGCTGCAGGAGCTGCCCGACATGTTCCCGTTCGGCGTCGGATACACGCAGGTCCCGGTTGCCCACCTGGCCACCGGAACCCGCACCGTCGAATACCGGATCGGGGCCGTTCATAGGACCGAGATTACCCAGCACAGCCCGGATCCCGCATCAGGGCATTCCCCGATGCGGGGGTGGCAGGGGGCACGTCAGCCCTGCTCATCTCCGGTTTCGGGCCGGGTGGTGGAGGTGCTGCGTTCGGGGTCCGAGCCGTCGCGGCGCGGCGGTAGGGCGACGGTCCGGGCGAGTGGTAGCCGGCGCTGCACCTCGGCGAGCAGGGCCCCGAGATCGAAACGGCCCAGGACCTGGGGGCTGTTGCTCACGGGATGCTCGCCGTCCTCCGGTGAATCCGGTTCGGCCACATAGATCCCTTTACGGTCCGGTGTCAGTTCGCCGAGCAATTCCTCGGGGTCCGCGGCGAGCAGCGAGCGGATCGCGGTGTTCAGCACCGCGACCAGCGGTACCGCCAGCAGGCCGCCCGCGATACCGCCCAGCACCACGCCCGCGGCGATCGCGAGCACCACCGCCAGCGGATGGATCCGGACGGCACGCCCGAGCAACAACGGTTGCAGCACATGACCCTCCAGCTGCATCACCGCGACAATGATGCCGAGCACGATGAGCGCGGTAACGAAACCCTTGGTCACCAGCGCGATGAACACCGCCACGAAACCGGCCAGGAAGGCACCGATGATCGGGATGAACGCGCTGATGAACACCAGCGAGCCCAGCGGCAGCGCGAGCGGCACGCCGAGCAGGGCCAGCCCGGCGCCGATCCCGATCGCGTCCACAGCGGCGACCACGACGGTGGCCCGCACGAAACCCACCAGCGAACCGAACCCGAGTTCTCCCGCGGTGCGTACCCGTTCCCGGTGCGGGGTCGGCACGACGCGGGTGACGAACCGCCAGATCTGGTCACCGCTGTAGAGCAGGAAGATGAGGATGAACAGGGTGAGGAAGGTGCCGGTCAGGATATGGCCGATCATGGTCGCGGTGGTCAGCGCGCCGCTGGTGAGCGTGTCCTGATTGGACTGGATGGCCCGGACCGCGGCATCGCCGGCATTGCGGATCTGGTCGTCGCTCAGGTGCATCGGACCGTTGATGGCCCAGTCCTGGACCTTGTGGATACTGTTGGTGAACTCGTCGGACAGCTGCGGCACACCCACGATGAACTGCTCCACCACGAAGGTCACCACGCCGGCGACCAGCCCGAGCGAACCGACCAGCGCGACGAAAACCCCCACCCCGCGGGGCACCCCGCGGCGCTGCATCCAGTCCACCAGCGGCGCCAGCAGCGCGGCCGCCAGCATGGCGATGGCCAGCGGGATCACCACCGTGTCGAGTCGCCGCACTGCCGCCGCCAGCACCGCGACCAGGGCGAAGATCACCAGCAACCGCCAGGCCCATTCGGCGGTCTGCCGGACGATGGGGTGAACAGCGTCCGCGGCAGATGGTTTCGGGTCGGTCACTCCGCCGAGCCTAACGCGCGGGGCCGGGGCGGAGGCGGAGGTAGGGCCGACCGCACAACCCGGGAACACGGGGCCCTCGGCCCCGGGCGCTAGATTGGTACACGTGTCAGCGCCATTGGAAGCGGTCAAACAGACCATGCATACGCGCTGGCCTTTGTACCTCACCTCGATGCTGCTCGCGAATGCGTTCGGCGCCGTATTGGTGTGGGCGTTCATCCAGTACGGACTGCCGGTACCCGAAGGCGAGGAGCCGGGTACCCGGCAGATCGGACTACTGGTCCCGGCCGTCGTCTTTCTCACCGGTGGTTTCCTCAGTGTGGCGGCCTCGGCCCTGATGCTCCGACCGGTGATGCGCTGGCAGGTGCGCGGTGGTCCGCCCAGCCGGCAGGAACAGATGGCCGCCCTGCACGCGCCGCTGCGGCAGGCGATTCTGCATCTTGCGCTGTGGATCCTCGGCGGCGGGGTGCTGGGCGCGGCGATCATCTCCGAGACCCCGGCCCTGGCCGCCACCGTGATCATCACCGAATGTATGGCCGCGACCATCGTATTCGGCTTCACCTACATGCTCGGTGAACGTATTCTGCGCCCGGTGGCGGCCGAGGCACTCACCGCCGGGCGTTTCGACCACACCCTGACTCCCGGCGTCGGCACCCGGATGGCGATGACCTGGGGTATGGGCACCTTCGCCCCGACCATCGCCATCGTGTTGCTGTGTGTCACCCAGATCTCCTCGGATGTGAAATTCTCCGCGCAGTCGCTGGCGGTATCGATCCTGCTGCTGTGCGGGGTGGTGATCATGCAGGCGCTGGCCCTGTCCATGCTCACCGCGTCCAGTATCTCCGACCCGGTCCGCCAGCTCAGCCAGGCAATCGACCAGGTGCAGAACGGTGCCCGCGATGTGCAGGTGGAGGTCTTCGACGGAAGTGAGATCGGGCTGCTACAGGTCGGTTTCAACCGCATGATGGAGGAGGCGGCCACCCGGCAGCGGCTGCAGGAACTGTTCGGTCAGCATGTGGGCGCCGAGGTGGCCCAGCGCGCCCTGGACTACGGCACCGAACTCGGCGGGGAAACCCGCTTCGTGGCAGTCCTGTTCGTGGACATGGTCGGTTCCACCGCGACCGCCGCCGAACACCCACCGACCGAAGTGGTGAGCCTGCTCAACGAATTCTTCCGGGTCGTGGTGGATGTGATCGACCGCCACCACGGGTTCGTCAACAAATTCGTCGGCGACGCCGCCCTCGCGATTTTCGGTGCCCCGCTGGACCGCCCGGACGCGCCGACGGCCGCGCTGGCCGCCGCCCGCGATCTACGTGAGGCATTGCGCGCGGTCGCCGGTCTCGATATCGGTATCGGAGTTTCCGCGGGCTTGGCGGTCGCGGGGAATATAGGTGCGGCCAATCGCTTCGAATACACCGTTATCGGCGATCCGGTGAACGAGGCGTCCCGGCTCACCGAACTCGCCAAGGACCATCCGGGCCGGGTGCTGGCCTCCGGTTCGGCGCTGTATTTCGCCGAGGACAGCGAGCAGCGGCACTGGACGGCGGGCGAAGAAGTGCAACTGCGCGGCCGCCGCCGTAAGACGCGATTGTCCTGGCCGAGCGAAACCGTGGACTGACCCGCTCACGGCGGTATCGGACCAGGCAGCGGACTTCGGCGAAGGGTGTCCATTAGGCTGGGCCCGTGACGGCCAACGGTGATGCAGCGGACGCCGCTGCTGTGCCCGGAGCCGGAGAACCGGAGCATACCGGGAATCGCGGTCGCAGAATTCGGTGGCTCAAATGGCTGGCCGTTTCGATCGTGCTTCTCCTACTGATAGGCGAAGCGTTTTATCTGTGGCCGCGATTACACGAATCGTGGCGCAAACTCACCGAAATCCATTGGGGCTGGGTGGCGCTGTGTATCGCGGCGCAAATGCTGTCCATGACCGGATTCGGCCATGTCCAGAAACAACTGCTGCGTGCCGGCGGTGTCGAGGTGAGCCAGCATCGCTCGGTCGCTGTGGTCTACGGCGCCACCGCCATGTCGGTGACCCTGCCCGCCGGTCAGGTGTTCTCCACGGCGTTCACCTACCGGCAGACCCGGCGCTGGGGCGCCAGCCCGGTGGTCGCCTCGTGGCAGCTGGTCTTCTCCGGTGTGGTCTCCGCGGCGGGCCTGGCCCTGATCGGCGTGCTCGGCACCGTGCTCGCGGGCGGCCGGGTGGGTCCGGTGAACCTGCTCGTCTCGGTGGCCGCGGTGGTGGCGCTGGTCTGGGCGGACAATTACGCCTCACGGCATCCGGGCACGCTCGAGAAGGTGCTGCGCCGGGCGCTGCTTCTGGTGAACCGGATGCGTAAGAGGCCCGCGGAAACCGGTATCGACAAGATCCGGGAAATGCTCGACCAGGTCGAATCGGTGAAACTGGGCACCCGGGACGGCGGGTGGGTCACCTGGTGGGCGGTGATCCACCGGTTCGCCGATATCGTCTGCCTGGGCGCTGCCTGCTATGCCATCGGCGGCGATCCCCGCTGGGCGGGACTGCTGATCGCGTTCGCGGCGGGTAAGGCCGTCGGTTCGATCCCGTTCGCCCCGGGTGGGATCGTCTACGTGGACGCGACGCTGATCTACGGTCTCACCGCGGCCGCCGGACTGCCCGCGGCGCAGGCGGTCGCCGCCGCGTTCGTGTACCGGCTGGTGAGTTTCGTGCTGATCGCCGTCATCGGCTGGATCGTCTTCGCGTTCCTGTTCCGCACCCGCAATGCCGAGGACGACGAGTACGAGAAGGAATTCTCCCAGCGCATCGCCTGAGCCGGCGGCGCACACCGTCGCCGCGGCGCCGCGGCCGTTCGATATCGTCCACACGCCGACAACTCGTCAGGAGCCGGCCGCGTGAGCGCACTGCCGCGTCGGCGGCCCGGGTGTACGGATGAACGGTGACCAGGACCCGCCGGGTTGTGCCGTAGTCGGCGCGGAGCCGCCGAGTGACGACAGCGACAACTAACCGGCCTCATGGTGGACCTACGGTCGCGCGACGACTTTGCTCTGCCGCGCGTCGGCCCATCCCTTTGCTCCGAGTGGGCCGGGCGGGCAATCGGGTTCGCACAAGAGGCGCTGAACACGTTGCTTCCTCACCCGTATCGAAGCGCTCACGCCTCGAACTGACCAAATGAACAAACGGGTCAGTTAGTCTCGGGAATGTGAGTGAGTTCGATGGAAAACGAGTTCTTGTAGTCGGAATGGGCGTCAGCGGCCTCGCTACCGCCGCGAGGTTGCACAGGGCCGGGTGGACGCCGGTCATCGTGGAGCGCTCGCCGGTCCGGCGCTCCGGCGGCTACTTCGTACTGCTGTTCGGCGCGGGCCGCGCCGCCGCACAGCGACTGGGGATTCTCGACCAAATGCACGATCGCACCACGGCCACACCGGCGCTGGACCTGGACCGCGACGGCCGCGTCCGTCCCGGTGTGCCGATCAGCGAACTGCCCGGCCGGCCGTGGATGATGCTGCGCGGTGACGCCGAAAAGGCCGCCTACTCGGCACTTCCCGACGATGTGGAGGTCCGCTTCTCGACCGTGCCGACCGCGATCGAACAGGACGGGGCCGGCGTCACGGTGACCCTGCACAACACCGAGGCCGACACATCGGCCACCGAGCGGTTCGACCTGGTCGTCGGCGCGGACGGTTTGCGTTCCACAGTGCGCACCCTGGTGTTCGGTCCGCACTCCCGGTACCTGAAGCGACTGAATTACATGATCGCCGCATTCGCGTTCCCGGGCACGCCCGCCGGTCTCGCGCCACAGCAGGGCGCCACTTTGTTCGAACCCGGCCGCTCGATGTGGGTGTTCCCATTCGCCGACCACGATCCCACCATTCTGCTGACCTATCGGACCGACGACGTCGACGCCGAATTCACCCGGTCACCCGCCGACCGCGTCCGCGCCGCCTTCGGCCCGGCACCGCTGGGCGGTGTTCTCGGCGAGGCCGTCGCCGCACTCGAGTCCGCCGACACCGTGCTGTTCGATTCCGTGGAGCAGGTGCGCATGGACAGCTGGTACAGCGGCCGGGTGGTGCTGATCGGCGACGCCGCGTGGTGCGTGACCTTGTACGCCGGGATGGGTGTTTCCGCCGGTTTCGCGGGTGCGGACCTGCTCGGCACCATGCTGGAACGGCACCCCGACGATATCGAGGCCGCACTCGGCGAATGGGAGCGCGTGCTGCGCCCCTATCTCGAGCATTACCAGGACAAGGCCATCGATCAGCGCCGGATTTTCGTGATGGACAACCGTTTCCAGATCATGGTGCGCCGCGCACTGCCGCTGTTGTCGCGGACGAAACTCGGTAAACGGTTCGCCGACCGGGTGATCGACACTGCCGACATCATCGAATTCAAGAACGCCGATATTGTCGGAAAAGTACTGCGCGATCTTCCGCCGACCGGCCCGCACGAGAGGACTACCGTTGCCTGAACTTCCCGAGCACAGCTCGCCCAAGGCCGCGCGTATTCTCGCTGCCGCGGAAGATCTGCTGCTCGGGACCGGCAGCAAGGGGATGACGATCGCCGACGTAGCCCGGAAGGCCCACGTCGGCAAGGGCACCGTCTACCTGTATTGGGACTCCAAGGAGGACCTGCTGATGAGCGTGGTCGGCCGGGATTTCCTCGCGATGGCCGAGGAGATCACCGCCGCGGTGATCGCCGACCCCGACCTGGCTCGCCCCTCCCGGCTGTGCCCGTTCTTGCTGCGCGTCGCGGCCATGCACCCGTACGCGAACGCGTTGATGGCCCGCGACGATAAACTGCTCGGCGCGCTGGCGGCCGATCGGCGGATCACGAGGCTGTTCGACACCCTCGGACCCGACGCCATGATGCACGATGTCCTGCCCTTCTGGCGGGCCGACGGCATGGCGCGTACCGACTGGCCGCTGGCCGACCAGGCATTCGCCCTACAGGCACTCACCACCGGGTTCCTCGCGACCGCGGCCGACCGCTCGCCTCGGTCCCGCACCGTCGACCCCGAGTCGGTGCTCGCCGCCGCCGTAACCGCCCTGCTCGGCCCCGAGAACGCCACTCCAGACCAAGTGAAGTCCACCGCCGACAAGGGCTTGCGGCTGCTCGCGCAACGACGTGCGGAAGTATGGGAAAGCATCAGCCGGACATCGGCCGACGCACGATGACCCGAACGCCCGGGCATTACGGCTTGCCGTTGTCCCGGACAGCGTCTTCCGGTGAACAGCGGGTGGGGTGGCACCACACAGTGGTGCCACCCCACCCGCTACTTCGACACACGCTCTAAGCTGCTCGGAGTGAAATGGGTCGCTGCGATCGGTGCCGACTTCGTCCTGGTGGTGCTGTTCTGTGCCATCGGCCGGCGCAGTCACGAGGAGGCCGTGCTCACCGGTCTGCTACATACGGCGTGGCCGTTCGTGGCCGGACTGGCCGTGGGCTGGGTCGCGGCGGTACTGCTGGAGCGCGTCCGGGCCGGTACCGACCCGTTCGACGGGTCGCGCCTGTGGCCCGCCGGTGTGGTGATCTGGTCGTGCACCCTGGTGATCGGCATGCTGCTGCGGGTGGTCGCCGGTCAGGGCACCGCCTTCAGTTTCATCGTGGTGGCGGCGCTGGTACTGGCCTTCTTCCTGCTGGGCTGGCGAGGGGCCGTCGCGGCGATCAGGTGATCACCCGGCTGCCGCTCATTCGTCCGGCTTCGCCAGCGCCTGCAGCATCCGCTCGCCCATACGGACGACCATATCGCCGCTGTCGACATCGGCGATATGGATGGCGAACGCCAGATCACCCATGCTCGCGATCAGCCAGCCGTCGTCGCCGGCCTGCGCCGAGAAACCCGCGACGTCACGGAATCCGCGCAGCCTTGCCATCTGCGGTGCGTTCATCCCGTCGCGCATCGCCGCGCGCAGGGCCGCGGCGACGGGGCCCGGCAGCGGGCCCATGGGTGCGTCGGTTTCGCCGGGCCGGCCCCGTTCGAGCATCGGCGGGCGGGTCGCGCCGTTGGTGATGGCCGCGGCCGCGATCGCCATACCGAACGGGCTGACCAGCAGCGCATCCGTTCCACCGCCCTGGCGAACCGGCTCGGCTCCGCCCGCCCCGGCCGGGCGCCCGGTCACTTCCTCGAGCCCCGGGACCCGGAAGTCCACGCCGACGCCGAGCATGGCGGCCGCCTCGATCACCTCCTGGTCGGTGACGTCCTCGGGCGCTTTGCCCTTGGCCGCCCCGGCCGCCTTCCTGAACAATTCGATGGCACCGCCCACGGGGTACAGCCCAGTGAACGCGACGGGGCCCTGCGCGCTCGAGTAGTTGTTCTGTGCCGCCGCGACCACGGCTCCGGTGGAGGGCTGGGTGACCACGATGGAGGCGGGTGAACCCACGCTGACCACGGCGTCCTCGGCAGCGCGCTGCAACCGCTGGTCCATGGTGCCCGCGATATCGGGACCGGCCGGACCCTGGCTGCCCGCCAGCTGTTTGACGAAGCGACCGTTCTCGAACAGTTGCACACCCCAGCCGGAATGCTGGTCCTGGCTCTGCTCCCAGACCTTCTTCATGGCATCGAGCATCGGCGAGAAGATCCGGCGATCGGAGACGATGAGCCGCGGCTCCTGTTTCATCACCACGCCCGGAATCGGCGCCATCCGCGGTTCCAGGATCGCGAAATCGCCCTCGCGCAGGCTGACCGCCGTAATCGGCTTTCCACCGGCGGCGGCCAGGTCGTCACGGAGTGAGGCGCCGGTGATCAGGGGCGCCACCGGTTCGATGGCACGGGCCAGCGCGTCGGTGGAGGCGACCGGGTCGGGCATCCGCGCCGGGTCGAGCTCCACGACATTGATTATCTGCTGGGTCATCAACGGTTTACCGATATTGTCGACGACCTTCGGCGGCGGGTCCGGCGTGGTGCGCACCAACTGCACGGTGCGGTTCTGGCTGAGCTCGGGCATGACCACGGCCGGGTCCCAGGAGATCCGCCAGCCGTTCGCGAGTTTGCGTACGGTGCCCTCCAGCCCGTAGGACCAGTTCTTCTGCTCGCCGAAGTTCCACCCGACGTCGAGGCTGAAGATGCCGGATTCGGCATCGAGTCCGATGAATTGCGCCTTCTCGTAGTCGACGGTGCCCGATTCGAGCCCCTCGAACATTTGCTGAAGGGTCGCCGAAGCCGCGGAGGGGTAGGAGGTCAACTCCGCTGCGCCGGCGTAGTCGTGCTCGTCCAGCCGTTCGGTGAATTGGTCGACGACCGCTTCGGGCCCGGCCGCCTCGGTACCGGACCCACACGATCCCATCGCAACTGCCAGAGCCGCCACCCCCACAAGGGCTATTGCGCCCCGGAAGCGAAAGCGGCGGGATCCCCTCACGTCCATGTCGCCCACTCTTCACTCTTGTCACACCGGTAACAAGACCACCGTACCTGAAAAATGCCTGCTTGCGAGTGATCGCAAACCCGAAACCATACCCTGTCCCACCGTGTGCGGTTGCGGCCGAGCCCAACTCGTCGCACAGCAGACCATGATCAATTATCGGGGCGCCCGAGACCACCCGGCGACGCTACGCTACCGATCGATCAGAAGCGGTGCGCCGTTACCCCGCGAGTCCGCATTCATCGAAGAGATACCCCGTTACGGTAGCCCAGAATCATCCGCCCGCGCGTGAGGTGTCGGTAGGGTTGCTGTCATGTCCGATGCCGCCGTCCCGCAAACCTCGAGCACCCCGATTCTGGTCCTCAACGGGCCCAATCTGAATATGCTCGGCACTCGGCAACCCGAGATATACGGCTCGGAAACCCTCGACGATGTAATCGAATTGTGTCGTCGGGCCGCGGCGGCGCACGGGCGGGAGATCGCCCATTTCCAGTCGAACTCCGAGGGCGCGCTCATCGACCGGATCCACGAGGCGCGCGGCACGGTGTCGGCGATCGTGATAAATCCCGGCGGCCTGACCCATACCTCGGTGGCACTGCGCGATGCGCTGGTCGTTCCGGAAGTGCCGATCGTCGAGGTGCACATCAGCAATGTGCACGCACGCGAGGAGTTCCGCCGGCATTCCTACGTCTCCCCCATCGCCGACGCGGTCGTCGCCGGGATGGGCATCCACGGTTACGCCGCGGCGATCGAATTCCTGCTGACCCGCCGGATCTGACGCCCGGCCCCCGGGCCGCGCCTCACTTCGCGCTCTCGATCCGGAAAACCGGGAAGCCCGGGGCGATTCCGGCGAGTTCGGCATCGGTGGAGTCCTTGGTGATGCCCTCGAAGAAGCGGCCGACTTCCCAGCCCCACCGCTCGAGGTAGAGCCGCAGCAGCGGCACCTTGTCCGCGTCGGCGACCTCGACGGCGGTGAAGACCTCGGTCCGCCGACCGAGCCGCAGCTCGCCGGTACCGGCCACCCGCAGATTGCGCACCCACTGCGTGTGGCCGCGCGGCGCCACGAGGTAACGCTGCCCGTCGGCGGCGGTCATGAGGTTGACCATGGTGGTCCGCCACTCCCCGGACTTGCGGCCGCGCACCGCCAGCAACCGCGAACCGGCGACGCTGATCCCGAGTTTGGGCAGCAGGTTGGCGAGCCGGTTGAAGATCGGATCGAAACCGGTGGGGGCGAGGTAGCGGGTCGCGGTGGACATCATCTTCTCCTTTGTGAGCAGTGCTCTCTGTTGTGAACAACAATCGCACCTTCCGGCGCCTATGTCAAGAGCAGTGCTCTCCTTTACTCGAATACGCAGGTGTGACCCCATGCCGGACCGCATAAGCGCGATGGTTCGGGCGGCAATTCCCGGCCGCACGGCCGAACCGGCTCCCGGCAGCACGTTTTTCTGAGACGGTGGTCAGGCCCGGCTGTTCCCACACGCGACATCGGGCGCATGTGCCGGAACGAACGACGAGGAGAGTGGCGTGCGGGCCGCAGTTTTTCACGGAGCCGAACCCCGATTGGTGATCGAGGACATCCCGGTGCCGGTCCCCCGGCGCGGCGAGGTCCTGTTGCGGGTCTCCGCCTGCGGGGTCTGCCACACCGACCTGCACGTCCTGCGCTCCGAGGTGAAATTTCCCGCGCCCGCGGTCCTCGGCCACGAAGTATCCGGCGTGGTCGAACAACTCGGCGAAGGCGTGGAAACGGTCGCGGTCGGCGACAACGTGGTCTGCAGCTTCATCATGCCCTGTGGCGACTGCCGCCATTGTGTCCGCGGCGCCGAGGACCTGTGCGAAAAATTCTTCGCGTACAACCGGCTGGGCGGCACTCTGTACGACGGCACGACGCGCCTCGCCCGTGCCGACGGAACTCCGCTGGCCATGTACTCGATGGGCGGGCTCGCCGAATACTGCGTGGTGCCCGCCTCCGATGTCTTCGCAGTACCCGCGGATATCGGACTCGAGGCCGTATCGATCCTGGGTTGCAGTTCGTTCACCGCGCTCGGTGCCGTGCACACCGCCGAGCTCGGGCTCGGCGACCGGATCGCGGTGGTCGCGGCCGGCGGCGTGGGCTCATCGATCGTGCAGTTCGCGGCGGCGAGCGGGGTCGCCCAGATCATCGCGATCGATATCAGCGACGACAAACTGGCCGCGGTCACGAAACTCGGCGCCACCCATACGGTCAACTCCCGCACCGAGGACGCCGCGGCCCGGGTCCGGGAGCTGACCGGCGGGCACGGAGTGGATGTGGCGTTCGAGGCGCTGGGTAGCGCCGCGACGTTCACGACGGCCCTGGACGTACTCGACGACGGGGGCAGGGCGGTGGTGGTGGGAATCGCGCCCGCCGGTGCCACCGGCGCGGTGGATCTGGCCCGGCTGGTACGCCGCAAATTGCAGATCCGCGGCTCCTACGGCGCGAAGGCGCGCACCGATATGCCCGCGCTGCTGCGGATGGTCGCGGCGAACACGGTCCGGCCGCAGGAGGTCATCACCCGCCGCTACTCGCTGGATCGGGCCGATGAGGCCTACGGCGCACTGGCCCGCGGTGAGATCGTCGGGCGGGCGATCATCGAAATGGACTGAACCGCCGCGCATATCGATGCGAAAATCGCCCGCCGAACGAGTAACGTCGAGCCATGCCGACGGAGGTCCGCAACAACACCGCACTGGAACGCTTCGAAATCACGATCGAGGGCGAGGTCGCGGGATATACCGAATATCAGGACACCGTCGGCGAGCGCGCATTCGTGCACACCGAGGTCGACTCGCGATTCGACGGCCGGGGTTACGCCCGGACCCTCGTCGGGGCCGCCTTGGACGCCACCCGCGCCGAAGGGCTCGGCGTGTTGCCCATGTGCCGGGCCGTCCAGCATTTCATCGAGACCACACCGCAGTACCTGTCGCTGGTGCCGCACTGGGCCCGCGATCGCCTCGGTCTACCGCAGTAGGGCCGCGGTAGCTATACCGAGAAGCGACAGTCCAGCGCTGCGGAAACCATCCTTGTCGCTGGTGCCACACCGAGCCCGTGACCACCGCGGGCCGGCCGCACAGCCGGAGCGATCCTCCTTCTGGAACGAACCCGCCCGGTGCCGCGGGCGCTCTCAGTATGCGGCTATCGCCCCGTCGAGTGCCCGCTGGAGATCGTCGCGGACCAGCCGGGCGATCTCCGCGGGCCGGGCCGGGAGTTCGGTGCGCGGCGCCGTGAAATGGAAGCTCGCGTATTTCGCCTCCTCCTTGGTCGGCTCCACCGCAGGGTCGGGGCGAGGACCGTAGCTCAGGCCCAGGCAGAGCAGCGCCGGCCGGACCCCCGACCTGGCCGTTCGGAAGGCGATATGCCCGATACCCGTGCCGACCGCCTGCACCCGCGCCGGATCGACAACGTTGCAGGTCCCCTCCGGGAAGATCGCCAGGCTGTCGCCACCGGCCAGGCGTTCGGCACAGATATCCATCATCCGCTGCCCGGCCGCGTTCACCGCGCGCAGTCCGTGGTCTCTCCCGCGGAACACCGGGATACCACCCATCATGTCGATGCGGCGGCGCAATTTGGCCTGCTCGAACAGCTCGTCCTTGGCCAGCACCCGGGTGCGGCCGATGATGGGCCGTAGTTCACTGCGCCAGGCAGCGGCCGCGAGGGTGTAGGGGTCCAGCCGCGACAGATGGTTCACCGCGATCAGCAGCGGGGTCCGGGAGCGGATGAGGGCACCGATCGCCTCGCGCGCCCCGGCCGCGTAGCCGATCCGTGGCCGGTAGCGCCGCCCGAGCAGGGCGTAGGCACCCATCGCCTGCAGGCGGTTCTGCCGGTGTTCGCGGTAGAAGGCATACACTTCGTCGCTGTTGTCCAGGAGCACCTCGGGGGGACGCATACGCTGACTCTACGAGGCTGTCGCGGTATGTCCAGATGGCGCGGAAACGGCGGCCGGGCGGACTTCGCGCGAAGTGAACAGTTGATCAGAGCGGCACAGTCGGGCAATAACTGCGATGATGGCCAGGTGGCGCAGGCAGATGACCCCGATGATCGCAAGACCCGGGGCGGCCGCGGTGACGGGCATGAGCCCGAACCTGGTCGTCGCGGTAACCGGCAGGGTGAGCAGACGGTACGGGCCGGGACCCTGCTCGTTTCCTCGACCGACCTGGCCGAGCCCACGTTCCGCCGCACGGTGGTCTACATCATCGAGCACAACGACGCCGGAACGCTCGGGGTGGTGCTGAACCGGCCCAGCGACACCCCGGTGCACGATGTGCTCCCGCAGTGGGCCGAACTGTCGGCCCGGCCGCACACCCTGTTCGTGGGCGGGCCCGTCAAACGGGACGCTGCGCTGTGCCTGGGGACGCTGCGGGTGGGCGCGTCCATCGACGGGGCGCCGGGGTTGCGCCGGGTGGACGGCCGGGTGGTGCTGGTCGATCTGGACGCCGAACCGGACCGGATCGGCCCGCTGGTCGAGGGTGTCCGCATCTTCGCCGGGTACGCGGGCTGGACCTTCGGCCAATTGGACAGTGAACTGGCCAACGACGACTGGATCGTGGTGTCCGCTCTGCCCAGCGACCCGATCGCCGGCCGCCGCACCGATATGTGGGCCGAGGTGCTGCGACGGCAGCCGCTGCCGCTGTCGCTGCTGGCCACCCATCCGATCGAGGTCGAACGCAACTAGCGCGCCGAGATCCCCGCCGGCGGACCGGCGGGGACAGGCACAGGCGGGTGTGTCAGCGGCCCCGGCGGCGGAACACCGTGGTCGACCAGAGGAAACCGCCCAGGCCGATCACCAGGCACCAGCCCAGCGAGATCAGCGCGTTGTTTCCGATGGCGGTGCCCATCAGCAGGCCCCGTATAGTCTCGGTGAACGGGGTGAACGGCTGGTATTCGGCGAACCAGCGCATCACCGTCGGCATGGTGTCGGTGGGCACCAGACCGGAGCCGAGGAACGGCAGCATCATGATCGGGAACGGCAGATTGCTGGCGCTCTCCGGGTTCGGGGCGATCAGTCCGAACGCCACCGACAGCCAGGTCAGCGCGAAGACGATCAGCAGCAGGAAGCCGATCGCGAGGACCCATTCCAGCGGCGTCGCCGACGGGCGGAATCCCATCAGCAGCGATGCCCCCAGCATCGCGGCCAGGGCGAGCAACGCCTGCACCTGGACGCCCAGCACATGGCCGGTGAGCAGCGAGGACTGTGAGATCGCCATGGTCCGGAACCGGTTGACGATGCCCTTGGTGACGTCAGTGCACACCGATACCGCCACCGAGGCGGTCAGATAGGCCGGCAGCAGCAGGAGCATTCCGGGGGCCAGGTAGTCGATGTAGTCGACGCTGCCGCCGTCGGGACCGGAGCCGAGACCGCCCTCGAGCGCACCGCCGAAGACATAGTTGAATATCGCCAGCAGGACGATCGGCATGATCGTGACCGAGATCGTCATGCTCGGATAACGCCGCGCCTGTAAGAGGTTGCGCCGCAGCATGGTCCAGGAATCGGCCAGCGGTGCGGCCGTACGCGGCGCGTGGGTGAGAGTGGTCATCGCACGGGTTCCTTGTCTGCGGTGGGGGTTCCGGTGAGGGTGAGGAAGACGTCGTCCAGGTTGGGAGTGTGCACGGACAGGCCCTCGGCGCGAAGGTGATTGGCGTCGATGCGGTCGAGTACCGAGCGCAACGAGCCGAGACCGCCGTCGCCGGGCACGGCGAGGATCAGTTCCTCATCGAGGGTCCGTGCGGTGGTACCGAAAACGGATGCCGCGGCGCGGAGCCCGGCGGCGTCACCGAACTGCACCCGGATATGTCCGCCGGGGACCAGCCGTTTCAATTCGGCCGAGGTGCCCTCGGCCACGATCCGGCCGTGGTCGAGTACGGCGATCCGGTCGGCCAGCTGGTCGGCTTCCTCCAGGTACTGGGTGGTGAGGAAGACGGTGACCCCGTAGTCCTGGACCAGGCCGTCGATGATCTCCCACATGGTGCGGCGGCTGCGCGGGTCGAGACCGGTGGTGGGCTCGTCCAGGAAGATGATGCGCGGATCACCGACCAGGGTCATGGCCAGGTCCAGGCGGCGGGTCATGCCCCCGGAGTAGGTGCCGGCGGATTTGTCGCCCGCCTCCAGCAGATCGAAGCGTTCCAGCAGTTCCTGGGCGAGTACCCGGCCGCGCTTGCGCGGAATATGGTGCAGATCCGCCATGAGCTGGAGGTTTTCCCGCCCGGTGAGCAGTTCGTCCACCGCGGCGAATTGCCCGGTGACACCGATCGCCGAGCGCACGGCGTCCGGCTCGGTGGCCGGGTCGTGTCCGCCGACGTGGATATCACCGTCGTCGGCGGCGATCAGGGTGCTCAGGATCTGCACGGTAGTGGTCTTGCCGGCGCCGTTGGGACCGAGCAAGGAGTAGATGGTGCCCTCGGCGACGGTGATATCGACACCGTTGAGCACCACCTTGTCCCCATAGGACTTGCGGAGACCGGCCGCGCGGATGGCCGGGCTGCGTCCGTTGTTCATGGTTATCCTTTCGAATATCAATAATTTGATGCGAATATGAGCATGTTTTATCGACACCGCTCCCCTGGTCGCGGTGCGGTGTTTTCAGTACGCGGTCACGGCCGTGTGCGGCCGCAGCGGATCAGATATCGAGTTCTTCCACAGGTGGACGGTCGGCGACTCCCGAGATGCGCCGGTAGAGCTGGTCGGGAATCTTGTCCCGCAATTCCTCCAGAGTGTCCACAACCGTGAAAACATAGTCGCCCCAGTCGTGCTCGATACCGAGCATGCGGCGCCAATTCTTCAGGTCGCGCAGCCAGTTCGCCGATTCGGGATAGTCCGACCAATTCGAATACTGCTCGTGCAGCGCGTATTTCCCCTTGCGACCCCGAAACACCCGGATGTGTTCCATGCGCTCATCGCCCACGTCCCGGTGTTCACCGAGCAGGGCGCCCTGGAAGCGCACCTGCCGGACACCGTTGTGGCCGACCCGGAGCACGATCTCCTCGTACCCCTCGACCTTGCCCTCCTCCAATTCGATGAAGCGTTTGAGCGCGGTGACCACCGCGCCGGACAGATTGCCGCCGACCAACTCCTGCGCGCGCTGGAACAGTGGCAGATCGTCGTCGGCGACGTAGATGGTCTTGTTCGGCATGAACCAACTATACGTAGACATATACGTACACACAATAGCGGCGGCATCCACAGTTCACGCCACTCCGCAGTGAGGCCGCTCACCCCACTTGACGGCTATCTATTGAACGTGCCGTTATTTAGCGGTACGGTGAGTGATGTTCCGATAAAGCACTCCAGTGAGTGTGACCGCCCCGGATCCCGCACCGGGGCGCGACCGAGTGAGGACCCGCCGATGAACACGAACCCCGCACAGCGCACCCGCCGCCTCGCCGCGCGAATCGCCGCGGTCGCGGTCATCGCCCTCACACCGCTGGCCGTCACCGCCGGCTCCGCCCTCGCCGACCCCGGCCAGGCGTCTCAGATCAGCGATTCCCACGATTCCGGCGACAGCTTCGGCGATAGCGACGGCTGGAACGGCAACGGGGATTTCGGCTGGGACGACAACGGCCAGTACGGCTACGTCGATCACAACCGGCAGAACTACGACGGGTACGAGGACCACCTCAACAGTGGCGGCAACCAGTTCCCCGACCGCGATTCACACAGCGACAACGGCAGCTACGACCAGCCGGCGGATTGGGATCGGGCGGACCACGGCGGCGGCACTCAGAGCCCGGCCGCCTGGAACGTACCCAACCCCCACATCCCGGCGCCGGCGCCGAGCCTGCTGCCGGCGGTCCACCTCCCGCTGCCGCAGCTGCCGTTCGCACTGCCCGGCCTGCCGCCTTTGCCCTGAGCCGGGCAATACCGATGGCAACGTCATCATGTTGCCGTTATATGACGGTTCGATACCTGGCGAATCGTTACAGCTAGCCCGGAACAGAACGGAGCACACCATGACCATCA
>NZ_BDBX01000057.1 GCF_001613205.1 Nocardia sienata NBRC 100364 | reverse complement strand
CGGGTCGTCCGCCCGGTCCGGGGCGCGGGGCGTTCGCGTTCGGTGCAGGGCCACGATCGGGCGCACCCGGTCGCTGCTGCGGCTCTCGACCCGGGAGCGGTCCGCGCTGGGTGCGACCACCGCGCGGGTCATCGCCGGGTGGGGGGTCGTAGGGCGAAGTCACTGACAAGGTCTCCAAAGCTCGTATCGGTCGGATGGGCTCGCTCCGCGGCGCCCCTGGGGGCTCGGCACGTGCACCATCGTGGGGCCGGACGGTCTCATTCCGCGGCGGTGCGTCGGTTCACCCGGGAACCGGAACGCCGGCCCTGCGGCGTCTTCCCGAGCACATAGGACTGCACCAGGTGATTCCAGCTGCATGTCCGGCACACCTCGACCACGTGAACCGAGAATTCCTCTCGGGTCTCGGCCAGGCGTACCAGCTCTTCCGGGCTGCGCGCGGAACCCGCGACCGGCCCCAGGCCGTCGCCGTAGACCCAGGATACGAGGGTGAGTTGTTCCTTCCGGCAGATAGGGCATGTGACCTCGCTCCCCCGACCGTGAAATTTGGCCGCACGCAGCAGGTAGGGATTGGCGTCACATACCTCGGCGACATCGACACGGCCCGCATAGACGTCAGCCAGCAGCGACTTGCGCCGGAGCGCATAGTCGACCACTTGCCGCTGTATTCGCACGCTCCCAGAGTAGCGGTGATGTAATGGCGCCGCCCACGGCCGCATTGGATTCCTGGCTCCGCCGCGGGGTCCGGTTCCGGTGGCGGCGGGCGGGTCCGGTGCTGCGCGGATTCCTCCGAGTGCGTGGATGCGGCGGGGTTCGGGGCCCGCCCCCGGCCGCTGCGGGCCGAGCGCATTGGCGCATGTGTGCCATCTGCCCCGTCGATTCCGGCCGGTTTCCGCTGTACGAAGGTGGCCGTGAACCCCCGCCGGAGCCGCTCCCCCCCGTACGATTCGGGGGTGTCCACGGTGTTTTCCGGTCATCTGCGCGCGCGTGATATCGACCGTGCCGAAACCGCGACCGTGCTCGACGGCGCATACGCCGAGGGGCAACTCGGTGCCGACGAATACCATGATCGCATCGCGCAGGCCCGGGCCGCGAAAACGCTCGGTGAGCTGTCCGGACTGGTCGCGGACCTGCAGACGTCGCAAGCGCGGAGGGTGCGCGCCGAACGTGGCGCCGCCGGGTCCGCCCCGGCATCGGGTTACCCGCCCGGCACCCGCGCCCGCACCGCCGACCGCGAGGCAGCCGGTGCGGTACTGGGCCGCGCCTTCGGCGAGGGGCAACTCGTCGAGGACGAGTACCGCGCCCGCGCCGAACTGCTCACCGATGCGGTCACCCTCGGCGATCTCGCCGAGCTCACCGCCGACCTCCAGGGCGCGCGACCGGCCCCTGTCGCGCCGCCGCCGGCCCGGTCCGGCGGGCAGGGGCGGTACTTCGCGGTGATCGGTGCCGCCGCGATCGCGATCGCGTTCGGTACCTTCGCCCTCGTCCATCGCGAGGCCGGCCCGGTGCCTGCCGTACCGCCCGGTGCCGCCGCACCCGAGGCTGCCCCGCCGGTGCCGTATGCCGCCCTGAACGATGTCGAACCGCTGGTGATCCCCACTCCGAATCTGGTGACCGAGGCCGGTCTCGCCCACTTCATCGATCGCTATCGGGTCGAGTTCGGCGATACGGTCGCCGACGAGATCACGCTCTACCCGGCTCACGCCCGGGTGACCCGCGCGCTGCCGGGGCAGCCGAACCGGAAGGTGACCTATACCTATCGCGGCGGTTTCCACCAGGACAGCGATCCGACCACCCGCCCGGTCGATACCCCTTCCGTCGATCTGTCGGCGGTGGACACCGCTGCCATCGGTGCGGCCGCCGGTACGGCCGCGGCCACCACCCGGGTACCCGACGGAGCGGTCTCGATGATCGAGGTGGATGTCCCGTCGTTCGACCCGTTGGCCGGCCGGCCGGCGGTGAGTATCCATGTGGGCAACACCTTCGACGAATCCGGTTGGTTCGTCCTCAGCCCCGCCGGTGAGGTGCTGAAGGTGTGGCCTTTCGACGGTTAGAGGAAGCGATCGTGGTGAGAAGAGAACAGGTCCGGGCGCGTGACAGCGACCGGGTGGAGGTATGCGCGCTGCTGGACGCCGCGTCGGCGGACGGCCAGCTCTCCGACGCGGAGCACACCGCGCGCACCTGGTCGGCGATGCGGGCGAAGTACACCGCCGACCTGGACACGCTCATCGCGGATCTGCAGATCCCCGGCGAACTAGCCGGTGCCGCGATCCTGAACCGCGATCGGCCGGCGCGACCCTGGTGGGTACCTGTCGCCCTGCTGGTGGCGGCCGCGGGACTCGGCGCGGTGGTGGGCCTGGCCCTGCCCGACGACTCCGCCGGCGCGGGTGGCACCGCCGCCGGGGAGGCCGCCGCGGATCTCGCCACCGGTAGTGGCCTGGCTCTTTTCGTCGACAGCTATCGCCGGGAGTTCGGTGACACGATCATCGACGCGGCGACGGTCTTCTCCGACCGGATTCTGGTCCAGCGGCTGGAGCGGGGCGAGGAGCAGGTCTACGAGTTCGACGGCGCGGATTTCACCGCCTCGACTTCGGGTGTGTCGAGCTATTCGGAGGGTCGTCCGGTCGATCTCGCGGATATCGATCTGCCCGCCGTGGCCGCGGTACTGGCCGGTGCGCCGGCCACGGTGAAGCTGGTCGACGGACATATCAGTCATATCGGTATCGGCTACGAGCTCATCGCACCCGAGGCCGCCGCTCCGGTACTCGATATCTACGTGGGCGACGGAAGCGACCGCACCGCAACGGTGCAACTCTCCCTCGACGGGACACCACAGGAAGTCCATCCGGCCGACTGACCTGTCGAGTCCGTTCCCCGCTCGTCCGGGGCGGCGTCCACCTGCGCATATGTGTTCCTGTCGGCACAGAACTATGCGTTGTTATATCGCTCCGATATAGTGGGTAATCGCATCCATTGGTTAGGTCTGTACGGAAGTCAGGGGGTGAAGCCCGTTGCTCGAACTGGCAATCCTCGGGCTGCTCCTGGAATCGCCCATGCACGGCTACGAGCTGAAGAAGCGGCTCACCGGTCTGCTCGGGGCGTTTCGGGCTTTTTCCTACGGGTCGCTGTATCCGACCTTGAAGCGCATGCGGGCGGATGGACTGATCGCGGAGGAAGTACCCGAGGGACTGTCCACGACCCGCCGGGCCCGGCGGGTCTACCAGCTGACCCCGGCGGGCCGGGAGCGTTTCAACGACCTCCTGGCCGATACGGGTCCGCAGAACTACACCGATGACGGCTTCGGCGTTCACCTCGCCTTCTTCAGCCGCACCCCCGCCGAAGCGCGGATGCGGATCCTGGAGGGCAGGCGGCGTCAGGTCGAGGAGCGCCGAGAGGGGCTGCGGGAAGCGATCAAGAGGGCGAGCGGATCGCTGGATCGTTACACCCGCCAACTCCATCAACTCGGACTCGAATCAAGCGAGCGCGAAGTGCGCTGGCTCAACGAGTTGATTGCGGCGGAGCAATCGACGAAGGCGGCACCACAGAAAGAGGGAAATACCGGCCATGAGTAGTGGAGACACCAACAAGTCCAGTGTTCGCGTCGCCATCGTAGGTGTGGGCAACTGCGCCTCTTCGCTCGTCCAGGGCGTTCAGTACTACCGGGATGCCGACGATTCCACGACGGTGCCCGGACTGATGCATGTGCGGTTCGGCGAATACCACGTGCGGGACGTGCAGTTCGTGGCCGCCTTCGACGTGGACGCCAAAAAGGTCGGCTTCGACCTGTCCGAGGCGATCTTCGCCAGCGAGAACAACACCATCAAGATCTCCGACGTGCCGCCGCTGGGCGTCACGGTTCAGCGCGGCCCCACCCTCGACGGCATCGGCAAGTACTACGCCGAAACCATCGAACTCGCCGAGGCCGAACCGGTCGACGTGGTCAAGGCGCTGAAAGACGCCGAGGCGGACGTCCTGGTTTCGTACCTGCCGGTGGGGTCCGAGGAAGCCGACAAGTTCTACGCCCAGTGCGCGATCGACGCCGGTGTGGCGTTCGTCAACGCGCTGCCGGTGTTCATCGCCTCGGATCCGGAATGGGCCGAGAAGTTCCGCGCCGCGGGCGTGCCGATCGTCGGTGACGACATCAAGAGCCAGGTCGGCGCCACCATCACCCACCGCGTGATGGCGAAACTGTTCGAGGACCGCGGTGTCCAGCTCGACCGCACCATGCAGTTGAACGTCGGCGGCAATATGGACTTCAAGAACATGCTCGAGCGCGAGCGGCTGGAGTCGAAGAAGATCTCCAAGACCCAGGCCGTCACCAGCAACCTGCAGAAGGAAATGGGCGCCAATGATGTGCACATCGGCCCCTCCGACCATGTCGGCTGGCTCGACGACCGCAAATGGGCCTACGTCCGCCTCGAAGGCCGCGCCTTCGGCGATGTGCCGCTGAACCTGGAGTACAAGCTCGAGGTGTGGGATTCGCCCAACTCGGCCGGCATCATCATCGACGCGGTCCGCGCCGCGAAGATCGCCAAGGACCGCGGTATCGGCGGCCCGGTGATCCCGGCGTCGGCGTATCTGATGAAGTCCCCGCCCAAGCAGCTGGCCGATGATATCGCCCGCGCCCAGCTGGAAGCCTTCATCATCGACGCGTAGTCGAGAGCAGGGGCAGGCGGCCGTCGCGAACCGAGTGTCCGCGACGGCCGCGTCTGTTTCAGGGGGCGATCGGTGGTCGTGGCGGTGCGGCCGGTCGCCGGTGGCGCGGCGCGAGGCAGGCGTGGAGAGCGGGCTCCAGATATCCCACGACTTCCGATCGCGTCATACCGGCGATCGGTTCGATGCGTGCGACGTAACGGGTGAGGAAGAGACCGGCGATCACCGCCGCCGCGGCACTGGCTCGCGCCGTGGCGTCGCGACCGGTCAGTGTGTCGGCGATCTGGGCGATGACCTGGTGCTCGAGGTAGCCGCGGAAGGCCTCCTGTGTCGCGGAGTCCGTCTGCATCGTGGACAGCAGCCGCCGCGAGTGCTCCTGGACCGAAGGTGAGTCCCATGTGGTGAGCAGGGCGTTCAACAGTCGTGGGGCGAGGTGCTGGGGCCCGGCGCGGGTCGCGTGCTCGACGAGTTCGCCCGGGCTGGCGAGCAAGTTCATGACGGCGGTGAAGAGACCCTCTTTGCCGCCGAAGTAGTAATTCACCAACGCGTGGTCGACTCCTGCGCGTTCGGCGATGCCGCGGACCGTAGTCCCTTTGAATCCGTTCCGAATGAACAGCTCTTCAGCTGCGGCGATAAGCCTCTGCTGGGCATCCGATCCGCCGACGGGCCGACCGCGCGGATTATTCACCACGATTGCCAGTATGCCTGTCGGCGCAGAGCATTGGCCATACCCAGCAGAGAGGAAACCCAGTATGGCCCAGAGTCAGCGGCGGCGGGTGTGCATTGTCGGCGGCGGCCCGGCCGGCATGATGGCCGGCGTCCTGCTCGCTCGTTCGGGGGTCGAGGTCGTCGTCGTCGAGAAACACACCGACTTCCACCGTGATTTCCGCGGCGACACTATTCATCCTTCGACGTTGGAGATCCTGCGCGAGCTGGGATGGCTCGATGATTTCCTCCGCCTCCCGCACAACCGGATGCATACGGTCGACATCGCTTTCGGCGACAGCTGTGTCACGGTCGCCGACTTCGGTCGCCTGCCTGTGCACTGCCGGTTCATCGCCTTCGTTCCGCAGTGGGACTTCTTGTCGTTTCTCGCCGATAAGGCCCATGATCTCGAAGGCTTCACGCTGCGGCGCGAGACCGAGGTGATCGACCTGCTCGTCCGCGACGAGACCGTGGTCGGTGTTCTCGCCCGCCAGGGTGCCGAGACGGTTGAGATCCATGCGGATCTGGTCATCGGCGCCGACGGGCGCCATTCGGTCACCCGCCGTTGTGCCGGGTTGCCGAAGTCGGCGTCGGCGTCGCCGGTCGATGTCTTCTGGCTACGGATTCCCAGGGAGAGTCGGGAGGAGGTGCCGCTGTTCACCGGCGGGCGCGGATCACTGATATCCATTGATCGCGGCGAATATTGGCAGTTGGCCTATGCTTTCCCACGCGGAACGGACCAGGTACTGCGCGCGCAGGGCCTGGACGCGTTGCGGTCGCGGATCGCCGGCCTGCAGCCCGGCTACGCAGGCCGACTCGATGCGATCACCGACTGGAGCGAAGTTCACCAGCTCACCGTCACCGTCGACAGATTGCACCGGTGGCACAGGCCGGGGTTGCTCTGTATCGGCGATGCCGCACACGCGATGTCACCGGCCGGCGGGGTCGGAATCAACCTCGCTGTACAGGACGCTGTAGCCACAGCGAATATTCTCGCCCCGGTCCTCGCGGTTCGGACTCCGACCGCCGCCGATCTCGCCCGAGTGCGCCGCCGCCGTGGGTGGCCCGCTCGGGTCACCCAGTTGTTCCAGACCCGTCTGATCGGCGGCCTCTATCGCGAGACGGCCGGGCAGGCACTGCGGCCGCCGTCGATGCTCCGGCTCTTCTCTCGGATTCCGGCGCTCCGGCACGTGGCCGGACGGTTCATCGGTCTGGGCGTGCGCCCCGAACATCTGCGTTCCGGCCGCCGGTGACCGCGACCGCCGGCATGCTGCCTGCCCGGCCGCCCTCACAGGGAATCCGAGCGCGCAGGCGGGCCCGCTCGGACTTCGGCCCCGAGCCTGTTTCAGTCCAGCGACACGTAGACCTCTACCGAGGTCGGGCCGGTATAGCGTTCCAGTTCGGCGGTGTGGGAGCGGGTTATCGTGCCCGCCTTCTCCGCTTCCCGGACCCGTGCCCAGGCCGTGCGGAGTAGGTCGTAGGGCTTCTCGGTGACCACGAATCTCGCGTAGCGACCGGTGGGGACCCGGGTGAGTACATCGCCCGGATCAAGGTCGGTCATCTCCTTGATCTCGTAGCCGAGTACCGCTACCGCGTGATCCTCTTGGCCGATATAGGCGGCGACCCGGGGGACGTTCTTCTCGCGGCCGAGATAACGGTCCCAGGTGAAGTTCACCAGGTCGAGGTCGCGGGCGGTCACTTCCCGGCCGGCCAGCGGGATGGTGAGCCCGGCCACCAGGCTTTCGCCGAGTTCGACAATTTCGAAGTCCACAGCTGCTTCCTACCTGCTCGCCGCATCGTCTGCTGCCATTGCCACGAACACTTCCACCGTGTGCTCGTCGGGGTAGCGCTCGTAGTCACCGGTATAGGAGCGGACCAGCCGACCGGCGGCCTCCGCGTCCCAGATCGCACGCCACAGGGTCACGATCGTCTCGGCGAGGTCGTCGCCACTGAGGATGAACCGGGCGTAGCGGCCGGCGGGGATACGGGCGAGGACATCGCCGGGTAATAGATCGTCGAGGCTGTGACAGCGATAGCCGATGATATGGGTGAGGTAGGAATTGATCTCCGGGGCGTGATCGACGAAGGCGCTGGCGGGGTGGCCGGGTAAGGATCGGGCCAGCGTACGTTTCCAGGCTTCTTCGACTCTGGTGCGGCGCGGTCCCTCCACTGCGAGTGCCGGGCTGCGTAGCACCATTCCCGCCACCAGCGTTTCCGGGCGGTCAACGACATTGAATTCCACCGGCGTAGCCCCTATGTCTCGTCATACGTCGTCGCTCCAGCGCATATCCTTCCGCACGCCCGTCCCGGCCCGGGCGTCGGCCCGTGCCGGTCGGTCGGATGGGCGACATCTCACTCTGGCCAACGATGCTGCCATGCCGACCGTTCCTTCGGTGGGATCACGACCGGAATCCGTCGGTCACGGTACGGGGATCGTTACCCCGGGCAGGATTTCGACGACGCGCGGCGCGGGCGGCGGAGGTACTGCCGGTGCTGCGGGCTCGGGCGCTTCGGCGGGGGGAGACGCGGGCGCCTGGGGGTCGGGCTCGTATTCGGGTTCGGGGGCATACGGTTCGGAGGCCGGTGGGATGACGATGAAGGGCTGCTGCCGAGTCGGCTGCTGCTGCGGCTCCGGCTGCTGCGGGGACGGCGGGTTGAGGATGTCGTAGGGGTTGTGTGAGGGCGCCTGTGGTGCGGCCGGGACGACCGGCGAAGGGTTCGGGGCCGGTGCCCCGATCTGCTCGACCGGCGTATCGGCCAGGGCCCCGTCCATGGTCTGTTTCCAGATATCGGAGGGGAGCCCGGAACCGTATATCCGGCCGCCGCCGGCGGTGACGAGGGGAAGATTCGACTCGGTGCCGACCCAGACCGCGGTGGACAGCGACGGTGTGAACCCGACCATCCAGGCGTCCTTGTTCTGGCCGGTATCGCCCAGCTGGGTAGTTCCCGTCTTGGCGGCGGACGGGCGGCCGTTGAGCGCGTGGCCGTTGGAATACGAGGCGATGGGCAACATCGCCGTGGCGGTCTGCGCGGCGATGGTCTGCGGTATCCGCTGTTCCGACGGGGGTGGCTGGGCGCCGGTGCGCTGCCCCGGATCGCCGCCGCGGTCCAGCAGGACGCGGCCGTCGCCGCGGACCACGCGCTGTACGAAATACGGCTGGTGGTAGCGGCCCCCACCGGCGATGGTGGCGTAGGCCGAGGCCATATCGAAGGGTCGCACCAGGTAGGTACCCAGCACGATGGAGGGCATGGGCGGCGCACCCATCTCGGTGAGCGACTGTCCAGGGACGCCCGGGATGTCCTTCGGGATGCCGGCCTGGTGGGCGGCGTCGGCGATCGCCTCGGGGCCGTTGTTCATGGCGAGAGTGAGCCGGTAGAAGCTGGTGTTGAGCGAGCGTTTGAAGGCCTCGCTCACACTGCAGACACCGCAGGATTCGTTCTCGACATTGCGCACCAGCACCCCGTTGACGTCCACGGGTGCGCTGTCGAACGCCCGCGACAGCGGGATGCCCTGCTGGAGCGCCGCGAGTACCGCGAAGGTTTTGAACGCCGATCCCGTCTGCACCGGGGCCTGGGCGAAGTCGTATCCGATACCGTCGGCGCCACCGTAGTACGCGCGGACCGCGCCGGATCGCGGATCTATGGAGGTCACCGCGGTCCGCAGCTGCGGCGGCTGGCCGTCGAGAGCGCCGGTCGCGGCGGCGGTCGCGGCCTGCTGGGCCTTCGCGTCGATGGTCGTGGTGATCTGTAGGGCGCCGGTGTTCAGCTCCTGATCGGAGATCCCCGCGTCGGCCAGTTCGCGCAGCACCTGGGTCTTGATATGACCTTCCGGGCCGCGGGTGGTGTTGACGTCCGCGGGGGCCGGCGGGGGAATTGTCGGGGGGAAGACGATCGCGTCGCGTTCACCGGGAGCGAGCGCGTCCATTTCGACCATTCCGTTGAGCACGTAGTTCCAGCGTTGTAGCAGCTGGGGAAGCCGGGTCTGCGGGTCCAGCCCGGAGGGTGAGCGAATGAGCGCGGCCAGGACCGCGCCTTCGGCGACGGTCAGCTCGGAAACCGGTTTACCGAAGTAGGCCTGGGCGGCGGCGGCGATACCGTAGGCGCCGCGACCGAAGTAGATGGTGTTCAGGTAGGCGCCGAGGATATCGTCCTTGCTCCATTCCTTGGCCATCTTCGAGGAGATGATCAGCTCGTGCATCTTGCGGCTGACCGTGCGCTCGGAACCGAGGAAAGCGTTCTTCACGTACTGCTGGGTGATGGTGGAACCGCCGCCGGCGTTCGCCCGGCCCAGTACATTGTCGCGGACTGCGCGTAGCAGACCCGCCGCCGAGAAACCCGGGTTGCTGTAGAAGTCGCGGTCCTCCGCGGACAGGACCGCCTCACGGACGTGCTCGGGCACGTCCGACAGGGGTACGGGAGTGCGGTTGCCCTCGGGTGGCACGACCTTCGCCAGCACGGTGGAACCGTCGGAGGCCGTGATGGTGGCCGTCTGATCGATCGGCACCGTCCCGGCAGCCGGTATCTCCGCACTCCAGTACACCAGCGCGATCAGCAGGGTCGGGATGGCGACGAGGATGGTGAAAAGCCAGAGCAGCAACTGCCGGATGCGCTGGCCGCGGGTCCGGTGTGGGCGGGTATAGGTGGGTGGCCGGGGCGGGCGGGGTCGCCGCCCGGGATCGTCGAGCTCTTTCCAACCTGCTATCGAGGGATACTGCGGTGGCTGGGGAGTATTGCGGCCACGTCGAGAACGGAACGAGCTCACGATCATCTCCTCTCGGAGCGTCGGAAAAACTCAGGCGCACCACCGCCAGATCCCAGGATACCCAGAGATCAGCTTTTGACCCCGCCTGCCGTGAGCCCGGAAATGATCCGCCGCTGGAACACCAGTACCAGGATCACCAGCGGTACGGTCACCAGCGTGCCCGCCGCCATGATCGCGCCGTACGGTGGGACCAGCGGGTTGTTCCCGGAGAACCGCGCGATGGCCACGGTCACCGGCTCCGTTTCGCTACCGGAGAGCACCCGGGCGAGCAGGTATTCGTTGACCGCCGCGATGAACGCCAGGATCGCGGTGGTGAACACGGCCGGCGCGGCCAGCGGCAGCATAACCAGCCGGAACGCCTGCACCTTGGTGGCGCCGTCGATCCGGGCCGCCTCCTCAAGTTCCCACGGCAGTTCGGCGAAGAACGAGGCCAGGATGTACACCGTCAGCGGGAGCACGAAGGAGATGTTCGGCAGGATCAACGCCTGGTACCTGCCGATCCAGCCGATCTCGGTGAACAGCTGGAACAGCGGGGTCACCAGGACGACCACCGGGAACATCGACGCGCTCAGGATCAGGCCGGACACCAGGTAGCGGCCCTTGAAGGTGAGCCGGGCCAGCGCATAGGCCGCCATGATCCCGATGACCAGCGCGATCGCGGTACTGGCCGCGCCGATGATCACGCTGTTGAGCAGCGCGTGGGCGAAATTGTTGCCGCGGCTGGTGTCGAACGCGTCCCGGAAGTTGTCCAGGGTGATGTGCGTGGGCCATGGGGTGGGATCGAAGGTGTGGTCGGGATCGCGGAAGGCGGTCACCGCCATCCAGTAGAACGGGCCCAGTCCCCATACGAGCACGATCGCAGCGCCCACGTAGATGCGGGCCGAGCCGAGCCTGCGCCGCCACGACGACGCGGGTCGCGCGGTACCGATTTGCTGAGTTGTCACCGCGGCCATCACGCCTTCCGCTGTTCTTCCTGCGTCCGCACCGCGTTCGCGCCCAATACCTTCACCAGGACGAAGGCCGCGGCGAAGATCAACAAGAAGGTGATCGTCGACAGTGCGGCCGCACTGTTGGGTCCCTGCCGGGTCTGCTCGACGACCAGGACCGACAGTGTCCGGGTGGCCGGGAGATTGTTGGTCATGATGGCGGGCAGGTCGTACATGCGCAACGCGTCCATGGTGCGGAAGAGCACCGCGACCAGCAGCGCCGGTTTGAGCAGCGGCATGGTGATCTGGGTGAACCGCTGCCACGCCGAGGCGCCGTCCACCCGGGCCGCCTCGTAGACGTCGTCGGGGATGATCTGCAGACCGGCCAGCAGCAGCAGCGCCACGAACGGCGCCGTCTTCCACACATCGGCGGCGATCACCGCGAAACGGGCCGGCCACGCGTCGGAGGTCCACAGGATCTCGGTGCCGAACAGGGTGTTGACCACACCGTCGTACTGGAACATGAATTCCCAGAGCCGGGCCGTCACCGCGGTCGGGATCGCCCACGGGATCAGCACCGCCGCGCGCAGCAGCGCCCGGCCCTTGAAGGTCTTGCCCATCACGATGGCCATACCGAGTCCGATCGCCACTTCCAGCGTCACCGTGACAACCGCGAAGAACAGCGTGACGCCGACCGCCCCCCAGAACTCGGCGCCCAGATTACCGGTGGGGCATTCGGTGACGCCGCCGGTGATGACCTGGCATCGGCCGAGAATCCAGTGCAGGTAGTTGTAGAAGGTGCTCTCGCCGCTGTCGACGAAGCGGCCGGTCGTCTCGTCGAGCCGATCGTCGTAGGTGAACGACATCCACAGCGCTCGCAGCACCGGATAACCGATCACCACGGTGAGCGCTATCAGGACCGGGGCGACGAAGAGCCACGCCCGGCCCGACATACGGATTTCGTCGCGAAACCTGCTGGTCGTCCCGCGACCATTATTCGTGTTCGCGGGCTTTTCTGTACGGACCGCCGCCTGCGCGACCGTTCCGGAAGGATCCGACACCGTTACTCTCTCCTACGGGCTCGCCGGGTCCGGTTGAACAATTTCTACGATCCGGCCGTCTCGATGCCCTTCTGCATGCCGATGATCGCGTCGTTCACGGACTTGGTTCCGGTCAGGGCAGCATATGCGTTGTCCTGAATGGCTTTGGACACCGCCGGATAGAACGGGGTGACCGGGCGGGGCACCGCGCTGGCGATGGAATCCTTCAAGGCGGGCAGGTAGGGCATCTTGGCGATGAGCGCCGGATCGTCGTAGATCGAGGCCCGGACCGACGGCAGCGCGCCGGAGGCGATGATGTGCTGGGCTTCCTCGCTGATCAGGAACTTCAGGAAATCCAGTGCCGTCGCCTTGTTCTCGGAATACGCGCTGATCGCGGCGTTGTAGCCGCCGAGGGTCGAGGCGCCGATCCCGGTGTCCCCGGGCAGCGGCGCGACCCCGAACTTGTCCTTGACCGCCGAGGCCTCCGAGGAGGCGTCACCGTAGGTGGAGGGCCAGCTGCGCAGGAACATGAGTTTGCCCTGGGTGAAGGCGGCGCCGCTCGTCGGTTCCTGGAAGGTGATGGCCTCGCGGGGGATATCGCCGACGCGGTAGGCGTCCACCAGCTGCTCGAGCCCGGCCCGCGACTGCGGGCTGTTGACCGTCGGGGTACGGCCGTCGGTGCCGACGAAGGTCCCGCCGAACGCGTTGATCACCTCGGCGGCGTTCACCGTCAGGCCCTCGTAGGGCGCGAACTGGCCCGCGTAGCAGCCGATCTGGTTGTCCCGCGCCAGCGGGCAGCTGGCGCGCATCTCGGCCCAGGTGAGCGGAGGGTTGGGCACCAGGTCTTTGCGGTAGAACAGCAGGCCACCGTTGGTGTTGCGGGGTGCGGCGTACAGGGTGCCGCTGTAGGTGGCGCTGGCCACCGGCGGCGACAGCAGCGGCGAGGTGTCGATGGCGAACTGGTCCTCCAGCGGCTGGATCCAGCCCTTGGCCGCGAACTCCGCGGTCCACGGCACATCGAGGGCGACCACGTCGTAGTCGGTCGACTTCGCGCGCATGTGCTCGACCAGATCGTCGTACTGGGCCGAGGCGTCGTTGGACTGTTCCTTGTAGGTGACCTGCTCGTCGGGATGGGTGGCGTTCCAGCGGTCGATGACCTGCTTGACGGCACCGGTCTCGGTGGTGTCCTTACCTTCGACGTAGGTGATCGGGCCGCGGCCGTCCTGGTTCATACCGAGCTGTTCATCGGTGTCGCTGGTGTTGCAGGCGGTGGCAAAGGTCACGGTCAGCAGCGCGATCGGCCATAGGACGAGCGCGGCACGTAGAGACGGCGCCTTTTTGAAAGCCATCGCGGAACTCCAGGGTCGACACAGTGAGCGGCAGCACAACGCAACATACATGGTGTGCACGCTCGGTGTCGGATACTCCCGTATCGAAGTGAGCGGAAGCTCGAGGGCTCGCGGTCGTCCGCCACTCCGCCGGGACGGGCCGGAAGGTCGGCCGGTCGTCGGCGTCGCGGATATAACGACTGGTAGGCCGACCTCCGCACCGGCTCCGGCCGGGCCCGGGACGGCTGGATCGGCTCGGCTCCGCCGGGTTGGGCGTATCTCCGCCATCGCCCCGGCCGCGGGCGGACCGATGGCCTCGGCCGGCTGCGCCGGGGCGGGCGTACCCGCCCTCGCTTCGGTCGCGGGCGGAATATGGACGGGTGCGTCGAGTGGCGTACCTGTGCCATTGCTCGGCCGTGCGCCGGGTTTCGCCCGCGCCGGATCGGCCTTCCTCCGCCTTTGCTGTGGTCGTGTGCGGGCCGGAGGCGGGCTCTGCCCGGCCGCGCCGATTAGGCTGATGCCCGATGTCCTCCGCCACCGCAGTCTCCGATCGCCTGCTCACCAGGATCGGTGGACTGCTGCGCAAAGCCGAATCCACCGACAACGAGCACGAGGCGGAGGCGTTCCTGGCCGCGGCGCAGCGGCTGGCGACCCGGTCCTCGATCGACCTTGCGGTGGCGCGGGCACACACCCGTGGCCGGGAACAGCCCACCGCGCTGATCCAACGGATGATCCCGATCGGTGAGCCCGGCCGCAAGGGTCTGCGCACCTACGTCCAGCTGTTCGTGGCCATTGCCGCCGCCAACGATGTGCGCTGTGACGTGGCCCGCACCTCGACCCAGGTCTACGCCTACGGGTTCGCGGCCGATATCGCCGTCTGCGAAGCGCTCTACTCCAGCCTGCTGGTGCAGATGGTGCGGGCGTCGGACCGGTACATCAAATCCGGCGAGCACCGGGCCGCGACCATGGAGAAGGTCGTCACCGAGCGCCGGGCCGGGCGGCGGGTGCGCCGGGTGGTGCGGGTGCCGGTGGCCGGGGTGACGGCCAGGCTGAATTTCCAGCTGGCGTTCGCCGAGCGCATCGGCATCCGGCTCGCCGCGGCCAGAGCGGAGGTCGAACGGTCCGCGACCGGCCGCGACGACCGGACCGCCGCGCCGTGCGATGCGGAACGGGCCGCCGAAACCGCGCTGGCATTGCGCGGCAAGGAGATCGAGCTCTCCGATTTCTACACCCGTAACTCGGAGGCCCGCGGCACCTGGCGCGGACCGCGCACCTCCACCGGCTACGCCCCGGACGCCCGGCGCGCGGGGGACCGGGCCGGGCGGGAGGCCCGGCTCGGGCCGGCGCGGGAGCTGGACGGGGCGCGCGGGCAGCTATCCGGGTAGGCGGCCGTGCGGGATACGCAGCGTGCCAGGGTGTACGACGCCGAACAGCTGGTGCGTTCGGTCTTCGATCGGGCGGCGGAATTCGGGCAGCGCACGGTCGAAGTGCACGGGTCGCGGCTGACCTTGCCGGTGGAGCGGAAATTCGCCTCGGTGGATTCGGTGCAGCAGTACTGCGATCGAGTACTCGCTCTCGGCTGGGTCGCGGCTACGTGGGAGCGGGCGGGTGTGCCGATCCGGGTGCGCGCTCGCGCCGGACATGTGGCCGCTCATTACGAATCCGGGAACGCGGTGCTGGCGGTGCCCCTGCACGCGCGGACCTCGGCGCGTGGTCGGACCGCGTGGGCGCTGCGGGAACTGGTCGTTCTGCACGAATTGGCACACCACCTGGAACCGCGGCCGGACACGGTCGCCGCGCACGGGCCCGAATTCTGTTCGCGATATGTGGAATTGGCCGACGGGGTGATCGGGCCGGAGGCGGGGCTGCTGTTGCGCCTGACCTTCCACGATATGGGTGTGCGCTTGGGCTGAGCCGGCCGCACGGCGGCGGGTGCGGGGCCACGAACGTGCTGTCGGTTGCGGGTTCCGGTGCGGGCCGGCGGTTGTTCGCCGCCGGTGGTTCAGCGTTCCGCGGCCGGTCCGGCCCGCAGGGTGGTGAGGAAGAAGGCCCGGATGTCCTCGGCGAGCAGTTCGGGGACCTCCATGGCGGCGAAGTGGCCGCCGCGGTCGAACTCCGACCAGTGCCTGATGTCGTAGAGGCGTTCGGCCAGTGGTCGCACCGACTGGGTGATGTCGTGGGCGAACACCGCCACCCCGAGCGGCACCGGGCACGGTGTCGACCCCCGGGTGGTTTCGCGGGTCAGCCGTGCCGAGGATGCCGCGGTGGCGGTCAGCCAGTACAGCGAGATATCGGTGAGCATCCGCTCATCGCTGACGGGTGTGCGGGGGTCGGTCCACTGGGCGAAGCGCTCGGCGATCCAGGCCAGCTGGCCGACCGGTGAGTCGGTCAGCGCGTAGCCGATGGTCTGCGGGGCGGTGGCCTGCAGCGCCTGGTACGGGGGCCGGTTCGCCATCAGGTACGTCACCTTGTCGAGCCGGGCCCGATCCGTTTCGGACAGTTCGAGGCCGGCGGCGGGGTCCGGCCGGGTCGGCAGGTAGTTGACGTGCACCCCGACGACGTGTTCGGGTGCCAGCGCGCCGAGCGCCTGGGAGATACCGGAACCGAAATCGCCGCCCTGCGCGCCGTAGCGCTCGTATCCGAGACGGTGCATCAGTTCGGCCCAGGCGCCCGCGACCCGGGTGGTGTCCCAGCCGCGCTCGTGGGTGGGGCCGGAGAAACCGAAACCCGGGATGGAGGGGATCACGAGATGGAAATCGCGGGAAAGCGGTTCGATCACGTCGAGGAATTCCAGGAAGGAACCGGGCCAACCGTGGGTCAGGATCAGCGGTAGCGCCTCCGGTTTCGCCGACCGCACATGGACGAAGTGGATGTTCTGTCCGTCGATTTCGGTGGTGAAGTGCGGGAGTTCGTTGAGCGCGGCTTCGTGTGCGCGCCAGTCGTAGCCGGTGCGCCAGTATTCGGCCAGTTCCCGCAGCCGGGCCAGCGGGAAGCCGTAATCGGTACCGGCGTCGGTGATCTCGTTGGGCCAGCGGGTGCGGGCCAGCCGGTCGGCCAGGTCGTCGAGGTCGGCCTGCGGGATGTCGATCCGGAAGGCGGTGATGGCGGTCGGGTTCACGGTGGTCTCCTGAGCGGGGGTGGGGCGGTGGTCGGTAGGTGGAGTGAGGGTCGTACACCCGGCCACGGTGAAGGTAAGGGCGATCACGGCCAGGCGGGCGCATCGAATGAGACCGTCCATGGGGCTCCTTTTGTTGGTGACGCCAACGATAGCAAACGTTGGTGAAACCAACAATTGCGAGGAACGAGTGTGCTGGGACGCTGCGACAAGCGAGGAAACAGCCGGTCGATCAGGACCGGGCCGATGCGGTCGGAAGACGGTCCTACCGGCGCGCCCGCCTCCGACGCCCTACCGCACGACGAGGCCGACCTCGCCGTGCGCGGACCGAAAACAGTGCGCTCAGCGGTAGGAACTCGGCCTGGTGACCGAAAGCGCGAACCGGCGGTCACGAACACCGTGCGGTGCGCGAACGGCACGCCTTACTCGGAACGACCTGCGTGGCGTTCGCCGAGTGCGGTCGACCGGAGATTGTGTTGCGTCAGACGGCGTCGCCGGCGGATACCTGCGGCCGCGGATGCGGCTGCGCTGCTCGGTACCGCGGAGCACGGGGTGCTGGGCACCCGCTGGAGCTACGACGGCACCCCGGATCCGGTGGAGCCGGTGGGCTCGATCGAACCTGCGGTGGACCGGGCCGCGGGACTCTACGGCGGCGCCCGGTGGAGCTCACACTCGCGTGTACCGCGACTCCAGTAACCGTCGCAGGCGGGCGGTCCACCATTCGGTGCGTTCCGGATCCGGGTGGCGGTACTTCTCCAGCAGGTCGGCATCCGGTTCGGGGGCGCTGCGCGGGACCGGTAGGAAACCGTCCACCGGACGCAGGGATTCGGTGACGATATCGCCTTCGAACAGGTTCACCGTGCCGAGGCCGCACGCGTGATCGAGTTCCGGGAGAGCGCCGGCCAGAGCCAGCTGCGCGGCCAGACCGACGCTGGTCTCCAGGGCGGAAGAGATCACGCACGGTAGCCCGGCGGCCTCGGCGACCCGCAGGGCCCGCCGCACGCCGCCGAGTGGAGTGCATTTGAGGACGGCGATATCCGCGGCGCCCGCCACCGCGACCCGCAGCGGGTCCTCGGCGCGGCGGATGGATTCGTCGGCGGCGATGGGGACCTCGACCCGGCGGCGCACGTCGGCGAGCTCTTCGACCGTGCGGCAAGGCTGCTCGACGTATTCCAGACCGCCCGCGGCCCGGTTGATCTCGCGGATGTGCCGCACGGCGGTGGTGACATCCCAGACGGCGTTGGCATCGACGCGGATCGCGCCGTCCGGGCCCAGCGCCGACCGTACGGCTTCCACCCGGGCGAGATCCTCCGGCAGCGATCCGGGATGGTCGGCGATCTTCACCTTCGCCGTGCGGCAACCGGACCCGGCGACGATCTCGTATGCCCGGTCCGGTCCGACGGCGGGCACCGTGCAGTTGACCGGAATACGGTCCCGCACCGGTTCGGGCCAGCCGACGGTGATCTGCTCGAGGGCGGTGTCCAGCCAGTGCGCGGCCTCGTGGTCGGCGTATTCGGCGAACGGGCAGAATTCGCCCCAGCCGCGTGGCCCGCGCAGCAGTACCCCTTCGCGCACGGTGATCCCGCGGAACTTCGACCGCAGCGGGATCGCGTAGACGCGCACCTCGTCGATCCGGGGCAGTTCGCTCACCGGAACCACACTAGCGGCGTTGCGGTGGGCAGCGTGTGCGCGGACGAGGTGGCGCGGCCACGTTCGAATTCGTAGGCCCGCGATCAGAGGCGTTCGAGAATCGTGGCGTTGGCCAGGCCGCCCGCCTCGCACATGGTCTGCAGGCCGTAGCGGGCGCCGCGGTCCTGCAAGGCGTGGACGAGGGTGGTCATCAGCCGGGCCCCGGAGGCGCCGAGCGGATGGCCGAGGGCGATCGCGCCGCCGTTCACATTGACCCGCTCCGGATCGGCGCCGGTGTCGTGTTCCCAGGCCGCCACCACGGAGGCGAACGCTTCGTTGATCTCGATGAGGTCGATATCGGCGAGGGTGAGCCCGGCTCGATCCAGGACCTTGCGGGTGGCCGGGATGACCGCGGTCAGCATGAGCAGCGGATCGTCTCCGGCCACCGCGAAGCTGTGCAGCCGGGCCAGCGGGCGCAGGCCGAGGGCG
Source organism: Nocardia sienata NBRC 100364 (assembly GCF_001613205.1). GTDB lineage: Bacteria > Actinomycetota > Actinomycetes > Mycobacteriales > Mycobacteriaceae > Nocardia > Nocardia sienata. Next base: position 30,190 of record NZ_BDBX01000057.1, on the reverse strand, counting down.
CGGGCCCGTTCGCTGGTGGTGATGAGTACGGCGGCACTGCCGTCGCTGATCTGGCTCGCCGACGCCGCGGTGATGTTCCAGCCGATCTGCGGGAACCGTGCGTCCATGGCCGGGTCGTAGTAGGCGGGCTTCAGCCCGGCCAGGGTGTCGAGGGTGGAGCCGGTGCGGATGCCCTCATCGGTGTCGAGGCCCGCCAGCGGGGCGAGTTCGGCGGCGAATTGCCCGTTCTTGGTGGCCCGTGCCGCCTTTTCGTGGCTGTTCAGCGCGAATTCGTCGAGCTGCGCCCGGCTCAGCCCCCATTTCGCGGCGATGAGTTCGGCGCTGATGCCCTGCGGGACCAGACCATCGGGATACCGCCGGGTGAAACCCACCCCGGAGATGTCGTCGGCGCCCCGGGCGCTCGCGCCCATCGGGACCCGGCTCATGGATTCGACTCCGGTGGCCACCACCATGTCGTAGGCGCCGGCGAGCACGCCCTGTGCGGCGAAGTGGACGGCCTGCTGGCTGCTGCCGCACTGGCGGTCGACCGTGGTGGCCGGGACCGATTCGGGGAAACCGGCCGCCAGCGCCGCCCGCCGGGTCATGTTCACGCCCTGTTCGCCGACCTGGCTCACCACACCGCCGATCACGTCGTCGATGAGGGCCGGGTCCACCCCGGTGCGGGTGATCAACGCACTGAGGCTGTGGGCCATGAGGTCCACCGGGTGGATGCCGTGCAGGGCGCCGTTGGGCTTACCGCGTCCGATGGGGGTCCGTACCGCATCGACGATGACCGCGTCTCGCATATCGATTCCTTCCGCCGCCGGGGCGAACCCTGGCTAAAGTTATCTATAGCCAGACTAGGTGCTGGCATTAATGGAAGCAAGTCAGGGTCGATATGATGGGCGGATGGCAGCGGTGATGGAAGGCCCCCTGGCCGATCTCGACTCGTGGAAACCCGACCACTGCTCGATAGCGATGGCACTCGAGGTGGTGGGCACCCGCTCGGCCATCCTGATCCTGCGGGAGGCTTACTACGGCACCACCCGGTTCGACGGTTTCGCGGCCCGGGTGGGGATCACCGACGCCGCCGTGGCCGGTCAGTTGCGCAAGCTCACGCAGGCCGGACTGTTCACCAGACAGCCGTATCGGGAAGAGGGAAAACGCACCCGGAACGAATATGTACTGACCGCGAAAGGCCGCGATCTACTACCCGTGGTGCTGGCGCTCATGCAGTGGGGCAATACCCACCTGCAACCCGGGCCACCTCCGCTGGACCTGGTCGAGGCGGCCACCGGGGACCCGGTCCGGGTGCAGGTGCGCAGCGAATCCGGACGCGAGATCGGCGTGGACGATCTCGGCGTCCGGCTCAACGAGCAGTGGCGGGCGAGCCGGCGGCATGCCGCCGGCTCGACGGCAACCGATCACCCATAGTGATAACGGCAGGCCGCGATGCGGATGTCTTCGTCGACAACCTTGTACACCAGTCGGTGTTCGTCGTTGATACGCCGTGACCAGTAGCCGCGGAAACCGTGCTTCAAGGGTTCCGGTTTGCCGATTCCCTCATTCCCGTTGCGTGCGATGTCGGCGATGAGTTGATTGATGCGCTTCAGAAGTTTCCGATCCTGGGCTTGCCACCACAGGTAGTCTTCCCACGCATTCTCGTCCCAGATGATCTTCATTCGACGAGGTCTCGGACCGTGCCCTCGCCCTCTTCCAGGCGTTCGATAGCCGAGAGGAGCCTGCGTGCATTGGCCGGGCTGCGCAGCAGGTAAGCGGTCTCGCGCAACGATTCGTAGTCGTCCAAGGACACCATGACCACGGGCTCGTGCCCCGCGCGCGTGATCACGACTTCCTCGCGGTCGTTTACCACACTGTTGAGGACCTCGGCATAGTTTTTGCGTGACTCCGAGTACGACATGGTGCGCATACTGATCTCCCTCTGACGTACGTAAAATTGTACGTGCAAATCTCCCGCTAGTGCAAGGTCGGCAGTAGGGTCAGCCGAGGCGGCGGCCGTCGTCGGGCGCGAAGAAGTAGACGTGCTCGGGGGCCGTGGCCAACCGGACCCGGCTGCCCTTCGCCGGCGGATTGCGCCAATCGGTACGTGCCACGATCGTGTCCGCGCCCTGGGTGTCCTCGGTGGGGCGGCCGTAGATGAAGGCATCGGAGCCGAGCTCCTCGACCACGTCCACCTCGATCTCGATCCCGGACTCCCCGGTTTCCAGATGCTCGGGACGGATACCCACCGTCACCGTCGCGCCCGCGGCATCGGCCACCGATCGCGGCAGCGGCAGCGCGAAGCCACCGATGCGCACCGCACCGTCTGTGATCGGGAGCGTGAACAGGTTCATCGCCGGTGACCCCATGAACCCGGCGACGAACACATTCGCCGGATCCCGGTAGAGGTCGCGCGGGGCGGCGCACTGCTGCAGCAACCCGTCACGCATCACCGCGACCCGGTCGCCCATGGTCATGGCCTCGACCTGGTCGTGGGTGACATAGACGGTCGTCGTCGCCAGCCGGCGCTGCAGCTGCGCGATCTGGGTGCGGGTCTGCACCCGCAGTTTCGCGTCCAGATTGGACAGCGGTTCGTCCATCAGGAAGACCTGCGGGTCGCGCACGATGGCCCGGCCCATGGCCACCCGCTGCCGCTGACCACCCGACAGCGCCTTGGGCAGGCGGTCGAGCAGCGGTTCCAGATCGAGCAGCCGGGCCGCCTCGCGCACCCGGCGCTGCTGCTCGTCCTTGCCGACCTTGGCCAGTTTGAGTGCGAAACCCATGTTCTCGGCCACCGTCATATGCGGGTACAGCGCATAGTTCTGGAAGACCATCGCGATATCGCGATCCTTGGGGTCGGAATGGGTGACATCGCGGTCACCGATCAGGATGCGGCCGCCCGATACTTCCTCGAGTCCGGCGAGCATGCGCAGCGAAGTCGATTTCCCACATCCGGACGGGCCGACCAGCACCAGGAACTCACCATCGGCGATCTCGAGCTGCAACTGATCGACAGCGGGTGTCTTGGCTCCCGGATACTGCCGGGTGGCGTGATCGAAGGTCACCGTGGCCACGGCTTGTTCACTTCCCTTCACCGGTTGGAACACGCGAAGTGGAGCGAATTCGCAACATGTGCGTGGTCATGGCGTCAGAGGCTACCGCTGGTGTTCTCGAGCTCCGCATGGTCTGTACGTTTTCGGTGCGTATCGTGCCAGTGAACGCATCGACTGTCCACCCCGTCTACGCCCGGCGACGCGTCGGTCCGGGGCCGGCGGGCTGGGAATGGACAGCCGTCGACGGGCCCGGTCGGGCGAGGCCGACAACTTCCGCAACACGGTGCTGGTCGCCGTCGACGCGGCCGGCCGGCCGGCAAGGGCGCGCCGAGTCGGACGCTGGTCGAGATGACCCGCAAGATCACCGCGGCCCTCGCCGTCGGGTGAAGGGAGAAATCCGGTCGGCACCGTCCGGCCGGATCTTCACGCCGAGCCGATGCGACAGCGGGTGTCGGCCGGATTCCACGATGACAGCGTGCCGAGCAATAATTGTCGTCGGCATGGGAACCGGGGAGCCGGCAGTCCCGCCTGCCAGGAGGGCACGCATGTGCTGCGGGATATTCGGCCGAGGGTCCCGCGCCGAGAGCCGAGCTGTCGGGTCCTGCCAAGCGATGCGGCCGCGCAATTCTTTTCGAGATGCTCTCCGCAATTACGCCTCATGCCGATTGCGGCGCGGCGCGGTCACGTGGTGGGAAAACCGCTTCGGCCGCCGATACCGCTGTTGTAGTGAGTGGGTGATGGTGGGTACGGTGCGAGTACCAGCGGACACGGTGGCAGGTCGTGGTTCATTCTGGATGCGCGACCCCTGCCTTTCACTGTGATGGGGCTCTGCATGAGCAACAGGATCGGTAGGGCGGTTCTTCAAGCGGTCGAAGCGCTGAATCGAAGCTTCAAGAACGCGACGGAATTGATAGCCAACGGTCATTACCGCAAGGAAGCCGTTCATCCGATCGTGGCGGTCACGAAACACGAGTCTGCGGCGGATACTGCCGGCGCGGCCGACATCGGCAGGACCGCCGGCGGGCTCGCATCGTCCGAAGACGCCTTGGTTCGGGAGGTTCGAACACGCGCGGGACTGCCACCCGAATATCAGGGTGCCGATATCCGTGACGTGCGTTCCAGAGATAGGCGTCAGATCGACGACATCCATGAGAACCGCTACGGTCCGGGCAACCGGCCCCTGGGTACCGAGCGTGCCGACTTCACCGGACGCCCGCTTCGCGGCAAACCGGCGACCGACCTGAAGGCGCTGCTGGATCAGGCTCGTACCGCCGACGGTGGTGCCCGGCTCGTGGTGGGGGGCGGTCACAAGTACCGGCCTGCCGAGCCGGGAGAGGTCTTCGCCAATGTCAATCCGGATACCAAGCCGGATGTGCTCGTGGATCTCCGTGATCTGTCGGTCTTTCCCGACTCGGTATTCGACGAGGTCAACCTCGAGCGTGTGCCGTTGATGAACGCGCTGGCGGAGGGCGGCGCGGCCGAGATCCACCGGGTTCTGAAGAACGACGGCCGATTGGTCATCGGAACGGGATTGGACAATGTCGCGCCCGCCACGGAACGAGCCGCCAATGTCCGGGCCCTGGAAGCCGCGGGTTTTCGTGATATCGATGTCGTTGCGGCCAGGGACGACATGATGGATGCCGGTGAACGCTTCACCGACTGGTACGAGATGGTGGCCACGAAGTCGGACCCGGATGGCACGTCGTCGAAGTAGCCCTCGGCCATTACTCGCTGTCGGCGGCCGGTCCCTGTGCGTCACCACACGAACCACACCGCGTAACCCCTCATCGGGTTACGCGGTGCGTTGGGGCGCCGCCGGACGACTCCGACGGGACCTCAGCTCGTGGTGGTGAGCTCACCTTCCGGCTCGCCGGGCCGCACCTGCGTGCTCGCCGGCCGCTCCGGTTCCTTGGTGAAGAACAGCATCGCCGCCGAACCGATGAGGCACAGGACCGTCATGACGATGAAGCCGCCGTCGTAGGTCCCGGTTTCGGAGACGATGAAACCCATCACCGACGGAGCCACGATCCCGGAGAGGGCGAAGCAGGCGTCGGCGAAACCGGCCGCGGTACCGGGCTGGGTCGGGGCGGCGTCGATCGAGGCCACCCACCAGATGCCACCGGTGATGAAACCGAAGCCGACACCCGCGGAGATGCAGATCAGGGCGACGGTGAGGTTGCCGGGGAAGAACAGGATCGGGGCGATCGAGGCACCGGCGAGCAGGAGCGCCACGCCGATGATGAGGAATCGCGACCGGATGCTCTCGGTGCGTTTGTACACGCGGTCCACCAGGATGCCGCCGGCGAGCGCGCCGACCACACCGGCCGCCCACGGTGCCACCGAGAAGCCGCCGACCTCCTTGATGGAGAGCCCGAATTCGTGTTCCAGGTACTGGGGGAGCCAGTACATGAAGGCCCAGAACATGAATCCCCAGGCGAAGTAGCCGAGTCCGACGAGCCACAGGTTGCGGTTGCGCAGGATCTCGCCCCAGTCGACCTTCTCCTCGTGCCCGCTGTCCTCACCGTCGGTCTGGCCCGCTTTGATGTAGGCCAGCTCCTCCTTCGAGACGAAGGACGCTTCGCTCGGGGAGTTCTTCAGGAACGGATAGGCCACGACCACCCAGACCAGGCCGGCGACCGCGAGCACGAAGAACATGCCCTTCCAGCTGACCAGCGCGATCAGCTGGGTGAGGATCGGTCCGCCGATCAGCAGGCTGCCCGACACCGCGACGCCGCCGATGAGGGCGAGCGCCTTCCCGCGTTCGTGCGCCGGCAACCACCGGCTGGCGATCCGCGTCGCCGCCGGGAAGCAGGGCGCTTCACCGGCTCCGAGCAGGATCCGCAGCAGGATCAAACCGATGAACCCGCCCGCGAACGGGGTCAGTGCGGTGGCCGCGGCCCAGATGAACATCCCCACGATGAGGACGCGGCGCGAACCGTAGCGGTCGACCAGCGGCCCCGACAGCAGGGCGAAAAGCATATAGCCGATCGAGAATGCGGAACTGATGACGCCGTACTGGCCGGTCGTGATACCGAACTCGTCCCGCAGATGGCTTGCTGCGAACGAGATGGCGCTGCGATCGACATAGTTCACCACCACCAGGCCCAAGATGATGGCGATTGTCCACCAACGCGATTTCATTGCGAACTCCTCGGATAAAGCTGCCGCGGGTCAGATGACCCCGCGTGCCCGCAGGTCGTCGATGTCCTCGGGACTGCGCCCGAGATGGGTGAGGACCTTGTCGGTGTCGGCACCGGCGGGTCGTCCGGTGTGCCGGATCGCCCCGGGCGATCGAGTCATGCGCCACATCACGTTCTGCATGCGCATGGGGCCGAGCTCGCTGTCCTCCACGGTGGTGACCATGTCGGTGGCGACGACCTGCGGATCGGTGAGCAGGTCGCTCGGACGGTAGACCGGCGCGACAGCCGCGCCGGCTTCTTCGAAAACACTCGTGACCTCGTCACGGGTTCGTTCGGCGATCCAGCCGCCGACGTATGTGTCGAGCAGGTCGGCGTGCTGGGCGCGGGTGCGCCCGGTCGCGAACCATTCCTCGTCGATCACCTCGGGATGCCCCACCAGCCGCATCACCCGTTCGGCGATGGCCTGGGCGCTGGTGGAGATCGCGACCCAGTGGTCGTCCTTGGTGCGGTACAGGTTCCGGGGCGCGTTGTTCTGCGACCGGTTACCGGTCCGCTCCTGGTCGATCCCGAGTTGATCGGCGTAGATCACCCCGGGCCCGACCGCGGTCATGATCGGGGTGAGCAGGTCGAGGTCGACCTCCTGGCCGGTGCCGCCGTTGCGTTCGCGTTCGAACAGCGCCATCGAGATCGCCGAGGAACCGGCGACACCGGCGATGGAATCGGCGAGCCCGAAGGCCGGCAGGGTGGGCGGCCCGTCGGGCTGACCGGTGAGATGGGCGAACCCGCTCATGGATTCGACCAGCGTGCCGAACGCCGGACGTTTCGCGTAGGGGCCGTGCTGTCCGAAACCGGTGACGCGCAGCATGATCAGGCCTGGGTTACGGGAGGAGAGTTCCGCGTAGGACAGGCCCCAGCGTTCGAAGGTGCCCGGCCGGAAGTTCTCGATCACCACATCCGCTTCGGCGGCCAGGTCGCGGAAGATCTGCTGACCGTCGGGAGTGCTCAGGTTCAGCGTGACCGTCTGCTTGTTGCGGGCGACCATCTTCCACCACAGGGGGATCCCGTCCTTGTCGAGGCCGTGGCCGCGCATCCCGTCCGGTTTCTGCGGGTGCTCGATCTTGATGACCTCGGCGCCGAAATCACCCAGGATCTGGGCGGTCAGTGGTCCGGCCAGGATGGTGGAGGCATCCAGCACCTTGATCCCGCGCAGCGGACCGGTCGGCTGCGACTCGTCGTTCAACACCGGGCTCCTCAGTACGGGCGCGAGATGTAGCGGCCCGCGGGCTCGCCGGTGACCACGCCGTCGGCCAGCACCCGGTTACCGCGCACGAAGGTGTCGGTGACCGCCGCGGTCAGCTCGAATCCCTCGAACGGCGTGTACTCCTGGGTGGATTCCGAATCCGCGGCGCGCACGGTCCAGGCGCGGTTCGGGTCGACGATCGCGATATCGGCGTCGACGCCCTCGGCGAGCCGGCCCTTGCCGGGCAGGCCGTAGCGGTCGGCCGGGTTCGAGGCGGTGAGCTGGGCGATCCGGCGCAGCGACAGACCCCGCTTGCGGCCCTCGGTGAGCAGCCCGGGCAGCAGGTACTCGGTGCCGCCGAAACCGGACTTGGCGGCGAACACATCCTCGCGGTCCTCGCCGAACTTCACCTCGTCCTTGCAGCAGGCGTGGTCGGAGACGACCCAGTCGATATTGCCGGCGAGCAGGTGCTCCCACAGCGCTTCGACGTCCTCGCGCGGGCGGATCGGCGGATTCACCTTGGCGCCCAAGCCGTTCGCGTTGTCGATATCGGTGAGTAGATGACCGATGGTGACCTCGCGGCGGAAGTTCACGTGCGGGAACGCCTCGGCCATCTTCATGGCGGCCTTCAGCGCCTTGGCCGAGCTCAGATGCAGCAGGTTGATATTCGGCAGTCCGGTCTCGTCGGCCAGGAAGGACGCGATGGTCACGGCCAGGCCCTCGGAATGCTGCGGGCGCGAGGCGCTGTAGGCGGCGAGACCGCTGAGCTCGCCCTCCTGCTCGACGATCTTGGTGTAGGCGCTCATGATCTCGGCGGTCTCACAGTGCAGCGACAGCGAGATGTGCTCGGCGAGTTCGGGGAACTGCTCCCGCGCCTTCTGCACGCCGCGCATCACGAACTCGAAATGCGCGATGTCGTAGCGCTCGTCGGAGGGGATCATCAGGAAATCGCTCTGCGAGGCGGACCGCCCGTGCAGGCCGTGGCTGCCGTAGAACATGAAGATCTTGAACGAGGTCACGCCCTGATCGGCGGCCAGCGAGGGGATCTCGCCGATATGTTCCTTGGACATGGGCGCCAGGTGGAACGCGTAGTCGATGTAGCTGCGACCGGCCGAGGCGTCCAGCACCTCCGGGAAGAAGTCGGCGTAGGCGCCGCCCTTGTTCAGGTAGTACTGCCCGGTCCGCATATAGGTCAGCGCGGTGGTGACACCGCCCTGGGCGCTCGCACGGGATTCGGTCTGCGTGTCCTCGGCCAGGGGGTTGTAGATGCCCCAGTGCTGGTGGGCGTCCACCACGCCGGGGAAGATCAGCTTGCCGGACGCGTCGACGACCTCGGCATCGGCGGATTCCAGGTTCGCGCCGATGGCGGCGATCTTGCCGTCGACGATCAGGATGTCCGCGGCCTCGCCCTCCTCGGGGGCCGAGTTGTCGGTGCGCACCACGGTGCCGTTCTTGATCAGGTACGAGGTCATTTCTTCTCCTGGCGAATATCCGATAGATGAAATCTGGGGTCAGGCGGCGACCGGGCTGCTCACGTGCTCGGCGGCGAGGAACGCCAGGCCGAGCGCGGTGATGAGGCCGTTTCCGGCGAGGTAGCCCCCGGCGCCGTGACCCGAGATGCCGATGGCCGCGCCGCCCGAGGCGTAGAGGCCGGGCACCGGCACACCGCCGGCCAGTACCCGCGCGTGTTCGTCCACGACCAGACCGCCCTGGGTATGGAACAGGGCGGGGGTCACGGCGATGGCGACATAGGGCGCGGTGAGGGGGTGGCGGTCGTCGGTGCGACCCTGCCGGTCCGGTTCCGTACCCGCCGCGGCACGGTGGGCGGCCCCGAGTTCGTCGTCCAGCGCGGCGGCCGGTACGCCGATCCGTTCGGCCAGTTCGGTGGCAGTCGCGGCGCGGATCAGCGAACCGCTCTCGGCGACCGCGCGGAAATCGTCGAACACCGAGCACAGCGCTTCGATGTGCTCGTCGATGACGATCCATCCGGCACCGCCGGGCTGGGCCGCGAGGATGGCCGCGAATTCCGAATAACCCGTGGTCTCGGGTGCGAACCGGCGGCCCTCGCTGTTCATGATGACGCCGCCGTGGACGACGGTGGCCCAGCCGATGAGGGTCTGGCTGCGCGCGGAGAGCGCCGCGTGCCCCTGGTACGCGTCGAGGAAACCGGTGTCGGCGCCCAGGCCCTGCCCGATCCGCAGCGCGTCGCCCCGGCTGAACTGTCCGCCGTGATAGTGGGCGTCGGCGATCTCCGGGATCCAGCGGCGCACCAGCTCGCTGTCGGCGCCGAAGCCGTTGGTCGCGAGCAGCACGGCGGGGGCGGTCAGCTGTTCGGCGTTCCCGTCCGGGGTGGCGATCTCGACGCCGGTGACCCGGCCGTCGGTGGTGAGCACCTCGCGCAGGCTCATCGGCGCGATCAACTCGATCCGCGGATGGGCGCGGGCACGCTCGACCAGGTGGCGCAGCAGCTTGGAGCCGTGGCGGCCGGGGATGGTGTGGCAGCGGTCGGCGCTGTGGCCGGGATAGCGGAAGTCGGTGACCAGTTCGAGGTCGAGTTCCTGGGCGTCGGCCAGCCAGGTGACCAGCCGCGCGCTCGACTCGGCGAGGGCCCGGGCCAGGCGGTGGTCGGCCGTACCGCCGGTTTTGCGGTCGATATCGGCGAGAAACCGGTCCGGGCTGTCCGCGACGCCCGCGGCCTGCTGCCAGCGGGTACCGGCGGCCGGGATCATCGCGGTGCACATCGAGGTGTTGTTCCCGCGCTGGAAGTGCTCGTCGGCGTCGACCACGAGCACATTCGCGCCGAGTTCGGCGGCGCGCAGCGCAGCGATGAGCCCGCCGCCCGCACCGGCGACGACGAGATCGAAATCCGGACCGTCCACGCTTCCTCCTAGTCTGTTCCGCTTAGCGGAACGCAAGAATGTGGTCCCCTGCACTATGCACGTTCGACAATCTGGACACAAGTGCCTGTAGAAACGATTAACGCGGACGAAACTCATGCATGAGCCGGTCGAGCCGCCTGGACAATCGTTTCGCTAAGCGGTACAACTTTGTTCAGATGTACGTCGGTCGCGCCGGTAGCGTCGCCGTCGGAACAACGAAAACCCCGCAGAAACGGAGCCACGATGGAGTCCTCCAGTGGAGGCACCACGTCTGCCGCCCGAGCCGCCGATGTGCTGCTCGAGTTCGGCCGCCGGTCGAGCGCGCTCGGCGTCTCGGAGATCGCCCGCTCGACCGGTATGTCGAAGGCGGTCGCCCACCGCATCCTGACGACCTTCGTCGAATGCGGTCTGCTGCTCTACGAGCCCACGACCCGCCGGTACCTGCTCGGACCCGCGGCGGCGACGCTCGGCGCCCGCGCACTGGACGTATCCCCGCTGCGGCGGATGGCCCGCGAGGCCCTGGTGGACCTGCAGCGCGCCACGGGCGAGACGGCGACCGTCACCGGCCGGTTACCGGGAGGTCGCGTCTACCTCGATCAGGTCGAGAGTACTCAGGAAATCAAGATGACCGTCGAGCTGGGTCGCCGGTTCGACCTGCACAGCGGCTCGTCGGGGCGCATCATTCTGGCCCACCTCTCCGAGGCGGAACAGGACGATCTGCTGTCGCGACCGCTGCCCCGGCTGACCGCCACCACGATCGTCGACCCCGCGTCGCTGCGCGCGGCGCTGCGGGAGGCGCGGGAACGGGGAGTGTGCCGGTCGACCGGGGAGCGCCAGGAGGGCGCGGGGTCGATCGCCGCCCCGGTCTTCGGGGCCGGCGGGTCGGTGATCGGGTCGGTCTCGGTCTGCGGCCCGAGCTACCGGATGACCGAGGAAGCGTGCGATCGCTACGAGGGCGCACTGGTCGAGGCGGCGCAGCGGGTTTCGCGCGCGCTGGGCCACCGGGCGTCGAAACCACTTGCGGCGGAGGCGAAATGACCCCGCGCAGCTGGCTCTACGTGCCCGGGCACCGCGACGACCGGATCGGCAAGGCGATCGACAGCGCCGCCGACGCTGTGGTGATCGACCTGGAGGACGCCGTACCGGTCCACGCGAAGGAGCGCGCGCTGGCCAATGCCCTCGCCGCTCTGCGCACGGCAGCACCGGAGCGCCGGATCTGGTTGCGGCTCAACGCCATCGGGTCGTCCTGGCTGGACAACGAGCTCGCCGAACTGGCCGCCGCGCAGACCCCGCCCGCCGGAGTGCGGCTCCCCAAGGCCGAAACACCCGAATCGGTGGCGGCCACGACCGACCGCCTCACCTGCCAGGTGCACGCCATCATCGAATCGGCCGCGGGTCTGCTCGCGGCGCCCGCTATCGCGAAATGTCATCCGCGGGTCACCGGTATCGCGCTGGGCGAAGCGGATCTGGCCGCCGATCTGCGCACCGAGGCCGACGGCCTGGCGTGGGCGCGCGGCTGGATCGTCACCGCGGCGCGCGCGGCCGGCCTGTCCTCGCCGGTCCAGAGTGTCTGGACCGCGGTGGAGGACTCGGCGGGATTGGCGGAGACCTCGCGCACCGGCCGCGCCCAGGGCTTTTTCGGGCGTTCGGTCATCCATCCCGATCAGATCGGCATCGTCAACCAGGCCTTTACACCGTCCCCGGAGGAACAGAGCCGAGCCCGGCGAATCGTGGAGTGCGCGGCCGCGTCCCAGGCGGCGGGGGAATCCGCGGTTCTCGACGAGAACGGCAGATTCATCGACCCCGCTGTCGTCGCGAACGCCCGCGTGGTGCTCGACCGGGCAGAGGCCACCGCAGAACGAGGAGTGAGAGCATGACCGAACACACCGTGTCCACCGCGCCGGACGCGCTGTTGCACGCCGTGGTGAACAGCGATGTCGACGTCGTCGAGCTCGGGCATCCGTATACGACGGGTATGCCCTGCTCACCCAACCATCCGGGGTTCCGGATGACCCTGATCCGCCGGCACGGCGATATGGTCCGCCCGGACGGCGGATCGGCGTCCAACGAGATCATCGTGACCGGTGGGCACGTCGGCACCCATGTGGACGCCCTGTCCCATGTCAGCCACTGCGGCAAACTGCACGGCGATATCGACGCCGAAGAAGCCCAGCGTGGCGGGCGGTTCACTCAGCTCGGCGCGGAAACGATCCCCTTCATGCTCCGGCGCGGACTGCTGCTGGACGTGCCGCGGGTGCGCGGCGTGGAAGTTCTCGAAGCCGGCCAGGCCGTCACCGAGCAGGACCTGCGCGACGCCGCCGACGCGGCCGGAGTGACGCCGCGACGCGGGGATGTCGTACTCATCCGCACCGGCTGGGCCCGGCATTTCGACGACGCCCAGCGCTACCTCGGTCAGCAGGACGGGGTGCCGGGTGCCGATGTGGGCGCGGCGCAGTGGCTGGCCGCCGCCGGGATCGTGGCCGCGGGCGCCGATACCACCGCCTTCGAACACATTCCGCCCGGTAAGGGGCACAGTGTGCTCCCGGTGCATCGGGTATTGCTGGTGGAGAACGGCATCCACATCATCGAGCACCTGAACCTGGAGGACGCGAGCGCCCGCGGTCTGACCGAGTTCACCTTCGTGATGGCGCCGCTGCGCATCACCGGCGGTACCGGTTCGCCGGTGCGCCCGGTCGCGGTGGTGGCCTCGTGACCGCCGCCGCCCCCACCGCCCGCCACGACCTCACCGGTACCGTGGTCGGCCGGCTCGCCGCGCTCGCCGCGGATACCCGCGCCGCCGGGCTCACCGCCGAACTCCGCAAGGATGTGGCCCGCCGCGTCCTCGATGTACTCGGCAACTCCCTGGCCGCCCAGGGACAGCCGTCGGCCCGGGCCGTCACGGCCGTGGCGCGCGGCTGGGCCGGCGCCGCCGCGGCCACCGGTATCGGCACCGGGGAACGTTTCCCCGCCGCCACCGCCGCGCTGGTGAACGGCACTCTCGCGCATTCGATGGACTCCGACGACACCCATCTGCCGTCGGTACTGCATCCGTCGGCATCTGTGGTCCCGGCCGCTCTCGCGGTCGGTGAGGCCACCGGCGCCTCGGGTGCGGAGGTCCTGGACGCGGCGGGGGTTGGCATCGAGATCGCGGTGCGACTGGGCATGGGGGGCTACGACGAAGAACTGGGTAATTCCGAATTCTTCGAACGCGGCCAGCATGCGACATCCATCTGCGGCGCCGTCGGCTCTGCCGCCGCGGCGGCCATGCTCTACGACCTCGACGCCGAAGGTATCGCGGACGCGATGGGTATCGCCGCCAGCTTCGGCGCCGGACTCCTGGAGGCCAATCGGACCGGCGGCACGGTGAAGCGTGCGCACTGCGGCTGGGCCGCGCATTCGGGTGTCACCGCGGCGGAATTCGCCCGGCACGGGCTCACCGGACCACCCACCGTGATCGAGGGCCGGTTCGGATTCCTGCACGCCTTCTGCGGGGACCGGGCCGATACGGCCAAGGTCGTCGATCGGCTGGGCGAACACTGGGAACTGCCCGGGATCTTCTTCAAGCCCTATCCGTGCAACCACTTCACCCACGCCGGTATCGATGCCGCCCGCGCGCTGCGAGCGGGCGGCATCGATCCGGACGCGATCGTGGAGATCGACCTCGGCGTGCCGACGCCGGTGCTGCGCACCATCGCCGAACCGCCCGCCGCCAAAGCCGCCCCCGAGTCCGGCTACCACGCGGCCTTCTCCGGTCCGTTCACGGTGGCACGGGCGCTGCTCGGCGGATCCGGGCTGGGTGTGGGCCATGCCGATTTCACCGACGAAGCCGCACGCGATCCCCGCACGCTGGCCCTGGCCGCGCTCGTGGTCGCGCACGCCGACGCCCGGTGCGACGAGATCTATCCGCACCAGTTCCCGGCCGTGCTGCGGGTACGCACCCGCGACGGGCAATGGCACGAAGCGCGTGTCGACCACAATCGCGGCGGCCCGGCCAACCCACTCTCCGATGGCGAACTCACGCGAAAGTTCGACTTGAACGTGGAAGGTCACCTCTCCGCGGTGCACGCGGGGACGGTCGCCGAGCGCGCGCTCGCCCTGCCGTCGGCCGGATCGCTGGACAGTCTCATGTCGCTCGTCCGGGGCTGACCCTCCGGTCGCCCGGTCCGGTTGCGGTGGTGAACCCGACGCTGCCGGACTCGGCCGGCAACAGCGGAAGAGCCCTGTGGTTTTCCCGGTACCCGGGGATCCGCGGGGCTAGTCCGTCTCCGTGACGGCCGATACCACCGCTGGGCATCGGTCGGTCCGGACAGCACAGTCGATCGCGTCCTGTCGGCCGGCGCGACAAGGTGTTCATGCCGGGTGCCGTCAGCGGTCGAGGAACTCCAGCAGATCGGCGTTGAACTTTTCCTTGTCCCCCGGGACGAGCGCGATACCGTGCGAGCCGCCCTCGTACACCTTCAGCGTCGAATCCTGGATCAACTCCGCCGATTTGCGTCCGGTGGCATCGATCGGCACCACCTGGTCGTCGTCTCCGTGTACGATCAGCGTGGGAATATCGAACTTCTTCAGATCTTCGGTGAAATCGGTGTACGCGAACGCGTCGACACATTTCACGCCGGCCTGGATGCTCTCGTGCATACCCATGAACCAGAATGCGTCGCGATTTCCCTGGGTCACTTTGTTGCCCGGGCGATTCGCGCTGAAGAACCCTTCCGATGTGTCCTTCCAGAATTGCGAACGCTCGGTGAGGATTCCGGATTTGATCTGGTCGAAAACCTCGTCCGGCACACCTTCGGGGTTGTTCTCGGTCTTGGCCATCAGCGGCGGGATGGCCGAGAGCAGCACCGCGGAGTGCACCCGCCCGGTACCGTGCCGGCCGATATAGCGAGCGAGCTCACCGCCACCCATACTGTGTGCCACCAGCGTCGCGTCCTGGACATCCAGACTCGTCAGCAGATCGTTCAGATCGTCGGCGAAGGTGTCGAAATCGTAACCGTTCCACGGCTGGTCCGAGCGGCCGTGACCGCGCCGGTCGTGGGCGATACCGCGATAACCGTTGTCGACGACGAATTTCATCTGGTCTTCCCAGGCGTCGGCGTTCAACGGCCAGCCGTGGATGAAGACGACCGGGCGACCCCTGCCCCAATCCTTGTAATAGATGTTCACCTTGTCGCGTGTCGTGCACACAGGCATGGCGGAGCCTCCTTCGGTGCGTGATTCGCCAACCGGTAGCGGGTCCTGGCAACGAGAACGCCGCTCGAAATGCTACCGATGGAACGGTCCGGAAAAGGGGCTGTATTCATCCGTTACGCAATCCATGCGCGACCGGAACAGGCGCCGGTATCGACCCGCGTCGATGGCCGGCCCGCACCCGCTGTTCCCGCCCGGCCCGGCCTCCCCGGCCCCGGTAGCCTCGGGTCCGGGAGATCACCCGACGACGAGGAGTCAATCAAGATGAGCCGACCAGTTCGGATCGGAGTCCAACTCCAGCCCCAGCACGCGCCCGACTACGGACTCATCCGCGACGCCGTATTGCGGGCCGAGGACGCGGGTGTGGACATCGTCTTCAACTGGGACCATTTCTTTCCGCTGTACGGGGACCCCGACGGCGCGCATTACGAATGCTGGACCATGCTCGGCGCGTTCGCCGAACAGACCGAACGGGTGGAGATCGGTGCGCTGGTCACCGGCGGCGGCTATCGCAATCCGGATCTGCTCGCCGATATGGCCCGCACCGTGGACCGCATCAGTGGCGGCCGGCTCATCCTCGGTATCGGGTCGGGCTGGTTCGAGCGCGACTACGACGAGTACGGGTACGACTTCGGTACCGCCGGCAGCCGCCTGAACCTGCTCAAGGAATACCTGCCCCGTATCACCGGCCGGTTGGCGAAGCTCAACCCGCAGCCGGTGCGCGAGATCCCGGTGCTCATCGGCGGCGGCGGGGAGAAGAAGACGCTGCGCCTGGTGGCCGAGTACGCCCATATCTGGCACAGCTTCGGCGAACTGGACGTGTTCACCCACAAGAGCCAGGTGCTCGACGAGCACTGCGCGCGGGTGGGTACCGAATTCGGCACGATCGAGCGCTCGGTGGCCTGGCCGGGCACGGAGAAGGCGCCGGACTATCTGAAGGCCGGGGCCACCCTGTTCACGGTCGGCATCACCGGCCCGGACTACGACCTCACCCAGGTCCGCGAGGCCATCGCCTGGCGCGACGAGGTCAATCCGGAACCGGTCAGCGGTATCGCCTGACCCCGGACAGCGAACGGGCCCGGTCTGCGATCGCAGACCGGGCCCGACAGGTTTCGTGTGCCGAGCGGATCGGGTCACCGACCCGTGTTCGCCGATCCGTCGGGGTGGGCTCAGTTCGCCGACTGAACCTGCTGACGCGGCGCCCACTGCGTGGTGCCGGGGGCGGCGGCCAGGGTGTTGACCAAGTCGATGCCGGCGATGATCAGTGTCGGTCCGCCCACGACGATGGTGCCGATGATGCCACCGATGGCGGCTCCGGCGATCACGCTGGCGACCACGCCGGGTCCGGAAACGATTCCGGTCAATCCGACCAGCGCGCCGAGCGCGGTGCCGATGAAACCGCCGAGGGCGGTGGCGAGGCCGAATTGGGAGGCGAAGTTGTTCTGCGCCGCGTAGTTCTCCTGCGGGGAGGCCACCGGCTGCGCCGCGGGGCGGGCCGCCGCCGCATCCTTGACCGCCGTGAGCTCGAGCACCCGGCCCTCGTCACGGACGGCGTGCGGTAGCGGGTACTCGGTGGCGCCTTCGCGTACCGCGAGCGGCAACGACATTACGGTGGCGCCGGAGTTGTCCAGGATTTCGACGGTTTCGCCGGCGACCTCGAAGGTGCCGTTGGTCAGGGTGGTGACCACCCTGTTACCGATGAGCTCGGCGCGGTAACCGATCTCGGGGGTCGCGGGTTCTGCGTGCACTACTGCTGCGCCCACGGTGGTGGTGGCGAGCAGCGGCACTAGGGCCGCAACGATCTTGCGGATCATCATGAGGTCTCGTGTCCGATCTTCATCACGGTGTTGCCAGTGGATAAACCAGCCAGAACTGTCGCGCAGCTGTCGCCACCGGGCATAAACGCTGCCGCCCGGCGGTTTCGAACTACATCGACGTTACGCGGTTGGTACCCGGAAGACATAAAAACCGCACGAAAAATTCCCCAAACCGGTTTGAAGATCGGATGATTCGGGTATCTATAAAGGTTTGCTATAGCAAGGATGTGTGGGTGTGCTCCCGCCGGCCGCCGTATCGCCGAGACTCGGCGCATACGCAGCTACCTGCATTGATGCGCACTTGGTAATGTATTTGTGTGCGTAGTTCCAGGTGACCGTTTCGAGCAGAGCAACCGCTTCGAGAAAAGAGGGAACACCGATGACAACGGCACACGATCAGCATACCGACCATACGCATGTACACGGGCCGGACTGCGGTCATGTCGCGGTCCCGCACGGTGATCACGTCGACTATGTCCACGACGGGCACCTGCACCGAGCCCACGAGGGACATTTCGACGAGTGTGAAACCAAGGGGCACACCGAGGTCGCCTCGCACGACCATGTCCACGGTGAGGGCTGCGGTCATGTCGCCGTGCCGCACGGTGATCACGTCGACTACATCCACGACGGGCATCGGCACGCCCCCCACGACGGCCACTACGACGAGCACTGACCACCGCGTTCGCGGCCGGGTACCGGCGGGAGCGGATACGCGCCCGCCGGTACCGGCGTCTCGGAGTTGCCGGACGACCTCGCCCCGCTCGTCGAGGATCGCGATCGACGCAGTCCCGTCCCTCGCCCCCCGCAGTCGGATCCGCAGGCGACCCTACGGATCACACAGCATGAGGCACGTGCCCTCCGACCGCGTTCACCTGGGGCGCAACACGATTTCGGTGGGGTGGGCGTCGCGCGGGGTGTCGATCGCGGTCCGGATGGCGCGAGCGACCGTCTCCGGGCGCAGGAATTGATCGGCTTCGTAGGCCCGGCCCTCTCCCGCTACGATCGCGCGCTGCATATCGGTGTCGATACGTCCCGGATGAATCGAGGTCACCCGTAGCGCCGGCTCCTCGAGCCGCAGCGCGTCGCCGAACGCCCGCAGACCGAACTTGCTGGCCGCATACGAGGCCCAGCCGGCGTTGGCGCGCAGACCCGCACCCGAATTGACCAGCACCACATGGCCGCCCGCCGCCCGCAGCGCCGGTAGCAGCAGGCGGGTCAGTTCCGCGACAGCGATCAGGTTGGCCTCGAGCGTTTCGCGCCACTGCCGCACCGAGGATTGCGCGATGGTGCCCAGATCGGCGATACCCGCGTTGTGGACCAGTACGTCCAGCCGGTCGATCGGCTCCGCCGCGGCCGCCACCGCCGCGTAGTCGGTGAGTTCCACCGGCCACCCGGTGGCCCCGGGCAGCTCGGCCAGGATCGATTCCAGCCCGGCCGGGGTGCGCGCGCCCAGCAGCAGCCGGTGGTCCGGCGCCAGCTCCCGGGCGACCGCCGCGCCCAGTCCGCGGCCGGCGCCGGTGATCAGCGCGGTGGGCTTCTCGCCGGGCGCGCGGTCGGCTTCCTGCTGCATATCGCCACTCCTCGTATCGTCGCCCCGCCGCGCCACCGGTCCCGTGCGCGCCGGGCGGTCCGCCGGACAGCGTGCCACAACGCACCGCGGGCGCGGGGTTCGGCACGAGGGTTCGGCGAGTCCGTGTAGCGCGTTCGAAATATGCCGCACACCGCAGCGAAACCGTGGCTCGGTAGATATTGCGTTCACACGCACCGCGCAAGCGCGCGACCGGACCGAACCAGCAAGATGTAGAGATGGCACACCCAGGTTTCACTCCCACGCAGCTCGCCGCCCGCGCGGCCTATCTGCTGCGTGGCAACGATTTGGGAACCATGACCAGCGCCGCGCCCCGGCTGTATCCGCACATGTGGAGCTGGGACGCGGCGTTCGTGGCGGTGGGTCTCGCGCCGCTGAGCGTGGAACGCGCGGTGATCGAACTCGACACCCTGCTCTCGGCGCAGTGGAAGAACGGCATGATCCCCCATATCGTCTTCGCCAACGGGGTGGACGGCTACTTCCCCGGCCCGGCCCGCTGGGAATGCCGGCTGCTGGCCGCCAACGCGCCCGACGGTCCGGACACCTCCGGGATCACCCAGCCGCCGGTCCACGCCATCGCCGTACAGCGGATCCTGGATCATTCGCGTCGGCACGGCCGCAGCACACGTGCGGTGGCCGAAGAATTCCTCAACCGGCGCTGGGCCGATCTGGTGCGCTGGCATCGCTGGCTGGCCCATGCCCGCGACCCTCTGGGCAGCGGGCGCATCACGCTCTACCACGGCTGGGAATCGGGGATGGACAACTCCCCGCGCTGGGACCGGGCCTATGAGCATGTGGTGCCCGGTGATCTGCCGCCCTACCGGCGCGAGGACGTCCTCGTCGTCGCCGACCCCACCCAGCGGCCCACCGATCGCGAATACGACCGGTATCTGTGGCTGGTGGAGCAGATGCGCCGCGCCCGCTACGACGACGACGCCCTCAGCTCGGTGATGGACTTCGCGGTCGAGGACGTGTTCGTGACCGCGATCTTCGCCCTGGCCTGCGAGGTCCTGGGGCAGATCGGTGAGGAGTATCACCAGGCCAAATCGGATATCCGCGAACTCTTCGGGTGGGCCGACCGGTTCCGCGCCGGGGTGATCGCCACCACCGATGCCCGCACCGGCGCGGCGCGCGACTACGACACCCGCCTGCAGCGCTGGATCACCACCGAGACACTGGCCATGTTCGCACCGCTGATCAGCGGCGGCCTGCCGCGGGCCACCGAACGCAACCTGCTGCGCTTGTTCGAGGGCCCGCGCTTCTGCGGACACCCGGATCTGCGTTACGCGCTACCACCCTCCACCTCACCGGTCTCGAAGGATTTCCGGCCGCGCGAATACTGGCGCGGCCCGGTGTGGCCGGTGATGAGCTGGTTGTTCTCCTGGGTGTTCGCCCACCGCGGCTGGGCGGAACGCGCCTTCATGCTGCGGGCCGAAGCCCTGCGTCAGGCCAGCGACGGCAGTTTCGCCGAATACTACGAACCGTTCACCGGGGAACCGCTGGGCAGTATGCAGCAGTCGTGGACGGCCGCGTCGGTACTGGATTGGCTGGGTTGACCGGTTCAGACCGGCCGGGAGCCGGCCGCCGGTTCGCACAAGTCCTTGAGCGAGCAGCCGCCACAGGATCCGCCGCAACCCCCGGCGGGTTCCGGCGGCGGCGCCGCGGCCTCGGCCGCCCGGGCACCCGCGGTCGCCCCCGCGCCCAGGGTGAACAGCGCGATGACCAGCACACCCACGGCCACCAGGACGCCGGTGAAGCCGCCGGCGGCCATGACCACGAGACCGCCCGCGGACAGCAACGCGGCCGAGATGATCAGGGTGGGCGCGGCCACCCGGTTGGCGGTCCGGAACGCGTTCTCGTCCCGCAGCGCGGCCTCGGTGTGGACGCCGATATAGCGGTTGCCGGGCAGACGGCCGACGAGGCCGAGCACACCCGTCGTCAGGGCCAGCACGGCCAGGACGAACAGGAGAATTGCGACAACGAACACCAGGCGAGCCTAGCTGTGTTAATTGGCCCCGCCTGCGGCGGGGCGGGGTTGAGGCCCCCTTGTGTCTCGCCGTTCAGGCCTCGAGACTCGCGCCTTCGGCGCATGCGATGTGCGGCGGGCAGCACATAGAGCGCGGCCGCCTGAGCACCTTCGGCCAAGGTGCGAGACGGGCCTCAACCCTTGGAGGTGTCTCGCAGAACTCGACGCTTACGGGTGCCGCCTGGCATCCCATATTCGGGTCCACAGCGGTTCCGGGTCATCCGGCGGACCCGCGTGTGGTTCTGCTGATGTGGGCGGCCGTACTCCCCAGAGACGCGCCGGGTCCTCACCCAACCTTTTTGGGCTTGTCAGGGCATAAGTCTTAGGCTGTCGAGACGGAATTCTCCCCACCAGCAGCTAGAGAAGGCAGGACCGTGCAGGACTCCCGCGCAACCGAGACGGCCGGGCAGAGCTCGGTAGACCACGGCGCACCCCAGGGCCGCGCCGGTGATACGCCCGCTCATCGGTACACCGCCGAGCTCGCCGGGGAGATCGAGCGCCGGTGGCAGCAGCGGTGGAGCGAGCGCGGCACCTTCTTCGCCCCGAACCCGGTCGGTCCGCTGGCCGGCGAGGTTCCGGCCGACAAGCTGTTCGTCCAGGACATGTTCCCCTACCCGTCGGGTGCGGGACTGCACGTGGGCCATCCGCTGGGCTACATCGCCACCGACGTGTTCGCCCGCTACCACCGGATGCGGGGCCGCAATGTGCTGCACGCGCTGGGGTACGACGCGTTCGGTCTGCCCGCCGAGCAGTACGCGGTACAGACGGGGGCGCATCCGCGCGACACCACCGAATCCAATATCGCCACCATGCAGCGGCAGCTGGACCGGCTGGGTCTGGGGCACGACCGGCGGCGTTCGTTCGCGACCACCGACCCCGAGTACTACAAGTGGACGCAGTGGATCTTCCTGCGCATCTACAACGCCTGGTACGACCAGGAGATCGGCCGCGCCCGTCCGATCGCGGAGCTGGAACAGCAGTTCGCGACAGGAGCCCGGCCGGCGCCGGACGGTAAGGACTGGGCGAGTATGCCCGCCGCCGAACGCAATGCCGTGCTCGACTCCTACCGGCTGGTCTACCAGACCGATTCGGTGGTGAACTGGTGTCCGGGGCTGGGCACGGTGCTGTCCAACGAAGAGGTCACCGCCGATGGCCGCAGCGAGCGCGGCAACTTCCCGGTGTTCCGTAAACGCCTGTGGCAGTGGATGATGCGGATCACCGCCTACTCCGACCGGTTGATCGACGATCTGGACCGGGTGGACTGGCCGGAGAACGTCAAGGCCATGCAGCGCAACTGGATCGGGCGCTCGCGCGGCGCGCAGGTCGAGTTCGCTACCGCGGCAGGCGATGTGGAGGTCTTCACCACGCGCCCCGATACCCTGTTCGGCGCGACTTATATGGTGCTGGCTCCCGAGCACGAGATGGTGGACCGGTTGGTCGCCGCCGCCTGGCCCGACGGCACCGATCCGCGCTGGACGGCCGGTAGTGCCACGCCGGCCGAAGCCGTGGCGGCCTACCGCAAATCCATTGCCGCGAAATCGGATCTGGAGCGGCAGGAGAACAAGGACAAGACCGGCGTCTTCCTGGGCGCCTACGCCACCAACCCGGTCAACAGCGCGCAGATCCCGATCTTCATCGCCGACTACGTGCTGAGCGGCTACGGCACCGGCGCGATCATGGCGGTGCCCGGCCAGGATCAGCGCGACTGGGATTTCGCGACCGCCTTCGGTCTGCCGATCATCCGGACCGTGCGACCGCCCGCGGATTTCGACGGCGAGGCCTACGCGGGTGACGGGCCGGCCATCAACTCCGATTACCTGGACGGCCTGAATATCGCCGATGCCAAAGCGACCGTGATCGCCCGGCTGGAAGCCGACGGCCACGGTGCGGGCACCGTCCAGTACAAACTGCGCGACTGGCTGTTCGCGCGGCAGCGGTACTGGGGCGAACCGTTCCCGATCGTCTACGACGAGTCCGGCGCACCGCACGCGCTGCCGGAATCGATGCTGCCGGTGCGGCTGCCCGAACTCGACGATTTCGCGCCCGTCACCTTCGACCCCGACGACGCGGATTCCGAACCGTCCCCGCCGCTGGCCAAGGCCACCGACTGGGTGGAGGTCGAACTGGATCTGGGCGACGGCCCGCGCACCTACCGCCGGGACACCAATGTGATGCCCAACTGGGCGGGTAGCTCCTGGTATCAGCTGCGCTACGCCGACCCGACCAACTCCGCGCAGTTCTGCGCGAAGGAGAACGAGACCTACTGGCTGGGCCCGCGCCCCGCCGAGCACGGCGCGGACGATCCGGGTGGGGTGGACCTGTACGTGGGCGGGGTGGAGCACGCGGTGCTGCATCTGCTGTACGCGCGGTTCTGGCAGAAGGTCCTGTTCGACCTGGGTGAGGTGAGCAGCAGCGAACCGTATCGCCGGCTGTTCAACCAGGGCTACATCCAGGCCTTCGCCTATACCGACGCGCGCGGTGCCTACGTGCCCGCCGCCGAGGTGACCGAACGCGACGGCCGGTTCTACTGGACCGACGCCACGGGCACCGAGGTCGAGGTGAACCAGGAGTACGGCAAGATCGGCAAATCGCTGAAGAACGCGATCGCCCCCGACGAGATCTGTGATCTGTACGGTGCCGACACCTTCCGCTTCTACGAGATGTCGATGGGGCCGCTGGACACCTCCCGGCCGTGGGCGACCAAGGACGTCATCGGCGCGCACCGGTTCCTGCAGCGGGTGTGGCGGCTGGTGGTGGACGAGGAGACCGGCGCGACCCGGGTCACCGAGGACAACCCGGCCGACGAGACGCTGCGGCTGCTGCACCGGACCATCGCCGGAGTCGACGAAGACCTGGCGGCAATGCGTGACAACACCGCGGGCGCCAAATTGATCGAACTGACCAATCACCTGACCAAGGCCTACCCCGGCGGCGCGCCGCGCTCGGCGGTGGAACCGGTGGTGCTCATGCTGGCGCCGCTGGCCCCGCATATGACCGAGGAACTGTGGGAGCGGCTGGGGCACACCCATTCGCTGGCCCACGGGCCCTTCCCGGTGGCCGACCCGGCGCTGCTGACCGCGGAGACCGTGGAGTATCCGATCCAGGTCAACGGGAAGGTCCGCAGCCGGATCCAGGTCGATCCGGAGGCCGACCGGGCCGCGATCGAAGCGGCCGCGCTGGCCGACGAGAAGATCGCCGCCCTGCTCGACGGCAAGGCCCCGCGCAAACTGATCGTGGTCCCCGGCCGCCTGGTCAATATCGTCGCGTAGCGGTGACGGTCGACACGGTGGCCTGGGTTTTCCCGGGTCTCCGTGTTGGCCGGTCGTTAATCCGACGGTCTCCTGAGACTCGCCTGGGTGGGCTAGCGTGCGTGCGTTCAGCCCGGAACAGGAGTCCACTGTGAAACCTCTAGCGCTCTTTGTCGCCCACGAACCCGCGGGATCGCGGGCTCGCGTCACCTGTCAGTACAAATGCGGGAACGCCTGCTTCCACGAGGTGCCCAACACCTCGTCGAACACCTACTTCGGGGATATCGTCGCGGGGATCTCCCGGCGGCGCCTGCTGCAGGGCAGTGCGGCCGCGGTGGTCGCGATCGGTGCGGCGAGTGCGCTCGCCGCCTGCGGTGACGGGCCCGAGGTCGGTACGACCGCGAACTCCGGCGGCACGGGGACCGGGTTCGCGCCGGTCGCGCCGAACACCGAGGACGCGCTCGTCGTCCCGGAGGGTTACGAGCAGGGCGTTGTCATCCGCTGGGGTGATCCACTGTTCGAGGACGCGCCCGAATTCGATTTCTTCGGCCAGACCCCGGCCGCGCAGGCCAGGCAGTTCGGCTACAACAACGACTTCGCCGGTCTACTGCCGATCGAGGGACAGCCGGGCAGGTATCTGCTCGTGGTGAACCACGAGTACACGACCGAACAGTTCATGTTCCCCGGATACAAGCCCGAGGCGATCACCCGGGACCAGGTCGAGATCGCGATGGCCGCCCACGGTCTGTCCGTGGTCGAGGTACACGGCGCTCCCGGGAGCGGCCGGTTGCAGCCCGCGTTCGGTGAGTACAACCGGCGGATCACCGCGACCACCGAGTTCCGGCTGACCGGCCCCGCGGCCGGCAGTCCGCTGCTGAAGACCTCCGCCGACCCCACCGGCACGAAGGTCCTCGGTACGATCAACAACTGCTCCGGCGGGGTGACCCCGTGGGGCACCGTGCTGTCCGGTGAGGAGAACTTCAACGCCTACTTCGTGGGCAGCTCCGCCGATCCGGTGGCGGCGGCGCGGCACAAGCGCTACGGCATCGGCGAATCCGACGCCCCGCACTTCTGGGAGAAGTTCGACAAGCGTTTCGATCTCGCCGCCGAACCCAACGAATCCCACCGCTTCGGTTGGGTGGTCGAGGTGGATCCGTGGGATCCCGCCTCCACCCCGGTCAAGCACACCGCGCTCGGCCGGTTCAAGCACGAGGCGGCCAATATCCACGTCACCGCCGACGGCACCGTCGTCGCCTACACCGGTGACGACGAGCGGTTCGACTACATGTACAAGTTCGTCTCCTCGCGCAAGATCGAGCCCGGTACCGGGGCCGCGAGCCGCCGCCACAATATGACCATCCTGGACGCCGGCACCCTCTACGTCGCGAAACTCACCGGTGACCACCCGGATCGGATCGACGGCTCGGGTACCGTCCCCTCCGACCAGGGCTTCACCGGCACCGGCCAGTGGATCCCGATCCTGCGCACGGCCGAGGACGGCCGCGGCGAATCGCTGGTGGACGGGATGACCGCCGAGGAGGTCGCGGTGTTCACCCGCCTCGCCGGCGACAAGGTGGGCGCCACCAAGATGGACCGCCCGGAGGATTTCGAGGCCAACCCGAAAACCGGCAAGGTCTATGTGGCGCTGACCAACAACAGCAAGCGCGGTACCGACGGCAAACCCGGGGTCGACGAGGCCAACCCGCGCAACGAGAACAAGAACGGCCAGGTACTCGAGCTCACCGACGATCACGCGGGCACCTCGTTCACCTGGTCCCTGCTGCTGGTCTGCGGCGACCCGGCCGCCGCCGACACCTACTTCGCCGGCTACGACAAGAGCAAGGTCAGCCCCATCTCCTGTCCCGACAACCTCGCCTTCGATCCGTACGGCAACCTGTGGATCAGCACCGACGGCAATGCGCTCGACGCCAACGACGGTCTGTTCGCGGTGGTGCTCGACGGCGACCGGCGTGGCGAGACCAAACAGTTCCTGTCGGTGCCGATCGGCGCCGAGACCTGCGGTCCGGTGATCACCGAGGAGCGGGTCATGGTGTGTGTCCAGCATCCGGGCGAAACCGACGATGCCTCGGTGGAGAACCCGGCCTCGCATTGGCCGGACGGCGGAACGAGCCAGCCGCGCCCGGCCGTGGTGGCGGTCTGGAAGTCCGGGGGCGGCCGGATCGGCGTGTAAAGGGTACGCGGCGCACAAGGCTATCCGCTGCCGGTGAGCCCGCCCATCCGGGCGAAGCGGGCGAAATCGCCCTGTGCGCCGCTGTACACGTTGATATCGGTGTTGCCGTGGATACCCGGGATCGAGCCGGAGTCGGTCTGCTGCCAGAAAGTCCACGCGGGCCAGCGCCCGGGTACCTCCGGTTCGGCGCGGTCACGATAGTCGGCGATCCACAGCGGGTAGCGGTGGAACTGGTCGCTGTCGGCCATCGCGGTCTGCCAGAACCGCGGGTAGGTGTAGACGATCGGCACCCGCCCGGTGAGGGCCTGCACGGTGTTGAGGTAACGGTGGGTCCAGTCGATCAGGGCGTCCGGTGCCAGGCCGCCGGAATGCTCGATATCCAGTACCGGCGGCAGGTCCAGCGGGCCGTTCTGGCCGAGGACGATCGTCGAGTAGAGCGCTGCCTGGGGTTCGGGCGGGAGTTCGGGACGGGCGTAGTGATAGGTACCGCGTGCCATTCCGGCCAGCCGCATCAGCAGGCTGTCCTGGACGAAGTACGGGTTGATGTAGTCCAGGCCCTCGGTGGCCTTGACCATGGCGAAACGGTGGCCCGACGCACGGACGGAGAACCAGTCGATGGGTCGCCCGCCGCTGTGCTGCCAGGACGAGACGTCCGGGCCGGTGGGTTCGGCGTGCGCGGGTGCGGAAACGAGTGCGAGACCCGCCACCAGCGCGAACGTCAGTATGCCGAGGCCGGTGGGCCGGCGGCGGACTCGAACCGAACTGCCCGGCCCCAAGCGCGAGCCGGACTTTCGCACGGTCGATCTCAATCGGGCAGTTTTCATGGTCCCGACCCTAGGCACGCGGACCGGGACTCCCCGGTATTGCGCCGCCGTGTCCGCTGGTGACGCTGGGGGCCTACTGACTTCGGTCGCCGTGTGGGTCCGTGTACACCTTTCGGCTACTCCGCATGGTCGGCATCGATGTCGGGGCCCGTCCCGTGCCCGGACCGACCGGTGGAAGGAAGGCTCGGGATCACCCGGGGCCCGAACCGCCGTAGGCGCGACGTACACATGTCGAAACATCATGGCGTTGTCGGGATCCGGTCCGGATACTGGTTTCACTATTGTGCGGAGCCGGAGGTGGGGTCATGCGCGCTATTGGATGGTCGGCGGCGCAATCGCAGCTGTTCGCGGGAGAGACCTGGGGTGTCTCCGGGCCCGCGTTCCTACTGCTCTACATACCGATCGCGGTCGTCGCCGTGGTGATCGGATGGCGGCTGCGGCACCGGATCGTGCACGCGCCCGCGCCGGCTCCACCCGGTGAGCTGACCGCACCCGAACTCGGACTGCTGACCAGCGATCAGCGGGCGGTGATGGCGTCGGTGGCGCTGTTGCGCGGTCACGATCTCATCGACGCCGGTGGTAGTCCGGTCGGCTCCACCTCGACGGTCGCACTGGATCCGTTCACCCTCGCGGTGCGCGACCGGCTCGGCGAGTCGAGGGTGGGCATCACCCTGGTGACCCTTCGGCTGCGGGCCGAACTGGACCGGATGCGTAAGACTCTCGCCGATCGCGGCTATCTGGCCGACAGCCGGTACACGAAACAGTTGCGCGAGGCCGCCCTGCCCATTCTGGTCGTCGGCCTGTTCGGGGTGGCCCGGCTGGTCACCGGTCTGTTCAACGGCAAGCCGGTGCTCTTGCTCCTGCTCGTGCTGGTCGCGCTGGGTATCGCCGGGTGGCGGGTGGCGGCGCCGGTCCGGATCACGCCCGCGGGCCGGGCGGCGCTGGCGGAGGCCGCCGAGGGCAACCGGTATCTGCGCCCGGCGAACTCGCCTTCGTATCAGACCTACGGACCCGGGGCCGCCGGGTTGGCGGTCGCGCTGTTCGGAGTGCAGGCGTTGGTGCTGCTCGATCCGGCGCTGAACACCGCCGTGTCCGGTTACAGCGCCGACGGTGTCTCCGGGGGTGATTCCGGTGGGAGCGACGCGGGTGGTGGCGGTGGTTGCGGTGGCGGTAGCGGTTGCGGTGGGGGTAGCGGTTGCGGTGGGGGCTGTGGTGGCTGATCGGTGACCGGCCCGCTACCGGAAACCGCGCTCGGGATCGGCTGGCGTCCGGAGATCTGCGGTGTGATCGACCGGCTGGACGGGCTCGATTTCTGTGAGGTCATCGCGGAATCGCTACGTCCGGGCCCACGCGGTGGGGTCGAGGTGCCGGTGGAACTGGCGGCGCTGCGCGACCGGGGCACCGCCGTCGTACCGCACGGAATCTCGCTGTCGCTGGGCGGTGCCGAGCCGGTGGACGGGCGGCGCGTCGAACATCTGGCCGCCTGCGCGCGGACGGTCTCGGCGCCGCTGGTGAGCGAGCACATCGCCTTCGTGCGGGCGGGTGGGCTGGAGGCGGGTCATCTGCTGCCGGTGCCGCGCAGCCGGGAAGCGCTCGACGTATTGTCGGCCAATATCGCCCGGACCCGGGCCGGTTTGGACGTGCCGCTCGCGGTGGAGAACATCGCGGCGCTGTTCGACTGGCCCGACGACGAATTCAGCGAAGCGGATTTCCTGACCGAGCTGGTCGAACGCACCGGGGTGTATCTGCTGTTGGATATCGCCAATGTGTACGCGAACGCGCGCAACCGGGGCCACGATCCACGTACCGAATTGCGGCGCCTGCCCACCGAGCGGATCGCCTACTGCCATATCGCCGGCGGCCACGAATCCGGCGGTCGCTATCACGACACCCATCGGCATCCGGTACCCGCGGAGGTGCTCGCGCTGGTCGCCGAGTTCGTACACGACCACCCGGTTCCGCTCATGCTCGAGCGGGACGGAAACTATCCGCCTGCGCACGAACTGCTCGACGAGTTGGACGCGATCGCCGACGCCGCCGCCCGCGCACCGGTCACCGCGGCCGCCCGGGCGGGGTTGCGATGACCGACGCGCAGGCGCCCGGATTGGCGGATCGGCAGGCGGCTCTGGTGCGTGCCCTGGTGGCGGGGGAAGCGGTCCCGGCGGGTTTCGATCCGGCCGCCGTGGGCGCGGCGGCACACGCATTGCGGCACAAGCGGGCCCGGGAGGTCGCGGCCCGGCATCCCGAACTGGTGTACGCCACCGGTCCGGATTTCACCGAGCGATTCGTCGAATGGGCGCGGGACCGCCCGAAGGATGAAACCGTGGCCGACGCCCTGCGGTTCGCCCGGGAGTGCGGTATCCCGTGGCCCCCGTCGCGTCCAGGGGTACCGCCTCCGGTCTCCCGGTTGCTACGGCGACTTCGTTCGCGCTGACCGGGGTCATCGCTTCCGCCCCGACCGTGCTCCGGTGCTGCGGGCCGATTCGGCCGGTACATTCGCACATGCCATGGCCGGTGCTCGTGATGGATGCGCTCGTGGCCGTTTTCGCGCCGCGTCGACCTCGGCGCGTCGACCGCTCCTACCCGTATGCGTCTTACTACGGCGCCGGTGGAGTGGACGCCGAACGTGCTACCGCCGCCGGTAGTTCCCGGAGTCGGCGGCCTACGTCGCGCCTGCCCGGCGAGTGGTGATTGCGCGGCACCGGGGTCACCGGCAGGCGTAGTAGTACGGCTTGTAGGCGCAGATGTCGAGGTAGCCGCCCTGGTCGTTGTCGTAGGTGAAGCTGCGCTGGGCAGGGATCGCGTGCACCGGCTCGCTGCGGTTGCCGGGATCGCTGGGGAGGTCGTGGGTGTCGCCGTAGCTGCCCCTGCCCGGGTGGGAGTCGTCGCGGCTGCTGTGGCCGGGGACGTCGGCGAGAGCCATCTGGGGGGCGACGGTGGCGGGGATCGCGGCGAGGGCTCCGGCCAGCACGGTGGCGGCGGCGATTCTCTTCACGAATCCGAAGGTGCGGG
>NZ_BDBX01000056.1 GCF_001613205.1 Nocardia sienata NBRC 100364 | reverse complement strand
CCGTTCCGCTGCCCGCGGTCGCGCCGCCCGCCGTCCCCGCGCCGCCCGTTCCCGGTGGGTCCGCCCTGTCGGTCGTCGCCGCGCCGCCGAATCATGCGGTGCGCCCGACGAATGCCGCGGGTCTGCTACCCGAACCCAAGGTCCTGTCGGTGATCGGCGGACTGATCGCCTTGGCCATCGCCGGCGGCGGTTCGGCCGTGATGAGCTATCACAGCGCAGCCCAGGCGCAGGCGCGGGTGGATGCCGCGCGTTCCGAATTCTTCGGAACGGGGGCGTGATCGCGATGACCCAGAGCCGGACACAGAGCGCCCGAGCCTATCGGCGGGTCGCCGCCGCGGTCGACGCGGTGTGCGCGATCGCCGCCGATGCCGACGCCACCACTCTCGATGAGGTGGTGGACGCGGTGGCCGCCGAGCGGGGCCGCCCGATCGAAATCGCCGACGCCGACCTCGGTCCCGGCGTCTGCGGCCAGCGGCGCTACTACCCGACCAAGGACATCATCGTGCTCGCCAGTGCGCTGCCGAGCCGGGACCATACGCTGGCGCACGAGCTGGGGCATATCGTCTTCGATCACGAGGGCGCCCCGGCCCCCGAGGTGACACTCGAGGTGAGCGACGAGCTCATCGCCTACATGCTGAGTCAGCGCGCCCATCAGGCCGCGATCGAGGACGGCGAGGACGACCAGGCCGAATGGGAGGCCGAAACTTTCGCCGCCATGCTGATGACGCGGCTGCGCGTGTTCAACAGCCGGGGCGCGGGCGTCTCGGTCCTTCGATTCGATGAGGCTCTGGGATGACGTTCTGGTTGACCGCCCTGATCGTCTGGGTCGCCGCGGGCGCGCGGGTGGGACGGGTGCTCGTCAAACCCGCGACCACCGCGCGGGTGGCGATAGTGGTGGCCGTTTCGGCGGTCGCGCTGGCTTGTACGGCCGCGGTGCCCGATGTGGCGTTGGCCGTCGACAACTTACTGCCCGGCGGATTGCCGCGGGGCCGGCTGTCGGAGGGGCTGGTGGTCTCCGCCTGGCTGCTCTTCGCCGCCGCGACCTCGGTGGTCGCCTCGGCGGCCTGGCCGGTGGTCTCGCGCCGTAACCTGCGCCAGATCGCCGGGGGCATATACGGAACCGGGCTCTTCGCCGTCGCCGCCACCCTCAGCGCTTCGTTCACCGTGGGCTGGGTGGTCACCGCGGCGGCCGGTGTCTTCATCGTGGTGACCGGTCTGCGCAACCTGAGCTGGACCGCGCTCGGCCGGGGTATCGCCGTCTACGTCACGGGGACCGCACTGGTGGTCGCGCTGGCCGTCGGTCAGGTGCAGCGGGGGCTCACCGGAGCTCCCCATTCCGGGCCGGGCGAGCCGGCTTGGGCCTGGCCGCTATGGCAGCTGACCGCATTGCTCATCGCCTTCGGCGCGGTGTGGATCGTGGTGGAGATGTGGGTGCGGGCACGGTTGCTGTTGCGCCGGATACAGACGCTGCACCGGGTCCTGATCGAACGCTTCCCGGAGGTCGTCCAGGAGGAGACCGGGACATCGACCCAGCTCAAAGCGTCGGACCGGGTCGCGCAGATCATGGACGCGCTGTATCTCCAGTCGGGCGGCGGTGTCGAGATCGCCGCTGCCGGAGAACCTCCCGCCGCAGTGTCCGCCCGTGCGGAACGGGTGGCGCAGTGGGTCCGGAATCCGCTTGGCCGGGCCGTGGTGGACGCGCGCTGGATCGCACCGCCGGAGGGCATCAGTCCGCGCGGATGGGTGCAGGCGATCGCCGTGACCTTCGAAGCGCAGCCGCAGCCGGAACCGACCGAGCGCTCAGCGGTCACGGTTACGTAGTTGCCCGAGGTATGCGGTACACCCGTTACGTCACTGTGATTATCCCCGGCGGAGCTCGGTAATCATGCCGAGCGGTCGGTCTTCATTCTTCCGTGCCGCAGAACTTCGAGCGTGCGGAGAGCTTCGCCGAAGGAATTCTTCCCGTCCGCGGGAACATCCCGCGGGGATTTCCACGGCACAGGCGTCGGCGCGGTGCGACCCCGATGGGGATCGCACCGCGCCGACGATGTCTGCTATTCCGTGCCGTCCGGCGGAATTTCGGGCAAGCCCTCGCTCGCGCGGAGTTTTTCCGCCATGGAGGTGAGCAGGTTCTGCGACTCCTCCGACAGGTCGAAGGCCCGGCTGGACAGCCGGCGCAGACCGTAACCCTGTAGCTGCGATAGGAGTTCCAGGTCGTGGTCGATCTTCGCGGCGTAGATGTCGTTGAAGAAGTAGTCGGGCTTCACCTTGAAGAACTTCGCCAGCGCCGCAACCGTCTCATCGGAAGGATTCGTACGCTGGCCCGACCGTAACTGCGACAGATACGGTTTGGAGATCGGATGACCGGATGCCGTCAGGGCGGCCGCTACCTCTGCATTGGTATGCGGCTTTCGCCCCGGGGGATGCACGGTTTCGAACAGCTTGTTCAGCCGCGCCGCGAAATCAGCCATTGTGAGCCGCCCAATTCCCTTCACTGTACTAACAGACGTTATCTCGGATACCTATCATTGATATTAGCGGCTCAGTAACTGAAAACCTACGCCTGGATCAGGATTTCCTTGAAGCTTCCAGGCTCATATCAGGGGAAGTGGACCGTGGTACCGCGTTTGCGGGTTGCCCGCACCGGACTTGTGGACCTCTGATATGGCCAGGTAGCCGCCCGTCGCGGGGGTCTTCCCGGGCGGGCGGCCAGTAGCCTCTGGATAGCTGGTATCCCTTCCGTAGCTGCGCCGCGGCCATTGTGTGGCGTACGACACGTCTACCGAAAGCTGAGATGAACGTTCAACCTACCGGCTGAATTTTGTGATGGACACCGGGCCTGTGCGGGTGGGCCTGTGGTCCGTACGGGCTCGATGTCCTGTCGCAATAGGGAATTCGAGGAACCGCTACAGGCGTTCGATGATCGTTCCTGTCGCGAGTGCGCCACCGGCGCACATGAGAACCATTGCGATGTTCCGATCGGAACGCTCGAGTTCGTGCAGGGCCGTGGTGATCAAACGAGACCCGGTGGAGCCGACCGGATGGCCGAGCGCGATTGCGCCGCCGTTGACATTCACTCGGTCGAAATCGGGCTTGTGTACCTGCGCCCAGGACAATGCTACGGAGGCGAACGCCTCGTTGATCTCGAACAGATCGATGTCGCCGATGCTCATACCGGACCGCTCCAGCAGCCGGCTGCATGCCTGGACCGGACCGTCGAGGTGGAACTCCGGTTCGGAGCCGACCAGGCACTGGGTCACGATGCGGGCCCGCGGCCGCAGGCCTTCACGCTCGGCGGCCTTTTCCTCCATCAGCAGTACCGCCGCCGCGCCGTCGGATATCTGCGAAGACGTTCCGGCGGTGTGTATTCCGCCCTCCAGTACCGGCTTCAGCTTGGCGAGGCTCTCCGCGGAGGTCTCCCGCAGGCCCTGGTCCCGGCTGACTTCCTGCTTCTCTCCGGTCGGGTTGCCTTCCTTGTCGACCACCGGCGCGGTGACGGTGAGGACCTCGCGATCGAACCGGCCCTCCGCCCAGGCCTGTGCGGCCAGTCGCTGGGACCGCACGCCGAGTGCGTCCACATCCTCGCGAGTGATACCGCGCCGCTTCGCGATTCGCTCGGCGGCCTCGAACTGGTTGGGCATATCGATATCCCACGAGGCCGGCCGGCGCGGGCCTGCCTGGTCCCCGACATTGGCGCCCAGCGGTACCTGGCTCATCGCCTCCACGCCGCATGCCACCCCGATATCGATGGAGCCGGCGGCGATCAGGCCGGCGACCAGATGGTTGGCCTGCTGGGCCGAACCGCACTGGGCGTCGATGGTCGTGGCGCCCACCTGCCAGGGCAGACCGGCGGCGAGCCAGGCCGTGCGGGTGATGTTGTTGGACTGCGCACCGGCCTGGGTGACACAGCCGCCGATGATCTGTTCGACCTTGGCGGGGTCGAGGTGGGCGCGATCGAGCAGCCCGCGCTGGGCGAGGCCGAGGATCTCGGCGGCGTGCAGCCCGGACAGCCAGCCGTTGCGTTTGCCGATGGGGGTGCGAGCTGCCTCGACGATAACGGGTGTGCCCATCATGAACCTTTCGTTTCGGACATAAAACTGTAACGTGTTCCGCGCACGGCACGAGGCTTGATCAGTCCACTTTCTTTCCTCGTTCTCCCGCCTGTGCTTCAATGATTGTAGAACGTGTTTCAGTTTGTCGAAGGAGACATCTGGTGGTGGATACGCGCATGGCCCGGCCGAACCTGCCGGACGGGTTCGACGTCACGGACCCCGACATGTACGTGCAGCGGATTCCGGTCGAGGAGTTCGCCGAACTCCGGCGCACCGCCCCGATCTGGTGGCAGGAGAAATCACCGGAGGTCGGCGGATTCCACGACGACGGATTCTGGGTCGTCACCAAGCACGCCGATATCAAGGAGGTATCGCGGCGCAGCGATGTGTTCTCGACCTACGAGAACACGGCGCTGCCGCGCTTCAACGACGATATCGAGCGTGAGCAGATCGAACTGCAGCGTTTCATCCTGCTGAACATGGACCCGCCCGAGCACACGCGGATGCGCAAGATCATCTCGCGCGGCTTCACCCCCCGCGCGATCAACTCGCTGCGCGAAGAGCTGTCCAAGCGCACCGAGGCCATCGTCAAGGCCGCTGCCGAGGCCGGGTCCGGTGATTTCGTCACCCAGATCGCCTGTGAACTGCCCCTGCAGGCGATCGCCGAACTGATCGGCGTCCCGCAGGAGGACCGGATGAAGGTATTCACCTGGTCCAACGAGATGACCGGCTACGACGACCCGGAAATCGATGTGGATCCGGTGCAGGCCTCCACCGAACTGCTCGGATACGCCTACGCGATGGCCGAGGCCCGTAAGGCCTGCCCGGCCGACGATATCGTCACCACCCTGGTCGAGGCCGATATCGACGGTGAATCGCTCAAGTCCGAGGAATTCGGCTTCTTCGTGATGCTGCTGGCCGTCGCGGGGAACGAGACCACCCGCAACGCCATCACCCACGGCATGATCGCCTTCCTGGAGAACCCGGATCAGTGGGAGCTCTACAAGAAGGAACGCCCCAAGACCGCGGCCGACGAGATCATCCGCTGGGCCAGTCCCATCACCACCTTCCAGCGCACCGCGCTCGAGGACACCGAACTGAACGGCGTCCAGATCAAGAAGGGCCAGCGGGTCCTGATGGTCTACCGGTCGGCGAACTTCGACGAGGATGTCTTCGAGAACCCGATGAAGTTCGACATCATGCGCGAGGACAACCAGCATGTGGCCTTCGGCGGTACCGGCGCGCACTACTGCATCGGCGCCAACCTGGCCAAACTGGAGATCGACCTGATCTTCAACGCGATCGCCGACCATATGCCCGACATCACCAAGCTGGGCGACCCGAAGCGGCTCCGGTCGGGGTGGCTGAACGGCGTCAAGGAGTTCCAGGTCGACTACAAGACCTGCCCGGTGACCGGCCATACGGCGAGCTGACCCCCCTGCGCCTTCCGGCCCCGAGCACGAGGTGTTCGGGGCCGGAAGTGTCTATGGGGTCGGTACGAACCGAGCCCCGCACACCACGGTGGTGTGCGGGGCTCGGTTCATACCCCGGTGGTGAGGAGGCCGGACCGGGAGGGAAACCGGCCGGCCGCGACTCAATCGACCGGTGTGGCTGTCGCCATGGCTCGGTCCACTTCCCAGAACGCGCGCAGGGCGGCGATCTTGCCCGCCTCGTCCACCTTGTAGGTGAAAACGCCCTCGGCATCGATGCGGTGACCACCGAGAGTGGTGCGGATCGTCCCGGTGAAGGCGACCTCCGCGCCGCAGGCGAAGGAATCACCGAAAAGGAACTCGATCGAATCCGTCCCCGCGATGGCCTTGTCCCAGAATGCCCCGATGGCCTCCGGCCCCCGGTGTCCCTTGCCCTCCGGGTCGAAACCGGAGGGACCGACGGGATCTTCCACGATGCCGTCCGCGGCGAACAACGCGAGCCAGGCGTCCTTGTCCCGGGCGCGCACGGCGGCCTGGGAAGCCAGCCCGGCCGCGCGGGCCGGATGTTCGCTGCTGCTCATTGTTTTCCTCTCGACGGTCCGGACACTCAGGTGATCGGGTTCTGGATGTGCTCCTCGGCGAACTTGCGCAGCGCGTCCTGCTTCGCTTCGAGTTCACCGTCGAATCCGATCCCGGCGGCCAGCCAGGGCACCACGATCGCGTCGGTGACACCGGCGTCGTATTGCTCCTGGTAGCCGTCGCGCCCGAACTTGTCGATACAGACCGCCTGGATCTCGAAAGGCAGTTCCGCGCGACCGTATTCGGCCCGCAACTCACCAAGCCGGGCGATGGTGGTCTGCAGATCGTCGAACTTCATCATGGCCGAGGTCCAGCCGTCCCCGACCTTCGCGGCGCGGCGCAGTGCCACCTCGGTGTGGCCACCGATGTAGAACGGGACCGGTTCGCTCGGCGCCGGGCTCATCTGCAGTTCGTCGAAATCGAAGAACTCGCCGTGGTATTCGACCATGCCGCCCGCGAGAACCTTCTTGATGACCTCGATCATCTCGTCGACCCGGGCGCCGCGGCGCGCGTAGGGCACGCCGCACCACTCGAATTCCTCGGGCGCCCAGCCGATACCCACCCCGAAACCGAACCGGTTACCGGACAGATTCGCCACCGACCCGACCTGGCGGGCGAGCAGCAGCGGATTACGGGAACCGAGTTTGAGCACATTGGTGTAGAAGCGCAGCCGGGTGGTCACCGCGGCCATGGCGGTCGCCGCGATGAGCGGATCCACCCACGGTGTGTCCGGACCCCAGAAGCGACTGCCGTCCGGTGTGTAGGGGTACTTCGCCGCCTGGGATTTCATGTAGAACAGCGAGTCCGGCAGGGCGATCGAGGTGAACCCGACCTCCTCGGCGGTCCGGGCGAGGGCGGGCAGTTGGTCCAGTGGACTCAGCGCGATCCCGAGGCTGAACTTCAGAGTCATGGGCGTTCCGATCCCACGACCCACATGGAGAAGTACTGCGAGCCACCGCCGTAGGCGTGGCCCAGCGCCTTGCGGGCATTGTCGACCTGGTAGTCACCGGCCCGGCCCATGACCTGTTTGGCGGCCTCGGCGAACCGGATCATGCCGGAGGCACCGATGGGGTTCGAGGAGAGCACCCCGCCGGACGGGTTCACCGGCAGCGCGCCGCCGATCTCGGTTTCGCCTTTGTCGGTGAGCTTCCAGCCGTCGCCGGGGGCGGCGAAACCGAGATTCTCCAGCCACATCGGTTCGAACCAGGAGAACGGGACGTAGATTTCGGCGGCGTCGATCTCGGCCAGCGGATCGGTGATCCCGGCCTGCGCCCACAGGGCTTTCGCGGCCTCCTGGCCGGCCTGGGGGTTCACCTGATCACGGCCGGCGTAGGCCAGCGGTTCGGTGCGCATGGCGGTGGCGTGGATCCAGCCGACCTTCTTACCGGAAGCTTCCACCGCGGCCGCCGATTTCTCGCCGCCGATGACCACGGCGCAGGCGCCGTCGGAGGAGGGGCAGGTCTCGTCGAACCGGATGGGGTCCCAGAGCATCTGGGAGGCGAGCACCTCGTCGGCGGTCTTGTCACCCTGTTTGAGGTGGGCGTGCGGGTTCTTGGCCCCGTTGCGCCGGTCCTTGGCCGCGACCATCGCGCCGATGTGCAGGGGCGCGTTCGAGCGGCGGATATAGGACCGCACATGCGGGGCGAAGTAACCGCCGGCGCCCGCACCGACCGGCATGGTGAATGGAACCGGAATCGACAACGCCCACATGGCATTCGATTCCGACTGCTTCTCCCAGGCGATGGCGAGCACCTTCTCGTGCACACCGCCCTGCACCATGCTGGCGGCCACACAGGCGGTGGAACCGCCGACCGAGCCCGCGGTGTGCACACGCAACAGCGGTTTCCCGGGGGCGCCCAGCGCGTCGGCCAGGTACAGCTCGGGCATCATCATGCCCTCGAACATGTCCGGCGCCTTGCCGATGACGATGGCGTCGATATCGGCCATGGTCAGGTCGGCGTCGGCCAGTGCCCGGTCGATCGCCTCGCGGCACATCCCGGCCATCGAGACATCGCTGCGCTTGGCAACGTGATGGGTCTGTCCGGTGCCCAGCACCGCGGCGGGGAAACTCATCGGCCGGCCTCCGAATCCAAAACGGTCACAAGGTTCTGCTGCAGGGCCGGGCCGCTGGTGGCATGTGCCAGGGTGCGGCCCGCGGTGCCCGCCAGGATGGGCAGCGCGGCGTAGCCGATGCGCTCCAGCCCGGTGGCGAACATGGGATTGCCGGCCAGCGCGCCGCCGGACGGATTGACCTTCGTCTCCGGTTTCAGGCCGAGCGCCTCGGTCAGGATGAGCTGCTGATGGCTGAACGGCGCGTGCAGTTCGGCGACGTCGATACCGCTGGTGTCGCCGGTGGTCACCGCCTGTCCCGCGGCGGCGGCCGACGGCGAGGTGGTCAGGTCGCGGGCGCCCAGCACACTGGAATCGATCCGGTGCGCCATTCCGGTGATCCACGCGGGACGTTCGGTCAGCTCGCGGGCGCGGTCGCCGACCGCGAGCACGATGGCCGCGGCGCCGTCGGTGACGGGTGCGCAGTCGTGTTCCCGCAGCGGGTCGGCGACATAGGGGCCGGCGAGCAGCTCGTCGACCGATTTCCCGTCGACGGTGTGCGCGGCCGAGACCGCGGCCATATCGCGCTCGGTCCAGCGGCCGGCGTCCAGTCCCGCCCGGGCCTGCAGCCCGGCGATGGCCAGCGAATCCGGCCACAGGGGCGTGACGAGGTAGGGGTCGAGCTGAGTGGACAGCACCTGGCGCAGCGTGCTGGCGGAAGATTTCCCGAAACCGTAGACCAGGGCGGTCTGCGCCTGACCGGTGCGCAGTTTCACCCACGCCTCGTACAGGGCCCAGGCCGCGTCCATCTCCACGTGGGATTCGTTGATCGGCGGTACGGCGCCGATCGAATCGATGGCGGAGATGAACGAGAAGGACCGCCCGGCCAGGTAGTCCGACGATCCCGAGCACCAGAAGTCGATATCGGACTTGGTGATGCCGAGCTGGTCGTAGAGCTGCTGGAAACAGGGCACCAGCATCTCCACGCCGTTGGTGGTGCCGTAGGTCTCCGACACATGCGGTGCGTGCGCGAAGCCCACGACGGCGATCTCGGTGGCGTTGTCGATGGAACGCTCGGTGATGGTCACGCGGGGAGCCCTCTCACAGGTGATGCTTGTAGGTGTCGTAGTCGGCATCCGGCTCGCCGGTCGGCTCGAAGTGGCTGATATTGGCCATGGTGTAGCCCCACTCCTCGCGCGGCTTCCACACCGCCTTGACCCGCATACCCATCCGCACCTCACTGGCGTCGCAGCCGAGTACGAGATGAAGGAACGGGATATCGGCGCCGTCGATCAGCACGTACGCCGCCACATAGGGCGGCTTGATCCGCTGGCCGAGGAACGGCACGTTCACGATGCAGAAAGTGGTGACGGTGGCGGTATCGGCGAGCTCGACGGTATCCGAGGTGGACCGCCCGTCCACCGGGTCGACACCGCGCGGCGGGAAGTACACCTTGCTGTTCGCATCGGCCCGCGCGCCGATGAGTTTGCCCTCTTTCAGGCCGCGCAGGAAGGTGCTCTCCTCCGGGGAGGCGGTGTGCTTGTAGTCCATCCCGATCGGTGTCGTGATGATGGTGACCGGGTCGGCATCGGAGGCCGGCGCCGGCTCCGCGGTCGGGGTCTCACCGGGCTCGAAACAGACGATGTCGTGGATGGTCCCGGTGAGTTCGGCGGCCCAGCGGGCGGTCACCCGCATACCGGTGCCGATCTGTTCCGGGCTCTCGACATCGACCGCGTGCAGCAGTGCGGTGTCGGCACCGTCGAGCTGGATCAACGCGTAGGCGAACGGCCGGTCGAAGGGCTGGCCGGGCAGCGGATCGCGGACCCAGGTCCAGGACTTCACCGTGCCCGTCGGGGCGACCTCGACGAACTCCGACAGCGGTTCGGCGGTGACCGGGTCGAATTCGGCCGGTGGCACGAGCACCCGGCCGTCCGAACCACGGATACCGAAGACGCGCCGTTCGCGCAGGCCGGTAAGGAACTTGCCGATGATGGGTCCCACGGAGCGCGTGTAGTCGAACTCCATCCGCAGGGGCGCACTGAGCACATCGCTCGGTTTCAGTCCCGGCGGGCGTTCCTGCGTAATTACCGTGGGTGCAGTATTCCCCTGATTCACGATATCGAGTAGAACAGGTTCTTATTCTGCTGGCAAGCAGTAGGCCGGAAGGGGTCGGATATGAAGTTCGGATTGCAACTCGGGTACTGGAGCGCGGGGCCGCCGGAACATGCCGCCGAGGTCGTTGTGGCGGCCGAAGAGGCCGGGTTCGACGCGGTGTTCGCGGCCGAATCCTGGGGGTCGGACGCCTTCACTCCCTTGGCCTGGTGGGGTTCGGCGACCGAGCGGGTGCGGCTGGGCACCTCGGTGGTGCAACTATCCGCCCGGACCCCCACCGCCACCGCGATGCACGCGCTGACCCTCGACCATCTCAGTGGCGGGCGGGCGATTCTCGGCCTCGGCGTCTCCGGCCCGCAGGTGGTGGAGGGCTGGTATGGGCAGCCGTTCGCCAAACCGTTGCAGCGGACCCGCGAATACGTCGATATCGTGCGCAAGGTGCTGGCCCGGCAGGGCCCGGTCACCAACGACGGGCCGAACTACCCGCTGCCCTACAGCGGCGCGGGCGCGACCGGTCTGGGTAAACCGCTCAAACCGATAACTCATCCCCTACGTGCGGATCTGCCCATCTGGTTGGGCGCGGAAGGGCCGAAGAACGTGGCGCTGACCGCGGAGATCGCCGACGGCTGGCTCGCGATCTACTACACGCCGCGGATGGCCGGCGTATACAACGAATGGCTCGACGAGGGCTTCGCGCGGCCGGGTGCCCGGCGTTCGCGGGAGGACTTCGAGATAGCCGCCACCGCCCAGGTGATCATCACCGACGACCCTGCCGCCGAGATCGAACGGATGCGCTGGATCACCTCGCTCTACATCGGCGGCATGGGCGCACCGGAGCTGAACTTCCACGCCCAGGTGTATCGCCGGATGGGCTACGAGAAGGAAGTCGAGGAGATCGGCACGCTCTTCCAGGCGGGCAAGAAGGCCGAGGCCGCGGCGGCGGTACCGGACGAACTGGTGCTGGAGACCGCGATCATCGGCAACGAGGCCCAGGTACGTGAGCAGATCGCGGTATGGGAGGCCGCCGGCGTCACCATGCTGCTGGTCTCGGTGCCCGATGTGGAGCAGCTGAAGCGTTTGGCGCCGCTGGTCGGCAGCCGGTGAACTTGTTGCAGAAAATGCTCGTTGCCGATACCCGCAGGATGCGCCCGGCGGGTATCGGGCCGTACCCGTGGTGTGGCCGCGCGGTGCGGTAGGAGTCGCCCCGGGGCCCCCACGTCGCCGAGCCGGTCCGGTGTTGTCCGGTTGCCGGTACCGCGCCGTAGACCTCTCTCGCAACCGCACTCCTGGCCGGTGCCGATTCTTTCGGTCCGGTCGACTTCGACTGCTCTCGCGCGATCGCGCTTCCGAGTCACACGGCGCCGGCCCGCGCCCAACGCGGTCCGACGGGTTGTAGGTGGTTCGGACGCGGGTGGTTCGGTGCGTGCGATGCGGTGGTTTCGCTTGCGGACGTGGACAAACGTTCGATACGGTCGCTGCAAGCTCGCGGGGGCGGAGGAGCCGGTCCGTCCTGCGGTACCAGTTCCGGGATCGGCGCGCAGGGGAACGAATTGGGCATCATGCGAAGGTCGGCGTGTGCCGTGGTGGCCGGGGCGAGTGTGGTCCTGGTGGCGGCGGGGTGCGGGACGTCCACTGGTGGTTCCGCGGAGCCTTCTACGTCGGCTGAGCAGGCGGCGGCGCCGCAGGTGCCGAGTGGGTTCGATCCGTGTACCGATATCCCGCAGGAGGTACTGGATTCGGAGGGGTTGCATTCGACGAACAGCTCGACCTCCACGGACGATATGCGGCGCGGTGATATCGCCTGGAGTGGTTGCCGTTGGGTGGTGTCGGACGGTTACTCCGCCAGTATCAGTGCGACGAACCTGACGCTCGATATGGTTCGTGAGAAGGATGTTCCTGGGGCGCGGGAAGCCGTAGTTGATGGTCGCCCGGTCACTATCGCGCAGCATAATGGGACGACATCGACCGACTGCACGTTGAACGCGGAGATGGTAGGGGGAAGTCTCGAATTCCTGATCGATAACCCGGCGTCCGGTCGTCTTACCGGTAATCAGCACCCGTGCGATATCGCGACGCGGCTGGCGGAGAGGGTGTTACCGCTGATTCCGGCGGGAGTATGACGGTAGTGAGAGTGACGAAGTCGGTGGCAGGAAGAGGGGTGGGTCATGGCAGATGAGAGAAAGCGTCCTATGCAGGACGTGATCGACGCGGCCAACGATGGTCAGTTATCGGTGTCGTTCAACAGCGATGTCCGGGTGAATGCGGAGGAGTTCGTCTATATCGACCGGGACTGTCAAGCCATGAAGGACCAGATCCGTGACTTGCAAGGTGTGG
The DNA here is from genome assembly GCF_001613205.1 of Nocardia sienata NBRC 100364. Taxonomy (GTDB): domain Bacteria; phylum Actinomycetota; class Actinomycetes; order Mycobacteriales; family Mycobacteriaceae; genus Nocardia; species Nocardia sienata. The sequence continues at coordinate 44,987 of NZ_BDBX01000056.1, read as the reverse complement.
CAAAGGGGATATCGAGCCGCGATAACTGGGGTTTGGGCGAAGATCCCGGGAGCTGGATACAGACCGGTAAGGTGCTTGTCTCGCGGTTCCGGAGTAAAGCGGAGGGCGATGAGTCGGGGAACAGCGTCCACGCCATCCTGGAACGCCACTACCAGATAGTGGACAGTATCCAGGAGTTGCATCGGGTGATCGCGCAACGCTATCTGGATACCGATAGCGCGTTCGCGTCGCGGTACAACGAGGTCATGGCATCCGCTCCGCAGGGATTGCAGGTGCCGAAATGAGCGAGTTCGGCTACGAAGAATCGCTGATCCTGAAGAACGGTGCGCGGGAGAACCCCGCCGCACATTCGCATACCGAGATAAAAGCGGTCTTCGATGCGATGGATCCGATGGAGGCGACCTACGCCCGCGACGATTACGCCGCGATCGCCACCGCTTGGGAAGAGACCGTCACCGTGTTCGCCGCCCGGATCCGCCGGTCCAGTGAATCGGCGTGGTCGGGCCCGGCGGCGGAGACGGCACGGCAGGCGATCGCCGACTACGCCACCGACGCAACGAATCTGACGCCGGCACTGTGGGGACTGGCCTACCGGGTCGACAATATGGTCGCTGCTGTCCTGTCGACGAAGAACGGCATGCCGGAGGTTGTGGACGACCCGCAGAGCTGGTGGGTCCCCGGGGACTGGTTCGACGGCGACGGGGGAGTGGCGGCGGCGGAACAGGGGGCCCAGCAGCATATGGCCACCAACTATGTGACCCCGGCGGTTTCCGCGGATGCCCAGGTCCCGGTGTTGCCGCAGCCGCGGGACCCGATTGCGGTGGACGACGGTGGTAACCCGGGTGGCCCCACCACCGGTGACGACGGGCCCTCCCCGGGGGGCACCTCGCCCACGCCCGGTACGCCGGGGCAGGAAACACCCGGGGCGGAACAGCCCGGTGAGCAGCAGCCGACCGGCGAGGACACCGGTACCGCCCCGGAGGATACGCAATCGGCGACAACCGAAACCCCGAGTACCACACCGCAGGCCACGGTGCCGAGCAACACCGGTAGCCCCGCCGTGACTCCCGCGTCGACCACCACCGGCATGCCTACCGGCACACCGGGCAGTCCCGGTGGTCCCGCGGGGACCCCGGGCCCGGCTGCGCCCGGACCGGGCCGGACCGTATCGGGTTCGCCGTCGACCGGGGTGCCTGCGACCACCGCCGGCACCAGGACCGCCTCTGGTTCGCCCGCGACGCGTAGCGGTATGCCGATGATGGGCGCGCCCGGTGCGGGCCGCGGCGGTTCCGGGGACGACGAACGCGACCGGCAGACTCCCGACTACCTGATCAACGAGGAGAACACCCGCGAACTCCTCGGAGAGGAACCGCGGACCCTTCCCGGCGGTGTGCTCGGTGCCGACGCCCCCGCCACCGGTCCCGCCGAACGACCTCCCAGTTTCTGATCGGCCGCCGGACCTCACAGCCGCACCCCGGCCACGACACATCGTGCCCGACCGGGCGTGCGGCCCGTCGACCTCGGTTGCGCTGTTCACCCCGCGACCACCCGCCCTCGGCCGCCGCTGCTCGGATCGCGGAGCCGAATCGCTCGATTGGAACGGATACCACCCGTATGGCCTGGACCTGGGAACCGGATACCTTCGCCGCGCATTGGTTCGACGAGGGCAACGACCGTATGCCCACACCCCTGCGCTACCGGAGCCGCTTCGCCACGATCGACGAGTTCGAGGCGCACCGCGCCGCCGTCCGCGCCGTCGGCGATATCGACGAACAGGAGAGGATCCGCTTGCTCGTGCAGACGCTCGCGCAGTGCGATATGCGGATCGAGATCCTGTTCGGCTCGGTGAAGCATCGGGGCGGCGACGGCCGCACCCGCAAAGATCTGCGTGTGGTCGGCGCCCGTACCTACGCACACGCCGTGGTACTCAGCCAGACCGCGATACGGGGTGAGGACAGCGATATCCGGGCCCAGCTGCTGCGCGCCGACCAGCTTCCCGCCGCCCTCGCCGCCGCCGTCCCGCCCTGCGAACCCGGCCGCGACAAGCCCGCCACCTTCGACCTCGCGGACGTGAAACCGGCCGAGGACTCCCGGTACGCCGCCGACCTCACAAGCGCGCGCCGCCGTTTCGAACAGCTGGCCCGCCGATCGGCCGACGGCGGTGGGCACGCCATCCTCCGGCTCGGTAATTTCCATGCCGCCCACAACCGCCATCGCGCACTGCAGTGGTGCGATATCACCGGCGACGGCCGCTATGTCGAACAACGCAACCGTACCCACCTCGAGCTGCGTCCCGCGAGCACGAAGGGTTTCGGCGCTGTGTTCGCCGCGTGGATCGAACAGGCCGAACGCACACTCCGCGAAAACGCGGACGACGCCTACTTCTGACGGGTTACCGGGATGCGCCGGTGTCATCGTGTATCGGACGCGATCCGCGCCCTGCCGACCGCATCTCGCACGCATTGCCCGACCGTGTCTCGCACGCGTTGCCCGAACGTGTGTCGCCTGCGCAGTAGCTCGAGGGAACGCCGCGTTCACCGGTGGTCCTGGGCGGTGAGCAGTGGTGGATACAAACCCTTCTCGATCACCCGGATACCGGTCCAGGGGCACGGGCGATGGCCGTGCGGACCGATGCGGCCGCTCTGGACCGGTGCGAATTCCCGGCATCCACCGGGGCAGCCGATCGAGGCGATCGGCCCCCACGGTGTCCTGCCGTGATGGGTGACTATGCGAAGTTGCCGTGTGGTGATGAACGGCTCGCAACCGCACGGAGGCGCGGTGTGGCGTACTCCCACCCCGATCCATGGACACAGACCGGCGACGTTACGGAAATGCGGCGCGATCTGCCCACCGGTGACCAGTGCGCCGCGCAGGCAGAACAGCGATTCGGGACACCGGATAACGAGTTCCTCCGTGTCGTGGCGGTCAATGGCGAGCGCGACCAGCGGGACCCAGGGTCCGGTGTGCAGATCGCAGGTGTCAACGGTCATGCCGAGCCTCGGGATGGGCCGCGCGGTATCGGGCGATGACTCCATCGATCTCGTGCTGGGTACGGGTCTGGTATCCGCTACCGGTGTCGAGGTCGCGCAGGCTGCGGGCAACTCGTTCGAGCACGCCGAGGTCGTGGCGCTCGGCCGCCCGCCAGAGTCGCGCCGCCGCCTCTTTCGTCCGGTGGCTGGGCGGCGTTCGCTGCGGTAGCGCGGGTGCCCACGTCTCGGGCCGCTCGGTGTGGGTCCCAGGCATGGTTGCCTCCGATCGTCGATCGATTCTCATTGGGGCCGTGCTTTCTGCCGGGCCCCAGTAGAGCGGATCCACCGTCGATCCAGAGGCGCAGCGAGTGATCCGAGGGATTTGCGCCAAAGGCCGAGAACGCAATCCGCTACTCGCCTGGCGCTCATCCATGGATCGAAACGAACGCATCCAAAGAAAACGGATCCCGGTTGTGGATATCGGCTCGAGCCAGAACAGGTGGGTTACCGGAAGCTCTGCCGGGTTCCCGCCAACTTCTGTGCCCGACGACAACTGAGGTCGCGAGGACACCGGGTGTGGTGGAATTGCCGCGATAGATATGGTCGTCCGGCGGCCAGCTGTTCCAGGGTGGAAGTGTCCTTCCGGGAAGGAACGGTTCTCGTTGGGGTAGTTGTATTCCGGCCCGAACCGGTGCGACTATCGGCGGGCGCCGGGGCGGCATGGGGGATGACACGACCGGACCGGTCAGAACGAATTCAAGGGCGTGATCGAGGGAAAGCAGGTTGTGTCATGGCAGATATCGGCTCGACCCTTCCGCGTCGCCAAGTGGGGCGATATCTGCGGGACCTACGGCAGGGCGCCGGGCTCACAATCGCGGAACTGGCGCGGCGTATCGAACGCGGCGCCACCACTGTGCAACGCCTGGAAACAGGAGCGGCGGACCGGATTCGGCTCTGGGATATCGAAGCGATCTGCCGTGTATGCGGCGCCGACGAAACCACGATCGACGCTCTGAAAGGTCTCGCCCAACAGGGCAACACCAAGAGCTGGTGGCACCAGTACGGCGATCTGATTCCGCTGAACTTCGATGTGTACATGGGGCTGGAAGCAGCGGCGGTGAAGTTGACTTCCTTCGCGGAAATCGTCCCTGGACTGCTGCAGACACCAGACTACGCGCGAACCGTGACCCGGCTCGCGCACCCGTCCGAGCCGGACAGTGAGATCGTCCGACGGGTTGAGATGCGGATACGGCGTCAGATTCAAATAACCAAGAAGTCGGATCCATTGCCGATAGACGTGCTTCTGGACGAGTCTGCGCTGCACAGGGTCGTTGGGAGCCGCCGCATCATGGCAACGCAACTCAGGCATTTGGCGGACGTGGGGACATGTACGAATGTCTCGATCCGGGTTCTCCCGTTCACCAGGGGACTCCCGCTGGGAGACTTGACCGGGCCATTCATCATTCTCGAGTTCGAAGCGGTGTCGACAGGGGAGTCCGGCGAGCCACCTGTGGTGTACGCCGAGGGCTACACCGGGGCGATGTACTTCGATGATCCAGTAGTGGTGGATCGCTATCGCCAAGCGCACATGGGGCTGCGACGGGTAGCGTTGGATCTTCCGGACAGCAGGAAGCTGCTTCGCGAGAAGGCAAGGGAGTTCGCAGGGTGAGCGCTTATCTATCCGAAGCTCGGTGGTTCAAGAGCAGCTACAGCGGTGGCAGCCAGGAGTGTGTCGAGGTCGCGTTCATCAAGGGAGGCGTGGTGGGTGTGCGCGACTCCAAGGATCGCGGCGGCCCAGCTCTCGCCTTCACCTCCGAGGCCTGGAACGCCTTTGCCGCCGGTGCCCGTTCCGGCCGGTTCGACCGGCCGTAGCCCACAACTCGGAGATTCGGCCCTGTGGCCCCGGCTTGTATTCGGGCCGGTGAGACACAGCCATAGAGCGAGCCGCCAGAGGGCGTCCATCGGGTCCGCCCGTAGCTTGGGCCCTATGGCAGGGTCTGTTCGCCGGTGTAGAGGATGTAACCCGCGACCAACTTGTCGTACAGTTTCTGTGCGAGGTTGCGCAGACCGGTGAGGTCCCCGGTCCGGACGGTTGCCCGGCCTTGACCTCCACGCCGACGACACGGCGTCGGGAGTCTCCAGCGCCACATCGACTTCGGACTTGTCCTCGGAAAACCCATTACAGCAACCCGATATAGCCCACCACCGTGCTCCGAGAAAGGCTCGACTGACCGGCCAAGGCGCCTGGTACAAGCAGACTGCCCACCCGCCCCCGGCAGCTTCATTATTTCGCCGTGCCGCTCGAGGGCGGCGAGTTGAAGCACATCACGCTCGACATCGGCCAGCGCATCCAGATATTTCGCCAGGGTTCGCCCGCGCGCGGGTATCGGACAAACCGGCGGGATCGACTTCCACGCCGGTACCGAGTAGGCACGTCAGGTCCGAGATTTCTATCAGTCGTTATCGGTAAACATGGACCTCATGGGCACCCTGATCGGCGAGCCAGGAATCCAGGGATGGCCCGGAAATCAGATTCGGTTCGGTCACTCCGATGTCTACCGGTCCAAATATTTTCCCACGTGCATTGCTCAGTAGTGCATCTGCAAGCCTGCAGCCATCGAAATCTGTCGAACCTAGGTTGCAGTCCCGTAGATCTGCGCCGGTCAGGTTTGCGCCCGAAAAACTGGCAGAATGAAGATTTGCACCACGCAATAATGCATGGTGTAAATCGGCATCATCGAAAGACGCTCCCTGTAACTGAGCTCCATTTAAAACAACTCCGACCCCCGAGCATCCGGTCGCCTGTACCTTCCGGAGATCCGACCGGGACAGGTCGGCTCCATCCAGGTTTGCGTATCTGAGCCAGGACTGGTACAAGTCGGCCTCGATTACCCGAACGCCCCGAAAATTCGCCTCGTTCAGCGCGGCGCCCTGCAAGAACAACCCGGAGAGGTCAGCGCCGGTGAAATCGCATTCGTCTGCGGCTAGCAAAATGTCTACTGTCAGGTCTCTCGAAGGGTGGTCGGCCAGCGCATCCAAGTATTCCACCAGCGTTTGCCGCGCACGAGCATTTTCAGGCCAAATTCGCACACGCGCATCAGAGTGATCGCTCTTACTGTTCATCGACCCCAAACCACCTTTCCTTGCCACTCAGGTCGATTCGATACCAGTTGTTCCAAATGAATCTTCCTCGCAGGTGTCATTCCATCTGGATCGATAAGAACATTTTCTCCTGTTGCGAGGTCCTTTTCGATCATCTTGACAAACTTATCATCAGTTTGAGGGTTAGGAATCTCCTTGCCGGCGTCAGGTCGATAGCTGGGCTGATGGTCAGGTGAGCTCTTGACATCCCAGCGTTGGCCGTTGGCATCTACGAATTCGCCCTGGTCTTCTCCATTCGGACCGGGCTGAGCTCTGGTAATAGGACCAACGAGTTGGCCGTCATGCTCCGCTGCGAGGCCAACCTCGGCCTCTCGTTGAGACTGGGGATTGACGTTCCCGTTCTTCGCGGGATCTTTCGCCAGTTCATCGAGGCGGCGTTGATAGTCACTGCTTCCGGGTGTATTGCTGGAATTTCCGGGGCTGTGGCCCGTCCCGTCATCGTCGATGAGGACTTTCATGGCGATGATGGCGCCGAGGGAGGTGAGGGTGCTGCCGAGGTCGGGAACTCCGTCGAAGGCTTTGACGGTGCCGACGGCTCCGGCGACCGCGGTCGCGAGTCCGACTGCTTTGAACAGTCGGCTGGCTTGGTAGGCGGAGCGGATCGCGTTGATGCAATGGCCTACCATCACGGTCACTCCACCGCCGGCCGCGGCAGCCGACGCTCCCCAGGTGAAGAATGCTGCTGCGGCGGCGGCGACTACCGTGATACCCACTGCCCATTCGGTGTTGGTGATCTGCCTGCCGATCTCCTCCCGGACTTCGACCATTCCGGAGTGATAGTCGCCGACAGGTGTGGCGAGGTTCTGGGTAGCGGCGACCAATTGGTCGGCGCCGCCGCGGAGAGTTTCTAGATGGTCGAGGATCGGCTGGAGGTTGGTTTTATCCTGGACGGGGTCGAACAGCGCCACGATCGCGCTGATCCGCCCCGCGGCCCCGGTGACCGTGTCGTGTCCGGCGAATGTCTGCCAGGTCTGGGCGGCCTTGGCGAGACCCTCCACATCACCGTTGGGTAGTTTGCCGAACTCGTTCATGATGCGGGCGATGAGTGCGTCGAAGAGTTCCTGGACGCCGCCGTGGTGATCGATGCCGAGGCCGTTGTCCCGCACCGAGGTCGGGATGCTGACCTTGTGCTCGGTCATTTCCTGGATCTGCGGGCGCGGTGGTGCGGGATTCGCCTTGGCGTTGATGCCGTAGTTGTATCCGGTCGCGTACAGCACGTACCCGAAGTTCGAGAGCGCGTCCGCCAGGTTCGTGCACGCCTGCATCGTTCTCTGCGCGGACTGATCGTAGGCTTGGCCCCACTCCTTGCAGCCGGGCGCGTCTCCGGCCATACCGGCGCACTGGCCCTTGACCGCATCGTGGACCGGTTTGTCGGCGGCACGTAGCGCGGTGGCCAGGTCATGGCATTTCTTCGCGGCGTCGTAGTAGATTTGCCAGTCGATCCGGAGCGGGTCACCCACGCAGCATCCTGCTGTTCAGATCGATCGCGCGGGTGTACCGGTCGTGGGCCGCCTGCGCTGCCTCGGCGACTGTGCGGACCCCGTCGGCGAACTCGCGGGCGCCGGACGACCATTGGCGATGTGCATCGGCATACGCCTGTGCCGCAAGACCTTCCCAGCCGGTGCCCTGCAAGGCCGCCACTTTGTCGTCGATATCGTCGAGGTTGTCGCTGAGAAAGCCGGCCAAACCGTTCAGTTTGCCGACGATGTGGTCGAGATGGTCGAGATCGACCTGGAACTCCGAGGGCACGGTGCTCACAACCTCAAGCTGCTGATACCGTCGGCGGTACCGTCGTCGGTGGCCTCGAAGGTGTCGGCGTTGACACCCAGCGTTTCGGCCATGCCGGTCAGTGCGTCGATGATCCGCGCCCCGCCGTCGCGCACATCGGACCATCCCGTCGCGAACTCGGCGGCGTCGTCGCCGACCCAAGAACCGTCGGTCAGCGAATCGACCTCGGAAGCAGCGGACGTCAATGCCTGACGTAACGCATCCGCCAGACCGAACACATATTTACCGACATTACGAACCTCCTCGGGCACAACCGACACATCCGGCAGGCCGGGAGTCCCCCCCAGGGTCACTCATGAGTTCGGACTATAACGGTGCGGTCCCTCGGCGTCGACCGCGTCGGTCCGAAGCTCAGGCCGATTCGCCTACCGGTTCCTCCGTCCATTCCGGTGGCAGGTCGAACAGCGGGAACAGGCGCTCGGTGTCGAGGAAGAAATTGAGGCCGGCGATCACGCCGTCGCGCATTTCCAGCACCGTGATCGACCACGGTGTCCACCGGCCCGGCTCGCCGCTCGGCTTGTAGTGGCCGAACGCGGGATGGCCGTTGGCTCCGGCCAGCGGGACCAACCGCGAATTCCGGCAGGCCGCACCGGTGCCGAGCATGAAGGCGGCCACGTTCTCGGGCCCGGAAATCCAGAGATCGAAGGGCGGCATGGACAGCGCCACATCGCTCTTCAGCAGCGAGGTGAGGGCGTCCATATCGTAGGACTCGAACGCCGTTACGAAATCCTCGACCATTTTGCGCTGGTCTTCGTCGGTTTCGTCGTAGGTATCGGTATCGGCCGGCTTGACCTTGCTCAAGGTGGCGCGGGCCCGCTGCAGGGCACTGTTCACCGAGGCGGTGCTCATGGTGAGCGCCTCGGCGGTCTCGTTGGCGGAGAAGCGCAGGACCTCGCGCATGATCAGGATGGCGCGCTGCGTGGCGGGCAGATGCTGGCAGGCGGCGACGAATGCCAGCCGCAGGCTGTCCTTGGCGGTGGCGTGCTCGGCGGGGTCCGCGCCGAACGCGAGCGAGTTGGGGATGGGCTCGACCCAGACGTAGTCCGGCTGGGGGGCCGGCAGGGGCCGGTCCGGTGTCGACGGGCCGGACAGATCCATCGGCCGCGCCCGGCGCTGCGGGCCGTCGAGCATATCCAGGCAGATATTGGTGGTGATCTTGTAGAGCCAGGAACGCAGGCTGGCCCGGCCCTCGAAGGAGTCGTAGGACTTCCAGGCTCGGGTGAATGCGTCCTGGACGGCGTCCTCGGCTTCGAAGGACGAGCCCAGCATGCGGTAGGCGTAGGCGCACAATTCCCGCCTGTGCACCTCGAAGGATCTCATGACATCGGCGTCGACAGTGCCGGTCTGCTCGCTCATGGGTGCCACTGTGGCACAGTGCACCGACATGTGAACAGAGGATGAAACGCGCCTTTTTCGCTCGGTTTCACGGAGGCGTCCCCAGGCCCGGTTGTCACAGTCCGCCACGCCCCGGTCGACTGCGCCGCCGGCTTCGGCCGGGTCGGCTCCGCTGCGCGGGGGGTCGAGACCGCCGGCGAGCGTCGCTCGGTGGGATCGGTCCGGCACCGATTATTTTCCGGGTCGGTCCGCGTCTGAACCTCTGCAGCCGGCGAAAGGCAGCCGGCGAAACGCAGACCACCCTTCCGAAAGGACCGAAACCGTGAGCAGCAAGATGATTTTCGTGAACCTACCCGTCACCGACCTGGGACGGTCCAAGAACTTCTACGAGGCGCTCGGGTGGAAGGTCAACGACGATTTCACCGACGACAATGCCGCCTGCATCGTGGTCGACGACAACATCTGCCTGATGCTGCTCACCCACCGGCATTTCGCCACCTTCAGCCGGCGTCCGATCGCCGATACCCGGGCCGCGGCCGGTGCCGCGTACGCGCTGTCTCTGAGCAGTGCCGAAGAGGTCGACCGGCTGACCGCGGCCGCGGTGGCCGCGGGGGGTACCGAGGAGATCAATACGGACAAGCAGGCCCAGGAGGCGCAGGTCGGGATGCACGGCCGGACCTTCCTGGACCCCGATGGTCACCAGTGGGAGCCGTTCTACATGAACTATCCCGGCGCGTAGAGGAGAGGGGCGACGGCCCCGATCGGGGATACGGCCGCGCACGGAAGCGTTGGCGAGGAATGCGGTTACGGCCGGCCGCGGTGTATCCGAAGGGATTACACCGCGGAAATTTTTTGCCGACTGTTGGTCGATCGGCAATAATTTCGTGTCGGCCGACGATGCACCCCGAAGAGCCCGGAGAAGTTGATCGAGTTCCCAGTTTCGCCCATCCGCCGACGGGCTTGCAGCAGCCGGCCCGGCGCCCACGCCATCGACAGTTCGAAGCGCCGGCCCGAGCTGTTCGGCCCGGCGTCTGCCCCGGTCGACATCTCCACACCGGTCCTCGCCGCCTGACAGGCGCAGGCGACGGTAGATCTCATGACCGGGTCGGGCGGCGGTGAATCCGTCGCGAAGATGCTGCAGGTGGCCAAACAGATAGCCGCCGCGCTCGAGAGCGGAGTCGCCCCGCTCATCTACAAGACCCACCGTATCTACCCGGAGACGTTACGGGACGGTGCCGAACAGTTCGAACGCATAAACAAGCAGTTCGCACCCGAGCTCGACAAGTCCGCTCCGGCTCGGAGCCGCGTTCGCGGGGCCGCCGTCGCCCCGCCATCCGGTGCGAGCGCCCGAGGAACGGACCACTTACCGGACCCGACCGCCGACGAGAACTTCTTGGACCTGCCCATCGAGGTGCAGATACGCCGGCTGGAGGAAGCGCACGGTATCCGAACCGATGCACAACGAGCACTCGAGCTCAGCTTGTTCATGGAGGACAAGTTCCGCGACATAGCCCTTATCTCACGGCAGGCACGGCCGGAAACGATCTTCGACGGGCCCGAGGGGTGGGCGAGTTGGCTCGATGCCCGGCTGTTTGCTCGGCGGAACCTCCATCGTGAGATGTCGGTGGATCTCCTGCAGGAGTTCCACCGGAGGTTGCGAATCCGGCACGACCCGGAAACCGCTGGGCGGATGCAGGGGGCGCGGCGCAGCGCTTTCGGTACTTTGAGCCGGCCGTTGTCGCGCAGCGCACGGGCTGCCATCGAGGAGAACCCGCTACTCACCTATGCGCCGGGGCCGTTCCGTACCGAACCCTATGGAGTCGTTTTCCACCCCAGCGTCGAGGGTCGGCTCGGTGCGCGGGAGATGCGTCCCCTGGACGCTCCCCCTACAGCAGAGGAGTTGGCAACATTCCGTGACGATCCTCTACAGGCATATATCGGCCCGGACTTCGCTATCCGGGGAGGGATGTCCGAAGGCGGTGTGATCATCTACCCGAATTTCGGCAGTGTGGAGGGTACGCGTGTATTCCACCAATCACTCTGCGACGATTACAACGCCGCCAGGGAGCAGAGCGGGTACCGGCCCTATCAGGCTGCTGCCCACTTCCAGCGGCAGCTTATTTCCGGGCACAGCTGGGAGGGGCCTTTCCACGGGCGGCATTCGAGAGTCGCGCTGAATTTCTTGTTGGAGCAGGCGGGGAAGCCGCCGAGCGCCATCGCCGATTTCAACGACGATCTGTACGTGTCATCGTCGCAGTGGGTCGAGAAGGTCGAGGAGGGAAGTAGCCGCTACCAACGGTGGCAGAACAAGCTCGAACAAGCCGGCGGGGATATGGATCCGGTGGACCTGTTCGACGACCTCAGGCCGATGATGCGGCAATATCAGGAGATGGGCGGTGAATCCTCCCCGTTCGAACCAGGCCAGTGGCACGATTCGGGCAAGTACGAGCAGTTGCACGGGCAATTGCGCTCGGGTTCGTAGCGACGGAATCGCGGTGTGGCGTCTGCGGTACGAGGTGCGCGCCCCGGCGTATCGGGGTGCCGGGGCGCGCGGTGGCAGTCGGCGACGTGGCTGCCGGAAAGGCCTTTATTTACCGCTGAAGTTCGGCTTGCGCTTCTCCTTGAAGGCCCTCGGGCCTTCTTTCGCGTCGGCCGACTGGAAGACCGCCATGCCGAGTTTGGCGTCGATCTGGAAGGCCTCTTCCTCGGGGACGCATTCGCTGTCGCGGATGGTCTGCAGGATCGCCTGGACCGCGAGTGGACCGTTGGCCGCGATCAGGTCGGCGAGTTCGAGTGCTTTGTCGAGCGCCTGCCCGTCCGGCACCACATGGCCGATGAGGCCGATGTCCTTGGCCTCGGCGGCGCTCAGGTGCCGGCCGGTGAGCAGAATATCGGCGGCGACCGTGTAGGGGACCTGACGGACGAGCCGGACCGCGGAGCCACCCAGCGGGAACAGGCCCCAGCGAGCCTCGGACACCCCGAACTTCGCGCTCTCACCCGCGACCCGGATATCGGTGCCCTGCAGGATCTCGGTTCCACCGGCGATGGCCGCGCCCTCGACCGCCGCGATCAGCGGTTTGGTGAGCCGGCGGCCCTTCAGCAGCGCCTCGATCTTCGACAGGTCCCAGCCCCCGCCCGCGAACGAATCACCAGGATGCTGCTGGGTCATGCCCTTGAGGTCGGCGCCCGCGCAGAAGGCCCCGCCCGCGCCGGTCAGGATCGCCACGCGGATGTCCGGATCGCTGTCGACCTGATCCCAGGCGTCCCGCATGATCGCCATCATCTCGGTCGAGAGCGCGTTGCGCGCCTCGGGGCGGTTCATGGTGACGATGAGGACATGGCCGCGCTTCTCGACGAGGCATTGAGGCATCGTTGTTTCTCCTGTTACTCGGACCCTTGCCAGAAACAGTAACACGTTCTATTTTTGACCTTGTGACGTACAACATAGCCGACCTCGTCGAACACACCATCGACCTTGTGCCGGACCGGGTTGCGCTGGCTGACGACCACCGCTCGGTGACCTTCGCCCAATTGGAGGACCGCGCGAACCGGCTGGCGCACTACCTGCTGGAACACGGTGTCCAGCCGGGCGACAAGGTCGGCATCTACTCGCGCAACACCATCGAGGCCGTGGAGTCGATGCTGGCGGTGTTCAAGGCGCGGGCGGTGATGGTCAACGTCAACTTCCGTTACGTCGAGAACGAGTTGCAGTACATCTTCGAGAATTCGGACATGGTCGCGCTCATCCATGAGCGGCGCTACACCGACAAGGTGGTGAACGTCCGGTCGAAGGTCCCGCATCTGAAAGCGGTCCTGATCGTCGACGACGGCACGGACGCTGCCACGCCCGCGGACGCGGTGGAATACGAAGCGGCACTGGCGGAATCGTCGGGCGAGCGCGATTTCGGCGATCGCTCCAACGACGACATCTTCATGATCTACACCGGCGGCACCACCGGTATGCCCAAGGGCGTCATGTGGCGGCACGAGGACTGGTGGCGGGTGCTCGGCGGTGGTATCAACTTCATGACCGGTGAGTACGTCCAGGACGAGTGGCAGCAGGCCAAGACCGGTGCGGCCGGCGGCCAGATGGTGCGCTACCCGATCCCACCGCTCATCCACGGTGGGTCGCAGACCGCGGTCTTCCACGGACTGTTCGACGGTGGCAAGACCATCATGATCCCGGAGTTCGACGCGCACACCGTCTGGCAGGCCGTGGACGCGCACGGCATCAACATGATCTTCATAACCGGTGACGCCATGGCCCGTCCGATGCTGGACGCGCTGAAGGCCGGTCATCCGGAAACCGGTGAGCCCTACCAGCACGCCAACCTGTGGGCCATGGCCAGCAGTGCCGCCCTGTTCTCGCCTGCCCTCAAGGACGAGTACATCGACCTGCTCCCGAACACCGTGATCACCGATTCGATCGGCTCCTCGGAAACCGGTTTCGGCGGCATTTCCATCGCCGCCAAGGGCGCGACCCACACGGGCGGCCCGCGGGTGAAGATCGACGCCTCCACCGCGGTGATCGACGAGAACGGCAAACCCGTCGTCCCCGGGTCCGGGCAGACCGGTGTGCTGGCGCGCAAAGGTCATATCCCGATCGGGTACTACAACGACCCGGTGAAAACCGCGGCGACGTTCAAGGAGTACGACGGCGTCCGCTACTCCATCCCCGGCGACTGGGCCCGGGTCGAGGAGGACGGCACCGTCACCATGCTCGGCCGTGGCTCGGTCAGCATCAACAGCGGTGGCGAGAAGATCTACCCCGAAGAAGTCGAGGGCGCGCTGAAATGCCATCCCGAGATCTTCGACGCGCTGGTGGTCGGCGTCCCGGACGAGCGCTGGGGACAGCGGGTGGCGGCCGTGGTGCAGTGTCGCGGCGACAAACGCCCCACCCTGGAGGAATTGCGCCCGGTGCTGACCCGGGAGATCTCCTCCTACAAGCTGCCCCGCAGCCTGTGGTTCGTCGACGAGATCAAGCGGTCGCCGGCGGGTAAGCCCGACTACAAATGGGCCAAGGCGCAGACCGAGGAGCGTGACGCCGACGAGCACGGGTCGGCGGGTAACGCTTCCTGAGAGCGATCGGGCGCAGAAGGGCCGATGGACGATCAGCGGCCCTTCTGCGTGTGTCCGGCGATCTGTGCTGGTTCGGAAACGATTCGGAACTGGAGGTCGCCGTATGGAGCAAAACACCGACGACGCGCGGGTGAATGTTTCCGATGAGCGTTCGCGGTTGTTCGATCGCGCTGCCGATCATGTCTTGGCTGTCAGCGCCGAGCTCAATCGGCGGCTCACATGAGCAGCGTGCCGACTTCTCACCGTGCTGGAACAATCAGGTCCACGGTCGGGAAGTAGCCCTTGAAGCGTTGTCCGTCTCGGGTGAGCAGCCGGTATCCGGCCACCGCGGCGTGCGCGCCGATATAGAAGTCGGGCATGGGTGAGCGTTTCGTCCCGTCATTGCGCCTATAGCGTTGATAGGCCTTGCCGGCCAGGAATCCGGCTCGGAAGGGCAGCGGTTCCCGGACGAAATCCTCGGCCGGAAGCAGCCTGTCCAGCACTTCGACCGTTTCGTAGCCGACCGATACTTCCGCGTAAACGATCGGATTGATGACCACACGGCCGAAGTCGACTGCTTCGGCCAGCCTTTCGGCCGACCACTGCGCCCAGTTCTTGTCGTCGGTCAGTACGTCCAGAAGAACGCAGGAGTCGACCAGGGTCGTCGGACCACCGATCGGCCGCAGGTTAGTCACCACGGAGCAGTTCCATGATCTCGTCGGTGCTCATACCCTCGATCTCTTTGCTGTCTGCGGTACCGCGCATCCGGTCGACCAGCCGCTGACCACGTGTGGGGGTGTTATCGCTCCGGACGATTCGCAGCGCGCCGTCGACCTCGATCACCTCCACTTCATCTCCTTCATGAAGGTTGAACCTTGCGCGTAAGGCGGAGGGGATAGTGACCTGGCCCTTGCTGTTGAGTATCACCGCGCGCTCCTGTCATAGGTAATACGTGTAATACGTAATACTACGCGCGGTGATATCACTCGGCAGTGGCAGCTCAGGCGGATTCGGGGACGAACTGCGCCAGGGGGAGCAGGTGGTTGGTGGCCCCGCCCAGGGCGAACTCGTTGCGGGTGGCGGCGGTGAAGTAGTTGTGCGCGATGTGGTCGCGGTCGATACCGACACCGCCGTGTACGTGGACCAGGGTGTGGGCGACCTGATGGCCCGCCTCGGCGGCCCAGAACTTCGCGGTGTGCACGGCCCCGGTGGCGTCCAGGCCCTCCGCGAGCTGCCAGGCGGCCTGGGTGACGGTCAGGCGCAGGCCCTGGAGGCCGATGTAGCTGTCGGACAGACGCTGGGCCACGGCCTGGAAGCTGCCGATGGCGCGGCCGAACTGTTCGCGTTCGCGGGCGTAGTCGGCGACCAGTTCCAGGGAGCGTTCCAGGGTGCCCAGCTGCTGGGCGGCCAGGCCGAGCCAGGCGCGGTTGAGCAGCCAGTCCAGGATCCGGGCGCCGTCCTCGACCGTGCCGAGCAGTTCGGCGGGCGCGTCGGTGAACTCGACGAGCGATTCGGCGCTGCGGTCGGTCACCTGCTGGGCGGTCACAGTGACGGAGTCGGCCGTGGGGTCGACCAGGAAGACCGCGGCGACTCCGGACACCGCCGCGGGAACCAGGATCCGGGCCGCGCGGTCGGCGACCGGGACGGTGGTCTTGGTGCCGGTGACGCGCCAGCCGCCGTCGGTTTCGGTGGCGGTCGTGGTGGGGCGGGCCGGTTCCCAGTTGTGCTCCTCGGCCAGTGCCACGGTCAGGATCGCGGTGCCCGCGCCGGCGTCGGTGGCGAGCTGCTTCTGCGCGGCGGACCCGAACTCGGCCAGCGTGCCCGCGCCCAGGACGACCGACCACAGGTAGGGGACCGCGGCGACGGCTTTACCGAGCTCGCGCAGGATCGCGGTCTGTTCGAGTGCGCCGAAGCCGCTGCCGCCCACCTCCTCGGGCAGGGCGGCGGCGAGTACGCCGGTCTCGGCGAGCGATTTCCACAGCGGCTCGTCGAATTTGGCGGTCCCGCGGTCCAATTCGCGCAGGCGGTCGGCGGTGACCAGTTTGTCGCAGACCTCGCCGGTGAGCCGGGCCAGATCCGACTGGGCTTCGGTGGGGGTGAAATCCATGGTGAACTCCTGAATCGGGTGTCAGCGGCCGGAGGCGGGCTGCTTCAGAGCGGTCATGGCGATGATGTCGCGCTGCACCTCGTTGGTGCCGCCGCCGAAGGTGAGGATCAGGGCGGCGCGATGCATCCGCTCGAGCCGACCGCGCAGGACCGAACCGGGGGAGTCCTGCCGCAGCGATGCCTGCGGGCCGAGCACCTCCATGAGCAGCCGGTAGGCCTCGGTGGACAGTTCGGTGCCGTAGACCTTGCAGGCCGAGGCGTCCCATGGGCGCGGCGCGGCATCCCCGCCCGCGTCCGCCCGGCTGGCGATCTCCCAGTTCATCAACTTCAGGTATTCGACCTTGGCGTGCACCCGGGCCAGATTGAGCTGCACCCATTCGCGGTCGAAGACGCGGGAGCCGTCCGCGGCCTTCGTCTCCTTGGCCCACGCGGTCGTCTGGGCCAGGGCCAGCTGCAGCGCGGCGGCGGAGGTCAGGGCGACCCGCTCGTGGTTGAGCTGATTGGTGACCAGCGGCCAACCGCCGTTCTCCGGACCGACCAGTGAGGTGACCGGGACGCGCACATCCTGGTAGTAGGTCGCGCTGGTATCGGGGCCGGCCATGGTGTGCACCGGGGTCCAGGAGAAGCCCTCGGCGTCGGTGGGCACGATCAGCATGCTGATGCCCTTGTGTTTCTTGGCGGTGGGGTCGGTACGCACGGCCAGCCAGATGTAGTCGGCGTAGGCGATGAGGCTGGTCCACATCTTCTGGCCGTTGATCACGTAGTCGTCGCCGTCGCGCACCGCGGTGGTGCGCAGACTCGCCAGGTCGGTGCCCGCGCCGGGCTCGGAGTAGCCGATGGCGAAATGCAACTCACCGGCGGCGATCTTGGGCAGGAAGAACTTCTTCTGCTCGTCGCTGCCGTAGTGCATGATCGTCGGCGCGACGGAGTTGATGGTCAGGAACGGGACCGGGGCGCCCGCGATGGCGGCCTCGTCGGTGAAGATCAGCTGATCCAGCATGGGCCGGTTCTGGCCGCCGAACTCCTCGGGCCAGCCCAGGGCCAGCCAGCCGTCGCGGCCCATCTCCGCGACGACCTCGCGGTACACATTGCCCTGGCCGTACTCGCCGGTCTGGGAGCTGAGCGCGGCCCGCCGTTCGGGGGTGATCAGCCGCGCGAAGTATTCGCGCAGCTCGGCGCGTAGCTGTTCATGTTCCGGGGTATACGCGATGCGCATAGCGGTACCTCGAGCCTTCGTTCTACGGGATGGGAGATGGGCCGGGATGTGGGATCGCGCCGCGCTCAGCCTCTCCAGAGCGCGGAATGGATCTCCGATACCTTGCTCCGATCATTGCATATGCACTGAAACATGTTCCAGTATTGAAGGGTAATCAGCCCATGTAGCCAGTCTCGTCGGCCATCGCTTGTTAGGCTTCGGTCATAGGGCGGGAAAAGGAGTTTCGATGAAGGTCAGCGTTGACTTCGATCAGTGCGAAGCGAATGGAATCTGCGCGGGAATCGCTCCCGACGTCTTTGAACTCGATGACGAGGACATGCTGCACGTCGCCGAGGGTGAGGTCGCGCCCGATCAGGAGTCGCAAGTGGCCGAAGCGGTCGCGCAATGCCCGAAAGCGGCGTTGCGGTTGCTGTGAATCGGCTCTTGCCGTGAATAAGAACACGTTCTAGAGTCGGCCCGGTGAGCGATACAGATACCAGCCTTGCCGGGCGAGTTGCGATCGTGACCGGAGCGGGTGCGGGCCTCGGTAAGGCCGAAGCGCTCGCCCTGGCCGCAGCCGGGGCCTCGGTCGTGGTCAATGACCTGGCCGAGTCCGACGCCGTGTCCGAGACGCTGGAGCAGGTGCGGGCACTCGGCGCCAAGGCCGAGTTCGTCCCCGGCAGTGTCGCCGAGCGGTCCACCGCCGACGCCTTGATCGCCGCGGCCACCGAGTCCTTCGGTGGCCTGGACGTCGTGGTCAACAACGCGGGTATCACCCGCGACAAGATGCTGTTCAACATGTCCGACGAGGACTGGGACGCGGTCCTCGCGGTACATCTGCGCGGGCATTTCCTGTTGACCCGCAATGCCGGCGCCTATTGGCGGGCGAAGTCGAAGGAAGCCGGTGCGCCCGTCTACGGCCGGATCGTCAACACCTCTTCCGAAGCCGGTCTGCTCGGTCCGGAGGGGCAGGCCAACTACGCGGCCGCCAAGGCCGGTATCACCGCGCTCACGCTGTCCGCCTCGCGTGCGCTGAATCGCTTCGGTGTCCGGGCCAATGCCATCTGCCCGCGGGCGCGCACCGCTATGACCGAACAGGTCTTCAGCGCGGCTCCCGAGGGCGAAGTCGATCCGCTCTCGCCCGAGCATGTGGCGCGATTGGTGGCCTACCTGGCCGCACCCGCGGCCGACGCGGTCAACGGACAGGTGTTCGTCGTGTACGGACCCATGGTCGCGTTGATGGCCGCGCCGACAGTGGAGCAGCGGTTCGACGCCGCGGGCGCGCAGTGGTCAGGTGACGATCTGGCCACCACGCTGACCGGTTACTTCGCCGGGCGCGAAGAAGGTCGTACGTTCTCTGCAACGGCTCTGCACGAACTGGGTTGAGTGTCGGCACCGGAGCGGGTCACGGGGTTTCGGCCCGGAACCCGGCCAGAAAGAGTTGAACAACCGTCCAGTCATTGGTAAACAGAGTGGGCGTACTGTGCCCGGCCTCACACAATGATGCTCAAGGCGCATGAATCTTGTTTCAGTCCCGCTGTCTGGGATTGAGACAAGTTTCCAGTTCAGAAGCCTCAAAATGGCCCCAATCAGGAAATGAACATGTTCTACTTAGCGGGGCGTGCGCCGGGTTGTACTCCGAGCTGCCGCCAGCGGGACCAGTAGTCGGGCAAGGAGGATCATCAGTGACCGAGGTCCTTACCGTGCCATTGCGGGCCGTCGGCGGATTTTTCGAACTCGCCGCGGCTGTGGCCCGGGCCAGTCTGCGCCGGCCGTTCCAGATGCGCGAGTTCATCGACCAGTCGTGGTTCGTCGCGCGAGTGTCGATCATCCCGACACTCCTCGTGGCCATACCTTTCACCGTGCTGGTGAGTTTCACCCTGAACATCCTGCTGCGCGAGATCGGCGCCGCCGATCTCAGCGGCGCGGGCGCGGCCTTCGGCGCGGTCACCCAGGTCGGCCCGATCGTCACTGTGCTCATCGTGGCGGGAGCCGGTGCCACCGCCATCTGCGCGGACCTCGGGGCCCGCACCATCCGCGAAGAGATCGACGCCATGAAGGTGCTCGGTATCGACCCCATCCACCGCCTGGTGGTCCCACGGGTACTGGCGTCGATGTTCGTGGCACTGCTGCTGAACAGCCTGGTGTGCACCATCGGCATCGTGGGCGGATTCCTCTTCTCGGTGTATCTGCAGGATGTGAACCCCGGCGCGTTCGTCAACGGCATCACCCTGCTGACCCATCTCCCCGAATTGCTCATTTCCGCGGTCAAGGCCGGTCTTTTCGGCTTGATCGCCGGCCTGGTGGCCTGCTATCTGGGTTTGAATGTCAAAGGTGGTCCCAAAAGTGTCGGTGATGCGGTGAACCAGACAGTGGTTTTCGCCTTCATGGCGCTGTTCGTGGTGAATGTCGTGGTCACCGCCGTCGGCCTGAAATTCGCGGTGCGGTGATATGTCGGCCTCGGTGATAATCCAGTCCCGCTTCCCGAAATTCGTCCGCCGCGTCCGTCGCTGGTCCACCTCCCTCGACAACCTCGGCAAGCAGGCGGTGTTCTACGGCAAGGCGATCGGCTCGATGCCGCGCGCGCTGGTGCACTACCGCACCGAGACGATCCGGCTCATCGCCGAGATCAGCATGGGCAGCGGTGCGCTCGCGGTGATCGGCGGCACCGTGGTGATCGTCGGCTTCCTCACCCTCTTCTCCGGTGGCACCATCGCCGTGCAGGGCTACAGCTCGCTCGGAAACATTGGTGTCGAGGCGCTGACCGGCTTCTTCGCGGCGTTCCTCAATGTCCGCATCGCCGCGCCGGTGATCTCCGGAATCGGCCTGGCGGCCACCATCGGGGCGGGTTCCACCGCTCAGCTGGGGGCCATGCGGGTGGCCGAGGAGATCGACGCCCTGGAATCCATGGCGATCCGGCCGGTGCCGTACCTGGTGGGCACCCGGGTGCTCGCCGGAATGATCGCGATCGTGCCGCTCTACGCGCTGGCCGTGATCGCGTCGTTCATCGCCAGCCGATTCGCCACCGTCGTCATCTACGGTCAGTCGGCCGGTGTGTACGACCACTATTTCTCCACATTCCTTATTCCGAGCGACATTCTGTGGTCGTTCGCCCAAGCCATTTTCATGGCGCTGGCGGTGATGATGATCCATACCTATTACGGCTACAACGCGGCCGGGGGCCCGGTGGGGGTGGGCGTCGCGGTGGGTAACGCGGTGCGCAGCTCGCTGGTCGCCGTGGTCACGGTGACCCTGCTGATCTCCCTGGCCGTCTACGGCACCTCCGGCAACTTCAACCTTTCCGGATAACAGCCATGACGGAATTGATGCGAGCGAACAACAAGGGAGCAGGAATGGCGAACGCAACCGCGGGTGGGTCGTCCCGCGGTGGTGAAGATCCCTGGGCTCCCGTCGGCGCGAATCGCTGGACGGCGGTCCGGGAGAAGGCCGGGCTGAAACTGGCCGGGGTGGGGATGGTGCTGGCCGCGGTGGCGGCCGTGACCGTCTCCCTGACCATGTTCTTCGGTGGCTTCACCCCGAGCGTCGAGGTGACCGTGTCCGCGCCGCGCAGCGGACTGGTACTCGATCCGGACGCCAAGGTGAAGGTACGGGGGGTGCAGATCGGGCGGGTCGCCGGGATCGACCGCACACCCGACGGTACGAACCTGCGACTGGCTTTGAACCCGGACCTGCTGCACCTGGTCCCGGCCAACTCCACTGTCGATATTCGTTCGACCACGGTCTTCGGGGCCAAGTACATCAACTTCGTGATCCCGCAGGAGCCCGCCGCCAAATCCTTGCAACCGGGCGCGCTCCTGGCGGCCGACCAGGTGACCGTCGAGTTCAACACACTCTTCCAGCATCTCAGCGATGTCCTCGCCGATGTGCAGCCGGAGAAACTGAGCGCCACGCTGACCGCCCTGGGCACGGCATTGCAGGGACGGGGCGAAAGCCTCGGGCAGCTGCTCGCCGACAGTGACGCCTACCTGCGCGAGTTCAACCCGATGCTGCCCACCCTGCAGCGGGACCTGAACACCACGGCCGCGGTGAGCAACCTGTACGCCGATGTCTCGGGTGATCTACTGCGCACCATGGACGGCGCGACGGTCAGCAGCCGCACCCTCGCCGAATCCGAATCCGATGTCGACTCGCTGCTCGCGAACATCACCGGCCTCGCCGACACGACAGGTGCGGTGCTGCGCGACAACGAGGGGCAGATCAACACCGCCCTGGATCTGCTGCGTCCGACCGGTGAGCTGCTGAACGGATACAAGGAAGCGCTGTTCTGCCTGATCGGCGGTAGCGCCAAGGCGCTGCCGCTCGGTGAGGCGGTCTTCGGCGGCGGACAGGAAGGTGTCGCCCTGAATACGGGATTCATGTACGGGTCTCCGCCCTACACCTATCCGAACGATCTGCCGAAGGTGAACGCCACCGGCGGGCCGCGGTGCGCGGGTCTGCTCGACCGGGTGCCGGACAGCCATTCCGACTACGTCGTCACCGACACTTCGGAAGGGCATCCCTACACGCCGTCGACGAAGTTGCAGACGAACGCGCCGAAGGTTTTCCAGGTACTGTTCGCCGGACTCCCGGGGGTGGGCCAGCCGTGAGGAACACCGGTACCACTGTCAAGCTCGCCATTTTCACACTGGTGATGACCCTGATCTTCGCCGGTCTGGCGGTGGTCTTCTCCCAGATGCGTTTCTCCCGGGAAACCGGCTACAACGCGGTCTTCACGAGCGCCTCGGGCATGCTGCCCGGCGACAAGGTCCGGATCGCCGGTGTCCCGGTCGGGTCGATCTCCTCGGTGAAGGTCGACGACGAATACCACGCGCATGTGGAGTTCGATGTCGACACCAAATACAAGCTGCTGACCAGTACCCGCGCGACCATCCGGTACGAGAACCTCGTCGGTGACCGCTATCTGGAACTGCTGGAAGGTCCCGGTGAGGCGACCACCCTGCACAAGGGCGGCACCATCGGACTGGACAAGACCGCACCCGCACTCGATTTGGACATGCTGCTCGGCGGGTTCAAACCGCTACTGCGCGGGCTGAACCCGGCACAGGTCAACGATCTGACCAACGCGCTGCTGCAGATCTTCCAGGGACAGGGCGGCACCCTGGTCGAACTGCTCAACAGTGGCGGGTCGTTCACCCGGACCCTCGCCGACCGGGACGCGCTCATCGGCAGCGTCATCGACAATCTGAACTCGGTGCTCAAAACCATCGACGACCGCGGCGACCAGTTCGCCACCACCATCGACGAACTGCGCCGTCTGGTGAGCGGGCTGGCCGCCGACCGCGACCCGATCGGTGCCGCGCTGCCGCGCATCGCCGACGCCACCGCCGCCACCACCGATCTGCTGGCGCAGGCCCGTCCCGATCTCGCGGCGACCGTCGCGCAGACCGGGCGGCTGGCCACCAATCTCGACAACGGTTCGGACACTGTGCAGTGGGTGCTGGACAAACTGCCGGCCACCTACCGCAAGCTGATCCGCATCGGTTCCTACGGTTCGTTCCTGCAGCTGTACGTATGCCGGACGAACTTCCTGATC
Source organism: Nocardia sienata NBRC 100364 (assembly GCF_001613205.1). GTDB lineage: Bacteria > Actinomycetota > Actinomycetes > Mycobacteriales > Mycobacteriaceae > Nocardia > Nocardia sienata. The sequence continues at coordinate 21,820 of NZ_BDBX01000056.1, read as the reverse complement.
GACGGTCCGGACGGGAAACCGCTGCTGCTCGAACTACCCGGTGAGCAGACGACCGGAAGGTGTGCCAGCGAATGAGAGAGCAATCGCGCGCGGTGACCATCGGCGTCGTCGGCCTGGTGCTGGCCGCGGCGGTCGCCCTGTCGGCCCTGCAATTCGAACGACTGCCCTTCATCCGCGGCGGTGCCACCTTCACCGCCTACTTCGCCGACGCCGGTGGCCTGGTGACCGGTGACGATGTGGAGGTCGCGGGGGTGCGTTCGGGCAAGGTCGAGGATGTGAGCCTGGACGGCGCGCAGGTGCTGGTGCGGTTCAGCCTCGACGAATCCATCGTGCTCGGCGACAAGACCTCGGCCGCCATCAAGACCAATACGGTGCTGGGCCGTAAATCGCTGGCCGTCGCCCCGGCCGGCGACGGGTCCCTGAAGGTCACCGACACCATTCCGCTCGGCCGCACCACCTCGCCGTACTCGCTCAACGAAGCACTCAGCGATCTGGCCGGCACGGTAGGCGACCTGGACCTGGAGAAGGTGAATCAGACCCTGGACACGCTGTCGGCCGCGTTCGCCGATACGCCGGCGCCGCTGCGGTCCGCGCTGGACGGGGTCACCGCGCTCTCGCGCAGTATCAATGCCCGCGATCAGGCGCTGTCGGATCTGCTGACCCGCGCCCAGGATGTCACCAAGATCCTGGCCGACCGGGCCGATTCCATCAACGCCCTGCTGGTGGACGGTAATCAGCTGCTCGGCGAACTGGACCGGCGGCGTACCGCGATCAGCCAGATGATCGTCTACGTGAACGCGCTCGCCCAGCAGCTCTCCGGGCTGGTGCACGACAACGAGGCTCAGCTGCAGCCGGCGCTGGACAAACTCAACTCGGTACTGGACCTGCTGGAACGCAACCGGGACAACATCAACGGCGCGCTCGACGGCCTGGGTCCGTTCGCCGCGGCGCTCGGTGAACAGGTCGGCAGCGGGCCGTACTTCAACGCCTACGTCGTCAATGCCAGCAGCGAGACGCTGCATCCGCTGGTGGACGCGCTGGTGTGGCCGCAGCATCTGCCCGAATCGCTGCGCGCGTATCTGCTCGAACCCGGTCCCAAGATCGGCCCGTCCGTTCAGGAGCCGCCCCGATGATGCGCTACCCGGGCCGACGCTTCGGTCTTCGCGGACTGTATGAATCCGCTCCGAGGAGGACCCTGTGATGCGATACCTCCGCCTTCGCTCCGGTTTCCGCGGGCCGCACGAACCTGCTCCTAGGAGGACTCTGTGACGACTCTGACGGACAAGGTTCGGGCCATTCCACGTAAGTGGGTGGCGATCGTTGCCGGTGTCGTGGTGGTGGCGCTGGTCGCCTTCGGTGGGTACACGGCCTACCAGCGGATCACCAAGAACGAGATCACCGCCTACTTCACCTCCACCAGCGGCCTGTACGCGGGCGACGAGGTGCGGGTGCTCGGCGTGCCGATCGGCCGGATCGACAGCATCGAACCGGGCAAAGAGCAGGTGAAGGTCACGATGTCGGTGGACGGCGGTGTCGACCTGCCCGCCGACGCGCGGGCGGTGATCATCGCGCCGTCGCTGGTCTCGGCCCGGTTCATCCAGATCGCGCCCGCCTACACCGGTGGCGACACCCTCGGTGACGGCGCTGTGATCCCGCTCGACCGCACCGCGGTCCCGGTCGAATGGGACGACATCAAGACCGAACTGAACAAACTGTCCACCGCCCTCGGCCCGGTCGGCGACGACCCGCAGGGTTCCTTCGGCCGGTTCGTCGATACCGCGGCCGACAACCTGGACGGTAACGGTGACCGGTTCCGAACCACCCTGCACGAACTCTCGGCCACCCTGACCACCCTGTCCGACGGCCGCACCGATCTGTTCGGCACCATCCAGAACCTGCAGAAATTCGTCGACGTGCTCTCCAAGAGCAACGACCAGATCGTGGAGTTCGGTGGCCGGCTCGCCTCGGTTTCCTCGGTGCTGGCCGGGGTGTCCCAGGATCTCGGCGCCGGTCTGGACAACCTGGACCTGGCGCTCGGCGATGTGCACCGGTTCCTGGACGGCAGCGGCAGCGAACTCACCGAGGGCGTGCAGCGGCTGGCCGATGTCACCCAGATCCTGGTCGACAAACGGCCGCAACTGGAACAGGCACTGCATTCGGGCCCGACCGCGCTGGTGAACTTCTACCAGATCTACAAACCTGCCCAGGGCACGCTGACCGGCGCCATCTCACTGAACAACTTCGCCGACCCGCTGAGCTTCCTGTGCGGTTCGGTACGCGCGCTGGAGCAGAACGAATCCGATACCAGCGCCGACCTGTGCGCCCAGTACCTCGCCCCGGTGCTCAGTTCGCTGGCCATGAACTACCTGCCCATCATGACCAACCCCGCGACCGGTGTCACAGCGTTCCCGAATCAGTTGCAGTACACGACACCGGATCTGGCCGGGAAGGTGGATCCGCAGAAGGTGGGCCCGCCGGCCGCGCCCGAACCGGCGCCGATCACCGTGCCCGCCGGGATCGCGGGGCTGGCCATCCCCGGTGTGCAGCTGCCCGGGATTGCCGGTCTGCCCGGAGGAGGACGATGATGCGCCGGCTCGAATTGCGAACATCCGGCGCCCGGCGCCGGATCGCCGCGGTGGCCGCGGGGCTGGCGCTGGCGCTGCCGGCCACGGGCTGCCAGTACGACGGACTCAACTCGCTGCCCATGCCCGGCACCGAGGGCACCGGCGAAGGTTCCTACAAGGTCCGGATCCAGATGCCGAACGTGACGACACTGACCCGGAATTCACCGGTGCGCGTCGACGATGTCGCGGTCGGTACGGTGACCGATATCGAGGTCGAGGACTGGCACGCGCTGGTCACGGTCTCGCTGAACCCCGGCGTGGTGCTGCCGGCCAATTCCACCGCCAAGATCGGGCAGACCAGCCTGCTCGGCAGCAACCATGTGGAGTTGGCGCCGCCGACCGGGGTGCCGCCGGAGGGGCGCCTGGCCGACGGCGATGTGATCCCGCTGGACCGGGCCGGGGTCTACCCGACCACCGAACAGGTGCTGTCCTCGCTGTCGGTGGTGCTCAACGGCGGCGGTATCTCGCAACTGGAGAACATCACCACCGAACTCAACAAGGCGCTCGTCGGCAACGAGGACGAAGTGCGCGACCTGATCCCGCAGATGAACGATCTGATCCGCAATCTCGATGCGCAGCGGGGCGACATCATCGCCGCGATGGAGGGTCTGGACCGGGTCAGCGGGCAGTTCGTCCAGCAGACCGATGTGGTGGCCGCGGCCATCGAAGAGATCCATCCGGCGCTCACCGTGCTCGCCGACCGGCGGCAGAACATCACCACCACGATCACCAAGCTCGGTGAGCTCAGTGACGTGGTGAACCGGCTGATCGCCGCCAGCGGCGACAACCTGAAAGCGAACCTGGCCAACCTGGCCCCGGTACTGCAGACCCTCGCCGACACCGGCGCCGATCTCACCGAATCGCTGAAGATCATCGCCTCCTTCCCGTTCCCGCTGAAGAACCTGGACAAGGCGATCAAGGGCGACTATCTGAACCTGTTCATGACCGTCGACCTCACCGGTGCGCGACTGGATTCCAATTTCCTCACCGGCACCGGCCTCGGCGGTATGTTCGGCGGCGTCGAGGTCGCGCTCGGTCAGGTCGCCGGGCCCGCCGGACAGCAGGGCAACCCGCTGACGACACCGCTGGCACCGCCGCCGCCCGCGCCGGCTGCCGGGGAGCAGCCGCAACCGACCATTCCAGGGCTGCCGCCGATTCCCGGCCTGCCCGCCATCCCCGGGCTCACGGTGCCGGTGCCCGGGCCGCAGCCGCAAGGGGGCGAGGGCCCGTGACACTCACCCGTTTCGTTCGGATCCAGCTGACGATCTTCGCGATCCTCACCGTGGTCGGTCTGGCGATCATGGGCGGCACCTATGTGGGCGTGCCCGCGCTGCTCGGGATCGGCCGCTACGAGGTCACGATGGAACTGGCGGCCACCGGCGGGCTCTACCAGAACGCCAATGTGGCCTACCGCGGCACGAATGTCGGGGTGGTTCGTGAGGTCCGGCTCACCAGTGAAGGAGTCGAGGCGAAGCTGTCGGTCGACAGCGACTACAAGATCCCCGCCGACTCCTCGGCGCTGGTGCGTAGTGTCTCCGCGATCGGCGAACAGTATGTGGACCTGGTGCCGCCGCCGGATCCCGGCAGCGCCAACCTCTACGACGGCAGCGTGATCCCGGTGGACCGCACCGAACTCCCACAGGATGTGGGGGCGCTGCTGGACCAGGCCGACCGCCTGCTGGCCAGCGTCGCCGACACCCGGCTGCGGCAGGTCATCGACGAGGCATTCCGGGCGTTCAACGGCGCCGGGCCGGATCTGCAGCGCTTCATCGACTCCGCGTCGCTGCTGGTGCAGGAGGCCAACGACAATGTGGGCCCGACCAAACAGCTGATCGAGCAGATCGGGCCGCTGCTGGACACCCAGGTGAACTCCGATGCCGCGATCCGTTCCTGGACCCGCGATCTGGCGACCGTCACCGACACCCTGCGCGCCCACGATCCGGCGCTGCGCAACATCCTCGCGAGCGGTCCGGCCGCGCTGCAGCGGGTGACCCGGCAGTTCGACGATCTGCGGCCCACCCTGCCGCTGCTGCTGAACAATCTGGTGAGTGTGGGCCAGGTGGGCGTCACCTACCACTCCGGTCTGGAACAGATCCTGGTGGTATATCCGCCGCTGATCGCTGCCCTGCTCACCGCGGTTCGCGGGCCGATGGAATACGGCGCGCTGGTCGACTTCATGACCGTGCTCAACGATCCGCCGCCGTGCACCACCGGCTTCCTGCCGCCCGATCAGCGCCGCGATCCGAGCGAACTCGACACCATCGACACGCCGGAAGGCCTTTACTGCAAGGTGCCGCAGGACGACAAAACCGCGGTCCGCGGTATCCGCAATACGCCGTGCATGGAATATCCGGGCCGCCGCGCACCGAGCCCCGAATTGTGCCGCACCGGCTATGTTCCGCTCGGTACCAATCCACCCTTCGGACCGCCCCAGCCGGTCGCCCCGACCGAACCGCCGGCGCCGGTGGCGCCCGCGGCAGCCCCCGACACGGCGCCGGGGGTTGCGGGAGTACCCCCGGCACCTGCTAGTTTCTCGGGCGCAAGCACCCCCGCCGCCGCACTCTCCTACGATCCGGCCACCGGGGTCTACACCAGCAGCGATGGACGCAGCTACCGTCAGGGCGATATCGCTCCCGGCGGTTCGGGCACCGTACCCGCGGATTGGCAGGCAATGTTCGAGGAGCAGCAACGATGAGCGAAACCAAGGACCCCCGCCGCACCCGCCGGCGGGCCAGCCGTACCGCGGGCCCACCTCCGGCCGAGAACGCGGCGACCGAGAAGCTCGAGACCGGAGCTGCCGATCCCGGAGCGGGGGAGAAAGCGACGGCGGCCGCGGAGACGATCGCCACCGGGAAAGCCGCGGGTTCGGCCGAGCAGACCGGAACCGTGATCCCGAAGGCCGGAGCAGCTTCCGCGAAGACCGCGAAAACGGAGCCCGCGACCGCGGCTACCGAGGCCGCGACCGAGAAGGAGACGGTCGGGGTCGGCGAGAAATCCACTGCCGTGCCCGTCACCGAAAAGGTGACCCTCGGTGAAGCCACCGAAGGGGCGACGGGCTCCGCCACGTCAGCGGAGAGTCCGGCGGAAACCGTACAGCTGGTGAAAGCCGGCGCCGAGACAGAGCAGGCCGGCGACGACTCCGCGGCGGAGGAGACGGGAACCACCGAGGCTCTGGCCTCCGGCCTGTCGTGGAAACGGATCGCGGCCCTCACCGCGGCGGCCGTGCTGGTGATCGGGCTGGTCGCCGCCGCCGTGGTCTCGGTGTTCGCCGTGCAGTCCACCCAGCAGCGCGACGAACGCCGCGCCGAATATGTGGCCACCGCGCGGCAGACGGTGCTCAACCTGACGACGATTCGCGCCGATACCGCCAAAGAGGATATCGACCGCATCCTCACCATGGCCTCCGGTGAATTCAAAACCGAATTCGACGGCCGGGTGGATCCGTTCACCGAAATCGTGAAACAGGCCAAGGTCGTCTCCACCGGAGAGGTGGTGGAGGCCGCGGTCGAACGCGACGACGAGAACTCGGCGGTGATCCTGGTGGCGGCGAAGCAGACGCTCACCAACGCGGGATCGCAGGAACAGCAGCAGCGGTTCTATCGATTCCGGGTGACCGTGCAGCGGGCCGACGACGGCACACTGACCGCCTCGGACGTCGAGTTCGTGGCCTGACCAGGCGGCGCCCGGAGGAGGCAGCGTGCACAACCACCGAGGGCGTCGTGCGGTCGTGCCGAACCGACACAGCATGAGACGGACAGCATGAACGGGTCGATCCTGCATGCCGAGAGGAACCGAGAATGAGCGTGCGTAACAAGATCCTGGTCGGTGTGACCGCGGTGGTCGTGGTGGCGGCCGCGGTGGTGGCCGGTATCGGTGGCTACCGTTACTGGGATTACCGGCAGTCGGAGCAGTCCCGCACCGATGCCGTGGCCGCGGCGACCCGCACGGTATCGGCCATGTTCAGTTACGAATTCCAGACCGTGGACACGGAACTACCCAAAACCGCCGAGGATCTGGCCCCGGAGTTCAAGGCCGACTACCTCGAACTGATAGACAAGGCCATCGTGCCCGGGGCCAAGGAGAAGGAACTGACCGTCAAGGCCAGCACACAGGCCGGGGGAGTGGTCTCCGCCGACCGGGCACACGCCGTGGTGCTGCTGTTCCTCAATCAAGTCACCACCAGCAAGGAAAGCCCACAGGGCACCACCACCGGCAGCCGGGTGCGGGTCGCGCTCGACAAATCCGACGATCGCTGGCTGGTCGCCTCCGTCACCCCGATCTGAACGGCGTCCGCGCCGGCTCGGTCCGATCAGTACGACTGGCCGCGCGCATAGCGGGTGCGCCGCACATGTCGGCCCCGGCCACGATTGCGGCTTTTGAACGTGGGTAACTGCGAATCGCAGTTCGGGCAGATGAGACGCAGGTTCTCGCGCTGGTTGGCGGTCGGATCGCCGTCGATATGGTCCAAGACGAATGCGAGCGGTTCGCCCTGCCATTCGTCTCCGATCCCACAGATCGCACAGCGGCCATCTTGGTCTTTTGCGAGATGGTCACGTATGTAGTGCCCCTGATAACTACCCACATCGGCCTCGCCGGTCGCCAGCCAGAGCCGGGTTTTCTCCGCGCGCTGCGCCGCCTGTTGGCATTTTGTTGTGCAATACAGCTTCTGGCTGCGCTTGACCAGCAGCGCAGAACACCCCCGGCAATGCCTCATCGCCGCAAAATAACCCGGCCCACCGACATGTCGGTGGGCCGGGAAGTAAGCGGAGCCGCCTGTGGGACTCGAACCCACAACCTACGCATTACAAGTACGTTGCGCTGCCAGTTGCGCCAAGGCGGCGGAGCGGCCCGCGAACGGTCGCTCGGCAGCCGATCATACGGTGCGGTTCGAGAGTTCGCGAAATGTAAAAGCCCGGCCATCGGGCTCACACCTGTCTCGCACGTCATCCGCGAAGGGCGTCGTGTGGGAAGGCGGAGCCCGCGCCGGCCGGGCCCGTGGCGATTCGGCCTACTTGCGGGCCGCCTCGTCCGCTGCCATGGCGTCACGCAGGCTCTTGGGCCGCATATCGGTCCAGTTCTGCTCCACGTACTCCACGCAGGCGGCGCGGCTGTCCTCACCGAAGACCACCCGCCAGCCGGCCGGGACTTCGGCGAAGGCGGGCCACAGGGAGTGCTGCTCTTCGTCGTTGACCAGTACGAAGAAGCGGCCGTCCTCGTCGTCGAACGGGTTGGTGCTCATTTCACCTCACTGGGGTGCTTGTGGGTTTGGCTTCGGATCTGTGTTGGGTCCGCCCCGGGCGGCCCGGGTCTGATCTCCGGCTGCCGCGTCGCGAACCCAAACGATGTGTCGACACTAGCAAGCTCGGCGTTAGCTTTGGGTCCTCCCCTCACGCGGCGAAGAATTCCAGCAAGATCTTGTTCACCGCGTCCGGGCGTTCCAGATAGCCGTAGTGACCGGCATCGGGAACCTCCTGGTAGCGGCCGCCCGGTATGGCGTCGGCGACCTCTCTGGCCAGGTACGGCGGGATCATCCGGTCGTCCGCGAAGCCGACGGCCAGGCACGGCACCCGGATATCGCGGTAGGCGTGCAGCCGGTCGAACTCGTGGTCCATCCGGCGCTGCGCCCGGATCCCGGGCGAGACCGGACCGCCGGTGAACTCGAACAGATCCAGCCAGTCGCGGGCCTTGTTCGTATCGGCCATGGTGGCCGGCGAGAGATTCATCACCGCGGTCAGCGCCGCCTCGTACTTGGCCGGCAAGCGCACCCCGTTCGCGTCCAGCTCGTGCTCGCCCAGCGACAGAGTCTTCTGGAACTGGTCCAGCCGGCCGTGGCCGGCGAGGAACACCGCCTTGCGCACCAGTTCGGGCCGTGCGAGCGCGAGCTCCTGCGCCACCCTCGCTCCCATCGAGGTACCGGCCACGAGCGCGGGACCCTCGTCGAGGAACTCGATGAGAGCCGCTGTATCGGCCACCATCTCGTGGATGGTCATCCCGCCGGCGGCCTCGTAGGAGGGCGCGATACCCCGGTTGTCGAAAGTGCAGACCCGATATCCGCCGGCGAGCAGCGCCGGCACCTGGTGCAGTTCCCACACCCGGCCGGGGCTACCGGTGCCCATGATGAGCACCACCAGCGGACCGCCACCTTTGACATCGGTGCCCTTGGCGCGGTCTCCCTTGACCTGATAGTTGAGCGATATTCCGTTCACCGTGGCCAACGGCATGCTGCGGGCCCCTTCCTCATCGTTTCTGCTGCCAACGGTATAGCCCCGACCGCCCCTGTCGTGTTACCCCGCGGCGAGAGCGGGCACTTCCCCCGACAGATACCATTGACATTTCACATACAAGCGCACCTGCCGGAAGGACTGAGATGGCCGCGAAGAGCAGCGCCAACGGTATCGCCGACGAAGATCTGGAACCCCTCGCCGACGAGACCGCTCGTCAGGCGCAGCGGGTCGTGGCCGCCTATGCCGCCGATGCCGACGAATGCCGGATGCTCCTGTCGATGCTCGGTATCGGCCCCGGAGCCCGCACCGAGTAAACAGCCGCCGGCGCCAACGGCGACGTCGGCGGATCCCCACACACAACTACATGGCGTTCAGCGCCGCGCAAAGGATGCGTGAGTGGACCAGATGACCGATCAGCCGTCCAGCGATTCCACCCCCGAGGATGAAACCGCCGTGTCCGTGGACCGGCCCGGAGACCGTAACGGCTCCGGGCCGACCGGCAGCCAGATCGACCCGGCGGAGGCTCTCCCCGAGGCGGTGGACGCCGAACCCCTGCGCGAACGCGGGGCCGGTTCCGGCTTCGTGGTGGTGGCCAACCGGCTACCGGTCGACCTGGAGAAACTGCCGGACGGCAGCAGTCGCTGGAAACGCAGCCCCGGCGGTCTGGTGACGGCGCTGGAGCCGGTGCTGCGCAGCAATCGGGGCGCCTGGGTCGGCTGGGCCGGTGTCCCCGATGTGGAGGTCGACCCCATTGTCGAGGACGGGCTGGAACTGCATCCGGTACCGCTGTCCGCGCAGGAGGTCGCCGACTACTACGAGGGCTTCTCCAACGCCACCCTGTGGCCGCTGTACCACGATGTCATCGTCCGCCCCGTCTACAACCGCACCTGGTGGTCGGCCTACGTCCAGGTGAACCGGCGTTTCGCCGAGGAGACCGCGAAGGTCGCCGCCGAGGGCGCCACCGTGTGGGTGCAGGACTATCAGCTGCAACTCGTGCCCAAGATGTTGCGGATGCTGCGGCCGGATCTGACCATCGGATTCTTCCTGCACATCCCGTTTCCGCCGGTGGAACTGTTCATGCAGATGCCGTGGCGCACCGAGATCGTGGAGGGGCTGCTCGGCGCCGACCTGATCGGCTTCCATCTGCCCGGCGGCGCCCAGAACTTCCTCTACCTGGCCCGGCGCCTGGCCGGTCAGCCCACCTCGCGCGGCACCGTCGGCGTCCGGTCGAAGATGGGCGTGGTCCAGGTCGGGTTCCGGACGGTACGAGTCGGGGCCTTCCCGATCTCGATCGACTCCGCCGGCCTCGACGAACACTCGCGCCGGCGCTCGGTGCGCGAACGTGCCGCCCGCATCCGCGCCGAACTCGGCAGTCCCAAGAACATCCTGCTCGGTGTCGACCGCCTCGACTACACAAAAGGTATCGACATCAGGCTCAACGCCCTCGAGGAACTGCTGGCCGAAGGCCGGGTCGACCCGGCGGAAACCGTGATGGTGCAGCTGGCCACCCCCAGCCGGGAGCGGGTCGAGAGCTATATCCAGATGCGCGGCGATATCGAACGGCAGGTGGGCCGCATCAACGGCGAGTTCGCCCGGGTCGGCTACCCCGTCGTCCACTACCTGCACCGTCCGATCGCCCGCGAAGAACTCATCTCCTTCTTCGTGGCCGCCGACGTCATGCTGGTGACACCCCTGCGCGACGGTATGAACCTGGTCGCCAAGGAGTACGTCGCCTGCCACTCCGGCCTCAACGGCACGCTGGTGCTCAGCGAGTTCACCGGAGCCGCGGCCGAACTCCGCCAGTCCTATCTGTGCAACCCGCACGACCTGGACAGCGTCAAGGATTCCATCGTCGCCGCCCTCACCGACGACCGCGAAACCCGCCGCCGCCGGATGCGTTCCCTGCGCCGCCAGGTCTTGGCCCACGACGTGGACCGCTGGGCCCGGGCGTTCCTGGACGCACTGGCCCAGGGACAGGTCGCGGGGAAGGCCCTGATGGCCGACGGCAACCACGACGATGAGGACTACCGGGACTAGGACCCCGAGGTCGGCTCGTGTACTCGGTGGAGGTCGGCATTCGATGTCCTGATCGGATGCCGACCCGACCACCCGGGAGACCTGGTGTCTGATCACCTTCCCGAATAGCAACACTCTCTCGGTGCCACTGTCTTACGACGGGTCAGGACACCAGCGTTGCGGGGCCACACCCATCCTCACTGTCTTACGAGGCCCTGAAAGGGTCGAGGCCCGTCCCGCCCTTTGCCGAAGGTGCTCAACGGTTGCGCTCCATGGACGGCCCACCGCACATCGCATGAGCCGAAGGCTCGAGTCTCGAGGCCTGAACGGCGGGACCGAGGGGGCCTCGACCCCGCGGCGCCGCAGGCGCCGCAATTCAACACAGCTTGTTCACAGCGAGTGCGCAGGGAGATGCCAGCGGAGTGGACCAGTATGGGGGGCATGAGTGGGGCGCAGGGCGGAGTACCCGAGGCGCGGGTGCTCGTCGTCGACGACGAGGCGATGATCGTCGAACTGCTGACCGTGAGTTTGCGGTTCCAGGGGTTCGAGGTGGCGTCCGCCGCTGATGGGGCGCAGGCGCTCGATGTGGCGCGTGGATTCCGGCCCGACGCGTTGATCGTCGATGTGATGATGCCGGGGATGGACGGGTTCGGGCTGCTGCGGCGGTTGCGGGCCGACGGTGTCGATGCGCCGGTGTTGTTCCTGACCGCCCGCGACGATATCCAGGACAAGGTGACCGGTTTGACGCTGGGCGCCGACGACTACGTGACCAAGCCGTTCAGTTTGGAGGAGGTCGTCGCGCGGCTGCGGGTGATCCTGCGCCGGGCCGGGGCCACCGCACCTGCCCGGGAGCAGTCGCGTATCCGGTTCGCCGATATCGAGTTGGACGACGATACGCACGAGGTGTTCAAGGCGGGGGAGCCGGTGGCGTTGTCACCGACCGAGTTCACGCTGCTGCGGTATTTCATGGTGAACGCGGGCACGGTGCTGAGCAAGCCACGGATTCTGGATCATGTGTGGCGTTACGACTTCGGTGGGGAGGTCGGGGTGGTGGAGACCTATGTGTCGTATCTGCGCAAGAAGGTCGATACCGGCCCGCAGCGGCTGATCCACACGTTGCGCGGGGTCGGGTATGTGATGCGCGAATCCGCCGGCCGGTCGTGACAGCCGAGGCCGCGCCGGCCCCCTCGGTATCAGCGCCGGACCGGCGGCAGGGGATCGCCGGTCGCCTCGCCGCCGTCCCGTTACGGGTGACGCTGGTGCTGGCGCTGGTCGCGCTCGCCGCCGCGGGCTTGCTGGCGTCCGGTGCGGCGGTGACCTCGGCGCTGCGCGCCGCGTTGATCGATCGAGTGGATCAGCAGCTGCAGGAGCAGGCCCAGACCTGGGCGCGGCCCGGGAGCCGTCCGCCGATACCGCTACCAGGGGAGCCGGGGCGGGAACGGCCGCCTGTGCCGTACTACGCGCGGGTCGAGGACGAGTCGGGCAAGTTGTATCTGCAGTCCGATATCGGTAACGGGGCGCCGGAGCTACCGCAGGAGATGCGGCCGGGGTTCTTCACCACTGGATCGGCCGGGGGTGAGTCCGGGCAGTGGCGGGTCCGCTACACCGTGAACGCCCGGGGCAGCAGTGTGGTGGCGCAGCGGCTGGACGAGACGGAGGAGATCGTCGAACGGCTGGTGGTGCTGCAGCTGGTGATCGGGGCACTGGTGCTCGCGGTGCTGGCGGTGGCCGCGTACTTCGTCATAAGGCGTAGCCTGCGCCGGCTGGTGCAGGTGGAGGAGACCGCCGCCGATATCGCGGCGGGGGATCTGCACCGGCGGGTGCCGATGCGCGGGACCAACACCGAGGTCGATCGACTGGCGCAATCGTTGAACTCGATGCTGGCCCAGATCCAGCGCGGGTTCGCCGCGACCGAGGCCTCGGAGGAGGCCGCGCGGCGGTCGGAGGAGAAGATGCGCCGTTTCGTCGCCGACGCCAGCCATGAGCTGCGGACACCGCTGACCACGATCAAGGGTTTCGCCGAGTTGTACCGGCAGGGCGCCACCGGGGATACGGATATGCTGCTCGACCGGATCGAACGCGAATCGAAACGGATGGGCCTACTGGTCGAGGATCTGCTCATGCTGGCCCGGCTCGACGCCGAGCGTCCGGTGGAACACGCGCCGGTCGACCTGCTGACCTTGACCAGCGACGCCGTGCACAGTGCGCGTGCGGTCGCGACCGCACAGGGCCGCCGGGACCCGGAGCGCACGATCCGATTCGAAGTGCGGCCCGGTTCCGGCACTGCGGAAATACCGGGCGATGCGGCTCGGCTGCGTCAGGTCCTGGCGAACCTGCTGAACAACGCGCTTGTGCACACGCCACCGGAGGCCGTGGTGACCGTCCGGCTGACGCCCGACCGGGACGAGGTCCGGCTCGAGGTGGCCGATACCGGGCCGGGGATGTCTCCGGAGCAGGCCGCGCGGGTTTTCGAACGGTTCTATCGCGCCGACGATTCGCGCAGCCGGGGCAGCGGTGGCACAGGGCTCGGCCTGTCGATCGTGCAGGCACTGGTCGCCGCGCACGGCGGCACCGTGGAAGTGCACAGCGCATCCGGGGTGGGCACCACCTTCACGGTGCGGCTACCGCGCAACCGGCCGGAGCCGGCCGGCCCCGCCGCCGCGAACGACAGCGGGGACCGGGCCTGACTCAGGCGGGAACGTTCGCGCCGTGGCCGAGATCGCGCAGCGCCTGCTTGATCCGCGCCTGGGCGTCGTCGAGGGACTCCGGCTCCGGGTTCGGATCGGCGCCGGAGATATCGAAATTCCCCATGGTGAATGCCGGGAAGACGTGCACATGCAGATGCGGGACCTCGAGGCCCGCGATCAGCAGACCCGCCCGCGGCGCGTCCCAGGCCGCGCGTACGGCCTGGCCGATCTTCTGCGCGACCCCGTTGAGGCGCGCGAAGACCTCGGGCTCGATGTCCTGCCACTGATCGATCTCTTTGCGGGGCACCACGAGGGTGTGTCCCGGCGTCACCGGAGCGATGGTGAGGAACCCGACGAATTCGTCGTCCTCCCAGACGAACCGGCCCGGCAGGTCACCGGCGATGATCGCACTGAAAACAGATGCCATGGGGGCGAGACTAGTGTCGCCGCGCCGAAGAACGCACTCACGCTCCGACGAAGTGCGACAGAATTCCCTGCACCTCGTAGATGTCGACCTGGCGGTTGAACTTCTTCTGCAGCGGCGTGTCGGTACCCGAGATCCACAGCACCAGCTCCGCGTCGAGGTCGAAGGTGCCCGCTGTCTCCACCGCGAAATGGGTGATCGAGCGATAGGGGATGCTGTGGTAGCTCACCTTGCGGCCGGACAGGCCCTGTTTGTCGATGAGGATGAGCCGCCGGTTGGTGAACAGCATGGCGTCGCGGACCAGGATGTAGGCGGAGTAGACCTGTTCGCCGTTGCCGAGTAGCCGCTGGTATTCCTGCTGGGCCCGGGCCGGCTCCACCTGTCCGGCGTTTCCCATGATTCCGTCCATCAGACCCATTGCGCACGTCCTCCCGTATACGCGCACCGGGGTCGCTGGGCCCGGCACGCGGGTTGTCCACCCGTTCAAGGTGTTTCCTCCATCATCCACAGATGGCCGTCGGCGGGGTGAAGTCGCTGGTACCGGGCGGGGACCGGCGGTGAGCCTGCCCCGCCGGGGGTCGATACCGCACCTATAAGCTGTCCGGGTGCGAGTACTCGTCATCGGTTCAGGAGCCCGTGAACACGCCCTCGTCCTTGCGCTGCGCCGTGATCCGGCGGTGAGCGCGATCGTCGCCGCGCCCGGTAACGCCGGTATCGCCCAGCACGCGCAGGTGCGGCCGGTGGACGCGGGTTCCGCGGAATCGGTGGTCGCGCTGGCTCGGGAGGTGGCCGCGGATCTGGTGGTGATCGGTCCGGAGGTACCGCTGGTCCTGGGTGTGGCCGATGCGGTGCGTGCGGCCGGAATCTCCTGTTTCGGTCCGTCGGCCGCGGCGGCCCGGATCGAGGGATCGAAGGCGTTCGCCAAAGACGTGATGGCGGCTGCCGGAGTGCGTACCGCGCACAGCGAAGTCGTGGACTCGCCCGCCGAATTGGATGCGGCGCTGGACCGTTTCGGCCCGACCTGGGTGGTCAAGGACGACGGGCTCGCCGCGGGTAAGGGTGTGGTCGTCACACCCGACCGTTCGGCGGCCCGTGGGCATGCCGCCGAACTGCTCGAACAGGGCCACCCGGTGTTGCTGGAATCGTTTCTGGACGGCCCGGAGGTTTCGCTGTTCTGCCTGGTAGACGGGGAGACGGTGGTGCCGCTGCTGCCCGCGCAGGATCACAAGCGGGTGGGGGACGGCGATACCGGGCCCAATACGGGCGGGATGGGTGCCTACACCCCGCTGCCGTGGCTGCCCGACGGGACGGTCGAGCAGATCGTCGACGAGGTGGTGGCGCCGGTGGCCGCCGAATTGGTCCGTCGCGGCGCCGCTTTCAGCGGACTGCTGTACGCGGGGCTGGCGATGGGCGCGGCCGGGCCCGCGGTGGTGGAGTTCAACTGCCGGTTCGGTGACCCCGAGACACAGGCGGTGCTCGCCCTGCTGGACAGTCCGCTCGGAGAATTGCTGTACGCCACCGCGACCGGCACCCTGGCCGAGACGCCCGCGCCGCGCTGGCGTGACGGCGCCGCGATCACCGTGGTGCTGGCCGCGGAGAACTATCCGGGCCGGCCGCGGTCCGGCGATGTGATCAGTGGCGCCGGTGACGCGGCGACCGACGACGCGGCGACGGTGCTGCACGCCGGGACGGCGCAGCGTGCGGACGGCGCGCTGGTCTCCGCGGGTGGGCGGGTGCTCAATATCGTCGGCACCGGGGTCGATCTGGCGGCGGCCCGGGAGGCGGCCTACGACCGTTTGGCCGGTATCAAACTGACCGGGAGCCACTACCGCTCCGATATCGGACTGGCCGCTGTCGAGGACCGTATCTCTCTCTGAGGCCCGGCGGTGCGGGCGGCGCCGCGGCGTGCGCTCGCCCGCACCGGGCCGGCCTTCCGGCCGACCGGTCAGTACGCCCCGAAGACGTTGTCGATGGAGCCGTACCGGTGGGCGGCGTAGTTGCAGGCCGCGGCGATATTGGCGACCGGGTCGTAGATATCCCATGAGGTGCCGTCCACGTGGTAGGCCTGGAAGGTGGGATCGATGACCTGCATGAGCCCCTTCGACGGGGTGCCCGCCGCGGCATTCGAGTCGTAGGTGTTGATCGCCTGGGGGTCACCGCCGGACTCGCGCATGGCATTTCGGTGGATACCGTCGTAGCTGGCCGGGATACCGTGCCGGCCGAGGACGTGCAGGGCGTTGCGGATCCAGCCGTCCAGGTTGTTGGAGTAGGACACCGGTTGGATGGTCTCCGGTAGCGACTGCTGCAGCCCGCCCTGTCGCACCTGCTGCTGCCATTGGTTGAGCTGCTGCTGTGCCTGCTGGGCGGGAGCCTGCAGTGCTGAGGGCACACCGGTGACGGGTGCGTCGGCGTGTGCCTGGGTGGGTACCACGACGGCAGTGGCGACGGCGACGAGCGGTAACAGGTTTCGTAAACGCATGGGGACGGCTCTCCGACAGCGCGCGGGTTTCCGCCGCCGGGTGTCATGGCCGTCGGCGCGGTCGTTGCGCTGCTTCTCGATTACTTGTGATGGGAAATGGGAGATTCAGTTGTCCGCGCCGATGGCATACTGCACCCGCCGGGGCGACCGGTCGCTCGGAATGTTCGGACTCGAGTCGATAACCGTGCGACAAACGAACTTGCGATTCGTTATCTGGCAAATCACAGATTGATTGCGGTAGATTAACAGAAGTTGAACACAAACATAACTGTTGGTTTTATTCTCCTGAGAGAAATCGATGTACCAGGACTTACATCCGTGTAAGTCGTGCGGACAGTCGTTATCCGATGATCGACTTTTCGGATTCTGTGAATTTGCCCTGGCGCCCCGGGCTCATTGGTACGAGAGCCCGTGCACTGCGAGCCAGCGCTGCGGATCGACATGTCGACCGTCCAAGATGATCTCGAAATGCAGATGCGGTCCGGTGGAATCGCCGCGGTTGCCCATTCGCGCGATCTGCATACCGGCCGGGACCCGTTCCCCGACCGAGACGAAGAAATCGTACATATGGCCGTAGACGGAGATGGCGCCGTCGTCGTGCCGGATCCGCACCCACAGGCCGAAACCGGCGGCGGGACCCGCATCGATCACGGTGCCGCTCGCGACGGCGTAGATCGGGGTGCCGATCGGGCCGGCGATATCGATACCGCGATGGAACGTGCCCCACCGGCTGCCGAAACCGGAGGTGAAGGTGCCCGGCGCGGGCAGGACGTAACCACCGGCGCCGGGCGGCACGGCGCCGGGCGGGATCAGCCCGCCCTCGAGTCCGCCGGGCACCGGCGCGGTGTTGATCCAGGGCTGCTCGTGGCCGGCGACCGCGGCCGCGGCCTCGGCCTTGGCGCGTTCCAGGGTGGCCCGGGCGGCCGCGGCCACCACCGCCTGTTCGCGCAGGCGTTCCCCGTTGTCGATGGCATCGAGATAGCGGCGTACCGACGGCACCGGCGCGGACAGTTGCAGCGGATGGGCGAGAGCCACGCGGTAGGCGATTCCCGGAACCGGGCTCCGGTCGGTGACCGCGATACCCGCGGATCCGTCGCCCGCCGTCAGCAGCAGGGCGAGCAGCAGGACCCCGATGAGTACACGGTGGCGCCGGGCCACGGAGGCGATGTCCTCGGCGGACGGCCTGCGCGCGACGAGGTCGGCGAGTTCGGCCCGGGTGGGACGGCGGGACCAGAGGTCCACGGCGGGTCGCCGCAGCCACCGGTGGGCGGCGACCACCCGGGGACCCGGCGTCCGGGCCTGCGCGGCGGCACGCTCCCGCCAGCCGGGGGCGATGACCAGGCCACCACCGGTCGCTGCCGCGCGGTCCAGGGATATGGATCGCTCTCCGGTGCCGGGTTCGGGATCGTCGGGACCGGGGGCGGGATCGTGACCTGTGGTTTCCGGCCGGCTGGCACCGCCGCGGCCCGGGTCCGTGGTTTCCGGTGCGTCGCCGCGCCCCGGACCCGTTGCCGCCGATCCGGTGTCGACCGCGCCGGGGTCGTGCTCAGCGGAGTCCTGCTCCGATCCGGTGTCGACCGCGCCGGAGTGGTGCTCGGCGGAGTCCTGCTCCGAGTCGTGCGGGACCTGCGGCCTCCGGCCGGAGTAGGTGGCGAGTTCGTGGCCGGCAGGCTCGGGCGTCGCGGCCGACGCGCCCGGGCGCGCGTCCCGGCGCGGCGCCCCGGAAAGCGGGTGCACGGCCCGGTTCCAGCGTCGGCGCAGAGCCCCGGTCCCGCGACCGGGCGCGGTGGAGTCGGGGTCCTGTGTTGGCGGGCCGTCGGCCCGCCGGCCGGCCTTGTCGAGCATCAGAGCAGACCATAGCTGTCGAACCGCCCGAAGCGGTGTTCTACCGTCGGTCGGGTGTCCACTGAATCCCGGCGCTCGACCATCCCCCCTTTCTACGTGATGGATGTCTGGAAAGCCGCCGCCGAACGCGCCCGAACGCACGGCGACGTACTGAGTCTCGCGGCCGGGCAGCCCTCGACACCGGCACCGGCTCCGGTGCTACGTGCGACGAAGACCGCCATCGATGCCGAATTGCTCGGCTACACGGAGACTTTCGGCATCCTGCCACTACGTCAGGCGATCGCCGGGCACCATCACCGGACCTACGGTTATCCGGTGGATCCCGACGACGTCGTGGTCACCACCGGGTCCTCCGGCGCGTTCACCCTCATCTTCCTGGCAGCGTTCGATCCCGGTGACACCGTGGTGGTCGCGCGCCCCGGCTACCCGGCCTACCGCAATACGCTGGCCGCGCTCGGCTGCCGGGTGGTCGAACTGGACTGTCGCGCCGAGACCAGGTTCCAGCCGACCGTGGCCATGCTCGAAGAACTTCCGGAACCGCCGCGGGGCCTGATCGTGGCCAGTCCCGCCAACCCGACCGGCACCATGATCGATCCGGACGAACTCGCGGCGCTGGCCCGCTGGTGCGATACGCACGGCACGCTGCTGATCTCCGACGAGATCTATCACGGCATCACCTACGGAGGTGAGCGGACAGCCTCGGCGTGGGAGACCTCTCGCTCGGGAGTGGTCATCGGATCGGTGTCGAAGTATTTCTCGATGACCGGCTGGCGGCTGGGCTGGATGCTGGCACCGCCCGTATTGCTTCCGGCGCTCCAGCGGCTGGCCTCGAATATGACCGTCTGCCCGCCCGCGATCTCGCAGTACGCGGCATTGCACGCGTTCGGTGACGAAGCGCGGACCGAACTCGACGCGCATGTGCACCGGTACGCGATCAACCGCGCCATCCTGCTGGAAGGGCTGGCCGAGCTCGGTATCACCGACCTCGCACCCGCCGACGGCGCGTTCTACGCCTACGCCGATATCGGCCACCTCACCGACGATTCCATGGCCTGGTGCGCGGACGTACTGGCCAACACCGGAGTGGCGCTGGCGCCGGGTCTGGATTTCGACACCGTCAACGGGCATCGCACCATCCGCCTCTCCTTCGCCGGAGCGACGGCGGAGATCGAAGCGGCGCTCACCCGGCTCCGGGACTACTTGCGGCACAGCACAGGACAACCCCGTGCACGGCAATGATTTTCCACAGTACGACAACATCGCCGCATGGATGCGGTAGAAACATCGATGGTTGTTTCCCCTTTCCCTCATTTCGCACGGATGTATTGATGACGACTGGCACGATGGCACGGTGATAACCGCGACGACTCCGAAGGGTGAACGGCGTCGCCAGGCGCTGGTGGCTGCCGCTGCCGAGTTACTGCTCGAAGGCGGTTTCGACGCGGTGCGGCATCGCTCGGTCGCGACCCGCGCCGAACTTCCACTGGCCTCCACGACCTATTACTTCGAATCGCTCGAGGATCTGATCGCGCGGGCGGTCGAGTTCAGCGGCAACGCCGAACTCGAGGCCATGCGGCGGCGGATCGGCGAGGTGACCCACCGCCGTCGTGGTGCGGAGGCGACCGTCGACCTGGTTCTCGATCTGCTTATCGGTCCCGAAGGCGTGGACGAGGGCGCGCGCGGGCGGTTGATCGCCCGCTACGAACGCACCGTCGCCTCGGCCCGGCACCCCGAGCTACGCGAGGTCCAGCTCCGACTACGCGGGCAGCTGGACGAGCTGCTCTCCGATGTGCTGCGCCGATCCGACCGGATGGTGCGGCCCGAACAACTGCGCCGACTGGTCGCGGTGGTGGACGGCGCGGTGGTCGCCGCCCTCAGCGAATCCGACCCGCAACCCCGCCGGACGGCCCGGGGCGCGCTGCTGGAGGTCATCGATATCGTCGCTCCGGCGACGCACCAGCCGATCGACCGCTACCGGTCATTAGACTGACCGGACGTGACCTCAGACCTGATCCCCAACGTCCTCGCCACCCGCTACGCCAGTCCGCAGCTGGTGCATCTGTGGTCTCCCGAGCAGAAGATCGTGCTCGAGCGGCGGCTGTGGCTGGAGGTGCTGCGCGCCCAGGCCGAACTGGGTGTCGACGTCCCGCCCGGTGTGGTGGAGGACTACGAGCGGGTCGTCGAACAGGTCGACCTGGCCTCCATCGCCGAACGGGAACGGGTGACCCGCCACGATGTGAAGGCCCGTATCGAGGAGTTCAACGCCCTCGCCGGGCACGAGCATGTGCACAAGGGGATGACCAGCCGCGATCTCACCGAGAACGTGGAGCAGTTGCAGATCCGGCTGTCGCTGGAACATATCCACTCCCACGGCGTCGCGGTGGCCGCCCGGCTGGCCGAACGGGCTGCCGAATATCAAACGCTGGTGATGGCGGGGCGTTCCCACAATGTTGCCGCGCAGGCCACCACCCTCGGTAAACGTTTCGCCTCGGCCGCCGACGAGCTGCTCATCGGACTCACCCGGCTGCGTGAACTCGTCGACCGCTATCCGCTGCGCGGGATCAAGGGCCCGATGGGCACCGCGCAGGACATGCTGGATCTGCTCGGCGGTGACGCCGCGAAACTGACCGCGCTCGAACAGCAGGTATCCCGGCACCTGGGCTTCACCAGCGTGCTGACCAGCGTCGGACAGGTCTACCCGCGTTCCCTGGACCACGATGTGCTGTCCGCGCTGGTGCAGATCGGTGCCGCGCAGTCCTCGCTGGCCCACACCATCCGGCTGATGGCCGGCCACGAACTGGTGACCGAGGGTTTCCAGCCGGGTCAGGTCGGCAGCTCGGCCATGCCGCACAAGATGAACACCCGCTCGTGCGAACGGGTCAACGGCCTGCAGGTGGTGTTGCGCGGATACGGCTCGATGGCCGCCGAACTGGCCGGCGCGCAGTGGAACGAAGGCGATGTCTTCTGCTCGGTAGTCCGCCGGGTCGCGCTGCCGGACGCCTTCTTCGCGATCGACGGCATGATGGAGACCTTCCTGACCGTGCTGGCCGAATTCGGCGCCTACCCAGCCGTGATAGCTCGCGAACTGGATCGCTATCTCCCGTTCCTGGCGACCACGCGCATCCTCATGGCCGCGGTCCGGGCCGGGGTCGGCCGGGAGGCCGCGCACGAAGTGATCAAGGAGCACGCGGTGGCGGTCGCGCTGGCGATGCGGGAACAGGGCCGCGAACCCGACCTGCTGGACCGGCTGGCCGCCGACGACCGGCTGCCCCTGGACCGGGCGGCCCTGGATACGGCGCTGGCGGAGAAGTCGGCGTTCATCGGCGCGGCCGACGCGCAGGTCGCGGAGGTGGTGGCGCAGGTGGGCAAGCTGATCTCGGCTTACCCGGAAGCGGCTCGATATACGCCGTCACCGATCCTCTGAGAGTCACCGCTCGCGACGGCGGTACTCGAGGGGCGGTCGGGCAACAGCGTAATCGTCGCGGGTCAGCTGAAGCTCGCTCGTGAAGGTGAGGGGGTGG
>NZ_BDBX01000055.1 GCF_001613205.1 Nocardia sienata NBRC 100364 | reverse complement strand
GCCCCCTGGCCTACGTGACATTGTGCAATGACACCGCAGGGGTGGATACCACCTACCAGGGTGAGGCGGGCTCTGTGGGTGTTGGTGTGTTGGTGGTGATCCGCGGGAATTCTGCGTCGGGGAAGTCCTCGACTGCCGTGGCGGTTCAGCGGCGTTTCGACCACAGCCGCTGTGCAGTGGTCTCTCAGGACACTGTGCGGCGCAACATGCTCCGCGAGTTCGACGAGCCCGGCGCGTTCAATATCGATCTTATCGAGCAGATCGCCAGGTCATGTCTGGCTCGGGGGATGGTGGTGATCGTTGAGGGCATTTTCGATGTCCACCGCTACGGCCCCATGTTGGAACGGCTCGTCACTTCGGCGCGCCGGGCTCTGCTGTACAGTTTCGACCTCACCTTCGCTGAAACCCTGGCCCGGCACGCCGGGCGGCCTCAAGCCGCGACGATTCCACCGGATCAGATGGCCAGCTGGTATCACGGATGGCAGCCGCTGCCATTCGCCGACGAGACCCGTATCGACGCCACCTGGACCCTTGATGCCGTGGTCGATCGGATCTACCGCGACATCGAGCACGAGTTGGCCGGTGGCGGCCAACCCGAAGGATCTGCCGTCGGCTCCGAGCCTCCAGTCCCGGGGATGAAATTCGATGGTGAGGCCGGTCTGGACGCTGCACGATGAGTCGATGACCGAGACCAAAGCCGTGGTGCCCCGGATTCTGTGGAGCGGTGTGCCGGTGGCGGTACGTGCCGGGGTCGAGGAACGGTTGGGTGCACGAGTGCGTTCGGCATCGACCCAACCGGGAGGGTTCAGCCGCGGAATGGCCTCCCGGCTGGTCTTGGTCGACGGCCGCACCGTGTTCGCCAAGGCCATCCCCACCCAGGAAAGGTTCGCCCACCGCTACCGCGTCGAAGCTGAAACAGCAGCGCAACTGCCACCGCAGATCGCGGCCCCGGCACTGCGGTTCACCCTGGAGACCGACGGGTGGCTCGTCCTGGTATTCGACGACATCGCAGGCAGGCATCCCCGCTTCGATCAGCCGGCGGAACTAACGGCGGTCCTCGCTGTGATCGAGGACCTGGGACGGACGCTGACCCCGAACCCACTGGCAGGGGTCCCGACCCTGGCCACCGAGTACCGCCCGAAACTTTCGAGCTGGAGGGCGTTCGCCGAGGACGGCCCGCCCGGCGACATGGACGGTTGGGCGCGCCGGAATCTGGATCGGCTGGCGATCCTCGAGTCGCGATGGGAGGCTGCCGCGATGGGCGAGACGCTGTTGCATACCGATCTCCGCGCGGACAATATGCTGCTGCGCCCGGATGGCACGGTCATGGTCGTCGACTGGTCGTGGCCGTGCGTGGGCGCAGCCTGGGTGGACCTGGTGTTCCTGGCCCCCGCATTGACCCAACACGGGGTCGACCCCGAACCGATCCTGGCGTCGCACCCCCTCACCCGCGACATCGATCCCGCCGCGATCACCGCCATGGTGTGCGCACTGGCCGGATATTGGACCCGGGAGAGCCACCGGTCCCCCGGGGCACAGTCGCCAGCTCTGCGTCGACATCGAATAGAAGCCGGCCGCGCGGCGATCGTGTGGCTACAGCGGCGAGTCGGCTGGAGATAACCACTGCGTCTGCGCAGCGGTCGGCGCCGAACAGTTGCTATTCGGGTTCGGAAAGTCCGGGCCGCTGGTCGTGGCCCGGCGAGCGTGGATGGTATAAGGCCGTGCCTTATGCGACGTGAGTGGCTGGTGGCCGACTGGCTGATCAGAGGGGTGGTGATGGAGAACGTGACGCTGACCGCGGCGGACGGCGTGGTGCTCGACGCTGCTGTGCACGTTGCGTCGACGAACGCGGGTCGTGGTGCGGTGGTGCTGGTCCATGGGATCACTGTGGACAAAGACGAGGGCGCCATGATGTTCGCCTGCCGGGCCGACCAACTGGGGACAGTGGGTTCATGTTGTGCGGTTTTCCTTCCTCGACCACGGAACCAACGGCGGCGCGTCGCGGAATGTGACGATTGCAGGGAGTGCCTGGACTTGCAGGCTGCGGTGGAATACACGCAGAACCGGTTTGCGGCGTCGTTGTCGGTGGTGGCTGTCAGTTTCGGTGCGGTACCGACCGCGTTGCTGCTGCCGTGGCTCGCTGCGAGTCCGGACCGTCTGGTGTTGTGGGACCCGGTTCTCGACCTGCACCACACGTTTGTCGAGCTCGAGCTTGACTGGGGCAAAGGGAACTTCGGACCGCCGCAGCGCCGCCGGCTGGCCGAGCGCGGGGGTACTCCTCGTCGATGTCGAGTTCGAACTCGGGCAGGTCCTGTTCACCGAGTTCGAGCACTACCATCCGCTCGAGCAGTTCCTTCAGGCCGGCGTCCCCGCGTTGATTGTGCACGGGGACCGCGACACACCCGTCTCCTACCGCCTCGCCGCAGAACCAGCCAGGGCGCGCCCGGCGACCGAGCTGGTAACGATTGCGAGCTCAGACCACGGATTCGATACCGAGGGCAGGGAGAGCGAAGCGATCACCACCACCGCGGAACGGCTCACCGAGCGAAGCGCGCGGTCGGCTCGCCGACCGCTGATTCTTTCCGAGTCGTTTCGGCGATCCCGCTGCGAGCCGGCGCTGCGGGTTCAGATTCGCAGCTCTTGCGTATCCAGGTAAGGAACGCGGCGCAGTCGTCAGTGTTATTGCGGCATCAGTCGCCCGCGGGGCGTACTGCTCAGCGCCCGATCTCTTCTGCTTCACGCAAAAATTCGTCCTTCCCGGTATTCGTGCAGCACATCACCTGTGTCCGGGGTGGGAAATTATTCATTAACGCAAAATCGGTGCCCCTAAACCCTTCCCTTTGAGGTTCTTTAGGGGTTTGGATAGGGACGTCAATCCAATACCGGAGAGGTGATCGATGGATCCGAACATTATTCTGATCTAGTTGGACCCCACGTTGTCGACGCTCTCACGCGGGGCCTTCGGTGGCTCCGTGGTCAGCGGGCATCGTCCTGTCATTCATTTGGTTCGCTCGTCAGCGATACCCGATCTACTGGGTAGTATTTTCTCCTGGAAAATCGGGGACTGACGCGTTATTTCCTTTCTTCTGACCTATTGGGCACCCTCCATGAATGGCTGTTTCTGCGTGGCATTCGACAGAAAATCGTTGCCGTCCTCGGAGTCTCGCCGAGAGTGTACCGAAATCTTCTTCCGACTCTCGGCCGAACGTGCCGTCGCGCAGCATGCAACGGAGGCTCTGCCACGATCACCACCCACCCGACGGTTGAAACGCTGACCGAATCGGCGCAGGTGAAACTAGCGAATTACCTGTCTTGGAACGTGATGCCGGCCGGTACGCCTCCCTCATCTACGCCGACGGCACGTTCGGCCGGGAACGGGCGGTACCGCTGTGGTCCGACAACGATGTCACAGCCGATGTAGATGTGCCGCTGAACTGCACAAATAAAACCTGACGGGCGTAAAGCGGTGCATGGCGCTCTCACCACCGCCCGACCCATCGTGTTGGCGAACCTGACCTCACGCCGCGCTACGGCTTTCCCCTCTCACTCTGGCGTGACGGTCGCGGTTCGTGTTCTCCCGTAATTCCCGCGCGCAGGCCTGGTGCCAGGTTCATGCGCCACAACAGCCCAGGAAGGCATGTCATGTTTCGTATCGCCGCATCGGCCGGCTCCATCCTCATCGTCGGGGCCGGTCCAGCAGGTCTCACTCTCGGCATCGAACTGCTGCGCCGCGGCGTGCCGTGTCGTGTGATCGAGGCACTGCACGCCCCCGTCACCACGTCACGGGCCTTCACCGTGCACGCGCGGACTCTGGAGCTCTTCGAGGTGATGGGGATCGTCGACCCGTTCCTGGAGCAGGGACTACGCGGGATATCGATGGACTACCGCTTCCGCGACGCCGGGCAGGTCGTCCGGCTGGATTTCACCACCCTCGACAGCAGATACCCCTGCTTCCGGATCATCAGCCAGACCGACACCGAACAGATCCTGCGCGAGCAGTTCCTGCGACTCGGTGGTGTCATCGACTGGCACACCGAACTCCGCGCCGTCACAGTCGACGACGGCGCGGTCACCGCCACTCTGTTCGACACCGCCGACCGCCGCACCGAAACCGTGCATCCCGATTGGCTCATCGGCTGCGACGGCGCCCACAGCGTCGTCCGGCGCCTCATAGGCGCAGAGTTTCCCGGCGCCCGCGACCACGGCTCGGTGATGTGGATGACCGATGCATCCTTGACCGGCCGCCCCGGTGAGGCTGGCCGTGTCTGCTACGACATCGGTGCCGACCACATGCTGCTGACCACCCAACTGCCGAACGGGACCTGGCGAGTCCTGGTCAGCGGCGCCGGTGACACCGACAGCGTCGACAGCTCACCGGAGGCTTTCCAAAAGATCCTCGACCAGCACTTCGACGGAACGGTAATCCTCGGGGACCCGCAGTGGACGAGCGTGTTCCAGGTCAGCCGCTATCTCAGCGCCACCTACCGTCAAGGCCCGATACTGCTGTGTGGTGATGCCGCGCATCTGCAGGCTCCCGTTGGCGGCCAGGGTATGAACGTTGCGATTCAGGACGCGGTCAACCTCGGCTGGAAACTGGCCGCTGTCGCCACGGGCGCTGTCGGCCCGGCACTCCTGGACACCTACGAGCAGGAACGACGCGCGATCTGTGAAAAGGTTATCGCCGACACCGACGAACTGCACTCGGTGATCCTGAACCACGGTGTGCCCCTCACCGAGCGCCTCGCCAAAACCCAGGAACCCGGATTCCTCGATCGTGCCGTACGTAACATCTCCGGCATCGCCTACAGCTACCGCGACACCACCACCGCTTCCTGACTCCGCGGGCTGGGCTTCGGCGACCGCGCGCCCGACGTCGAGGCTTGAACCGGTCGGATCCGCGAGTAGACCAGGGCGGGTATTCATACACGCAGCGCACCGTACGTCCAGCTCAGGAACGCGGAATGGTCGACGGTGCTCGATACTTGCATCGGTCGTCCGTGGTTTGCGCGGCCCAGACGTGCGTTGGGGTGTATCTCGATTCGTTCGGTGTGGAAGGCAACGAAGGGCAGTCCGAGCGCGGCGGTGAGAACCAGGGCATGCCTCATCCAGGCTATGGATTCACGGGCGGACCATGCTCGTAGGTGGGTCGCCAGTAGTTGTGTCCACGGCGGTGTGGTGGGGCGTTCGAGCGCCTGCAGGAGTGGGGAGTTTGGAGGGATGCGGAGGGTGTCGGAATCGGTGTGGTCGCCGAGCATTAGACGCGGTGTGTGCAGTGCGCGCAGGGCAAGCCCGGCAGATGTTGGATCAACGCGGAAGTTCTCGGGGACAGGCGTCTTGCCCCGGTGACCGCCTGGCGGCCCGCCCAGTTGGGTGACCATTACCTGGTCGGTGATCTCGGGTAGGCGGGAGATGACGGCGGTGAGGTTGGACATCGGGCCCAACCCCGCCCACCGGATCCGGCGGGTGGATTCGCAGAGTTCGACAATGGCAGCGATCATGTGATCGAGACCACGGATACGTTCGAGGAAATCTTCACCGAGCGCCGGGGGAGGTTCGTCGTTGTCGAGGAGGAACCGGTCCTCGCCGCCCAGGTCGAACCCGGCGATCACCCGGACATCGGGCCGGTCGAGCATATCCAGTATGTGGCGGGCCAGCTGCGCGCGTCGGCCACGAGTTTCGTCGGCGGTGACCACGACCAGATTCGGTACCATACGCGCCGCGATCACCAGCGCTACGAGACCTGCTGGGTGCCAACCGATATCGGTATCGAGGATCACCAGCTCATCGCCTGTTACGACGGGTGGCGAGGCCCGGTGGCCGGTCGTGGGTGGGCCGGGGATGGAAATTGCGAGGCTCCTTCCAGCGCGGGCGTCGGTAGCCGCCCGGGTTCGATCACGGGCAGGATGTGTCGGGGAGGCGTCGTGCTCGGTGGGCAACTGCGGTGGTCAGGTCGGTGTAGTCATCGACCAGTTCGGCGAGGCGGTACCACGCGGCGTGTACGAACGGGCTGGATGGTTCGGCGCTCATCAGCAGGTGGTACGCCTGAACCTGCTGGGCAGCGAGCCGATCGATCACGGTGCCCAGGGATTCGAAGTGCAGGGTCGCGTTCGGATGTGGCAGCGGCGCATTCTCGGTCACCCAGAGATCGGCCTGCATCAACAGTTCGGTGCGGTGTGGGCATGCCAGGCAGACGGGGCGGTGAAGACGCTGCTGTTGCAGTTGCCCGAACCGGTAGGCGATCGGTGCGAGGGGATGGGGGCCGACGTGATGACCTCGGATGGCCGACAGCAGTGCCTCGCCGGTCGGGAACAACGATTCCGACGAGTCGGTGATACGGGCGGGTCGTGGGGTGCCGGTGCTGGCGTGCATCGGGTCACCTCCGTGACGTCAGCAGCTGGCGGCGGGCAGTGGCAAGCACGGTCGACCGTGCGGGCAGCGCTTGTGCGGTGGTCGGGGGCCAGATCCAGTACCAGGTGAGGGGTTGGTCGGTCATCGGCAGCCACACCCTCTGTCCCGCGGTCAGAACTCGTACCCCTGCGCGGTGCAGTGCGGCACGAGCGGTGGCGCCGAGCGCGCCCCCTGTGCCGGGGCCAACGAGGAACACCCAGTCTCGGCGCGGTCGCTGATAGGTGAATACCGGCGCAATGAGGCTGCGGTTGTGTTCGAGTTCGTGACGGACCAGAGTGCCCAGGTCCGGTGGCATCACCACCGCACCCAGCGATCTGGACGCGGTTACCGCGACCCGGCCGAATGTGCAGGAGACCGGAAATCCCATCCCCCGGTAGATGTGGGCTACCTCGAAGGGCGTGTGGCAGTTCTCGAACATCAGGATTTGTCCTTCCGGTGAGGCCCGCCTTTGACCACACCCAACGGAGACCCGGGTACCGGCTGTATCGGGACGACCCTGCGTTGGCCGCGGGCCGCGACCGCGCTGAACGCCACGGTCGTGTTAGCGATCGACCACGCCCGCCGCGCGATCACCGCGACACCCCTGCCCAGGCCAGCGCCCGCGCGGCGAACCCTTCCTTACGGGGCGGCGGCCACGGACACTCCATGGCAGCCATGCCCATGGCTTCCAACACGGTCAGCCCCAGCAGCCCGACGTGAGCCTGCAGGGCCGCCATGTCTTCGAGGGCAAGTAGCGCCGCTTCGGCTTGATCGCGTGTCAAGGTTCGCCCGGGTAGATAACTCACTACCCATCCGCCGTCGCCTGTGCTGCGCGCGTGGTGCGGTGTGCAGTCGCTGACGAGATGTTGTGACTCCTGCAGAACCGTCATGTTGATCACTGCTCCCGGTCGTCGTGTGGCGGTACATACCACCCCTGAATCGACCATAAGCAAATATATAAGCTGATACAAGCGCTTATGAAATTCATTATGAGTACGCTTGTGGATGTGGTGGATACTGAGTCGCACGACCCTGAAACCGCAGGAGGACCACACAGTGACCGTGAGCCGATCAGATCCGTCAGCACTGCGCTTCTTGATCGGTCACGAGCTGCGATCCGCCAGAGTGCGTGCCGGGGTCAGCCAGGCCGAAGCCGCCAAAGAACTCGGCTGCACCCAGCCGAAGATCAACAACATGGAGAACGGCAAGTACCAGCAGCAACCCGACGAAACCGCCACCCTCATGCGTCTCTACGGGGCAGAGGTCGATCAGATTGATCGGATCACGTCACTGGCCGGCCGCGCCGATCAGAGCACGTGGTGGGCGCCGTTCAGCGAAGTCCTGCCCGGCTGGTTCAAAACGTTCATCGGACTCGAAGGGCTGGCGACAAGCCAATTCACCTACCAGGCGATGACCCTGACCGGCCAGCTCCAGACCGAGGGCTACGCCACCGCCCTGCTCAGCGGGGGCCTGCAGATCGCGCCACTGGACCTACCCCAAACCATCCGAGCACGGATGGCCCGCCAGCGGTTGACCAGCGAAGATAACCCGTTATACCTGCAGGCCGTCATCGAGGAACACACCCTCGACCGGCTCGTCGGTGGCCCCGAAGTCATGGCGGAACAGCTCGGCCACCTCGTCGATCTGATGGACCGCGAGAATGTCGAACTCCGCGTGATGCCGACGAGTACCCCCGTTCACGCCGGTCTCGACGGGGACTTCACCCTGCTCCACTTCGACACCGCGCTGAGCCTCGGCTACATCGAGTACCAGACCGGCGCCCTGTACGTGCAGGATCGAGAGCAGGTCGCGATGTATAAAATGATTGCAGATCGACTTCTCTCCCTGGCCCTGCCAGTCGAGGAGTCCGCCCACATCATCCGCGGGCGCAGAGATCGCCTCGAACAAGCGTAGGAGAACGGAATGACTTCCCAGGACCGCCTGCACTGGCGGACCTCGAGCTACAGCGGGACCAACGGCGGCCAGTGCGTCCAGGTTGCCTTCGGAAGCCAGACGGTCTTCATACGCGACAGCAAATACCTCCGAGATCCCGCCAACGATCCCGCAGTCCAACCCATCATCGCCATCGATAGCACCCTCTGGCCACGCTTCCTCGACCACGTGAAGGCAGGCAGCGGCCACCCACTCGGCGACGGCCTCCCCGAAATCGAACAGCGCACAGACGGCTACATCGTCCTACGCGATTCTGACACCGAAGCGCCCGCCATGGTCTTCACGCCCACCGAATGGGCCGCGTTCATCGCAGGCGCCAAGGCGCAGGAATTCGATCTGCACGCCGCCTAGTAGTGTCTCCCGTCCTTGAGGCGTCGTGTAGGAGCTCAGAAAACGTGTCGGAATCTCAGAATGATTGGACGGTGCCGTAGCGTATCCGTCATAGTTTTGAGCCTCCGCTCCGGCGCCGGGCTGATTGGTGCATGATTTTCGCCGGTTGGCTCGCGGCCCTCGGCGGTGTCGCTGCCCGGATCACCTTCAACCCGAGCCCGGCGCTCCCGCAGAGCCGATCTGAGGGGACCAGGTGCAGCGACTGACCGGTTGAGCGTGCCCAGCAGACGGCCAGCGCGCGGTAAACATTCGCCGGTGCGGGAAGTCTCTTTACTTCCCGTGCAGTTGGCGGAACCCCGGATCGGTATCATCGACGCCCGGCGGGGCCTCTTGGGCTTGCTAACGTGGTTGCACTGGCTTGATTCTCGTGCAAGGAATTCCGGGATGCGTGCAGGTTCTGAAGTGTCTGTGGCCGAGCTGGCGGCGAATGTGGCGGCCCGCATTCCACAGGGTCGGCGGCACGTGCTCGGAATCGCTGGGCCTCCTGCAGCAGGCAAGTCGACGTTGTCGCAGAATCTGGCCGCCACAGTCCGGGCTGGGCACGCTGTGCCTGCGGAGATCGCCCCGATGGACGGTTTCCACAAGACCTCCGCCGAACTGGACGCGGTCGGGGCCCTCCATCTCAAAGGCGAACCGCACACCCTCGACGTCGCGGGGTTCGTTGCGCGTCTAAAAGTGCTGCGTGAAGCTCCACTTGGGCGGCGTATACCGTGGCCGCTCTACGATCGCGACCTGCATGATCCCGTGCCCGATGCCATAGTGTTCGCCGCGCAGCAACTGGCGGTCGTGGAGGGCAACTACCTGCTGCTCGAACAGCCTGGTTGGGCCGAGGTCCGCGCTCAGCTCGATGAGGTGTGGTACCTCGACGCCGCCGACGACGTTATCGAGCAGAGATTGACCGTCCGTCATCTCCAGGGCGGCAGAACGATTGAACAGGCGCAGGTCAAGATTGCCGACAGCGATATGCCGAACGCCCGTCTGATCGCGGGCACGCGGGATCGCGCTGACATCGTGTTGCGCGAGACTGGCGGGAACTACGTTGTGATCAGCTGAGTGCTGTAGCCCAGTTCCGCGTACCGAAGGTGCGGCACGACAACGTCGACACCTCTGAGGCACGGGTGAGCGCGTTGACGAAATCGCGGCTCTGGACGTAATAGGCGCAGAACGCGCCGTGCAAAATATCCCCGGCGCCGAGAGTGTCGGCGGCGGCGGTGACCGGTGTGACCTCAATGATGCCGTGTCGGCCGTCGTCGGCGAAGATGATCGGGTCCGGGCCTCGCGTGACTGCGGCGTGTTTGGGCCCAGCTGAACATAGGTGATCGATCAACGCTGCGGTGTCGCCTTCGAAGCCGGGTGGTGTGAAGTCTGCGGAGCAGATCGCAATATCGGTCAGCGGTAGGAGTTGGTCGTGCGGTTCAGCACCGGTGTCGCGCATCGACCGCCCGGACATCGAAACCAGTTGGCGCACCTCGCGCCGCATCAGTAACGGCAGTAAGACACTGCGGGCTGGGGTCGTGGGCCTCGGACGCCAGGCAATCAACGATCACCTGCCGGCACTCGCGCGGTCGCGCCATGTCGAGCTGGCCGCCGTCTGTGATGAGGACGCGAGGGCCGTGCGCGAGCAGGAAACCATGCACCAGGTGCCTGGCTTCGACGACTATCGCGCAATGTTCGACGCCGAGACACTCGACCTCGTGGTGGTCTGCGTGCCGCACGATGTTGGCCGGGCGGTGATCGAAGTAGCCGCGGAGCATCAGGTCCACGTCCTCAAGGAGAAACCGTTCGCCACCAACCTGATCGAAGCCATCGAACTGGCGCAGTTGTGCGAGCGATCTGGTATCGAGCTGATGGTCACGCTGCAACGGCGATTCAATCCGATCTACACGAGCTTTCCGCAGCTCGCTGACCAGATCGGCACGCCGTTTCTGATCGACGCCCGCTACACCGTCCACGTCGATGACCCCTCCGAAGGCTGGCGTGGGCAGACCGCCAAGGCGGGCGGCGGCTGCGTGATTGATATGGGCTACCACCTCATCGACCTGATCCTGTGGTACTTCGGATTGCCCGACAGCATCGCAGCCGAGCTGTCGGTCGGCGCACGACCGGACCGGTGCTATGACGCCGAAGACACCGCACTCATCCACTTCGCTTATGACAGCGGCCTCTACGGTTCGTTGCTGCTCTCGCGGTTCATCGGGCCGAAGACCGAAGAGATCCGGCTTGTCGGGTCTGACGGCGTCGTGCATCTGGAACGGGGCCGCATCCGCCGGCTGACGAACAGCGGCGAGGTCATCGAGTCGCTGCATCGTGAGCAAGCCTGGCCCTCGGCCGCGGCCTGCCAGATCGACTACTTCCACCGCGTCATCGATGGCGACCGGCCGAACCTCAGCGGTCCCGCCGAAAACCTGGATCACATGGCCTTTGTCTCCGCCTGCTACGAGGCCGCGCGCACCCGCAACTACATCAATCCCAAGGAGCTGTTGTGACTTCACCTCTGGCGCTGCTCGGCGGGACCCCTGTCATTTCTGAGGCGGCACCGCATTTCTCATGGCCGCCACTGACAGAGGCCACCAGAATTGCCATCCTCGATCAGCTTGATGAAGGCATCTCGATCTATGACCGCTCAGGTGTCATCGCTCGACTCGAAGATGGACTCCAGCAGTACTTCGGCGCCCGCTACGCCGTCCTCACCAGCTCAGGCACCGCGGCACTGCACTCGATGTATGCCGCCTGCGGCATCGGGCCAGGTGACGAGGTGATAGTGCCGGCGTATACCTTCTTCGCTACCGCCACCCCGCTGCTGCACCTGGGCGCAACCCCCGTCCTGGGTGATTGCGACGCCAGCGGCAACCTCGATCCGGACGACGTGCCGAGACGTATCACAAAGCGCACCAAAGCCATCGTCGTCACACATATGTGGGGGATGCCAGCTCAGATTCGGCGCCTGAAAACTCTGGCGGACAGCCATGGTCTGCCACTGCTCGAAGATGCTTCCCACGCTCACGGGGCAAGCCTTGGTGGGCAGAAGCTCGGCACCTTCGGGCAAGCCGCCGCGTTCAGCATGAACGGCCCGAAGCCGCTGTCAGCAGGGGAGGGTGGCTTCGTCATTACTGATGACGAAGACGTCTACCATCGCGTCTTGCTGCACGGCCAATACAACAAGCGGTGCCGAAACGAAATCCCAGCGCACTCTGACCTCAGCCGTTTCGCCGTGACCGGTATGGGGCTCAAGCATCGCATCCATCCGTTGGCTGCAGCCATTGCCCTGGAGCAGCTGTCGCATCTGGATGAATACCTCGAAGGGCGTCAGCGCATCGCTGAGCACATCCACGACGAACTCCGGCAAGAGCCCGGTCTGACTGTCAATTGGCACGACCTGCAGGCGCGACCAGCCTGGTATGGGTTCACGATTGTCTACGACGACGCAATGTTCGACGATGTGCCGGTCGAGCGCTTCCACGCCGCGCTTCAAGCCGAAGGCTGCTACGAGATCGACCGGCCCGGATCGACTTGCCCCCTCAACCTCCTGCCGCTCTTCCAAGAGCCAGGTCCTCTGTTTGCAGGCTTCACTGGCAAACTGGCATACGCACCAGGCGACTATCCAAGGGCCGAATCTCTGCACCACGCCACGTTCAAACTCCCCGTGTGGCATCGAGACGAGGACCTACCACTCGTCGATCGCTACATCGAAGCGCTCCACAAAGTGACCACCCACCACACCGATCTGAAAGGATAAGGCTCGATGATCAAGACGCCACTGCTGGATACGTTGACACGGGAAGCCGACCAGGACGAGGTGCAACAACTCGTCGTCGGCGCCGTCGTCCAACACGACGGCAAAGTCCTTCTGTTGCAACGCCCC
Organism: Nocardia sienata NBRC 100364; assembly: GCF_001613205.1. GTDB lineage: Bacteria > Actinomycetota > Actinomycetes > Mycobacteriales > Mycobacteriaceae > Nocardia > Nocardia sienata. Next base: position 51,646 of record NZ_BDBX01000055.1, on the reverse strand, counting down.
GCCGACGACTTCATGGGCGGAATCTGGGAGCTTCCCAGCGGCAAGGTCGACCCCGGCGAAGCCATCGACCAAGCCCTGATTCGCGAAGTCAAGGAAGAAACCAGCCTTGAGGTAACCGCCATCACGAACTACCTCGGCAAGTTCGACTACCAGTCCGGCAGCGGCAAGAAAAGCCGACAATTCAACTTCACTGTCGAGGTCGGACACACCGAGCCCGTGGAACTCACCGAACACGACGCCTACACCTGGACCAGTCTGGCCGAGGAACCACCGGTCACGGACGCTGTGAAGAAGATACTGGCGCGCTACCGGCAAACCTGATCAGGTGCAGCTATACCCGGGCCCGGCCGTCGTCGCCCGCTGCGGCGAGCCGGTCGCCGGACTGTGCTATCGCCACCGCCCAGATGCGGCGTGCCTCTGTATCCAGCACTGTCGATTGGTCGGTGTCGGCGGTCGAATGGAGCCGGACTGTCCCGTCTCCGCAGGCCGCGGCGATATAGTGCGCTGCCGAGTCGAGGGACCAGACGCGTCCGTGTCCGATTTCGCGGCTCCGCCATGCCAGGTAGCGGGTATCGGAGGGCAGACAATGCCCACCCGCCCCGGCACTGGGGTGAAACAACCACCGTCACCGACGGCATACACACCACCTACACCGCCTTGACCGCTAAGCGCGACAGCTGCTGCATCTCGTCGTTGCCGAGATGTTTCTGGATATGGCCACCGCAGTGGCGCCCGAGAGCGCCGATTTGACGGATGCATCGGTCTGCTTCCTCGTCTCCTCTGAGAGCGATAGATCGTGCGAACCGGCGGGTACGCTGCGGTGGTCCGAATCGGGTTGGTGGACACAAGGGGAAGGAATCGACCAGTGATGGATGAGATCGACGTGGCGGCACAGGACGATCCGGAGTGGGTGGTGTGGTCGAGCCCCGAACGCATCGCGGGGGTGATCGACTGGCTGTTTACCGAAGCGCTGCCGAGGGTGCCCGCCGACTGGAAGACTCAGACCGGCTCGGCCAAGCCCATAGGTCCGATGCCATCGGGTGTTGATCGCTACAGCGACGAGATGGCGCTGCACTGGCTAGACCACGCCTTTGACTATTTCTTCGTCGACGAAGACGCGCTGTTCGACGCCGACAAGACCCAGTTGGTGGATGCGTTCGTGGCCTACATCGGCGAATACTTCGTCAGGCACTGCGACGGCCGCTGGATCAACGACCCCTCAATGGGCAGAGTGCTTTTCGCCGAGGACGGCCGACTTCAGAACTTCGGGCCGACGATCCGATACGACTGGACTGACGAAGCCGACTTCCCGGTCAACATGCTGTTCGACTCGCCGGACGCGGAGTTCGGATCTGCGGTCGTAGGCGAGTGGTATTCGCGCGCCGTCGATTACGCCAAGGCCCATGGACTCGAGCATGAAGGCCTGGACCTACAACGAAAACATGGCCTGATCTAATCGGGGGGCGGGGGGATGCCTAGCGAAGAAGAAGAGCGTCGCCGACGGTTTGTCGAGCAGGAGCGCCGGGAACAACGTGAGCGTTCCCAGCGTGGCCGTACCTCCCAGGACATCGGACGCTGGTTTCACTACGGCATTGCCGAGATGCGAGGTGAGACGCCCGACAGGGGTTGGCAGCACGAGGTGCCTCAGCAACTGGCTTCGGGCCGCCGCATCCACGACGCCGGCAGAGCAATAAACCAGTACGAATTTCGGGAGTACAAGGGCGCCAGGAGGCTCAAAGCCGACGACTTCACACTGAAGCAGATCAAGCTGGACCGCGAAGCCCTTACGATCGACAGAAGGGCCATGGGAGCTTGGATTGTCATCGAAGGCGCCCCGGACCAGGAGATTCGCAAAGCCCTCGATGACATGGTGCGCGACTTCGGTGACCGCTTCCGTGTTGACGAGGTCACCCAGGAGCAGGCGAGACAAGCGAAAAAGCTCGGCCGGGAACTGGAGCGCAGTCGAGAACAGCAACAGCCAGAGCTCTTCAAATCCTCGGAGCTTCGAGCAAAGGAAAGGATTCGCGAAGTCCAGAAAAAGGCCGAGGAGAGGGAGCGGACCCGAGCCGCTGCCAAGGAGGCCCTGGAGAAGCAGGAACGCGAGCGACAGATACGCGAGGAGCAGCAGAGGCGGCGCGAAGCCGTCGATCGGGTGGCCGAGCGCGTGCGCCTGGATCGGGAAGCTGCGGCCCGTGGGGAACATCCGGCTATGACCGGACACGAGGCCGCAGACATACTCCGCATCAACCGTCCGCCGCCGGGGGTTGAATCTCCCTTCCGGGAACCGCCACAGCCCACCCGCGGCGGAAGGGATGCCCCGGGCAGGGGTCGAGACCGAGGGGTAGAGCGGGGCCGCTAGCTGTGCTTGCTGAGGATCGAGGCCAGAGCGTCCTTGGCATCCCGACCGCCGAGCTGTGGCCACTTCTTGGCGAGCTGCTCTTCGATCGAGGTGAGTCGCTTCCCGCCGGTCATCTCGGTTCGGTCGCGCCGTGGCCGGGCGCGGTGTCGAACCGGAGCAGGGGAACGTTGTAGAGGTCTGATTGTGGTGTTCGGGTCATGTCCGGTGTCAGGACTTCGATGACGAGCATTTCGGTGAGGAATTGGACGGTAGCGCCGAGGAGGTGGCTGGTGTAGCCGGAGGCGGCGTGTTCCTTGAGTCCGATCGCGACGTGAATGTGTGGTTTGAGTTCGCCGCTGTCGGGGTCGTACGCGAGGGTTCCGCCTCCGAATGCTTCGACGTTGCGGAGATGAACTTTGGACCAGACGGGGGCGGCGGGGTCGTCGATGCGGTCACAGGCGCCGACGAGGTCGACCTCGCTGAATCCGGCGATGAACGAGGGAATGTAACCCTGGCGGATGTGGTGAGTGCGGCAGAACTCGTCGAGGGCGGTGTAGAAGTCGTCGCCGTGGTCGAAGACGAGGCCGAAGGAGCGTCCGAGGCGGAGTTCGTGGGCGCGCATCGTCAATGCTCCTTGCGTAGGTGGTCGGGCCAGGGCCAAGAATCTGGGTCGGCGTAGCCGCCGGAGACGGCGAATGCGTCGGCGATGACGGCCCGATCGACAGTGAGCCCTAACAGGGTATGCAGCAAGATACGGGCCTTTAGTGGATCGAGATATCCGGCGCGTATCAAGCCCCGGGCGAGGAGGTCTTGCTCCGATCCTGGGAATCCGTAGGTAGCCGACAGGACTGTCCCGGCGCCGGCGCGTGAGGCCAGGACTACTGGAACTCTGGCAGCGAGCTCGGTGAGGATATCGACGAGGTCGGCCGGGACGTGGCCGGCACCGAACCCGGCGACGACGAGCCCGGAAACATTCCCGGAGAGGGCACGTAGACCTGTGCCGGTATCGCCGAGCGTCACGGTGACGATAGGGATATGTGGTGATGGAATAGCCCCCGGTGCCGCTGTCGGTAGAGTCGGTCGGTGTAGGCGGCGGTTGAGCAGGCAGGGCCGGTTTTCGGTGAGGAAGCCCAGCGGACCTCCGTTGGGGGAGGAGAAGGTGGCGGTGCTGGTGGTGTGAGTCTTACGGACCCGGTGTGCTGCGTGGATTTCGTCGTTGAACACCACCAGGCAGCCCTGGCCGCGCATCGTGGGATCGGCTGCGGTGAGGGTCGCGGCGAGGATATTGGCGGGGCCGTCGGCGCCGGCCAGCGTCGGGTTACGCATGGCTCCTGTGACGACCACCGGAAAGTCCGGGGTGTGGAGCAGGTCGAGCAGGTAGGCGGTTTCCTCGATGGTGTCAGTGCCCTGGGTGATGACCGCACCGTCGATTTCGTCGCGTCGGGAGGCGATCTCGCTGGCGAGAGCGGCGATATCGGCTGACGTCAGACTGGCACCGGGCTTGTGCCGGAAGTCGACAGTGTCGATCGCAATACCGGTGGTGGCCAGACCGGGGACGGCCGCCAAGAGTTGTTGCGCCGACAAGGTCGGAGTCACAGTGCCGCCGCCGGTATCGGTCATGGCGATGGTGCCACCGAGGGCGAATGCGGTGACACGGCGTGGAGATTCGACGGTAGGCACTCTAGCAGCCTAACGACCGGCGGCGTCGAGGCTGGAAAGGAAGGTGCATGCCTGGTCGAGACCAGCGGTCGACAGCAGTCGACTGCGCGGGGCACACAAACCGGCGATCCCGCTGTCGGCAAACTCAGTTGCCCGGCGAACCAGCCAACTCCAGTCCAGATCGAGGTAATCGGCCAACGCCTGAAGCCGGTCACGCGGTGATGCACCGGGCAGGACAGTGCGCGATCGTGCCCATCGGATCGCGTCATCGAACTCGCGCAGAGTCGGTCGGCGGTCGGTGACGTCGACCTGCCAGATCCGGTCGGTGTTGACCCAGTTGGCCACCAACGCGCGGTGGTTGCGGTCGAGGACGAACCCGGGAGTGGTCGTGTACTCGGGTTCGGAGCAGATGACAGTGGTGACACCGGTGGATTCGTGTAGGACCGCCGCGAGGAGTAGCAGTATCCGCTCAGGTCGTCCGGAATGATGGACGGCGGCGGGAGGGACGCAGAATGCGCGTACGGGCCGGTCGGAGTCCGGGCTGCTCGTGGCATGCAGATACCGGTACTTGTGTCCGAACAGCAGCCACGTGCTCGCCTCTTCTCCACGCTGTTCCCGGCTCCAGAACTGTGGAGTGTCGGTTAACGTGTCAGCGTTTCGCAGGATATGGCGAGCACAGACCTCCGAGCCAAGCCACATCCTCGACACCGGGGACAATTCGGCGCCGAGATCGCGCCCCAAGGCCAGATGCGGGTCGGACGTCCTTGCTTCCAGCAGCCCGACCACTTCGGCCAAGTCGGCGTCGTCATCCAGCAGCGCGCTGTCCAGGCCGGTCACAGCCCAAATGATGGCAAGTGTGAAATCATCGAGCACGTATGCGCGAGGGAACAGCAGCGGCGCCTCCGGCGAGGTGGTCGCCAGCCGGGCCCGAACTCGGCGGCGATCCATCACATAGCGACGCGGCTGATCAGCATCGTCGATGTGGGCGACCACCACCGATCGCCCCGAGCCGGACAGTGCCGGATACCGAGCCGTTCCGGTCGGCGCAGCAGCCACGATACGACCGCGATCAGGCACCGCCGCAACAACGACAGCCGGAATATCCGCCCCGGCGAAGAACCGACCCGCAGGCATGCGCAAGAAGGGAAGACGGGAGCCATCCAACCATCCGTGCGAGTCGGCGAATTCCTCTGCCGCGACGCCTGATTCGGGGTACTCGACTCCCGGAGGCAACCACGAGCCAAAGGGTCTGACAGTGCTGTCCGATCGGGCGGGAATAACGGGCGCGTTGTACTGCCGGCCGGTGGTTTCCGGTTGAAACAGTTCGGTGGCGGTGTGTCCGGGCAGCATTTTTTCCAGGATGCGGCAGTGGTGGGGGTAGGGGAGTCCTTTCACGTCGCCGGAGAGCCAGCGGTGGAACTGCGATCGCCGTGGGGCGGATCCGACGAGGTCGGGGTCGATGGTGGCGGCGATCTTGTCGTATTCGCGGCAGAACGCTGTGTGTGTTTGCAGGTGCTGTTGCTGTAGCACGGTTTTGAGGCGTGTTGCCATCGCCGTTTCCCCTTTACCCCTTGAGACCTTTCGATTCCCTGCGTCTGCTGGCGGTGCCCATCGTAGAGGGGACGGCAGGGGCACAAGAAGTTTGAGATGGGCATGTGATGGGTGTCGAGATGCGACACCCCGCCGCGGCACAGTCAGGACATGCCGACCGACGGTCGGCAGAGGCGACGGTGAACTGATTCGTGCGATCCGGCAAGACCTGTAGTGCTTTCACGCCGAGCCACCGTTCCATGGCGTGTGCCACTGCCGTCACGCGCATCCGACGTATACCACTTGGAGGCTGTGACCGTGCCATTCGTCCGCTCATCGAAGCTCCGCTGCTGACGTCGCGACCAATTCGGTGCCGTCGTGTGTCGCAGACGGATGCACGATTCGATTTCGATCTTGATCAAGTTGGAGATATCTCGATGTGGTTTTCGCGTGTTTCACGGGTTTCTGTTCTCATCGTGGGTGCTGGTCCGACCGGGCTCATTCTCGGTATCGAGTTGTTGCGTCGTGGCGTGGAGTGTCGGGTGATCGACAGGCTCACCGCCTCGGTGATGACGTCGCGGTCGTTCACAGTGCATACCCGCACCCTGGAGTTGTTGGAGCAGGTCGGGATCGTCGAGGAGTTCCAGGACAGGGGTTTGCGGAGCGAGTGGATGGATTATCGCTTCGAGGGGTTCGAGGAAAAGGTGCAGTTGGATTTCACGCGCCTCGATAGTCGGTATCCCTATTACCGGACGATCAGCCAGCGCGACACCGAGGATATTCTGCGAGGTCATTTCATTGCGCTGGGTGGGAGTATCGGTTGGCATACCGAACTGGTTTCGGTGGCTGTCGACCCCGGCGGGGAAGTTGCAGCCACGTTGCGCGATACGAACAGCGGCGAAACCGAAACGGTTCGCCCTGAGTGGCTGATCGGGTGCGATGGCGTGCACAGCCGCGTCGCCGGTTACCTCGGGGCGGAGGTCACCAGCGCGGAGTACGTGGGGACCGCGATGCGGATGATGGACGTGACGCTATCGGGTTGCCCGGTGGAGGTCGGAGGTGTCGATTACCGCATCACCCGCGATCACATGCTGTTGACGACCGCGCTACCGGGTGGTCTGTGGCGGGTATTGATCAGCGGAACCGGAGATGCCCGCGAGATAGATGCGTCCGCGGCAGCATTCCAGACGGTGCTCGACGAGCATTTCGGCGGTGCGGTGCGGTTGGGTACCCCGGAGTGGACGACGGTGTTCCGGACACGGCGGCGGACGACCTCCCGGTATCGCAACGGGCGGATCCTCGTGTGCGGAGACGCCGGCCATGAGCGTTCCCCGGCAGGTGGGCAAGGCATGAACACCTCGATGCAGGACGCATTCAACCTCGGTTGGAAACTGGCCGCCGTCGTCAACGGCCATGCTGGGGAATCGCTGTTGGACACCTATGACGCTGAGCGGCGTCCGATCGCCGAACAGGTCGTAGAAGGCACCCACGAACTGCACTCGGTGCTGATGGACCACGGCCGCCCGGTCCCCGAGCGGCTGGCGATCGCCCGGGAACCCGGGTTCACCGAGCGGGCGGTGGGCCGGATCTCGGCACTGGCCTTCGGATATGGGCAGGCCACCCCGGCCAGCACCTGCTCCGGACAGCTCTTGGCCGGGGTATCGGCCGGGGATCGAGCGCCCGACGTAGAGATCACCCCACGCCTGCGGCTACACGAACGGTTGCGGCACGGCGGCCACACTCTGCTGGTTACCCACCGCGATCCCAACACCGTCGCGGACACCACGGCGCTGGTCATGGGTGTCCGTCGGGAATTCGGCCGCCGGGTCGAACCGGTGGTCGTCCTCGCGCCTGGATACCACGGACCCGGACCGGTCGGCGCGGTCGCTGCCGATTCGCGGCGGGTACACGATCTATACGGGGCACCCGAGGGTGACGCGCTGTGCCTCATCCGGCCCGACGGCTACATCAGCGTCCGCTGCCCCCGCACCGAGCAGAACGCGCTGGTCTCGACCGTGCGCGACACGCTGACCTGACCTGACCTGACCTGACTGGCCGGTCGGTGCCGGTGACGAACACGTCACCCCAGGCCAGTTCCTCCCGCAGGGTTCGCGGGTCGCCCCCAGATATTGGAGACCGAGCCGGCTTCTCGGTCTCCTCACCCACGTTCGAAGAAACGGAACATGTCTTCTTTGCCCTCGATGCCCTCGATCTCTTATCCCGGCGCAGGACCGGTGGCCCGGTGTCCGGTCGCGCACGCATCACCAGAGAATTCCAGTGATCCGCGAACACCCATGTACACCCCCGAATTCGCGGCCGACCCCCACCGTGTCTACGCCGAACTGCGTGCGGAATTCGGTGATCTGGCGCCGGTCGATATCGCGCCCGGCGTACCGGCCACACTGGTCCTCGGCCATAAGGTCGCGGTACGGATCCTGCACGACGTCGAGCACTTCCCCACCGACCCCCGCACCTGGCAGACCACAGTACCGACGGATTCGCCGGTACTGCCGATGATGCGCTGGCTTCCGGCGGCCCGCTACAGCACCGGCCTCGACCACACCCGCTATCGGGAAGCGTCGAAGGACAGCATCGACGCCGTCGACGGCCACACGATGCACGCAGTCGTCGAAGACCTCGCCGTCCCGCTGATCAACACCTTCTGCGAGTCGGGATCCGCGGACCTGGTCGCCGACTACGCCCGTCCCCTCGTGATCGCGGTCCTCAACCAGATCATCGGCTGCCCAACCGAAATCGGGGCACGGGTCACCGCGGGAATGGCCGCACGTTTCGATACCGTCGGCGCGGCCGAAGGAATGACGCTGCTGCGGACAGCACTGACAGAACTGATCGACCTCAAACACCGGCATCCCGGCGACGACGCCACCTCACGGCTACTCGCCCACGAGCACGGCCTCGACGAAGGAGAAGTGCTCGCCCAATTGATGAGCTTCTATGGAGCCGGCGCCGAAGCGCAACCGAATCTGATCACCAACACACTGCTGTTGATGATGACCGATGAGCGGTTCGGCGGTGGCCTGATCAGCGGCAGCCTGTCAACCCAAGACGCGCTGGACGAGGTGTTGTTCCACGACCCCCCGATGGCGAATTTCTGCACCACCTACCCCCGCACCCCCACCCTCATCGGCCAGACCTGGCTGCCCGCCCACCAACCCGTGCTGATCAGCCTCGCCGCCGCCAACACCGACCCGAACGTCACCGCCGGTGACCTCACGGGCAACCGTTCCCACCTGGCCTGGAGCGTCGGCCCGCACGCATGCCCGGCCCGCACCCTCGCGTATCTGATCGTGCGTGACGCGATCGACCAACTCCTCGACGCGATCCCGGACATGGCCCTGGCCGTCCCGGCCGGGGACCTGACATGGCGACCCGGACCGTTCCACCGGGCCTTGACAGCACTACCGGTCGCCTTCCCTCCAACCCCGCCAGTACCCCTCCCCGACACAACAGCGCAGTCAAGGAGATGATCGTGAGTTCCCTGGCAATCCACCAACTCATCACCCTCGCCCACAGCCGCCCCCGGACCAGGCATCCTGTTGAAGGAGCCAGCTCCCGCCCCGATATCGAAACCCCACCCGTGCCCGGCCGGTTCGACGACTGCGCCGTCGAACCGAGGTTCGATTCACTGGACGAGGCAATGCAAACCCGTGAAACACACACCGACCATGTACCGCTGTGCCGTCAGTATCTGGGGGCAATTGCCTACCTCGGCGGTCTCCACAACGACGACTACGAATAACGACATCCCGAAGCCGATCGGAGGTCCTCAGTGAATGACCGCACAGCAAACCGGCCGGACACACTTCTCGAATCGACGCCCGGATCCCGGCCGCGATGGTGATGCGCACCGACAGCCGCTAAGACCCGCACGACGCCGTATCGCTCGCGTTGGCCGCATTAGCGTCGAGGACTTGACCGCGATCACCAGCGATGAACCGGTGGCCGACGAGCGGGGGCGACGCCCCGATGCCTCGACACGCTCGGTCGCAGCGACGTCGAGGTAGCCACAAGGCCCGATACCGCAGAGGCACGACGGTTTTTGATAGACAACTGATCGTCGGTCTGGCCACCGCAGTGAACGCAGATCCTTCCCTGGCCGATCCCGGGGGGACTGTGGATTTAACGGTGTTTCCGGCCTGATTCGCTGACCGATGGTCAGCGGGAAGGTGCCGTGATGACGACACTTGATGCCGTGGCGAAGAAGAAGGCCGAAGCCTCGGCCGAGCAGCTGGCAGCGGTCGAGTTGGTCCGGATGGCCAAAGAACAGGGCTTGTCCCTGACCGGACCGGACGGGTTGCTTCAGCAGTTCACCAAGACAGTCCTCGAGACCGCGCTGAACGAGGAAATGACCGAGCACTTGGGCTTCGAGCCGAACGAAGCTCCTGCCGAGCGGGAGTCGGCCAACGTGCGGAACGGGACCCGGTCGAAGACGGTGTTGACCGAGACGACCGGACCGGTGCCGATCGAGGTGCCCCGCGACCGCGACGGCAGCTTTCAACCGCAGATCGTGAAGAAACGCCAGCGCCGGTTGACCGGGGTCGATGAAATCGTGCTGTCGCTGTATGCCAAAGGCCTGACCACCGGGGAGATCTCGGCGCATTTCGCCGAGATCTATGGCGCCTCGGTGTCGAAGGAAACCGTCTCCCGCATCACCGACAAAGTCGTGGCGGAGATGCAGGAATGGTCGAGCCGGCCCCTGGACGAGGTCTATGTCGCGATCTTCATCGACGCCATCGTGGTCAAGATCCGCGACGGCCAGGTCGCCAACCGGCCGATCTATGCCGCGATCGGGGTCACCTTGACCGGCGAGAAGGACATCCTCGGGTTGTGGGCCGGATCCGGTGGAGAGGGCGCGAAGTTCTGGCTCAGTGTGCTGACCGAGATCCGTAACCGTGGGGTCAAGGACGTGTTCTTCCTGGTCTGCGACGGTTTGAAAGGCTTGCCGGAGGTGGTCGGGAATGTGTGGCCGCTAGCGACGGTGCAGACCTGCATCATCCATTTGATCCGGAACACGTTCCGGCTGGCCGGGCGGCAGCATTGGGACGCGTTGAAGCGGGATGTGAAACCGCTCTATACCGCGGTAAATGCTGATGCCGCCCGGGCTGCGCTCGATGAGCTGACCGAGCGGTGGGGCTCGAAATACGGGGCGATCGTGCGCTTGTGGAACAACGCGTGGGAGGAGTTCATCCCGTTCCTCGACTACGACGTCGAGATCCGAAAGGTGATCTGCTCGACGAATGCGATCGAGTCCTTGAACGCCCGCTACCGGCGCGCGATCAAGGCCCGCGGACATTTCCCCACCGAGCAGGCCGCCCTCAAATGCCTGTATCTGGTGACTCGTTCGCTCGACCCGACCGGTGCCGGTCGGGCACGATGGACGATGCGCTGGAAGCCCGCGGTCAACGCGTTCGCGATCACCTTCGCCGACCGCTGGCCCGACGCTCGAACCTACTGAGAGAAACCGCCGGAAACACCGTTACCGAGATAGTCCCATCCCGGGTCACTGAGCAGGGAGGGCGGCTCGCTGTTACCGCGCCGAAAGCCGGGCTTCGCATGACTTCCGTTTGGTCCCTGGGCAGCGGGGTTGACTCTGCGCACTGTGGTGAGGTCGCCGTTGCTGTTGTCGGACTTCACCGAGGTCGACGAAAGGGGAGGTTCGCCCCGCTTCGCTGGAGGGATCGGAGCACGGTCCGGCGGCAGTGAGGTCGTGGCTCAGGGGTCAGTGTCTCTGCGGGTGATGGTGAGTGTGTTGTAGACGCCGAGGTCGATGCGGACGTCCGGATAAGCGCTGTACTCGTCGATCTCGATGCCGACGGAGAGCCGATGGCTGGCACTACGGCCGACCTACTCGCCAACGCAGCCGCCCCGGTACTCGACGCCGTATCCAGCGAGGGCGCGATTCGGCGGGAGGACCGCGCTACTCTGTTCAGCCAGGTCCGCTCGATCCGACTCATGCGGCGGGCGTGAATTCGCGCGTCAACTATCTGTGCTGACATCAACGTCATCCCTGCTCCGACGACGTAGAGAGGTTGGCAGGTGGCCCTGGGACTGCGGTGGCGAGCAGGATTTCTTGGGTTTGGGTGACGGGAGAGATGGCGAGGGTGAGTGAGTAGTGGTTGTCGGTGTCGGGGTGGTGGCACTGCAGGGGATTGCTGGTGTCGCGGCCGTAGATGATGTCGATGTTGTTGTGCCAGATCTCGTTGAAGGTGGGGTCTTTGGCGAGGTCGGCCAGGAGAGCGCGGGCTCGGGGGGAGTCGCGGTAGCGGGCGAGTCCGGGTCGTAGGGACGCGACGGTGTAGAGGGCTTCGGCCGGCCAGTTGAGCACTGCGGCCCTGCCGGTGGCGCTGAACATCCACTCAGGGATGCAGCCGATATCGAACATGCCGGGCAAGGCTGTTCGCAACGCGTTATTGGCCGCGAGGACCTGCTTGAGCGGGTCGATGAAGGCGGCCGGTACGCCGTGCTGCTCGAGCTTGTCGAGATGCTGGACAAGCTGCGGCGTCCGGGCGATGAACCGGCGTAGGTGTGAGATCGGAGAGAGTCTGCGGGCGGGAGCGCGGAGTTCGCGCAGGTATTGAGCTTGGGCGCAGGAGAGTTCGTAGCCAGCGATGATCTGTTCCAGCAAGTCCAGGCTGGGTGTGCGTTTTCCGTCTTCGATCTGGCTGAGGTATGAGCTGCTGACCCTGTGGCGCTCGTGGGCGTCGGCGCGAGTCAATCCGAAATGTTCTCGGATGGTGAGCAGTGTGCTGGGTAGGTCGGGGATCCGCGCCTTCGGCGCGGGTCCAGAGTCGGGCGTGGATCGGTGTGTGGTCGTGGCCATGCGGCACCCCCCGGATGTGCGAGTCGACGAGGGCGGCACAGTTCTGCCAGTGAATTCCTGCCCCCGAGTGGACATCAAGGGATATCACACCCGAAAGTGGCCGGGCAACAGAAAAATTCAAGAAACATCTCCTGCAGTAGTGACGCGCGCCACGCTCCTGGGGTCCGCTGGTCGTACGACGGAACTCTTACGGGTTACGCAAAATTTTTCCGCGTAGCGCGTTCGCGCAGTACATCACCTATTTCGGGGATGAGAAATATTGAGTTAACGCAAAATAGGTAACTGCAAACTCTTCCATTGCGACTTGTTTCGGGGTTTGGATAAGGGCGTCAATCCAAAGACTGGAAAGGAATTCGATGGACCCCTACATTGTTCTGAGCTGGGTAGACACCGGACTGTCAGTGCTCGCGAATGGGCTGTCGGTGGCTTCTCAGCTGGCCGGCATCGTGCTGGCTTTCATCTGATCCATTAGCCCGTGACGCCCGCTCTATCGGATGCTTCCGATGCCCCGGTAGAGCGGGTCCGGGCGCGTTGATCATTCCTTCCGATACTTTCCCCTACCCCTCAATGAAGGGTTATTTCCGCATGCCTTTTTACCGATACCCGATTTCGTTCTTGCAGCCTCAGCCGTTACGGAATGGTCGTGAGCGCCGGTGCGGTGAATCGCACTGCGAACGGTATAGGCCAATCGCCTTTGCCTCTGGTGGCCGCATCGCATTGGCTGCGGCATTGCCCGTTGCCGTGTTGGTGGCTGCACACGGGACGGCGTCCGCGGCGGGTCCGTTGCCGGCGTCTATCGCTGACCAGCCGGGGGTCACGGGTCCCGCCCAACCGGGAACGAGCGCACCCCCTCCACCGCCTCCTGCACCGGAGCCGCCGGTGTATTACGCGCAGCCGCCGGAGGTCCGTAATGAGGCGCCCTCGCGTCCGGCCCCGCCGATCGAGGAGCCGGTGGAGCCGGTGCGGATCGAGCAACTGCATCTGCCCGCTCCGGTGCCAGCGGTGGCCCCGATTGCGCCTCCGCCGGACACGATCCGGATCGGTCAGTGGCAGGCCCCCAGCCCGCCGTGGGTGCCGCCGGAGGTCCGCGACACCATCAACGGCGCCGCGGCGACTGCTGAAGCTCAGGTCGCGACCGCGCTGGACTCGGTCGGTATCCCGGCGGGGCGCTCCGACCGTGTCAGCGGCGCCACCCTGGCCGGTGCCGGTCTCGGCGGCGCGGCCGGAGCCGCCGCCGTAGGTATTCCGGCAGCTGCCGCTGGTGCGGCGGTCGGTGGCCTGATCGGAGGCACCGTCGGAGGAATAGCCGGGGCCGCTTTGGGCACCGTGGTACCGATACCGGTGATCGGCACCGTCACCTCTGGCGTGGCCGGGACCGCGATCGGCGCGGCGGCCGGAGCCGCCGCGGGGGCGGCGATCGCCGGCATTCCGGTCGCGGTTGCGGGCGCCTTGGCCGGTGGCACCGTGGGTGCGGGGTTCGGAGCGGGCGTCGGGGTCGGGCAGCAGTGACCGCTGTGAACAGAACCCGCCACCGCGCCGTTGCCGCGCTGGTAGCCGGAGTATGTCTGGCTGCCGTCGCTGTGGTGAGTATTCCGGCTTCCGCCGCCCCCATAGGCAGTGAATGCGCAAGGTTGCACATCTTCGGGGTGCAAGGCACCGGCCAGTCCTCCCCGACCGCGGACCCGAGCACGGATTCGGGTGTCGTCGGGGCATTGATCGCTCCCGTCCTGGCGGCAGCACCCGGTTTGGTGACCCGCAGCTACATTCCCTACAGCGCCGGATTCGGTGGCGCGGTGCCCGGTGGAGGCGCGGCCCCGTACACGGTGTCGGTCGCCGAAGCACGCAACCGGCTGGACACGGCAGTCACCCAGCTCGCCGACACGTGTCCCGAGACGGCGATCGCGGCAGTCGGGTACTCCCAAGGCGCGCAGGCGGTGTCGTGGTTCGCCCGCGATATCGGCGCAGGCAGCGGACCGGTCCCGGCCGAGCAGATCGCAGGAATCGCGTTGTACGCCAACCCGGACCGGACACATTCCTCACCAGTGCTTCCCGGTCGTCCGGGGCAATCGTCCCCTGACCCTGCGCCGGGCACATCAGGTGAGGCGGTCGCGGGTGTGCAGATGAGTGCCCCGGTTGCGCCGGGGTCCGGGATCGCCGAGCGCGGCACCGGCTACGGGACGCTGACGGGCCGGGTTGCCGATTTTTGCGCTGAGAGGGACTTGGCGTGCTCGGCGCCGGACCGAGCTGCGCTGCTGCGGCTCGGCGCCGAGATCGCCGCGCGAGCCGATCTGCGTGACCCGCTGGCCGCGGTGAACTCGCTGGCCGCGCTGCTGTCGGCTGCGCTGGGTGACGCGTGGACCACCGTGCTGCTGAACGACTTCCACCTCACCCCCGGCCGCGTCGACTACCAGCCCACGGTGCCGTTGGCACAAAGGCTGATCGACGCCGCCGACCCCCGACTCCCCACCCCGGGGCCCGCCGAGCACACCGCGGCGTCGGCCCGATGGAACGCGATCACCGCCACCGTCGCCACGAACCCGCTAAATGTTGTCCCTGCCCTGGTCGGGCAGCTCGGTGCGGCATGGGGGCAGCTGCTGGCCGATAACGCCGCACTGCTCGACCCGGCGGTTTGGGTCCGCTTCGCCGGCACCGTGGCCGCGCATACCGACTACGCCACCGGCGGACTCCTCGTTTCGGGCGCCGCCTGGATGACCGCGTTGGCCCACGACCTCGCAGGAGGATCATTTTGACGGACACCGCCACGGCTACGGCCGACGACTTCTACGACGCACCGCCTATTGGCTTCGAATCCGCAGCCGGAACAATTCTGCGACGTCGCCCGGTGACCTTGCCCGGTCTCGCGGGCGTGAGTACCGCATGGCAGGTGGTGTATGCCACGCGCACAGGGTTCGGGGTCCCGGTCCCGGGTTCGGGAACTGTAGTGCTACCCGACCCCGCAACAGCCGCAGGCGGGCCTCGGGTCTTGCTGTACTGCCCGACCTTTCACGGTCTCGGTGGCCAGTGCGCGCCGTCGCAGAAACTGGCTGCCGGGACCGAAAGCGAAGCCCCACAGATCCAGGCCGCCCTCGCCCACGGCTGGACCGTCGCAGTACCCGACGGGATCGGCCTCGGAATAACCGGTGGCGGCCCGCATCTGTGGCTTTCGGGTGCAGGAGCAGCGCACGCCGGACTCGACCTGGTACGTACAGTTCCCGAACTCCTGGGCCCCGACGCGGCAACGACCGCTTCGGTGGTCTGGGGTTACGCCGACGGGGGACGCGCCGCAATATGGGCTGCCGAACTCGCCCCACGATATTCCCCCGATGTCGACTTACGCGGAGTAATCGCCGGCGCCGTTCCCACCGATTTGCGTTCGCTGGCCCGAGTTCTCGATGGCGCCCCGTGCGCCGGGCTGGTGCTGGCTGGACTGGCCGGGTTGGGACGCGCCTATTCCCATCTGCCGATGGACCACCTGCTCACCCCGTTCGGTGCGCTCGCCGCCCGGCAGGCGGGGGAGCTGGATGTGGCCGGGCTGCTCGCACAGCATCAAGCCTGCTCATCGAGCCGCTGGTGCGAACGCCCCGACCCGTGGAACGACCCCATGTGGAGCTATGTCCTGCGTACCGAACACCGCAGCGGACACCTCCCACAGGTCCCGGTGCACCTCTACCACGGCAGCAACGACCCGCTGATCCCCATCGCAATGGGCCGACAACTCGCCGAGGACTACCGCGCAGCTCAAGTACAGGTCAGCTGGCGTGAATACCCCAGCGACCACACCGCCACCGCCACCACCGAGGACGCCCTCGACCACGCTGCCGAATTCCTGACAGCCCACACAGCCCCGACCCACAACCCTGAGACCGCTTGACCGCCCTCGTCCACGACCTCGAACGGGAGCCACCCGTGAACATCATAGACTTCTATCAGACACCGAACCTGCGCGAAGGGCTGCGGCCCGGCGATCTCATGCGCACCCGCGCGGTATTCACCCCGCAAATCGAGGCCGCCGCGGAAGCGTGGCAGATTGTGTACGTCTCCACCAATTCCCGCTCCCAGCTCATTGCGGCCTCGGCGATCGTTCTGATCCCCGATGCGGTCCCCGAGCCCGGCACGACCGCGATCCTGGTGTATTGCCCGCCCTTCCGCGGCCTGGGAGGTGTGTGCGCGCCGTCGCAACTGCTTGCGACCGGGACCGAACCCGACACCGCCGCCATCGAGGCCGCCCTGGAGCGGGGATGGGTGGTGGCCATCCCCGATGGCCACGGGCTCGGTGTCGGTCCCAGTCCGCATGCCTTCCTCGCCGCCCGTGCCGGCGCGAGGCTCGTGCTCGATCTCGCCCGAGCCGTCTACCGGGGCGCGAACCTGGATCTACCTATCGCCCCGGTGGTGGTCTGGGGCTATGCCGATGGTGGGCGAGTAGCTGCGGCTGCCGGGGAGGTGCATCCGTGGTACGCGCCCGAGGTGGACCTGCGTGGTACCGCAGCCGGCGCCGTCGCCTCCGACCTCGCCGCCCTGGCACCGGTCATCAGCCAGGGCCCGGACCCGGGACTGGGACTGGCCGCGCTGATCGGGCTGGCACGCGCCTACGACCCGCTTCCCCTGCGCCACGTACTCACCGAGGACGGAATCGCCGCCGCAGCCGAAGCACAGCACCTCACGGGCATCGAACTGCTGCAACAGTTCACCCACCCGCTGGCGCACTGGTGTCGGCGCCCTGATCCCTGGAACGACCCCTGGTGGCGGCGGGTACTGGCGCTCGAGACCCTCGCCCATGTCACACCGGCGACGCCCCTGCACCTGTATCACGGTGAACTCGACCCGATCGTGCCCGTGCACGCCGGCCGACGCACACTCATCGCCTACCGGCAACGCGGCGCCGCGGTGAGCTGGCGAGAGTACGACGCCGACCACCGCTCCACCGCGCACCTGGCCATCAGCGATGTCCTCGCCCGGCTCGCCGACAACATCACCAGCCGACCGGCAACCACACCCGTCCAGGGCTACCACGCGGGGGAGGAGGGCGCCGAGCACACGAGCCACCACTGACCCCTCCGGGGGACCCTGCCCGCACCTCCGCTCTTCCCCCTGCCGGGTGCGGGCAGGCCCCCGGAGCAATCCCCACCGACCCGAGATCAACCCCGACGAGGCGAGGTGAATGAAGTACCCCGACCCACCACCCGATGACGACGACGCCTGGGCGTGGCTGGACGAGCAACGACCCACGCCCGAGCTGCACGCCGTGCCCGATCCCGACCCGGACCCCGAACTGCCGGAGGACCGTTGGCTGGTCGCACTGCCGCGGACTCCCGACACCGGCGTCACCGGTGGCCATCGGGCACGATGGTCCGCGGTGCGGAATCGGCTACCGGCCGGGGGCTGGGCGGTGCCGGCCGCTGTCGTCGCGATCCTGATCGGTGTGGTGGCGTTATCGGTTGATTCCTGTGAGGCAGGCGCACCAGCGGTCACCACGGCGTCTCCGAGCCCGGCACCCGCGCCGGAGGGCGCGTGTACCGGGTTGTCGGGCACGGTGGTCACCGACCATGCCGGTGACCCCGCCACGGTGCCCGGCGTGATCGCCTCATTCCAGGCTGCCTACTATCTGAGCCGCGACGCCGAGGCGGCGATGCGGCTGCTGGCGCCCGAGTCCGGGATCGGCTTCGACGGGCTCGCCGCCGGCATCGTGTCGATCCCGCGCGGCACCACGCATTGCGTGGCGATCACCCCGATCTCGGCGACCACCGCGAACGTGCACATCGTCGAACTGCGCGCCGAGGGGCAACGCATCGACTACCTCCAAGTCGTCAATACCCGCCCTGGTGAGGGCCGTGCCTTGCTGATCACCAATATCCAGAGGCAAGGATGACCCCGACCACCGGTTTGGCACCGTGAACGCCTCACCTGTGCGCACAGGCCCGCAGGCGCCGCTGCTGATCGCGGTCGCGGGCCTGAGTCCACGCGCCGGGACCACCACAACCACCCTGGCTCTCGCCCGCACCTGGCCCGGTCCGGAACCCACTCTGATCGTGGAAGCCGACCCCGCAGGCGGCCAGCTCGCCGACATGGCGGGTGCTGACCCATATCTCGGGTTGGCGAGCCTGGCCCGCATGGTCACCACCGGTGCGCCGATCGACCCGGATAGCCTGGCCCGGCACGTGCAGTTCCTACCCGGCGGACAGGCGCTGCTGGCCGCGCCAACTCACCGCGATCCCGGCCGCGCGGCTTTCACCGTTGAGCTGTTGGCCGGTCCGTCCCCGAGCTGGCGCAACCTCGGGGCTACCGTGTTCGCCGATTGCGGGGCCCCCGAGCCGAATTCGGATATAGAGCCGGTGATGGCTGCTGCCGATGCCTGCCTGGTGGTTGTGCGTTCTGATCACTGGGACTCTGATTCGGCCGCCCACCGGATCCGCGTACTCGCCCGCCACAGCACCCACCCGGGGATCGTCCTCGTTGGTGCCGATGCCCGCGGTGAGTTCGCTGCCGCCCTCGGGCTCCCACTGCTGGGTGCCCTGCCCGACAGCCGGGCCCGCGCCGAGGCGCTGTTGCACGGCACCCGCGCGCCACGCCGCCGCCGCGGCGCGCCCCTCCTCCCGGCAGCCCGAGACATCGCTGCGGACTTGAACATCCGTCTCCGCACCCCCGCCCGCGGTGACAGGCAGCCCACAGAACAGCTCGCCACGGCCGCCGCACGCCGCAACGGCCGAACCCGCCACCAGAACACCCCTCCGACGATCTACCGCATCGAACAGCCACCAGCGGCCACACCGGACCCGCGCACACCCGGGCCAGCGGTCGCGGAACCCACTGCACCGCCGCCAGCCCCCGACCCAGTCCTCGGCCGCGGGCGCGAAGATGCCGGCCACCTCGGTGAGGAAGAACTCGCCGCGGCACCCGAGCCCGGCTTCGTCATCGCACCCACGGACTCTCCACCGGTTCCGGCGCCGCACGAGGCTGCGCCTGCCTTGGTATTGCGGGTGTTCGGGCCTACACGGATCTTCTGGAGTGCGCGGGGCGCTGCGGAGGGTGTGGAGGTCACCGCGCAGTTTCAGCCCCGCGTTCGTGAGCTGCTGACGGTGCTCGCCCTGCATCCGGACGGCCTATCGCGGGCTCAGTTGATCGACATGTTGTGGGGTGAACGCCCACCCGGGCGGGGCACCAGCGCGCTCACCAACACCATGAGCCGACTACGGACCTCCCTCAGCGCTGTGACCGGCGGGCAGATCACCGGGCTGGTCACCGACGACCGGCTGCACTGCCGCTTGGAGAGCACAGTGCTCGGCGTCGACTACTGGGACTTCAACGCCGCCGTCGCCGAACGCCGCGCGGGCAGCCACACCGACCAGGTCGCCGCGGCCCGCCGTATCGCGGACCTGGCCACCCGCGAACTGGCCAGCGACCTCACCGAGACCTGGGCAGAAGCGCTACGTGAATCGGCACGACGCAACGCGCTCAACGCCTTGAGCTGGCTGGCCGCCCGCAATACCGAAAATGATCCGCGTGCCACCCTGGGCCTGCTCGAGAAAACCGCCGAGAACGACCCCTACAACGAAGCCGTCTGGCAAGACATTCTCCGCCTCCACGCCCGCCTTGGCGAATACGCCGCCCTCGCACGCACCTACTCGCTCCTCACCCGCACCCTAGCCGAAATAGGCCAAACCCCCAGCGCTGAGACTCGGCAACTCCTCGCCCAGCTCCGCCGCACCACCCAATAGAGAAGAACCAGCCCCGGCATTCTGTATTCGGCGAATACCGATCGTCGCGTAAATGTCATTGCTACGATCATGGGAATGGTGCCAAATTGCCTGTGCCCGCATTTTCCGGCATATTCTGAACGACATCGATCAGAGACTATCTCCGGCAGCTGATCGGCGGCGGTTTCTGTGCAGTGGCTCGATCGAAGGTGGGGTGGTTCGATGAAAAATAATCCGTGCGCTGTTCGGTGGTGAGGTTCCGTGCACTATTCGGTGCAATGATCAAACCGGACCACCCTGCCGTGCAAAAATAGCAGGTAGATCGGTATGTATCCGGCGGGGTGTTACCCGGGATTGTCTATGCACAAAGCTGTATAGACATGCTCGGGCGGCCCGTGTGCCCGCGTCTGTCCGGCTTTCACTCTGTCGGTAACCGCCTCTCACCCCCTCTGAATCCACTTATCTCCATTCCCTGCCCATTCTTTATTCTTCTGTCCGGCTTGAATCGGTTATTCCTTTTTGAAACACCGACACGGCCGGCCTCGGTGGCGCGCGCATTTCTTCCCTGTCTTGCGCGGTCGAATTCGCGTGGTCGAGGCGGAATTCCGTAAATATTTCGTCCTTTTCGGGTTGTGAGCACACTGTGAGTCGAGCTAGCGTCGAGCCGTTCCCGGAATTCGCCGGGAAATCAACGGAAATCCTATTGGTGGCCTCGCTACACGTATGCCACGATCCGCGCATTGGTGCGTGAAATGGGATTGAACTTTCAGGAGATGAAATGGCAAGCAACGCGACCCCGGCCCCCGCAACTGGTGCTCGTTTGGGCAATGGGGAATTGCGGCGCATGGTCGCCGGTGCGCTAGTGGATGCTGCGGGTGACGAGCTATCACCCCGTGAGATCGCGAAAACCCTCGCGCGGTCGTCCGGGGCTGTCGGTAACGCGCTCGAGGCCCTGACCGCCGCCGGGCACGCCGACCGCACCTCGGCCTCACCGCGCCGCTATTGCGCCAACGCAAACACCGCCTCCGCCGCTACCCCGGCCCCCGCCACCACGCCTACCGCACCCACCCCGGCCCCCGGCGGATCCGCCACCCCGGCCGCACCACGCCCCCGCAAAACACCCAAAGCCAAAACAACACCCAAAACCCCGGCGCGCACCGGGAACACGGTGGTCCGCCCGAACGGGCAGGACTACCACGTGCGCAAGCTCGCCGGGCGCGCCGATGTGGATGTGTTGCAGACGATGCGCACCGCCGAGGTCCCGGTGCTGCTGTACGGCCCGCCAGGAACGGGCAAAACCTCGCTGATCGAGGCCGCCTACGGGGATCTGCTGACCGTGCAGGGTGACGGGGACACCACGGTCGCCGATTTCGTGGGCGAGTACACCCAGAACCCCGACGGAACTTTCGTTTTCGTGCACGGCCCGCTGGTCCGCGCGATGCGTGAGGGCCGGGTGCTGTTCATCGACGACGCGACTCTCATTCCGCCGACCGTGCTGTCGGTGGTGTACCCGGCGATGGACGGCCGCCGCGAGATCGTGATCAAAGCCCACGGCGGCGAGGTCGTGAAAGCCGAGCCTGGGTTCTTCGTGGTGGCCGGACACAACCCCGGGGTCCACGGGGCGATCCTGTCCGATGCGCTGGCCTCCCGGTTCGCGTTCCAGGTGCAGGTCGGCAGCGACTACGACCTCGCCGGACAGCTCGGGGTCGACAGGCGGGCCGTGAAAGTGGCGCGCACGCTGGCCCAGCGGCAGGCCAAAGGCGAGGTCGGGTGGGCGCCGCAGCTGCGCGAACTGCTGGCGTTCCAGAAAATCGCCACCGCCACCGACACGAACACCGCCGCCGCGAATCTCCTCGGCGCCGCCCCCGAGGACGACCGCCCTTTCGTGGCCGCTGTGGTCCGCACGGTGTTCGGCACCTCACTGGAACCCCTGGCCCTCGGCGCCCGCCTCTAACCCCGCCCAGCTCCGACCACACATTACGAAAGGCGTTACCCGCCATGACCGGCCACGTGATCACTGCCCCCGCCCCCGCCCCCGCCGCCGCTGCTGCCCCGACGACCGCCCCCGCTACGCCCGCACCTGCCTCGGCCTCTGTGCCTGTCACCGGCGGATGGGCCACGCTCTCGGCCGCGATGACCGCCGAGGCCCCGCCGATCGCCGACCGTGAGGACTTGTCCGTGACGATCGCCCCCGGTGCTGCTTTCGGGCACCCGGCGGTGTTCATGCCGGGCCGTGCGGCGATCGAGATCGACGGCACCCGCATGGCCATCGACCCCGCCACCGCCCGCCCGGAACGCACGAGCGACCGCAACCGCTACCCGGCGGTGTGGGGTGCGTTTGTGCACGAGTGCGCACACGCCAAGCACACGAGGTGGACCCCGCCGCTGGTGGCGCACCCGGGGGTGGTCGATGCCGCGATGCTGCTCGAGGAATCCCGGATCGAGGCCGCCCAGATACGCCTGCGCCCCGATGACCGGCATTGGTTGCGTGCCAGCGCCACCGAGATCGTGATCGGCGACAACGGCGGCGCGATCGCCACCTCACGGATTCCGCCCACCCCCTACAACGCGGCCGTCAACGCAGCCCTCATCCTGGCCCGCCGCGACGGCGGCATCCTCGACAAGGCGGAATGCGCGCCCGCCGCCACCGCGATCGAGACCATCCTCGGCACCGACACCCTCGAAAAACTGCAGGCCATTTGGCGCGAGGCCCACACCGTGGCCGACACCGACGCCGCCGCCATGCTCGAGCTCGGGCAGCGCTGGCTCGATATCGTCGGCCCCGACCCCCATACCGACCCCGTACCGGACTCGCCGCTGGGGGCCGCGATCGGCGACACCGTTGCCAACATCGGCGACGCAGTCGCTGCCTCGCCGGTGGAACCCGACCCCGCCGAGGTCGCTGCCGCCGCCCGTGACGCCGCGCAACGCGCCGCCAACGACGCTGCCGCGCAAGCGCGGCAGGTGTTCGGCGACGGGTCGGGCCGGGGCCGGACCGCAAGCAGGCGACGGACCCGCGCCGCCCGCCCGGACGAGCACACCGCCGCCCGGGTGCTGGCCCGCGCCCTCAACACCGCCGCCACTCGGGAACGGACCACGGTGCGCACGACCTCCGCGCTGCCGCCGGGCCGGTTGCGGATGCGTGGCGCGCTGGCGCGTGAGGCCCAACGCGCCGCCGGGGCCATCCCGACCGCCGAACCGTTCACCCGCACCACACGCAAAACCGTTCCGCTGCAACCGTTGCGGGTCGGTATCGCCTGTGACGTGTCCTCCTCGATGGGGGAGTACGCCGCCCCGGTGGCCTCGGCCGCGTGGATCATCGCCCGCGCGGCCGAGCTGGCCACCATGCCCGCCGAGACCGCGACCGTGACGTTCGGGGGCTCGGTCAAACCGATCACCTACCCCGGCACCGCTCCCGCGCGGGTCACCGAATTCAGTTGCCCGGATTACCTCCACGTCATCGATGCCGCTATCGAGGCCCTCGACGGTGCCCTCGGCCTGGCCCGGCCTGGCGCGACCCGGCTGTTGGTGATCATCTCCGACGGCCACTACAGCGGCGGCAACCGCGACCGTGCCCAGCGGCGGGTCGATGCGCTGCGCGGCACCGGGTGCGCGGTGCTGTGGCTCGCACCGGCCGACAGCGACCCGGACCCGCTGACCGGGGTGAACGTGCACCTAGTCACCGCCCCGGCCGCCACCGCCGCCGCCATCGGCCGCGCCGCCACCACCGCAGTCCGCAACGCATAACCCACACCGCCATGGGGGCGCGGTCCCGCACCGCGCCCCCAGAAGCGGTGAAACCAGGCACTACCCGGCCGGACCGAACCTCGGCCAACGAACAGCAACCACGAAAACAGGCCACCGCCACACCCGGTGGAGGACACGACATGAACCACCCCACCCACAACCCCACCGCCGCCATGGGCCGCTCGGGTCCCGGTGCCGCCGACTCGGCACGGGCCCGGCTGGCAGCGGCGTTCGCGCTGCCGCTGGGGCCGGTGCGTGAACAGCGCATCACCGAGGCCGTCCTCGAACTAGTCGCAGCCGAGATCGGCGACCGTCATCCCGCCATTACCACGGTGTTGTTCGACTGGGAACCCTACGGCGGCCTCGGTGTCGCCGGATTCCGCGACCGCCACGGCAACCCGGTCGCCGATCACGACCTCGATCTCGATATCATCCGCTACGCCACCGATATCCGCGCTACCGCCGACACGGCCCTCACTCGTCCGCGACCCCATGAGCCCGGCCTGTTCCGACTCGACCTCACGACCACGACCAGCCACGACTGCACGACAGACACGCCTATGACGACCACCCCCAGCGTGGGCGACCGGGTCCGTATCACCGACCCGCTGCCCGGCGACCCCGACCCCTTCGAACTCGGCGCCACCGGCACCGTCACCCATCTCAGCGCGCCACGCCTGGGGACAGATGCACGTCGACTGGGATAACGGGCGCTCGCTGATCCTGCTCGACAGCGACCCGTTCGAAATACTCCCGGCCGAGTCCATCGACAAACCCTAGCCGCCACCTGACGAGGTTGGGGCGGCCCCAACCTCGTCGGCCACCCCGAGGTTTCAAACGTCGTCATCGCCCTGCCATGGCCGTCGGTCCTCTTGCAGGCCAGTCATGCCGCCGGGCAGGCGGGCCCTCTGCGCGGCCCGGTGGCGGGCGACACCTCGATCACCTGCTGTCCCTTGCCCGGAAGTCGGCGAATCATGAACCGGGTGGTCACGCCACCCCGGGAACGGCCGATATTCCGCCCGTGCACTATTGCCGTGGTTGTTTCGGCGAAGTTCGGTCTTTCGCTGGGTGTCGGGAGGATATGCTCCGCATGGAGTGTCAGGCCGCGCACGCGCTCCTCTTCCTCGCCTGAGTTGCCTCGCCCACGCCGGTTCGGTGACGTTGATGGCCAAGGTCCTTCCCGGGGCCCGCGTTCACACCTTTCCCCTGTTCGCATGCTTATTTCGTCGCAGGCAGGGTGGCGTGGGCACCTCTGCCGGGAATGGACGAGAACATGCCGAAGAACACCAGTGCGCGCCGGCGACGCCGGGCTCGCAGGATCGAGGCCGAGGACGGCGTGAAATACAGGCAAGCTCTCATGCGCGGCGACGAAAGCACTGCGCGAGTCCGCGAGCAGGCCGAGAAGAACTCGTGGTTGCGGCCCGTGAAATTCGAGATCGGCGGAGTCGAAAAGTACTCGCGTCGCGAGGATGCCGAACAGCTCGGCCAAGACGGCTTGGCGGATCCGACCTGTGCCGACGTCGTTGCCGCGGCGGATGTCTTGTTGCCGAGGGTCCGTGCGCTTCGGTCCGCCAAGCTGAAGCCGACGACCGTGGTCGTGCCCTCCTGGCAGCGGCACCGGCTGACCCAGAACGAGGCGAACGAGCAATTCCGCACAACGATCCGGGAGGTACTCGACGATCTGAACCGCGTTCGTGAAGACGCCGACCTCCACTGTATGGAGTGGACGACCGTTGCCGCGGCCTACTACGGAGTGCGCGTCACACTCAATGGGCTGGAACGGACCACCGGCGGGCCGCTACGCGACCGACTCGAATCGGCCATGGACGCGGCCAACATACTGTCCATGACGGCCGAAGCCGTCCACAGTAGAGGCTGCCTCCTCGGCGCGGACCGTTCCCGCCGCCGGGGCTGGGGGTACTCACTCTGCGATGGCGGTGAGGTCCGTGTGCGCGTAAGGATCTTCGATGACGACACCCTCGTGACCGTCCCCGGGTGCCCCCGACACGCCGCTGAAGAGATCGTCAACTGCGATCACGACGTCGAGGACGGCATGACCGGTGTCGAGGTGATGGGCGGTACGACCGCTGATCTGGACACGATCTACGACCTCGCCGAACAGGTACGCCGCGAACGTGACCAGCTCCAGCGCGAACAGGAAAAGAACACGTCCGGGGAACGGAGTATGCCCGTGCCGCCGTGGCGCAACCGCCAGGATCACTGATAGTGGCCCTGGGCAGGATGCTCGCTGATGTGTCGCCGGTGCCTGTCGCGGCGGTGAGGTAGACGGCCCAGGTGGTGCGGGCGCCAGCCGTTCTCCGGTGTGCGCGGTGATCGGGCAGAAGCCGAATTGGTCACTGAAACCGCCCGCGGCAGTTCGCCGGCGGACTCGCCTGTGGTGAGCCCTGTCGGCTCGCCCGAGGGGTGTCGTTCAGGCTGATTCCACTCGTGCCGAAGCTATTTCGGGTTCCGATGAGAGGAGTTCGGGGCGCGGAATTTTCTTTTCACGATCCGCTTGACAGCGACCGGGGTATCGAGCGTTCATAGGAGCGGCGATGACACCGACCCCGGGAATTTCACCCCGATCCGGTGCGGTTGCCGTCCCGGCCGGGACATGACTCATTCACCCGAACCACATTGCTGGAGGGAACTGTCATGTCCACACGTAAGAAGAACGCCACGGCGCCCGCATCCGCCACGCCCGATCAGGCCTCTGACACCGCCGCTGCCGCCCCGGACAGTGGATCAGGGGACGCTGGTGTGCCCGTGCTGCGCAACGACACCGACGCGGCGCTGTGGGCCGCGCTGGGCACCCACCCCGGATCCACCACGGCCGCATTGGCAGATGTGGCCGGGGTCGGGGTGTCAACAGCCCGGCGCGCGCTGCTCAGCTGGGAGACCGCCGGGGCTGTCTGCTCCCACAGCGACCCCGAATCGCCCCGCGCGGCCAAAACATGGACCACAGCCGAACCCGCTGCTGCATCCCAGCCCGCCACCGCACAGGAACCGGCAGCCTCCGAACCGGCTGCGCCCGAACCGGCCGTCGAGGCGGTCACGACGAGCACCGACTCCGATGCGCCCGCTGACCCCGCGCCCGCCGATCCCGGGCAGGCAGACACGCCCGTAGCAGGCCCCACGGGCGACGAGAGCGCCGACACGACCCCGATTACCCCGACCGGGGGCGATGATCCGGCAGCGGCCCCGCCGGAGTCGGGCCCCCGGTTGCGTTCGGGTGCGTTGCGGGGGCAGGTCGAGGATTTCCTGCGCGATCACCCGGACGAGGAGTTCAGCCCGCACGAGATCGGCAAGGCACTCGACCGTTCCAGCGGCGCGGTCCACAACGCCTTGGCCACTCTCACCAAGGGCGGGACCGCGCGCCAAACAAGGACGGCGCCCAAACGATTCACCCTCGCCTCGGCCTGACGAGACGATGCCGGGATCCCCGGAGAGCCTAGCTCCGGGGAGCCCGGCACCGCTCCCACAATTTATCTCTTCGAAAGGTGCTTGACCATGTTCACTACTTCCCACTCGGCTGTTATGGCGGAGTCCCTGCATCGCGTGTTCGCCAACTCCCCGCACGCCGCCGACAGTCTCGAGTTGTGGCTTGCGGTGTCGGCCGAGGCCGACCGTCAGCTGCGCTTGCGCGTCCACCCGGCCCTGGCGTCGTGGGTGCCGGTGTTCGTGCACTATCGGATGGCGCGCACCGAGGGCGAGTTCTTCCCGTTCACCGGCGCAACACGGATCGTGACAGGACCGTTGACCGGCACGGCCTACACCGACCCCGAAAGCGCCGCCCGTGCGGTTGTCAGTGCGGCCCCCGCCCTGGTGATCGGCCGCGCCGACACCGAGACCGGTGACCAGACCGACACAGTCGAATCGCCCAGGCAGGTGCCGTCGTGGCGATTCCGGGCCACCGGTGCCTCGGCTACGCCACCTGCTGTGTTGCCGCTCACTTTCTAGCCGCTGCTCGCTGAAACCGCCGGTGGGGCCGAGCATCTGCTCGGTCCCACCCCGTTCGTCGTTTGGCTGGTCGTGTGGTGTGCGGGTTATTTCGTGGCGTCGATCGTCTGGGTGAGCCAGTTCGCCAGCAGCGCGACGGCGGTGTCGTGACCGGTGGGCGCGCCCGTGTCACTGTCTGTGCGGGCCGGATCGTCCGGGGCGG
Source organism: Nocardia sienata NBRC 100364 (assembly GCF_001613205.1). Lineage (GTDB taxonomy): Bacteria > Actinomycetota > Actinomycetes > Mycobacteriales > Mycobacteriaceae > Nocardia > Nocardia sienata. The sequence goes on along the minus strand of NZ_BDBX01000055.1, from coordinate 23,678 downwards.
TACCGGTGGTGGCGGTGTAGGTCTGGGCCAGGGAGGAAAACTGTGTGCCGGTGAACGCCGAGGCGGTGGCGGCGAGTAGGTCGGCGGCGATCGGGGCCATTCCCGATAGCGCCAGCGCGGCCCCGAGGGGGTCCCCGGCGACCAGTATTTCGGCGGCGGTCCAGGTGATCTCCTGGGCACGGCCGACTCCTTCGGCGATGCGGGTGATGTCGAGGCCGGCGAGGAGCCCGACGACCTCGGAGGCGATGGTGGCCACGCCGGTGCTGTCCAGCGGCGCGGCCAGGGCCAGGGCGCGCGCCACCAGCCGCAGGTCGATATCGGCGGTCATTGCGACCAGCGGGTGGAACTGGTTGTTCAGATTCCCCGCGACCCGGTGCAGCCCAGGAACATCACCACGGCCCAGGAGAGCGGGTAGCTCGGCGAGGCCGGTGACGATGGCGGGCACGTTCGCGGCGAAGGCGGCCAGCCCGTGCACCACGGTGACCACCTGCGTGAGCACCTGAGCAGGAGTGAGCGCCCCCGTCTGAGCCGAGGCGGTGGCCGGTGTCGTCGTGGTGGTCCGCGGCTGCGCCGAGGCCGCGCCCGGGGCCGGAGTGGCGGTAAGGGCGCCCACGACCGCATCGAGGGCGGTCGATTCCCGAGCAGTGGTGGAGCAGTACGGGTCTTGGGCGGGGCAAATAGTGCGGACACGGCCGGTGAGATCGCCGAAGTCCCGTGGACGAGGGCCCGCGACGCCGCGGCCGGCCACCGGGGTCCCCAACTGCGGGGTGCTCGGGTCGCGGTGAGGGTCCGAGACGAGACCGACCGCCACCACTCGGGAGGCCGGGAGCGGGCCGTGGCTGTTGCCGATCGCCGCGGCGAGGTCACCGACGGTAGCGGCGCCTTCGGCATGCCCGGCCAGGACTACGCGCGTCTGCGCGCACAACGCCGACAGCGCTGCGGTGAGCGCCGGTTCGCCGGGGGATGCGGTCGGGGAGTGAGTCGTGTCGGTGGTGCGGGTGAGTGTGCGGACCTCGATATCGGTGCCGTAGCGGGTGGTCAGCGAGTCTGCGACCTGGGGGAGCACCCTTACCGGCCCGCTCGAACCGGTGGCAGGGGTCGTCTCGAACGTGCCCGGTACCAGCAGTGCGGTCCACCGTGGGCAGTTCGCGGCAGCGGGGCCGGGTGTCGGGTCGGCGTTGGCGACACCGGCGCCGGAGATCGTGGCGGTGGTGATGGCCGCACACAATGCTGCGTGGGCGACGCGGCGGCCCGTGCTGACGGGCCGATGGCAGGTAGGGCGGATGCGCATGAAGGATCTCCTTGTCGGGTGGATGGGCCGAGCGCCGTCTTTCACGGCGAGTCCGAAGCGAGTGGGGCGCGGCGCGGGCATGCCGGTTCAGGGCACGGCACGGGGTTCGGTGTGGGTGGGCGAGCCGTTGGACGGGCGGGTAGCGGTGTAGAAGTCGTCGCCTGTCCAGCGGTAGGGCGAGATCTGGACGGGCTCATCGAAAGTGGGTGCGTGGATCATCTGTCCGCTCCCGAGATAGATACCGACGTGGTGGACGTCAACAGCGGTGCCGTAGAACAGCAGATCCCCAGAGGCCAGCCCCGCTTCGGGGACGGTGGGGCCGGTGTGGACCTGGTCGTAGGTGGTGCGGGGGAGAGCGATTCCGGCGGACCGGTAGGCGGCCTGGGCGAGTCCGGAACAGTCCCAGCCCCCGCTCAATTCGGGCCCGTTGCCACCCCAGACATATGGCTGTCCGAGCTGAGCACAAGCGAAGGAAATAATCTGCGCGGCAGCACGGTTCGTGCCTGTCTGGGTGTGGCAGTCGCCCCCGCCGGGGGTGTCGGTGGCGCCGTAGCGGGCGGCCTGATCGAGGACTTGGTCGACGTACCAGTCGGCGTGGTTGTAGGCGAAGATCGCGGCGCGCAGGTCGGCGGGTGCGCCGGAGTCGCACAAGTAGAACGCGGCAGCGTGCACGGCATCGTGCGGGTTGTAGCGCGAGGGCGGGCTCTCCCCGCCGGCAGGCAGCCGGTGGCGGGTGGTCACGGCGTCGAAGGTCGAGGCCAGGAACTGCATCGGCCCACCAGCACCGGAGGAGTTCTCGCCCGAGGTCACTCCGGGGAGGGGGGAGCGGCCGTGGTCGGTTTCGATCTTGCCGATCGCGGCGAGCACCGACCAGTCCAATCCGGGACAGTGCTGGGCCGCGGCTTGATACAGCACCAGCATCTCCGCCGGGATGTCGTGGCGGGCTTCTGGGCTCGGGGTGGAGCCGGTGCCGGTCGAGGCTTCCGGGGCCGGGGTGGACAGAGACTCGTCGAACACGATGACGGTCGTGACCACGGCCGCGATCACGACCACGAGGAACACGACCGCTGCGCAGCCCGCGCCGAGTGCTTTGACCAGCATCAGCGGTTCACCATGACTCGTAGAGCGGTGGAGTGGGTGGTGGTGGGGCCAGGAGGATCAGCCCGCCCGAAGGCGCCCAGTTCTGCTCGCTGTGGAGTTCGTCGGCGGGCGGGGTGCGCCCTGGCCACACGGTGGCGAGTTCGTGCAGGCGTAACCGATCGCTGTCACGGTCCAGCGGTAGCCACACCTGGTCGGCGGGGCTGGCCTCGGGTTTTGGGGTAAGGAGTTCGGCGGCGGCGGTGGCGACGGGTACGGCTTCGGGGTCGGGGAGGCGTTGCCAGGTTTGTCGCAAGGCTGTGCGAGCGTTGGCTTCACGCATCGTGGTCGGGGTCCACAGCAGCACAGGGGTGGGGATTCCGGTGGTGCGGGCCAGTTCGCTGTAGCCGTGCAGTTTGGCAGCGACCCGGGTCAGAGTGGTGGAGGCGAGGTCGTATTCGAGGAAGAAATCGAGAGTCGCCTCGGCGAGCGTGTAGCGGCCGAAGGCGTCGGGGCGTGCGAGGTCTCCCCAGAGGCGTTGGCAGCGGGTTTGTGACCACCATGCCTGTACTCGGGCTTGCTGGCCGCGTTCGTCGTGGGGTGCGTGTGCGGTGAGGGTGGTGAACCAGGTGTTGACGCCGAGGGTGTGGGTCAGGTGCAGGCTGTGGGCGATGGCGAGGGTGCGTTGGTGGTTGTAGCCCAGTTCGCGCACGCTGATGCCGACTTCGGCGGCAAGCACGCTGGCTCCAGGCGGGGCCAGGACCCAGTGCATCGGTGCGCTGCCCCGGGTGCGTAAGGGCCGGAACCGTTCCAGGACACCGTAGCGGTGCAGGCGGTTCAGGCGCCGCAACGCAATGACGGTATTGGTGAAGGCGAGTGCGGCGAGCTGGTTGGTGGTCAGGACGCGGTGCTCGTGCAGCATCCGCAAAATCCAGCGGTCACGCTCGGTCAACCGCGCCACCAGCACGGTCATGTCGACCGGTCCGGTCTGCGCGGCGCGGGTCTCAGGGCGGGGCTTGCGTCGATCTTCTTGCCGATCGGGTCGAGAGATCATCGCTACGGCAACCTTTCTCGGAGAGGCCGGGTCGGATGGCTAGCGCCGGCGCGGGTCGTGCCGTGCAGGGTTCGGCTTCTCGTCACGGTCGAGGACCGGCGCCCGGCCGGGGTCGGGCGTGTGTGCCGGTGTGGTGAGGTGGGCGCGGGCGGCGGCGGCGATTTCGCGGGCACGTCCCGGGGTTGGTGCGGGCAGCCGTTGGGTGGTGAGGGTGAATGGGCGGGCGTTGCGGCCGTCGACCAGCAGGCGGGCGGCGGCATGGAAGGCATCGAGGTGGGACAGGTCGTGCTCGGACAACCACGGCTCGGTATGGCGGGCCAGATCCCGCGCGTCGTCGGGACTGACGGCGAACACGACCTTGTTGCGGGCATTCGCCGAGATCCCGTCGCGTAGTTCGCGGGAGAGTTGGCCGAGGTTCTGGTGCGCGAGCAGCAGTGACAGCCGCAGTCCGCGGGCTTCGGCGAGCATGTCCTCGATGGGCGTCGAGAGGTTGAGGAAGTTCTGTGCCTCGTCGAGTACGAGCGCGGCGTCGGGCCGCTCGGCGGAGGGCACCCGAGCGCGGGCGGTGACGGCCTGCCAGGTGCGTGCCACGAGCAGGGACCCGACCAGGCGGCTGGTCTCCTCCCCGAGCGAGCCTTTCGGCAGTCTCGCCAGGCATATCCCGCCCTGGTCTAAGATGTCGGCGAACTCGACCGTGGAGGGCCCGCCCGCGATGGCCGCGCGCACGAACGGGCGCAGCAGGAACGCGCGCAGCTTGTTCAACAACGGGCCGGTGAGCTGGGCGCGGCCGGTGTCGGACAGCGTCTCATAGCTGTCCCAGAATCCGCGGAGGACCGGGTCTTTGGTGGTGCGGGTGACGCGGGCACGGAAGGCAGGTTCGGTGAGCAGGCGGGGCAGGTCGGCCAGAGTGGCGGTGCCGGGTTGAGCACACAGGGTGAGCAGGCTGGCGCGCATGATGTCGTCGGTGCGTGGCCCCCACCATTGGTGGAAGATCCGGTGGAAGACGGTGACGAGGTTGTCGACCGCCAGATCCATTCCCGCCCGCCCGATCCGCCCGATGTCCAGGGGGTTCACGCACGGTGGTGGGGCGGTGGAGTCGGCGTCGAAGAGCACCACCCGCTCACCCATGCGCGCCGGCAACCGCGACAACACATCGGTGACGAGGTCGCCCTTGGGGTCGACGACGATCACCCCGCGCCCGGCCTCGGCGTCATCGAGGATCGTGCGCGCCAGCAGAGTCGATTTACCGACGCCGGTGGGCCCGAGGATGTGCAAGTGGTGGCGGGCGTCGGAGATCTTGACCGCGACCGGGCGGCGCGTACCGGTATCGGCCATGCCCAGGGGTTTCGTGTGCTCCCCGCCGACCGGGATCTCCGGGGCGGGGGATAGGGCGCGGGCTCCGGCGCGTTGCAGGCCGGGTAGCCCGGTCTCGGTGGGCAGATGCGCGATGGTCGCCAGCTCGGGCACCGACAACACATCCCCGCGTCCCAGCCGCCTCTGCCGGATCAATGTCGCGACGCGGAGGCGGCGACGCCGCCGGTAGTAGTTGTGATCGGTGCACGCCCCGAACACCGTGGCCAGAGCGTCGGCGCGCCCGCGCGCCACCGCCCGCGCCTGCGCTCGCGGGTTCGTGTCGTCGGGGTCGTCGGCGACCGGGATCGAGGCGGCATAGCGGACCACGGTTTCCCAGTGCGCTCCCCGGGCTTTGACGGCTGCTGCGCGGGCGGCGGCGCTGTACTCCATCACCGCCTGCCGGTCGCTGCCCCGACGCTCACCAAGGCCCCCGGCCCGGGTCGGGCGCGCGGTGCTCGTGCCGGGGGTGAGCAGATTCAACGCCTCGCGCAGCAGCCCGGCCACGACTCCTGTCGAGGCATGGGTGCTCGCTGCGGCGCGGAGGGCGCGGGCGACGCAGCGGCCGGTGACCGGGCGGGCCAGGATCTGCACGCAGGTGGCTTGCCCGGGTGCGAGGTCGTCGGCGGCGGTGATCAGGTTACGCACGAGATCGCCAGCGTGGTCGGTGCTCAACGGGAGCCCTTCGCGCCGTCCCAGCCGTAGCTCGCCTCCGGTCACGATCCGCTCCACGCCTTTCGCCGCCGCTGGTAGCGGGGGGCGGGCGGGTTCGCTGGTGTCGGTGTGCGCGCCGGGCCAGGCCGAGGCGATCGCGCGTTCGATGAGCCCGGGTGGGACCGCGCCGGGCACCCAGAGCCGGATCGCGGCCCCCTCTTCCGGGGTCACGGTGTATTCGAACCCGATATGCGGTTGCCCCAAAAGCAGCCGCGCCCAGGCCGGGCGCAATTGGCCGATCAAATGGGCCCAGAAGGTGAGCGCGCCTTTGGTATCGACCTCGGGTGGGGTGAGCACGGTGATTTGGCGAGCACCTGCGGTCAGCCGGCGCCGACGCCACCGGCCCAGAATTCCCACCGCGGCAAGCGCACCCAGCACAGCCAGCATCCCGACAGGCTCGGCCGCCGATCCGAGCCCCTGTTCGACTACCTCGGCCAGGTCGCGAGCTGCCGCGCCGGGTGCGAGCAGCGCCCGGCCGAGCCACCCCTGCTCGGGGCTGGCGACGGACGCGTTCACGCCGCCACCGACCCCGGTTCGTCGTTACCGCTCGTCCCCTGGAGCGGGGTAGTACCGTAGGGGAATCGTGGACGTGCCCTGCGGTTTTCGGTAGTGGCGGCAGCGGAGTCCGGCTTGCGTAGAACAACGACGTCCTCGTGCGCTATGAGGTGGATCGGCAGTCCGGCGGTGCGTTGTTTGACGACGAAGTCGCGTTGGAAGAAGCTGCTGCGGGCGACGAGTTCGCCCTCGGACAGCCGCCCCAGCAGCGCGACGCACCGTTCGACGGGGACCAGCCCGGCCAGCTCGCCGCAGGTGAACAAATGGGTGGGCAGGTTCACCAGTTCGGCGTGCTGGCGCCAAGGCCGGGCGGTGATCACGACATGCCCGCCCGGGGCAAGGTACTCGGCGGCACCGGCGAGGATTTTCGTGAATCCGGACAGCAGCCGGCCGATGCCGACGTTGGCGAGGTTGCCGCGGTCGAGCACCGCGCCGTAGCGGTGATTGGTCTTGCGTACCGGGTCAGCGCCGTTGGCGCGGACATGGCCGTGCAGGGAGTCGCCGTAGGGCGGGGAGGTGATCACCAGATCCACCTGCCCCCGCAACTCCTGCGGAATCAGGGAGGTGAGTTTGCGGGCGTTGCCGTGGTAGACGTCTGCATCGAGATCGATCCCCGCCTCGCGGGCCAGACCGATATTGGTGCGCGCCAGTTCGGCCCACCGGGCTTCGTATTCCACGCCCACGGCGCGGCGGCCAAGGTGCAGGGATTCGACGAGGGTGGTGCCGATCCCGCACATCGGATCCAGGACGAGGCCGCCGGGGCGGGTGTAGGTCGTCACCGCGTGTTGCACGATCGCGGGGAACATCTTCGCCGGGTGCGCGGTGCTGTCGGGGTGATAGCGGCCCCGCCGCTGCGCGGCGGGCGCGTTCTGAGCGGTCGCCCACACCGACACCGGCGCATCGACGGGACCGGTGGGCGTGGTGGTCACCGAGTTGGTATAGGCGGTGGTGGTGGGTTCAGGAGTCATCGAGTGGTCCTTCACTGATCGAGCGGTCTGCGAGATGCCGAGTCGGGGTAGGGGTCAGCCGTGTTCGGGCTGGAGGAAAACGAGCACATCGGTATGGGCGACGCTGTGCCGCGGAATGCCGGGCGTTGTCTGCTCGGCGAGCGCGGGCGCGGGGACGGTGATGGTGTGGCCGGTGACCGGGGCGGCGATGATGTGCTGGAGGTAGAGCAGATCGGCGGCCTGGGCGGCAGCCACGACCGAACCGGCCGGGTCCAGCAGGATCCCGGAATCGCTGTGGCGGCAGCGGCTGAGAACAGCCAGCAAACCGCCCATCGCCATCACTTCGGTGGCGAGCGTGGTGATGTTTTCGGCGGCTCGAATCGGGTCGAAGTGGTCGGCGAGCAGGCTGGCGATGACCAGATTCACCGGTTCACCGGGATCGCTCGGGTGGGTGGGGGCATCGAGGCTGTGGCGGTCCAGATCGCGGATCGCGGCGAGGGCGTGGGCGGTGTCGGGCTCGATCATCCGCAGCCTGCCGCGGCCGGTCGGGGCCGGCCAGCCGATCAACATCACTCGCGAGCCCGGCTCGGAGAACTCCCGGATCGTGTGGGCCAGGACCGGTCCGGGCCAGCGGTCGTCGGGATCGAGGGCCTCGGTACCGACCGCCCACAAGGTTGAGGGGACACGCACTGCGGGTGTGGGGGTAGCGGAGCGGGGTCGGCGAGAACTGGCGGTCATAACGACTCCTGACGAGAGAGCGGTGTGTACTCGCTTACTTCCGCCGAAAAGCCGATTTTTGGACAACGCTCCTCGAACAAGTCTGGAGAATTTCCCTGAATGACGAGAACCGGCAAGTGCTTCGGTTCGGGGGTACCGGAAATTTTTTCGAGATTCTTTTTCGGTGGTTTGCCTCGGTGGGCAGGTGCTCTATCCGCGGTCTATCCAAACCGCATCCAAACCGCATCCGCGCATACACAAGTCCTGGTAGAGGCGTCTTCTTCGGATGGTCGGCGGTCGAGAGTGACCGGTCGCCCATTGTTCGCTGGTCGGGCGCGGATAGGTCTTGGGGGTGGCTTGGGTGTGTTTCGGGTGCGGTTTGGATGTGGTTTGGATGCGTTTCGGATAGGGGTCGCTGGTGTCGTTGTGAGGTCGGAATTGTTCCACCGAGCAGGGAGTTACTGGTGACGCATTCGGAATTCGTGAAATATGCGGGATCGGGCGGTTCGCCGCTCGGGGTGGTGCGGTCGAGTTTCGACCGGATCACCGATCAGCGGTTGCCCACCGATCCGCGACCGGTGCCGAGCCCGGCAGCAGCGGTCGCGGGCCCTGTCGAGTCGTGGGGCGGGTTGCGTGAGCGGTTGTGGGATCCTGCGGTGCCGATCGCCGAGATCGACGCGATCTGGGTGTGGCTGATCGAACGTGCTCGCACCCGTAGCGAGGACGCGATGCTGGTGTGCGCCGGCCTGGCGGTTCCGATGCTGGCCAGGGCCGCGAGAGAGTACGCCGCCGTGGGCAGCAGCCATCGCCACGATGTCGAGTCGGAGGTACTGACGGAATTCCTCTCCTCCCTCGGCCGCGTCGCATTAGACCGGCCGGGGGTGTGGCATCGGTTGCGGTGGGTGGCCTACCGCGCCACACGCAAGGCAGCGAATCAGCAGCAATCGGGGGCGATGTCGGCGGGCGACATCGACGGCGACCTCGGTCCGCTCGTGACGCAGGCGCGGTCGATGATCGCCGAACCTGGCCATCCCGAGGAGGTACTCGCCCATGCCGTGACCGTCGGGGTCCTCACCGAGGACGCGGCGGAACTCATCGCGGTCTCACGGTGGGAAGGCCGGTCACTGACAGCGATCGCCGCCGAACGCGGCCAATCGCTATGGAAACTCCACAAGCAACGTCGCCGCGCCGAAGACCGGCTGGCGGCCTGGCTCACCGAACGAGCCCTGGACCTGGATGTAGGCAACACCAGCCCGGTCGAAGCGCAGGCAGTCACCACCCTCGCACCCGCACCGCACACCGGGTCCGCGCCATGGCGAGGTCGCCGGCCGAAACAGGACACCCCGGCACCGGAATCTTCGGGCACCGAGCACGGGCAGGTGGCCGCATGAACGCGAACCGAGGACACCTCAGTGCGGCGCTACTGGCGCCGGGTCGGCAGCCGGTTCTGCGGCGGTGGGCCACGATCCTCGCGGCGGTCTGCACCACCGTGGCGCTGCTGGTGTTGACGGCCGGATCGGCGTCGGCCGTGCCTCCGCAGACCGTGGTGCTGGCGGTGGCCTCGTCGCTGGATGAGGTGATCGACAACGCCCGCAACTGGGTGATGGGGATTCTTGCCGGGCTGGCGACGCTGTGCCTGACCGTGGCCGGTGCGCGCTATCTGCTCGGTGGCGGCGATCCCGCCGAGACCGAGAAGGCCAAGACTGCCTTCCGCGCCGCCTGTCTCGGCTATGCGCTGGCGGTGCTGGCACCGGTCATCGTCGCTGTTCTCAAGTCCATCGTCGGAGGCTGACATGATCGCCTCGCACACCAACGGCTCCACCGTCGGCTCCGCACCACGACCGCAACCTGTCCATACCGCCACAGCAGCGGTGGCGGTGTTGATCGCGATACTCGTCGGCGTCACCGGTGCGGGTGGTGCCGCCGCCCAGCCCGCACCACCGACCATGCCGGTGACACCGACACCGGCCACACCCGCCCCACCGACGCCCGTGCCGCCGACCACGACTCCGCCGTCGAGGTGGGTGACTCCGCCCTCCACCACGACCCCGGGCCCTGTCTCGCCTACGCCGACCGAGCCGGGTGCGCCGTCTCCGGTTCCGGGGGGTTCGTCGGGGTCTGCCGAGTGCGGGGTCACCGATATCAACGGGTGTGTGGAGAACGCGATCGACGGGTTCTTCCAGCGGATCGTCGAGTCCGCGCTCAACCCGCTGCTCGACCTGTTGTCGAAAACGCTACTGACTACTCCCGAACCCGGCGAGATACCGCAGATCGGGGTGCTGTGGAACCAGTCGTGGCAGATCGTCACCGCCCTGTATGTGCTGGTCGTGATGGCGGCGGGGGTTCTGCTGATGATGCGCGAAACCGTGCAGACCCAGTGGTCGATCCGTGAACTCGCGCCCCGGCTGGTGGTCGGGTTCGTTGCCGGGGCGTTGAGCATGGTGATCGCCACGGCGGCGATCGGCTTCGCCAACGCCCTCGCCCACGCGGTCGCCGGAGGCGGTGTCGACTCCGACTCGGCCGCTGGTGCGCTGGCCGAGCTCGCGGTCACGAGCGACCAGAGCCGGGGTTTCGCGTTGCTGTTGTTCCTGGCGTTGGTGGTGATGCTGGTCGTGCTGCTCATCAGCTACGTCGTGCGAGTCACGATCACGATCCTGCTGGTCGTGGCCGCACCCTTGGCGTTGATGTGTCACGCACTGCCCGGCCTCGACGGCGTCGCGCGGTGGTGGTGGCGCAGTTTCGCTGCGTGCCTGGGGATCCAAGTCGTGCAATCCCTGACGCTGGTGACCGTTTTGCGGGTGCTGCTCACCCCGGGCGGATGGCATCTGTTCGGCCCCGACGCCAACGAGATCGTGAACATGATCGTCGCTTTGGCGTTGATGTTCGTGTTGATCAAGACCCCGTTCTGGCTGCTGTCGGTGCTCAAGATCGGGCAAGGCCGTTCATTCGTCGGGTCGATCGTGCGGGGCTTGCTCGCCTACAAGACCCTCGGCCTGCTCAAAGGCGCCACCACGACCACCGCACGGACCGCCGCGACAGCGGCCCCCGCCGGGCAAGCGACCCGGCCCCCGCCGCGAATGCCCCACACCCCCACGGGCGGCTCCGGGCCTTCCGATCCGTATGCGCGGGTGCGCGCTACCCGTGGCGGGCAACTGATGCTGCCCCTGGAAGGAGTACGCCGAGTCGCCCGGCAACCGAGCCCGGTTCCCGCCGATTCGGCCAACTCCACTCCGCCGCGTCCGCCAAGGGCTGGGCGCGGACGTCAGCTCGCGTTCGACTTCACCGAGCCCGACCCCTACCGGGGCATCCGCGCCGGAGCCGGGGGGCAGCTACCCCTGCCGATCCCGGTGCGCCGGGTCAGGCCCGCACCCTCGGCATCGGTGCCGCCACCGCAGCGGTCCGCTACCCGGGGTAGGCAGGCCCGCCAACTCGCTTTCGATTTCTCTGAACACTCCCAGGCCGATCCCTACGCCGGTCTGCGGCCGACCCGTAGCGGTCAGTACCTGCTGCCGTTCCCGGTGGCCCGGGTCAAACCCGCACCGCCGTCACCGAACCCACCACAACCACCCGCGCCAGCGCGTCCGGCGGGGCGTCAGCTGCATTTGCCGATGCCCGACCTGCCCGTGCGCCGCCGCGCGCCACGCGCTCCCGGAGGAGGAACACCGCGATGAGCACGATCGTGCGTATCCCCGCTGATGTCGACCGCAGCGATAGGCTGCTCGGCCCTTTTACCGCCCGTCAGCTCGCCATCCTCGCCGTCACCGCACTATTGCTGTACTCGGCGTGGATCGCGACCCGGTCCGTCCTGGCGCCTGTGGTGTTCCTGGCCGCTGCCACGCCGATCGCGGTCGTGGTCACTGTCGCCGTCTCGACCCGCCGCGACGGGCTCCCGGCTGACCTGCTGCTGGTCGCCGCGATCCGGCACCGCCTCCGAGCCCGCCACCTCGTGACCGGCACCGAGGCAACGGCGCTCGCGACACCGAGGTGGATCACCAACCACGCCAAACGATCCCGCCCCCGTCCGCCGCGCCCGGCAGCACTATCGACTCAGGAGCAACGGCTACCGGAAGCGGTCACCCCGAGCAGCGCTGTCGGGGTGGTCGACCTCGGGGCCGACGGGCTGGCTGTCGTCGCGGTCGCGGGCACCCTGAACCTGTCGTTGCGGACCCCGGCCGAGCAGGACAGTCTCGTCGGGCAGCTCGCGGGCTGGCTGCACACCCTGCGCCAGCCCGTCCAGATCCTCATCCGCTCGGCCCGCCTCGACCTCACCGCCCACCTCACCGGCCTGCACGCCGCCGCCCGCGACATGTCGCCGGAGCTGGCCGCCGCCGCAGCCGACCACGCCGCGCACCTGAACGACCTCGCCGCAGGGGAGTACCTGGCCCGCCGCCAAGTACTGCTCGTCTGGCGCGAACCGCTCAACCACCCCACCACCGCGCCCGCGCCGAGACTATTCGGGCGGCGCGGCCGGGCCCGGCGCGCTGTGTCGGCCGGTGCGCGGCGCGGCGCGGAGTCGCGGCTGCTGCGTCGGCTCAACGAGGCCGCCGATGTCCTGTCCCCGCTGGGTGTGACCGTCACCGCCCTCGACGACCTCCAGGCCAGCGCGGTCCTGCGCAACTGCTGCAATCCCGAGGGCCTCGTCTCCGCCGCCGCCGACGTCTCGCCTGGCACAGCCGTCGTCACCGCCACCGGATCGGGCGAGGCCGGGGTGCCGGACCCGTTCGCAGGCCCGGAGGGAGCCGATTTCGCGCCCGAGTCGTTGACGATCGGGACCCGGCACCTTGAGATCGGCGGAGACTGGGCCGCCACTCTTGCGGTCACCGGATACCCGAGGGAAGTCGCGGCCGGCTGGCTCGCGCCGCTGCTGACCCATCCCGGGCGCGTCGAGGTCGCCGTGCACATCGACCCTGTCGACCCGGTCACCGCCGGCACCCGGTTGCGTCGCCAGCTCGCGCGCCTGGAGTCCTCTCGCATGCACGACGTGGGCCGGGGCCGGCTGTCGGATCCGCAGGTCGATGTCGCGGTCGAAGACGCCGCCGAGCTGTCGGCGCGCGTGGCACGCGCCGAAGCGAGGTTGTTCCGGGTGGGGATCTACCTCACCGTCCACGCCGACACCGAAGCCGAACTCGCCGACGAACTCGCCGCGGTCCGCGCGCTGGCCGCGAGCCTGCTCGTGGACACCTGCACGCTGGCCTACCGCGCCGCTCAAGCCTGGGCCACCACCTTGCCCCTGGGCCTGGATCTGATCCGGGTGCGGCGCACCTTCGACACCACCGCCCTCGCTGCGGCGTTCCCGTTCGACTCCCCGCAACTGCCCGCCGCCGACCCGGCACAGGCCGAACGCCCTTCGGGCGTGTTCTACGGCCGAGACGCCGCTGCAGGGTTGCTGTTCGTGGACCGCTTCGCCCCCGAGTCCCACAACCACAACCTGGTCGTCCTCGGCCGCAGTGGCGCAGGCAAGTCGTATCTGGTCAAAGCCGAGATCCTGCGCTCGCTCTACCGGGGGATCGAACAAATCGTCATCGACCCCGTAGACGAATACCGCCGCCTCGCCCACGCGGTCGGCGGCACCTACCTGCGCCTCGGTGCGGAAGGGCAGCGACTCAATCCCTTCGACCTGGAAATCCACATCCGCCCCGACGGCAGCCGCAGCGCCCCCGCCGACGCCCTCACCCGCCGCAAACTGTTCCTGCACACCCTCATCACGGTCCTGCTCGGCAACCAAAACCCGGCCCAGCGAGCCGCCCTCGACATTGCCTTGACCGCGACCTACGCCGATGCCGGAATCACCGACGACCCCGCCACCTGGACCCACCCCGCCCCGACCCTGAGCAGCCTGCGCGGCCACCTGGCCCGGCTCGATACGCCCGCGGCCGGCGAGCTCGCTGACGGACTCGCGCCCTACGTCGGCGCCGGCGCCTATGCGGGCCTGCTCGACGGGCCCACTACTACTGACGCCGAGGGCGGGCTGGTGGTGTTCTCACTGCGGGAGCTACCCGAGGAACTCAAGACCATCGGCACCCTGCTGGTCCTGGACGCGACCTGGCGACAAGTCTCCAACCCGGCCGACCGGCGGCCCCGGATGGTCACCGTGGACGAAGCATGGCTGCTGATGCGCCAACCCGCCGGAGCCCAGTTCCTGTTCAAGGCGGCGAAGAGCTTCCGCAAACACTGGGCGGGATTGACGGTCGCCACCCAGGACAGCGCCGATGTCCTGTCCACCGAACTCGGGCGCGCAATCGTCTCCAACGCTGCCACCCAAATCCTGCTCCGCCAAGCACCCCAAGCCATCGACGAAGTCGCCGCCGCGTTCCGGCTCTCCGACGGCGAGCAACAGTTCCTGCTCTCCGCCGCACGCGGCAGCGGACTGCTCACGATCGGCGGCACCGACCGCGCGGTGTTCGCATCACTGGCCTCACCCACCGAGGACGCTCTGATCACCACCGAGCCCGGCGAACTCGCCGCCAGTAACGACGAATACGACACCGATATCGACCTCAACGCGCCCTCGCTGACGGACCCCGGGACTTCAACCGCCGTCTTCGGTGACGATGACCACGCTGCCGAGCACCGTCAAGAAGAAGTCCTAGACAGGCGGCCGGTATGAGGGAAATACCTCGGTGGGCTGCTGAGGGGCCGATCCGCGACCCGACCCGATCGCACGCCCTGCATACCGGCGTGTTCGAACAAGAAAGCGCCATCCACTTCTGCCCGCGCTCGTCAGCCTGTAACCCCATGTCCCATATGAACTCTGTGCGACACCCACTCTCAAGTAAAGGCGTCCCCGTCATGGTGAGAAAAGACGTTCCCTCCGCGACGCGAATCTCAAGACATTCTGCGAAAGAACCACACGGACCACGGGTAGCAAATTACTCGTGCCCACCGCAGCAGCGAAAGGCTGCCCCGGCACCGATTGTGAGGGCCGAGAGTGAACTCGCGTGAGCCTCTCTACGAGGGCCTATTCGAGGCACCCAAGTCAGGGGATCTTCCGTCTGGAGGCCTGGCGCCGGAGTTCCTGTATCCGGAGGTCTTGCCGCAAGCGGAGTGCGGAGAACTTCATTGCTCGGTCGTTTCGATCGATGAACGAGGCAGGCTGGCCGCCCGGTCCACAGTGCGCCGGCTCGGTTGGACTTCTGATCTGATGGTTTCGATCGAGGTGAAGCACGGGCTGGTTGTGATGCGCCGCTCGCGGACGGGTCGGCGATTATCGCGGTCCGGGCTTCTTTTTCTGCCCTCCAGGATTCGTAGTCGGGTCGGTCTGTACGCAGGTGATCGAGTGTTGCTGGCCGCAGCGCTGGACGACGAGGTGCTCTGGGTATACCCGCCCCGTGTCTTGGCGGCGGCGTTGTGTGCGTTCACTCCAGGTCTAGGGCGGTAATCGCTATGAAAGACTCCGAAGTAGCCGATCTGCTGCAGACGGTGAGCCGTTTGGGCCTGACAGTAGTCCGAGGGCCTGCTGAGCCGGTCGTGTTAAGGGCTCCGACTTTTGACGAGTTCATTCCCCGGATGCTCGAAGCGGAATCCGAATCGCAGCGAGAATCCTACGGCGCCTGCTGGCGATTTCTACTCGGTGCTTGGGGTGGACGCCCTTTGGATGAGCCAACCCCGACCGAGGTGTTGCAGCTGGTGAACCGGTACAAGGCCGGCGCCGTAGTCAGGTCGAACTGGCGTGGAGGTAGTGCCGCGGCGCGGAACTTTCTGCATGGGGTGCGTCGGCTGTATCGGCTGGCCGAGATGGACGGTTTGATTGCGCCCGCGTCGAATCCGGCAGCGAAGGTGCCGATGCCGCGCAAGCTGGAGAGCACCCGACACGCTCTGACCGCCCGCCAAGTGTCCGAGCTAGGTCGTGTTGCTGCGGAGACAGGCAACGATGGCGAGCTGGACGCGTTGATTGTCCGTCTGCATGTCGAGACTGCGTGCCGGCGTCAGGCGGCGCTGAGGTTGCGTGTCGATGACCTCAGCGTTGACGATTGCACCGTTCTGCTGCACCACAAGGGCGGGGTGGATACCTGGCATCCGATCACACCGCTTCTCATGCTGCGATTACTCGAGCACGTCGACCGTCGCGGTGTTGGTGCCTCGGGGCATCAGGTGCTGCGGACTCGTGGCGGGAGACCGATCACCGACCGCCGCTATGACAACCTGCACGGGCGGTTCCATCAGCATCTGGCGTGGGCCGAGGCGAAAGGGGTGACCGTGCACTGGCTGCGGCACACTACCCTCACCTTTGTCGAACGCGCATACGGTGAGGCTGTGGCTCGGCGATACGCAGCGCACCGGGATCCTGGGACTACCGCAACCCCGATCTACACAAAGGCGTCTCTAATGGAATGTGCTGAAGCGCTCGTAGCGGTCACTGGACAGCCTCACCCCCTTGCGCCTGGCATGGGCCGGATCGGATTTATGGAGCGAGAGGAAGGCACGGCGACTGGACCGATATCCGAGAGGCATGGCACCGAACCTGTGTAACGGTTGTGTGCCAACCTGGAACTGCCAGGGATTCCAATTGTGCTTTGCTCGAAGGGTTCAGAAGAGAACCGCGCGAGTTGTCGCGGCGCACTGAGGTTCGCTTGGTGTCGGTCTCGCACAACGGCGCACCGGCGTGCGACATGCAGGTCGCCAGGGTTCTGGGTGTCCAAGCGTATGTCCGGGCACGCAAGGCTGGATGTGCCCATCGGATGCCGTCCCGGCAGGGAGCCGTGAACCACCCCGGTTTTGGTGCTCACCTTCTTTCTTGGGAAGGATGGGCAGATCATGCCTGCGAAGTACGACGAAGCGACCAAGGCCAAGGCTGTCCGGCTGGTCGTCGATCACCGTGACGACTACGACAGTGAGTGGGCCGCGATGAAAGCGGTCTCCGCGCGGTTGGGAATGACCACGGAGACTCTGCGCAAATGGGTGCGTAAGGCCGCGGTCGACGCCGGTGAGGCCGACGGGGTCACCACGGAGTCGGCGCGGCAGATCCGCGAGTTGAAACGCAAGAACGCCGAGCTCGAGCAGACCATCGAGATCCTGAAGGGGCAGCGAGTTTCTTCGCGCGGGAGAGCGACCCGCGACACCGTTGATCTGCGAGTTCATCGCCGAGCATCGCGCTCGGTTCGGGGTCGTTCCGATCTGCCGTGTGCTGAGAGCACACGGTGTCAAGATCGCCCCGAGGACTTTCCATGCCCGGAACCGGCGTCCGCTGTCGAAACGTGGCTTGTGGGACACCGTGGTGACCGAGGTCCTGGCCGGCTACTACAACCCCGACGGCGCAGGCCGGCGGAAACCGGAATCGCTGTATGGCGCCGAGAAGATGTGGGCCCACCTGCAACGACAGGGCATCGAAGTGGCCCGCTGCACTGTGGAGCGGCTGATCAAGGTTCCCAGGGTGATCGAGTTCGTCGACGAACTGCCGCGCACCCCGACCGGGAAACTCGTCAAGGGCGTCCTCCGCGAGAAGTATGCCGAGCTCGGCTCGTAGCCGGCGGGCACACCGGGGACGGCACTCCGATTCCCCGCACGGGGGCACTCGCCGACCCGGGTGAGCGCGCGGCCAGCGGGGTCGGTTGGCCGATCAGTGGTCGCACCGAGGGGCGGCCGTAGCTCTAGCGGTTGTCATACATGCGCGCGACCGCACCTGCGCGGTTGGGAACGCCGAGCTTCCGCAGGATGTGCTTCACGTGCTGTTTCACGGTGCCCTCGGAGATGACCAGCTCGCCCGCGATCGAGGAGTTGGTCCGGCCCTGCGCCATCATCTCGAGAATCTGCACCTCGCGTTTGGTGAGCCGGTCTCGGACCTGTGCAGGCACCGACGGGCGAGGGAGCATGACGGGCTGCGCCGCGGAGTGGTCGTGCTGGGCGGGCCGTGCGAGATCGACATCGAGTGTGGCCTCGAGCGCGGCAGAGGTGACCGCCACGGCCTCGCGCAGCATCGAGTCGGCGTTGTCGAGGCGCTCCGCGAGGGCGGCCCTGGTCAGCGTCAACCGCAGCCCCTCGGTGAAGGTCCGCAGCGCGTCGCGATCGAGTGTGTCGGTGTCCCGGCCCTGCAGGTAGCGGTCCCCGTGAATGAATCCGACCACCCTGCCGCTGGAGACGATCGGGGCCGCCACGTAGGACCGCGACATCGATTCCTCGGCGATGCGTCGATGGACCCGCGACTGGTTCTGGACGTCGTGAACAAGGATGGCCTGGCGTCGCCGCACCATCTCGGACTCGAAGAGACCGGGAAACAGGGCTTGCGGGCTCTCCTGGCCGGCGCGATTGATCGATTCGGCCCAGCCCGGATCGTCGACGATATACACCTGCTCGGATATCCAGAGATTGTCCTGGATCCGGGAGACGATCGCGCGATCGAATCCGAGCTGTGCCGCCAGTCGCGGGGCGGCTTCCACGATAGCCCGTACGGAGCAGGGAATGGCTTCGAGCTGGGCGAGCACATCGCCCATGCGCCGGCCGATCTCGGCGGACCTGGCCTCCCCGGCACGGGTCAGCGCGCGGTCGAGCAGCCGCAGCCGGTTAAGCGCGTCGAGCAGGGCGCGATGGGGGTGACCCTCGGTTTTGGCCAGGGCATCGGCGATCGCCGTCCACGCCTCATCGAGGGCTTCCTGGGTGGAGACCGCTGTCTCGCCGATCGCTCGGTCGTCCGCCGGTAGGTTGTTCAGATTCGCCAGCACAGTGCGAACCCGGCTATCGAGTTCCGCCGCGCTGCCCATCTTCACGCTCCCGTGTCGGTGATCCAACGCATAGTGCGAGTGCGCTCGGCAGAGTCCGCTCTGGTCCGATGCCCGGGGGTTGCCGCTGGCCGTCGCGCAGCTCACCTGGATAGTACTGCGAAGGCAGGCACAGTACTGGGAAACGCGCAGATGTGATCCGGGGGCGGGGCGGTGGAGACGAACGGGAACGGTGGTGGCGAGAACTCCCGCCGGGTCAGGATCGCCACCGCCGCCGTGGCGGTCGCGGAGTGGCCGGTGCGTAGGGTTGCTGTAGGTCACGGACCGCATCACCGCGATGCGGGCTGCCGGGCCGAATCCAGGGTGATGCAGTGGAAGGGGCCGGGCGGTGGCAGAAGTAGTCGATCAGGGCGACCGGCCGGAGGCGGACGCCGAGTCGATGATCGGGTTCATGTCGCGGATGCGGGACGAGATGACCCGCTTCGTGATGGAGTACGAGTTCGCCGTGAAAGAACTGCTCACCAAGGTGACGATCTTGCGGGAGGAATTCCTCCGTCTGCACGATTACAACCCGATCGAGCACGTCACCTCTCGGGTGAAGTCGCCGACGAGCATTCTGCAGAAGGCGATCCGGAAGAACATCCGACCCGAGTTGTCGATTCTGCGGGACCACATCAGCGACATCGCCGGCGTGCGGATCACGTGTAGCTTCATCACCGATACCTATCGGGTGCTGGAGGCGCTCACCTCGCAGGCCGATGTCGAGGTGCTCGCCATCAAGGACTACATCGCCGACCCCAAGCCGAACGGGTACAAGAGCCTGCACGCCCTGCTCAAGATCCCGGTGTTCCTGTCGACCGGGCCGGTGAACGTCACCGTCGAACTCCAGGTGCGGACCGTGGCCATGGATTTCTGGGCCACCCTCGAGCACAAGATCTTCTACAAGTACGACGGGGATGTTCCGCAGCGGTTCATCGACGACCTGACGAGTGCCGCGGCCACGGCGGCGGAACTCGATCGCCGGATGGAACAGTTGCACACCGATGTCCACGGTGTGGACGGCAGAACCCGGGGCCCACAGGCCGATATCGACGATGAACTGCTGAAGTTCGTGTGGGAGCACGTCCGAGATTCCCGATCCTGAAAGCCGCGGCCGGGGCGTCGAGCTCGATTCCCCGGCCCGCCGGCTTCCGGATCCGACACCGCGGTGCGAGCCGCCGGCTATATGGTCAGCAGGCGCAATACCAGGGCGGCGACGGCTACGAGACCGAGCACCGCGGCGGGCGCCAGCTCCTTGTCCCGCACTCGGACGTGGGCGCCGACCGCGCCGATGAAGTAGAGGATCACCCCGATCGCCGCGGCGACGCCGATCGGCCACCAGAACAGGCCCCCGAGGAGTCCCAGCGCACCGGCGATTTCGAGGGAGGCGAGCCAGGGCAGCTTGTCGGCCGTTACCCGGACCGTCTCCATGGAGGCGCGGATGCTGTCGTGCCGCGTGAGTTTGGCGGTCGCGGACGCCAGCAGCACCGCGCTCAGCAGGATCGTGACGATGACGGTGGCAATGAACATGATCAGGCCCATCCCACCGCGTTGCCGGTACCGAGCCGGGGGAGCCGATCGAACCACGGGTCTTCCCCGGGGTGCCCGATGTTCACCACCAGGATCGACTTCCAGCGTCCGTCGGGGAAGAAGTCGGCGTCGAGCGCGGCCTTGTCGAAGCCTGCCATCGGCCCGGCGGCCAGTCCGACGGCACGCACGGCGAGGATGAAGTAACCCGCCTGGAGTGCGCTGTTGAACGATCCGGTGTGCTCGCGCATCGCATCGTTCTCGGCGAAGACGTCCTTCAGCTCCGGCCTGAAGGGAAGGACGGTCGGGAGGTGCTCATGAAATCGGGTATCGACCGCGAGCACGGCGACGGCGGGCGCGGACCGCGTCTTCTCCACGTTGCCCTCGTTCAGGTGGGAGAGCAGGCGCGCCCGGCCCTCGTCCGTCCGGATGTACAGAACGCGCAGGGGCTGGGTGTTCGCCGCGGTGGGCGGCCACTGGGCGATCTCCCAGACGGCAGCGAGCTCGTCGTCGGTGACCGGCGTCGGGGCGAAGGTGTTCGCGGTGCGAGCATCGGTGAAGAGCGTGGCGAGTGCGTCGGCGTCGATGCGACCGAGCTGCTTCGTCTCTGTCATGGGCTTCCATTTCTGATGCGACTAGTAAAAACAGAGTGACCCGTAGGATGGTAGCACCTTGGTAGGCTGGCCTCGTGGACGGAAGTGTCGGGGCGCACGATGCGCGAGCGTGCGACGGCGCCTTGGCTCGTGCCTTCGAGTTCCTGGGCAAGCGCTGGAACGGGATCATCTTGGGCACCCTCCTCGGCGGCCCGGCGGGGTTCGCGGAACTTCGCAGGGCGGTGGAAGGCATCAGTGATTCGATGCTGTCGGATCGGCTGGGTGAGCTGGGGAGGGCGGGGCTGGTTCAGCGGACCGTTGCCGACGGGCCGCCCATCTCGGTGGCCTACGAGTTGACGCAGTCGGGGCAGGCGCTGCTTCCGGCGATCGAAGCCCTCACGGCCTGGGCGGCGGAGAATCTCCCCGCCGGTGCCTGTGACCGCTGAGTCGGTGACGGCTTCATCGTTGGCGATCTGCTCGGCCGTGGTCCGGACGAGGCGACCCGGTACCTCGGCCCCTACGTCGCCGAATCGCCGGCGATACTGATCCTGCGCGCGGCAGCGGCCAACTCGGAGCTGTATCGCTCGGGGTGGCGGCCCTCGGGTGCCACGACGACCAGGACGCCGACCGGAAGCCCGGAAGCATCGCGCACCGCCGCGCCGATGGCTACCACCCCCCGGGTGACCTCCCCGAATGAGAAGGCCACGCCGCCGGTCCTGACCTCGGCCAAGCCGGCTTCGCAGCGTAGGCGGTCATCCGGAGCGAGCCGTGCCAGGGTCGCGTCGATGGTGCCTTCCGGCAGCCACGCGAGTGCGGCCCGGCCGGTTCCCTCGTGGAAGGCTATGCGCAGGCCGCGCGGGTAGCCCACCGAGACGACATCGTTCGGCGTCCGCACCAGGACCGGCGCGATATAGCCGTCGTAGACCTTGTGCAGGACCGTCGTGGCCGAAGCGGCCCGCATCAGTTTCTCGACCTCCGGCCGGGCCCGCGTCAGCAGGCCGTTCCGGTGTTCGGCCAGCTCGCCCAGTTCGATCAACCGGCTTCCGAGGTCGTACTGCCCCGCGGAGGCCCCCCGCTCGATCAGGCCGCCGCCGACCAGGCTCGTCATGAGGCGGCCGACGATGCGGCGTTCCAGGTTGGTCTCGCGCGCGACGTCGGCGATCCGGCACGGGCCGTGCCGGGCGACCGTCTCCAGCACGCGGATGGCCCTGTCGGCGGTTTGCGCCGATTGGCCACCCTCGGACTCTCCCGCTTCGGGTCGCATCCTTCTCCGCTCTCTTGACTACGGTCTGGCCAGACGGCATGCTGAGCGATGATCGCTCACTATCAGGCGATTATAGCCCATATAGCGGTAGCCTCCCGCCGCTGGACAGACGTACCGGCGGATGATCTCGCGCCGGTCGTCCGGGAACGACGCTACCGAGACCGAACTCTCGGCAGCGTCGATGGGCCGGGAGCGACATCTCGGCGCAGCCGCGGTCTAGAGCCTCAGGGCTGGAAGAGGACCACCATGGACTCAGCACTCGTATCCGTCGCGCTGCCACTCGCGTTGGCAGTGATCATGTTCGGGTTGGGGTTGTCCCTCACGACGGCGGACTTCGCGGGGATCGCGCGGCACCCGAAGACCGTCGCGATCGCGTTGGTGTGTCAGTTGTTCCTGCTGCCGATCGCGGCCTTCGGGCTGGTTCATCTCTTCGATCTGCCCGCCGTGCTCGCGGTGGGCGTGATGCTGCTCGCCGCATCGCCGGGCGGGACGACCGCGAACCTGTTCAGCCACCTGTTCCACGGCGACGTCGCGTTGAATGTGTCGCTGACCGCGTTGAATTCGGTCATCGCCGTGATCAGCATTCCGCTGGTGACCAACTTCGCACTGGGATATTTCGACCCCCCTGAGACCGCCGGAGGGGTCGGTCTGCAGTTCGGCAAGGTGGTTCAGGTATTCGCGATCGTCCTGATACCGGTGGTGATCGGAATGCTGGTGCGGCGCTGGCGAACCGGATTCGCCGACCGAATGGACCGCCCGGTGCGGATCGGGTCGGGGCTGATACTGGCGCTCGTCGTGATCGCCGCGCT
The DNA here is from genome assembly GCF_001613205.1 of Nocardia sienata NBRC 100364. GTDB lineage: Bacteria > Actinomycetota > Actinomycetes > Mycobacteriales > Mycobacteriaceae > Nocardia > Nocardia sienata. The sequence continues at coordinate 1,089 of NZ_BDBX01000055.1, read as the reverse complement.
CGTCGCCGAACGCGCGGACCTGGTGTCCTACATCGTCGACGTCGGCGCGGTCATCGTGTTGTTCTGTCTGATCAGCCTGACCGTGGGGTACTTCGTGCCGCGCTGGTTCGGGGTCGTGGAACGCCAGGCGATCGCATGCTCGATGGAGATCGGCATCCACAACAGCACGGTCGCCATCACCATCGCGATCAGCGTCCTGGACAGTACCGAATTGGCCATTCCGGCGGCGGTTTACGGTCTTCTGATGAACCCGCTCGCGGCGGCTTTCGGCTGGCTCGTCACCCGGGGGAATCGTGGCGGGCAGTCGGCGGTGCGCGAAGCTGCCCGGTCCGCCGAACCCGGCCGAACCGGGAACTGACCGGACGGGCGCCGCCACCGCTGCCGGTCGCTGTCACGTGACTCGGGCCGAGGTGGGGGCGGGAGCCCGCCGAAGTGCCTAGAAGGTCTTCTTCACCGCCGGGAAGACCGCGCCGATGAGGCCCCGCACCGCGGCCCTGGCCAGTGTCAGGTAGTCGAAGTAGTCCCGCCACAGCACCACCTGTCCGTGCCGTACCTCGAATACTCCGCAGACCCACAGCTGCATCCGCACTCGGCCGATGATCCAGGCATCGGTGCGTTCCACGAGCACGGTGCCGCCGTCGGCCGCGATCCGGCGGATCCGCATCTGGATCTCGAGGCGCCCTTCTCCGGCGCGCATGGCCCGCACGATGCGGTCCCGGCCGCGCAGGGTCGGGAGGCCGACGTTCTGCCACACCAAGCTTTCGTCGGCGAACGCGGCGACGGTGGTGAAGTCGTCGGCCTGCACCGCATGCAGGAACGTCTCCACGACCTCGACGGCATCGAGGTCGGCTCGGGGAATCTGGGTGATCTTGGTCATGGGGTCAGGGTAATGTCGTGTCGACCCAGCGGGAACAATTATGCATTATTATAATATAGAACACAGTGTGGGTTGCGGACCGCTGGGCCTGTGCGCGGCGCGACGAAGACGCTGGGAAGACCGCTGCTGAAGGTCGAAGGTCCGCGTGGCATCCTCAGGGGTTATCGGGCGGACCATCCGGGTCGAGTACGGGAAGCGGGACATGATGGCTG
>NZ_BDBX01000054.1 GCF_001613205.1 Nocardia sienata NBRC 100364 | reverse complement strand
CGCGGCGGCCGCGGTGGAGATCCGGGCCGCCAGTGCCGCGATCCGCTCGGCCGACGGCAGTTCCAGGGCGAGCACCGCGCGCAACGCGGCCGGTTCCGGTCCATCGGCGGTATCGCCCACCAGGCCCTCGAGCGCGGCGGTATCGGGGACCGGCTCGCGCAACAGCGCGACAGCGCGCCGCGCGCGATGATCGGTGACCTCGGCGAGTTCGGTCAGCAGGGTCTGTCTGTCCCGGCGCGCGGTCCGGGCCGCGCGCTCGAGGTCCAGCCGGCGGACCCGGATCCGCTCGTGCGCGACGATGAGTTCGTCCAGACCGAGCAACTGGTGCAGCGCGTCGAACAGTTCGCTGGGCTTCCCGTCCACCAGCGCGCCGAGTTCGCTGTAGGACAGGAACGGCCGGTACAGCTCCAGGGGCAGCACCCAGTCACCGCTCGCGAAAATCTGCTCGGGCCCGTCCCCGCGCCGCTGAGTCCAGGTGCCCCCGGGCAACGGTTCCTCGGCGTCCCATTCCCGGGCGACGGTCAGCGCGGGTTCCGGGCCGTCGGTGCGTAATTGCAGTTCCACCCGGACCGGGCCGGACCGGTGCAGGTTGCGCCAGCCTTCGCGCCAGGCGGTCGAACGGCCGTCCCAGCGGCGGTTGCCGCCGGTCAACGCGAGTTCCGCGGCTTCGGCGAAACTCGATTTCCCGCTGCCGTTGCGGCCGGTCACCAGCGTCAGCCCCGGGCCGGTGGGCAGTTCGAGCGTGGTTTCCGGGCCGATACCACGGAACCCTCGCACCCGGATGGCGCTCAGGAAGACGCCGTCGAGACCGGAACTCGTCGCGTTCGCCGTGGCTTCGGCGGAGCCGGGCGGCGGGTCGAGGGCCGCGCGCACGAGCGCGGCCACCGCGGCGGGAATATCCGGATCCGCATCGATGCGGCGCGCTATCACCTCGGCGGGCCGGACGGACGTCGCCCCGGATTCCTCACGCACAGAGTTCACGGAAGTTCTCCACCCCCTCGAGGCCACACGCCTGTCGAGCCCCCGTGTGTGGTCGTACGGTCGAAAGCTGTGCGAAACGCTACCCGATAGCAGCCGTTCCGGACAGAGCCGGTTCCCGGCTCCGTCCCGGACGGTTGCGATACACCACGCCGGAACCGAGCGCGGGGAAGTACGCACGGCCGGCGGCTCGAACGTGCCCGCGGGGATGGGATCTGGTCATCGGCCGACCCGACCGGCTGCCGATGGCCACCCCTCGCCAACCCCGTCGGGCAGCTCGTCGGTGTGTCACCCTTCAGGGGTGGCTCGGTCTGGCCGAACAGGACAGAATGCCAGATCCGATCGGATCCCGCAACATTTACGGTATTGCCGGTAGCCTCGAATACGGTTCGGCGCCAAGCGCTTCCGTCGGTGACCATGCCAGGAAGAGATTCTGTCGGTGCGGTGCGATAGAAATCTTTCGACCGAGAGACGGGGGCATCATGACCGACCGAAACGAGTCCGCCGGATGACACAACGGTGGAGCGAGAACCAGGTGACAGCGCTCGCGCCCGATACGAGTTCCCTCACCGCCGCCCGCAAATTGGCCGGAAAGTGGTCCGGTACCGGCTGGTCCGGGACCGCACTGTGGGGATTGTGCAAGGGCAGCGGAAAAACCCCGTACCAGACGATCGTCGATCTGGCCGGGCCCGCTTTCCGCTGCTCCTGCCCGAGCCGCAAGTTCCCGTGCAAACACGCCCTGTCACTGCTGCTGATCTGGTCGGCGGGCACGGTGGCGGAGTCCGCCGAAACAGCCGATTTCGCGGCCGAATGGATCGGCCGTCGCGTCGCGAAGGCGGCCGCACCGCCGAAGCGGCCGCGCGGGGGCGATCCGGCCACCGCGCGGCAGCGGCAGGAACGAGTGGAAGCCGGTCTGGCCGAACTCGATACCTGGCTGGTCGACCAGATCCGTACCGGACTGGCCCAGACAGATCGCTCCCACGCGGCGTTCGAGGCGGTGGCAGCACGGCTGGTGGACGCCCAGGCACCCGGCCCGGCCGCCGCGGTGCGCCGGCTGCCCGACGCGGTGGTGCGCCGGGCGAACTGGCCGGAAGTGCTGCTGGGGCGGTTCGCGTGGCTGCACCTGCTCATCACCGCCCATACTCGAGCGGACGCGCTGCCCGCGCCGCTGGTGGCCGCCGTCCGTGGCCATATCGGCTATCCGGTTCCGGCGGAAACGGTGCAGGCCGAACCCGCGGTGACCGATCGGTGGCTGACCGTCGGCATGCGCACCGAGGAAGAAGACCGGCTGCACACCCGCCGGACCTGGCTCCGCGGCATGCGCACCGGCCGGTGGGCGCTGCTGGTGGAACATTCTTTCGGCTCCCCCGTCTTCGCCGCCGGCACCCCGCCGATCGGCCTCGCAGCCGAGTACGCGGTGCACTTCTATCCGGTTGCGGCACCGCTGCGCGCGGTCGCCGGATCGGGCCGGGACGAGACGGCACCCACCGCCGCGGAACCGCCGGAGACCGTCGGCTCGGCGACCGTCGCCGCCGCACTGACGGATTTCGCGACGGCGGCGGCCGCCGACCCGTGGCTGGAGTCGTGGCCGGTCCTGCTACACGGGGTGACACCCGTGCGGCAGGGCGAGGACTGGCTGATCGGCGAATCCGACGGCACCGCGCTCCCGTTGGCGGAGCCCGTACAACCATGGCGACTGCTCGCGCTGTCCGGTGGCCACCCGGTAACCGTCTTCGGTCTCTGGACGGGCCGGCGGCTGGAGCTGATCTCCGTCCTGGCCGACGGGGATTTCCACGATGCCGGGCACGCCGTGGACGCCGCCGGCTCCGCCGTCACCGCCACACCGGAGGCAGCGTCGATCGCCCTGCTGGGTACCGCACGCGGGGCGGGCACACCGTCGGGAATCGGCGAACAGGTGGCCGCGGCCGTTGCGGCGCTTCCGGGGCGGGATGCCGCGCAGCGCCTGCTCGCGACCACCGCGCTGGAGATGGCCTGGGCGCGCGGCGGCTATCTGCCCCGCCGGGTCGAGATGTCCGGCGCGCCGGCCGCCGACGACCCACGACCGGAACTCCCCCGCGCGGCCGCCGACCGGCTGGCCGTGCTGATCGAATCCCGGCCCGAATTCTTGCCCGAATGGTTCGCCGCCGCCGCGCCGCACGAATACCGCGCCCCGCACCGGCTGGTGGGACCGCTGCTCGAATTCGCGGCGGGCAACAGCGATTTGCGCGAGGCGGCGCTGCGATTGGCCGGCGCCCGCGGCCGCTGGCTGGCCGGATGGATTCCGCGCTGGCACGATCTGGCGCGGCGGGATACCACCGAGCCCGAACCCACCGAGGAGACCTGGTATCTGGGCCGGCCGCCGGAACGGCTCGCCTGGCTGACCGCGCTGCGGCACCGGGACCCGGCTGCCGCGCGTGCGGCCCTGACCGAGGCGTGGCCGCGGGAATCGGGCGCGCCGAAGGCCGAACTGCTCGGGGTACTCGCCGATGGGCTGAGCGCCGCGGACGAGGAACTACTCGAGCGGGCGCTGGGCGATCGCCGCGGTGATGTGCGCCGTATCGCCGCGCAGCTGCTGGCCGGGCTGCCCACTTCGGCGCTCGCCGGGCGGATGGCCGCGCGCGCCGCCGAGTGGATCAAATGCGGCGAGGCCGGCGCGGGTCAGGGATCGGAGCTGTTCGTCGGCATTCCGGAGACAATGGACGAATCAGCGATCCGCGACGGTTTCACCGACGGCACCACGGAATTCGGATACCGCTGGAACGGACAGCCCGATCTCGCGGCGACCCGGCTGCGGAAACTGGTGGCCGCACTACCGCTGAGCTACTGGACCGGCCCCCTGGGTCCCCCGGTTCGCGCGGTCGTGACACACGTGGACGACCGTTTCCGGCAGCCGCTGTTCGACGGCTGGATGGATGCCGCCCTCGCCCAGCGCGATACCGGCTGGGCAGCGGCGCTGTTCACCGCCGGGATGCCGTCGAACCTGGCGATCCTGCGCCGCCGTGAACTGTTCGCGCTGCTCTCGCCCGGCGACCAGCTGCGCCATCTGCTACGGCTGGGCACCTCCTGGCTGTCCGAACTCGAATCCCTGCTGCCCGCGGTGGCCCATCCCTGGCCTCCGGAACTGGCCCGGCATCTGCTGCACCTGTTCGAGGAACGCGCCCGGACCGCCGCGGCCCGGCGGGGCGCGCCGGGCACCTACCCCGGTGCGCACCGTTCGCTGTTACACACCGCCGCCCTCCATCTACCGCCCGAAAGCGCGGGCGAGGTCACCGCGCTGGCGGCCCGCTGCGAAGCCGACGACTGGGCCGCGGCCCTCGGACTGCTCGCCCACGACCTCCACCAACGATCCGCAATGCTCGAGGAGCTGAAATGACCACCGCCACCGAACCCGCCCCGGCGCTGCTGCGCCCGCATGCCGAACAAGCCTTCGCCGACGAACTGCGCGCCCTGATCGCCGTGGACGATCGCCCCCGCCCGCCATCGTGGACCATGTCTCCGTGGGCGGTGGTCACCTATCTGCTGGGCGGCACCCTTTCCGATGGCACCGTGATCAGTCCCAAATACGTGGGACCGCGCCGGCTGATGGAGGTCGCCGTCGCGACCCTGGCCACCGATCGCGCCCTGCTACTGCTCGGCGTCCCCGGTACCGCGAAGACCTGGGTCTCCGAACACCTCGCGGCCGCCGTCAGCGGGTCGTCCACCCTGCTGGTCCAGGGCACCTCGGGGACCGCCGAGGAAGCCATCCGCTACGGCTGGAACTACGCCCGGCTGCTCGCCGAGGGTCCCAGCGATGCCGCGCTGGTGCCCTCACCGATCCTGAACGCGATGCGTACCGGCGCGATCGCCCGGCTCGAGGAACTCACCCGGATCCCGTCGGATGTCCAGGACGCGCTGATCACCATCCTGTCGGAGAAGACCCTGCCGGTTCCCGAACTCGGGATGGAAGTGCAGGCCGCCAAGGGTTTCAACATCATCGCGACCGCCAACGACCGCGACCGCGGCGTGAACGAACTGTCCTCGGCGCTGCGCCGCCGGTTCAACACCGTCGTCCTCCCGCTGCCGGGCAGCGAGGCCGAGGAGATCGATATCGTGACCCGCCGGGTCGAGCAGCTGGGTTCGGCGCTGGAACTGCCCGAGGTCCCGGCCGCCGCCGAGGAGGTACGCCGGGTGGTCCGGATCTTCCGGGAGCTGCGCGCGGGCGTCACCGCCGACGGCCGGACCAAGCTGAAGTCTCCGTCGGGCACGCTCTCCACGGCCGAGGCCATCTCCGTGATCACCAACGGTATGGCCCTGTCGGCGCATTTCGGCGACGGTGTGCTGCGGGCCGCCGATATCGCGGGCGCGGTGATCGGTTCGGTCGTCAAGGATCCGGTGGCCGATTCGGTGGTGTGGACCGAATACCTCGAGGCCGTGGTGCGCGAACGCCGCGAATGGGCCGATTTCTACCGCGCCTGCCGGGAGATCAACGGATGAGCCCCGCGCAGGCGGGCGAACCCGGGCAGACCCGGGTCTTCGGGATACGGCATCACGGCCCCGGATCGGCCCGGTCGTTACGCCTGGCGCTGGAGGAGTTCCGGCCCGACACCATCCTGATCGAGGGCCCGGCGGATGCCGACCCCCTGGTGGTCCATGTCGCCGCCGTGTCGATGGCACCGCCGGTCGCCCTGCTCGGTTATGTCTCCGACGATCCGGCCCGGGCCGCATTCTGGCCGTATGCGGTGTTCTCCCCGGAATGGCAGGCGCTGCGCTACGCGGTCGACAACCAGATACCCGTCCGGTTCTGCGATCTACCCGCCGCCCAGGTCCTGGCCGTCGACGACCGCACCGGTGGCCGTGACGCGCTGGCCGAACTGGCGGCCGCGGGCGGCTACGACGATGCCGAACGATGGTGGGACGCGGTGGTCGAATCGACCTCGGACATCGGAACCTTCGAGGCCATCACCGAGGCCATGGCCGCGCTCCGCGAGACCGCGATCATCGAACCGGAGACCGCTACAGGTGCCGGCCCGGACGGTGCGCACGAATCCGGGCTCGGCGCCGACGATCCGGGGAACCCACCGGCCGGCGAGTTCCGGACCGTTGCCGTCGACGAGGTCGGCGATGGCGATCCGGGTGCCTCGCCGGCCGACGAACTTCCCGGGGGGCTCCCGGCCCCCGGTGAGGTCGGCGATCCTGACCCACCGCAACCCGAGCCGCTGATCCTCGACCGGCACACCTTGATCCGCGAAGCCCATATGCGGCAGGTCCTGCGCAAGGCGCGCAAGGACGGAGCTCGCCGGATCGCCGTGGTCTGCGGCGCCTGGCACGCCCCCGCGCTCCAGGAACCGCTCGGGCCCGCCGCCGCGGATCTGCGCCTGTTGAAAGGCCTGCCCAAGGTCAAAGCAACCCTCACCTGGGTGCCGTGGACGCATTCGCGGCTCGCCGCCGCGTCCGGCTACGGTGCGGGAGTCACCTCGCCCGGGTGGTACCACCATCTGTTCACCGAGACCGAGCGCCCCATCGCGTCCTGGCTCACCAAGGTCGCGGGCGTAATGCGCGCCCACGACCTGCCGGTCTCCAGTGCCCACATCATCGAGAGCGTGCGGCTCGCGGAAACGCTGGCGGCCCTGCGGGCCCGGCCGCTGGCCGGCCTCTCCGAGGTCACCGAGGCGACCCGCGCGGTGCTGTGCGAGGGCGACGATACGGCGCTGCGCCTGGTCGGGACGGAACTGGTGGTGGGGGAAGCACTCGGCGCGGTGCCGCCCGAGGCGCCGACCGTACCGCTGGAAGCCGATCTGCGGGCCGCGGCCCGCACCCTGCGGCTGAAACAGGAAGCCCTGGTCCGCACGCTGGATCTGGACCTGCGCAAAGAACGCGATATCGGCCGATCGAGGCTGCTGCACCGGCTCCGGCTGCTCGGCGTGCACTGGGGCACACCCAGCGCCGGTACCGTGCAATCGAAAGGTACATTCCGGGAGACCTGGGAGCTGCGGTGGGAACCGGAGTTCGCGGTCCGGGTGATCGAGGCCTCCCGGTGGGGTACCACGGTGCAGGCGGCGGCCGAGGCGAAGATCCTCGATACGGCCGCGCGGTCGGGCAGCGGGGTCACCGAACTCACCGAGGCGCTGGAATTCGCGTTGCTCGCCGAACTGCCGGGCGCACTCGACGGGCTGATCGCCCGCCTCGGTTCCGCGGCCGCGGTGGACCACGATATGACCCATCTGCTGGCGGCGCTGCCCGGTCTGCTGCGCACGCTCCGGTACGGGGACGTCCGCGGCACCGATACCTCGGCGCTGACCCATGTCGCCGACAGCATGCTGGTCCGCATCTGCGCCGGCCTGCCCGCCGCGGTCACCGGTCTCGGCGACGAGACCGCCACGGCGCTGCGCGATCAGCTCGATACCGCCACCACCGCAATCCATACCCGGAACCACGCCGAATCCACCGAACAGTGGCTGTCGGTACTGGCCCGGCTGGCCGACCGGTCCGATGTGCACGGCCTGTTGGTCGGACGGACGGTGCGCCTGCTCTGCGACGCCGACCGGATCGATACCGAGGAGGCGGCCCGGCGGCTGGCGGCGGCGCTGTCGGTCGGCAACACCGCTGCCGCGAAGGCCGCCTGGGTGGACGGTTTCGTCGGCGGCCGCGGGCTGGTGCTGGTCCACGATCGCGCTCTGCTGCGGCTCATCGACGGCTGGCTCGCCGGTCTCTCCGAGGAGCAGTTCGTCGAGGTCGTACCGCTGTTGCGCCGGACCTTCGGCGCCTTCGAATCCGGGGAGCGCCGCGCGATCGGCGAAGCCGTGCGCGACGGCGGCCCGGCCGCGACCGCTCCCGGCGCCACCGAAACCGACCCCATCCGCGGTCTGCTCGCCCTGCGCACCGTCGCCGACATCCTCGGAGTCCCAGCATGAATATCACCGCACCGCACGATGTCAGCGACGAGGCCCGGCTGCGCCGCTGGCGCCTCGTCCTCGGCGCCGCCGCCGAGCCGGCGCTCGGCGGCCTCGGCACCGCCGACGACAAGGCCATCGACAAAGCCCTCGGCTCGGTCTACGACAGCGGCGGCTCCCGCGGCGACCGGGCGGGCGGCCTCGGCGGGTCGGCGCCGCGGGTCGCCCGGTGGCTCGGTGATATCCGGAACTACTTCCCGTCGACGGTGGTCGAGGTCGTGCAGCGGGACGCGGTGGAGCGGCTGAACCTCACCCAGCTGCTCCTGGAACCTGAGCTCCTGGAGTCGGTCGAACCCGATGTGCATCTGGTCGGCACGCTGCTGAGCCTGAACCGGGTCATCCCGGAGACCACCAAGGCCACCGCCCGGATGGTGGTGTCGAAGGTGGTCAAGGAGATCGAGCAACGGATAGCGACCCGTACCGTGGCCGCGGTGAGCGGGGCGCTCAACCGGTCCGCCCGCACTTCCCGGCCCAAACCGCGCGATATCGACTTCGACCGCACCATCCGCAAGAACCTCGCCAACTACCTTCCCGAGCAGCGCACCATCATCACCGAACGGCTGGTGGGTTACGGCCGGCGGGCCCAGGCGGTGCATCGTGATGTGATCCTGGCGATCGATCAATCCGGTTCCATGGCCTCCAGCGTGGTGTACTCCTCGGTATTCGGCGCGGTTCTGGCTTCGATGCGGTCGCTGCGCACCTCACTGGTGGTTTTCGACACCGAGGTCGTGGACCTCACCGAAAAACTCTCCGACCCGGTCGATGTGCTGTTCGGCACCCAACTCGGCGGCGGGACCTATATCAACCGGGCCATCGCCTACTGCCAGTCGCTCATCACCCGCCCCACCGACAGCCTGTTCTTCCTGATCTCCGACCTGTACGAGGGCGGGGTCCGGGAGGAGATGCTGCGCCGCGTGCACGCCATGAAGGAATCGGGTGTCCAGGTGGTGGTGCTGCTGGCGCTCTCCGATGACGGCGCGCCCTCCTACGATCGCGAGAACGCCGCGGCGCTGGCGGCACTCGGCGTGCCGGCCTTCGCCTGCACGCCCGACCGGTTTCCGGACCTACTGGCCCAGGCACTGAACCGGGGGGATCTCATGCGCTGGGGAACCGAGAACCGCTGAACCGCGCGCGCTCCGTGGTCCGGCCCGAACGGGCCGGACCACGGAGTGCGGACTCAGAGGTCGGCGATCGCCGCCAGCGGTGGGGTGCGGGCCGCCCGGATCGCCGGCCACAGCGCGGCCAGCACTCCCACGACCGCGGAGCCGATCAGCATGTACACCAGCTGATCCCACGGCACCGCGATCTGGTCCAGCCCTAGATCGCGCAAAGTGCGCAGGAATCCGACGCCCAGCCCCAGACCCAGGATCGCCCCGACGAGGGCACCGAACACCGCGATCAACATGGATTCCAGGTAGATCGTGCGGCGTACCTGCGCCCGCTGCGTGCCCACCGCGCGCAGCATGCCGATCTCCCGGCGGCGCTCCACCACCGAAAGCGCCAAAGTGTTCACGATACCCAGGACCGCGATCACCACCGCCAGCGCGAGCAGGCCGTACAGGATGGCCAGCAGGTTGTTGATCTGCTTGGCGTTCTCGCCCTTGAACTCCTCGCGGTCCAGGACCTGCACGATCACGAATTCCTCGGTGGCGCGCTCCAGATCGGTGCGCATGGACGCGAGGTCGGTCCCCGTTCGGGCCTTGACAAGTACCGCGACATCGGCCCGCAGGGAGACCGGAACCGCCTGTTCGTAGACCGTGGGCGGCACCATCAGCGGCCCCAGGACCCGCGAATCGGCGTAGACACCGGAAACCGTCAACGGGATCTCTCTACCGTCGAGGGTTTTCACCGGTAGCCGGTCACCGGTGGTCACGCCGTGCTCGGTCGCCTCGTCCTCGCCGAGCAGGATCTCGGAGTCCCCGAGGGTCGCCGAACCGCTCAGCATGTCGAGGTTCATGACCTGGTCCAGGGAGCCGTCGGGCGAGGTGCCGAATTCGTCGTCGTCACCGATCTCGAGCACGAGCCCGCGCAGACCCACGGTATACGCCGCCTCGGGCACCTTCGCGCGCACCGCGTCGGCGGCGCCGGTCGGCACCCCCATCATCTGCGGTCCGGTGAGGACGTAATCGGCCTCGATCCCCTGATCCACCAGCCGGGAAATGCTGACCTTCGCCGATTCACCCAGCATGCCGATGGCGGTGACCAGCATGAGACCCAGGGTCAGCGCGAAAGCGGTCGCGGCGGTGCGGCGCGGATTGCGGATTGCATTGTTGCGCGCCATCCGCCCGATCGACCCGAACGGCCGGATGAGCAGGCCCAGTCCGGCCAGCACCGGACGCGACAGCGCGGGCGAGGCGAACAGCACCGCCAGGATCAGGCTCAGCGCCCCGACGCCCACCACGGCCGCCGCGCCGCCGCCGGTGTGGCGGGCACCGAGCACCACCAGCGCGATTCCGGCGACCGCCAGTACCGCGCCGACCACCGTGCGCACCCGTAGCGTGTCACCGGTCGAGGCGAACTCCTCGCGCATGGCCTGGACCGGGGCGATCCGGGCGGCACGGCGGGCCGGCGCGTACGCGCTCACCACCGTCACCAGGAGGCCGACCGCGAAGGCGACCCCCACGGTCCGGGGCAGGACGGCCATCCGGCCGGTCGGCAATCCGAGGTCGAATGCGTTGAGCAGCCCGGCGAGCCCGTAGGCGAGCCCGATACCGGCCAGCAGGCCGAGCAGACTGCCGAGCACGCCGACGACCAGTGCCTCCCCGACCACCGACCGGCCCACTTGACCGCGGCTCGCGCCGACGGCCCGCAACAGCGCGAGTTCGCGCAACCGCTGCGCCACCAGCATCGAGAATGTGTTGTAGATGATGAAGGTGCCGACGATCAGCGCGATGGCGCCGAAGGCCAACAGGAAGTAGTTCAGGAAATTCAGCGCCTCGGAGAGCTGCGCTCGCATATCGGCGCGCACCTGGTCGCCGTTCTGCACCTTGTAGTCCGGGTACAGCATGGACAGCCGGTCGCGCAGGGTGTCCCCCGGTATGCCCTCGGCCGCTATATCCACGTAGGCGACATGGGTCCCGTCGGTGAACAGTTCCCGGGCCTGGGCCTCGGTGAACTGCAGCGCGATCTCTCCGCCGGTATCCGCGGGCGGCGCGTAGATGCCGGTGAGCGTGACATCGATCGGTCCGCCGTGGGAGGGGATGAGCACCTTGGTGCGGTCCCCGACCTTCAGACCGGCCCGTTCCGCGGCGCCGGTATTGAGCGCTATCTGGCCGGGTTCGGCCGGGGGTACGCCGGCGACGAACGGATCGGGTTCGGCGACCGCCTGCTGCGGCGGGATATAGGCCTGCCCCGAACTGGGCGCGCCGCCGGTCTGCACCGCTTTCTTCCCCGACGGATCGAGCAGCACCACCGCCCCCTCGATACCGGGAGCCACGGTGCGGACGCCGTCCATGCCTGCGATCCGGTCGACCACGTCCTGTGGAATGCCCGCGGACTGCCGCTCCTCCGGGCTCACCCGCACATCGACGCCCTTGGCCTCGCCTGCGAAGATCCCGTCGAAGGTGCGCTGCAGCGTATCGGTGAAGACGAAGGACCCCGCGATGAACGCGGTCCCCAGGACCACCGACAGCAGCGTCAGCACCAGCCGCACCTTGTGCGCGGCGAGATTGCGCAGCGCCACCCTGCGCATGGGATGGGCGGCCACTACCGGACCGCCTGTGCCGGCCGGGGACGCGCGTAGGTACCGGAGTGCGTCACCGGACCTCCAGAGCTTTCATCCGGTCCAGCACCGAGTCGGCGGTCGGATCGCGCATCTCGTCCACGATCCGGCCATCGGCCAGGAAGACCACGCGGTCCGCGTAGGCCGCGGCGGTGGGCTCATGGGTGACGATGACGACCGTCTGACCGAATTCGTCCACCGCCGCCCGCAGGATCGACAGCACCTCACCGGAGGAATGGGAGTCCAGGTTGCCGGTCGGTTCGTCGCCGAAGATGATCTGTGGTTTACCCGCCAGCGCCCGCGCACAGGCGACCCGCTGTTGCTGCCCGCCGGAGAGTTCGCTGGGCCGGTGGCCCAGCCGGTCCTCGAGACCGAGCCGCTTCAGGACCGTGGTGAGCCACTCCGAGTCGGGGGCCCGGCCGGCGATATCGAGCGGCAGGGTGATGTTCTCCAGCGCGGTCAGCGTCGGGACCAGGTTGAACGCCTGGAACACGAAGCCGACGCGGTCCCGGCGCAGGGCGGTCATCTGTTTGTCGGACAGGTCGGTGAGCTCGATGTCGCCGATCCGCACCCGGCCCGAACTCGCCTCGTCCAACCCCGCCAGACAGTGCATGAGGGTCGATTTCCCGGAGCCGGACGGCCCCATGATCGCGGTGAACTCGCCCCGCGCGAAATCGACCGTTACCGCGTCCAGCGCGGTGACCCGCGTATCCCCGGACCCGTAGACCTTGGTCAGTTCGATGGCGCCGGCGGCGACGGTGGACGAGGCGCCCGGCTCGGCCGGGTCCACGTCGACAGCGTGAGCAGTCATGGGTCCAGTGTGTCGGGCCGCCGCGAACCGCGCCATCCGGGATCGCCCTGACCACTCGTACACCTGCGGGATCGCCGGGTACGCGGGTGGGATGACACTGCGCCGGCGGGAAACGAAACGGCGGACCCCGCCTGCTGTGGGGCCCGCCGGTTCCGCTGCGTCGCTCAGTTCAGCGGCGCCGACTTCCACCAGGTCAGCATCTCGTCGATGGTGCCGACGATGCCGTCGGTGTACATCAGGTACTGGGCTCGTTCGGGATGGTTGGTGAACACCGTGACCATCTTCGGGCCGTCGCTGTCCCATTTGTAGTTGGTGTAGGTCCGGCCGCCGTTGGCGTCGGTGGACTTCTCCGAGGTCGCGGGCAGTCCCTTGACCACCGATTCCACCTCGGCCGCGGAGGCGTAGGCATAGATCCGGTAGAACGGATCGTCGTTGTTGTTGCCGCCGTAGCAGCGCCACTGCCAGGCCCATTTACCGAAATCGGGTTCGCCGTCGTCGGGGCTGGGTGTGTAGCTGTTATCGGTCTCCCAGCATTTCGCGTCGTGGTACCCGACCTCCTCGGCTGTCGACGCGGGTACCAGCCGCGGGAACTCCTTGCTGATGGAGTCCGCGGTCGCGGGCACCGGGGCCACGGTGGTCTGGGTACTGGTGCCGGCGGCCGTGGTGTCGGTTCCGCCGCCTCCGCCGCTCCCGGCGAGAGCCACCGCACCGATGACGACCCCGATCAGCACCACGAGTCCGACACAGATGGCGACGACGAGCCCGGTGTTCGACTTGGGCGGGCGCGGCGCCTGCTGGACCTGCGCCATCGGCTGCGGATAGTTCGTGGGCTGGGTGTATCCGCCCGGTGTTCCGCCGCCGTACGACGGCTGACCGACGGGTGTGGTGTACCCCAGAGTGCCCCCGTAGGGCTGCTGGTGCCCGTCCGCGGGGCCCTGCTGGAACCCGCTCGCGTACTGCTGGCCCGGCGCACCGCCGGCATAGGGCTGGCCCTGGACACCACTGGCGTAGGGCTGGCCCTGCACATTGCTCGCATAGGGCTGTGCCGGTACGCCCCCGGCGTAGGGCTGAGGCGCCGCGGTGCTCGGATACTGGTTCGCCCCGCTGTTGTACGGCCCGGATTGATACGACGGATTCACCATGGTGGGCGGCGGTACGGCCGGCGGGATCGCCGGGGAACTCGGCGAGGCGAGCGCCTGTTTGGCGGCTTCGGCGAATTCGGTGCACGAGGTGAACCGGTCATCGGGACGCTTCGCCATCGCCTTGGCCAGGACCGCGTCCAGCGACGGCGGCAGTTCCGGCCGGGCTGCGCTCAGCAATGGCGGTGGCGACTGCAGATGCCCCTGGATGACCCCCGCCGGATTGGTGGAGGTGAACGGACCGCTGCCCGTGAGCAACCAGTACAGCGAACAGGCCAGCGAATATTGATCCGAGCGGTGATCGAGGTCGGCGCCGGTGAGCTGTTCGGGCGAGGCGTAGGCCAGAGTGGCCGTGAACGTACCGGTCTGGGTGAGGTGACCGGTGTCGTCGCGCAGGCGCGCGATACCGAAATCGGTCAGGTAGACCCGTTCACCACGGCCGCCGGTCGAGCGGGCCAGCAGGATATTGGCCGGTTTCACGTCCCGGTGCATCACGCCCATACCGTGCGCGTAGTCCAGCGCGGACGCGGTTTCGGCGATGATCTGGACGGCACGTTCGGGCGGCAACTTCTGCGGATCCACCGAGGCGGCGTCGATACCGTCGATGTACTGCATCGAGATCCACAGCTGTTCGTCTTCGAGACCGCGGTCGTAGACCGTGACAATATTGGGGTGGTCCAGGCGGGCGACCAGATCGGCCTCCCGTTCGAATCTGGCGCGCACCTCCTTGTCGAAGAACATTTCGCGGTTCAGCAGCTTCAGCGCTGTCATCCGCGGCAGCCGCGGATGTTTCGCGAGGTAGACCGAGCCCATCCCACCCCGGCCGAGTTGCCGGTCGATGACATAGCCGGCGAAAACATCGCCGTTGGCCAGCATGGTTGCTCCAATTCCCGCCTGCGGGACCGGGACCCACCGGTACGCAGGCGTAGACGAAAAGCGTGTCCGGACCGCAACGGTCCGGGCACGCGAAATCATCGAAACCATAGCAGCAGTCGATACCGGGCCGAGGGCTCTCACCGGTCCGCATACGCAGCCGCAACACGGCTGCTACCTCGACACCGCGCTACCGGCGCGCCGCGCGGCCCCGGTGCCGGGGCGGCTCACCACGGATATCCGGGATTGCGGCGCTAGGTCGTAGCACCGGGGTCCCGGGGCGGCCGGTGGGGCCGGGCCACCGGCGGGGTCACCCCGGGACGGTTGCGCAGGCCGGGCAGATCGATCATCGCCGATTCGGCCGGGCTCGAACGGTGCACCCGGTCGGGGCGGGTGGCCCGGTCGTCCGCCGGGGACACGGCCCCGGGCGCGTGCCGGGTGTCGGGGCCCGGCTGCCGGAACTCGGCCGAACCCGGCTGTGGCCCGGCCGTGGCCGGGGGCCGGTGGTCACCGGGGCCCGGAAGCTGTCCGCCCGGGCCGGGATGCCGGTTTTCGGCGGACCGGTAGGGCGGGGCCGCCCCTGGATGCGGGTGCCCGGTGGACGGATACCGCGGCGCCGGTGGACCGGGGCGGCGGTGTTCGGTGGAGGGATAACCCGGCCCGCCCCGGGTGCCGGACTGCCGGAACTCCCCCGATCCGTACGCCGGA
Organism: Nocardia sienata NBRC 100364; assembly: GCF_001613205.1. Lineage (GTDB taxonomy): Bacteria > Actinomycetota > Actinomycetes > Mycobacteriales > Mycobacteriaceae > Nocardia > Nocardia sienata. The sequence continues at coordinate 49,638 of NZ_BDBX01000054.1, read as the reverse complement.
GCGGGTCCGGCCGGCGCCGGGTATCGCTGCGCGGGCCGCAATCTGACTCCCGGCGGTCCCCCACGCGGTGCCGGCGGGCGCAGTGCCCGCGCGGCGGCCGTCGCGAATTCGGTACAGCTGAGGAACCGGTCGGCGGGATTTTTGGCCAGCGCCCGCGCGAGAACTTCGTCGAGCCCCGGCGGCAGCCCGGGCCGGATCCGGGTGAGCCGGGGCACCGGCGCGGTCAGATGTGCCTGGATGAGTTCGGCCGGATTGTTTCCGCGATACGGGCCCGACCCGGTGAGCAGCCAGAACAGCGTGCAGGCCAGCGAGTACTGGTCGCCGCGGTGATCGAGTTTCGCACCGGTCAGCTGTTCGGGGGCGGCGTAGGCCAGGGTCGCGGTGATGGTGTCCGCCGCGGCGATGGTGGTTTCGGCGTCGCGCACTCCCGCGATACCGAAATCGGTGAGCAGGACCCGTTCCGGCTGCCCGATGGGCGGTTTCGCGAGCAGGATGTTGCCCGGTTTCACATCTCGGTGCAGCACCCCGTTGGCATGGGCGAAGTCCAGGGCGATCCCGGTATCGGCGACGATCTGCACCGCTCGCCGTGGATCGAGGACGTGCAGATCCACCAGTGAGGCATCCGAACCCGGCACGTACTGCATCGAGATCCAGAGCTGTCTGCCCTCGGCGCCGCGGTCGTAAACGGTGACGATATTGGGATGCTCGAGCCGGCCCGCGAGTTCGGATTCCCGTTCGAAACGCAGGCGTATCTCCCTGTCGGAGTACAGGTCCGGGTTGAGCAGTTTCAGCGCGACCAGCCGCGGGAGCCGCGGGTGCCGGGCGAGGAACACCATACCCATACCGCCGACGCCCAGCCGCCGCCGGATGGCATAGCCCGCGAAATCGTCACCGGGCTCGAGCATGGCCGATTCCCCCTCGTCGGGTCGTACGCGTGTCTTCCGGTGTATCTTCCCGCACCGCCCGGGCGCAACACGAGAGCCGGTTGTCGGTTCGGGGCGATAGTCTGGCGCCATGCGCATTGGAGCACATGTCCGCACGGACAGCGACCCGATCGGGTACGGCGAGCGACTCGGCGCCGATGTCGTCCAATTGTTCGTGGTGGATCCGCAGAGCTGGGACAAACCCACGCCGCATCCGGCGACCGAGCAGATCCTGGCCAGCCCCATCGATGTGGTGGTCCATTCCTCCTATCAGATCAATGTGGCCAGCACCAACAACCGGCTGCGGATGCCGTCGCGTAACGCGGTGGCCCAGCAGGCCCGGGCGGCGGCCGATCTCGGCGCGTTCGGGCTGGTTGTGCACGGCGGGCATGTGCGCAACGACGGCGAGATGGAGGCCGGTTTCGACAACTGGCGCAAACTGTTCGAGCGCCAGCAGGACAAGGGCGGCTTCGCGGTGCCGATCCTGATCGAGAACACCGCCGGTGGTAACCACGCCATGGCCCGGCATTTCGACAATATCGCGCGGCTGTGGGAGGCGGTGGGCGATTACGGGGCCGGTTTCTGCCTCGATACCTGTCACGCCTGGGCGGGCGGGGAGGATCTGGTCGGCGTGGTGGAGCGGATCCGGGGAATCACGGGCCGGATCGATCTGGTGCACCTCAATTCCTCCCGCGACGCATTCGATTCCGGTGCCGATCGGCATGCCAATTTCGCCGAGGGCACCATCGATCCGGATCTGCTCACCGAGGTGTGCCGGACCGCCGACGCGCCGGTGATCCTGGAGACCCCCGCCGAGGGCATCGTCGACGACTTGGCCTATCTGCGCGAGCATTTGCGCTAGCGGCGCGTTCCGCCCGGCCGGACGAAACGCAACGAGATCACGACGGTAGCCCGCGCACAGGTGACAGCACCCTTGTGATCAGCGCGACCACAATCCTGTTCGGTACCGGGGTCCGGTGGTGTGCTCGAGAGGCGAACGATTCCGCTCTCGATCCGTGAGGTGCCCATGACATCCGAAAACACCACCCCCGCCACCCTCCCCACCGTGGTCAAGCTCGGGTCCAGGATCGGAGCGCGTATCGACGGGGTGCGGCTGGGCGGTGACCTCGGTCCGGCGGCCGTCGAAACCATCCGCAAGGCGCTGGTGGAACACAAGGTGATCTTCTTCCGCGGCCAGGACCAGCTCACCGAGGACGGCCAGTACGAGTTCGCCGAACTGCTCGGCAGCCCGACCACCCCGCATCCGACGGTCACCTCGCACGGCGAGAAGACCCTGGCCATCGATTCCGAGTACGGCAGCGCCAACAGCTGGCACACCGATGTGACCTTCGTGGACCGCATCCCGAAGGCATCGATCCTGCGGGCGGTCACCCTGCCGCCGTACGGCGGCTCCACCACCTGGGCCTCCACCGTGGCCGCCTACGATTCGCTGCCCGAGCCGCTGCGGCTGCTGGCGGAGAACCTGCGGGCGGTGCACACCAATGTCTACGACTACGTGGGCCGCCACGGGGAGCATCCGGACGAGAAGACCAAGGAGCACCGCGCCGAGTTCGAGTCCTCGCTCTACGAGACCGAGCACCCGGTCGTCCGGGTCCATCCGGAAAGCGGCGAGCGCGCACTGCTGCTCGGCCATTTCGTGCGGAACTTCGTCGGTTTCTCGACCACGGAGTCGCAGACGCTGTTCCGGCTCTTCCAGGATCGGGTGATCCGGCTGGAGAACACGGTGCGCTGGGATTGGCAACTCGGTGATGTCGCGATCTGGGACAACCGCGCCACCCAGCACTACGCGGTCAACGATTACGACAGACAGCCCCGCCGGTTGACCCGGATCACGCTCGCCGGGGATATCCCGGTGGGTGTCGACGGCCGACCGAGCACGGTCATCACCGGTGACGCCGGTCACTATTCGGTGGTCGAGTCGCCGCGCGCGCTGGCCTCATGAGCCGGTAGGCCCCGCGGCCGCGGCGAGCGCCGAGGTCCACGGGGCAAACCCGGGTGCGACCGGCCACGGGGGCATCCGCCAGACTGGGGACCATGAACTACTGGCCACCGACAGGTTCGCCCTACGCGGCACCGGGCGCTACCGGGGCCTTCCCGGCCGATTCCGGGGCCGGTGTCGCGGACCGGGTCCGGACCTCCACGCACCGCCCTCGCGGCGGCGCTACGGGGGTCGCGCGGTGAAACGACGTCGTACTGCCCGCGGCCCACGGGACCGCAACCGTCACGAACTCCGCGCCCCCGCGCACCGGCGGCCGACGGTCCATCCCAACCCCGCGGGCCTCAGTGACAAGCCCTGCGGCGGCGTGATGTGTGTCCGTCCCGGGCCGGGACAGCCCGAGAACGGCTCCTGACAGGAGCGCTGTCCCTAATCGCCTTCCTCGGATTTTTGGGTGAGGGACGATATGGCCTGTATCAGGGGCCTCAAGGTGGACATCGCACCGAGGCCACCACCGCTCTCCCCGGACTCCTGGCTACCGAATACCGGGCTCTGTATCGGCATGCCGACGCTGGGCGAGAGGACCTCGGAGGTCATCTGGCCGGGTAGGCCGACAGCGGCGCGCCCCGTGGGGTCGCCAGGCGTCGTGAGGAAGTGTTGTCTTCGACCGGCCTCGTCGCCGATTGCCGCGCTGTCATCTTCCACTCGGAAGAACTCGGGCCCCCCGAGCGGCGGGGCATCGCCGGCTTTCAGAATGACGCGTCCATCCTGCGTTTCGTACCGTTCGACTCTCTTCGGCAGGTTCTGGTCGATTCGAAGGGCGTTGTCTTCGGAATCCTGGCGGGCCCGGAGCACTACGTGCTGAGCGTTCCCCAGCGCGGAGTCGATGTGACCGCGCATGATCACTTCTTGATTCTTGGTCAATTTGCCCGGAACCGACAGTTGATCCTGCAGAGTTGTGACCGTGTCCCGGAGGGTGCCCAATGCGCGAGGCCCGATCATGGAGGCATCATCAACGGCAGATCCGGCGATCTGATCACCGCTTTCGATGTCTTTCCGCCAGTGGACGACCTTTTTGCGGTGCCCCCCGTATTCGCGGGCGATGGCACCGCTGCCGATATCCTCACCCCCGGGTAAGGCCGAATCGAACCAGCCGTCCTGCCCTGCCGGATCACCGGTGTCGGTCCGGGGACGGATCACGTGGACCCGATCGACCGGCCCCGCCGGACCACCGGTGCCGGCCCCGGGACGGATCACGTGGACCCGATCGACCCGCCCTGCCGAATCCCCGGAGTCATTCCCGGGACCGATCAGATGGACGCTGGGCCTGTCTCCGGAATCACCGGGCCCCATGCTGTCGACCGCTTTTTGCAGCATCGTTTCGGCTTCTTTCACGATGTGCAGGAGATCTGCCGAGCCATCCGGGCGCGGCAAGCGCACGTGAAACCGATTTTGATTCACCATGTTCATTCCTGAGTTCGTGTCGACGCGGAGTCAGTTCGCATTCGTACGACCGAGCAATAGTGGGTCGGGAGATGAGACCCGTTTCGGTTTTTCAGGCCGTGGGAGCACCGAGACGATGGCCGGCTCCTCGGCTCACCCGGCCGAAGGGACGACATGGTGGGGCCGGGTTGCGGGGCTCGACAAGTTCACCGCGGGGGGTTGCGCGACCGTGATCGGGGTTGTGATCGTGACCGGCCCCGCGGGTGTGGCGGCGGACGAGTCGGCCGCGAACAGTGGGTGGTTGACGACCTGGGCGTAGCTGTAGGCGGCATCCCGGAGAAGTTGGCGGGACGGCTTGCCGTCGAGTAGTAGGAGGAGTTCGACGGCCCGAAGCTCGAGCGCGAGTGTCCGTGTGGCTTCTGGTGCCCGGCCGGGTAGCGGTTCGGTACCGCTGAACACGGCTGTGCCACGGTGTTGCCGGGGCCCGGTTGCAACGGAGTGGCGGAGCTCGGTCCACCACGCCGAGGGAACCGTCTGCCCCCGGTCGAGCCGGGTCAGCAGACGTTCACGGAGTTTGTGAAGTTCGTCGTCCCGGTTCCGTCGCCCGAGCCGGGCATGGGCGTCGGAGGCGAGTCCGGCGACGCAGGCCCTGATCATAGTGTCCGGCACAGTGTCGATCGCCGGGTCCAGGCCGTCCGAGCTGTAGATGCCGAGGCGGTCGACGAGGCGTGCGGTGGTGTCGATCGGATACAGCCCAGGGGTGATGTCGCCTTCGACCGCGGCGTCGGGGACCGCGCCGTGGAGGCTCATATCCACCGTGCCGGTGGTGACGAGGGCCGTCATCCGCGATGTGTGCCTCGCTCCCCACACCGATCCGAATCCGACCAGAATCCGCGCCGGATCGGCAGCACCCTCCCAGGCGGTTTCCACACCGTCCAGGGTGTTGGCTATTCTCGGCGCCCACGGCGTGGCCATTGTGCTCGGGAACTGTGCCCCCGCGGGTAGCCAACCGCGGCCTTGGTTCGATGTCACGAACGTTTGCACCAGGTCGCCCGCACGCATCACCGCAACCGCCCAATCCAGCCCGGGGATGTCCGGCGCGGTGTTGATTATTGTGCTCAGCTGCTTCCTGGCGAGATCGAGGTCGGTGTCGTCCGAGGTGTTCTTTGCTCGCGACCACGGTGTTTCGCGCCTGCCGCCGCGACCGCCGAAACCGGGGCCGGGACCGGCCATGGCAGGGCCGGCAGTGTTGGTTGCCGCCGTCGCCGATCGGTCAAGGGTGTCGATCGACCGTGGGTCCGCGGCCGGACCGTTCGTCGTGGTGGTGGAGCTCGGGTGGCCCGAGGAGTCCGCGGCTGTGCCGGTATCGTCTGCGAGGCTCGGTGAATTCGAGTGCTCTGCGGGGGTCGGTGAAACAAAGTGCCCAGCGAGGGCCGGTGAATGAGATTGTCCCCCGCCGGAAACCGCCTGTTCGATACTGCGCCCGCGCTGCTGATCGACCAACTCCATCTTCCATGCCGCGGTGCGCAGATTGTCGGCGGTGAGTTGATGAGTATCGGCGAGTGCGTTGCCGTCGGCCTGCCGGGCGTCGACGTAGCGGAGCAGCGCCTCATAGACCGGCAGTGCAATGTTGCCGTATAAGGCGAGATAGCTGTCGAGCCACTCGGTGGGCGGCGCTACCCGGGCGCGGATCTTGTCGGCCTCCTCCTCATGGCGGATCGCCAACTCCCGCAACAGGTCGAGATCGATGTCCAGTGGTTCGGTCATACCGGCGGTTCTCCTGCTGTGATGTCCAGCGTCTTCGGGTGCGGTGCACATGGGTCGGAGAAACGATGTTGGAGAATTCCGACATCCGACCGCGGCCGCCGAAGTCGTCATGTGGCGGCGATCCGCACCGGCAGGCGGACGCCGTCGGGCGTGCTACGTTCGAGTTCGGCTGTCGGGAAATACCTTTCGACCTGCGGACATACGCGCAGGTGTCGAACCGGGCGGCAGCGGCGGCCGCCACCGACGACCCTGCCGCATCGAGCGTCGTTCCGATGAGCACGGTGAGGCGCAACTAGCGGGTCCGAGGCGTGGCGTCATGGTTCCCTCCTTCGCGCCGAGACGGCTTTCCGGTTCACCCGGGTGAAAATCGACAGTACGAAGCACGTCTTCAGGATTTCTTGAGCAATGATTAGGAAATCGTTAGATATCTCCGGTGCGGAGCGCCGGGAACGAGATCCGGAGCGGCCGGGTCCAGGCGGTGCCACAAGCTGCGTTTGCCCTGTTGACGATCTCGGATACCTGTTGACTCGCGGCGTGCGTGTTCCGCCGGACATCGGAGCGGTGCATCGGGGTCCGAGATCCATTGCAGATACCGGTCACCCCGGTCGCGGACGTCTTTTCAGCGACGGCAGCTGACCGAGGCCGGCTCTATGGTGGTGCCATGACGCCCATTGTGTCCGCCCCATGGGTGAAAACAGGCAGCGCGGCTGTGCTCGTCGCGTTCCCGGGGACCTCCCTACGGACCGAATCAGACCCCGGCTTACACCTGGTTCCTACCACAGGCCCCACCCACAAGCGTGCAAGAAAGAGTGTGCCTCGGTGACCGGACAACGCATCCTGGTTGTGGACGACGAGGCCCGAGTTCTCGCGTCGCTGCGGCGCGGGCTCGAACTTTCACACTTCGAGGTGGTCAGCGCGAGCGACGGTGCCCAAGCCCTCGCTCTGGTGCGCAGCGCCGAGCCGGACGCCATGGTGCTCGATGTGAATATGCCAAACCTCGACGGGACGGGCGTGGTTACGTCATTGCGCGCCATGGGCAACGACATCCCTATCTGCGTGTTGAGCGCCCGCACCGCGGTCAGCGATCGCATCGCCGCTCTGGAGCGTGGCGCCGACGATTACCTGACCAAGCCCTTCGACCTCGGTGAGCTCGTCGCCCGCCTACACGCGCTACTGCGCCGTCGGCCCATACAGATCCGGCTACCCGGTGATGACCGGCGCCAGGTCGGGCAGGTGCGGATCGACCGGTCCGGACATCGGGTGTACGCGAGTGGCCGGCAGGTAGAGCTGACCAAACGGGAGTTCGAGGTGCTCGCCCACTTGGCAGCGAACGTCGGCGTCGTACTCAGCCGCGAGCAGATCCTCTCCGCGGTGTGGGGCTACGACTTCAGCACCGACACCAACGTAGTGGATGTGTTCGTCTCCTACCTGCGGCGGAAGCTGGAAATGCACGGTGTGCCGCGGGTGATCCACACCGTGCGCGGGGTCGGATTCGTACTGCGGGAGGAAGCGTGAACGAATGTCGGCATCAGCACGATCGAACCCAGCGCGGACAAGTCTGCGGGGTCGGCCGGTGAGGCCGACGAAAGGCACCGGGTCACTGTCGTTGCGTGCTCGCGTGGCGCTGGTTTCAGGGGTTGTCGCGGCGCTTGTCGCGCTCACTCTCGGCATTGCCTATACCGCGCTGCTCGACGCCACGGGTTCGCGGCAGTTCGACAGAATAGTCTCGACCATGGGCGTGGCGCTCGCACCGCCGGGGGACGCGGCGCCGCCCCTGGTGATTCGGACTCGGTCCGCCCCGCCACCGGACCTCGACCACCCCCTCCCGCCACCGGACTCGGCCCTCCCCTTCCCGCCACCGGATCTCCCGCCACCCGGACAGCCCGGTGTAATCCGCACCGTCGTCGCGGGAGGGTCCAGACTGGTGGTGCGGCTGGAACCCGATCGCGCACCGGCGGCTTCGGCTATCCGCCGCGGCCAGCTCATCGGTATCGGGATCGGAATCGCGGGTGTGCTGCTCGCGGCGGTGCTCGGCTGGTTCCTCGCCGGTTACGCCGCACGGCCACTGCGCAGATTGGCGACCGCGACCCACGACATCGACACCCTCGAGCATTTACCGCCGCTCAGCGGCCGCGGCGCCCGTGAGGCGGAAGAACTCTCCGATGCCATCACTCGCATGCTCGCGCGACTCGAGGCCGCACACGGTGCCACCAATCGGGCACTCGCCGGCGCCCGGGACTTCGCCGCGGTCTGCGCGCACGAGCTGCGCACACCGCTCACCGCGATGCGCACCGACCTGCAAGTTCTGGCCACCAAGGAATTACCCGCCGAACAGCAGCGCGAAATACTCGCCGATGTCTTGCTCGCCGAGCGCCAGATCGAGAACACCTTGACCGATCTGGAACAACTCGCCGTCGGCGAACTCACCGAATCCGACGTCTTCGAACCCTTCGACCTCTGCGAAACCCTCGACCGCGCGGTACAGGACGCACGCCGCCGATACCCCGAGGTCGACATCGATCTCACCGAGTGTCCGCGGAGGACGGTGACCGGTCTACCCGGCGGGCTCATGCTCATCGTCACCAACGCGGTCGCCAACGCCGTACAGCACGGTCACGCGCACACCATCACGGTCTCGGCCCGCGGCGGCTCCGACGCTATCGAGATCACCATCGATGACGATGGCACCGGCATCCCTCCAACGCTTCTCCCGACCGCCTTCGACCGCTTCGTCAAGGGTCACGGATCCCCCGGCTCCGGCCTGGGCCTGGCCCTGGTCCAGCAACAAGCCGAACTCCATTCCGGCACAGCGGAACTGCACTCCAGTCCGCTGGGTGGCGTACGCCTGCGCGTCCGGATCGGCCCAGGGCTGTGAGTCGGAGCGCAGCAGCTACTTCCCTGTCGGCGAACCCGCACCGCAGAACGGCCGACTCAGCGCATACCGGGCATACCGGCGAAGAGGAACTCGAACACGGTCGGATGGTTCTGATAGATCCGGGTGGACGGGATGAACGGATTGACCTCCGAGGTGTCGGTCACCACGTAGTCGGCGTGGCTGCCCGGCACCCGGTCCAGGACGCCCGCGCAGCGCGGCCCGCCGGTGGCGTTCACCTTGGGCAGATCGTTCGGGTACTGGTAGGCCTCGGCCCCATACATGAAGCTGGCGTTGAACGAGGCGCCCGGGTTGCGGCCGCCCATCAGGTCGTCGGCCAGCGGCATCGCTTTGGCCAGACCGCGGATGACGCAGTCCAGGGAAGGTTTGTAGGCGTCGAGCAGTTCGGTGGTGGGCCGGAGCAGGTCCAGCGCGGTGGCCAGGTTCTGTTCGTTCTCGGTCAGGACCGCGCCGGTGGTATCGGACAGGCCGATCGTATCCAGCAGCAAGGCGTCGAAGCTCTGCTCGTTGTCGGTGAGCGTGTGACTCAGGGTGGTGGCATTGTCCACCGTGCGCAGCAGGTCCGGCGCGGTATCGGCGTAGAGGTTCGTCACCGCGGCGGTGGCCTGGAAATCGTGCTGGAGCGCGGGGATGCTCGGATTGATCTCGCGTAACAGCCGGTCCGCGTTCACCAGCAGATCACCGAGTCGCTCGCCGCGCCCCTGCAGCGCGGTACCGAGCGCGGTGAGCGTGGCGTTCAGTTTCGTCGGTTCGACCATGTTCAGGACTTCGGTGAGCCGTTCGAACAGCGTATTGAATTCGACGGTCACCGATTCGCCGCGCAGGACCTGGCCCGGTCGCAGGCGGCCGGCGGGCTGGGCCGGTTCCACGAAGTTCACGTATTTGGCGCCGAAGACCGTGGTGGAGCGAATATCGACCCCGGCGTTGCCAGGGACCAGGCGCATCAGGTCCGGGTTCATGTCGAGTTCGAGGCGGACCTCCCCGTCACGGGATTCGATCTTTCCGACCCGGCCGACCTCCGCGCCCCGGAATTTCACCTTGGCGTCGGGATCCATCACCAGTCCGCTGCGCGGTACCACGACCGCCACCGGTTCCTTCGGTGCGAACCCGCCGAAGAACATGACCAGCGAGAAGACCACTGCCGCGGCGATGACCAGCACCATCCCCAGCGCCGCGAACTTGTACCGCACGACAGCCCAGACCTTGTGCAGTGTCGTTGTCGGCCGATCGGACCGATTGTGTATCGGTACCACCACTCACCTGCCTCGAGCCGTTCGGCACCCCGGCGTACCGAACTGAACCGGATTTATGTCCAGACAGTTGTCCATGTTATGGCCGATTCAATCCGGGCGGGCGGTTTTCACCGATCACGTCCGGATTGCGCCGTATCACGCTGTTCTCGCAGGTAGAAAGTGAAAAAGGCCCGCTCACCACTGGGTGAGCGGGCCTCGATCATAAGCCGTTACGGCTACGGTTACAGCGCTTTCTCGATCGCCGAGATCAGCGTGTCCGCATCCGGTGTGGTAGTGGGCCGGAAACGCCCCAGCACACTCCCGTCCCGGTCGATCAGGAACTTCTCGAAGTTCCACTGCACATCACCGGCCACACCCTCGACGTCGGGGGTTTCGATGATCTCCCGGTACAGCCGATGCCGGCCGTCGCCGTTCACCTCGACCTTCTCCAACAGGGGAAAGTCCACACCGTAGGTGGTGGAACAGAACTGCTGGATCTCCTCGGCGCTGCCCGGCTCCTGCCCCATGAACTGATTGCACGGCACACCGACCACACTGAAACCGCGGTCACCGTAGTTCTTCTGCAGTTCGACCAGCCCGGTGTACTGCGGCGTGAGACCACATTTCGACGCGACGTTGACCAGCAGCACCACCCGGTCGCCGACCAGCTCACCGAGCGTGGACGCCGAACCCGACAGCGTGTTCACCGGGATATCCCGAACGTTCATTCGTACCGCACCTGCCAACTCTTGATTCCGTTTATCCACCCCGATCGCAACCGTACCGGATCGGAAACGGATTCCAGGTCGGGCATGGCGTCGGCGATCGCGTTGAACATCAGGTCGATTTCCAGCCGGGCCAGATTGGCGCCCACACAATAATGGGTGCCGGTACCGCCGAACCCGACATGCGGATTCGGATCGCGCAGGATATCGAAGGTGAACGGTTCGTCGAACCCCGCTTCGTCGAAATTGGCGGAACTGTAGAACAATCCGAGGCGCTGCCCCTTCTTGATCTCCTGTCCACCCAGGACATGGTCGGCGGTGGCGGTGCGTTGGAACGCGGTCACCGGGGTGGCCCAGCGCACGATCTCGTCCGGCGCGGTCCGCGGCCGCTGCTCCCGGTACAGCGCCCACTGTTCCGGATTGTCCACGAACGCCTTCATGCCGTGGGTGATGGCATTGCGGGTGGTCTCGTTACCGGCCACCGCGAGCAGGATGACGAAGAAACCGAACTCGTCGGAGGCCAGCCCCTCCCCGTCGACATCGGCGTTGACCAACTGGGTGACGATATCGTCGGCCGGACACGACCGCCGCTGTTCGGCCATGTTCCAGGCGTAGCCGAGGATCTCCGCCGAGGCCACGGTCGGGTCGCCGTATTCGGGATCGTCGTAGTTGAGCATCTGGTTCGACCAGTCGAACACCTTGCGCCGGTCCGCCTGCGGGACCCCGAGCAGTTCGGCGATCGCCTGCAGGGGCAGTTCGCAGGCGACCTGGGTGACGAAATCGCCGCCGCCGGTCTTCTTCGCCTCGTGCACGATGCGGTGCGCGCGCTCGGTGAGCGCCGCGCGCAATCCCTCCACCGCCCGCGGGGTGAAACCCTTGGAGATGATCCGGCGCACCTTGGAATGCTTCGGCGGGTCCATGTTCACCAGCAGCGCCTCGGTGAGCTGCATCTGGTCGGGGGTGATATCGCCGGGCAGCCGGACGATGGACCCCTTCTGCTGCGAGGAGTACAGCTCCGGGTTGCGGGACAGCTCCTTGACGTCCTCCAGCGTGCTGACCACCCAGTAGCCGCCGTCGTTGAAACCGCCCGACGTCTCGTCGGATTGGGCGTTCCACCACACCGGTGCGGTCCGGCGCAGGAGCGCGAATTCCTCGACCGGACTGCGATCGGCCCACAGTGCGGGGTCGGTGAAATCGAAACCCGGGGGCAGTGCCGTCGACATCAGGAGCCCTTTCCTTCTTCCGGGAGCGGTCGCAGCGGCGCTTCCGGTTGCACCTCGACCAGCACGAGATGGGCACCCCGCGGGGTCCCGACGACCGCCGACACCGCCCGGGCCAGATCGGAGGCCCGCAGCATGTACGGATGCCGCGCCAGCCCCCATGCCTGCCAGGACTCCAGCAGCGGTCCCACCACCTCGGGCGAGGCGTTCATGCCCATCCCGGTCACGGTCGGACCGGGCCGGACCAGCGAGGCCCGGACCCCGGTGCCCTCGAGTTCCATCCGCAGCTGCCGCACCATCGCCTCGACGCCGGCCTTGGCGGCGCTGTAGGCCCCGTTCCACGGCCGCGGCAGCGGCGCGCAGTCGGAGCTGATGAGCACCACATCGCCGCGCCGGCGGGCCAGCATGCCCTGCAGCACCGCATGGGCCATGCGGTGCGCGCCGATCAGATGGATCTGCACCTGATGCGCGAAATCGGCGGGGTCCATGTCCTGGATGAGGCCGAATTCGATATCGCCGGCCCCGGAGACCAGGATCTCGGTGGGCCCGACGGCCGCCTCGGCCGCGGCGACGAATTCGTCCACCGAGGCCTGGTCGGTCACATCCAGGCGGTGGGCGAACGCGGTGCCGCCGTCGGCCCGGATCTTCCCGGCCAGTTCTTCCAGGATCTCCACCCGGCGCGCGCCGAGCGCCACCGGATGGCCCTGCGCGGCCAATTCCACGGCGGTGGCGGCGCCGATACCCGACGAGGCGCCGGCCACGATGGTCGGCCGCTTGTCGGGATGAGGATCGAACCGGGGCATCTACCGCACCTCCACGGAAATCGGGAGCTTGGCGAAGCCCCGCACATTGGACGAGTGCACGCGGACGAATTCGTCCTCACGCACTCGGTAGGACTTCACCCGCGCGGCGAATTCGCGCAGCGCGACCGTTGCTTCCAGGCGGGCCAGATGGGCGCCGAGGCAGAAGTGCACACCGGCGCCGAAGCTGGCCAGATTGCCCTTCTCGGCGCGGTCCAGGTCGTAGCTGTCGGCATTGTCGAAGACCTCGCCGTCCCGGTTGGCCGAACCGATCAGCAGCAGCACCTTCGACCCCGCCGGGATGACCCGGCCGTGGTACTCCAGATCCTCGGTGGCGGTCCGCGCGACGATCTGACTGGAGGTGTCGTAGCGCAGGGTCTCCTCGACCCAGTCCGGCACCCGCTCCGGATCGGCGGTGACCTTGGCGTATTCCGCCGGGTTGCGGCCGGCCCAGTACAGGGCGTTGCCCAGCAGTTTGGTGGTGGTCTCGTTCCCGGCCACCACCATCAGGAACATGAAGCCGATGATCTCGTCGTCGGTGAGCCGGTCGCCGTCGATCTCGGCCCCGAGCAGCGCGGAGGTGAGGTCGTCGGTGGGTTTCTCCCGGCGTTGCGCGACCATCTCCGAGTAGTAGACCACCAGGTTCAGCGAGGCCTCGATCGCCGAATCCGGGACATCGGTCACCCCGTCTTCGCGGTGCATGACCATATCGGCCATATGGCGGATCTCGTCGCGGTCGGCGGCCGGTACCCCCATCAACTCGGAGATGACGTCCATCGGCAGTTTGCCCGCGAAGTCCTGGATCCAGTCGAATTCGCCGCGCTCGAGCGCCGGTTCGAGGTATTCCAGCGTCAGTTCCCGGATGCGGGTCTCCATATCGGCCACCCGTTTGGGGGTGAAACCTTTGAACACCAGCTTGCGCATCCGCATATGCCGGGGATCGTCCATGGCGAGGAACGACATGGTCTTGTGCGCGTGCGGCCCCCAGGCCGCGGGGTCGAGCGAGACGCCGTTGGCATTCGACAGCGCGGCGGCATTGCGGAATCCCGCGGTGACATCCGCGTGCCGCGACAGCGCGTAGAAATCGAGTTCCGCGTTGTAGTAGAGCGGCGCCTCCGCGCGCAGCCGGGCGTAGACCGGGTACGGGTCCTCGTGGAAGACGTAGTCGTAGGGATCGAAGGTCACCGGCTCCAACGATGCGGCCGTCATCGGACCCACCTCTGTTTCGATAACGAGTTCTCGCCGGGCTCGACCGATCGGCCGCCGGGGAGAGACACATAGCTGGACATGTGTCTGGACGGTACCAGCGGCGCGTCCCCGCGACAATGATCGTACGAGAATTAGCTGTTCGGAAGCATCGAGTCGGGCCGAACGCCGATATCGCCCCGGACTATCACACCCACTCCGGCCGAGTTCCGTGCACGATCGGCACCGAGCGTGAACGATAGAACCAGTTCTTGCACTAGAGAAAGAGTCCGGACTATATTCCAAACACCTGTCCAGACAGTATTGGGGTCTTTCATGAACAGTCTTCTGCCCGGCGACAGTTCCCGACTGCTGATCGGCGGCAGCCTCGTGCCCGGCGGCAACGGCGTGTTCGAGAATGTGAACCCGGCGACCGAAGAGGTCATCGGCACCGCGGCCGACGCGGACGCCGCCGATATGAATGCCGCGATCGCCGCCGCCCGCACCGCCTTCGACGAGACCGACTGGTCCCGTGACCACGCGTTCCGGGTCCGCTGCCTGGAGCAGTTGCAGGCCGGTCTGAAGGCGCACGCGGAGGAACTGCGCGAGATCACCGTCGCCGAGGTGGGCGCGCCGATCATGTTCACCAGCGGACCCCAGCTCGAGGGCCCCGTGGAGGACCTGAGTTTCGCCACGCGACTGGCCGCGAACTACGAATGGGAAACCGAACTCGGCGTGGCCGCGCCGATGGGTATCAGCACCCACCGGGCGCTGCGCCGCGAAGCGGTCGGCGTGGTCGGCGCGATCACCCCGTGGAACTTCCCGCACCAGATCAACTTCGCGAAATTGGGCCCGGCGCTGGCCGCCGGCAACACCGTCGTCCTCAAACCCGCCCCGGACACCCCGTGGTGTGCGGCGGCGCTGGCCTCGATCATCACCGAGGAGACCGAGATACCGCCCGGGGTGGTCAATATCGTCACCTCCGCCGATCACGGCCTGGGCGCCCAACTCTCCGGTGATCCGCGGGTCGACCTGATCAGTTTCACCGGCTCCACCAACACCGGTCGCGCCGTGATGGCCGCGGCCGCGGCCAATCTCAAGAAGACCTTCCTCGAACTCGGCGGAAAGTCGGCGTTCATCGTGCTCGACGACGCCGACCTCGCCACCGCGGTGGGCTATGCCGGGTTCTCGCTGTGTGTCCACGCCGGACAGGGCTGTGCCCTGTCCACGCGCCTGCTGGTGCCGCGGCACAAATACGAGGAGGCGCTCGAGGCCGCCGCGAACACCATGCGCGGTATCCGCCCCGGCGATCCGACGAACCCTGGAACCGTCTGCGGTCCGGTGATCTCCGACCGCCAGCGCACCCGGGTACTCGGCTATATCGACAGCGCCCGCGCCGACGGTGGCCGGATCGTGGCCGGCGGCGGCCGCCCGGCCGAACACGACCGGGGCTTCTATGTCGAACCCACCGTCATCGCCGACCTGGACAACAGCGCCAAAGCCGCCCAGGAGGAGATCTTCGGCCCGGTCCTGGTGGTGCTCCCGTACGACGGCGACGACGACGCCGTCCGGATCGCCAACGACTCCCCCTACGGCCTGTCCGGCGCGGTGTGGGGTAAGGACCCCGAGCGGATCCGCCGGGTCACCGACCGGGTGCGCACCGGCACGCTCGGCGTCAACGGCGGTATGTGGTACAGCGCCGACGCGCCCTTCGGTGGCTACAAACAGTCCGGTATCGGCCGCGAGATGGGCGTCGCCGGGTTCGAGGAGTACCTGGAGACCAAACTCGTCGCCACCGCGCAGTAGGCGCGCGGACCGCCCCACAGCAGCGGAAACCATTTCCGATCAAGCTTTCCCGATCAACGAGGAGCTCATCCCATGGCTCGTTTCACCGGTAGGACCGCCATCGTCACCGGCGCCGCCCGCGGTATCGGCGAGGTCTACGCGCAGGCGCTGGCCGCCGAGGGCGCGTCGGTCGTCGTCGCGGATCTCAACGAAGAGGGCGGCACCGCCGTCGCCGAGAAGATCGTGGCCGACGGCGGTACCGCGGCGTTCCACACCGTCGACGTGTCCGATCCCGATTCGGCGAAGGCACTGGCCGATTTCACCGTCGAGAAGTACGGCAGGATAGACCATCTGGTGAACAACGCCGCCATCTACGGCGGGATGAAGCTCGATCTGCTGCTCACCGTGCCGTGGGACTACTACAAGAAGTTCATGTCGGTGAACCTGGACGGCGCGCTGGTGATGACCCGCGCGGTCTGGGAGAACATGGCGGCAGGTGGCGGCGGTTCGATCGTCAACCAATCCTCCACCGCGGCCTGGGTGTACTCCGGCTTCTACGGCCTGGCGAAGGTCGGGATCAACGGTCTCACCCAGCAGCTGGCCACCGAACTCGGCGGATCGAATATCCGGGTCAACGCGATCGCCCCGGGGCCCACCGATACCGAGGCCACCAAGACCACCACCCCCGCGAGCATGGTCAAGGATATGGTGAACCGGCTGCCGCTCAAGCGGATGGGTACGCCCGACGATATGGCCGGCGCCCTGCTCTACCTGCTCTCCGACGACGCCTCCTGGGTCACCGGGCAGATCTTCTGCGTCGACGGCGGCCAGGTGATCCGGTAGTGAGCGCGGACTCCGCCGCCAGCACCCGGGTCGGTTTCATCGGCCTGGGCGATATGGGCGCGCCGATGGCGAGGAAACTGCTGGACTGGTCCGGCGGTCTCACCGTCTGCGATACCCGGCCCGAGGCAGTGGAACCGTTCACCGCCGCGGGCGCCGAGGCCGCCGCCACCGCGGCCGAACTGGCCGCGAAATGCGGGGTCATCAGTATCGCGGTGGTGAACGACCGGCAGGTCCGCGCCGTACTCACCGGAGAGAACGGGGTATTGAGTACCGCCGCGCCGGGCACCGTGGTGGCCGTGCACTCCACCATCGGCGACGAGTCCGCGGTGGAATTCGCCCGGCTCTGCGCCGAACGCGGCGTGCATCTGGTGGACGCCCCGATCAGCGGCGGGGCCGCGGGCGCGAACAGCGGCCGGCTGGCCGTGATGATCGGCGGCGGCGCCGACGCGGTCGCGGCCGTGCGCGAACCCTTCGGCTGCTTCGCCGATCTGGTGGTGCACGCCGGTGAGGTCGGGGCCGGCACCCGCATGAAACTGGCCCGCAACCTGCTGCACTTCATCTCGTTCACCGCCGCCACCGAGGCCCAGCGGCTGGCCGAGGCCGCCGGGCTCGATATCACCGCACTGGGCAAGGTGGTCCGCCACTCCGACGCGGTGACCGGCGGTGCGGGTTCGATCATGCTGCGCGATACCACCGCCCCCATCGCGGCGGACGATTTCTGGTTGCCGATCCTCACCCATGTCCGGGAACTCGGGGAGAAGGATCTGTCCCTCGCGCTCGACCTGGGCGGCCGGGTCGACGCCGAGCTGCCCCTGGCCGCGCTGGCACTGACCCGCCTCGGCGAAGGACTGGGCGTCGGGCGCGGCGAGATCGCCGCCGCGCGGTACGGAGTCACCGCCGCGCCGCAAGACGCCCCCACCGCTGAGCGGGACGGCCACCCCACCCCCGCGTCGGGACGTGCCACCATCGCCGCACAGCCGGCCGCCCCGGGGACCCCGGCAGCCGGCGCGCAGAACGACAGTAAGGAATCCGAATAATGGCCGACCCCACATCTCTCCGACCGTTACCCGCCGCCGAGGTCACCGAGTGGGACCGCACCGCCGATGTGGTTGTGGCCGGCTACGGGATCGCCGGTGTCTGCGCCGCGATCGAGGCGGCGCGGGCCGGGTCGAACGTGCTGATCCTGGAACGCACCAGCGGCTGGGGCGGTGCGGCGGCGCTGGCCGGCGGTTTCATCTACCTCGGTGGCGGCACGCCGTTGCAGAAGGCACTCGGGTTCGCGGACAGTCCGGAGAACATGGAGAAGTTCATGGTCGCCGCGCTGGGTCCGGGGGTGGACCGCGCGAAGATCGCCGACTACTGCCGCGGCAGCGTCGAGCACTACGAATGGCTGGTCGCCAACGGTGTGCCCTTCAAAGAGGAATTCTGGGGCGAACCCGGCTGGGAACCCCCGCACGACGAGGGACTGATGTACTCCGGCGGGGAGAACGCCGCCCCGTTCAACACCGTCGCCGACCCGGCTCCGCGCGGCCACGTCCCGCAGATGAGCAACAAGCGGACCGGTTCCAAGGGCGGCGGCTACATGCTGATGAAACCGCTGGCCGAAACCGCCGAGAAGCTCGGCGTCACCGCCGAATACGACACCCGGATCCAGCGTCTGGTGGTCGACGGCGACCGGGTGGTCGGTGTGGTCGCCAAGCAGTACGGCAAGGAGCTGACCATCCGGGCCGAACGCGGGGTCGTCCTGGCCACCGGCAGCTTCGCCTATCACGACCAGATGATCGAGGGTTTCGCGCCGCGGCTCATCGGCCGTCCGGGCGCCGCCATCGAGGAACACGACGGGATCGCCATCCGGATCGCGCAGGCGCTCGGCGCCGATCTGGCCCATATGGACGCCACCGAGGTGGCGTTCTTCGGAGATCCGCAGATGATGGCGCGCGGCATCCTGGTGAACGGCCGCGGCCAGCGGTACGTCCCCGAGGACACCTACCCCGGCCGGATCGGGCAGATGACCCTGTTCCACCAGGAGAACCAGGCGTTCCTGATCATCGGAGAGGCCGCCTACGAGGAATCGCTGACCACCGAGACCTCCACCCCGTTCTTCCGCCAGCCGCCGACCTGGGCGGCGGAGACGATCGCCGAACTCGAATCCGATATCGGCCTGCCCGAACTGGCCCTGCAGACCACGGTCGAGCTGTACAACAAGCACGCCGCGAACGGTCAGGACCCGCTGCTGGGCAAGAAGACGGAGTGGACCAAGCCCCTGGAAGGGCCGTTCGCCGCGTTCGATATGCGTGGGTTCACCGCGGGATTCACCCTGGGCGGTCTGCGTACCGATCTCGATTCCCGGGTCCTGCACGTGAACGGCGAACCCATTCCCGGACTGTTCGCCGCCGGTCGCTGCACCTCCGGTGTCTGCGCGGGCGGATACGCCAGCGGGACCTCGCTGGGTGACGGCAGTTTCTACGGCCGCCGGGCCGGGATTGCGGCCGCGAAGAACTGAAACGGTACATTCAGACACATGTCCGAAGGTGAACCCCTCGTCGTCGAAGCGACTCGCCGGCGCCTGTCCGCGAAACAGGCCGATACAGTCGACAAACTGACGAAGGCCGCGGTGGAGGTACTGACGCGCGAGGGGTTCGCGGGCATGACCATCCGGATGGTCGCCGCCGCGGCCGGGGTCGGCACCGCCACCGCGTACACCTACTTCTCGTCGAAGGAACACCTGGTAGCCGAGATCTTCTGGCGGCGGCTGGTGGCGGCGCCTTCACCGGTCAGCGAGGATCCCGATCCCACGGTCCGGGTGGTGGCCGAACTGCGTGCCATCGCCATGCTGGTCGCCGACGACCAGGAGGTCTCCGGCGCGGTCACCAGCGCCATGCTCGGCCGTGATCCCGATGTGGCCCATCTGCGCGCCCGCATCGGCCTGGAGATCCGCACGCGGATCGAGCGCGCATTGGGTCCCGACCCGGACCCGGAGGTGGTCGTCTCGCTGGAACTGGTCTACGCGGGCGCGCTCGTCCGGGCCGGTATGGGATATGCCTCCTACGCCGATATCGCCGACCTCATCGAGAAATCCGCGCTGTTGATCCTGCGCTGAGCATCGGAGCTTCGAGAAGTGAACAACCGCCCCAAACAGCTCGACTCGTCCTTCGTGCCGACTGTCATCAAGTACATGTCCAAGGTCAACACCTGGGCCTACCGGAAAACCGGCGGCCGGATCGGTGGCACCTGGCGGGTCGGGGCGGGCTTCCGCAAACCGGTGCCCACACTGCTGCTGGAACACACCGGCCGCAAATCCGGTAAGCAGTTCACGGTGCCGCTGCTGTTCCTGCGCGACGACGCGAACATCATCGTGGTCGCGTCGCAGGGCGGGTTGCCGAAGAACCCGCAGTGGTACTACAACCTCGTCGCGCAGCCGGATACCACGGTGCAGATCGGCAAGGACCGGATCCCGGTGCGGGCCCGCCTCGCCGACGACGCCGAACGCGACCGGCTGTGGCCGAAACTGCTCGAACTGTACGCGGATTTCGAGAACTACCAGTCGTGGACCGAACGCCGTATCCCGGTGTTCGTGCTGGAGCCCCGTACGCCCTGACAGCTCCGGGGCGGTCCCGCCCGGATAGGGCGCCGGTCGCGATCGATTCCCGTGATGCCGCCGCCGACGGGCCGACGGTCACCGCCCGCCACACCGCAACGGTGCCGGCGATCACCGACTCGACCGGATCGGTGGAGGCGACGATCCAATCGTCGAGTTCACCGGCAGGGCGTCGCATCGGGAAGCGCGGCCGAGAGCATGACAGCGACGCTCGCATGGAGCTGCTCTGGTGGCACCCCGTCTCTGGACTGGACCGGGAGACCGTTGAGAAAGATCGACAGAGCCTGTCCGAGGGCCTCGACGTCGGTGTTCGCGCCGAGTTGGCGTTCGCGAACGGCTTGTCCGACTCGTCCGATGATCGACTCTGTGCGTGAGCGCCGGTGTTCAGCGAGCCACGTCTGAATCGTGTGGTGCTTCTCGGTGCAGTTGGTCGCCGCGGTGACGACCAGGCAGCCGCGAGGCGACGGCCGGGTATAGACGTCGATCGCCTCATGGAACATGCGCTCGAGAGCACGCCTCACGTCCGGTTCCGATGCCAGTGCGCGGTCGGCGAAGCCACCCTCCTCTCGTTCCTAGAGCATGACGGCCTCGCGGAACAGCTGCTCTTTGGAGCCGAACGCCGCATACAGGCTGGCGGAGGCCAGCCCGGTCGCGGCTACGAGGTCGGCGAGAGAGACGCCTTCGTAACCCCGTTCCCAGAACAGGGCTTGCGCTCGGGTGAGCGCGATGTCGCGGTCGAACTCCCGCGGTCTCCCGGCCATACGTCTCTCCTTTCACGTGGCTTACATTGTTGCGAACTGGTCGATCACGACCAGTCCGGCGGTGCCGAAGTCGCGCATGCCGGCAAGCACTCCGCCGGCGTGCTCGAGCGGGACGCGTCGGGTGATCAGGGCTCCTGGGTCCAGCCGGCGGTTGGCGATCATCGCCAGCATGGTGTCGAAACTGTGTGCCGCCACTGCAGCGAGCACCACCCCGATCGCTCCTGTTCATTTACTGATGGCGGTCTCAAAGGGGCGGTGCATCACCGCTGTTCAGATGTTCGGCGTCGACCTCGGCAGAGCTGCGGTATCCGTGGATCCCGCGGGGACGGTGGTTGCATTCACAGGCGCTGGCGTCGAGGTCGGCTTGGCCGGATCGACGCAGGTCAGCGCTCTGGGATAGATATCGGCGCAACAGCTGGTCGGTGTTCTCCGGGCGCGCACCGCCGCCGGTCCGCGAGAGCCACGAACACGAACGGCGACACCCGGCCGGATGCCGCCTCTCGACGGCTGCGCGTACCGCTCAGGCCTGCGCGGGCACGTGGGCCCGCTCGGCGCCGAGGGTGGTGTCGGGGCCGTGCCCGGTGTGTACCACGGTCTGCTCCGGCAATGCGAACAATCGTTCGTTGATGGAGGCGAGGATGGTCGGATAGTCGGAATAGGACCGGCCGGTCGCGCCGGGTCCGCCCTCGAACAACGTATCGCCACTGAATACCTCGCCGCCCTCGGCGAAGTACAGACAGCACGACCCCGGTGAATGTCCCGGCGTGTGCAGGACCCGCAATTCCGCGCCACCGACCCCGAACACCTCGCCGTCGGCCAGCGGCCGGTACTCCACGCCGGGATGGGTCTGCTGCCAGAGCATATCGTCCTCGGGATGCAGGAAGATCGGCGCACCGGTGGCCGCCGACAGCGTAGGCGCCACGGTGACGTGGTCGTTGTGCGCGTGCGTGCACACGACGGCGGTCACCCGGCGCCCGGCCACGGCGCCGAGAATCGGCTGCGCGTCGTGCGCTGCGTCGATGATCAGTACTTCGTTGTCGTCGCCGACGAGCCAGATATTGTTCGCGACGTCCCAGCAGCCGCCGTCGAGGCAGAACTGCCCCTCGGTGACGATCCGTTCGACCCGGGCCGTCACAGGACCACCACCGAGCGCAGGACCTGACCTCCGTGCATGGTGTGGAAGGCCTCCTCCACCGCGTCCAGCCCGATACGCTCGGTCACGAACTTGTCCAACGGCAACCGGCCCTGCCGGTACAGGTCGATCAGCATCGGGAAATCCCGTTCCGGCAGGCAGTCCCCGTACCAGGACGATTTGAGCGCGCCACCGCGGCTGAAGAAATCGATCAGCGGCATCTCCAGCGTCATATCGGGGGTCGGCACTCCGACCAGCACCACGGTGCCGGCCAGGTCGCGCGCGTAGAACGCCTGCTTCCAGGTCTCCGGGCGGCCGACCGCGTCGATCACCACATCGGCGCCGAATCCACCGGTGAGGTCCTGGATTCCGGCGACCGCGTCGGTGGCGGACGCGTCGATGGTGTGGGTCGCGCCCAGTTCGCGCGCCCAGTCGAGTTTCCGGGCGTCGGTATCCACCGCGATGATGGTGCCCGCCCCGGCCAGCCGGGCGCCCGCGATCGCCGCGTCGCCGACCCCACCGCAGCCCAGCACCGCCACCGAATCGCCGCGGCCGACATTGCCGGTGTTCACGGCCGCGCCCAGACCAGCCATCACGCCACAGCCCAGCAGGCCGGCGACCGCCGGGTCGGTGGCCGGATCGACCTTGGTGCACTGCCCTTCGTGGACGAGGGTCTTGTCGGCGAAGGCTCCGATCCCGAGTGCCGGGGTGAGTTCGGTGCCGTCCTCGAGCGTCATGGGCTCACTGGCGTTGAAGGTGTCGAAGCAGTACCAGGGCCGGCCGCGCTTACAGGCGCGGCACTGGCCGCAGACCGCCCGCCAGTTCAGGACGACGAAATCACCCGGTTCCACATGGGTAACCGCCGAACCCACCGTTTCCACCACACCCGCGGCCTCGTGGCCGAGCAGAAACGGGAATTCGTCGTTGATCCCGCCCTCGCGGTAGGTGAGATCGGTGTGGCAGACCCCGCACGCCTGGATCTTCACCACCACATCCCGGGGGCCGGGGTCGGGTATCACGATCGGGACCAATTCGACCGGGGCTCCGGAACTGCGGGCGATGACACCTCGAACCTGCTGGGGCACAGCGTCTCCTCTCGGGCGGTAATGCGGCAATGCGCGACAGCGCATACGTTATCCGCCCGCGCGCGTCACGGGCAGTGCCCGCCGCGCCGGGCGGGCCATCACCGGGGGGTGATCGGCAACGAACGAGCGGCCGGAACGCAGTGTGGCGGAGCACCCGCCGGGCGCACCGCCACACTGTCGGCAAATGCTCAGAGAACTCCCCAGGCCTGCAGCAGATAGGTCACGTTGGCGGCGATGGACGTAACGACATTCACCAGATTCAAGACCGCGGACCCGGCTTCGATCATGTTCTTCTCTTCTTCCGAACGGACCCGACCCGAGCCCAAAGTACCGAGGAAGCCGAAGTCGGGCAAACAATTGATCAACCGGACAGCAGGCCGAGAGCGACCGCCCAGCTTGCCGATCACTTATCCGAAAAAGTGATCGGACACGTGTCCCACTCAGTGCGCAGCCCGAGGCGCACAAGCCCGTTCGCCCGTTCGGATCGGCCGCGACCGGACGCGTACCCGGACCACGCCGGCCGGCTCAGCCGGCGATACGAGCCTCGGGTTCGGGACCGGGCCCGTCGGCACGCAGCTTGAGCAGGGTCAGCCCCGCGGTGCACGCCAGGATGAGGCCGATCACGGTGATGATCACCTGCAGGGTCCCGATACCGAAAGCCGCCGCACCCAGCCCACCGGCGAAGACAAGCCAGCCCAGCACTCTGCCCACTGTCGCACCCGCGCCACCCGATACAGGATCCGCCGCCGGCTCCGGAGCCGGCGCCGCGGCGGACTCCTCCGCCGCGCCCGGCAGGTCGGTGGTGGTCTGGTCTCCCATCATCTACTCCTCGATGGCGCCGATCCGGAAATCGTTACGCGCCTACCACTTCAGTGCACGGTCACCGAGAACTCCGGCGCCTCATGCGTCACTTCAGCAACATACGCTACGACCACAACCCGAAGATTGTTACGCGACACAAGCCCGCGACACGCGGCTGATATCAATTCGATACCTGAACCGTACCCTTCCTCGGCCGTTCTACACGCGGTAACCAGCGGGTCGGCAGATGGGGGTCTAGTTCTCCTCGGCGCGCTGAATTAAGGTTGGGCCACTGACATATCACAGGAGCGTCACCGATGGAGAGCAAAACGAAGGTCGCCGGACCCCTGGCGGCCGCCGGGGCGGTTTCCCTCGGGCTGGTGCTCATCGGCGCGTGCGGAATCGGCCAAGAGGACACCTATGTGCCGCCGCCCCCGATCCGCTCCGGCCCGCAGGCCGCGGAACCGGCGGGGTTCACCGGCGAGCCCTCCGCCGGTGTCGCGAAAGTGCTGATACCGCCGTCCCCGTCGTGGCGGATGGCCCCGGAGCCGCCGCCCCGGCGCACCCTTCCGCCCGAGTACCAGATCTCGGTCACCGCATCCACCGGTCCCGGCGGCGCACCCACTGCGGGCGAGACCACTCGCCGGGTCACCCTGTCCGCCACTCCCGACCCCACCGCTCCGACCGAACCCGGCTGGACCACCGCCTCGGTGCCCGGCCCGCCGGTGGAACCGGCCCACACCGAATCCCCGCTGCCCGCACCGCCTTCGAACACGACCGTGGTGATCGCTCCGGTTCCGCCCGAGGCCGAGAACCCGCCGCCCGCCGAACCCCCGGCCGCACCGCCCAGCGACCCCCCGGCCCCGCCGTCCGCCGAACCTCCGGCCGCGGTGGACGAGCAGGGGCTCCCGGAAACGGGTACGGCGGACAGCGTTCCCGCGGAGTCGACACCCACGCAGGTCCCCGTCGTGCCCCGGGTCGCGGTACCCACGACCACCGAGCCGGCCACCCCGGATTCCCCCGAAACGCTTTCCCTTCCCACCCCGACCGTCACTGTCGCACCCGTCAACTGACACACCGAACGACCACGAGCGCCGGAGCCGGCGTCCGTATCTCACCACTGCGAGTGCGGTTCACGCTGCTTGCTCTCGACCACTACCCCCCTCGATATTCAGCGTTCGGCGTAGGCGACCGACCGCTGGGCGGCGGCGACCATGGGCCGTAGGGCATTGGTGAAACCTTCGGCGCCCACCGGAACTATTTCGACATCCTTACCGGTGTGGACCGCGTAGCGACCGTCGTCGGTGATATCGACCCAGCACAGCACTCCGAACGGGGACGGCCCGGTGCGATGGTGCACCGACACCACGATCTGGCCGATACCGTCGCGGGGCAGTTTGAGCCGCTTACGGATCCGGGTGGCCGTGGTGGGCCCGGACACGGGGACGGTGACCCTGTCCCGGCCGTCCTCGACGACCTCGCTGCGCACCGCGCGCAGCCGCGCTCCGGTACCAGCGGCCACGGCCGGCAGTGCCGCGATCACCCGAACCGGCAGTGAGGTGGCCGTACCGGCGGTGATCCGCAGTTCACCACCCCGATCCGGACTCGCGCCCGGACGCTGGGTGACCACCACCCCGATCCGGCCCGCCGACGCGCCGAGTATTCGCACGGTCGGGGTCCGGTCACCGTCCTGTCCGAATGTCTCCACGCTCACCTCGGGACCGGCCAGTACCCGTAGCGCCGCTTCCAGATCGGCGTCGAGGGTGCCGTCACACCACTGCCGCAGGGCGGGCAACTGGGCTGTGCGCTCGACGGAATCGCGAGCCGAAAGGCGCACCGCCAGCGGATAGGGGATACGGTCGCCGACGGTCCGTTCCCATGCCAGCGCGAACTGGTCCGGGGTGAGGATCCAGTTCACTCCTCTTCCGTCCACTCACCCAGTACCGGTGGTGTGGTGGGATCCAGGGCGCCGATCAACTGCCCGGCCGGTTCGCCCGGTTCCAGATAGGTGAGCTCCTCGTCGGCGAAGTGGAGGTCGTCCTCGGCCGGCGGGGTCCGCTCGGTGCGCGGCGCCACCGGGGTGCCGGACCGGACCGTATCGGCCGCCATGGCACCGCCCATCAGACCGCCTATCGCCCCCGCGCCCATCCCGGTGACGGCCTCACCACCCGCGGACCGCTGCTGTTCGTCCCGGGAACGTTCCTGGTCTCCGGTCGAACCCGCCGGGCGGACCGCGGCGGCGAACAGTGGGACACCCGTCGCCGCGGTGGGGCTCGCCGACGCGGTACCGGCAGCGACCGGCGCTGTCACGGGAGTGGTGGCGGGGGCGGCGATCTGCTGGGCGGCCGCTGCGGTCGTGCTCTCGGGAGCGGAACCGGCTGCAGCGAGATCCGGGGTATCGGACCGGGCGCCGGCGGCCGCGATCACCGGTGAACCCGGCTCCACCGGGGCCGCTGCTCCGGACCGAGCGGGGGCCGGCTGCCGGTCCGCCACGGTTGCCCCCGCTGGTGCAGAGGAAGGCCGCTGTCCCGGCACGGCTTCCGTGCTCGGGACCGCGTGCGCGGCCCGGGCCGCCCCGTCGGGCGCCTCGGCACCGGATAGCGTGTCCGGGAGGTCCGGAAACGCCGGGACCTGCGCACCGGTCGGGATGAAGGCACCGGTGTAGACGCTGTCCATCACCCGGACCACCTCGGCGCGATCGTCGTCGGTCCTGCGCTGGACGGCGATATTGTCGGTGGCCGCATGCGGATCCAGCAGGGCCGCCGTGAGATCCGGTTCGGCGCCGGAGGGTTCGGGGACCGCGGCGCGCAGTGTTTCCGCGGCGTCGCCCGCCCGGCCGAGCCGCTGCCCCACGGTGGCCAGCACATCGGCGAGATGCCGCCCGGCGGCCTCGAAATCCCGGACCGCGGCCGCGGCCAGACCGGCCGCCGAACCCCGCCAGCCGTCGGCGATGGCGCCGCGGATCTCGGTATGCGCCTGCGCCACCGCGTCGGTGAGGCCGGTAGCCGCGCCCTGCCAGGCCTGACCACCGGTCTGCAGCACCGACGGGTCCATGGCGGCCACCCCGGCGTGGATCTGCCGGTGGGTGAGGTTGTCGAATACTTCTACAGTGGGGGCGTACTCGGGGTCCACGCGGTAGTGCACACCGCGCGCCCCGGCACGGGGCAGTTCACGCACCGGCGACTCCCGTCGGCTCGGCGGCGGTCCCGAGCGCCGCGGCGGTACCGGTATCGGCTTCCCGGTAGGCCGCCGCGGCGACCCGGAAGGTGTGTGCGAGCTGCCGGGCGCCGGCGGAGTACCGGCGCAGGGCCGCGATCGCGTCGCTGGCCTTGCCCTCGAATCCGCAGCGCAGTGCCGCACCCGAGTCGAAGCCCCCGAAGCCGGGCAGCGACACCGCCGCCGACAGCGTGTCGATCTGCGCGTCCACCTGGTCGGCGAGTTGTTCGTAGCGCAGGGCGCACTGTTCGGGCGCACCCTCGGCCACCAGGACGCCGTCGATCCACAATTGCCCGTCTTCGACGGCGGAATCGAGCGTGCTGATCGCATTCGGCTGCATCGTGTCCCCCTTCCTGCTCCGCTGTCACACAGCGGGTTTCACGGTCGTCGCACCGGCCCCGCGACGATCTCCTGCGTCCACTGCACGATATCCGCCGTCACCCGGGCGCGCACGCGCTCGTGCAGCAGATCGTGTCCGGCATCGGCATATTCGCGCAGTTCCACCGTCCCGCGCCGGCGCGCCCACGCCCGGACCGGGTCGATCGGCGCCCGGCGGTCGTCCACCCCGTGGACGGCCAGGACCGGTGGCAGCCGCGGCCCGGCGGCCTCGGCGCGATCGTCGAGGGCACGCGCCGGAGTACCGCACAGCACCAGCCCGGCCGGCAGGTCGGCCGGTATCGCCGGGTTCGCCGCGACGGCGGGGTCCAGGCCGGGCGGGGTGGCGCCCAGCGCGGCGAGAGCGATGATCGCCCCGAGCGAATGCCCCATGAGGGTGATCGGAAGTTCCGGAGCCTGCTTGCGCACCAGGGTGACGAACGCGGCCGCGTCCGCGACCAGTTCGGACAGCACCGGCCGGGCACCGGGATCTCCTTCGCTGAGCCCCTGCCCCGGCGGGTCCAGCGTCCAGACGGTGATACCCGCGGTGTTCAGCCGCCGGGCGAACTCGTGGTAGTGCCCGCTGTGCTGGCCGGTACCCGGCAGCAACACCAGGCCCGCCGCGGCCTCCTCGACCGGCCGGTTCCGATAGTGCAGGCGGCCGCGCATGCCGTCGAAGAAACCCATGGTCGGATTGTGACAAAGAACGGCCGGTCGGTGGGGTGCCACGATCGGCGGCCGCGGTCGTCTCGTCCGGGCTGTCGCGGACCGCTATCCGCTGTCCCGGCGGATCAGGCCGGGGCGGGCGCGGGCGCCTGTTCCGGCGCAGGCGCAGGGGCCGGGGCGCCCGGTTCCGCGGGCGCGGACTGCGGCGCCGGCGCGGGGGCCGGGGCGGGCGCCTCGGGCACCGGGAACATGCCGACCGTGGGCGTCATCACACAGAGCGCGCCCGGGTAGTCGATGGTGCCCCACATGGACGCGAGGACGGTGCCCGGGCCGCTGTCCACGGTCCGGGACAGCGACGGGGTGCCGAACTCGGTCAGATCGTCGAGCATGTCCAGGCCGCTGCGCCCGTTGTTGATATTGATCCAGGCGACCACGAGGCCGGAGGCCTGCGGGATACCGGGATGCCCGGGGGTGGCGTGGAAGGTCAGGGTGCCGGGGGTGCCGCCGATATTGGCGCTGGGTCCGTTGGCGGTGCCGGCCGCGACGATGGTCGTGATCGGGCCGTTGCTGCCGCAGCCGAAGGTGGGTGCCGCGTAGACGAAGGGGGTGTACAGGCCGATGGTGCTGATGTGGTTGGCCGCGACGTAGTCGGCATAGCGGTCGAGTGCGTCCACACCGGCGTGGGTTTCCGGTTTGTCGGCGGTCTGCTCGGTGAGCGCCTGCATCGCCGCTTCGGCCGGGGTGGGCACGGGTGCCGCGGCCGCCGGGGTGACGGCGAGCGCTGCGCTGATACCGAGGGCGGCCGCCGTGGCCGCGGCGCGCGCGACAATTTTGTTGTGCACTGCTGACTCCCTACATCCGATCAGGGCGACGGTGCCGGATCCGGCCGGCGAACCCCGCCCACCGCAGCAAAGTACCAGGCACGTCAGGTCGCCGCCCGGTCACACTCCGCTCTCGTCCCCCGGGATCGGCCCTGCGCTCGGCGGCACATGTGATGCACTCGACACGGCAGGATCGGGGAGGGGTGTAAATTCTATGCGGGACAATCGAGACATATTTGGAGATGTGTATGAAATTAACTCTGTCTCCCGACGAGGTCGCCTTCCGTGACGAGCTGCGGAAGATCTACACCACCGCGATCCCGGCCGAGATCCGGAAACGCGTGAAATACGGTCACGAACTGTCCCGCGAGGACGTCGTGACATCCCACCGGATCCTCAACGAGCACGGCCTGGCCGTCCCGAACTGGCCGGTCGAATGGGGTGGCAAGGATTGGACCCCGATGCAGCGGCACCTGTGGCAGGACGAGATGCAGCTCGCCAGCGTGCCGGACCCGCTGACCTTCAACGCCACCATGGTCGGCCCGGTCATCGCGCAGTTCGGTTCCGAGGAACTCAAGAAGCGTTTCCTCCCGGCCACCGCCAACCTCGATATCTGGTGGTGCCAGGGCTTCTCCGAACCCGACGCCGGTTCGGACCTGGCCTCGCTGCGCACCACCGCCGTACGCGACGGTGACTCCTACATCGTCAACGGCCAGAAGATCTGGACCACCCTCGCCCAGTGGGCCGACTGGATCTTCTGCCTGGTCCGCACCGACCCGAACGCTCCGAAGAAACAGGCCGGGATCTCCTTCCTGCTCTTCGACGTGAAATCGCCCGGTGTCACCATCCGGCCGATCAAACTCATCGACGGCGGCTACGAGGTCAACGAGGTCTTCTTCGAGAACGTGCGAGTCCCGGCCGACCAGCTGGTCGGCGAGGAGAACATGGGCTGGACCTACGCCAAGTTCCTGCTCGGCAACGAGCGCACCGGGATCACCGCCGTCGCCCGTACCAAGGTGCGGATCGGCGTGGCCAAGGAATACGCGGCCGCCACCAGGTCGGGATCCGGGACCCTGCTGGAAGACCCGCTGTTCGCGGCGCGTATCGCCGAACTGGAGAACGAGCTGCTCGCTCTGGAACTCACCCAGTTGCGGGTGGTGTCGAACTCGACCGAGGGCAAACCCAACCCCGCGTCGTCGGTGCTGAAGATGCGCGGTTCGGAATTGCAGCAGGCCGCCACCGAGCTGCTGCTCGATATCGCCGGCCCCGACGCGCTGCCGGTACACGCCGCGGATATCGCCTCGCCGGAATGGGCGCAGCGCTCGGGTCCGAGCTATCTCAACTACCGCAAGACAACCATCTACGGAGGTTCCAGCGAGGTGCAGCGCACCATCATCGCCTCCTCGATCCTCGGATTGTGAGGTCAGGTAATGGATTTCGATCTCACCGATGAACAGGCCCTGCTCCGCGACACGGTGCGTGACCTGCTGAATCGCAATTACAACCCGGAATCCCGGCTGCAGGTCATCGGTACCGACCTCGGCTGGAGCCGTCAGGTCTGGAATCAGCTCGCCGAACTGGGCGTGCTCGGGCTCAGCTTCGCCGAGAAGGACGGCGGCATGGAGGCCGGGCCGGTGGAGACCATGCTGGTGCTCGAGGAGATCGGGCGGCGGCTGGCGCCGGAACCGCTGCTCGACGCGGTCCTGGTCCCGGGCGGGCTGATCAGCGCGGTGGGCACGCCCGACCAGCGCCAGCGCATCCTGCCCGAGGTCGCCGCCGGGTCGAAACTGCTCGCCTTCGCACACGGTGAACCCGGCACCCGCTGGCCCGACCACGCGATCGCCACCGCGGCCACCGCCGAGGGCGAGGGTTACACGCTGCGCGGTACCAAGAACCCGGTACCGCACGGCGACTGCGCCGACAAGCTGGTGGTCAGCGCGACCCTGCCCGACGGCGGCCTGGGCCTGTTCCTGGTCACCGCCGACGCCGCCGGAGTGGCCCGTACCTCCTACGCGACGGTGGACGGCCTGCGCGGTGCCCAGATCGTTTTCGACGGCGCACCGGCCGAACTGCTCGGCACCGGTGGCGACGCCACGAGCGCCGTGGACGAGGTGCTCGCCCGGGCCCAGGCCGGGTTGTGCGCGGAATCGATCGGGGCGATGGAGGAGTCGCTACGGCTGACCACCGACTATCTGAAGACCCGTAAACAGTTCGGTGTCACGCTGTCGAAGTTCCAGACCCTCACCCAGCGCGCCGCGAACATGTACGTCTCGCTCGAACTGGCCCGCAGTATGAGCTACTACCTCACCGCATCGCTGGTCGACGGTGCCGCGGACCCGGTCATCGCGTCCCGGGCGCGGCTGCAGGTCAGCCGGTCGGCGAAGCATATCGGCCAGGAATCGGTGCAGATGCACGGCGGGATCGGGGTCACGTCCGAATACCCGGTGAGCCACTACGTGGCCCGGCTCACCGCCATCGAGCGCACGCTCGGTAGCTCGCTGGAGCATCTGCGGGTGCTGACCGCACAGGTCGCCGGCTACGCCCAGCCGGAGCTGTAACCCGGCGCACCACTTCCGGCTCCGGACGCCCGGTACCACTCACCGGGCGTCCGGCCGGAGCAGATCGGTCACCTCGGCGTCGTCGAGCTGATGGAAATCGCGGTAGGCCCCGCCCACCCCGGCCAGCGCGGCCGGCGCCTGCGGGCACACCACCTCGTCGGCTTCGGCACGGATCCGGTCGAGCGCCTCCGGCGCCGACACCGGCACCGCGACCACGATCCGCCGCGGCTGCCTGGCCCGGGCCACCCGGCAGGCCACCACCATGGTCGCCCCGGTGGCGACCCCGTCGTCGACGATCACCACGGTCCGGTCCCGCAGCGGGATCGGCGGGATGTCACCGCGCCACAGGACGCGGCGGCGGTCCAGTTCGGCGCGCTCATCCGCCTCGATCGCCTCCAGCCGGGCCCGATCCAATCCGGTCTGTCGCAGTACATCGGCATTGAGCACCCACGCGCCCTCTTCGCCGATCGCACCCGCCGCGAGTTCCGGCTGCCAGGGCACCCCGAGTTTGCGGACCAGCAGGATGTCGAGGTCGCCGCCGACGATATCGCGGACCGCCGCCGCCACCGGAACCCCGCCCCGGGGCAGTCCGAGCACCAGTGGGTGCTCCGCACGCAGGTGCGTCAGTTCGCTTCCCAGTGCGCGCCCGGCGGTGAGACGGTCGGCGTAGAGCATTACCTTTCGACGCTACTCGCTTCCGGCGCGGCTACCACGAATCTGCGCAGCGCAAGGCTCGGATTGGTCCGCCGGACCCGGTCCACCAGGCCGGACTCCAGCTCCGCGACGGCGATACCGGGCGCGTCGGCCAGCTCGGCCAGCACCCGGCCCGTGGGGTCGACGATCATCGAGGCGCCGGCGCCACGCGGTCCGCACTGGTCGGCCCCGGCCACATACACCGTGTTCTCGATGGCCCGGGCACGCAGCAGCGTGGTCCACTGGTCGACCTTGCCCGGTCCGGGAATCCACTGCGCGGGCAGCAGCAGGACCTGCGCACCGGCCACGGCCAGCCGCCGGAATCCCTCCGGGAACCGGAGATCGAAACAGGTCTGCAGACCGAAGG
The DNA here is from genome assembly GCF_001613205.1 of Nocardia sienata NBRC 100364. Classification (GTDB taxonomy): domain Bacteria; phylum Actinomycetota; class Actinomycetes; order Mycobacteriales; family Mycobacteriaceae; genus Nocardia; species Nocardia sienata. The sequence continues at coordinate 16,792 of NZ_BDBX01000054.1, read as the reverse complement.
TGAGACCGTCGGCGGTGAACAGTGCCGGTTCGTCCACCGGCCCGGGCGCCACCACCTCCGATTCGCGCTGACCGAACGCGTCGTAGAGGTGCACCTTGCGGTAGCGCGTCCGCAGCGACCCGTCCGGAGCGAGCACGACCAGGGTGTTGTAGATCCTTTCGTCACCGGGCGGGGCCGTCTCCACCACCCCGGCGACCAGGTACACCCCCGTCTCGGCGGCCAGTGCGGCCAATGCGGTGACATACGGGCCGTCCAGCGGTTGCGCGGCGGCCACGGCCCGCTCGTCGAGCCGGCCGAGCGCGAACATCGAGTACTCGGGAGCCACCACGATCCGGGCGCCCTGCTCGGCCGCGGCCCGCACCCGCGCGGTGAGGGCGCCGAGGTTGGCATCGATATCGGTATGCGGTGCGAACTGCACGACCGCGAGAACCGTCGCGCCGTCGGGCGGGGGGTCGGAGAGCTCGGTGGGGGCGGCGTTCATGCTGACACCGTATGGGCCGGTGGGCCGGACTACCAGGCCGTACCAGTAAACTTCTGGTCAATGAGCATTAATGAGGGCGAAGACAGCGTCGGCGGCAACCAAGGCGAGACCGAACCCGAAACCGCCGGACCGTCCTTCGCAGATCTCGGCATCGATGACCGCATCCTTTCGGCCATCGCCGACGTCGGCTACGAATCGCCCTCCCCCATCCAGGCCGCGACCATCCCGCCGCTGCTGGAGGGCACCGATGTGGTCGGTCTGGCGCAGACCGGTACCGGTAAGACGGCGGCCTTCGCCATCCCCATCCTGATGGGCCTGCTGCAGGAGCATCCCACCGGCAAACAGCCGGCCGCGCTGGTGCTCGCGCCCACCCGGGAACTGGCGATCCAGGTCGCCGAGGCGTTCGGCCGCTACGCCACGCATATGCCGGGCACCCATGTGCTGCCGATCTACGGCGGCCAGAGCTACGGGGTCCAGCTGTCCGGTCTCCGGCGCGGCGCCCAGGTCGTGGTGGGGACGCCGGGCCGGGTGATCGATCACCTGGAGAAGGGCACCCTGGACCTGTCGAAGCTGCGCTATCTGGTGCTCGACGAGGCCGACGAGATGCTGAAGATGGGGTTCCAGGAGGACGTGGAACGCATCCTCGCCGACACCCCGGCCGACAAGCAGGTGGCGCTGTTCTCCGCGACCATGCCCGCGGCCATCCGCAAGATCTCCAAGCAGTACCTGCGTGAGCCGGTCGAGATCACGGTCAAGGCCAAGACCAGTACCGCCACCAATATCGCCCAGCGCTGGGTGCTGGTATCGCATCAGCGCAAACTCGACGCGCTCACCCGCATCCTCGAGGTGGAGTCCTTCGAGGCCATGATCATTTTCGTGCGCACCAAACAGGCCACCGAGGAACTGGCCGAGAAACTGCGCGCCCGTGGGTTCTCCGCCGCGGCCATCAACGGCGATATCGCCCAGGCCCAGCGGGAACGGACCATCGGCCAGCTGAAGGCGGGCACCCTCGACATCCTGGTCGCCACCGATGTCGCCGCCCGCGGACTCGACGTGGACCGGATCTCGCATGTCGTGAACTACGACATCCCGCACGACACCGAGTCCTACGTGCACCGCATCGGCCGCACCGGTCGCGCGGGCCGCAGCGGCGAGGCCCTGCTGTTCGTGGCCCCGCGCGAACGCCATCTGCTCAAATCCATCGAACGCGCCACCCGGCATCCGCTGACCGAGATGCAGCTGCCCAGCGTCGACGATGTGAACGCCCAGCGGGTCGCGAAGTTCGGCGACGCCATCACCGAGAACCTCAGCTCGGACAACCTCGCCCTGTTCCGCAAACTGATCGAGGACTACGAGCAGGAGCACAACACCCCGCTGGCCGATATCGCGGCCGCGCTGGCGGTGGCGGCGCAGGACGGTGAGAGTTTCTTCCTCGAACCCGAACCGGAGCCGGTGGAGCGGCCGCGCCGCGAACGGGCGCCACGCCGGTTCGAGGAGGATGGTTTCGAGGAGCGCCGCGGTCCGTCCCGGCATCGCGCGACCGGCGCGGAGCTGGCGACCTACCGCATCAGCGTGGGTAAACGGCACCGGGTGGTGCCCGGCGCGATCGTCGGCGCCATCGCCAACGAGGGCGGTCTGCGGCGCAGCGATTTCGGACATATCAGTATCCGGCCGGATCACAGCCTCGTAGAACTGCCCGCCCAATTGCCGCCGGAAACGCTGGAGGCACTGCGCAGCACTCGCATCAGCGGTGTGCTGATCCAGCTGCAGCTCGATCAGGGGCCGCCCGGACATCGCTCGATCGGCCGTGGCCCCCGCCGCGACAGCCCCAGGCGTCAGGATCGCCGGAAACCGCGTTCCTGAAGCACGGCCCATTCCACCAGGTCGGCCCCGGTGGCTACAGTGGGGCCCGTCCGGCCCGCGCGCGAACGCCGGCCGGTGTGGCACTGGGCGCAGGAGGGCCGTAGTTGTTCGTCATCGGTGATCGGGTGGTGTACAGCGCCACGGATCTGGTGCGCGCCGCCCGCTGCGAATTCGCACTGCTGCGGGCACTCGACGCCGAACTGGGGACCGTAGATCCGCTCCCCGGTGACGACAGCGAGTGCGCGTCGGCGGAGCACATCGGTGACGTCCACGACGTCACGGCGTTCGACCGGATACTCGGCGATATCCGGCAGCGGTACGCGAGCACGCTGATCGAGATCTCCCGTCCGGGAGCGCCCCCCGATTCGCTCGCCGCGCTGTCCACCGCGCATACCGAGACCCTGGCCGCCGTCGGCGCGGGCGCACCGGCGGTGCGCAACCCGCTGATCTTCGACGGGGAGGTGTTCGCAACCACCGACCTGCTGACCCGCACCGCCGACGGTATCCGGCTGCACGGTGTCGATACCGCCGGCGCCGGACCGGTCGCCGTGGCACTGCGGCTCACCGTCGCCGCCGTACTGTTCGAGCAGCGGTCGGTCCGGGTCGACCCGCAGCTGTCGGTCCACTCACAGACCGGTCTCCACTCCGTCGCGCTCAGCGACACCCGGCCGGTGTACCTGGCCCGGCGGCAACGGATGACCGAGATCGCCGCCGAGCATTCCAGCGAACTGCTGCCGGTGCAGTGGGCCGATCCGCGCTTCCGTGCCTGCCACCGGTGCGCGGTCTGTCGCGCCGCTCGCGCCGAGGCCCGGGATCTGCTGCTGGTCGCCGGGATGGATCTGCCCACGCGGGCGGCCCTGCGCGCGGCCGGTGTCACCACCGTCGACCGGCTCACCACCCGCACCGTCGCTGCACCGGAAATACCCCCGCGCCTGCTGACCCGGTTGCGCACCCAGGCCGTCGTGCAACTGCGCCAGGAGCATTCCGGCCGCGGCGAGTACGTCACCGCTGAACCTTCCGCCCTGGATATGCTGCCGGCCGCCACTCCCGGCGACCTCGCACTCCATGTGGACGAAGTCGCCCCCGGCCGATTACGAATCGAGGTCGCCGCCCGCGATCGCGTCCGCCTGACTCGCGAGATCCCGCTCGAATCCCCCCACGGCACGCCGAGCCCCGACCGGCGGCGCGAAGTGCGCGCCGCCGGTCGCCGTGCCTTCACCGATATTCTCGCCGCACTCACCGAACCGCTACTGGCCGATCCCGAACTGCACATCTATCACTACACCGCCGCCGCCCGGACCTTCCTGTTCCACACCGGTGCCCGGCTCGGCTTCGGTGAGGAAACCGTCGATGTACTGCTGCGGGCGGGCACCCTGGTGGACCTGTATCCGATATTCCGGGGCGCTTTCGTCGCCGGATCCCAGAGCTACGCGCTGCCCGCGGTCGCGGCGGTGCTCGACGGCACCTCGGAGAAGTCCGGGGCCCGTACCGTTCTGCGACTGGCGGACCGGCTACACGAGCATGTAGGCGAACGGCCGGCCGGGTCACCGGCCGGGCCCGTCCAGACGCTGGATCGTCTGCTGCGCGAAACGCCCTCTGCGCAACCCTCGTCCACCGAGGCCGCGCTGGCCGAATTCGCCGCCCGGCGCCCGGACGCGGATCCGCGGAACCCGGCGCAGCCCCACCGGATAGCCGCGCTGACCGCCGCGCTGCTCGGCTATCCCCGCCGGGAGCAGCAGACCGCTTGGTGGGCGCATATCGACCGGTTGACCCATCCGCCCGCCGACTGGGCCGCCGAACCCGGGGTCATGGTGGCCGATTCCGCCGCGGTCGATACGAAATGGCATATCGGTCCCGGCGATACGGTGCGCCGCTTTCTCCGTCTCACCGGCCGGCTCGTGGGTCCGGGCCTCGCGCCGGGCACCACGGTCTGTGTGATCTACGAAGCCGCGGGGCGTGCGCCGCGGGCCGTCCGCGGCTGCGGGACCGCCACCGTCCTCGGCTGTGCGGTGGACACCGATTCCGCCGATATCGTGCGCCTCGAGGAGACATTGGCGTCCGGGACCGAACCGCACGACGAACTCCCGATCGCGCTGGCACCGGCATTGCCGGAGCCGCCTGTCACAGCGGCGGACGCGATGGAGGATATCGGCCGGCACCTGCTCGTCTCACTGCCCGCGGTCCCCGCCACCCCGCTGTTCGACCTGCTGACCCGCCGCCCGCCCCGCCTCGGCGCCACGGCAGTGGAATCCGGTGGGCCGCAACTACCGCCCGCCGGAGACGATCCGCGGACCGCGATCACCGCGGCGCTGCGCGACCTGGACCGCTCGTATCTCGCCGTGCAGGCACCCACCGGGACCGGCCGGACCGCCATCCTGGCCGATGTGCTCGCCGCGCTGGTCACCGAGGACAATTGGCGGATAGGTGTCGTCGCGCCGACCGCCGCGCCGGTCGAGAACCTGCTCGATGCGGTGGTGCGCGCGGGTGTGCTGCCCGAACTGGTCGCCAAGAACGAGTCGGTGGCGGTGGCTCCCGAATGGCTGATCCTCGAAGCCGAACGCTACCCCCGCTTCCTGGCGAATGCGATCCGCGGCTGCGTCGTAGGGGGTACGCCCGCCGACTTCACCGATCCCCTGCGCATCCCGCGTGATGCGTTGGATCTTCTGGTGATCGCCGACGCGAACGCCTTCCCGCTGGCGACCACGGCCGCGGTCTCGGTGAGTGCCCGCAACCTGTTGCTCACCGGTGATCCGGCCGCCCGGTACGACCCCGATCCGGGGCCGCATCCGGAACCGGTGCACACACCGGCCCTCATGTGGCCGGGTTCGGGTCACGTGACGCTGCCCGACACCCACGGATACTTCCTGGGCCGGACCCGGCGTCTGCATCCGCGGCTGAGCGAGGCACTGTCACCTCTCTATTTCGACGGCCGGCTGCGGGCGTATCCGCCGCCCGCCGAGCCGTTCGCCGATGCCGTCGAACCCGGAATCGTTACGGTGGCGGTGAATCACCACGGCAACAGCACGGCCTCCGACGCCGAAGCCCGCGAGGTCCTGCACCAGATCCGAGATCTGCTGGGACAACGATGGGACGACGGCACCGGGCCCCGGCTCCTGCAACCCCACGACATCGTCGTGGTGTCCCCGTACCGCGCCCAGGTGGGCCGGATCCGGAATCTGCTGGCCGGGGCGCGGTTCGAGGAGGTGCTGGTGGGCACCCCGGATCTGCTCCGCGGACGGGAGGCCGCGGTGGTCCTGCTCTCCCTGGCGGCCTCGAGTCCCGAAGATTCTCCGGTTCCCGTCGGTGCGTTGTTGTCGCCCGCACTGGTACACGACGCGGTGGGCCGGGCACGCCGGCGGGCGGTGATAGTACGCTCCCCACTGCTCACCGAATTCCTCCCGGAGACCCTGGACGAATTGGCGAATATTTCCCGATTCGTACGACTGGATAATCGCTGGATTTTCTAGGGCCGTTTCGGCCTGCTGGGACAGTCGGCGCAGTTTCCCGGAATTACTCGAACCCGCGGGAATTACCGCCGAATCGATGCGTCCCCACCGCATCGGATTCGGCCGGCGCTCATCCGAAACATTTACCCTCGCCACGATAAGTCGGTACCGCCACGCGCGAGCCGTCACCGTCCACCAGATACAACCGGTCGAACCGTTCACACAGCTCACCGGCCTTTGCGTGCCGGAACCACACCCGGTCCCCGATCGATGTATCCGCGGCTCCGGCCAGTGGCGTCTGCACCTCGCCCGCCCCTTCCGTACCGAGCAGCCGTAATCCCTTCGGCCACACCGGTTCAGGTACGCGAGTTGCCCCCGTCGGCCCGGAAGCGATATATCCTCCGGCAAATACCGTGACCATTCCGGATGCGGGCCGGCGCAATACCGGCAACGCGAAATACATTGCGGGCCTTGGCCGAAACGACCGATAACCGTCGAACAGTGTCGGGGCGTACAGACCCGAGCCCGCGGTGATCTCGGTGACACCCGGTGCGGCGGCGGACAATTCGATCGAACCCGTACCGCCGCTGTTGACGATCTCGAGCGGACCGGTCACCGCCCGCACGGCGTCCAGTACCGCGCCGCGGCGCCGGCCGATCTCCTGGGCGGAAGCCTTCTTCACCAGGCGCACCGGCAGCGAGGTGTCCGGTAGTCCGGCGATCTGCGCCTCGTAGGTCATCAGGCCGACCACCCGGAACCCGCGGCCGATGGCCGTCTCGGCCAGTTCGGCGGCCTGTTCCGGGGTCCGGATCGGCGAGCGGCGGACCCCGAGATGTACGGGACCGATCCGGAGTGAAGCGTCCACATCCAAGCAGACGCGGGGGTGTACGGTCGCGCTGCCCACCGCGGCACGGGCGAGGTCCAGCTGCGCCACATCGTCGACCATCAGCGTGATCGCCTCGAGCAGGATCGGATCGCCGCCCAGTTCGGCCAGGGCCGCGCGGTCGGTACTGGGGTACCCGAGCAGTACATCGCGCGCGCCCTGCCGGACCAGCCAGATCGCCTCGGTCAGCGAATACGACATGAGCCCGGCGAAGCCGCCCGCGGCGGTCAGACCGGTACCGAGTACTTCCTCGAGCACCGCGCGGCAGCGCACCGATTTACTGGCCACCCGGATGGGCCGGCCCGCGGCCCGGCGCACCAGGTCGGCGGCATTGGCGCGCAGGGCGGTCAGGTCCACTGCGGCCAGGGGCGGATCGAGATCCGCGGTGGCGGCGTGCAGAGGGGCAGTCGGCGAGGTCGCGCTCACCCGGACCACTCAACCACTGTACTGGTCGAACGTCCAGCTTTATTGGGAGGAGTTTCCGGCGTCGATCGCCCGGGTGACCAGATTGGAGACCAGGTCGTCGAAGGCGACCAGGACGACCTCGTCGTCACAATCGGCCAGCCACCGCAGTACCGAGCCCTGGACCACCGTCATCGCATAGGAGGCAACCGATTCGACCGGTTCGATCCAGCGGGTGCCCGAACGCGCGGCACACAGCTCCAGCCAGTCGATCACTTCACGCTGCTGGGCACGCTGCCGCTCGGAAACCACCGGATCGGGCACGTAGTCCGCGGTGGAGTCCCAGTGCCGGCACAGGATCTCCACAGTCTTGGAGTAGGCGTGGATCTGCTGCACCGGCCTCGCTTTGATCAGTTGCCAGTAGGCGCTCGCCCCGGCGTGCAGCAACACCCGCAACGCCCGTAATCCGCTGATATCCATTACCGCGTCTGCACGATCGACCGCTTCACGCACAGCCGACCGGATCCGGACCTCCGCTATTTCTCCACGTACGCCCAACGCAAGCTCCCTCGGCAAACAACTCACACACTCCGGACCGAAAACTCCAGACCGAAGTGGCCGGCCGGATCGGTAGGCATAGGTCGGGAAGTTGCAGCCTATCCAATCCGTCTTCTCGATATTAGAAGGTTTTCGGGGTTTGAGAACAGTTCTGACGGGAAACCCATACTCGAAGACTGTTTTTACGGCCCCTTCGGGACCGTTGCCGCATACCCCGGAAACCCGGCACGCGCACGCCCGGCCCACCCAGGACCGACCCCCGGAAGACGTACCGTACCGCCACAGCGCCTCATGACAGAGACTATCGGTCAGTCTACGACCGGGCCCCGGTGATCTTCGACAGCTGTGCGGCATCACACAACGCGCACGGCCGGACGGCAGTTAGCCTGATGCGGTGACAAGCTCTCCCCTCGCCGGGCATCTCCGGATCAGCGGCACATTCAACTTTCGAGATCTCGGCGGATTGCGGCTACACGGCGGCGGGACGACACGATCCGGAGTCCTGCTCCGTTCGGCCCAGCTCAGCCGGCTCGACGACGACGGCCACGCCACCCTGCGGGAACTGGGTGTGGGGGCGGTCCACGATCTGCGCGGCCACCTGGAGATCGAACGCGCCGGCGCCGACCACCTGCCCCCGGAGATCCGGCTGAACATCACCCCCTTCGACGACGGAACGGTCACCGCGCCCCCGCATGAGGCGGGCGCCGGCCGGCAGGACGCGCCCGGCGCCGCACTCGCCTACATGATGGACGTGTATCGCAACTTCCCCGCCCGGCCCGAGGCGCACGCTGCCATCGTGGCCCTGGCGGAGGCGATCGTCGCCGACCGCGGGGCCGTCCTGGTGCACTGCGCCGCCGGTAAGGACCGCACCGGCTGGACCATCGCCACACTGCTGCGCGCGGTCGGGGTCACCGAGTCCGAGATCCTCGGCGACTACCTGCTGAGCAACCAGGCGGTCGCCGAACTGCGTACCTCGCTGAAGGACGAGTTCGGCGCGGACCTGCCGCAGGCCGTGCTCGAGGTACGGGAGGAGTACCTGCGCGCGGGCCTCGAATCCGGTATCGAACTGCACGGTGATTTCGATGCGTATCTGCGCGCCGTGGGGCTCACGCCCGACCTGCGGGAGCGGCTGCGGGAACGACTCGTCGCCTGACGCTCAGGCGCTGCGCCGAACCAGACCGTCGGCACCGATGCACACGTGGTCGCCGGTATGGAACCAACTGCCGGTGAAGCGGTCGGCCGTGCGCTGCGGATCGTTCCAGTAGCGCCTGGTCACATTGGGCCCGCGGCACAGCAACTCGCCGCGCCCCGACGCGGCCTCCGGTCCGCACAGCGCCAGCTCGGTACCGCCGAAAGGGAACCCGAGCACGCTACCGTCGGCGTCGGAGGACGGGCCGGCGGTCGGACCCAGCGCGAGCCCGATCCCGCTGGTCTCGGTCGCACCCCACACAGACCACTGCCGGGCCGAAGGGAAGATCGCACCGAGATCACGGGCGGTCGCCGACCCGCACTCCCCGGCATCGGCCCGATGACCGGCCGTACTGATCCGGATCACCCGCTCGGTGCACAGCCCGTCGGCCCGGCCCGCGGCCAGCTCCGGCAGCAGGCCGCCGAGAATACGGGTACTGGCGGCGAGCGTATCCACGCCTTCCTCGGCGATCGCCGCCGCCACCGCATCCGCGCCCTGCGCCAAGACCACGGTCCCGCCGACAGCGAAGGTGGGCAGCAGCTGATCGACACAGCCGCTGGCGTGGGCCAGCGGCTGTAGCACGAGGTTGCGCATCCCATCGGTGGGCAGATCGAGGGCGGCGACCATCGAGCGGATCGCGGAGAGCAGATTCTCGTTGGTCAGTTCCACCCCGGTCGGCGCCGCACCCGCCCCGGCCCCGCTGGTATAGCAGAGCAGCGCCAGATCGCCGAGCGCCGCACCGTCGTCGATGAACGCGGCGCCATCGGGCAGGCCGGGCGCCCAGCGGCTGTCGCTACGGGTGGCGCCGCATCCCCGGTCGGGGGCACCGAGCACGAAATCGGCATCACTGTCGACGATGACCTTGTCGGCCGCCTCGCGCGACAGCCCGTACTGGACCAGAACCGGTACCGCCCCGCTGAGCAGCGCCCCGAGAAACGCCTGCACCCAGCGCACCCCGGGTGGCATGTGCACCGCGACCCGGTCCCCGTAGCCGATCCCGTGTTCCTGCAGCCCACCGGCCACCCGGGAGGCCGAATGCCACAGTTCCCGATAGGTGAGCCGGCCGCCGCCGACCTCGACCACGGCCTCCCGGTTCGAGAATGCGTGCACCTGCAGATCGAGGAGTTCGGTGAGGGCGGGACTGAGGTTGCCGTACCGCAGGATGCCGTCCGCGCCCCGCGACAGCGGCGCCGCAGCGCCGGCGTCGACGATGTGGAACTCCACCGGCTCCGGCCGCGGACCGGACCGCTGCGCCGAGTCGGACGGACCGGCCACGGGCCCGATGATCGTGGTCGTACCGCTTTGCATCGGACCTCCGCAGAGTCGAACAGTCTGACCCTGTGACTATATGATGCAGATCACAAATTCGGTGCAGAGTCGGGGAATCGCCCGGATCGATGACGAGATCGTCATCCGCTGCGTCAGCGCCCCCGGTAGGTCGCCTTCCCGGGCCCCTGCTCCAGGAAGCTGCGCACCGCTCGCGGGAGGTCCTCGGTGTCGAACAGGTCACCGGAGACCTGCGGTGTCACCGAATCCGCGTGCGCCACCCCACCCGACCGCCACGCTTCGACGATCCGCTTCGTGGCGGCGTGTGCGCGAGTGGGCCCCTCCGCCAGCCGGTGGGCCAGCGCGACCGCCGCGATATCGAGATCCTCGTGGATCTGGTTCACCACACCCCATTCGCGCATGGTCTGCGCGTCGTACAGATCGCCGGTCATCACCAGTTCGCGGGCCCGGCCCGACCCGGCCCGTTCGGCCAGCCGCTGCGGACCGCCCATCGACGGTGTCAGCCCGACCACGATCTCCACCAGCCCGAACTTCGCCTTCGGCGCGGCCAGGATCAGATCGCAGGCCAGCGCGATCTCGAATGCCGCGGTGAGGGTGAGCCCGTGCGCGGCGAAGAGCACCGGGCACGGCAGCGCCTCGATCGGGTGGCTGATCCGCGCGAACAGGTCCTGCCACAACTGTGCCCCCTGCGCGGCGGTGAGACCGTCGAAGGTGTGCACATCCACCCCGCCCGAGACCACTTTGCCCTCGGCCCGGATCAGCAATGCGCGGGGCGGCCGCGCCGACAGCTCGGCGAGATCGGCGACCAGGGCGTCGAACATGGCTCGGTCGAACAGGTTCAGCGGTGGGCTCGCCAGCGTCAACGTGGCGACTTCGGCACCGCCGGTGGTGACCGTGCGTTCCAGCCGGGTGGGTTCGGTAGCGCTCATACCGTGATTATCGGGTATGAGCGAGGGCCCTCCGTGGTTACGCTCCGCTACCGCCTCCGGGTCCGACCCGCTCACGCCGTGTCCATCGGGCATGAGCGAGGGCCCTACATGGTTACGCTCCGCTACCGCCTCCGGGCCCGACCCGCTCATACCGTCAGCTTATTGGCCGGCCCTGCGAGACTGGTGCCATGACCGACTCGGAAACCGGACAGGGCACCTACGTCGAACCGGGCGAATTCAAGCGCGACACCAACTACATCACCACTCGGATCACCGCCGACGGCCGCGACGGCTACCCGGTCGAACCGGGCCGGTACCGGCTGGTCGCCGCCCGCGCCTGCCCGTGGGCCAACCGCACCCTGATCGCGCGCCGCCTGCTGGGCCTGGAATCGGCTATCTCGCTGGGTCTGTGCGGACCCACCCACGACAAACTCAGCTGGACCTTCGATCTGGATCCGGGCGGGGTGGACCCGGTGCTGCAGATCCCGCGCCTGCGCGACGCCTACCTGGCCCGCTTCCCCGACTATCCGCGCGGCATCACAGTGCCGGCGATCGTCGACGTACCGACCGGCCAGGTCGTCACCAACGACTACGCGCAGATCACCCTCGACTTCTCCCTCGAATGGACCGAGTACCACCGCGAAGGTGCGCCACAGCTCTACCCGGAAGCGCTGCGCGCCGAGATCGACGAGGTCAACGCACGCGTGTTCCGCGAAGTGAACAACGGCGTGTACCGCTGCGGATTCGCCGGCGCCCAGGACGCCTACGACGCCGCCTACGACCGGCTCTTCACCGCCCTGGACTGGCTGTCGGACCGGCTGACCGGGCAGCGCTATCTGGTCGGCGACACCATCACCGAAGCCGATATCCGGCTGTTCACCACCCTGGCCCGGTTCGACCCCGTCTACCACGGCCACTTCAAGTGCAACCGCAGCAAACTCAGCGAGATGCCGGTCCTGTGGGCCTACGCCCGAGACCTGTTCCAAACTCCCGGTTTCGGCGACACCATCGACTTCACGCAGATCAAGGACCACTACTACAAGGTCCACACCGACATCAACCCGACCCGGATCGTCCCCAAGGGCCCGAACCTCGCCAACTGGCTCACCCCCCACGGTCGCGAATCCCTCGGCGGCCGCCCCTTCGGCGACGGCACGCCCCCACCACCCCCGGTCCCGGCCGAAGTGGTCCCGGAGGAGCACGGCGCCCGCTGATCGGCACCCCGGACCCGAGGTCCACACCACGCACGGCTCAGCATCGGCCCCGGACATCGAATGCCGACGTAACCCCTCGGTGCCGCATCTCGCGAATTGGAACCCGTGAGACGGGTAGTCCGTTACCAGTCAGAGCGAACGTACGGCCTCCGTGCCCTACAGTGCACAGAGGCCGAAGAGGAGGGATGACGCCGTGCGTAACGGGGCATTGGAAAAGGCCGTGGTCGAGGCGCTGGACCACGGTTCCCGGCTACAAGCACCCGCCGTCGCCAAGTATGTCGCGCGCTTGCGGCGCGCACATCCCGACGAGTCGCCCGCGCAGCTCGTGGAGCGACTGGAACGCCAGTATCTGCTGGCGGTGACCGGTAGCGGTAGCGCGGTCGGGGCGTCGGCCGCGATCCCCGGGGTGGGGACCATCGCCGCGCTGGCGGCGGTGAGCGCGGAGACCACGTTCTTCATGGAGGCGTCGGCGTTGTTCACGCTGGCGGTGGCCTCGGTGCACGGAGTGCGGCCGGAGCACACCGAGCAGCGGCGGGCGCTGGTGCTCGCGGTGGTACTCGGTGACAGCGGGATGGAGATCGTGCAGAAGAGCGTCGGTACCTCGGCCAAGAACTGGGGCACCGTGTTCGCCGACAAGATCCCGGGTCTGTCCGGGATGAACGATTCGCTGCTCAAGCGGTTCATCGTCCGCTTCATCACCAAGCGTGCCGCGCTGATGGCGGGCAAGGTGGTGCCCGCCGGGATCGGCGCGGTGATCGGCGGCGTCGGTAACCGGGCGCTGGGCAAGGCGACTGTAAAAAACGCGCGCAAGGCATTCGGCCCGGCGCCGGCGTACTTCCCCGACGAGATGGTGATCGACGCCAAGGTGCCGCCCGGGCTGGAGCAGCCGGAGAAATCGCTGCCACAGGGCGCTGTGAGCGAGCCGGCGCGCGATGAGGTCGGTGTGCGCCGGCGTGGGACCCAGCCACCGGCCGGGCCGCGGTGACGCCCTCGGCGCGCCCGGCGATCACCGTCCGGGGTCTGACCAAGCGGTACGAGGATTTCGGTATCGGCGCCCAGGACATCTCCTTCGATGTCGCCGCGGGTACCTGCGCGGCACTGGTGGGTCCGCCCGGTTCCGGGAAGTCGACGGTGGCCGGGATCCTGCTGGGTCTGCTCCCGCCGACGGCCGGGTCGGCCACGGTGGCCGGTGGCCGCGGCAGTTCGACGGTGGGCGCCGTCCTCGCACCGCGCGGTCTGCATCCGCGCCGCACGGTCCGCGACCATCTGCGGGTCTACGCCGCCGCGGCCGGTTGCCCGGACCGCCGGGTGCGCGCCGTTCTGGAGATCACCGGCCTCACCGAGCGGGCCCGCGCCGTCGCCGAGGATCTGAGCCCCGGTGAGCAGACCCGCGCGGCGCTGGCGACGGCCCTGCTGCCCGATCCCCGATTGCTGGTGCTCGATGATCCCGCCGCCGGTATGCAGCTGAGCGAACTGTCCTGGTTGCAGGGCTTCCTGCGCGATCACACACGGCGCGGTGGCACCGTACTGTTCACCACGCCCAGCCTGGTGACGGCGCTGCCGATCGCGGACCATCTGGTGGTGCTCAGCGGCGGGTCGGTGGTCTATCAGGGCAGCCCGGCCCGGCTGCGGCGCCGTAACCCGGACCGCCTGGTGGTGGCCTCCTCCTCGTCCATCGCCGTCGCCACCGCCCTGGCCGCCCGTGGTTTCACCGACGCGGTGATCCGGCCCGACGATCAGCTGGCGGTGGCGGACGCGACGGAGGACGATATCGTGGCCGCCGCCCGCGCCGCCGATGTGCGGCTGGACCGTATAGTCGCCGATCGGATCCATCCCGACCGGGTACTCGCCTCCCTGACCCACGCGGCCGCGCCGCAGCCGGTCGGACCCGGTATGCCACCGCCCACCTCTCTGCCGTACGGGGTTGCCCGATGATCGACGTCGTACCCGCGGAACTGATACCGCCGGTCCTGTCCGAGTACCGCAAGGCGGTGACACTGCGCTACACCCGGGTGCTGGCCGGGAGCCTGGTCGCCCTGACCGTCGTGGCCGCTTCGGTGACCGCGCTCATGGCCGGGCCGCGTGACCCGGACGGCGAACCGGTCACCGGGGCGGCGACCATCGGGTTGTATCTGGCGCTGTTCGCGGTAATCGTGGCCGCGGGCGTTTTCGGGGCCGCGGGCGCGGCGGGCGAACATCAGCACAACACGCTGGTGACCACCGCGCTGTTCACACCCGACCGGGACCGGCTGGCCGGGGCGAAATACCTGGTGACCGCCGCCGCCGCGGTGGTGGCAGCACTGGCGGTCGAGGTCGTGGCGATGGTCTGCCTGCTGCTGTTCGGCCGCGGCGACTTCGAGGTCACGGCCGCGTTGTTCGCGGTACTCGGTGGCGGTCTGCTCGCCGCGGCGTGCTGGGCGGTCATCGGTACCGGGCTCGGGCTGCTGCTGCGCTCGCCGGGGCCGGCGGTCGGCGCGGTGCTGGTCTGGATCCTGCTCGCCGAGCCGCTGCTCTGGGTGGTGACCGCCGGAATCGGTCTGCCGGGCGCGGCGACTCTGCTGCCCGGCTCAGCGACGCTGAGCACCGTCCTGGTCGGCTCCTTCACCGACAGCGATCTGCTGGCCCCCGCCCCGGCCGCGATCGTGGTGCTGCTGTTGTGGTCCGTCGGCGTCGGCGCGGCCGGCTGGTGGGCGCTGCGCCGGGCCGAACTGTGATCCGCTGAGCCCCTCCCGGCGGACCGCCGGGAACAACCCCTTGTCACCCGGCGTCGTTATGGTCGATGACAGGTCGAGGTGAAGGGGGCTCATGAGTAGCGGCGCGCGGCCGGGATGGCTTCGTAGGCTGTGGTCGGAGTGCCGGCGCTATCGCGGCACGCTGGCCGGTATCGCTGTGGCATTGGTGGCCGGCGCGACGGCGGAGATCATCGCACCGCTGCTCACCAAATGGGCCGTGGATTCGGCCACCGGCGGTGCCACCCGGGTGATCGGTATCGTCGCCGGCCTGCTGGCCCTGCTGGCGGCGGGCCGGTTCGCCGCGTCCTTCGGCCGGCGGATGTTGGCCGGCAAATTGTCACTGGACGTCCAGCACGGGCTGCGGGTGCAGCTGCTCGGATCGTTGCAGCGGCTCGACGGCGCGGGTCAGGACGCGCTGCGCACCGGCCAGGTGGTCTCCCGTTCGATCACCGACCTCCAGCTGGTGCAGTCGCTGCTGGCGATGGCTCCGCTCTCGGGAATGTCGTTTCTGCAGTTCGTGCTCGCCGCCGCGGTGATGCTGTGGCTGTCCCCGCCGCTGGCGGCGGTGGCGCTGCTGATGGTGCCGCTGGTGATCGCGGTGGTGTACCGGATGCGGCCCCGGCTGCACGCCGCGACCTGGTCGGCCCAGCAGCGGGCCGCCGAACTCGCCCAGCATGTCGAGGAGACGGTCACCGGGGTCCGGGTGGTGAAGGGGTTCGGCCAGGAAGCCCGCATGGTGGATGTGCTCGAACAGCACGGCCGCCGCTTGTTCGCCGAACGGATGCGCGCGGCCCGGATCAACGCCCGCTTCTCCCCCACCCTCGCGGCGATTCCGCAGGCGGGCCTGGTGGTGGTGATCGCCGTCGGCGGCTGGCTCGCGTTGCGCGGGCAGATCGGTCTCGGCACCTTCCTGGCGTTCAGCGCCTACGTCACCACCATGACCACCACCGCCCGCACCATGGCGTCGGTGATCATCCTGGCCCAGCTCACCCGGGCTGCGGCCGAACGGGTGTACCAGGTGATCGACGCCGGCCCGGCGGTGGCCGATCCGCCGCAGCCGGTCCCCGTGCCCGACGGCCCGCTGGGTATCGAACTCGACGGGGTGAGCTTCGGCTTCGACCCCGCGCAACCGGTCCTGCGCGACCTGAACCTGCGGGTCCGGCCGGGCGAGACGGTGGCGATCATCGGTCCGGCGGGGTCGGGCAAGACCACGCTCTCGCTGTTGCTGCCCCGGTTCTACGCACCCGATGCCGGCCGGATCCTGCTGCTGGGCACCGGTAGCGCGCAGCCGGTGGATATCGCCGAGGTGTCCGCCACGCAACTGCGGGCCGCGGTGGGTGTGGTCTTCGACGACCCGTTCCTGTTCAGTTCCAGCGTGGCCGCCAATATCGCCCTCGCCAGGCCAGACGCCACGCCCGACGAGATCCGGGCCGCCGCCCGGCAGGCCGCCGCCGACGAGTTCATCGAACAGCTGCCGGACGGCTACGACACGGTCGTCGGAGAACGCGGGCTCACCCTCTCCGGCGGTCAGCGGCAGCGCATCGCCCTGGCCCGGGCCTTGCTGGCCCGCCCGCGCATCCTGGTGCTCGACGACGCCACCTCCGCGGTCGACGCGGTGACCGAGGCCGCCATCTTCGGCGCACTGCCCGATCAGGGCGCCCGCACCACCATCATCCTGGCCCATCGTGAGTCGACCCTCGCCCATGCCGACCGGGTCATCCGCCTGCCCGAACCGGACACCGTGCCGGTCGCCGGCCCGGTCTACCCGCCCGACCGGCTGCCCTCGGCCGCCTCCGCCGACCGCTTCG